>NZ_CP196397.1:0-34379 GCF_058511235.1 Aristophania sp. ESL1100 | reverse complement strand
TATGATTAAGCTGCCATTGGGCAGCTTACCTTTTACCCGGCCTTCCTGCGGGGCGAGAACTGTCAGTCATATGCAAGACGCCATGCGGAGCCTGCCATAAAAGACATTGCGGCCTAAGACGGCTATTCATGAATCTAAAAAAATGGAGATATTCAAGAATAGCCGCTTAAAACGCGCAAGAGATCAGAACAAGATTAATGGAGAAGAAGAAACCACCTAACTGCGCATGAAAGGCATTTCTTAGTGATGTGGTTATTTAACGGAGTGAAAGAAAGAAATCAATTGATTATTAAAGCCAAACAAAACAACAGAATGTAATCAAATAATAAATAAAAGTTAATTAAATAAAACTATTTACATAAAAGTCACGTATGTTACATTAAAGAAATCGAAAGAGCTTATAAAAACTGGTCTCAAAGATAATATCAAGCATCAACAGAAAGGCCGAGCTAAAGCACGGCCTTTCTGATTTAACATGCCTGCCTCGAACAACTGTCCAAACCAAATAAAGGTCTGGACAGATAAAAATTAATTAGATGGGATCAATCCTGAAATCCGTCATAGGGAACACGTAATGGTTTTTCAGGAATATCAGCATCATTCTCGAATGGGTCGTAGTCACTACCAGCTAATGGCGAAATGAGCTGATCTGGATTGTTCTTATAGGCATTGAGAGCAACCTGAAACCATTCCTCTCTCATCAACTGACGTTCCCAGTAACCATTGTCATTTTTTTCTGATGGAGACGCCTCGTCAATATATATTTCAACAAATGATGTCCATAATTGCTCAACAAGGAAAGGTTTGATCCCGTGATATTTTTTCACCAGATAATCGGAGATTGCTTTTCTCGTCGCTTTTGATCTGACGATATATAAACCAGTGAATCCGTTATTTGGGAACGATGTTAGGGTAAGGCATGTTTCGAAAATATTATTAAAAACCAGAGTAAAATTATAAAAAAGCGCTCCTTCTAGGCTCTGGGCCAAGCGCCTATAATCTTCACCCCCCAACTCCCCTTCAACAACATCATAAACGTCGAAATCGCTTCTTTTATCAAGATGAAGTACGGCTTTCAGTCTCTGAAGATTTTTTCTTTCACTATCAAAAACTGATAAAATTTTTTCAGAGTTGAATTCAAGTTCCATGGTATTATTCCTCAATAAATAAGTATGTAAAAAGGGGTGTTAATCCTTACAGGAGAAACTTTCTTCTGTAATTAAAAATATATCTCAAAATATAATATCTTTCAAGTAAATAAAATAATATATTATGCTTATTTTATAAAAATATAGAAATTTTTTTGTTGTGTTTTTATATTAAAAATGTCATTATGTATTTGTCGATGGGATTTTCCTCGGCGTTATTCATTTGGAGTTTCAAAAATGAAGGATAAACATTCCCCTTACATATTAATCCTGGCGTTTGTGCAGGCAATCTGCACAATCATAACCACGGCGTTAGCTGTTGGGTCGTTTATCACCCGTCACGGCTGTAAATAGCCAAACGCGGGCAGGGGAGGGCGTAAGCCCTTCCCTGATACAAAGAGGAGGAAAGAGATAGAGAAAATGGAACATTTTGCAGATTGGCTATGTAATGGCCGGAGATTATTTTTCATCCTATTTGGCGCCGCAATTATCGGACTAGTGATAGGGATGTTGGCCGGGCCGTATTTCAACCTATGGGGAGGCAGGTGTGGATAATATCAATATATTAAAGCAGGTTCTTCAGCAGCTTAATCTTTCGCCAAAAAATTTTTGCGATATGATTCAGGGAAATGAACTTACTGTTCGCAGTTGGGTTCGTGGGAGAAGCCACTTACCTGCGGATGTAGAAAAATGGGCGCAAAAGACGGCCGATTTTCTGGAAGAAAATCCCCTACCCATGAGGAAAAATAACCAACGTAATTTATAAGGACTAAAATCACCCACCCATCTTTCTTCAATGCTTTACGGCCTTAGTATGGGAATGATTGCTACAGACCAGAGCGAGCGCAGAGCGGGAGCGCCGTAGGCCAGCCATAGGCTGTCTGGTGAGGTATGTGATGCATCATATCAGAGATCAACAACCTGCCGATCATATGTAAAGTATTTACGAGGGAGCGTCGCGGGCGTGGAGATGATCCTAGGTGTAACCTGGGAGACGCCCCGAAAAGTTCAGAAGCTTCTCTTTAAGTAAGGGCTATGAAAGGGTCCTTGCTATATTACCTGTATTAACAAAACCACTTATTAAAAAAATCACACAGAAAGCAATAATTAAATAAGGTGTTAATTTTTTGCATGATTTCGGATATTTATCTTTTAAAAACAATTTAAGATATGCAAAAATTAGGCCAACAGAGAACAAAAATGTCCAGAAGTAAAGTGAGTAGTGATTCCAGAAATCTAAAAACGCTAAATTTGCTTTGGTTTTACTATTATAAACCTCATAATAATTTCCAATACTGAATAAGATACCCCAACCTATAAAGGAAAGATTCCATAAACGAATATTAAAGAAATTACGCATTTTCTTACCCTCTTTTCTTCTTAGTGAGAGAAAATCCTTAAGCAAGTTTTGTCTTATATTGGAACACCTCAGGTGCAGAGTAAAGTCCGATAGATGCTCATCAGATAATAAAAACCACAAGCCCCACCTAATTGTTGGTAAAATCAGGTGGGGCTTGGGTAACACGTTTATTTACATTAATTTAATGAAGTAACAATTTCATTATGCAGAAACGCCTGAGAAAAACAAGATAAAAAACAAACAAAATCGTTGACGCTTGCTCCCCTATAGAGGGAGCTTCTTCTGGAGATAGATTTTATCATCAACCAGAAAAGCGTCACCATACGCAGATCGCATGAGAGTTTTGACACGTTCTCCCTGGTTAACATTGTTATCAGATCCAACGATAAACACAGGATCAATCTTGCCTGTATCAACGGAAAAGACAGCAATTTTCTTGCAATTTTCACGAACCAGCTTCACATCAACACAGTCGTCAGGAAAATTGTCATCGGCTTCATAGACGACATATCCCCCCGCAGAGGTTCCGTGTTCAGAGGAAACCTCAACGTACATCTCATCCCGTAATTGTTCATCATTTCGATGGGTTTCAATGGCATCGTATGGGTCTGAAGCTTTGATGTCGACCATAACGGCATCTGATTCAATATCGACCAGAATAAAACGCCTTAATTCCGGCTTTTGAGTCAGATGAGTCATAACTGCCTGAGCGAGAAGCAATTTATGTTCTTCGGTAATATCGGTACCATCAAATTTCATAGTGGGCACGTCAAAATAAAATTTTGCATAGTCGGACAGAGGCAAGTTAGAAATTTTTTTTATAAAATCCCAGGTGAAATATATCCGACGCTTATTGCCTTTAATCCACTGCCTTCCACCAATAGCAATGAACTGATTAACCAGTTCCTCTGTTTCAGGATTGAGGTCGGGTTCTTGAGGCTCAACAGAATTTTGCTTGATTTGGTCCTCTTTAAATTTCAGGAATCCGGGATCTCGGAAATAACGGGCAGGAAATTTTTTATCGACAATATCTTCAATTTTTTGTGCAGCCGGGTCTTTAAATGACCGATACATATCATGCTGATTCATTTTGCATTCAACAATCAGCAGCTCCCTGAAATAACCACGGGTTATCGTGATATTATTATCACTGGGTTTCATCTGATGATGATTGTAATAGTTATTAACAACATTCTCTTTGATGTCGTCTTCATCCGAGCATAACGGGCTCGTGTCGATATTTTTACCCGGAACGGTGGAGAAAAAACCCTCTTCCTGTAACATTCTGTATCTATACAGCAATGATAAATACCAATCATATAGACCGATATTAATTGTTACTGTTCGCAACGTATCATAAGTAACAATTGGTAATTTCTGTGCCATTATTATTTCCCTCATTGTAAATAGATGTGTTAAACCTTAAATATCACATACCAAAAACCAACCAATAATTACAATAGTTATTGGTTGGTTTTATTAACATTTACTTTACTTACTTCCACCATTGATTTTGAATAACCTCATCAGGTAATTCAAAAATAAATCGGCTTGGGTCATGGCTTTTCTCATATCGGGAATTACACCAAGTAATTGCCAGTTTTTTTTCAGCCCGAGTAATTCCTACATAAGCCAAGCGCCTTTCTTCATTCGGAATTTCACTTTTGGGACTGGGAATTATCTGCGCTTCCCAAGCAACCAGAAAGACGTTTTTGAATTCCATTCCTTTTGAGGCATGGATTGTCATGAGCTTTACAGAATTCCTGTGCTCGCTATCAGGTAAATAGCCCAATGCAACGTGCTGAAAAAATGCTTCAGCATCGTTATATTCTTTAACAACATTGATTAATTCCCCGATATTGGCGAGATCATCAACGCCTCTATCGAGTTTTTTAGCGCACATTGCACGATAACCGATCAGATCGAGTAGCTCACTCAATATAAAATATATATGGGCATCAGGATTTTCGGGTTTATACGTGCGTAATACTGACAGGAATTCAGCCAGTTTATCATTGGTTTTGGTTTTTTTTCTGGAACAATATCGCTCGGCGGCCTGAAAGAAAGTGAGCTTTTCTTCATCTGCCAGCGCCAAAATCTCTTCAAACTTTTTTGGACCCGCTCCGCGAGCTGGTTTATTGATAATCCGACAGAGTGACTCATTCGAACGAGGATCGTCTGGATATAAATAAACCTCCAATAATGCGATAGCGTCCTTAACAACCTCTCGCCGCCAGAATGAAAAATCCTTGACCATCTCATAGGGAATATGGGCCGCGCGCAACGCTTCTTCAAATAGCCTTGAGAGACTGTTATTTCGATAGAGAATGGCAATCTCGTTCAAATTCTCTTTTCGACACTTGAGAAAGAAAATTTGCTGCACTACCGCTTTAGCTTCTTTTTCTGCATCAGGGAATTCCATGACACTGATTTTTTCACCATCCTCAGCCTTGGTGAATAGTGTTTTATTGACCCCGTCCGGCCTGATGATCGTATTGGCTGCCGTCAGGATATTCTGGGTTGACCTGAAATTTTCTTCTAGGGAAATAATGACCGCTCCGGGAAAATCATTCTCAAATTGGCGAATATATTCGACCTTTGCGCCCCGGAACCCATAAATTGATTGAGCATCATCTCCGACGACAAATATCTCATTATTGCCTCTCATAATGAGCTGTAGCCATAAATATTGGATGTAATTCACATCCTGAAATTCATCGACCAGAACGTACTGAAAAATTTTTGCCCAATATTTTCGGAATGGCTCATTTCGTGCCATTTCCAGTGTTGGCCATAGCAATAAATCAGAAAAATCAGCCAAATTCTTTTTTCTCAGGGCCTCCTGATAATGAGGATAAATAGCTGCTGCTGCCCACCAGACGCGATTATATAATGAACCACTAAAACTACCTTCATTTCCGTTGCCTTCGCTTTCCAATAATTGGGCAACGTAATTTTGGGCTTCATGAGGTTCAATCAGGTGCTCCTTGAATTCAACAACACAGCCATAAACATATGAGGCAATTTCTTCACTGACGCTGGTATGTCCATTATTCCGGTTAATCAAATCGGGGAAATTTCTGTCATTTTTATGCGTTTCGAGTTGCTCGTAGAGGATTTCTCTTGCTTGGCGTTCATTCGCAATTTTAGGCCCTGATTCCAATGAGGCAATTTCAGGGAACCGTCTGATTTGTGCATATCCATGGCTATGGAAAGTACCAACCCATCTAGGTGCTCTTTGCTCCTGAAGCTCTTTTGCCAGCCTCATTTTCATTTCACGAGCAGCTTTGTTGGTAAATGTGACGGCCAGGATATTACCTGGGTCGACATGACGGCGGGTAATACGGTCTAGGACAGCAGCAACCAGAGTTCTGGTTTTACCTGTTCCAGCTCCTGCCAACACCACAACAGGCCCCTCTAATTGGGAGGCCCGTAATTGATTTTCAGTCAGGTTCTGTTCATTCATGGCTTTGGTTTTCCAGATACATAGCAATGAAGGAATGGCCAGATCGCTCTGACCACTCCATGTGATTTAGTTAAATGGTGTAGGCCATTTCAAAAGCTTCAGAGACGATATGCTCAAGCTCTTTTGAGTTACTGACCACACCAGAATAATGAAACGAAAAAAAAGCTTTTTTCTTCTTAGTAAAGAATTGTTTTAACATAGTCATTGTTTTACTCCAATAAATTGATGTTGAAGTGTGTTAAGCTTCAAACAGAAAGGTTCTTCTCTTTCTGCAAGTAAAACTATAGCATGTTTATTTTAAACAGCAATATTTATTGTATAATAATTACATTAAATATTTATAGTTAACCAATTATATTTATAATACATATATTATTTTCATCTATCTGTTGAGTTATCCACAAATTCCAGATTTTCTTTTATCAATTACACGGTAATTATAGGTTTATATCGGTTCTATAGGTTTAGGGGGGTGGTAAAAGCCCGAATGTTGGGGTGGTAAAAGCCCGAATGTTGGGGTGGTAAAAGCCCGAATGTTGGGGTGGTAAAAGCCTGAAGACAAAAATTATATCCCCAGATGTTACAAAATAACGCTTAATCTGTAACTTTCAGTGGAAATGAGAATAGTAAACGTCCGAACCTGAAAAAGGAAATTGTTCGCCTTATTTCTGCCTTTTTTGGATATAGGGGTGGTAAAAGCCCGAATGTATATATTGCAAAACTCTATTGCAAAATTATTGAATTTCGGCATAGTTTTATGAAACATGGAATCATTGAATTTCTGGAGCAATTTGAATTGTTGCAAAACTCTCCGTTTTTGAAAAAAGGTCTATAATGAAAATCGGGTATGCCCGTGTGTCTCGCGGAGATAAACAGTCGACTTTGATGCAAGAGCTGGCATTACGGGATGCAGGCTGCGAGCGTATCTTTTCTGATACTATGACAGGTCGTCGGATAGATCGCCCCGGTCTGAAAGAATTATTTGCACATATCCGAGCTGATGATGAGGTCATTGTTTATCGTTTTGACCGTTTCGCTCGTAGTTTGTCTGATCTGGTAATTCTGTTAGAAAGGCTGGTAATAAAAAAAGTCAGTTTCAAATCCCTAACAGAAAAGTTTGATACATCTGGGGCAACTGGTCGTCTTCTTTTACATATCGTAGGTGCTCTAGCAGAATTTGAGCGAAACCTGATAGCAGAACGTACAGCAGATGGTTTGGCTGCGGCCCGCGCCCGTGGTGTTAAGGTAGGACGACCATCTAAATTATCGACAATTCAACGCGAGAATATTTTGCGAGAAATTTTTGACGGGCATTTAACTCAGGCTGATGCTGCTCGGATCTACAAGGTTAGTCCAAGCACCATTACACGACTAGTAAGGGGAACTAGTCTTTCCGATCAGAAAGACATGAAAAAAGTGCGAAGGGGTGGTAAAAACCCGAAGCCATCAGGACATAAAAAAGTTATGCGGCCGAGCTAGTAAAAAGCTTTGTCACCACGGGATCAACTGGAGGACGGGATTGACAAAGCACTAGGCCGGTATTAACGCGTTCGACCCGTGCATCTGGGTAAGCCTGTGAAACTCGATGCAAAGCAGTAAGAAAGACTTTTTTGAAATTGCGCTCATCAGAATATTCCTGACCAAACTGGTTTCGTAGGCATTTCCACGAAAGTTTTTCGCCTCTTTGACGAGTGATACGACGCAATTTATGCGCGAGCCATGTATAAATATCCAGTGCTAATGCAGAGTTTTGTAAATAAGCTAGAGCACGGGGATCTAAAGGAACCGCTCTTTCCTGTAAGTCTAAAAAAAACTCTTCTGTCAATGTGATACAAACTTCCCCACCATGTGAAAATAGTTCTGTTGAACAAGCCTCAATTCCTGCAAATGGGTTGGCATTTAGTATATTTTTTGATCCCCAACCAATTTGCATCCGACAAGCAGCAAGAGCATTTATCTGTTGAATGAAAAGTTTATATTCTCGCCCATTGCGAGTACCTGAACCTATCCTCAGTCGTCGCATAAAGTCGTGTAATGATTCCCCTAGAGGAACTGTACGCGAACCGGTTCTGACAGCTTCCGTTGCAACGTGCAGCAAAGCCAGACGAGGCGTTGTTCCGCTGGGAAGGGATTGTTGCTCCCATTCATCGTTAATTCGGAGACGACCGGCTGTTAGTAACAAAGAAGCTTGTCCATTTGTTCTCTCAAACGTCAGTTTGTGAGTGGCACGCCGTGGCAATCCAACCTGACATAAAACGCTATGGAAAAAGTCAGGGTGTGAAGTCCGTTCTGTTCTTATGTCTGTTGCGAGTTGGATTAGTTTTTCATCCCGTGGAGAGAAGTTAAGGGACATTTGTCCGTTACTTTCTTGTTGAAACATACCTATTTTCCCCGTTGTGGCTGGTCTTACTTTGCCTATATCAGCGGCAAACTGCAATCAGATACAAAAAAAAATATGGACTATTACCATAAAAAATCAGGTGCAAATTTTGTATATTGCACAATTTACTGAAACTTCACCTTAAAGTTAGTATGAAAAATTAATTTGGTAAAGTCCTCTATATAGAAGACATAATTTTGACAAAAAGTCAGAAAAACCAATACTAAATTGCATTTGCATTTTTTTACTTTACATGCTTAAAAATAAAATTATTTTGTGAGAAATTCTATTATCCCTCATAAAAGGGTTGGAGATTTCAGTGACAAAGTGCCACAAATACCTTTTAACATCGCTAGACAACTTGTGCCACAGCCGAATTGTTTTGAATGTATCCTTGCGTTTACACGCGTTCTGCCTGATACAAGCTAGAAATGTGGTTGACAGTATGCTCCAGGGCAATACCTGCCTACTGGTGAATGTTGTCCCTGTATCTGCATCAGGTAATAGAGGTACGATTTGGCAGGGACTGAAGGATTGGAAGAGTCTGAATTGCGGGAAGGAACGCAATTCGGAGGAAACATACAAGGTTTTATTATTGTTGCTCGTGAAAGTAAAACGGGTGACGCTTTTACGTTTGTCGCATATCTCCGTGTCAGCTGGATGCGAGGTTATAAGCTGTTGCAAACGTGGCGACATAAGAACGACCGGAAAGCAAAAACTGTGGAAGCACTATTACAAATTGCTCGGAAGTTTTCTTATCGCGGTCCGATCACAATCTTTAATGCGGGTCATCCAGATCTACAAGATATTCGCGGCATTTCTGACTGCGACAAATACCCAATCTCAAACGTGTAATAAATCACTGATTAGGGTGGCACTATGACTGTGTTACCTTTTTTTGTGGCCTTGTCTTTAGCTCAAGCTAAGGCTCCAGCAGTAGCTCCAGAAACCTTATTATCTGTTGCTCAGGCGGAATCCGGTTTTGACCCTTTGGCAATTCATGACAATCAAACCGGCCAATCCTATCGACCGAAAAACAAGAAAGACGCCTTAACACTTATTGATCGTCTGGAACACAAGGGGCACGATTATGATGCAGGTTTCATGCAGATCAATCGTCGCAATTTCGCATGGTTGGGCTTAACGCCAGAAACTGCCCTGAACCCGTCCATTTCTATTGAGGCAGGAGCACGGGTACTAATTGAAGGGTACCAGCGCGCTAAACTTCCCGGCAATGAGCAAGTCAGCATTTTACGGGCAGCATCTATCTACAATTCAGGCAATCCTTTCCAAGGTTTCACTTCTGGTTATGTCAAGCGTGTTCAACTTGCGGCAGATTATGTTGTTCCGGCCATTCAAAGGTTACGAACTGCCGCAGATACCACGACTAATATCCCCAACTCCCCGTTAGCTGTCCCTGCGCCTCCACCAGAAGCGCAAGATTTGTTGCATAACAGTGCGAATACGGAGGAAGTGTCAGACGATATGTTCCACCCAGAACAACCTGACATAAAGCAAGTTTCAACGCCTAATTCCGAGCGTAAAGCACGTTTAAATTAGTCGTCTGAAAAGACCGGAATGTGTCCGGTCTTATTAACTGTAATAAGAAGGATGAAATATGAAGACCTCGATTATTAAAGAGAAACCATTCGTTATGTCCGTTCGACATTTTATTCGCTCGGTTGTGCCTGTCATTCCCATGATATTATTCACGGTTGCTGCTCACGCTCAAACTGTTTCCGGGGGTGTTGACCCACAATCTGGTTTAACCCAGATACTTGGCTATTTTCTGACACTTGTTGGCCTCGGGTTCATCGGAGTTTCAGCATATAAAGGGATTGTCGGCTATATGCGTGGTGAGTCTATTGGTCTTACCGTCGTCGGTTTGATTGTCGGTCTCTGTATTTCTTATGGTGGCTACTACTTCCTGCAACGCTATGGTGTTAGTGCATAAGAAAGGCTGACTATATGGCTGCGCCGGGTGATGATCTTATTCCTGTAGACCGTATATCGCTAGCAGATACGCGCCCGGCTCTTCCACTAGGTGTGCCTTTTGCTTTCCTGCCGGTAGCAATCTTCTTACCGGCTCTTATGGTCGTCATTACATATAACATTTTCTGGCTTTTGCTGATGCCGGTCATGCTCGCAATCGGGCGTGCTCTAGTTGCAAAAGACCGAAATTATCCCCGTCTCCTTTGGCTCCGCTGGAAGAGTGGCTCTTTCTTTGCCAATCACTCAAAGCATGGGGGAGAACTGGTCGTTCCTATTCTTCAAACGAACAAGTGGGATGGTATTAATCCAGATGTGAAGGACTCTAAATAATGTCGAAAGACATAATTAAGAAGTTTTTGCCACAAGTCGGTTACTATGACGAAAACACGATCATCAATGCAGATGGGAGTGTTTTCTCCATGTTCCATGTGGCAGGAAGCCCGACAGATTTACTCTCGTCTGACACAATTATTCGCATCCGCGATCAGTTCAATATGATGATGTTGAATGTTGCTGACTTGAATGTAGAGATATGGGTCCATCTGTCACGTATTGGACACAATCGTGCTACTCCTTTGGCCCCCTGTAAAAGTTGGTTTGGACAACGATTTGACAGCGCATACATAAATGAGTGCCTGTCTGATACGTTGTATCACAATAATTTATTTGTGACGGTTCTAAGGAAAAACTCGATTAATGAAGGGGAAGGGCTGATTGAATATATGCGTCGGAAGATTGGCGGCCCTAACTCCCTTCCTATGACGGACAGAAACTTTCTGCAAGAATTTGGCGATAACCGACGAAAAGTTCAATCAGCACTAGGGCGTTATGGGTGCAGACCTTTGGGATTGCGTTATGATAATGGCCGCTGGTTCATGGAAATAGCAGAAGCTCTTTATATGATCTTACATGGTCGTTTTCGACCTATTGGTTTAGCCGAAGGTATGACTCGGATGGGTAAACTTATTTGCCCGGAAGAATTAATTTTCGGGAGCCGAGCTTATGGTATCAGAAGTGATATTGGAAATTCATACGGTGCCATTTTGGGCTTTGCTGGATATCCAGCTCCGGTTACCCCGATTATGTTTGATCCGCTTTTAAGAGCGCCATATTCACTGACCTTAACCAATTCCTTTTCCTTCACCCAGAAGGCCAAGGCTTTAAACAAAATCAAACACAAGGAACGTCAACTCAAGTCATCGAATGATGAAGCAAAATCCCAGCTCGCGGATCTAGAACGAACTAAGGACGAATTACAATCTGATGTTTATGCCCGTGGTGTTCATCACTGTTCTGTTGCGTTGCACGGGCGAACAATGGAAGAGCTTGATTTTGCTACCTATACAGCAACTACAGCGCTTGCTAATGCGCAGATTACCGTTGCACGTGAAAGCACCGCTCTTAAAGCTGCTTTTTTCGCTCAGCTGCCCGGAAACAGGTCTTGGGCAACACGTCCAGCTGGCATTAACACACGCAATTTCGCATCTCTAGCAGCATTAAATAACGTTCCAACAGGGAATTATCATGGTCGTTGGGGCGCGCCTGTGATGACGCTTCGAACAACAGCCGATACAGAATATTTCTTTCATTGGCATGTTGCTGGATCACTGGCAATTCCGGCTGAAGATTTGGGAAGTACCCTTGTGATTGGTCCATCTGGATCAGGTAAAACCTCACTCTTGGGTGCCACAATACTAGGGACCGAGCGCCAAGGCGCGCGGATTGTCGTTATTGACAAAGATTTAGGTTTGGCCCCGTTAGTCAATGCAGCAGGTGGCAAATATCTAGTAATTCCCGAAAATAGTGATTCCGGGTGCAAACCGCTTTTGACAACTCCAGATACTCCGACTGGTCATAGTTTTTTACGACGCCTTTTCCGTTCACTCATTGCAGGAGAAGACAACTATATTCTGACTCTAGAAGAGCAAGGCAGACTAAAACAAGCATTACGCCTGCAACTTCGTATGCCACCAGAGTTACGAAGTATTTCTGGCGTGCGCGATATGCTTCCGCATCGCGTTAGGAACGGAGCACGTGACCGACTGACACGCTGGTGTCAGGGTGAAGAACTTGGATGGGTGTTTGATGGAAAGATTAATGCGGTAGCATTTGGCACCCGGATGACCGGATTTGATACAACCCAACTTTTAAAAAATGCAGAAGTGGCTGGACCTATGTTGGCATATCTTTTGCACATGGTGCGTAATCAAATTAACGGAACACCATTTCTGTTAGTAATTGACGAACTATGGCAGGCCCTAGGTGTACCGTCTCTGGTTGCATTAATTCATGACCTACTTAAGACCATCCGTAAACGTGAAGGGGTAGTTGTTCTGGCTACGCAAAGCGCTCATGATGCTCTGAATAGTTCTATTGCTCATACTCTGAAGCAAAGTACTCCGAACAAGATTTTCTTCGGTGACGAAGCAGCTGATCCAGCTGATCTTATAAATGGTCTTGGATTAACCCCCTCTGAATTTCGGGTAGTGACTTCAACACTTCCCCTCATGCGACATGGCTTCCTTTTAAAACGGCCGAGCCAGTCTGTGATTTGCCGCAACGACCTTAGCGGAGCCTTGGATAAAGTTGCGGTACTGTCTGGACGTGATGTTCTTTTTGATCTGATGAATGATCTGAAAGAGGAACACGGAGAAGACCCAGAACAATGGGTTCCTCACTATGAACGCCTTGCACCTAATTTGTCCAAGGCTCCCCGCAAACAGGAGAAAGTAGCATGAATAATCTGATTCAAAAAGCCATGCTCGGTGTAGCAATAAGCGTGGGGGCTATGTCTCTCACAGCTCGCCCTGCTCATGCTCAATGGGCTGTATTTGATTCTGCAAACTTTGGAAAACTCCTTATGATGGCTCAACAAGGAGAAAAAGAGCTTAGTCAGGTGACTTCGATTGCTGGTTATTCGAAAGATCAGCTTAATAAGCTCTCGGACTTCTATGCGTCTTTTGCTCACCTAACTGATGCGACCCAAGTCGCTGCGTTGTTGCAATCTCCTATGGTGCGTGAAGCTCTACCCGAAGTCAGCCAGCTTGAAGCGCAGCTTCAAGGGACGGGGAGCTTTAATGGGACTTTAGCTACACAAATCAGCAAATTCCAGAACCAGAACCAGATTTATACGCCAAATGGGAGCGATCAATCTGCGCAATGGATTAATCAGCGCGCCAAGGCTACAGCCGGGGAAATGGCCGCTGCTGATAGCCTGTTACAAGCTTCAAGCGCTCGTTCTCAAGGTATGCAGGAGCTTCTTAATCGGCTGTCCACTGCTCAAGACCCTAAAGATGTAATGGACCTCAATACTAGGATTAATGCCGAAAACGGCATGACACAAAACCAGAATTTGCAAGCGCAAGCAACGCTCATGATGCAGAAAGCGCAAAAAGAGGCAGAACAAGAACGCCAAGAACAGGCATGGCGAGAAGGTAGCGATAGTCTGTCTTCTGCTGCCGAAGCTGCGGCAACGGCCGCCGATAGCGGTAATATTTCTCAAACCTCTTCTGTGGGGAGTAATTAATATGAAAGCCATCTTTGCTCTACTCTTCGGAACTAGCCTTACATTTTTAGCTGGGAACATAGCAGCAGCTGAAACCGTAAATTCGGTTTCCTATTATGTCTCTCACGATGCAGAACGGAAGAATCTTATCACGACGTGCCTTTCCGGTGCCGAACTAAGTAAAGCCGATTTGAATTGCATCAATGCTCAACAGGCCGATTGGACTGTTCAAGGCCGAGAAAAATTTCACCGCGCTGAAACTGATCCTGAACTATCAGATCGGACATATTGGGACCGAAATCCTATTGCCAGAATAGCCACCCTAGCAGAGTGTCAACGGGGTAGAAGTGGATCAATTGGACCGAGTGCAGGTGAATGTGCCGCAGCACGTATGTCTAAGGCGCTATCAAAATGAGTAATTTAGGCGTCTTTATGTCCCCTTTTGGGTCGTTTCTGGTCAAATTTGATTCAGCAATCGACGCCGCTATGCAAGTTGCTATTAAGGGTTTGTCATTGAATATCCGGGGTCCATTGGCTGTCGCGGCTACACTTTACCTCGCTATAATAGGCACCAAAGTTATGAGGGGCGATTTTAGTGTTCTGAATAACTTCATCTTCACAATGATGAAAATAGGCATAATCTTTTGGCTTTGCACAAATCTACAAGCCTTCAATTATTATGTTGTCAGCCTGTTTTATAAAGGGATACCAGACGCCTTAAATACAGCCATTTCTGGAATATCTGCGCCAACCACTAATGGGGTAAGTGGAACGGCCGCATCCTTAGATTCTATCTGGGGAAAGATGTGGAGTTTTACTGGAACCCTCTACGGCAAAACTAACTTTTGGGATTTTGGCACACGCTTAGGCATCGAGCTGGCAGTATTGATGGTTTCAATCGGGTTGATCCTAATTTCTGCGGTTTATCTAATAAGCAAGTTTCTCTTCGCAATTATCATCATTCTTGGCATCCCGTGTATTGCCATGGCTCTTTTTGATGCTACACGGCCGATATTTGAACGTTGGGTCGGTAAAGGAGTTGCACTAATCGTTCTACAAGTGTCGGCCATCATCACACTGCAAATTGTGCTGACAGGTGACAAAGAGTTTGTCGCGGACATGCAGTCTTCGTCTGGCGTTGCCAGTGTAGTGATTGAACTACAAAACCTAATTTCTATGGTTGTCTGGGTATGCCTCGGTGCCTTCGCAATCTATTCCCTGCCTACAATAGCCTATTCCATTGGGACCGGTGTAACGGTGTCCTTGCTACCGATAATTCCCCAACTGCCAACTAGTGGTGGAGGCAAGACAGGTGGCAGCCATGTTTCATCATTGGGCGCGTCCGCAATGCCTTCTACAGGAGGCGGTGGTGGTGGAAGCATGTCTCGATCATCTCCGACACCTCAACTTCCCCCACCGTCATTCGCTCCATCGTCAGGATCGTTGATCAGCCATAGCGCTCCTGCCGCATTGGCGGCTCCTCCTCGCGCATTACCCCCCCCACCGCGTTTACTACCTCCCCCTTCTACATAAAGGATATTTTAAGTATGCGCTCTCTTGTCCTGCTCGTTACTCTGCTTTTAGCGGGCTGTGCCGAACACCGCAAATTGCCTAATCCACACGGACCTTTGCAGCCACTCAATCCCGGTCTTTGGAAGTTTAATGATAATCCAACTGTCCCGCGAAGTCAGGAAACTCGATAAATGTCTAATACCAACAATAATCCAAATGAGTTTTTGCCTCCACCTGAAGGTTTAGTTCCTCGTCCTGCGGATTTTCCAGAATTACGCGCTCATTTTGAAGAAACACATGAAATTGATAGGGAACGTCGTCGCTGGATAATGATGCGCGTTAATGCTGGTTGGGCAGCTGCCATTGTTCTTTTCGTGTATTCAGTGTTGTCAACACTATTAGTATTGCACCGGCCAGTTCCACGTGATCGTTTTATGGTCGCTATTATGCACGATAATGGAACATATACGCCCCCTCGCGAATATAACGATCTAACTGCTGACGAAAAAGCAGCGGCTTTGGACAATAGTCTTTCCACCTATATTACGCTGCGAGAAGGTTATTCTTACGCCAGCTCTGAAAAAGCTTATAACTCTGTTTCCGCTATGTCTTTCGGGGCAGAGCAGAACCGTTATCAAGATACAATGTTATCCGCAACAAATCCAGATAATCCACGTAGATAATCCACGTAATAAGTACGGGAAAAACGGGATGGCAGAAGTCACGAATATCAAACTTATCCCTGATGGCCCAAATGCCAAGACATTTCAGGTGGTTATAAATGAACTCTCCTTGACAGGAACTCCTGTTACGCACCTGAAAACCGGACATCTGACATTTTTCAAAAATGGCAAACTCCCGTGGAATATCCGACAGCAATTCGACCCCGCAGGAGTATCAGTTCTGCAATATGAATCACATGAAGACGCTACAACAGGTGAAAAGGCGAAATAACATGGAAAAACTCTTTTTTGCCCTGCTTGGCGCTTCCATGCTAGCCTCTGTTCCGGCCTACGCACTTGAAGAGCCTCTTGCAGGCAAGATGGACCCCCGTGTGCGTCACGCTGCGTATTTCAGTACACAAATTGTACATCTAGTTAGCACTGATCTCGCACCTATTCAGGTTGTATTAGAGGAAGGCGAACAGATTATCAATTTTGCTGGTGTTTACGTTCAGAAGATACCAGACGGAAAAGATAATAAAGCTCCTGTGCCGCGTTTTTGGACTATCGCACCACGCGATAATACTTTTATTCTACAGCCTTTACAGAAGAACATTCCGGCTGGAAGTGTTCTATTCGTATTGACGAAATCGCCTAGCCTAGGTCTGCGATATTACAAATTCCAGCTTGATACGCGGACCGGTACCGGCCCGACTGACCCTCAAACGTATATTGCTGTAAATATGACTTATCCTGATGTTGCTGCGGCACAATACGCGAAACAACAGGCAGAACGTATAGAAGCGAACCGGAAAGCAAAGGAAAAAGCAGAAGAAGCAGCTGCGCAAGCACGGCTCGATACATCTATTTTCAATGCTACTCGAAACTGGAAATATCTACGCCAGAACATCAAAAAGAACGACCATTCATGTGATATTATTGGCCCTAAAGTCGAACGGGGCGTATCTGACGATGGCACACAAACCACCTTACTTTTTGCACCACATTCCACTTTACCAGCCCCCTATATCTTGGATCAGGATAATAAAGAAGCTCTCGTTCAATCCTCTTTCAGGGATATTCCAGACGGGACTTTGATGGTGATTCATACCGTGGTCCCGAAGATCATTCTTCGTCGTGGAGAACGGGCCTGCGGCATTATAAATGCCGGATATGACCCAATCGGGCATACATCTGGAACATTGTCTAGTGATCCAGATATACTTCGGAAACCCACCCAAAATGCCGAAGTTTTGGTAAATGGGGGCCAAAAATGAGCATACAAGAGAATAATTCAAACTCTTCTTTACCGGAAGAAGACAAACTTGATGATTTGAACCGAGGACGACGTGTTGTCTCGCCTGCAATCAAGATAGGAATAGCTGCTACTGTTACCCTCCTAGTAGGTGGCGTTTTCGTTTGGGGTTTATGGCCCTCAAAGAAATCTGATAACGGGCAAGCCGTTCAATACTCAACTGGTCGGCCGTGGGTACCTCCGGCTATTCCAGTCCATGTATTACGACCAACCGTTGCCCACGGGGGCAATGAACCTCCAGTTCCAATTAGTGCCTCTACTGCACCGTCATCGTTGCCTTTAGTCCCTATCATTGGTTTTTTTGATGCCCCCAAAAACACGGAAATTAAATCGTCTTCTTCCCTCCCAGACAGATGGAATGGCGGCCGACTCACACAACCGGTTTTAGAACATAATGATGTAAAAGGCGACAATACCGCTCTTGGTAGTAGGCTTAAAACTACCAACGTCGAAGCGGCTGAAATTGGTAAGCCTTATAACCTTCATTTCCTTCTAAAAAAGAATGAAACATTCCATTGCCTTCCCGATAGAGCTTTAACATCAGCATTTCCGGGGCCTGTCAACTGTACTGTGGTTGATCCTGTATGGAGTGCGGATGGAACAAACGTGCTCATTGAGCGCGGCTCAACCGTTATGGGACAGGTCCAAAATGGGTTAAGCAATGGAGAACGGCGTCTATTCGTTGTTTGGACGGATATACTCACGTTGCACGGCTACCCGATCCACTTCAAAGGTATCGCAGGAGATAGCCTAGGCGAAACAGGTGTACCGGGCGAAATCAACGATTACCTCTGGCGGAAGCTCCGTGCTGCGCTTCTACTCACCGCCGTTGAAGTCGGAGGACAGGTTGCAGAAAACCTCACCCAACGTTCGCATAACCTTAATTTCAATACTGGAACACTTCAAGGTCTGGGCCAGATGGCGCTTTCACATGATCTAAATATTGCACCTGAATTATATCGCAATCCTGCCCAGCCACTGACAGTCACAATTATGCAGTATATACCATTTGATCGGGCTTATACTGATATAGCTATTGACAAATAAGGAACAGTCATGTCCGAAGCCCTGAAATATCAACTTCAATGGCTCTTGAAACCTATAGAGAATATACTGAATGATCCACTCATTACTGATATTCATATCAATGGCCCTGACCCAGAGAAACCCGGATTTACCCGCATATTCACAAAAAGAATAGGAGAAAGAGAGGAACTTACGGTTCCTTTTACATGGTCTGATTTAGATGATATTGCCGTATGTGCCGCAGCTTGGATCGGACAAGACATTTCTCCTGATGCGCCGTTTTGTTCTACTAGTTTGCCAGACGGTCAGCGTGTCCAGATTGTGCGTCCCCCCGCGATGGCGTCTGGACATTACTGCTTTTCGATCCGGCGTCCGTCTAGCCGGGTTTATTCGCCAGAAGAGCTAGAAACCCAAGGGGTTTTTTCTCGGGCGCGCGCTAGTTCCGAACCTCCAGAACATAATATCATCGCTCGCCTTCAGGAATTGAAGGGTGAAAAACGTTGGCGCGAAATGCTTGAACTCGCCGTCGCAAACCGGCTTAACATTATTTGGGCCGGCGAGGTAGGCACCGGGAAAACTACTTACCTAAAATCGTTTGTCTCTGCGATCCCCCTTAATCTGCGTCTGGTAACAGTCGAGGATATGCCAGAAATTATTGGTCTAAAACACCGCAACATTATCAATTTATTTTATCCGAAAGGGAAACAGTCAGTCAGTAACCACACGGCCGAAGAATGTATTGAGGCAGGGTTACGTATGGATATGGACTGGCTACTAATGCAAGAACTTCGTGATGGTGCTGCATGGGCGTATATGCGTGCTCTAGCATCTGGTCATCCCGGTATGACCAGTATGCACGCTGAAAATACGGAAGTCGCGTTCACGGCTCTAACACTGATGGCAAAACAGCATGAAACAGGCGGGCGTCTGGGTGATAAAGAAATCCATAAAACCTTGCGAGGGTTAATCGACATTGTGGTTCACTGCGAAAAAACAGTGACAGATGAACGATATATTTCCTCAATATACTTCGAACCAGAGATAAAATATAATATCGGGAGTGTGGGATTTGATTAAATATGTCGTTCTTACTTTTTTTGGCCTTCTCATATTACTTGGTGCTTTCATCAAAACTGGCATCATACCAATCACTGAGCCGGGAGATATAGAAACTTTTTCGAAAGTTGGAGGTATAATTTCCGGAATTTGGGTGTGTTGTGTTTTTTTGGGAATACTAATGCTCCCTGTGTTTTTCTTTCGCTGGCATCGCCGTTGGCATCAACAAATTATCTTAAAAGCTATGGCCCGGAGATTCAGGAAATGAAAAAAAACTTAGTAATGCTGGCTTTAATAGGTACCCTTGGTGTTCTGACTCTGCTGATTGCTACCATCATCACTGCATCTTTAATATTTGCCAAACTCGAAGGTGTAGATAATCAACTCACTCCCCTAGAAAAATTATACTGCTGGATTACTTATTTCAAACTTTATGCCGATGAACGCGCTGTCCGACAAAGCCTTGATATAGCTGCTGCTGTTCCTCTGGTAATAGTTCTTGGGATTTTTGTCCTTATTACTGTGGCTATTACCAATGCTCATCTTGGCGGTCGTTATAAACTCCGTCCAGCAGGTAATTCCAAACATCTTCCTAAGCCTGTACGTGCCGCTTCTACCCTTCACGGAGATTCTAATTGGATGGCAATGAAAGATGTACAGACTCTTTTTCCCGGCCCTCATCCACAATGGGGAGGCATTGTCATTGGGGAGGCTTATCGTGTTGATGAAGACAGGGGCGCTCGCAAGGCATTTGATCCAGAAAATCGCAAAACTTGGGGGAAAGGCGGCACTGCCCCCTTGTTAGTCGACCCAGCTACCAACGCTGCTACACATGGTCTAGTTTTTGCTGGTTCAGGTGGCTACAAGACGACCGCCATCGTTATTCCTACCCTTCATCCGCATTATGGCTGGAAAGGTTCTATGGTTGTTCTAGACCCATCTTGTCAAGCTGGACCTATGAGTGCTCACCTAAGAGAAAAGGCAGGCCAGAAAATCTATTCAGTCGGTTTAAATCAACATGGCTTTAATGTTCTGGATTGGATTGACACAACCGATCCTCTAGCAGAGCAAAATCTTGTCAGTATCATTGAAACCATCGGTCCAGAACAACCAAAGGAGGCAGATAGCGATAATGGTATGTTCCATAAGCGCGGAAAAGACCTTCAACGCTGCCTTTTGGCGCATATGCTCTGGGATGAAAGTATTCCCAAAGAGCAAAAAACCCTTAAGCGATTTATGGAGTTGATAACTACGCCAGAAACTAAAATGAAAGGATTGTTACAGGAAATCGCGGATGAATCAAAAAGTTCTCTTGCACGGCGTTTAGCCCGTACCCTTTCAGGTGTGGTTCAGAAAACATTTTCTGGTATGTATGCTAATGCGATCAGTGATCTTAGCTGGCTCATGATCGATTCATTTGCCGACATGGTTTCCGGCAATGACTTTACTACGGCTGACTTAACACGTGAAAATATGACCGTGTATATTCAAATACCGATGACTATACTAGAGCAACAACCTGAACTTGCTCGGGTAGTAATAACGTCCCTGCTGCAAGGTGTTTATCGTGCAGAAGGCAAGGTAAATAACAGAATACTATTCTTACTTGACGAAGTAGCATTACTTAAGCGCATGAGCGCGCTTGCTACTGCTCGCGATAATGCCCGAAAATATAAAATAACTCTGCTTATGATCTGGCAAAATCTTGGACAAGCTAAGGATAATTGGAAACAAGAAGGTATGACAGCATGGTTTGCAAGTTCATCATGGCAAATGTTCGCAGCGGTTAATGATGACTATACGGCCACTGAAATTTCTAAGGGATGTGGTACATTCACTGCTCTTTCTTTCACGGAAGGTCAATCTGCCAACAATCAAATAGGAACTCGAAACACCTCAAGAAACCGTGGACACACTTATGGTATTACAGAAGTTGGCCGCAGCCTCATCAAACCCTCAGAGGTTCGGAACAGGATGCGCACTGATGAACAAATTATCTTCCGAACTGGTGGTGGAAACCCTATTCGATGCGGCCGCGCCATCTACTTTAGAAGACCAGATATGATGAAGGATTTTGAGGCAGATAAGTTTCGCTCTCCCATTCGATGATGATTATTCATTCTCTTCTTGTTGTAAGACTTTATTTCCATCCCCACAGCCATCAATAGCATTTGTAACCTTCCAATAAATGTGTTTCTCCGCTTCATTAGAAGGTGACGGAGCAAAACGGGTGCAATACCCAGAATTAGCCCACCAATCGCGCGACTTATCACCTCGAAAATCCGGTGTAATTGGTTGATCATTTGGTTGATACCAATGCTCGCAATCCGCACATATAAGGCAATTAGCAGGCTCCTCTTCACTCTGCGCCTCCCCTCCCCCGCATCGGGCTTTATCTGGAACAATAGGCCAGTAAACAGTTTCAAACTCTTCATCTGCCGGTGCAGGTGCGTGACGGTGACAAAAGCCCGTTGCTTTTTGTTCATCGTGGTAACGAAAAAATATGCAGTCTGTGCAAGATCGGGGAAGACCCATAATTCTCTCTCCTTACGCTTGTGGAGCTTGGCTTTGCCTGTTTTGATTTTGACGGGATGATACTGCTTCTTGCTCGGAAGATCGCCGTGTCCCTGTTGTACGCGCACGCGCTGCGTCACGTTCTGCTTGTGTCGTCCTATGTGTAGTTTGCTGCTTTTCTGGCATAATAATTCCTTTCTCGTTAAAGAGCGTCTTAATCTGATTACGGATTGTTTCTAATCCATGAGCCTTGGCGTAGTCATTCCAGTCTGTGCCAGTACCTTTCGCCGCCCTAACAGGATCAGATGGCGAAAGAGCAACCAAACCTTTTACCAAGCGCGCGGCCTCTTCAGCTTTCACCTTGCCAACATTTGGTTGCGGATGATCTGCTTTCACTGGTAAATGATGGTCGTTATCCGCCGCTATAATAATTTTCGTATCGGGACGAGCTTCGTATTGAGCAGTGGCTACTGGTTTCAGGTTACCTGCATCAAACGCAGCTAGGACTGTGAGATTTGTAGCTTCGCGCATGGTTGCCGCTGTTGCATATCCTTCCGCAATCATAACTGGTACACCAGCAACCGGGGGGGGGCCTAGCCTGACATACAGGCCAGTTTTCTTTGCGCCTTTTAGATAAAGTTTGGCTCCGTCCTTGGTAATTCTCTGAATATTCCAGAGCTTGCCTGTCACGTCCCGCATGGGAATTAAAAGTTCACCCCGAAGGTTCTGCCTGATTCCGTGCGCACGCACCCCTTTTTCTATAAGATATGGATGTGTTGTGACTGCTTTAGCCCTATTCCACATAAAAACAGCTTTCCGTGCGGCACTTTCTTCACGCTGCAATCTTTCGGACTCTCGTGCCGCTCGCTCAGCCTCAATACGCCTACGAAAAGCAGCCCGTTCTTCATCAGTCATGGGAATAATCGGAGCTGAGGCTTTCCAGTGAATTTCCGCTCCTGTTTTATAGTTTTTAATGAATCCTGCTGGAACATTATCAAGATATGCTCGATACATACCTGCTTTTTTGCTTTTTTTGCCTCCTATCAGAGATACATAGTGGGTCTGTCCGTCCATCTTAGGATCGCCTTGCACATCCAAACCGGCTAGGCGTAATGCTTCTGAAAACTCACTTCTTACATCATTCTCATTAAATTGGCGCTGTTTCTGAAACCGTAAACCTGTACCTGAAGATGTAGAACGTTTTTCAGTGCTCTCTTTCTTCTGATCCTTTTCTCTCCCCGAAAGTATTTCAACGATGCGTCTTTTTGCCGCATCACGGCGCTTCGCTTGATCAGCCTTCGTGTTCGCGTTTTTCTTTTGAGAAGGTTTTTTTGTATCCTTTTTCTTATTTTCAGATTCTTCCTGATTAGAATGGAAATATCCAAGTAATTTACGCGTTTCTTCTGTATTTTTTTTGATATTACGTGCTATATCATCAACATTTTTTCGAACAGCTTCTTCTTCTCTTCTCTGTTCATTTCGTCTAGACTTAGTAAAAGGTTCTTTTCCTTTTGCGGATCGTCTCTCACTCTCTATAAGAAGACCAGAAAAATTTCCTGTGGTTGCCTCATATATTTTATTTGCTCTTTCTATAAGGTCCGTAGCCAACTCTTTCTTAGGCATAGCCGAAAGATGCTCTGCCACATTGGCAAAAATATCTTGATCAGTAATAGGTCGATTATCACCCAACGCCCTTTTCTGCTTAATATCCTGCGCTTCGACACCTTGTGACAAAACCATGATAGACCGGTTCTTTGCTCGGGATTGCGCTGGATAATTCCGAAAGGAATTAGAACTTTTTGAGCCATATGCAAGCGAATTAATATGATCAAACGATGTCAGCCCCTGAACTGCATCAATCGTGAGAGCTTCCCCATATGCCAGTTGTATGCGCCCACTCTCACGATCAGTTAACGTATCCCATTTGACAAAACCCTCATTACCTCGTGCATTTTTTAACGTAAGTCCATCTCGGGATATGTCCGTAACAGTCACAACTGATCCGTTGTTTCCTAAGTTACCCTGACGTCCATTTTTAAAACTAGCTCGTGTCCAACGAAACAAACGAAGACGATCACCAACGGCTAGTGATAAATCATAACGTGCTTGCCCGGTCTGGTCTGTAGCTTCCACTTTCATTACGTCTTCACCCAATAAGCCACTAGCTTTTTTCCGCTTGCGAATTTCCTCGCTGATTTCACGGGCTTCTAAATTGGTTGTCGCAGAAATTGATAAGCTATATTCGGGATTATCCTTATTTTCCTTTGTAAGTGTTTCCCAAAGGTCAGCAACTTTGATTATTGCGTCCTTTGCCCCCCCCGGCACAAGAGAAACCGCATTATCTTCACACAAACGAAAAAGTCCTTCTTCTGCCTTACCTTCTCGAAAAAGCAAAGCAGTTTCTCTATCTCTTTCTCGCTTCTGACGAACAGATGACAGCAGCTCTGGAAACTGTTCATTTTTCCCTCGCGCTTTCGAAAGAAGGTCTATAGAAGACCCTGCTTCGACCGCCTGATTCTGTTTG
Organism: Aristophania sp. ESL1100; assembly: GCF_058511235.1. Taxonomy (NCBI): domain Bacteria; kingdom Pseudomonadati; phylum Pseudomonadota; class Alphaproteobacteria; order Acetobacterales; family Acetobacteraceae; genus Aristophania; species Aristophania sp. ESL1100. The sequence continues at coordinate 9,919 of NZ_CP196397.1, read as the reverse complement.
TTGTCTCCCAGCCATACCACAGAGAAACCTAGTTCCTGTTGTAACATAGTTAGCTCGTGCAGTTGCACAGTTCCAACCTGACTAAGCTCGTCTATAACAATAACGCTGTTCTCATTTAGTAAGAGAGGATTTCGTATTTCATCTGGCTTCGTTCGTTTTAAAAACTGAAAGATTGGCATAGTATTCTCTTCTGGAATACCCGCATCAACCAAAGCGTCAGCTTGCCGCCGCGCCAGAGCTATTCCATAAACCTGTCGATAGGTTGACCCCTTCTCAACAAATTCTTCCAACGGATTTTGCCACGCTTCTACAAGTGGACGCAAAAGCGTAGTTTTCCCTGCACCACCCACCCCAACGGCACCACAAAACCGACCGCCCGTTGCTAATGCCTCAATTATTTTACGCTGCTCGGCCCCGTGACCAGTCGAGAAATTCAGACCGTCCCGCTTTTCAACCTTTGAAATAGCCCACTCTAGTTCGTCTTGACGCAAGGCCCCTGCTTTGTCAGCAGACGCCTTCTTAACCCTCTCTATAACCTCTTTTTCTAGCTTAATATGTTTACTAGTAGTGATATAAGTAAGTTTGCCACGCAAACCATTGTCCGATCCTGCGGCATTAGCATCAACCTCTGCAAGGATCAGTGATACCATTTCACCATTCTGACGCACGCCACGCTCTTTCATAAGCGTTACAACTGCATCTATATCTTTTTCGCTCTGTATCCCTGATGCAATCAAGCCTTTTGTTGCAGCCGTCTCTACTACAGACAAAAGCATGGTTGCCCGTGATTTAAGTTCTTCCTCCAAAATTGGCAAAGCAGCATTATAAGCAGCTTCAATCCGATCCTTATAATCGGGCATTGGTTGCCCTTTAGGGCCGCTATTCATAACGTATAAACTTGAATATCCGGCATCACGTGCCTGCTTTCGCCATGCCTCCCAATCGGCTAAGTCGTCTGTTTTACTACGGCGAGAGGCATTAGTTGCCCCTTTTAACATTTTCGCTTTCTCAAGAGGCTGTAACAGATCCCAATCAACCCCTTGGCTAACAGCGTATTCACGCGCCAAGCTATCACCGTCTGATGTACGCTTGCTAAATAAATCACATAAGTTCTTAGGAACGGCATCATACTGTGCCATTCCGGTTTCTGGGTCGAGGCTAGTGGCTATTCCAGCTGCTCTCGATGCTGTGGCTATATGTGCCTGATAAAATGCTCCGACCTTCTTCACCACGTCATGCAACGCAGCCGTATCTAGCGATCCGATAGAACCGTCCTCACACGCTACCATATTCAAAGTTGTAGCGTGCGTGTGTAGTTGCATATCACCTGCAACCTTACCGCCAATAGGACGTACAGGTTCCACTATAGTACAATTTTCATCGCCTATAGTGACAGGAATCATTACGGTTGGCCGAGCCGTATAGTGATCGAATTGTACCCAACCTATATGACCGGGAACAGACCCTTTTGAACCGTTCTTGCCCTTTCTGGCATGTCCTATAATCGTCTCAAGGTATTCCATAGATGCTTGAACAGCGTCCCGATGGATACCAACGATAAAGTGGCGCTCAGCTTCTGTCTCAGCCAATGCCATTGCAACGGACATAGACTTGGGGGCAGAAAACGTAAAATCATAATAGGTAATCCTCTGGGTCACCTTTGTGGACTTCCGTTTTATCCGCCCAGGTATCGGCGCTCCATCCGCACGCAGTCCCATTAGAAGATTAATCATTTCCTCCCGTGAAACAGTTTTCGTTACATCAAGCCCTAATGCCTTTGCAACCAGTGGGTGCATATTCCGACGAGGCACAGCAGCTGTTCCCGGCTCAGTATGTTCCAGTCCACGGGTATAATAATCAGCCAAAGCTTGTGCCTCGGGTGACAAAGTTTCCTCTCGCCAGTGATCGACCATTTCACCAGCGCCTTGTCTGGATGCACCAGCACCTTTCCGAAATGTTAGCATGATTATTTTTCCGACCGGTCATCCAGACTATCTTGATCCTCGATGCCATCAAGCGCCTTAACCAACGCACTAGGCAACCCAGCTAATAACTGGCTCTGTTCGTTTATGCTCTCTACCAACTCAGAAAGAACAGTCACTATAGGACTAGGGGGTTTCTCTTCGGTTGCATCCTTTACTAGTAAATCCAATTTTTCTCCATTGGTCTTAGCCACTTCCAAGAGCTGACTAAGAACACGTAACAACGCATCCAATTTGCTATCAATGCCCGCTTCTAGTTCGGTCTGTTGTGCCTTGTCCGCCATATTCAATCTCCCTTTCAGGATGGAAAAATCGCATCCATACGGATGCAATGGTCTGTCATACTAACTGAATTCACTAAAAAAAACAAAAGAGGATACGAAAGAGGATACGAAAGAGGATACGAAAGAGGATACAAAAGAGGATACAAAAGAGGATACAAAAGACTTGTATAAACATCAAAAATAGTTCACGGTGCTCATATGCCAATTAAGCACACACGCCCTGATTGCGAAGTACAAGCCTTAGCGGACGAGTTCGCACAAGCCGGAAACAGCTCGAAAACAGTAATGGGATGGCTGCGTCAAAATGAGCGCAAAGTCTCCGATTTAATCCACGAAGAGGGCTGGAGCTGGTCTGACATAGGTCGTGCTCTTGATTGTGCTGGAATCGCCTATGCAACCGACACACCGTGGAATGGAACAATTTTGCGGAGCAAGGCAGCAAAAGCCCGTGCACAAAATGCAAGAGCAAAAGCAAAACGGGCTGCGCACGAAAGTTCTACAACTTTCGAAGGGTCGCTTCGATTTGGGAACGTCGGCAAGGTATTTGTCACTATGACTGATCCTATCAATAAGCAACAAATACCGCAGGCGCTTGATCCTGAACCAGAAGCAAAACCCACCTCATCCCGTCTCGCACTGGATGGTTTGACGGATGATGACGAATTCCAATTTGGAACCGTTTCATTTGCTAAAGGAAAACCCGTAACTTCTTTGGGTACAACCGAACAAAAAAAGACTTCACCTACGTACCAGACCAAAAAGAACGCAGATGAAGTCTTAAAAACTCTCTTTTCTGAGAAAGGATAAAATAGTGAGCCAGACAAAAACTGACAAGATAATTCAGCACTCTAATACCAAGGAGGCCATATCGAAAGCGAAGGCCCCTGCTCCATTTTCTTTCGATGCTGACGACGATACGCCAGAAGTGACAGTATCACTTCCCATTACAGTGAAGGATACGACTGCAAACATAGTGGATGGTATTGACCTTAGTGACCGACCAAAAATCATCCTCGTTGCTGGGCGCGGAAAGACAGGAAAAACCACGCTCCTACGTTGGATGACAGAGAAAGCACTTAATAGAGATGCCATTCTCGCTATGGCTGATTTAGACCCAACAAATGCCAGTTTTGCTTCCTACTTTGAAGGAGTTCAACAACCACCAAATGCAGACGATCCTGCTCTATCACTCCGCTGGTTAGAAAAATTCATTCAATATGCGTTAAATAATAAAGTTTCGGCGGTAATCGACTTAGGGGGTGGTGATACCACCCTACGCCGCCTCGTAACAGAGTTACCTGAGCTGTCAGCATTAGTAGCAGACATGGGAGCGACTCTCGTGATGTTGTATCTAATCGGCCCGCAGGAGGATGATCTTTCTCCGATCGCGACTATGCAATCACGTGATTTCTTTCCCCCTGCCACGGCCGTTATAATGAATGAGGCGGCAATGGAGCCGGGTATTACAAAAGCAGTAGCTTTCGGACGTGTACTACGTCATTCGGTAATGAAAACCGCGCTAGAACATGGAGCGGTACCCGCGTTTATGCCGCGCCTACTAGTAGCAGATGCTATTGAAGCTCGTCGTATCACATTCAGTGGAGCACGGGATGGTGAAACCGGAGCAGGGAAGTCGCCGCTAGGCGCATTTGATCGGTCCCGAGTAAGGTCATGGCTTAATGCTATGGATAACCAACTTGCAGGCATTAAAACATGGCTGCCTTGAACGAAAATAAAACCGGGGAGAGTGTGACCTCCCCGGAGGAACTAGCTGCGATAGTAAGTGGCGCACAACAAAAGTTAGAGGGTGCAATTTTAACGGCAGGGTTAAGGAATGATCCACTCGGTGCTGTAATTAGCTCTCTTTCTGAACTACTAGGAGCATCCTACACCATTTACAAAGCTAATGTTTTAGAGGAATCCACATTATTACGGTTGGAAGCTACTACCGCTCGTGCTGTAAGTGACGCCACTAAAGGCACAATATCACGTCAATTACGACGGCTTTCATTTGGTATGGGTGCACTTGTGATCATTGCCTGTGTAATGGCTGGAAGTTTTGGTTATTGGCAAGGACATACTAACGGAACAGTCTCCACTATGAGAATGGCAACTGGACTCTCTGAAGCTCTGAAGAGCAACCCGAGAGCGGCTGCGGATTGGTACCGGTTAATCCGTGCAAATGATATTGAAAAAGCCCTTGCATCCTGTAAGGGAGATCGAATTAGTACAAGTCCAGATGGGACGAAAGGTTGTGCGCTTGCTCTTTGGCTAGATACGCCGCATATACCTTTCCCGCCTACATAATCAACGGCAGGCGATTAGCCTGCCGTTCGCGTTTTTTTGGCCTGCAAAAGTGAAAAAAGCCCTTTCATTTTTGCCTTAGTAAAAAGGAAAGGGCTAAAAGTTATAACTTCACTACCATAAAGCGATCACCTTCGATTTTGGCACGACGTTCCCAGAAAAAGCCATCATTAGACTTATTAGAAGCAACAATATAGGCTTGATCGTCATCATAAGTCTTAATTTCCAGAGTATCTTCAGGCAAACCCTTACGTATTAACCGGGCTAGCAATTTTTCCGCAAAAGAATGCGACATACTGCGGTCTATATGGATAAAGTCAGCTCCGAAAGAGACCAGTTTGCAATCAGGATTAGGAATCTTCGTATATTCGGAGGAAATAACCCCCATGCTTCCCTCTGTACCTGGATTACTGGCAATTTTCACCGATCCATCTGGAAGAAGCCAGTGACGAACAGAAATTTTCATATCAATGCTACCGTCAAAACGGCCACCTGCGTAACAGCTGACGACACTATCGACCAGAGTTCTTGAAGGGCCATCCTGCCATGAAACTTGTATAGAACCTCCTCCAGAATAACTTTTACTAGTTACCCGAAATTTAGCGGTAGGGAATATTTTTTTTAATTGATTACGAACAAGCTTTGCAGTCTCAGAAGGTGAAAAGTAAATGCTTTGCATAGTATTATCTCCGTTGTGGTTATATAGACCAGAGGTTGCCGCCTCCTTTTGTCTATATTCAGACAATACATAATAAATATTATTTAGTCAATAGCAGTAAACACTTTTTTGAAGAAATAATTTAATTCTTACATTTTCTTCTATGGCTGCTTATCCCTCTATCAATTTTCTTTCTCGCCGTTCAATCGCACGAACTTCATTAGCTGCGGATGGGGGGAGCCACGTTTCTATCTTTACCCAACCATGAGGAATTTCGTGCGCTCGTTTTATAATTCGTTGCACCGTCGCATGTAGATGTTGCTTGCTCAGATTATATTCATTGGCGACTTCTTTTTGCTGCCGTCCGTCGACCAAAACAGCTCGAACAGCGACAAGGTTTTTTTCTTCAATGCGCGTTGTGCGTGCAATTTTTTCAAACTGTTCCGGTGGAATAGTTGTTATCTTAGACATTCTATGTCTCCGCCGTGGTTATTGTCTCTATGGCTATAGATAGACGCTTCAGCGCTAAAAGTCAATAGCAGTAAACACATAAACCCCGAACCCGGCAAGGCTCGGGGCTTTTTGTCGTTAACCACAACGAAAAACGGTTAGTGATTTGCTACACTGCCGCATTTAGATTTTATCTTACTAATCCAATGTCCCACAAGATTAAATATTTAAGTTTATGAATTTCCTGACCATCATCTAACGACTTCTTCAATGCTGATACGGTGTAAGTATAGGAAAGAGCCTACAAACCAGAGCGAGCGCAGAGCGGGAGCGCCGTAGGCCAGCCGTAGGCTGTCTGGTGAGGCATGATGCTTCATATCAGGCTGACAGAACCCCACGGCTTAAGCTTGTCCATGCTTTCCAGCCGTAGGCCGAAGCGAAGCGGAGCAGGTTATCCGCTGAATAAGCGCGCCATCAAGCGCTGGCGTTTCAGCGGATAACCTGTGGTAAGCGTGGGCAAGCTTCTCTGTAGTTCACGATGGGAATAGGTTGTGCCCTCAATCCAGCCGTAGGCCGGAGCGAAGCGGAGCAGGTTATCCGCTGAATAAGCGCGCCATCAAGCGCTGGCGTTTCAGCGGATAACCTGTGGTAAGCGTGGGCAAGCTTCTCTGTAGTTCACGATGGGAATAGGTTGTGCCCTCAATCCAGCCGTAGGCCGGAGCGAAGCGGAGCAGGATATTCACCGGATAAGCGCGCCATCAAGCGCTGGCGTTCCGGTGAATATCCTGTGGTTTGAGGGCACAACAGGGAAGGGAAGAGGCGACCATCAGGTCGCTCAATATGATTAAGCTGCCATTGGCAGCTTTCAGTTTCCGAGCGATTTTCCGTTCATCGTCTGTTAAATATTCCATAGCCTTGCCTCCTGCATATGGAGGCCGTTTCCAGCCTCCACAGCCTCTATTATTTATTGTTTCATCTGATAATAGCCGTGCTCGATACCGTAGGAGGAACAATTCTTAAAAACCTCCTGCATTTTTTCAGAGGTCATATAATTTCCGGTTGCTCGTGCTGCTGAGATAAAGTCGTAACGTTCTTCTTCAGTTTTCAGGCTTCCAGCCACAAAATCCACTGAATAAGAATATTTCATGATAAAACTTTCATAAGATGCTCGTGCTGCTGCGATAAAGTCGTCACGTTCTTTTTCAGTTTTCAGGCTTCCAGCCACAAAATCCACTGAAGAAGGATATTTAATGATAAAAAATTCATAAGATTCCTTTACTGCCTCTGAGCGAATTTCTTCAAGAAGATTATTGAACTTTGTGGCTCTTAAGGCTTTCTTCTCGTTGAAACATACTTGGAATCTCTCTTCTACTACCACTTGCCTTTCCCGGTTTGCTTCTTCGTTGCCAAATAATTCTACGCCTGTCATATAATCAAATAATTCATCGTCTGTCATATAATCACCAGTCGCCTTTGCTGCGTCCAGAAAGGCGTTACGCTCATCCTCTGTTTTCAATTCTTCGGCATAAAAATTAACACCAGTAGTGAACCTAAGTCTGAAATACTCTTGAGCAGTAAAGCTACCAAGATCGCAAGACGTTTCGCTACAATTAATATAATTTTCTCTGATTTCGTTGAGAATTTTAGTAAACTTTTCAGACATTGTATTATCTCCGTTGTGGTTATATAGACCAGAGGTTGCCGCCTCCTTTTGTCTATATTCAGACAATACATAATAAATATTATTTAGTCAATAGCAGTAAACACTTTTTTGAAGAAATAATTTAATTCTTACATTTTTTTCTATGGCTGCTTATCCCTCTATCAATTCTCTTTCCCGCCGTTCAATCGCGCGAACTTCGTTAGCTGCGACTTGAACAGCAGCAAGGTTTCTTTCTTCAATGCTGATACGGTGTAAGTATAGGAAAGAGCCTACAAACCAGAGCGAGCGCAGAGCGGGAGCGCCGTAGGCCAGCCGTAGGCTGTCTGGTGAGGCATGATGCTTCATATCAGGCTGACAGAACCCCACGGCTTAAGCTTGTCCATGCTTTCCAGCCGTAGGCCGAAGCGAAGCGGAGCAGGTTATCCGCTGAATAAGCGCGCCATCAAGCGCTGGCGTTTCAGCGGATAACCTGTGGTAAGCGTGGGCAAGCTTCTCTGTAGTTCACGATGGGAATAGGTTGTGCCCTCAATCCAGCCGTAGGCCGGAGCGAAGCGGAGCAGGATATTCACCGGATAAGCGCGCCATCAAGCGCTGGCGTTCCGGTGAATATCCTGTGGTTTGAGGGCACAACAGGAAAGGGAAGAGGCGACTATCAGGTCGCTCAATATGATTAAGCTGCCATTGGCAGCTTACCTTTTACCCGCCCTTCCTGAACGTCCAATTTGAGTTAGTCATCTTGAAAAATTCCTTTATTTCACACGTTTATATCGAACCGTCCCTGGCTCACGTCCCTGTTCGGTAATGATTGCTTTACCAAGTAATGAATAAGAGACGCCATTAACGGTTTTGATCCATCCTGAAGGACGTTTAACAAGAGGCTTATCATACTGTAAGATATGCCAGAACATACCCTTTTCATCTTGGCACTCAATGAGCCAGACAACATCGCAGATATTGAAGGTATGAGGGAATAGCGCGACATGTCTACGTCGTACTTTAGTTGCTGTAGTCATAAAATTACACGACCTTCCTGAACGTCTAGGGCGAGACCTGTCGGTCATATGAGTCGAACAGCACTTTTAATTTTAAACTCACATTAAACACTAAAGGAGTAAGAGAAAAGTGCGACGTAGTTACATCGCACTTGATAGGCGTTAAACTGGTTTTCTGGAAGGGATAACCGAACCACAATAATGAGCAATGATACGGTTAATCTGTTTTACAACTTCCGGTTGTTTAATTTCGACATGTGCGTTCCCATTCTTACAGACTTTCCCGGAAAAAAATTCTGTTTCAAATGCTCCAAAATCTTTTTTAGCCTCTGATACCGCTCCATCCAGACCATAGAGATAAGCTGAAGGAAATTCTTTCCCGTTCAGAATGTGGACAACCCGATCTAGGTCAACTAATTTCCTTTTGTTTTCTGTCTCAAACAAAAAATAAGAATCTGAATAAATTTTAATAATAAACTTGCTCTTAATCTGAAAAGGGTCATTAGATTTATATTTACCACTTAAAGAGCGAAATAGATTAACTACACCCCGATCAAAATAAACTGTTGAATTTTCCTGAAGGTTGCGAAATGTTGAAATAATATTTTCTTTAGTGGCGTCTATTGGGTTTTCTGCCATGTCGTGACTAAAAGATTTTTTGCCTTCATTATCTAGTAAGGCCCATAGAGGACTTTTCATAAGAAGATTTTGCCAGATTTTTTTATCAATAGCTTTCGTCAAAGCAGCTCTGTCAAATGTGTTTTTTGGCGGATTATAACTATCTTTTTCAATCATGAGGTCAAAAAACTCTCTTTGAGGAAGAATTTGATAACGATCTCCCATTGTAGCGACTTCAACACATATTTGAGCTTGTTTGATAAGGCCCCAAGCTTCTTCAAATAATGCAATTGCCTTTGAGCGATTTTCGTCAATCGTGTTGAGATCAGCTTTTAACATAGGCACGTTAGACATAATATAGTTCCTTTTTTTTGCTCTTCTTGGTGAGAGCCAACCTATCAACGTCTGTTGATAAACATTATATACCGTAAAAAACTAAATATATCAACAATAAAAATCAAAATGATTAAACTTTTTATTCAAATTTATTATGAATAAATATCATTACATTTAACAAATATTAACATCAATTACTTCTTCAATGCTGATACGGTGTAAGTATAGGAAAGAGCCTACAAACCAGAGCGAGCGCAGAGCGGGAGCGCCGTAGGCCAGCCGTAGGCTGTCTGGTGAGGCATGATGCTTCATATCAGGCTGACAGAACCCCACGGCTTAAGCTTGTCCATGCTTTCCAGCCGTAGGCCGAAGCGAAGCGGAGCAGGTTATCCGCTGAATAAGCGCGCCATCAAGCGCTGGCGTTTCAGCGGATAACCTGTGGTAAGCGTGGGCAAGCTTCTCTGTAGTTCACGATGGGAATAGGTTGTGCCCTCAATCCAGCCGTAGGCCGGAGCGAAGCGGAGCAGGATATTCACCGGATAAGCGCGCCATCAAGCGCTGGCGTTCCGGTGAATATCCTGTGGTTTGAGGGCACAACAGGGAAGGGAAGAAGCGACTATCAGGTCGCTCAA
>NZ_CP196396.1:0-19695 GCF_058511235.1 Aristophania sp. ESL1100 | reverse complement strand
CTTGATACCAATATTCTCTCTGAATTAATGCGTCCCAATCCCGATAAAGCCGTAATGGCCTGGATGTCCCGTCAGTCAGAAATGACGCTCTTTGTGACGACGATCACTCAGGCCGAAATCTTTTATGGACTTGCCCTGTTGCCGGAAGGAAGGCGTCGCACTTTGTTGATGGCAGCGGCCACGGCTATGTTTGAAGAAGATTTTTATGGGCGTATCCTTCCTTTCGATGGAGATGCGGCAGGTTTTTACGCAAAGATCGCGTCCCGGCGCCGAAAAGAAGGCGAGCCTATCAGCCAGTTTGACGCACAGATCGCTGCGATTACACGTTCCCATCAGGCGTCCCTCGCAACACGGAATATAGGTGATTTTCTTAATTGTGAGCTCACCCTTATAAATCCCTGGGAGTGAATAAGGGCCAGGGTAGAAACATATGACGACTACATAGCTGTTAAAAAGACAGCGTTATATCGTCCTTTCCTGATTTTTCGAGATGCTTTGGCATTTTGGTATAATGCCTCTGGAAAAATGCGATTTTTATTCAGGTATAACCCTTGTCTAAAAATACAATCTATACGTGTATTTTGTCACATAATTAAAAAATACACCTTATGGAATTTTGTAAGAAATAGAACGAAATTCTATAAGAAAATTGTTCGAAAAACATGGAACATTGTAGCCACAATGTAGCTACAAAAATTTTTTAAAGAGCCTTAGTTTTGAAAAAATGATTCTTCATTGTGCGGCCGTGAGTCTTCACCGGATAGATGCAGTGTCAGCAGACGATAATATTGGGACATGTGTTACAGAATTAGTGAGACAAGCTGTTCAACCGGTGAAAAATGCCCATGGTACTGCAGCTAATGAGCTCAAAAATTAACCAATAGTCCCAATAATCCTACTCAAAATCCACTGGACAGACTTTTTAAAAGGAAAGCGGAAGGTCTCCTTTACGAAGAGGTGTGGCTGTTCATTGCTCTCTATAGCTTCAGAGAGCAATGAACAGTCTCTCCTGTTATAACCCTGGTATTTTCCTTTCTGAGCTGGGGTATGTCTCCTAGGCTATCCCCCCTCTAGAACGTCATTCAAAGTCACTCTGTGCTCAACATCATGGCTCTGAAGTGTATAAAAACTATCGACAAAAAGAATTAGCGCATGGGATTACGTTCATGCCGTTTTTTGCAGAAGCCGATAAAAGCCCTGGGAGGGTTTTTAAGTTCAGGTTTCCCCATATCGTGCCACCATGAAACCCATTCATCATAAAGAGCATAGACGTCATATCCAGGTGCTACTGATTTAGCCTCATTCATGGCTTCAGGATCAATATAGGGGGTATCATCGCCTGAGGGAGGCTCAGCTTTTGTTTTAAGAGGGGATAAGCGGTTACGAAACACAATGACATCATCAGTCATTGTGATCGCATAGTCAGGAAAATGCGCATGGGTGGCATCATGCAAACAGACTTTCTTGACCAGAGACCGGAAGACACGAAGTGGGCTATTCGAACCGCTTTTTTTCTGAAGCAACTCCAGCCCGATTTTCCATTCACTTTTTGTACCACAATGTTTGCGTGCCAATTCGTACATACGGCGCTCAAATGGTTTCCGTAATCGAAAATAATCTCGGTGAAGTGTCAGGACATTCCTGCTGATAACCGAACGATAGACCCAATCTGACAGCGTAATTTCAAGATCGAGCATCCGACCATTAAAGGTCTTTCGTGTGATTTTAGCTTCTTCGATCAGCCCGAAAATCCGGGTTTCTTCAATCCCGCCTGTTTTAATATTGGTGCGCACCGTTGTCCCACGTAGACGTGTTAATGCGTCGCTCAGCAATTTATAGCCGGCACCACTGGTCTGGCGGTTGGTGGCGATGAGCATCTCATAAGCCTGAAGGCGGAGGGTCCGGCTTGGCTGTTCCCCCTGATTCATTTTCGCAACAAGCTGAGAAATACAATAGATCAGGATATCCTTGTCATGAATTGTTGCCAGCCCTTTCCCCGAGGGGATGATCTCCAGAATATTGCCGTTATGTTCATAACGACGCATCCGATTATCCGGTTTCGTCGAGAGAGAGAAAACAGGATGCTCCATGGAAGCCATATCATCCTTGGGAATGGCGTCCAGTATGTCACAGATGAATAGATCCTGGTTGGGATGGCGCACAGGCAAGAGAGGTGTACGGTCGTCCTCTGCGGAGAAAGAAAAGTCAGGATCAAGGAAGGAGGGAGCAAATTTTATCGTCATTTCAGTTGGAATAGCTACTACCGTCATTTCAGATACGCAAGTGTGTTATCGTCATTTCATTTACGCCTATTTGCTATCGTCATACCGGATTCACTTTATCGTCATAGTGATTACGTTTTATCGTCATAGTGGATTCACAAGGGGGTAAAAATTCCCTATAAAATTATTATTTATCAAATGATTATTTGCTGTGGATAAAACCGTAACACTATTTAACACATATTTAAACACACAGAAGCCTGTGGATAACTTTTAATCTGTGACAAAATCTGTTTAAAACCATTCCCCATATCGGTCGTCTCATTGATGAATAAAATGAGAGACGTACAAAAAATTGTACGTTACAATAAGCAAAGAAGGGGTGATTATGACTCATGTTTCCTATAGTGAATTACGCCAGAATTTAACGTATTACCTGGACGAAGCCATCAATAGCTGTGCGCCTATTGTTGTGACCCGTAAGACCGGAAAAGGCAGTGTCGTCTTAATATCGGAAGAAGAATTTTCTGCCTGGCAGGAAACAGTAAATCTCCTGAGTAGCCCACGTAACGCTGAGAGATTATTGCAGAGCATTCATGAGGTCGAACAGGGAGCTCTCACTGAGCGCTCCCTTCTGGACACGCAGGACAAACCATCAGTGTGAAGATCTTTTTTCACGAAAATGGCTGGGAAGATTATCAGCATTGGTTTCAGTCTGACCGAACTATACTGAAAAAAATTAATAATCTCATTGAAGATATCCGACGTCACCCATTTCAAGGGTTAGGGAAACCGGAAGCTCTGAAAGGAAAACTCTCAGGATGGTGGTCTCGACGAATTACAGGGGAGCATCGACTGGTTTATCGCGTTCAGGGTCACTCAGAAAATGATCAACGGATCGAAATTATCCAGTGTCGATTTCATTATTAACGGAAATTTTTTTCTTAATATCCCCGGTTCGGAAGAGTTACTTTCTTCCTTTCAGATCAGACGCATCGATTTTTATCCCCGCCTCTTGCAATAAGCTCATGATCAAATGCTTGCGGCTTATCCCCTTACCAATAGCTTCGAAAGAGATTGCTTTCCAGGTTTCCTGAGAGATCTGCATATTCAACGATACATTTTTCCCTGTTTTGACAGGCTCTTTATCTGGAGAATGGGACAAATATTGACCCAGCTTGCTGTCATATTCTGAGGTCGGTCTTTCTTCAGGTAAAGGTTCTCCCCGAGCGATAGCCAGAGCCATTTCTTTGGAAGGACGTTCCTTGTTGGGTTTAAAAACGGGCTTTGCCATTACTTACGCCTCCTTTCCTATTTCAAACCATCCAAGGCTGGCCAGCTCCTCATAAAGGGCATTGATTTCATCTTTTGCGGCTCCGGGCCCTGGCAACATTCCTGTCAAAGAAATTTCAGGATAGGCAATACGCTGGCCAAATGTTGTTTTCAGAGGGGGAATTGTCAGCTTATGGGCTTCATCAAAAACAAATTGAGACGCTCGTGTACGAGTTTGCTTATTCAGCAAAGCCTTTGCATCTATAGCTCGACGCTGTTGCCTTCCGAATAAGGCTATATTTCTCGCTGTTGCTTCTGCCTGCATGATATCGGATGCTCCGACACCGACAGGAACCAGGACATGAGAGGCGATGGTAATCGCACCCCTGGTTGTAGGATTATCAAACCCGGCTGTGTCGATTAATACAACAATCCCACGAGCATCCTGCTCAAAGGCATGATTGACCATCGCTTCTTCTTCAGGAGCGATAATGCAGGGTAATTCCGGGTCACACTTATCTCTTGCCCAATCTGATAGAGCCATAGTCGGATCGGCATCGATTAATGCAAAAGGAATTTTACGTTCAGTCAACATTAAGGCTAGAATCATGGCAACTGTAGTTTTACCAGGCCCGCCCTTGCTCGAAGCAACTGTAACGATCGACATGATATCTCCTTCAATCCCATGAACCTTCATGTATCTATAAGCAAAATTTCATAACGTCAATTATAAAAAAAACGTTATAAATTTATGTTGTAATGACGATTACGTTTTACCGTCTTATGCGTAAAAGCTTATATCTTTACAGGAGCTACAGCGATAACGCGGGCCAATGACGAAGGCCGGATAAGGATACCAACTTTTGGAGGCAGAGCTTTAACCACATTTTCCGGAATGACATATTCCTGGACCTCGCCGAACGTTCTTTTGTTGGACCAGGTTTCTCCTCCCATCGCGTTAATATCGGTCTGTTCCATACTGATGGATTTCTTGGATGTGTTTCCTGTGGTTCTGGCAATCCATTCAGCAGTATCGGCGTCAGATCCACCGAACACTTCCTTGATCTGGCAGTTGGTCAGGATCGATTGTAAGGCAGCTTTGCCATTCAAGCTCTCATCATCAGGGTTTTCCATATCCCCAAAAGATTGGAAGGCCAGCGCCAATGTGGCACCCTCTCCCGTTATAGTCGCAAGAGCGCCCAGGATCGGACGGCATAACAGGAATTTCAGTTCATCAATCTGGATTTCTACGTCACGCGTACGAAGTCCGTTCAAGCGTTTAATGTGCTGACGCATTTCAATAATGAAGGCTCTTGTCGCATTTAACAGAACCGGGTTTTCCAGATGGCCACGGAAATATACAACCGCACCTTCAGGATTTAGGAGTGTTCGCTCAATATTGAAGCCGCCATTTCCACATATTTTAGGGTAAGCTGACATTTCCGTCAGGCGGGACTCTACTGATTCTAACGCTTTTCTTCTGGCGCTATCCTCATCTCTCTTGCCTGTATCCGTGTTTTTGATTTTCACCACTCTGGCTAACAGATAGGGGATTGTTGTTTTTTTCCCCTGCTTATCAGCCTCGTGAAAGATATTCACAAGATATCTACGGGCCACAGCCTTATAAAAATCAGCATTATTGCCCTGCTCTTTAAGCCCCATAATGTCGTTAAATCTGTCACGTCTGTCCTCAGAAGAACCATGTACGAACGGCGCATAAGTGCCTGAATGCAGATCTGAAACAATATCGACCGATAAATATGTTTTCCCGTATCGTTCCGCTTCCTGCTTTAAAACATGAGGCATGAATTTATCGGTCTTGGGGTCAATATGGAAGAAAACCTTCCCCCTTTTAATAGCCTGTGCTGCCCAGAGCTGAAAGGTAATGCCCTTCCCGAACCGGGTGGTCCCAACGACCATTTTATGCGTTTCATCCCATGTTTCATCATCGACATAGATGGGTTTTTTCGTAAGATCATCCAGCCCCATAAACATCATACCGGCTTTATGATAGTCAGAGGGTTCGTATTCTATTGCCTTATATTTGGAAATTTCTGTTTTCATATCAGACACAATATCTTCGGTCTGTGTTACGCGCATTTTACGAACGACCTTTGAAAT
Source organism: Aristophania sp. ESL1100 (assembly GCF_058511235.1). Taxonomy (NCBI): domain Bacteria; kingdom Pseudomonadati; phylum Pseudomonadota; class Alphaproteobacteria; order Acetobacterales; family Acetobacteraceae; genus Aristophania; species Aristophania sp. ESL1100. Next base: position 14,080 of record NZ_CP196396.1, on the reverse strand, counting down.
GCGGGGAACGACCCACCTTTGATATGATAATCTGCAGGCGATCCCGATGAGCAGTGATAAAGGGAGCACAAGAACCCAGAACAAAACTAGTGATTTCAATAGGTTGTGGAGAACCTTGTCGCCAAAAGCGATGCCGACCGTGGCGCCATAAGCAATAAATGCTATCGCTTCAATCAGCATACTTCCGAGGAAAATTCTCCGTAAAACAAGCATGAGCATGCCGTGTGAAGAAAGCTCGTTATTGGGATGAAGAGGAGTCAGACCAACCATTCCGAGCCCCATTACCGATAATCCCATACACCAGAACAGATAGGGATCCACTATGTCCTGAAAAGCAAAAATTATATCTTTACGTAGAAAGAGACTTATATGCATTGCTATTTTATTCCTGGTGTAAACTTATCATTATGATAAATGTAAATCAGTCACATAGGCTCTATAGTGATAGAGAGGTTGAATTAATGAACCGGTCACCTATCCATATTTTCATTATCCATGGATGATATCAATATTCTATAATCTGGACGTAGCATCTTCGATTTTGATTAAATTTAACATGTAATGAGAGGTTGATTTATTTTAATGGTTAAATATACATCAGCTACTAATGATCTAATGTCCCATTATGGAAAATGTATATCAGAATTGCTTGAAGACAAAACAATAACAGAAATATGCGTTGATAGTTTTGATTATGTATATGTAGAAAGAAATGGCCTTTTAGAAGATACAAATGCAGGTTGGGAAACCGAAGATGCTTTGGTACAATACATAAAACAGATTGCAAATTCCCTGGGGCTTATTGTTAATAGTGAAAATCCTTTACTAGATGCTCGTCTTCCAGGAAATGCGCGCATAAATGCCACGTTAAAGCCTGTCTCTGTTAATGGGGCATGTATGTCTATTCGTCCTTTCCCATCAGTTCACAGAACAGTTGATGATCTGTTAAAGCAGGGAGCATTAACACAGCGTGCCCTTGATATCATTATGATGGGTTTAACCAATAAATTAAATATCATTCTTGCTGGAGGAACAGGTTCCGGGAAGACCTCTTTTTTAAGAGCGTTGATCTTTTTAATTGATCAGGAAGAGCGTCTCGGAATAGTCGAAGATACACAAGAAAATATTGCCCCTAATCATAAACGGAAAGTAGAACTGGAAGCTCCACGTGGACGGGGTATTGTCGGCGGCAGAAATACAGCTTTCCAAGAAGTCACTTTACCGGTTTTAATCGAAGAAATTCTAAGAAAGCGTATTGATCGATTAACGGTAGGTGAAATCAGAAAACCTTTAGCATGTGCAGCATTTATGGATGCCATGTCGACCGGACATGGTGGATGCCTGGCTTCATTACATGCATCTTCTGCCAGAGATACGATAGACCGCTTGATTACGTTATATGCCAGACAGGCCTCTAACATCGATCGTGATGCAATTGACCATTATATCCGAAGCAACCTTGACCTCTCTATCTATTTATCAAGAGATGTAGAAAAGCTGGATGATGGTACACGCCGCGTGCAACGACGAATAAAAGAAATTGTATGGATTGGCCCTGATAGAAAAGAGAGACAGCTTATGAGCCATAGAATTCAATCAGGTTATACATATGATGACGAAGCTATAAAACAATATGAACGTTTTATTGATGACCTGCATTAATGTTAACTCAGTTCTTTGCATAAAAATCTTGATAAAGACTGTAGGAGGAAGACAAAAATGTCTTCCTCCTGAAACCTGAAGAGCATTATGCTCGTACAGGATGGATTGGCTTACCCAACGGGAGCGTATCCTGAAGCAAAGCGATTAACCACAAAGTGGTATCATGCTATCTATGCAACATAGAGCCAGTAATTCCCTGAAAGAAAAAATAGAGACCCTGTAATGAGTCTCTGAAGTTTTAGAACCTTCAGTTTGTTTCTGACGCAAGGTGCGCATCTTATCACATAAGAAGACAACGACCAGAGCATTTTTAATAAGAAATAGCTATAATATCTCCACAGATTATTAAGAGAAATCCTGGATTGATCGTTAAATATGATACGCATGCTTTATAGAGGTTTTGCGTAAAAGACGTAAAAGCTTTTTAACGTTAACGTTTTTAGCGTATTTACTCTTATGCTTATAGATACATATAAGAGAGAGTATCATAGTTCAAATATATGTAATCTTTCTGAATGTTATAAAATCGTAACTTTTAACTAAAACGTGCTTTTTGTCGTCCTCTCTTAAAAGAGATTTTTTGTAAAAATTATATAATTCAACATGTTATATAACATTATGCCTTTGTATTAATGAAGCAAGATCGTAAAATGTAAAAATATTTGATACATGCCATAAAAATGCCAATTATTTATTTTAAAATAAAACATCAAACTAAATTCAAATAAATATTAAATAATCACTATTAATGATTTATTAAAAAACGAATCTTTAGGGATGGAATTTAAAAAATTACATGCTAAAAGGCGTGATTTCGGTTTGTACATTAAATTTTGCAAGAGAAAAGATGATGGCTACTGACATAGAAAAGCCGATTACATTTGAAGATCGTGCCAAAGATATTCAGCTTCTTCATACATCGAAGCGTGTCATTGGTATTCCTATGAGTGCCGTCGTCATGACCACAGCACTGAGTGTTGGATTAGCAAGTGTCGTTAAAGTCATTATCGGTGTGATATTCGGAGGGGTCATTTTATTTATATTATACGAAATTTACAAAGATGATCCAAACGCTCTTTTTGTCATTAAACGTCGCTTATTTTCGCGTTTTCAAAACGCGAAAGGCGGAATGAAACCAGAACGAAAATTGAGAGTACAATAAGGAGAGGAAGATTATGACGTCTATGAAAAAGAAATCAGCATTCGCAAAATGTGCGGGTAGTCTCTTTGCAATAACATGCTCGATGATTGTTTTTGTCAGTAACGCCTTAGCAAAACCGGGATATACCGTAGAACAAGGCAGTACTACCGGTGTCTTAGCTAAAATAGCTAAATCATTACAGGAAGTCGGTAGCTTTATGTCAACGACTGTAGGGGAGTTGGCCGTATTAGGTGGGTTTGTTGTCGCCTCTATTCTTTGGGCTTTTGCACCAAAATCTGGGGCTGTCGGATATGCCGTCCGGGCGATTATAGCAGCCATTATTATCTGCAACCTCACTGCGGTTGTTTCTTACTTTACTTATAATTAAACGAGGGAATTATGGGGGTCGGAACACTGGCTGCAGGGGAAATCTGTCCGCTTATATGTCCTGTAAAAGATGCTATTTTGGATGCAAAGGGAGCCCTCATCATGGGCGTGGAACTGCCTGGGATTGATCCAGATAGTTTGCTCCCTGATGATTACAGGAGATTGTCTATTATCGCGGCTTCTGTCTATTCGGCTATCCCAACGGACATAACAATTCAACAGTACTATGTGCATTCCCGTAATGCAGGGGTCAACCTCAGGAGGCGTCCTGAATCTCCTGTTAATGATATGCTTTCCATGGCAAGAAAAGAGGCCTTGAATGCTCGTGGCGTTGCACAATCACGGCTCATCCATGTTTTTGTTCTGGAAGATCCAAGTTTAGACAAAGGGGGCCTACTCGGCATGCTTTTGCGAGAATGCCCCTTTGCTTTATTTGATGGAGACATAAGAGCCAGAATCAAAGAACGTTTTACGTTTCTGGGACAATTGCTCATACGTGAAAATGACATCGAAAAGCGTCTCGGTATCTTGGAACGGGTTGTTACTGATGTAACAAAAAAATGGTCCATGGCTATGGGGGGAGGACGGGTCCTAAGCGTTAATGAGTTGTGGACTTTTGCCAAATTCCTCGGAAATATGAATTCGCGTTATCTGAGATTTAATGACTTTCTTCAGGTTCCCCATGATGATCTGGATGCCCTTGTCATGGATGGAGACGTAACGCCTGTCTCATATAATGGCGTTGATATGCTTCAACTTAGCGGTCCTGTCCCGCATTATTTTGTAAGTATGGGATTGGTTAAAACACCAGAAAATCCTATCGGTATGTGGTTGAAAAATAAGGGATATTCTCCCTTGGCCCAAAAGGGGAATTATATTGTTAATCTTAATTTCAGCCCACTGACATCCTTTAAAAAACATCTGCTTTTCCAAAATGCCCGTAACTCACTTGATCGGCAAAAGATAGATCTGAGAGCGATGTTGAAAGGGGCTCCCACAGATGAAACGGCTCATAAAGCGAATGATAAGTACGAAATAAAACTCAAACAGCAACAGCTTGAAAAAGCTGCAACACTTGATGAGCGCTTCGGGACAATTTCCGGTCAGATCGTAATTTATGGATCCAATCCTGATACAGTTCTTGAAGATGTTAATCAGATGACAACCGCACTTGAAGCTGCGCAGGCGGGTGTTGTGTGGGAAAAGATGGGACTTCCTAATGCTTTTCAAAGTCTTCAATATGGTGGGTATCGCCTATCTGATAGAGCCAGTATAGGGACAGAGGCCCGTTTTGGTTCAATTTCGTTATATGCAGCTCCTTCTATTGGTACGCCTGTCGTAATTGATTTGGGTAATGAAGAAGCTCAATATATATTTGAGCAGGAAGATGGAAATCCATACTATTATAGCTCATATGCCAGCGGTAAGGCATTTACCTATGGAGTTGGGCCTTCAGGAAGTGGTAAGACATTCTTTAAAAATACAATTACCTCTCATTTCTTGAAATATGGTGGATTTGTCCGCTCTCTGGATATCGATCCAGGCTCTGAGCCTGTCGCTCACGCTTTTGGAGATGAGGCTGGTATTATCCGCCTCGGAGACGATGGTGAGGGGACGTCACGCGGAATAGATCCTTTCGTTTCATGGCAAGGTCCTGGGGATATGGCTTTCATAAGTCATATTATTGAGCTTAGCCGTTTATTACTTGCTGTGAATGATCATGATGAGCTGAAGACATTAAACCCCTCTGATCAGAAGGCGTTGGATGAAGCCATCCAGGCCACATTAAGTATCAGTGAGCCATCTTTGCGAACATTTAGACATATGCTTGGCCACTTACCTCCAGGTGTTCGTGATAAATTCAGTCGTTGGGATGAAGGCGGCGTTTATTCCGGCGTGTTTGACGTCCAGGTGGATGGTATTGGAAGTAGCGATAAAAGACTGGGTGTTATAAATTTAAATAAATATGCCGAAACTCATCAGATTATCAAACCTGTTCTTCTTGATTTATTTTATCGTTTAACAACTTTATTTCAAAATCCGAAATTACGCGGGGTACCCAAGCAGCTTGACGTGGATGAAGCCCATTTGCCTCTCTCCGTTCCGGGGTTTGCTGAGCGTATTACCACTAAGGCACGAACGTGGCGTAAACATCTAGCGGGAATTACCATGTGGTCCCAAGGAGCGCGGGAATATGCTTCTATCCCCGATTGGAGCGTCCTACGAAGTGCTGCCACCCAATTCATTTTTATGGCTGACCACAATATGGATGAGGATCTTTATCAGAAGACCTTCCAAATTGATGCAGGTGTAACTGATATGATCCGTAAATTAAAACCCATGGAAGAAGCAGTCATTTTCAGACCAGACCTTGGGGTAGCAAAAAAGGTCAGGCTGTTTGTCGAACCTGAGCAATATGTCATTAACACGTCGCATCCAAGACAAGCTCTTGAACGTGATATCTTAATGCAAAAATTTGGTCCGCAAGAAGGGATGAAAATCGCAACAGAGCGTTATCGTTCAGGAGAACTTGGCGTAAATACAGAAGAATTTATTAATAAATTATTACAATAACTTAGAATTTATTATTTAATTTTTCTGCTTTACATTAAGTGAGGATCGTATGATGAAATATATAAGATTAATAGTCCCTATTTTTGCATTTTTATTGTTATTTTCAACTATAGCGCATGCCGCCAGTAATGTTTCTGATAATGCTGATAATATGCAGGAGGTCAGTAAACAATTTGTAGATATTTTAACAAATAATATGCCAAAAACATTGGGAGGACTAAAAGATCAAGTAAATGGTTTCCTAGGCAGTAAATATGATATTAAAAATACATCAGACTATACGAGTTGGGCTTATAGTATGGTGCTGTTTTTTATGGCTATGAAACTTGTCGAAGTAACAGGAAAGAGTAGCTTCTTCGGAGCATCATATTCAGAAATAGTAAGTGTCATTATTGTCGGGATCATAGCGCAAATTTTATTTAGAACCTATGGCGGATGGACATGGGATCTCATAGAGGCCGGTAGGCAACTAGGTAATATGGTGCAGGAAAAAATATTAGGCACTAAAGATGATGTTGATCCTTGTATTTTTATGATAAAATCATGGACCAAATTCCAGATAAATCCTCAGAAAGTTTCTGATATTTCAGTTACTTATTTCTTTGAAACGTGCTTCTTTATATTATTTTCATATCTTCTTATGGCATCTGCTCTTTTTACGTATATGTGGTCTTATCTTGTTGGAGGGGTAACAATAGTGGTTGGCCCCTTAATGCTGGCATTTGTTTTTCATAAAAGCCTTTCCTGGATTTTTAATGGTTGGCTCCGTCTAATATTCTGGACCGCAATTTTTGCTTTTGTGTCAAAAGTATCAATAGTCCTTATGTGTATGATATTGAAATCAGTCTTTAATAAAGAAGGAATTAATATAGCAGCAAATAATATAATTCCAATTGGCCCTTCTGATGCTGTATCTTTTATAATATTAATTTCTTTTTCTATAGTATCATTATGCCTGCTTTTTTTCTCTGGTGTTATTACCTCTATGATTACTGGAGGAACAAATATAGATGCAGCAGGAATAGTGAGAGGCTCAGCAGACAAGGCTGGCCAAGCATTTATTAGTATTCTCTGAATAACGATTAAAAGGCTCAGTCTGACATGTTTGATAAATTATCATCTCGTATTGCGCAATTTTCATCGAAAAAGAAGCGTTTAAAACTACCGCCTGATGGTGGCATTATTGATGAACCACTTAAGAACAAACTGGATTTAATTACGGAAGTAAGATCACAGCGTGAACTTGCCTCTGCCAGAGCAGAATGTAATTGGTGGCGTGGTATATCAGCTTGTCTGGTAGCAGGGATTATTTTTACTGCAGCGGGATGGAAGCGGGCCGATGATCGTTGGGCAAATGATGTCCGAATTGCCTGGGTCAAATTACAGCCAGATGGCCGTAGTGAAGCTGCTTTATGGAATGATGGTGGCAACGCAAACCGTTTTTTTGAACCTTTTATAAATACGGCACTGATCAATTTTGTTGAACATCGTTACAGGCGCCTTCGTGCAACGATCGTCTCAGATTACGGCTACGCGGCGCAATTTATGTCTCCCCAACTCCGGCAGGAATTTATGGATGGCGGGAAAGCCGCTGATGAAGCGACAACGTTTGAATCCGGTGGGGGCGGTAATGAATATTCTATAAAAGTTACGGCCATTGAACATAATACAATGGTTAATCCTGACGTACATAACAGGCAAAGTATTGTTGTTGATTCCACTATCTATGTTGATGAACATACTCTTAACGGAAGTAGAAAAGATAAGAAAAAAATTATTAAAGTCACGTGGCGTCTTGTTCCACTCGCAAATCTACAAAAGGATTGGCAGCAATTACGCGATAATGGCCCGGGTATAGAAATTTTATCTTATCATGAAGTTGCAGCTCTTGATCAAGGGAATTAATCTTATGAATAGAAAGCTTATAGCCACGACATGTTTGCTTCTCTCTATTTCAGTAGCTGAAGCTCAGACACCCAGTGTTGTCCGTAATACCCCTGATCCAGCTGTGGAACCTACCAGTGTTGTGAGGATGAATAACCACCCGTCTTCTGAGGCTGGAACGCAGCAGGCCCCTGCTCCGTCTCCTGAGGACAAAGTGCCTCTTGATGCGTCAGCTCCTTTGCCGGAAACGTCTCCTCTTTTATCGGCCGTAAAAGCTTGTACACCATTAGTATCACCTCAAGGGGTTACCCGTACATTTAACGCGTCGGTTAATGTAGCGGCCCATCTTATTTTCCCTCTGCCTATCGCTAGTGCGCATATTTCGACATCGGTCTGGACAGAGGATCATCATGATAACAGTGTCTGGATACGACCGACGCAGGCAAGTCACCTGGCAGATACGGTTGGCCTCACAGTTATTATGACAGATGGACGTCAGTTTGATTATACGGTCAAGAGTGTCGCAGAGCCTACAAATTGTTATCTGATCGTTCCATTTCCTTTCGTATCTCCAGATGCGTCTTCTCTGACACCTGAGCAACTCTTACAGGCGAAGAAAATATTAAACGCAATACAGGCAAAGAAAAATGCCCACCTCCAGGAGATTGCATCGATCGAAGCCAGAATAAGAGCAGAAGAAGAGGCCAATTATCAGAAACAATTTTATTCTATGAAACAACAAGTCATGTCGCAGGCAGAAGACAGGATTAAAGAGTTTCAGATGGCCATCCATACTCATTATGAATGGTCTAATCATGATCTTATTCCGTCTGTTTATGACGATGGGAGCACGACCTATATCAGAGCTGTCAAAACAGGCTATGGAACACCAATTCTTACAGGGAAGCACAACGGAAAAGCCGTTGCACTGCAATATGATTATGATGATTTAACAGGTGTGTATGTAATTAGTGGCCTATATGATAAAATTGACGCTGTTTTGGGCTCTAATCATGTTCTGATTAAGCGGAAAGGTTGATCCATGACTGTACAACCACCAGAAGATCAGGCACGAATACATGTCAGTTCACGTGCTGAAGCTATTTCTAGTAAGATCAAAGAAACAAATTATATAAAAAGAGTATTTGCCGTCTGTTTTGCATTACTCGTTGTTGTTGTCGTCGTTATCGTTATTCATGGGCCACAGAAGCGGCATTCAAACGACGCAAAATCAGATAATAAGCTTCCAGATGCAACGTCGTCCTTTGATCTGAAGGCTTATCAACAACAGATTGCCGATGCTGACCGCAGGCGTGCCCGTAAGCTGAAAGAAGAGGCGGAAAACCCGAACAGGCGACAATCCACCGGTATCATGCCGTCATCCGAGGGGGATGACACTGAGGATATCAGCTATGTCAAACAGGCATGGAAACAACCCATGATATGGGATGTACCACAAAGCGAACGCACTCCCTCTACAGCCGCAGGAGGAGATTCCAGGCAGGAACGGCTGGATAGGATCCATAAGCTGATAGAGGAAAGACAAAGAGAAAGGGCCGCACGTGAGACAGCTTTGCAGGAGCGTCTGAAAGAGCTGAGACAACGAGAAGAAGATATGACACATCAGCGGAAGGCGACAGAACAATGAAGCGTTATTTGATTCTGGCTGCAGCTGTCATGTTCCCTGTTTGTGGTTTTTCACAGCCTTTGCCTGCGGGAATGCTCCAGAATGGGATGCGTTTAAAGGAAGGAATTGCCGCTCTAAACGCTCAATGGAAAAATCAGACTGGGCAGATGTTAATAACCCCATCTGATCTCTCAGCTTCTAATAATAATTCTATGAATGGCGGGGAGAATGCTAATGACAAAAGCCAAAAGAACCAGCAGACGAAATTAAGGCAAGAACAGGAAAAAGCTATGGCGGGGGGCGATGATTTTACGCCTGCTGTCATAGGTGATCGCTACAAAATTCCTATCGGCTATATAGCGCGTGCTACGTTGGAAATAACAGCCAATACCGATAATCCTGGCCCGATCAAGGCAATGCTCACTCAACCTATTTATTCAATTGATAGGAAGCGTATTTTATTTCCTACGGGCTCTGTCGTTGTTGGAAAAATAGTCGGTCCAACATCGGGGGAAAATCAGGCGATTAATCAACGCGGCATGTTCCTGCCTACGCATATTGTCAGACCGGATGGAGGGGCTATGCGTATTATGGGCCAGGACTTACTGGACCGATACGGGGTTAATGGTGTTGGTGACCAGACGAATTATCATATACTTCCTATGTTGGCTGCTGCTGTTGGATTATCTGCGCTCGAATCATTGCCGCAAGTATTATCAAATCTGGCACAGAAGAATAATACATTTAATGAAATGTCCAGTAGTTCAGGACAATATATCCAGCAAACCGGACAGACGACATTGCAGGAATATATGAACTTAAGGCCCACCATTACAGTTAGAGCTGGTAGAGTTCCTATTCTGATATTTTTTAACCATGAACAATATGCACCAGAGTGGAGGGCAAAAGACGAGTTCCATTTGACAAATGTAGAATATAAGGGGGGCATGCCATGATAAAACTCTCAAAAAGAGTGCTATGTATTGCAATCCTCCTTGAACTTTCGGCCTGTGCTCATAAACGACGTGAGCCTCTACCCTCCCCTACGACAATGAGTATGGTCACGCGTCTGGAGTTCCCCATGACCTATAGAACTGTGAAGGAAGCCGCAGACTATATTCTGCGCCCGACAGGATATCATCTTGTTACCGATTGTCCCATGTGTGGGCCTGAGGCGAAAGAAATCGCAAATAAGCCGATATCACCACTTGCATTAAAACCACAGATTACCGCTATGGATAGAGCCTTAATTTTAATCGGAGGGTCCCAGACGGCGATCCTTGTCGATCCTGACCATCACGCAATTGCTTATACCTGGGCTGGAACCGTGAATCACTATCACTGGGCTGGAGCGGCCCGATGAAATTATTCTTCGTAATCTTATTACCGATTGTCACGCTGAGCGCCTGTGGTGGGCCTGACCCTAAACTACATTTAGAGCATCCGCACCAGGTCATGCTTAGTCTGGCACCAGGACGCGTAAAAGTGGCCAATCTTTATTCATCTGTCCCGTTAAATACACCATTTTACGCTGATGTTGTTCAGCCTGCTTCTGGACAGCCACCAGCCGCGCAGGAAATAAACTCTCCGGGAAAAGTGAAGTAGATCAGGAGAAACTATATTTCCTATAACCTGTTTTATACTTTGAGAGTGATATTTACATCACTCTCAAAGACCTATGTTAGGTCTTTTTTCAGGTGGATACTGCCAGAAGCAGAAACATGACGGGGCTGAATGTGTAAACATTATTAAAGGAGTGATGCTCAGGGAGCATCAAATGAGGAACCGACTTTGTCATTTTCCTGCCAGGCGATTTTTGCATCTTGTGCACCGAGTTTGTTGGCACAATGCTCTAGAAATGCCCATCTAGCAGCTTTAGTAGCACCAGGGTCGAATGTTGGGTCAAAAATTTTGATAGCAAAATAAGCTTCTTTAGCCGCGACACATTTCGGATCGTTATCAGAGCCTTGACTCATACCAATATAAGGAGCGAGACACAGGATCATTTCTCCAGCAATCTTACAGTCCTCATCCTTGGCATGTGCTGGTTTGTGTAATGACAGACATGAAATACTTAATAGTAACAATAAAAATTTTATTTTATGAGTCATTGTGTCTTCCTGAAATTATATCGATGGCATTTAAATCATAAATAACTGTAATTTTTTATTATCGAAATACCATCTTCTGAAAAATTTAAAATCTCCATTTCGAACGTACTTAATATTCTGTTATATATTTATGGCATTTTTCTGTTAGAAGGGCACGTTAGTAGGTATAAAATTGTTAAAAATTCATCCGACAAAATTCGATCCGGGTTTTTAGTGGGATTCATGGATCACTTTATAAACCGAGGAACGAGCAATATTGAGTTTTCTGGCGATTTCCATTGCTCCGGTACCGTGTCGATGAAGCATTATGACACGCTCTCTATCAATGCTGCGTTTCCGTCCGAACCGGACACCTTTTAACTTTGCTTCCAACCGGCCTTCATTTGTACGCTCCAAGAGCCTCTGACGTTCAGCCTGGGCCACAGCCGATAGGATCGTGACCACCATTTTTCCCATCTCACCGTCAGTGCTGATGCCATCATCAATGAAGCGTACTGCTACTCCCTGGGCATCGAATTCTTTAATCAGCTGAATCATATCGACGGTATCGCGGCCAAGTCGGTCAAGCTTCTTCACTAAAATAACGTCACCTTCCTCCACCTTTATACGCAATAGATCCAGTCCTTTTCGGTCCATTGACGTGCCAGAGGCCTTATCGGTAAAGATGCGGTTGGCTTTTACTCCTGCCTCTTTGAGCGCCCGGACCTGGATATCGAGGGATTGCTGGCTTGTTGAGACGCGTGCATAACCAAAAAATCTCATAAAAATGTACCTTAAATCGAATATCGGACAGGTTATGTCTCTTATCACATTATAACGATTTAAAAGACGGTTATGACACGCTGTTTTACTCTGTCCGATAATTTATAAATTTTGAGACATCTCTTCAGGCGACCCCGTTCATAATGTTACAGAGAAGGCCAGTAAAGAAATAGCGTCAAATGCGGGATTTTAGATCATGGCACAAGAGAAACGGATGTTTTTACGTATTCGACCAGATATATTGGCGAAAATCCGCGCATATGGAGAGTGTCATGGCAGAATGACAGCCAGGGACGTTATCCTATCAGGCCTGGCTGCAGGGGGGATTCCAGTCGCTGAAGAGCTTTTGAAAGGGCGGCGGAAAATGCGTGCGACCCCTTCTCTCTTACCCACGATAGACGAAAAAGAATGGGTCTCATTTTCTGTTCTGTTACCTGAATCCGTCTGGCGTGATCTTTCTATACGTTCCGTAGAAAGGATGGTACAAAAACGCACGATTATTTTAGAGGGCCTGAAACTATTAGGAATCGATTTCCCTGATGAAATAAAGGAAGGTCCTCTCCAGAATGGATACATGAAATGATATTGCCAATTATCGTTATGGTTCTTCTGATTATGTTTCTGGCAATGATTTTGATGCGCGCACGAAACAGGATGGGGAACCAGAAAATTATGGATATTGAAGAAGGGAGACTCATGGATGATGCCGGATGGGAAATATTCCAGTGGGCAGCCTCCCAGGTTCCGGAGGGGCTCTACGTTGTTCCTGGTGTCAGGATTATTGATGCCTTTCCATCGTTGATTTTAGGAAGTGATAACATAATCAACCGGCTATTCGGGCTCATTGGCCCTTATGCAGAGATCGTGCTGGATGCGGTCATTGTGAATTATCATGATGGACGTGTTATTGCGATCGTTCAGAGAGAAAATACGAGCAAAGCCAGGCAGATCAAACAAGTCGCTTTTGATGCCCGAACCCCCTTAATCGAGGCAGATCTCTCTAAAACAATTAATTGGGACATGCTTAATGGGGTAGCTTTGGCTTCGTAAGAGACGATAACATATCCTGAACCCCCGCTGAAATGACCTGGGTCTGATAATTAAGGGAAAGCGGGGGGGTATGTGAGTGATAGAACCCGACGGCTTTCCATAGATCACCATGAGCTTCCTTGCGGTAGAGATCGAAAATCCCCCCTGCCATGGCGATGTTAAAGCAGCCATCATGAATCAGCCTGTATTTCACATCAGACGCAGGGAGGCCGGTCGCATAGGCAATCAGAGGGATCCATGACGTATTGATCTGCATGACGCCAAGATCAGACGTTCCGTTTTTATTATGAGCGACCAGCCCGACCTGCCCCCCTTCCACATGATGGATGCTTGTCAGAACTGTCTCAGGAATATGATAAGAATTGGCAGTAGCGATGAGACAGGCCATCCATACGGGACCAGGCATCTTGAGCTCCACGAAATAAAGAATGTTTATGTTTCACGTTTCTATTTCGTAACAGGAAATAAGATTTAGGTAATCCGAAAAAATTTCCCTGAAGATGATATTTTATCATTCAATTAAGCCTTGTCATGAATCCCCGCTAACTTCCGTAAGGGAGAGCAGGCCATCATCATTGAAAAATGGGGAAAAAATGACTACAATGCTGTCATTGAATTCAGGAGGGGTCTTATGGCCGTCATGACCATTCGTAATATCGATGCTCATCTCAAACAAAAGCTCCGCATACGGGCAGCGCAACATGGGCGTTCTATGGAGGAAGAAGTGCGCACAATTTTACGCTCTGCCCTTTCTTCCGAGCCCTCTCCGGAAACGGATATGGGACAGCTTATTCATAGGCGATTTGCCAGGTTGGAAGGGGTAGACCTTCCTCTTCCTACTCGTGAGGCGATCAGGGATATCGATCTCGGGACATGATTATT
>NZ_CP196395.1:0-9260 GCF_058511235.1 Aristophania sp. ESL1100 | reverse complement strand
GCCGAGCTGGACGCGGGCGCACGGAAGGAACTGGCCCGAGATTTCGCCCGTGAACTGGTGGCGCGGTACGGGGTGGTGGCCGATGTTGCGATCCATGAACCCGGCCGGGAAGGGGATAACCGGAACCATCACGCGCACATCCTGACCACGACCCGGACGGCCGGAGCGGATGGGCTGGGGGCCAAGACGCGGGTTCTGGACGTGGCCAGCACCGCCTCGGCCGAGATCGAGCATATGCGGGGTGTATGGGCGCGTCAGGTGAACATGGCGCTGGAACGGCACCAGGTCGAACAGCGAGTGGATCATCGGAGCTTCGAGCGCCAGGGGAGGGAACAGGAGCCGACCCGGCATATGGGCGTGTCAGCGACCGCCCTAGAGCGACAGGCGGCCCGCGAGACCCCCGGCCGGGAGCCGGTGACGGATCTCGGGAAGCAGAACGCGGAAATCCGCGAGCGGAACCGGGTAATGGAAACGGCCCGCAAGGCCGTGGAGAAGGCGCAGGAGTTGTTCTCCGGCCTTGAGAAGAAGGCTCGGCTGGCGGTCGGTCTGGCCCGGAAGATCGGGCAGCGGATGGAACGGGAGAGGGAAGCCGAACGCCAACGGCAGGAGCTGGCGCGTCAGGCCGAGATCAGGCGGGATATGCAGCGCCAGCAGGACATGCGGGCGGCCGAGGAAGCTCGGAAAGACGCCGAGCTGGAGCGGCAGAAGCAGCTCCAGCAGGAACGAGGCCGATCTTTGGGGCGGTCACGGGGACGAAGTAGAGGCCGAGATTATGATAGCGGGCCAGATATAGGATTCTAGCTATATTGAGGTGGTGTTTAAATGTTGGTTGTCATGTTTCCGTTCACTGTAACGATCCACGAGGTAATCGGATCGATCCCGGAGTAGCCACGTAAACTTCATCAATTCCTCCATGACATCCACCATCCGGTCGTAGAGAGGGACGGCTTCATCCGGTCATCATCACCGAACTGCGTATAGGCCATTGGGACGCTGGACTGGTTGGGGATGGTGAACATCCGCATCCACCGGCCCAGCACCCGCAGGGCATTGACGGAATTGAAACTCTGCGATCCGCCTGAGACCTGCATGACCGCCAGCGTGCGGCCTTGAGTCGGACGGATCGATCCTTCGGACAATGGCAGCCAGTCGATCTGGTTCTTGAACACGGCGGTAATGTTCCCGTGCCGTTCAGGGCTGCACCAGACTTGACCTTCCGACCAGATCGAGAGTTCCCGTAGTTCCTGCACTTTCGGATGGGTCGCGGACACAGAATCCGCTACCGGCAGGTCGGTCGGGTCAAACACCCGTGTCTCGGCCCCCAGCACCTTCAGGATGCGTTCCGCCTCAAGAACCAACAGATGGCTGAAGGATCGGGAACGTAAAGAGCCATAGAGCAGTAGGATACGCGGCGGATGGTCCACACGCGGTTGCGGTTCCAGCCGCGCGAGATCGACCTGTTCAAGATATTCGGGGTGGAGGGCTGGCAAGTCAGATTCGGTCATTATGGTCCATTCGTGCATTATGGGCGAGTGCGAGCACGTTGCGCGACGTGCCGCAGGCCGGGTTGTGGTAGATCGTGATGGTCATGAGCAGGTTTCCGGATTTGAGCAGCAGGCAGACAAATCCGCGACAAGGGGAGTGCAGAGATCGGGACTGCCCGCACAACAATCCTTGACCAGAAACAGCATCAGCTCTCGCAAGCATGGCAGGGACACACGATAAACGATCTGACGGCTATGGCGCTGTGAGGTCAGCAGACCAGCGCGGGTCAATGTGGCCAGATGGACGGAGATCGTATTCTGCGGCAACGCTAACTGACGCGCGATCTCCCCAGCGGGAAGGCCATCTGGTTCATGGCGCACCAACAAGCGGAAAATTTCGAGGCGGGTAGATTGAGAGAGGGCACTCAGGGTAAGTAAGGCAGCTTCAGTATCCATATATCTATTTTGATAGATATATGGATATATGTCAATTTACATTGACCATCAGTGATCTTGTGACGTGTGCCAAACCCGAAGAACCCGAACGATTTTGGCCGTTTCTTCTACCTCATAGAGTAACACATAGGGACGGACGACTACCCATTCGCGAGTATTATCCTCACCCTCTCGGCCGATGTTCGGGAACATGGCGAGGTCTGTGGTGGCGTCGATCAGCCGGAGCAAAATCCGTTTGGCCGCGTGAGGATTGCGGGGAAGCAGGTAGTCAACGATGGCGGCCCGGTCTGTCAGGGCTTCATCGGACCATTCAACCTGCACGCCGTTCCTCGTGTGGCAGTGCGTCAATCGCCGCCTGAACGCGGGCCAGATCGGCTTTCAGGATCGTTAGAACCTGTTCGGCTGGAACGGCGGGTTTCGTGCTGTTCCGGGCCTTGTGGATTGCGGCCCTTTTGGCGGCCAGTTCGTCGGACAGGTCGGTCATGACGCACCCCCTTGGAGAAGTTCGAGCTGCATGGGTGGCCGGGTTTCCGCGGCCTGTGCCTTGCGGACGTCCAGCGAGCCGTTCCATGCCACGTGCGGGTTGATGAAATACACGGCGACACCTCGCCCCTGCATCCCTTCGATTTTACGACGTTCGCGGCGGATTACGCCCATTTTTTCCAGTGTGCCCATGATTGTGCTGACATGTTTGGGGGCACATCCGATCCGTTCGGCGAGCTGGTCGCGGGTGAGCAGGACTTCGCCTGTGTCCTGCCGGAGATTAAGCAGCACTAGGTCGAAGGCATGGCGCACCTGATTGGGCCGGTCGTCAGATGGTAACTCGCGGATGGCGTCCCAGATCGTGGCGGTCTGCATACGGCTCAACATGGTGAAACCTCCCGGCCAAAGCCCTTCGGTGGTGTCTGGTCGCGCGGCCTTCTGTAGCGCGTGTGTGGCCCGTGAGATGGCTATACGCGCCTCTCCGGGCAAATGCTTCAGGAGTTCTTCAGACAGGAGCGAGAGTTGCTCGGCCGCCTGTGCAGCTTCCTCCTGTCCGGATCGCTGCGGCTTGGTGGTGAGGCGCACAATCTGGGCCATGTTTCGCTCCCTGTGGAGAACCCGTTTTTAAGTCCCGGAATCCGGGATCATTAGTCCCAGAATCCGGGACTTAAAACAAGCCATTTTTCTAGGTTCTCTGCGGGGTGTGGCGATCCCTAAGAAAAAGAAAAGAATCTAATCCCCCTATTGTCCCCCCTTTTTTCGGTGGAAAACTGCCATTCCGGGGTCTGATCCGGCGCCCTGCGGGCGGGCTACGCCGCTCCCGCTCCGCGCTCGCCCGGCCCCTGTAACGCCAGCAGAATCGGGCAAAAGAAAATGGCTCAGGAAGCGAGGAGGGAGCTGGGCGGCTTTCCCTATCCTGTGACTGTCAGGGGATATACCAGCCGGTTATGTTTCCCTTGGCGTCCGCGTTCGGGAAGCAGACCGTGCCGCCTTTCTGGCGTTCCGTGGTCCAGCCGTTCCCTTGGCACAGGGTCAGCAGGTCGAGGCTGCCCCGTCGATCGAGGCCATAAGCCCGCTGTCCGGCCGGGGTGTTCGCCCAGCTCGCGGCCGCCTCCTGATTCCGGGCTTTCTGGTATCCTTCCGCGTGCCCGGTTTCCCATCCGGACTTCTGACCGAAGAAATATCCCCCGCCAAACGCCACCAGAACGATCAGGGAGGCCATCAGTCCCGTCCAGAGTAGAGATGAACGTATTTCGGCCTGACTGGCCTGTAGCGCCTCCTGTGAGGCTCCTGTGGCCTGTTTAAGCGCGGTCTGCATTTCGGCTGACAGGGCCTGTTCCTGCCGATTCCGGGTGGCCTGATCGGTTCGGACGGCCCGGAGCAGACGGTTCGTCTCCGCCATTTCCCGGCCGAGCTGGTCGAACGCGGCCAGTCCGTCATCCAGCTCGCGTTCGTCGGTCATGACTTGTCAGGTTCCGGCTTCTGCCACCCCTCGAACGCCTTGTGGTCGTGGTCGCGGGTGATGCGTTTCATCAGTTCGTCAATGACCCGGCCGAAGCGTTCATCCTTCCCGGCCGCGTCGATCAGCAGCCCCCCGAGAATAACCTTGCGGCGGGTGTCCAGCTTGCGTTCCTCGGCGTTCTGTCTGGCGAGTAAAGCCTGATACCGGGCCTTGGCCTGCTCGACCTGCTGTTTTGCCTTCTCGATGGGTGTCATTTTCCCTCCCGCACCAAGTGGGTGCAATGGTCTGTTGTGATTTCCATTCCTGCGTGACCCTGTTGAGGATACCCGATTTTTCGGAAGTTTTCTTGATTCCTCGTGGAGTGCAAACAACCCTTGCGACGAAGGAGTGAAGGGCGCACTTTAGCATTGTTCCAATGCGTGCGTCAGGGACGTTCCTTCCCTGAACCCTTCCTGAACGGAGCGAGGCGTGGCGATCTACCACCTATCCGTCAAATCCATATCGCGTTCGGCTGGTCGCAGCGTCGTGGCTGCTTCTGCCTATCGCGCCGGTCAGGAGCTGACGGACGAACGGCAGGGACTGACGCATGACTACACCCGCAAGCAGGGGGTGGAGGATGCGTTCATCGTAGCCCCGGATGGCGCGGACTGGGCGCAGGACCGGAACGCTCTGTGGAATGCAGCCGAGGCGGCCGAGAAGAGGAAGGACGCCAAGACCGGCCGGGAATACGAGCTGGCATTACCGGCCGAGCTGGACGCGGGCGCACGGAAGGAACTGGCCCGAGATTTCGCCCGTGAACTGGTGGCGCGGTACGGGGTGGTGGCCGATGTTGCGATCCATGAACCCGGCCGGGAAGGGGATAACCGGAACCATCACGCGCACATCCTGACCACGACCCGGACGGCCGGAGCGGATGGGCTGGGGGCCAAGACGCGGGTTCTGGACGTGGCCAGCACCGCCTCGGCCGAGATCGAGCATATGCGGGGTGTATGGGCGCGTCAGGTGAACATGGCGCTGGAACGGCACCAGGTCGAACAGCGAGTGGATCATCGGAGCTTCGAGCGCCAGGGGAGGGAACAGGAGCCGACCCGGCATATGGGCGTGTCAGCGACCGCCCTAGAGCGACAGGCGGCCCGCGAGACCCCCGGCCGGGAGCCGGTGACGGATCTCGGGAAGCAGAACGCGGAAATCCGCGAGCGGAACCGGGTAATGGAAACGGCCCGCAAGGCCGTGGAGAAGGCGCAGGAGTTGTTCTCCGGCCTTGAGAAGAAGGCTCGGCTGGCGGTCGGTCTGGCCCGGAAGATCGGGCAGCGGATGGAACGGGAGAGGGAAGCCGAACGCCAACGGCAGGAGCTGGCGCGTCAGGCCGAGATCAGGCGGGATATGCAGCGCCAGCAGGACATGCGGGCGGCCGAGGAAGCTCGGAAAGACGCCGAGCTGGAGCGGCAGAAGCAGCTCCAGCAGGAACGAGGCCGATCTTTGGGGCGGTCACGGGGACGAAGTAGAGGCCGAGATTATGATAGCGGGCCAGATATAGGATTCTAGCTATATTGAGGTGGTGTTTAAATGTTGGTTGTCATGTTTCCGTTCACTGTAACGATCCACGAGGTAATCGGATCGATCCCGGAGTAGCCACGTAAACTTCATCAATTCCTCCATGACATCCACCATCCGGTCGTAGAGAGGGGACGGCTTCATCCGGTCATCATCACCGAACTGCGTATAGGCCATTGGGACGCTGGACTGGTTGGGGATGGTGAACATCCGCATCCACCGGCCCAGCACCCGCAGGGCATTGACGGAATTGAAACTCTGCGATCCGCCTGAGACCTGCATGACCGCCAGCGTGCGGCCTTGAGTCGGACGGATCGATCCTTCGGACAATGGCAGCCAGTCGATCTGGTTCTTGAACACGGCGGTAATGTTCCCGTGCCGTTCAGGGCTGCACCAGACTTGACCTTCCGACCAGATCGAGAGTTCCCGTAGTTCCTGCACTTTCGGATGGGTCGCGGACACAGAATCCGCTACCGGCAGGTCGGTCGGGTCAAACACCCGTGTCTCGGCCCCCAGCACCTTCAGGATGCGTTCCGCCTCAAGAACCAACAGATGGCTGAAGGATCGGGAACGTAAAGAGCCATAGAGCAGTAGGATACGCGGCGGATGGTCCACACGCGGTTGCGGTTCCAGCCGCGCGAGATCGACCTGTTCAAGATATTCGGGGTGGAGGGCTGGCAAGTCAGATTCGGTCATTATGGTCCATTCGTGCATTATGGGCGAGTGCGAGCACGTTGCGCGACGTGCCGCAGGCCGGGTTGTGGTAGATCGTGATGGTCATGAGCAGGTTTCCGGATTTGAGCAGCAGGCAGACAAATCCGCGACAAGGGGAGTGCAGAGATCGGGACTGCCCGCACAACAATCCTTGACCAGAAACAGCATCAGCTCTCGCAAGCATGGCAGGGACACACGATAAACGATCTGACGGCTATGGCGCTGTGAGGTCAGCAGACCAGCGCGGGTCAATGTGGCCAGATGGACGGAGATCGTATTCTGCGGCAACGCTAACTGACGCGCGATCTCCCCAGCGGGAAGGCCATCTGGTTCATGGCGCACCAACAAGCGGAAAATTTCGAGGCGGGTAGATTGAGAGAGGGCACTCAGGGTAAGTAAGGCAGCTTCAGTATCCATATATCTATTTTGATAGATATATGGATATATGTCAATTTACATTGACCATCAGTGATCTTGTGACGTGTGCCAAACCCGAAGAACCCGAACGATTTTGGCCGTTTCTTCTACCTCATAGAGTAACACATAGGGACGGACGACTACCCATTCGCGAGTATTATCCTCACCCTCTCGGCCGATGTTCGGGAACATGGCGAGGTCTGTGGTGGCGTCGATCAGCCGGAGCAAAATCCGTTTGGCCGCGTGAGGATTGCGGGGAAGCAGGTAGTCAACGATGGCGGCCCGGTCTGTCAGGGCTTCATCGGACCATTCAACCTGCACGCCGTTCCTCGTGTGGCAGTGCGTCAATCGCCGCCTGAACGCGGGCCAGATCGGCTTTCAGGATCGTTAGAACCTGTTCGGCTGGAACGGCGGGTTTCGTGCTGTTCCGGGCCTTGTGGATTGCGGCCCTTTTGGCGGCCAGTTCGTCGGACAGGTCGGTCATGACGCACCCCCTTGGAGAAGTTCGAGCTGCATGGGTGGCCGGGTTTCCGCGGCCTGTGCCTTGCGGACGTCCAGCGAGCCGTTCCATGCCACGTGCGGGTTGATGAAATACACGGCGACACCTCGCCCCTGCATCCCTTCGATTTTACGACGTTCGCGGCGGATTACGCCCATTTTTTCCAGTGTGCCCATGATTGTGCTGACATGTTTGGGGGCACATCCGATCCGTTCGGCGAGCTGGTCGCGGGTGAGCAGGACTTCGCCTGTGTCCTGCCGGAGATTAAGCAGCACTAGGTCGAAGGCATGGCGCACCTGATTGGGCCGGTCGTCAGATGGTAACTCGCGGATGGCGTCCCAGATCGTGGCGGTCTGCATACGGCTCAACATGGTGAAACCTCCCGGCCAAAGCCCTTCGGTGGTGTCTGGTCGCGCGGCCTTCTGTAGCGCGTGTGTGGCCCGTGAGATGGCTATACGCGCCTCTCCGGGCAAATGCTTCAGGAGTTCTTCAGACAGGAGCGAGAGTTGCTCGGCCGCCTGTGCAGCTTCCTCCTGTCCGGATCGCTGCGGCTTGGTGGTGAGGCGCACAATCTGGGCCATGTTTCGCTCCCTGTGGAGAACCCGTTTTTAAGTCCCGGAATCCGGGATCAATTAGTCCCAGAATCCGGGACTTAAAACAAGCCATTTTTCTAGGTTCTCTGCGGGGTGTGGCGATCCCTAAGAAAAAGAAAAGAATCTAATCCCCCTATTGTCCCCCCTTTTTTCGGTGGAAAACTGCCATTCCGGGGTCTGATCCGGCGCCCTGCGGGCGGGCTACGCCGCTCCCGCTCCGCGCTCGCCCGGCCCCTGTAACGCCAGCAGAATCGGGCAAAAGAAAATGGCTCAGGAAGCGAGGAGGGAGCTGGGCGGCTTTCCCTATCCTGTGACTGTCAGGGGATATACCAGCCGGTTATGTTTCCCTTGGCGTCCGCGTTCGGGAAGCAGACCGTGCCGCCTTTCTGGCGTTCCGTGGTCCAGCCGTTCCCTTGGCACAGGGTCAGCAGGTCGAGGCTGCCCCGTCGATCGAGGCCATAAGCCCGCTGTCCGGCCGGGGTGTTCGCCCAGCTCGCGGCCGCCTCCTGATTCCGGGCTTTCTGGTATCCTTCCGCGTGCCCGGTTTCCCATCCGGACTTCTGACCGAAGAAATATCCCCCGCCAAACGCCACCAGAACGATCAGGGAGGCCATCAGTCCCGTCCAGAGTAGAGATGAACGTATTTCGGCCTGACTGGCCTGTAGCGCCTCCTGTGAGGCTCCTGTGGCCTGTTTAAGCGCGGTCTGCATTTCGGCTGACAGGGCCTGTTCCTGCCGATTCCGGGTGGCCTGATCGGTTCGGACGGCCCGGAGCAGACGGTTCGTCTCCGCCATTTCCCGGCCGAGCTGGTCGAACGCGGCCAGTCCGTCATCCAGCTCGCGTTCGTCGGTCATGACTTGTCAGGTTCCGGCTTCTGCCACCCCTCGAACGCCTTGTGGTCGTGGTCGCGGGTGATGCGTTTCATCAGTTCGTCAATGACCCGGCCGAAGCGTTCATCCTTCCCGGCCGCGTCGATCAGCAGCCCCCCGAGAATAACCTTGCGGCGGGTGTCCAGCTTGCGTTCCTCGGCGTTCTGTCTGGCGAGTAAAGCCTGATACCGGGCCTTGGCCTGCTCGACCTGCTGTTTTGCCTTCTCGATGGGTGTCATTTTCCCTCCCGCACCAAGTGGGTGCAATGGTCTGTTGTGATTTCCATTCCTGCGTGACCCTGTTGAGGATACCCGATTTTTCGGAAGTTTTCTTGATTCCTCGTGGAGTGCAAACAACCCTTGCGACGAAGGAGTGAAGGGCGCACTTTAGCATTGTTCCAATGCGTGCGTCAGGGACGTTCCTTCCCTGAACCCTTCCTGAACGGAGCGAGGCGTGGCGATCTACCACCTATCCGTCAAATCCATATCGCGTTCGGCTGGTCGCAGCGTCGTGGCTGCTTCTGCCTATCGCGCCGGTCAGGAGCTGACGGACGAACGGCAGGGACTGACGCATGACTACACCCGCAAGCAGGGGGTGGAGGATGCGTTCATCGTAGCCCCGGATGGCGCGGACTGGGCGCAGGACCGGAACGCTCTGTGGAATGCAGCCGAGGCGGCCGAGAAGAGGAAGGACGCCAAGACCGGCCGGGAATACGAGCTGGCATTACCG
>NZ_CP196394.1:592500-2064425 GCF_058511235.1 Aristophania sp. ESL1100 | reverse complement strand
TTTCTGAATACACCCCCTAAAACACCCATCAACCGCCAGTTTTTGTGAAAGCCGGGCTCTCTATTAAGTCCCCAACGAGGAGTCCCATCTTTTCAGCGGTGCCTGCTGGAAGCTCCAAAACGCCGGATACAGGACCATTGCTTCTGATAACGGCTTCACTCAACGGAATCGCTTTTTCCTCAATCGCGTGGATATGGTGCTCTGCATCTATAAAAAGCATATCCAGAGAGACGTATGTATTACGCATCCACATATCGCTCTCCTGAGGGTGTTTCCATAAAAAGAGCATCCCTGTTGCCTCAGGAATCGTTTTACGAAACATCTCTCCGGTTTCCTGCTCTTTCTCCGTTCTGGCGAGTTCCACTGTAAATTTATGTTTTACGCCATCACGTGTCATAATCGTCAAAGGGGCCGTTGCAAGCTGGGGCTGTGCTTTAGTGATTTCATCATCGGCATGAGCAGGCACACTGATTCCCAAGCCCACCACAAGTGATGCCGCACAAACCATCATTATTTTTCGCAAAGAATCGTGCATGATGTTTTTCCCTCCCTTTAAAAAGTCAGATCTGAAAAGAAGAAACGGTTATTGCTCTTTTCTTCTCCAACAGTCGTAGGCAATCCGTGACCACTTAAGACCAGGGTATCATCAGGAAGCGAGAGAATTTTCTGTCGGATATTCTGCAATAATTGTTTCGAGTTGCCATAAGCAAAATCGGTCCGTCCGACCGTACCCCGAAAAAGTGTGTCGCCAACAATGGCCCGCTTATCTTCGCGATCAATATAAACGACATGTCCTGGTGTATGCCCCGGCACGTGCGCTACCTCTATTATATGGCCGAGGAGGGATAATTTTTCTCCATCAACCAGGTAACGATCAGGCACAATATTTTTTAGCCCGGGAACACCATAAGCAGCGGCCTGATCTTCTATCGTCGAAAGAAGAAAAGCATCTTCTTTAGTGGGACCCCATACGGGGACATTTTTCTTTTGCGCGGCCATCAGAGCACGTTTTAAATCTGTAGCGCCACCAGCATGATCCAGATGGCCATGAGTGATCAGAATCGCTTTTACATCCAGGCCCTGAAGCTCTTTGAGGATTTTATCACTCTCCCCACCCGGATCGATAACGACTGCTTCCCCTTGTTCCGAAATCAGAATAGCGCAATTCTGACGTAACGGTGTTACCGGCAGGATACGGATTTGCAATGTCATCACTTCAACCTTACGCTCAATGTTTCCTCCCGAGATGTTGATGAAAAAGGAAGGACGTTCCTTTCCACTTTCACAGGACTGACAAACGATCATTTATGATACACAGATCGTTCTACGCAAACCAAATTACAAAAAAGGAATCTTTAACAAATGGCTCATATTATTCGCACTGAGACCACACCTATACTCTCAAAAGCTGTTGAATATCATGGCTTTATTTTCACTCAGGGAATTGTATCTGATGATTTGAATCTGGATCTGGAAGGCCAGACGCAGAATATTCTGGACCAGATTGATGTTCTGCTTGAAAAGCATGGAACTGATAATACCCGCATTCTTCAGGCACAGATCTGGTTAAAAAACATTTCTGACCGTGATGCCTTTAACGTCCTATGGCAAAAATGGCTCCCGGCGAATCAGGCTCCCGCACGTGCTTGCGTACAGGCAACGCTTGCAGATGACCGTATGCTTGTGGAAATATTATTGATCACAACAAAGTAATCCTGAATCACAAAAACGAGATTTTAAAACATAAAACATAAAATCTGAGGAATTATAGACTATTTTCAGGGTTCTGCTATTGCCCCTGATGGTTATGTCTGTTATCTCATTTTCCGATCAACGTAATTGGAAAGATTGTAAAGAAAACCTGCATAAGGCAAGGAAACACACATGATGCGACATCGCGGGAAAGTTTTATTCTGTACTATCATGGCGCTTTCTCTGATTGCATCATTCGCCTTCTCTCAGGCTGCGACGCGATTCCATTCTCATCATGTCCGTCATTCCTTACATCACAGACGTCACCATATTGTGCGGCATAGTCGCCATAGCCGTCATGTCCTGCAATGCGTTGCTTTCGTCCGTCAAAGCACTGATTTCAAGATTCGCGGTGACGCCCGGGACTGGTGGTCACGGGCTCATGGCCTGTATGCCCGGGGTAACAGGCCTGAAATCGGGTCTGTCCTGAGCTTCAGATCAACACGTCGTATGCCGCTTGGCCATGTTGCTGTTGTTCGGTCTGTGATTGATGACCGCACGATTCTGATTGATCAGTCACATTGGGCAAGCAATGGGATCAGTCGCGATGTGCGCGTAGTCGATATTTCTGCTGATAATGACTGGAGTGCCGTCCGTGTTGCCTTGAATGGCCGTAAAGATGGGCGCCTGGGCAGCATCTATCCTACCCATGGCTTTATCTACGCACGCCCGGCACGGACTCCGGCCGTTACGAAAACGCCTAACCTCCTGGTTAATAATAACGACAGCATCACGGCTACCAGCAACAATATCAGCAGCGCATCCACGAGCATTGAAAAGCTGAGCTCGCAGACAGCTTCTCTGCCTGATCTTTCAAATAAGCCTGTATTCGAAACGGACGCTCCGAATCGCGCTTTACGTTAAGACACACACAGAAGATTCTACTCTGAAAAGAGTGATTATGGGCGCCCTGTTCTATGATAGGGGTGCCCTTTTTGTATAGATTGTGCTCTGAATAACTGCTCAGCCAGCAATACCCGAACCAGCATATGGGGCCACGTCATTTTCCCAAATGATATGATCTGATCAGCACGATTCGTAACAGTGCTGTCCAACCCTTCTGCGCCACCAATCAGGAAACAGATTTCCCGACTGGTTTCAGACCATTTTTGTAAGGATGTGGCTAACTCTGCGCTGGAGAAGCTTGCGCCTCCCTCATCAAGCGCGACGACAAAACTATTAGCCGGGCAGTGCCCTAATAGGGCTTCTGCCTCACGTCGTTTTTGCTCAAGCGGAGATCCCTTGATCTGCTGAATCTCTGTCAGCTCCAACTTTGGACGTAATCTTTTCTGATAACGTGACAGGAGCTCACGCTCCGGCCCTTCCTTCATTTTGCCAACAGCGATTAATCTCATAAGAGCAATGTCTAAATCTAAAAGGTTTTACCGATCAGAAGCTCTTTTTCAGAGTGATCGAGATCATTACCCCACATCCGCTCGAGAGCATACAAACCGCGCGTTTCCGGCATAAAGAGGTGAACGATCACATCTCCCGAGTCCATCAACACCCAGTCACTGTTATTTTCACCTTCGACCTGCACCCAACCGAAACCCGATTCTTTCAGGCGCCGTTCAAGATGTGCTGCAATCGACGCAATCTGGCGTGGAGATAAACCACTGGCAATGACCATTCTTTCGGCGAAGCTGGAGCGCTTCTCAATATCAAGAACGACGATATTCTCAGCTTTATCTTCATCAAGACTCGCAAGAATAAGCGCCATCTTACGCTCAAGTTCCTGCTCATAAGTCTCAGAAGCCGTTTGCACAGCTTGTGTCTTTATATTCTCTGTTATGGTTCTTACTCCCGTTTCAGGCAGAAAATTCCTGCCCTGATTTACGTATAATGGTCGAGGATACAGGATTCTGCGGTGTAATCAAAAAGGTCCAATAAGGCAACGCTACCCCGCCAGAATCATAAATCGTCGTAAGGGACCGGCGTCTTCCCTGACGGAGGGCAGAAGCTGCTGCTCCTTTCAGGGCGGTTGTTACTGAAAAAGGACGAGGGAAAATTGCAATAGGGACAGATTTCGCAATCTGTTTCCAGCGTTTCCAATGTGTGAAATTTGCAAATCCGTCACTTCCCATCAGCCAGATAAACTGGACAGAAGGGAATCGTCTTTTAAGCTCCACTATAGTGCGCCACGTATAACGCTCTTTTAAGCGAAATTCCCAGTCCGTCGCTATGATACGCTTTCCATCTGCCAATTTCTTCGCAGAAGCCAACCTCTGACGAAAGGGCATCATAAAGCTTCGTGCTTTCAGAGGATTTCCCGGTGAAACAAGAAGCCACACCTGATCGAGGCGCAGGAGTTTCAGCGCCAGACGGGCAATCTGTAGATGCCCTTCATGAGCAGGATTAAAAGACCCACCCAGAAGCCCTATCCGCATACGGCGCCTGTCCCCCCATAGAGGGACAGGTCTCTGCCGTACCGAATCATGATGAGAGCATCTGGCCACTGTTACGTTTCTGAACCTCGAAAACCTGCTTACACATTAAAGCGGAAAAGAAGAACGTCGCCATCCTGTACGACATATTCCTTTCCCTCAACCCTTAATTTACCGGCTTCCCGCGCACCTGCCTCTCCCTGATTTGCAACATAATCATCATAAGAGATTGTTTCACAGGCGATGAAACCGCGTTCAAAATCATTATGGATGACAGCCGCAGCCTGAGGCGCCTTCGTCCCGGCGGTAATCGTCCAGGCTCTTGTCTCTTTAGGACCGACTGTAAAATAGGTCCGCAATCCCAGAAGTTTATAACCGGCAGCAATGACGCGATCGAGGCCACTATTTGTGAGCCCGAGTCCCTCAAGAAACTCGCCTCTTTCTTCCTCGGAAAGCTGACTGACTTCCGCTTCGATAGCCGCTGATACGATCACAGCTCCCGCACCTTCAGCCTCTGCCCGTTTCATGACAGCCTCTGAATAGGCGTTCCCTGTTGCAGCTGATGCCTCTTCCACATTGCAGACATAAAGAACGGGCTTTGTTGTCATCAGCTGAAGACGGGCCACTTCTTTTTCCATCCCGGCGGGAATTGCGGTTCGTGCCGGCTTTCCATCCTGAAGCGCTTTGATCAGAGGCTCCATTAACTCCAGCTGAGCCTGGGCTTCACGATCATTCCCGCGGGCTCTTTTCTGCAGATTAACCTGACGACGTTCCAGGCTTTCAAGATCTGCCAGCATAAGCTCTGTCTCAATAATGTCGGCATCACGGACAGGATCAACACCCCCTTCAACATGGGTAATGTCGTCGTCATCGAAACAACGCAATACGTGAATGATCGCATCAACCTCACGGATATTGGCCAAAAACTGGTTTCCCAGCCCTTCTCCCCGCGAAGCGCCCCTGACAAGACCTGCGATATCGACAAATTCAAGGCTTGTAGGGAGCAGCTTCTGGGACTTCCCGACACGGGCCAACACTTCCAGACGGGCATCAGGCACAGCCACTCGACCCGTATTTGGCTCGATCGTGCAGAAAGGATAATTGGCAGCCTGAGCAGAAGCTGTCTGGGTCAGCGCATTGAACAATGTTGACTTCCCTACATTAGGAAGCCCTACGATCCCACAATTAAACCCCATCTACACGTCCCCCGACCTTCATATCCATTTATTGTGAAAGCTTTTGATGATTTTATAGTCCATAATGGAACAATAACATACAGGTTTACCCCTGCGTTTCACCTTTTAGTAAAGCGACTTTACTCATAAAGGCTTCCGGCTCTCCGCTTGCCAGAAGAGGAGAAGCGTCTGCAACAGCTTCAAGCCAGTCTGCTAAAAGAGGGCGCTCTGAAGAGGAGAAATCCCCCAGCACATGCCCTGTCACACGTTCTTTTTGTCCTGGATGGCCAATACCCAGCCGCACGCGCCAATAATCCGGACCTGAAAGGCAACGATCCATGGACCGTAAACCATTATGTCCGGCGGCGCCCCCACCACATTTCATGCGCAAACGACCAAAGGCAAGGTCAAGCTCGTCATGAAAAGCGAGGATTTCATTTAAAGGCAATTTATAGAACTGGGCTGCCTGCTGAACACTTTCACCTGAAAGATTCATATAAGTCTGTGGCTTAAGCAGAAGAATTTTTTCTCTTCCGATCGTCCCTTCAGACACCAACCCTTTAAAACGCTGACGCCATGGTGAGAAACCATGGCGCCCGGCTATGGCATCAACGGCCATAAAGCCAATATTATGCCGGTTGCGACTCATTTCAGACCCGGGATTTCCCAGACCAACCCATAACTTCACAACCGGATAACTCCTTAAAACCTGACCAGACTTACTCTGCTGTTGCTTCAGCAGCAGCCTCGGAAGCGGCTTCTGCAGCTGATTCCTCAGCGGCGTCAGCTGCTTTATCAACGGTTGGTGCAGCGATAGACGCAATGACGAAGTTCTCTACCTGCAGCGTTGGTGTGCAGTGCTCTGTTCCCTGCAGATCTTCCCAACGGACGTTATCACCAACATCCAGCTTGCTCAGATCAACAACGAAATGCTCAGGAATATGCTCAACGTCAACCTGGATTTCAACATTGTGACGGACAACGTTCAGAACGCCACCGCGTTTAATACCAGGAGCCTCTTCTTCACCATTGAAGACGATATTGACCTGAAGAGTCACTTTCTGGCCGGGAACAAGACGCAGGAAGTCGATATGCATCGGAGCATCAGTGACAGGGTGGAACTGAATGTCACGAATCAGGGCACGGGTCGGGGCAGATTTCCCATCAACCTGGAACTGGAACAGGCGGGACTGCCAACCTTCACGGTGCAGCTCTTTCATGATGACGCGTGGGTCGATCGTAATCAGATTAGGTTCGCGCTTGCCACCATAAACTACGCCAGGGACCATGCCTGCTCTTCTGATGGCGCGCGCTGCCCCCTTACCTGCTTTTGCGCGCTCAGAGATTTGAAGTGTCGTTAATTTTGCCACGTTTTACGCTCCTGCGTTTTGTTCAAAAAATCCTACAAGAAGCCTCCAGGGGTGCTTCTTTGAGGTTCCGACCTAGCGCAAAATACTCAAAAAGACAAATAAATCCTGCACCCAGTCTTATAAGGACTTATAATGATTGGGCCCTGATAGCCGATATCTGGCGGCCTGTTGCTTTTTCACCAGCCAGTGTTGAACGACGATAACTGTAAAAACGCTTATCGTCCATTGTATCAAAATTCAGGGTTTCAATCAGGGTTACGCCGCTTTCTTTCAGGCGATCCTCGCAGAAACCTGGCAAATCGAACAAAAACTGGCCTTCTTTCAAGAGAGGTGTGAAAAAAGCCTCCCCTCCCTGATGACGGGCAAGAAGCTGATCGCGCATATCGGAAGACACTTCATACGAAGCCGGACCGATGCATGGCCCGATCACGGCCTTGAGCTCACCGGCCCCTAGGGCCCGCATGGCTTTCACTGTTTCTTCCAGAACGCCCTCCACAGCCCCCCGCCATCCTGCATGGGCAGCCCCGACGATTTTCCCGTCTGCTGAAGAGAAAAGGACAGGCGCACAATCTGCTGTCGCCACGGTCAGGACAAGATCCGGCCGATCTGTCACCAGCGCATCCGCCTCTGGAGGAGAGAATAAAGGCCAGAGAGGCGTCTCTTTCTTTACGACGATCACCTTGGCACTGTGAATCTGTTTCAATCCCAGGAAATGATCATCTGAGACATGGAAATACTCAGCCATGAAATGCCGATTCTGCCGGATATCTTCAGGACGGTCTTCTGTTGTGATCCCGCCATTCAGCTCGGCATAGACCCCTTTGGAAATGCCCCCCAGTCTTGAAAAGAATCCATGAGGAACTTCCAGAGTGGAGGAGAGAAAAGGCTTCACGGGTCCTGTCATTGGGGTCTGTCCTTCTTCAAGGGGTTTCGGAAACTGAAGCCCCGGACGTCAGAGGTGTTCTTTTCAGGCCGTAAATCATCAAGGCGATTCCGGCCAGAACCATGGGAATACATAAGAGCTGTCCCATCGTTATACCACCCGGCAGAAAACCGATATTTGCATCGGGCTCTCTAAAGAACTCACAAAAGGCACGGGCACAGCCATAGCCGCAAAGGAACAATCCTGACAGAAAACCTGCATGGCTCCGCAGTTTCTGGCTGCTGCAAAAGCAGAACCCCTTCTGTAAGAGCCTCATAGAGCTCAGAGGGATGGCGGGGAAGCGGGCCGGCCTGCGGGAAAATCATCACCCAGGGCACATAGGACGTCGTTACACGGCCCCATAATTCGCCATTGATAAAATTGGCGCATCGCCCCAGCCCCAGCCCTATGGGAACGACCGTTACAATACGGTCCGCAAAAGCCAGAAACGGTATTTTTTTATGCCAGCAGAACCATGCCATCGCCAGAATGACGCCGAGAGCCCCCCCATGGAAGGACATTCCCCCTTTCCAGGTCTGGAAAATTTCAAGCGGATGATGGAGATAATGTATAGGGCGGTAAAAAAGGACATATCCCAGACGCCCCCCTAACAGCACACCCAGAACGGCATAGAAAAGAAAATCATCCATCAAGGCAGGGCTGGCAACAGCAGGTGACCTCTGGCAAAGGCGCTTCACGAGTGGCAAAGCCAGCATAAAAGCCATGATATAGGCCAGCGCATACCACCGGACATCCAGGGGGCCCAAATGAAAGGCGACAGGATTCAGATTGGGGAAAATCAGCGGTTTATTCAAAGGTAGGGATTCCCCTGGCTCAAATAATGATCAATATAGCGGGCAATCCCGTCTTCAAGCGATGTAAATGCTTTCTCATACCCCACTCTGCGTAAGGCACTCATATCAGCGCATGTATAAGACTGATACTGCCCCTTTAAGGCGTCAGGCATATCAATGAATTCAATCGCTTCCGGAGTCTGGCTGGCCCGGCAGACAGCCAGACCGAGATCGAGATAGCTGCGTGCCGTTCCTGTTCCGCAATTAAAGAGGCCATTCACGCCCGGATTCTGCCAGAACCAGAGCAGAACATCGACAACATCTCCGACCCATATGAAGTCACGCTTTTGCTGACCGTCTGCAAGACCTGGTACCGTTGAACGAAAAAGCCTGAGCGGCTGGCCAGAACGGACTTCGTCATATTTCACTTTAACGACCGAAATCATCGACCCTTTATGATATTCATTGGGGCCATAGACATTAAAGAACTTCAGACCGACCCATTGCGGGGGCGCTGCCTCGCCAGCCTTCAGGGTATTATTCACCCATAAATCGAAACTCTGCTTTGACCACCCATAAAGATTGAGCGGGCGCAGGCGCTCTATGGTTTCAAGTCCGTCAGTAAAATCATCAGCTTTATCAGCTGCACCATAAGTCGCGGCCGATGATGCATAAATAAAAGGCACCTGCTTTGCGGCGCACCACTGCCACAAATATTGAGACAGAGCCACATTACTTGCCCAGACGAGGTCACCTTCCGTTGCGGTTGTCGCACTGATAGCGCCCAGGTGAAAAACCGCTTCAACCCCCTTTACCTGGTCAAGAAAAGGCACCAACTCATCAGGTGTGATGATCTGATGAGGAGGGTGAGAGGCGAGGTTGCGCCATTTCCCGTGATTTCTCAGACGATCAACAACGACCGTCCTCACCCCTTTTTTATAGAGGGCTGCCTGAAGACACGATCCAATAAATCCGGCGCCGCCGGTTACGATAATCATTCTTTCTGTATAGTCTGTAAGAAAAAAGGTTCCAAGATTTTCATTATATTGTTTTAAAAGAAACGAACATTTTTACGAAAGAGGATTTTATGGTTGACCGTCCACGCCTTTTTGATGATCTCGCCGGGGCAGCGGGAACGGCCTTTTCTGCCTTTTCGGGAGTGCGTGAGGAAATTCATGCCTTGATTCGCAGCCGTATTGACGAAGTTCTCTATTCTTTGAATCTGGTTCGCCGGGAAGAATTTGAGGTCGTAAAGGAAATGGCCAGCCGCGCCCGTCAGGCACAGGCGGAGACCGATATCAGATTGCTGGATATGGAAAGCCGCATCAGCGAACTGGAAAAAATCCTCGCCAGCTCCGAACATGCACACCATCATCAGGGAGGCAATCTCTGATGAAAGCCCCAACGCTTCTTCTCCTCGGCTGCGGAAAAATGGGGGGAGCCCTGGCACAAGGTTGGATGGACTCTCAGCACCCACCACAGCTCCTTATCCTTGACAGGAAACTGCAGAAAGCGCCAGGCAATGCCCCGATCTACAGGAAAATTGAGGATATCCCTTCTGACACGCAACCTGATCTGGTCGTTCTTGCCATAAAACCGGCAATGGCTGAGGAAATGATCAAGGCTCTGAGAAATCATCTTGGGAGCAACATGAATCATTGCGCGTTGCTTTCGGTCATGTCAGCCAAAAGCTGCGCGCAGCTTGCCGCAATGACTGGTTCTGACGAAACGCCTGTGATTCGCACAATGCCGAACACACCGGCCTCTGTAGGGGCAGGCACGACCGGGATCTATTTTTCTCCCCACGTTACGGACGCTCAGAAAAAACTGGCAACAGACCTCATGAAACAGGTAGGCGATGTTGTCACTGTACCTCATGAAGATGACTTGCGCAGCGTGATTGCTGTATCCGGGTCAAGCCCGGCCTATGTGTTTCTCCTCGCTGAATTATTGGAGAAAACGGGGATTGAACTGGGATTAGAGGCAAAAACAGCCCGCATGCTTGCCCGCTCAATGATTTATGGTGCCGGCAAAATGCTCCATGATCTTGATGATGATGCTTCCACACTCCGTGAGAATGTTACCAGCCCCAATGGCACAACAGCAGCTGCCTTGCGCATTCTTATGGATGAGAAAAACTGGCCGCAAACCATTCGTGAGGCTTCTCAGGCGGCTATTACAAGAGCTAAAGAGCTGGATCATTAACGCTTCAGGAATTTCATAATGATGGTATTCAACGAACATAACTCTTCTCTGGATAGATTAGTGATTAATACAGCCATGCAGCTTGCGGCAGACCGTGGGTGGTTTGGCTTTACACTCGTTGATGTCGCCTTCACCGCTGACATTCCACTGGAGGAGTTAAGGAGGCGCTATCCATGCAAGTCTTTGATCCTCGTTAGACTGAACAGTTTGATTGATGAGACCATGCTCCATGGAGCTGGGATGTTCCCTTCCCCGCGTGAAGGGATTTTCGATCTGTTCATGAAACGCTTTGATGCCCTTCAGGATTATCGTGAAGGGCTGAAAGCTGTCATGCGGGTTCTTCCTCTCGATCCTCCTCTGGCTGCCTTATTGGGCGCTGCTACGCTTAACACCATCAAGTGGATTGCTGATGCGACAGGCATTGATAGAAAGGGGCTAAGCGGCACATTACGGCTTCAGGCTCTTCTTGTTATCTGGATGCAGGCCTTACGAAGCTGGGAGCGTGATGGTAGCTTTGACTTGTCTGAAACAATGCAGACCCTTGATAAGGCTCTTAATAAAGCCGAGCGCTTTAATCTCTTTAAAACAGCGAAACACTATTCCCCTGATTTAAACCAGTCCTCAGCCAGTGGACTTCCTGATTATGAGCCGGATGAAACATCTCACTCATAAAAAGTCCTGGCCTTTTCTATGATTTTCCATAGACGGGAAGAAAAAATTCTTCTCCGTCTCTTTACGAATAGAATCCTTCACGCTAGAACCATGTTCAATTAATGGGGCGTAGCCAAGTGGTAAGGCAGCGGATTTTGATTCCGCCATGCGGAGGTTCGAATCCTCCCGCCCCAGCCATTATTTCCACTTGAAATTTATAGAGTCGAAGCGGCTTACTCCCTTTTTCTAAAGAAGTAAGATCAGACTATCATTTATGAACAGAAAAAACCCTTGTGAAGTAAACTCCACAAGGGGGGAAAGAAACAATAAATCTACTGAGTTCTCTCAGTCGTCACATCAGGATGACGGAAGATTTGTGATAAAATCCTTACCGGTTACATGATCGTCACCAAGGAAGGTGATCTCTGTTTTATCTTTAAGACGAATTGTTGTATTACCGCCTTCAACGGTCGCATGCTTAAGAGCGTCCTTAACGTCACTCTCTGTGCCTTTAATTGCCACCAGATTGCCTGCCGCACTTCCGAAGTCAGTAATCGTATAATGACCGCCCTCATTATCCATAAACTGGAACAGATTGGCAGCCCCTGAACCACCTGTCAGTGTAGCCGATACGTCTTTTCCTTCGCCCGAAGCATGGGTGTCAGAAGAAACCACAAACTTGTCAGCGGCCGTCCCGCCAATGACGGTATCCTTGTTACCGACAATGGCCGTAAAGGCACCATGGGATGAGGATGCGTCAAAAAGGATATCATGGATATACTGGCCATTCTGATCCTTCGCACCCATAAATAAGCTGGAATCACCTTGCACCTTATCAGCATAGACATTGCTTGGTGACGTCCCGACAAAATGGTAGCTACTGCCGCTTGTGCCATAAATCAGAGCATCATGAGCGGAAACGAAGGAATTACCCGTGCCACCGATAAATTCCAGATGGCCACCCGCACTAATGGTCTCGTTTTTGCCCCCAAGAACCGAAAGATCAGCTGTGGCAGAAATCGTATCACCGACAGAATGCCCCGCAGAAACAGTTCCCTGGTCGAGAGTAATCCTGTTTCCCCCTGCTGACGAATCAATAACCTGCTGATGCTGGGATACGTCAGAATAATTCGTCACCACCCCTTGCAATGTCAGGGAAGATGAACCTTTCCCCTGGATAAAGGTCGCCTGATGAGGCAGGCCTGACAATGATGAAATATGAGGTGTCAGGGTCCGGGCCTGAAGATGTCCCGGTCCAAAATTGGCATTTGTGAAAGGAGTTTGGGAGAAAGAACGGGGATTTACAGGCGAATTGTTCGCATTACCGTTCATAAAGCTCATAACACGATCAATCGTATTAGAGAGATTCGCGGCGACTGAATGATTGCTGTTACCTGTTACGGTCACCATTAAGTCTGAAGCCGTTCCACCCAGAACAGTCGTTTGAGACATAAAACCCCAACACCCTCAAAATATCTTCACCAAGAATTAACGCTTGAGCAGAAGCGCTAATTAGCACTAAGTTAGCACTAATTGTCAAGGAAATTCCTTGATGAGAGCATAAGGACCTCCATAATGCTCTCACGTAATTACCGACAATCAGCTACCACCACTCAGGAATAATTAGGTCCCTGCGAAGCGGTAACTAGGTATATGCACAACAACTATGTCTAAAATATGAAATAATTTTGTTCCCAGGATCAAGTAATGCCTTATTTATTGGCAACTGTATGATTTTACACTGTTATTTCTTTTAAATTTTTCAACCACAACGCCGCCTGCCCGTCGGATGGCGCTCTCCAGTCGCCTCTCGGGGACAGACTCCCCCCGGCGACGACCTTGGGACCATTCGGCATTGCTGAGCGTTTGAACTGACTTGTCGCAAAAAAGCGTTTGAGAAAAACACCCATCCAATGAATGATTTCTTCAAGAGAATAAGACTGTTTCTTATCTTCCGGGTAATGAACGGGCCAGTTGCCCACCCGGCAATCAGCCCAGGCTTTTTCCTGCAGGAATGCGATACGTTGGGGCGTAAATCCATAACGCAGGACATAAAACAGGGTAAAATCCTGTAAAGCATAAGGGCCGATAACCTGCTCTGTTTTCTGAACGCCAGCAGCCCCTCCCGGCACCAGCTCCGGCGTGATTTCCGACTCGACAATCTTCTGTAGTGTCTCTTTGA
Source organism: Aristophania sp. ESL1100 (assembly GCF_058511235.1). Classification (NCBI taxonomy): domain Bacteria; kingdom Pseudomonadati; phylum Pseudomonadota; class Alphaproteobacteria; order Acetobacterales; family Acetobacteraceae; genus Aristophania; species Aristophania sp. ESL1100. The sequence continues at coordinate 2,050,990 of NZ_CP196394.1, read as the reverse complement.
CACGATCAGAGAAAAGAGGCTCATCACGTGCAGCCCAGCGAATAATATGCTGGATCAACGTTTTGGGGATACCTGAATTGACATTATAGTGGGCCATCTGGTCCCCCACACCATACGTACACCACCCCAGGGCAATTTCAGACAAATCTCCCGTACCAATGACAATTCCATTATGGAAGTTAGCCAGCCTGAACAGAAAGTCCGTTCTTAACCCCGCCTGAACATTCTCAAAGGTAATATCATGAACGGGCTCTCCATCCGCAAAGGGATGGCCGATTTCTTTCAGCATTGCCATCGCAGTCGGGCGGATATCCAGCACACCGGCTTCCACTCCGAGCCCGGCCATCAATGACTGAGCCATGGAAAAAGACTCTTCACCCGTTGCAAAGCCCGGCATTGTTCGAGCCAGCACGTCTTTGCGTGACCACCCCAGAACGTCCGCCGCCTTCGCCGCCACAAGCAAAGCCAGGGCACTATCCAGCCCCCCTGAAACGCCAATAACCATTCTCTTCGCCCCGGAACTTTTCAATCTCTGGCAAAGGGCATGAACCTGAATCATCCAGGCTTCCCGGCAATCCTGTGCCAAAGTCGCCGCCGAAGAAGGAACAAAGGGAAAACGCGCTACGTCACGTAAAAGACCACGATCCTGCACAGGGAAACCCAGACGGAAGGATATTTTGCGGAATTTCACCGAGTCTTCAATAAAATACCCTGTATGCAGCCGTTCCTGCCGCAACCGGACAAGATCAATATCTGCCATAATGGAGGTTGTTTCCTGAGGGAAACGTTCTGACGCTTCCAGCAGATCTCCTGCCTCGTGAATCGTCAGCTGACCATCCCAGGCGAGGTCGGTCGTGGATTCACCGGCACCGGCAGCCGCGTAAAGATAGGCACATTGCAACCGGCGAGACTGCACCGCACAAAGCGATAAACGATCTTCCATCCTCCCGATTGTGACAGGAGACGCAGAAAGATTGGCCAAAATGGTGGCGCCCTCCATGGCCAATCGCGTGCCGGGAGGGTCAGGCGCCCATAGATCCTCACAGATTTCCACCCCGAGGGTCAGACCTTCCAGATCAGACGCCTGAAAGAGCAGGTCTGTCCCAAAAGGAACCTCCTGCCCTGCAAGGGAGATAATACCTGAGACCCCTTTGCCACTTGTAAAATGACGGGGCTCATAAAACTCTCTGTAACGTGGCAGAAAACTTTTGGGGACGACCCCGAGAATATGTCCAGCCTGTATGACGACAGCACAGTTATAAAGAGCGTCTCCCCAGCAAAGAGGGGCCCCTATCACAGCAACAGTCCTGAAAGAACGTGTTGCTTCCGTAAATTCCTGAAGCTGCTTCCTGACTGCCTCCAGGAGCGTCTGCTGAAATAAAAGATCGCCAAGACTATAGCCACTCAGAGCCAGTTCGGGAAAAACAGCAACGGCCACCCCTTGCTGATCACATGTCTGAAGGGCTTTCAGGAGACGTATCCTGTTTTCCTCAGGATTTGCCAGCACAACAGGAACTGTACAGGCAGCCACTCGTGCAAAACCCTGTTTATAGAGACATCTGAAGTTAGAGAGTTTCATGACCGGACCTCTTTCTTCTGGTCACGTTTCACGCGCCTGAAGACGAATATTGTCATCGTTAACGCCATACCAAAAATCACGAATGTATAGAGCGCTGACAGGGTCACCATAGACACGGGAAGCCCGAAGGGGAAATCAGGCTGATCGCAGGGTTTAACCGGTGCTGTGGGTAAATGACTCAGCCAGTCTGACGCTTTATCGGCGTGAACCGTCCCGGCGTGGCAGGCCGCAGCGGGGCTTGGCCAGAAATTATGCTCAACACCGACATGCATCACCGCCAGACCCACACTGACAGCAAGGCATATCACGCCCCCGAGAATGGGCCAACGCGCATATTTGGGCGATAAGACCAGCGTTAATGCCCCCAGGGAAATCAGAACCCGCCAGGGCTTGCGCTCCCATAAACACAGCTCGCAGGGAACCATATGGAGAAAATGTTCTGACCCATGCGCAGCCAGCAACGCAATCAGGCCGGATAAAACGAATAACCCTCCTATCGCCCGCACACGTCTAAAGTCGCGCTTTCGTGTCATTAACATAAAAAATCCTTTTCATTCATGACAGGCCATAGATCAGGTTAATTCTGAAATCAGGGTAATAATGGCGTGGGAGGCGGTAAGGAATTACCTGATGTCGGTGGCGTCATTCCTGTTGATTGCGGCGGGAAAGATCCATTTGGCTGATTGCCTATACCAGGCAAGGGAGCAGGCGCTGCCTGTGCAGGCTGGCTTCCCGTCCCCGCTGTTGCCTGACCGTCAGCATCCTGCCTTTCCGGCTCAAGCGGTGTGAGCTGCGGAACGGTGGAAGGCGGTAAAGGGCCGATCATGGGGGCCACTTTTTCTCCACCACATTGGACAATTTGCACATTATAAAGAGGGCTCTGATAGAGCGATAAACCTGGCTGGTTCGCCAGAATCCATCCATCAAAGGGAGCGGGATTCTTCGCCTTGCTATCTTCGAGATGGAGCTGAGCCGCTGTTTCAGGCGCTAGAGTCGGGGGCCGTTGCACACATGCCAGCAGCTTAATACCTAAACTATTATAATGCTGCTCTTCCCCCACGGATAATGTGACCGTAACACTCCGTGATTCCAGACGGTCAAGAATACGGAGCGTCGCCTTCGACCATCCCTGCCAGCTATCAGCTGGATATACTGAAGGTGACGCCATTCCTTCCGCCGCGAAAGCCTGCTGCGTCATGCCCAGGACAAGACTTCCCAGGGCAAAAACACCGCCGAACAAAAACTTCCGCGTCATTTCATAGCTCCGAAAGGACAAGGGAAAAGAAATCATATCGGAACTCTTCATAAAAATCCTGGCCGATTTACGCTCACTTTGATCAATCATTATTGAGCACTATTCTCAGAATGGGAAACAGACCCGGTATTTGTCTGATCTTTGCTCTTCTGCTGCAATGAATCCGTCACTGAGAAGATAAACTTGCTTAAAAGCTGCTCCAGACTGATGGAACCCTGGGTTTCCTGCATGAGCGCCCCTGGAGCAAGGACCTTATCGTCGCCCCCTGGCGTGAGAGCAATATATTTGCCACCAAGTAACGAATCCGACGTTATGATCGCAGCACTGTCGATTGGCAGTTTAATATCCGGAGACAGAGAGAAAACCACATTGGCCTGAAAATTTTTGGGATCAATTGTCGTCTTCGTCACATGTCCAACCGTGACTCCGGCCAGACGAACATCTGAACCCACATCCACACCATCAATATGGGAGAAACTGGCTCGCAGCAGATAGCCATCATCAGCCGCCTTATGACGCCCCAGAACAGCAGAAACCAGCAATATGGACACGGCAAGAACAACTACAAACCCGACAAGGAGTTCCATGCGCGTCTGCCGGGCCTGCCGCTTCAAAAAATCTGCTCCCGCTATAGTGCTGTCCATAAGTTATGTCTCATCCATCAGTTATTATTTTCACTGAATATCACAGTTTCCATAAATATTAAGACAATTACGCCCTTCATAAGGACCGGTAGTACCGGCAACCTCATGACAGGAAACATGACGCTTATATCAGAAAGCTCTTTATCCTGACAAAGTTATCCCCCTTATCCTCATCATCCTCTTTATTAAAGAGCCTGAATGACCCTCCCGGCTCTTTGCTAGCTGAAACAGTCTTCCTAAATTGCTTTGCATGAAAGCGCATCTTCACTGGAGCGGCGTTCACATGAGAACAGTCGCCATTCCCTCTGATCCGGACAGCCAGGCCTTACGGTCTGTTACATTGCCTTCCGCATGGAACGACAGTGCTGCCCAGGCTCTTGTGCAATTATCCCCCCATGGCGGCCCCATACGTCTGGCTATAGAAGCTGCCCGGTGGGTTGATCTCATTGATGCCACTCCAGCCCTTGAGCATGAAAAGCAGGACCCCACACCCGTGGGGCGCAGTCTTTCATGCCTGCTGCTCATGCGCCATATGGCTCCCAATAGCGCCTTATGGCAGTGCCGAACGGATGAACAGTTCGGATTCGTCATCAGATTAAGCGGTTTCGTGCATGATGGTCAGTTTTCTCCGGAGCAGTTTGTGGCCTGTCTTGAGCTGGCCTGCAAAAGCCTGAGGCGCCTCTATGCCGCCCAGAAAAATGAGCGTACTGGTGATCTGCCTTTATTTGGGGATTATCAATCATCAGCACTTGAAGAAAATGCTGCCGGGTTTATCCAGCTCTCTGATCTTGATGCCTGCCTTGCCGCAGCCGGTCTGGATTATGATAGTGAAAAAGGGCGGCAACTGGCTCAGGCCATTACGGCACTGGCAAATCTTGTTCTCAAAAAGGATACAACCTCCCCAGCTTCTCTGCTGAGCACGCCTTTCTTTCCTCATATTGAGCAGATCGCCACCACGATCGCACAGACAAACGCTACAGGGCCAGAACGACTCGCACCCGTGGAACTCGGGTTTTCAGTCCCTGGTCCGGTCGATGCCTTGCTGGGGGTCGAAGCCTGTGGTCTGGCCCCGATCTTCTCACCTATCGATGAAAATGGCCAATTGAGGGTTTCCACTTACCATCGCCTCGCTGCCCGCGAGCTGACGCCTGAAAAGGCACTGGCTTTGGCTCTTAATAATGAAAACCCCCTCCCCATCATTGATGGACGGGCTTTTGTGAAAATGCACGAAACCCTTTCCAGACTGGCTGACTATCTTCCTCCACGTCCCGAACCCGAGGTTGAGACACTCCTTTCCCGTCTGGAACGCGGCGTGCGGCGCTCTCTGCCACACAAACAAAATGGCTTCAGCCAGAAAACCTCTATCGGTGGACACCCGCTCTTTATGCGGACTCTTGAATTTGAGGATGGTTCCCTGGGGGCCTTGAACCTCATCCCTTCACGGGAAAGCCCCATGGCGCGGGGACTGATGGAATGTCTGGGACATGCGGTAAGCATCGGGCTGCAATGCGGGGTTCCCCTTGAGACCTTTATTGAGCAATTTGCCTATACACATTTTGGTCCTTGCGGGACGGTAGAGGGAGACCCCTCTGTCAATTACGCATCATCAATGCTCGATTATGCGTTCCGTGCACTCTCGGAAGCCTATCTCGGAAAACATATGTCCGACGCACCTCTCACACCTCCGGGAGAGGCGTTTGAGGATCCGCTCCTCCCATTCGGCCAGAGTAGACAGGTTCCTAAAACCACACCAAAGAAACCTCCTTCCCTACGGCTGGTCAGTTAAACGCAGAAGCTGTCAAAATCATTTTCTTTAAAAGATTATAGAGAGAATTATTGACAGAAGGGGGTCACAATGGCTAGCTAACGACCGAATTAGGCAGTGTCTTTCCTGAAAGGGAAGGGTTTTGCTTTTTCATCTGTATCTGGGGGGCGTCAGCCGCATGGATAATCACTCTTCTGATAAAAGTAACAGCCTTGAAAAAAGGCTTACGCAATTGGAAGATAAGGTTGCTTCCCAGAGCAATAAAAAGGCAGAAGCTTCACAAGGGAAGGAAACAAGCTCCTCTTTTGGTATGGCGTTCAGAGTAGCCAGTGACATGATTGCCGGTATCCTTGTTGGTGTCGGGATCGGTTATGGGCTGGATAAATGGACAGGCCACAGAGGGTTGTTTCTGGTGATTTTTGCCTTATTAGGTTTTGGTGCCGGCATGAGGAATGTCTGTTCAAGATGAACAGGACGAGAAAAACGGGAGAAGCCCGCGTGGCTAACGGATCGAAGATTGACGCACTCGGACAGTTTGAACTCCATCCGATTCTCGGTTCACTCGGCAAGACTTTGCACCTGTCGCAGTCTCCTCTGTTCATGCTGATTGCTGTTGCTCTGGTTCTGGCTTTCCTTTACTTCGGTATGCGGCCTTCCGCTGTCGTGCCCGGGCGTTTTCAGGCAGCAGCTGAAATGAGTTATGAATTTATTCATGACCTGGCAGTGGGGACAATCGGTGAAAAAGGGACTGTGTTTTTTCCTTTCATCTTCGCGCTCTTCTTCTTCATCCTGACAGGGAATTACCTCGGTCTTCTTCCCTTCTCCTTCACATTTACCAGCCATATTGCTGTCACGCTGGCTATGGCCCTGACAGTCTTCATCATGGCTCTTCTGGCTTCTCTCTGGTATCAGGGTATCGGATTCGCAAAGCATTTCATGCCTGAAGGTGCTCCCATTGCCCTCGCTCCTATCCTGATTCCGATCGAGATCCTTTCCTACCTCTCACGTCCTGTCAGCCTCTCTATCCGTCTTTTTGCGAATATGGTGGCCGGGCATGTTCTTCTAGAGGTGTTCGCCAGTTTTACGATCATGCTTGCCGGTCTTGGTGTTATTGGTCATGTATTGGCCGTTGCTCCTGTAGCAATCAACATCGCCTTGACGGCACTTGAATTACTTGTAGGTTTGTTGCAGGCATATGTTTTTGCAATTCTTACATGTATATATCTTCGTGAGGCAGTCGCTCATTGAGTGACTTTCTCTTTTCTGCTTTCTTGTCTCTGACCTAATTAAGGTAAAGGAATATACCATGGACGTTCAAGCCGCTCGCGATATTGGTGCAGGTCTTGCTGTCATCGCTCTTGCTGGTGTTGGCGCCGGCATCGGTAACATCTTCGCTGCGCTCGTAAACTCCATCGCTCGCAACCCTGCTGCCCGCCCTCACGTTTTCGGTCTCGGTATGCTCGGGTTCGCGCTGACAGAAGCTATCGCTCTCTTCGCGCTTCTGATTGCCTTCCTGATCCTCTTCGTCTGAGGATAGATCACATGCGCCTGACGCCTCGTTTCCTCCTGTCTGCCGCCCCGCTTGCGGCCTTGCCGGGCCGGGCTTTGGCGGCAGGCATGCCCCAGCTTGACTTCAAGAACCCTCTTTTACAAGGGCAGGTCGTCTGGGGTGCACTGATTTTTATCGGTTTTTATATTGCTCTGAGCCGTTCAGCTTTACCTAAAGTTGAAAAAGTTATCAAAGCTCGTGTCGTTCGTATCCAGAGTGATCTTGACCTCGCCCGTGACGCCAAAAAAGCGGCTGACCAGGCTCGTCAGGAGCTTGAAGATGCACGCCAGAAAGCTATGGATCACGCCCAGGCAAATATCAAAGCCATTCAGGATGCCGCAAAAGCAGCGACAGAAGCTCAGCTGGCTGCCACAACTGAACGCCTTAAAGCCGAGATTCGCGAAGCCGAACTCAACATCAAGGCTGCTCAAGGCAAAGCTGAGGAATCCCTGACTGAAATTGCTTCCAATACAACCTCTTCACTTCTACAGAGACTTATCGGTGTGGATGGGAAAGATGTTGTGCTGAAGGCTGTTCAACGTGCACAACATAAAGAGGCCTGATCATGTTTCATGAGCCACGTTTCTGGACCGCTCTGGCCTTTATTCTCTTCTTCGTCATTTTTGGCCGCAAATTATGGACGACCATTGTGTCTCGTCTTGATGAGCGTGCCCATGAAGTTCGCAAGAACCTTGATGAAGCCGCCCGTCTCCGCCGTGAAGCAGAACAGATGCTGGAAGATGCCACAAGAGACCGCGAACAGGCTCTTGTTGAGGCACAGCAACTGATAGAAACTTCAGAGGCACAGGCGGTTTCCCTGAAAGAGCGCGCAACACGTGAATCTGAGGAATTGATCGCTCGCAGCGAAAAAGCTGCCAAAGAACGAATTCAGGCTGCCGAGAACCTCGCTTTGCGTGATCTCCGTGACAAAGCGTCTGAAATTGCTTTCTCAGCGGCCCGTGAAGCCATTGCCGAAATTCTTGACCGTGATCCTGCTCTGGCAGAAAAACTGTTGGATAATGGGCTGGCTGGCCTCACAAAAGCACTTAATCAGGATAAAGCTGCCTAAGCCCTGATAAAAAGGCCCGGATACATGATGAAGGATATGTCGCCCTCTTTATCTGTTGTCGTAACAGTTTTAAATGAGGCCGATAATATCCTTCCTGTTTGTAAAGAGCTCCAGGAAGCTCTTTCCTCTCTCCCCAAAACTGAAATTATCTTTGTCGATGACGGTAGTACAGACAGCACATTAGAGCGTCTGTTCGAAGCCAGACAACGTTATCTTCCCCAGTTACGGATCCTCTCCCATCCCTATTGTATGGGAAAATCTGCTGCCTTAAGAACAGCGATTACGCAGGCATCGTCCTCATGGATTGCCACGATGGATGGGGACGGGCAAGACGATCCGACCGCCATTCCTCTTCTCTTCAAGAGCGCTTTGGAAGCGGCACAAAATGGCGAAACGCCTTTAATCGTCGGTATACGCCGCAAAAGACGTGATTCTCTCTCCCGGCGTCTGGCAACACGTTTCGCCAATACATTGAGAGGCAAGCTTCTTCAGGATCATTGCCCTGATACCGGCGCCCCCATGAAACTGTTTTTGCGGGAGACCTTTCTTGAACTCCCGCAATTTGAAGGGCTTCATCGCTTTCTGCCTGCCCTTATGCAGAGCTATAGCGCAACGCTTCATTGCATTCCAGTCAAGCACCGGCCCCGTCTGCATGGTCATTCAAAATATACAAATCTAAACCGGGCCCTTGTTGGTATTCGTGATCTGCTCGGCGTTATGTGGCTTCAAAAACGCACACATTATATAAAGACACCTACAGAATTCTGATCTTCCCCGTTTAACAAGGAGCCGCTGTGACTCTTACGGTGCGTCATTACGCGCTTTTAGCGCTTCTGACTTTTTTTCTGGCTTTGCCTGGGCGTATGACACTCCCCCCGCTGGACCGGGATGAAGCACGTTATATGGAAGCCACTGAGCAGATGGTGCTTTCACATAATTATCTTGATATCCGTTTTCAGGACCAGCCACGCTACCTTCAACCTGCCGGAATTTACTGGCTGGAGACGATCAGCGTTAAAAGTGCTGCCGGATTATTTGGTCCTTCTGTTCTACGCCAGACCTGGCCTTATCGGATACCAAGCCTCATTGCAGCAACCCTCATTGTGCCTTTAACCGCATGGATGGGGGCTCTCCTCTTTAACGCCGGCACCGGCCTGCTTGCCGCCTTGTTACTCATGGTCTCGACGCTTTTTGCCGCAGAAAGCCGAATGGCCACGATCGATACAGTCCTGTTGCTGGACATTCTCTGTTGTGAAGCGCTTCTGGCCAGGATTTACCTCACGCTTCATAAAGGCAGGATTCCTACCCTACGTTTTCCGATTCTCTTTTGGGTCGGTCTTGGAATCGGGTTGATGCTCAAAGGGCCTATCATCCTCATTCCTGCCCTTGCGACTCCGCTCTCTCTTTGTCTGCTGGAAAGAAGCCTTCGCTTCTGGCGCGCATTACGCCCAAGTTGGGGCTGGATAATCAGCCTCCTTATCGTGGCACCCTGGTGTATCGGCATTACCATTGTCAGCCATGGTGCTTTTTTCGAAAAATCTGTTGGCCATAATTTACTGGGTAAAGTCATTCATGGCCAGGAAGCCCACGGTTTTCCTCCAGGTTATTATCTGGCCTTGTTTATTATAACTTTCTGGCCTGGAGCTCTTTTTGCCATCGGAGCAATTCCCTCCCTCTGGCAACGCCGGAAAATGCCGGCTGTCATGTTCCTCTCCTGCTGGATTATTCCCTACTGGATTTTCTTTGAACTACTGGCGACAAAATTACCTCATTATGTCCTGCCGGTTTTTCCTGCCATCGCGCTTCTGACAGCCGCGTCCCTGACATTATGGGAGCATGACCGTTTCAATAAATGGTTCAGAGCGTTTTTCTGCTTTTATGGGACATTATGGTTCATTGTCGGAGTGCTCTTCTGCTGCGTGGGCACAATTCTTCTTCTCAAAACCGAGCACATGCTCTCTCTCAGAGCCTTGCTTGCCCTGTTCGGAAGTCTTCCCCTTCTGGTCTTAACGGCTCTTCTGCTTTTTAGACATTCTTTCCGGCAAGCTGCCTATAGCGCTATCGGTACCGCTATTCTGATCCATGCAGGATTGTTCTGGGCCGTGATTCCCCAGCTGGGTCTGATACAACTCTCACCAAAGGTGGCTTCTGTTTTCAATGCCGTCAAACCATGCGCTGACAGCGTCCTGATCTCCGCCTCTTATTATGAGCCCAGCCTCGTTTTTCTGGCTGGCCCTGAAACAAGGCTTCTCTCACCAGAAAAAGCGGCAGACTCACTGGCCCGGAATCAGAAGTGCGACCTTGCTCTGGTTGATGAGAAAGACAAAAATACGTTCCTGAAGGCTCTTGAGCAGAAAAACCTCAAACCCCGTTTCTATGACCAGATAACCGGTTTTAACTACTCAAAGGGAAAAACGTTGCATCTGTCTTTGATCGGACTCGATATACCAACCCCGAAATCATCACATAATTAAGCGGAAAATCCATGGTGGAGCTGAGGGGAATCGAACCCCTGACCTCCTCATTGCGAACGAGGCGCTCTCCCAACTGAGCTACAGCCCCATGGTCTCTTCTGATACATCATGAGGCGGTTCCGATGTCAAGATTGTGAGGCTTCATTTCAGAGCCGCCTCAAAATAGAGTCTTATTTATGGTGTGACGATGGTCTAAGATCAGTTTGTTACGACTATAATGAGGTTCCCTGTGGTTTCTGTCCCGCCAATCCTGTGGTCACTTATAAAAATCATTTCCGTGCTATGTGACATTTATACATGGATTATTCTTGCCTATTGCCTTCTCTCCATGGTTCTTGCCTTCAATCTCGCCCCGAGCCTGAAGAACTTTTTTTTCGCCGCCTATAATGTTTGCGCCCGTTTTGTTGAGCCTGTTCTAAGGCCCATCCGTAATATTCTTCCTGATACGGGGATGGTTGATCTGTCACCGCTTGTGCTGATTCTGTTTATTTCCTACGGAATCCCTTTTGTCCTGCAAAGTCTGATCAGACTTGTGGCGGGCGGTTGATTTTCAGAGACATAAAAAAAAGAGCCAGTTTTAAAAACCGGCTCTTTCTGACTGAAACAGGTTTCAGCGTTTTCAGAAAATGCGTTTGATCTTTTAGAACATCACAAACACGGCACATTGTGCCTGTAATGTGCGGGAAGCATTATGACCGGCCACAGGCAGGATCACACCGGCAATCCCACCGACATTCGCCGTCCAGTTATATTCAAGCGCCGGTCCGACATTGAATAAACCACTCCAGCCTGTACGGTTTACGTAACGTTTCTTCGTCTGACGGTAAAAGCCGGTTACCTTATCTGACGCTGACCAGTTATGATAAAGATCCAGGGCAAAAACCCATTTTTTGGTTATCCCCAATTCCAGAGACCCCCCTTCATTGCCTGCCTGACCAGCATGCGCACGACCTGAGAAGCCTTTGCTTGTCCCATAACTGGTGATGTTACGAAGGTGTGCTTTTGTCACAGGCTGGTTCGCCACGGCCCAGAGACGAATTCTCATAGCATGTTTGAAAAACGGGTAAACGAGCTGGGAATGAACCCCCATACGGATACTCCACACACCACGACCGACCCCTTCAGAGGCTTCGGCGAGATTGGTGTAAGAGCCCGTCGGCGCATTAAAGCCGAGAAATATCGTAAAGGACGGAGAATAATGGGGCGTAAAACGATATTGAAGCTCGAAAGGCAGATCGTTGAATTTCACACCGGAATGTCTGGTATGATTTCCCCACGAGTAGCTGTAATCCGGCAACAGATAGAGAGACAGATGGTTTGTGACCGCATATTTCATCAGAGTATATTGCGAGATCGACGTCTGAGCCTTTTTCTTTTTCAACGATCCGGAAGAATTAAAAGCTCCCATCGGAACCCCTGAAGATACGTAGGGTTCCAATGCTCCCATCCCGGCTTCCGGCAAGGCTGGAGAGGGTGAGAAAAGAGATCCTGTATACCATTGTTCAGGTAAAGGCTTTTCCTGTTTGGCTTCAGGCGCAATCTGCGCCCTGGCAGTGGTGGTGAAAAGAGCAGCCATGGAAAAGCTGAAGAAAAGAAATGAGAAACGCATAGCGTTGGTCATAGGCAGAATAACCCAAACAAAAAGAGAGCAATTATGAAACGAAAACCATTACGACATCAAAAGGATTAAGATGCAATACCTCCCACGGTTAAACCTGAAACTTTTATCATTGGCTGCCCTACGCCCACAGGCACACCCTGCCCTGCTTTACCGCATGTGCCAATGCCGGGGTCAAGCATCATATCAGGGCCTACAAGCTCAATTTTCTGCATGACTTCGGCCCCGCTGCCGATCAGGGTGGCTCCTTTCACTGGCTGCGTAATCCGGCCATTTTCAATGAGATACGCTTCTGACATGGCAAAAACAAATTTGCCTGATGTGATATCAACCTGACCGCCTCCGAAATTAACGGCATATAATCCTTTTTCTGTTGACCGAATCATGGATTGGGTATCTGCCTCTCCCGAAGCCATGATTGTATTGGTCATACGCGGCAGGGGCGCATGAGCATAGGATTCCCGCCGACCATTTCCGGTTGTATTCTGCCCCAGTAACCGGGCATTCAACCGGTCATGTATGTAGGATTTCAAAATCCCGTTTTCAATAAGAACGGTCCTATTTGTCGGCGTTCCTTCATCATCAATCGTCAAGGAACCACGCCGTTCCGCAATCGTTCCGTCATCGATCACAGTCACACCAGAGGCTGCAACCTGCGTGCCGATCTTACCGGTAAAAACGGAGCTCTCCTTGCGGTTAAAATCACCTTCCAATCCGTGCCCTACCGCTTCGTGGAGAAGAATTCCCGGCCAGCCTGCTCCTAAAATCACGGGCATCTCTCCTGCTGGTGCCGGAACAGCCTCAAGTTTGACATTTGCCTGCCTCAAAGCTTCCTGCACCATGGTCTGCCATGTCTGCGGTTGCGACAGGCGCCCAAGGCTATAACGGCCACCCTGACCATAATGACCACTTTCCTGACGCCCTGCCTTCCGGACAATCACCGTCACGTCCAGACGCATGAGAGGCCTGATATCAGCCAGATGAGCCGCCTGACCATGATTCAGACCGGAAGGTCTGATAATTCTGACGACATGCCACTCTGAAAACAAGGTCACGTTCACCTGCGCAACGTTCGTATCCAGAGAGCGGGCATAGGCATCTATTTCCTTAAGAAGGGTCACGCGGTCAGAAAATCTGCTTTTTTCCAGAGGATGACTGTGACCATAGAGGGCACTGACAGGCTCTCTCTCCTGAAGAACTGGAGTTTGGCTCACGTCCTTTTTTTCATAACGATTGAGCAGAGACAATGTTTCCCCTGCTTTGCTCAAAGACGTCATGCCCAGCTGATCAGACTGGGAGAAGATGGTTTTTTCACCGATAACCCCGCGCAAGCCAAACCCGCAGGAACGGTTGAAACTAGAGCGCCTTAAAAGACCTTCTTCCAGCCCCAGGACTTCTGTTTCACGAAACTCCAGAAAGAGCTCCCCATCATCGGCACCTCTGAGAGTCTGGTCCAGATTTTTCTCAATATCGTCTGGAGTCCAATCCTTGCTGAGGGACTCAAAAAAAAGTGCATCAGAAATTTTTTTCGTTTCAGAAACGGATGGTAGAATCATCTCTGCTTTCCCCCGGGTTACCAACCAATGGGCCGTATCCAGCCAAAATATTACAACTGCGCTCTCTCATAAAGCTTTACGGAACCACTCGACAACATCCAGAATATCTCGTAAGCGTTATGATATTAGTCTAAATTGCAGACGAGGCATTACAAAGATGGCCAAGACAGCGACTTCTTCCCAGAAAAAAATTACTCCTGACAAAAAGGCCGTTCAGCGTGTCTTTGAACTTATCCAGGAAAATGCCGTAGAATTTGTCGATCTACGCTTTACCGATCCTAAAGGACAATGGCACCATACGACTCAGGCGGTCGTCACGATCGAAGAAGATACCTTCGTTGAGGGCTTCATGTTTGACGGGTCTTCCATCCAGGGGTGGAAAGCCATTAACGAATCCGACATGATGTTGCTGCCTGACCCGACAACAGCTGTCATGGATCCTTTCTCAGCACGTCCACAGCTTATCCTGATCTGTGATATCGTCGACCCCAGAACGATGGATTTCTATAATCGCGATCCTCGTTCCACCGCACGCCTGGCAGAAAAATATCTTTCCGAAAGCGGACTATTTCGGACCTGAAGCTGAGTTCTTCATTTTTGACAATGTCCGTTTCGGCACAGGTGAGAATTTCGGTTTCTACCAGCTCGACAGCATTGAAGGCCCCGGCGCTTCAATGAAGGAATATCCTGAAGGCAATATGGGCCATCGCCCCGGCCTTAAAGGGGGTTACTTCCCTGTTTCTCCTATCGATAGTGAAACAGACCTCCGCGCTGAAATGCTGACAACCATGGGTGAAATGGGTCTCCCCATTGAAAAACACCATCATGAAGTGGCCCGCAGCCAGCATGAACTGGGCACGAAATTCGCAACGCTTGTGCAATCTGCTGACTATATGCAGATTTTCAAATATTGCGTGCATAATGTCGCTCATTCCTACGGCAAAACAGCAACCTTCATGCCTAAACCCATTATGGGCGATAACGGCTCAGGCATGCATGTGCACCAGTCAATCTGGAAAGATGGGAAGCCCTGCTTTGCAGGTAATGGCTATGCTGATCTCTCTGAGACAGCTCTTTATTACATTGGTGGAATCATTAAGCACGCCAAGGCTCTTAATGCCTTCACCAACCCTTCCACAAACTCCTATAAGCGTCTGATCCCCGGCTTTGAAGCTCCGGTTCTGCTGGCTTACTCAGCAGCCAACCGTTCAGCTTCCTGCCGTATTCCTTACGCAACGGGCCCCAAAGCCAAACGCGTTGAGGTTCGCTTCCCTGACCCAACCGCAAACCCCTACCTGGCCTTCAGTGCCATGCTGATGGCTGGTCTGGATGGGATCAAAAACAAAATCCATCCTGGCGATGCCATGGATAAGGATCTTTATGAACTTCCCCCCGAAGAGCTTAAAAAGATCCCGACGGTTGCAGGCTCTCTGCGTGAAGCTCTCCAGGCTCTGGAAGCGGATCATGCCTTCCTTATGGAAGGAAATGTCTTCACCAAAGACCAAATTGAAAGCTATATCGCTCTGAAATGGAATGATGTGTATCGCTTTGAGCATACACCTCACCCAGTTGAGTTCGAGATGTACTATTCTGTCTAAGTGACGCATAATAAAGCCGGTTTTTTTCCATAAAAGCCGGCTCACAAAAAAGGCCTTCCCCTAAAAAGGAAGGCCTTTTTTTATCGCTCTCTGTTTTCAGAGACCGGGAGATGCACCCGTTTCATCAATGTCCCACAACCAGGCAGCGCCCCTTACGCCTGAACTGTCACCATGACGGTTTTTCACAATTGGCGTTGCACAGGGCGTCGTAATAACATTGCGGGGTAATAATCTGGGAACGCGCTCATAAATCGTTTCCAGGTTGGAAATACCGCCTCCCAGAACGATCACGTCCGGGTCAATGAGATTCACGATCTGGGCACAGGCACGCGCAAAACGGTCCATATAAAGATCGAGTGCACGGATCGCTTTGGGGTCTCCATTACGAGCCGCTTCCTCAATCCCGTGTGTTGCACGGTCAGCCTTATTACCTTTCCAGTCATAAGCCAGAGCTGGACCGCATAAATAACGCTCCTGACATCCCTCATTACCACAGAAACATTTTCTGAAAGGCCGGTCTTCTTCAGTCATCCAGGGAAGAGGAATATGCCCCCATTCTCCGGCAACATGATGTTTCCCCGAAATAAGGCGCCCATTAACAACAAGACCTCCTCCCATACCGGTTCCTATAATAACGCCGAAAACCACGTCATAGCCCTGCCCGGCACCATCGCTCGCTTCCGATAAAACGAAGCAATTCGCGTCATTTTCAATGCGGATCGGGCGGTCCAGAGCGGCTTCCAAGTCACGACCGAATGGTTTTTGATTAAGCCACGTTGAGTTGGAATTACGGACCAATCCTGTTTCAGGTGATAAAGAACCGGGGATTCCTATCCCTAAAGTCGATGTTGGTTGCGTGCCGGAAACACGGTGGCCGGAAACACAGCCAATTTTCCGCTCAGCCTGCAAAACCAGGTCCCTGACAGCCAGAACCGCTTCTTCGTAAATATTGGGATCGGGGACCCTCTCACGCAATATTTCCCTACCAGAACGATCCAGCGCAAGAACCTCGATTTTCGTCCCACCGAAATCAACACCCAGGCGATAATCAGCCATAACCGTGCCGCCTGCGCTTAAGCGTCAGGATTAAGAGGCGTGACCGTCGTGACGGCCAGATCACCATCCAGTTTTTTCAATGCATTCGCAAATATCTGAAAATGAGGCGTCTCCATATGGGTATCAAGCCCCTCTTTTGAAGCCCAGATTTCATAAGTGTAAAAACGGCCTTCATGCTCTCTGTCACGGAAAAATTCATATGTCTGACAGGCTTTTTCTTTCCGTGATCCTTTAACGCATTGCAGCATAGCCTGCTCTATTTCCGTTGCATCTTTAGGATCTACAGTAAACATGGCTTTAATATAGACAGGTTCGCTCATCGCTTACGTCCTTTATAGAAATCAATCTGATATCTTATGTGAGCCGCATCATGTAACCAGGCAAGCCCATAGAGGAGTCACAACTCTGTGACACTTCTTAGACCCTGACGACAAAAAAATGTTACTGAGGATTTATACCGATTCCATAAGGAACGAATCTTTAAACAAAGAAGGCCTCAGTCATTTTCTTTCTGATGAGAGATCCTGCGTTCACAGGCTATTTGATGCAACGCATCAAGGCAATTTCTATCGGTCATGGCAAGCATGAATTCGTCAACAGAAAGTGCTTTATGATCGCGAAGCTGTTTTAGAAATCTGTCCGCCAGATGGGACCTGAAGCGCGTTCCGGCTCGTTGTTTGATATAAAAGAACTTATCTGACAACGCATATTCTATACAGTCATCGAGCTTATCTGTGTCTGGAATAACGGACTTTAAATAGTTATTCCAATATTTCATATCCGTGATTTCTTGAGGGACGATCACTTCCTCAGGGATCATAAACCACTTGGTTTTTTCCAGAAGGGGAAAGATCCTGCTTGTTACCCTGGCCATGAGAACACTCCCTCCCAGCCCCGCCAGAATAGGAAAGAACCACATAAAAATACTGGAAGGCTGAAACCAGTGGCCCGACATAATGGCTATAAGCGCAAAATTCTGCACCGGTATTTTGCTGACCTGGTAAAAAAGAGCGGCGGCTGCAATAATCCCGATTGCACTGGTCCAGCTGAAATATCTGAAACAGACAGACCATGGCAGGGCCTCATCATCGCGTTGCTGATTTCCCCATGAGATTGTTTTTCGTTTGATCCACATCCAGATAAAACGTGAAATAAAAGCCATCATAAGAGGGGCAAAAAAGAACGAGAAAAAAGTCTCTGCCAAGGTGGAAAGAATCAGCTTATGCTTCCCACCAAATAAACGGGATCTTGATGTCCTGATATTGAGACAGATTGCCAGAACCCGTGGTGAAAACAAAAAAACGGCAGAGGCCACAAGCATCATGATGGAAGGAATTTCTATCTGGGCAATCGTTCCCGCAGAAAAATGACCCGTCTGCAGATAAGACACCATAGCACCAGCAGAAATGACCAGGAAAATGGCCCATAACAGCGCGGACATATATCCCATAAAGCCACTTAGAAAATTTTCCCTGTGAAGGGGCTTCAACCCCTCCAGAAAGAAGAAACGCGCATGTTGCAGATTGCCTTGCATCCACCGTCTTTCGCGGATCAGGGAGCTCAGGATATTCGCCGGTATTTCTTCATAACTGCCACCCATATCAGGCAGAAACCATACTTCATAACCGGCACGCGCCATCAAAGCAGCTTCGATAATATCATGGCTGAGAGGCTTGCCTCCCCAGGGCGATTTTCCTGGCAATTCAGGCAAAATACAGTTTTCGATAAAAGCGTCAGTACGGATTAAGGCGTTATGGCCAATATAGCTGGCATGCCCCATATACATGGCCTGAAGACTATAGGAGAACGCTGAGCCATAAAGCCGCCCTGCGAATTGCTGCATACGGCCAAAAAGCGTTTTACGGAGAATGGGGGTCGGATTCGTCTGGAGAATGCCAAGGCGGTGGTTGCCTTCCATCATTCTGAGGAGTTCATGAATGGTCTGGCCCTGCATGAGGCTGTCCGCATCCATGACCATCATATAATCGTAGCGTTTCCCCCAACGGCGGCAAAAATCCGTAATATTGCCCAGCTTTGCGTTATCGTTGGACGCCCTCCAACGATAATGAAACCGAATCTCGGGACAGAGTTCCTGTGCCTGATAAAGGGCTGCACGTTCAGCAATGCGAAATTCCGGCTTCCGGCTGTCTGACAGCAGAAAAAATTCATAATGTTTTGCACGGTGAGGCGCGTAACGGCTGAGAGATTGCGCCGTTGCGATCATCCCGGCAACCACTCTGGCCGGGTCTTCATGATAGACGGGAAATAAAACAGCCACTTTCACATTCGGCCGAGGGTCAACGGCCGTATGAACCGGGTGCCAGGGATTTCCCTTCGGCCCACGCAAGGCGTGCCATGAGCCAATGGCCAGTTTCGCAAACGTGGCAATCATGAAATAACTCATGACGGCATAGAGCAGGATGTAAAACGTCTCAAGAAAGGACGTAATATGCTCTGCTGTTAAGGTTCGTTTCGCAAAATACGTCAGAGAGGCTGTCAGGAAGAGTGTCGTGGCCAGCGCAACGCGTCTCCTGCGTTCAACAACGGCTGGCCAGACTGGCTCCTCCCCCACTGGGTGGCCTTTTTCCTTCATCGTGAAGAAACGACGTTTCAGAGCCGTTTTCCACGAAGTATCCATTGACGGTGTCCCTATGGAAATACGCTGTATAGCAGGCATTTCATCATCAGGCCCGTATTGATCAAGCCAGGCTCTCAGCTCAGCCCATGACCCGATCTGTTGTGCAGCACGGGCCAGTTTTTCAGGGCTTAAACCAATGAGCGTCAAATAGGACGTAAAATTCATGGATGAAAACTTACCTGGCGATCGTCGCGGGAAGAGCCATTTGGAAAATCGTGTTAAGGACGCGTGAAACGGGAACAATCGCCGATTCAGCAACATATATGATGTCTCCATTCTGAACGGGGAACTGTTGCGCTATGAGCAGACCGTTTCCATCCTTCCAGGAAAGCACGTATAAAGTCGGTTTCTGATCTCTCTGCTGTCTGAAAACAAAAATACGCGTGCTATTTGCCGCATTCGGGTTCAGACCTTGTGCACCCGCTATGGCCGCCGCCAGACCAGGCGACTTTGAAAAGCCATAAAGCCCGGCTTTTGCAATACCTCCCCCCACGATGGACACCTGTACAGCAGGCTCTTTTTTTATAATGACCTTATCTGCCGGATAGAGATGGATATCGCGTTTCAAGGCATCTGAAATGGGAAGGTTTATTTCATTACCATTGCGGATAATGGAAGCGGTAATGGCGTTCCTGTTGTTATTATCCAACGCACTATTTTCACTGAGAGTGGAAGCACCATTTCCCAACGTCAATGTAATGGCACGCGCCAATGTCATGCCACCCGGAGCCCAGGGCAGAACTTTCGGTTCCCCCGTTGAACCGGTTACAATAATTCCATCCTGGGTATCTGACATCTTCAATGTGATATCGGGTTGGTGGACAAGAGCCAGTTTTCTGAATTTACCGGCAATCACCGCCCGTGCTTCTTTGGGAGTCAGACCAGAGAGAGAAACAGACCCCACGTAAGGAAGCGTAATTGTGCCGGACGTATCAAGCTGGTACTGGCCCAGTTCTGTTGCTTTCGGACCCGGGGCCAATAAAGCCCCTTGCGGCATACTCCCGGCATCTGAAAAACTCCACAGAGCTATATCGACCATATCACCGGGTTGAAGCCTGCTCTCTTCATGATACCCTGTCGTTGAAAGCGCTCCCAGGGCAGCAGAAAGCTTCTGTTGTTCGTCAGTCTGCAAATCCTGAAGCATTTTGGAAGAAAGCTCAGCGGTAACGTTAACAATATCGACACCCTTGGTATTTTCCACTTCTCCTGCCAGAGGGCCTGCATTGGGAAGGGTGCATCCTGACAATAAAGCTGCGTTTCCAAGGCAAAGTGCAAGTGTCGCGGCAAGAGTGAAACGAGTCCGTTTTGTAGTCATTAAAAAAATCAAGTCCGTGAAAAGAAGAAATTAAAGAACAGACCAGGTGCAGCTTACGCCAGTAACGCACGCAGAATCAGGCTTGTCACAAGGATAATGAGGACCCATTTCAAACGTTGCGGGCCTGACGGCGCATGGGGCTCAGAAGATTTACTTATTATTTTTAAGTAATAATGGTTCTGAGAAGCCTTGATTTTTGTTTCCTGAAGAGACGTCTCAGCAGAAATCAATAATTTGGAATCAGCCTCTTTTTTCAATCTTAACGTCTCATATTCAACTGCCGCTGGGAACATGGACTGTGAAACAGAACGAGCCTTCGCCCCGGCATCCTCGATAACATCCATCTGTTTTTTCAGAATAAGGGCTGACGGATTGCCCGCTGCATTATACAGGATGGACTGATATTGGCTGTTTAGATCAATATATTTGCTATCAAGCTGAAGGATTTTTGAAGAGAGGGACCTATAGTCCAGATCCGGGCTCAGATAGCCATATTTACGACGCCACTGAGCAATGTCCTCTTCATCCAGAGCGACCTGTTTTCTAAATCGTTCTGCTTCTTTCGAGGCTGACGAAATGAAATCCTCATCTTCATCTTTATTCAAATGATTCAGATGATCCATGGCATCATGAAGCAGAGCCTGCGAGATTTTATAGGCATCACCCGAATTCCAGCCTTTTACAGCGATTTTGGTAACACCTGTCTGCTCATCAATCGTGATGACGATCTGATCCTGATAATAATGCCATAAAGTAATATCGTCAGTACGCCACAGGCTCATCAACCCGCCGGAACGCGCTACGAAATCACCTTTTTTATAGGTGTCAGCAATATGAAATTTCTGATCAATCGCTTTATATTCGTCCCACGATAAAAGCCTGTTTTTCAAAATCCAGGCGCCTGAGGTTGAAGCCCCGGCATTGCCCGCTAACAGGGAGGTCAGACTATCTGCGTTCCTGTTTGGATTTGTAACCAGAACGATTGATTCTGATTCATAGACAGGTGATGCAATCAAACCCCAATAACTTACAGAAATGAGATTCGGGATAGCAACAACGACGAGGAAAAGAGGGGAACTCAGACGTTTCCACCTCTTTATTACAGGCTGAAAAGCTGTGGGTATATTTACTGGGAACACGAATTCTTTTAGGCGGTACTTAACAGGTCAATCTGTTTTCTTGGTGACGTAACTCATCTTATTAAGATTTTATTCATCATAAGACGCCCAATTCATATGGTTTTGATCTTAAATGAGTCAAGAAATATCGCTAAATATAAAAATTTATTTATAGAATGTTAAACACTAAATTTCCTGTAACAAAACAAACATGCAGCTCATAACCAGGAATAGATAAGGTACTTAATTATATAATATATTATAAATACTTTCATAATAATAGGACATATTTACTTACATCACCATCACTTATTTATATAACTATATAGGATATAAATTATTTGCACCTTTTGATAATTATAATTTTACAAAAGTAATAGACCGATTATAAATTTTTATCATTACAAATAAACGGCAAGTAATATTTTTTATAATAAAATATGTTCTTGAAAAATTAGTATTTTTTTATCTTACGAACCCGGCTTTACCCTCACTTCACCACAAGTAAAACACAAAATCATCTTTAAACATATATGAGCTGTCTGGCATTGCCAGACAGCTCATAAAATAGGTCCAAAGCTGTAACGGCTTTAAAAATTCAGCCTTTCAGCTCTTCGGTATAGCTGCTCATATCAGGGCATGTGCAGACCAGGTTACGGTCTCCCCAGGCATTATCGATACGACCGACCGGTGCCCAGTATTTCTCACCTGACAGAGCTTTGGGGAACGCACCCTCCTCGCGACTATAAGGACGCTGCCAGTCTGATACGAGGTCACGCGCTGTATGAGGCGCATAACGCAAAGGACTCTCATCAATCGTGATACGCTTTTCCTCAATGGCAGTAATTTCCGCGCGGATTGCCAACATGGCCTCACAGAAGCGGTCAAGCTCTGCCAGATTTTCAGACTCTGTCGGCTCAATCATCAATGTGCCAGGAACCGGGAAACTGACGGTCGGTGCATGGAACCCATAATCAATGAGACGCTTGGCAAAATCATCAATTGTGACCCCGAGCGTATCCTTGAAAGGACGCATATCAAGGATGCATTCATGCGCTGTCAGCCCCTGAGCACCACGGAACAACACTTCATAAGCGCCTTCCAGACGTCTGGCGATATAATTGGCGTTCAGAATAGCCAGTTCAGACGCCTGACGCAGACCTTCATCACCCATCATCAGGATATAGGCAAGGGAGATTGGCAATACGGACGCAGACCCATAAGGAGCGGCAGAAATAAGCTCAACCTTTTCAGAAACGGAGACAGAAGGCAGATAAGGTGCCAGGTGAGCTCTCACACCAATCGGTCCCATGCCAGGACCACCCCCGCCATGCGGGATACAGAAAGTCTTGTGCAGATTGAAGTGTGAGACATCTGAACCATAGAGGCCGGGGCGTGCCAGACCGACCTGCGCATTCATATTTGCGCCGTCAAGATAAACCTGTCCGCCAGCCTGATGCACCAGATCACAGATTTCCGTAATCCGTTCCTCAAAAACACCGTGGGTTGAAGGATAGGTGATCATAATCGCGGCAACATGACCGACGTGACGGTCAAGCTTCACCTTGAGGTCATCAACATCCACATTACCGGCGTCATCACAGGCAACAACAACGACACTCATTCCCGCCATCTGAGCAGAGGCCGGGTTCGTCCCGTGCGCTGAAGCCGGAATCAGACAGATTGAGCGCTCTTTATCACCACGCGCTTCATGATAAGCACGGATCGCCATCAACCCGGCAAACTCACCCTGCGCGCCGGAATTGGGCTGAAGAGAGACCGCATCATAGCCGGAAATATGGCAGAGAGCTTTCTCCAGCATGTCAAAAAGCGCAGCATACCCTTCTTTCTGACCAGCTGGGGCAAAAGGATGAATCCTTGCAAATTCCGGCCAGGTAATCGGTTCCATCGCCGTGGTCGGATTGAGCTTCATGGTGCATGAGCCCAGAGGGATCATGCTGCGATCCAATGCCAGATCTTTATCAGCAAGGCGGCGCAGATAGCGCATCATTTCCGTCTCGGAATGATAAGCCTCAAAAATTGGATGTGTTAAGGCGGTCCCATCCCGTTTCAGATCAGATGATACTGTTTCAGGAACAGAAAGACCCTGTTCAAACTGTTTCAGCTGATTTTCATCAGCCCCGAATACACGCCACAACGTCTTGATGATGTCCGGCGTTGTCAGCTCGTCACATGAAAGACCGATCAGCCCTTCACCCTTGTTGCGCACATTAATGCCGTTTTCCTGCGCTGACTGGAGGATGTCAGCAGCTTTCGCACCGACATGGACGGTAATTGTATCGAAATAGGCCTCTGTTACGACAGAAACACCCAATGCTTTCAGCCCGGCAGCCAGAATCTGCGCGTAGCTATGGACACGTTCTGCGATATCCGTCAGCCCTTTCGGACCATGATAAAGCGCATAGAACGTTGAAATCATGGCAGGAAGTGCCTGCGCCGTGCAGATATTGGACGTCGCTTTCTCGCGGCGGATATGCTGCTCACGTGTTTGCAGAGACAGGCGATAGGCCATCTGCCCATGGCTATCACGTGAAATCCCGACAATACGACCGGGCATATGGCGTTTATGAGCATCCTTCGTTGCCATGAACGCAGCATGAGGACCACCATTGCCCATTGGGGTACCGAAACGCTGCATGGACCCGACAGCAATGTCAGCCCCTAAAGCACCAGGAGATTTCAGCAGCATCAGAGCCAGTGGATCGCAGGTCAGACAGGCAATGCTGCCAACCTGATGAAGAGCATCAATATAAGGTTGCGGATTCTGAACACGTCCCGATGAACCGGGATAAGAGAACAGACCACCAAAAACCTCATCGGCTTTCAGATCTGTCTCTGGATTACCGATGATCAGCGTCCAGCCCTGCGGTTTGGCTCTTGTCTGCATGACGGCAATGATCTGGGGATGGGTGTCCTGATCGACAAAGAAAGCCTGCGTTTTTGATTTGCTGGTCCGGCGTGCCATGGCCATCGCTTCAGCACAGGCTGTCGCTTCATCCAGCAGGGAAGCGTTCGCGATATCCAGACCGGTCAGCTCTGTCACCAGTGTCTGGAAGTTGAGAAGCACTTCGAGACGCCCCTGACTGATTTCAGGCTGGTAAGGCGTATAAGCTGTGTACCAGGCAGGATTTTCAAGGACGTTGCGTAAAATGACCGGAGGCAGGAAGGTATCGTAATAACCCTGCCCGATCATGGAAACCATGACCCTGTTTTTATCGGCCATCTGTTTGAGCTTCTGGAGTGTTTCCAGCTCACTCAAAGGCGCTCCAATGCCGCCCTGTGCCTCTTGCGAAGGGGCAGAAGGACGGATGGAGGCTGGTATGACTTTATCCATGAGTGCCGCCATGGACTCAAAACCCAGACTATGGAGCATAGCCTTCTGGTCCCGCTCGCGGGGGCCAATATGGCGTTGACTAAAAAGAGCTTTCTGCTCGGGCCAGTTCAGGGTCATGTAAATCTACCAGCAAAAAAAGTTAACAAGGCACAGTTTAAAAATTAAAGGGCAGCGTACTGTTCAGCAGACAGCAATTTTGAGAGCTCGTCCTTATTGGAGATCTCGAGCTTTACAATCCAGCCCAGTCCTTCAGGTTCTTTATTGATCAGGGTCGGATCATCAGAAAGCTGGGTGTTGAATTCTGTGATGGTTCCGCTCAATGGCGCATAGATGTCAGACGCTGCCTTGACGGACTCAACAACAGCCACTGCATCGCCAACAGAAACGACTGTGCCGTTATCCTTGCCTTCAGCAAAGACCAGTTCACCCAGCTCTTCAGCGGCGTGAGCTGTAATACCAACAACCGCGACGTCACCTTCAACGCGGACCCATTCATGTGTTTCTGTGTAATATGTTGTCATTTGGAGCAACCTTTTCTGATTAACGTTTAAAACCTGCGGGAACAAAAGGCATCGCCTTGACCGTTACAGGCACAATTTTCCCACGGAGAGAGGCGAATAATTTTGTCTCAGGCTTGGCAAAAGCAGTCTGTACATAACCCATCGCCACAGGAGCGCCGTATGTAGGGCCAAAACCACCTGATGTCACCACGCCAATTTTTGTCTGGGCGGCTTCATCAGCAAATAACTCAACACCTGCACGAACCGGCGCACGACCTTCAGGCTGCAAGCCCACGCGGAGGCGTTCCGTTCCATTCTGCAATTGCTGACCAATGCGCTCAGCCCCGGGATAACCACCCTCACGTGAGCCACCGGGACGGCGGGATTTCTGGATCGCCCAGCTTAAAGAGGCTTCAACAGGGGTTGTTGTGGTGTCAATATCGTTTCCATACAGGCACAACCCTGCTTCCAGACGCAGGGAATCACGTGCCCCCAACCCGACAGGTTTGACGTCCGGGTGCGCCAGAAGGGCCTTCGCAAAATCTTCGGCCAATTCAGCAGGCAGGCCGATTTCATATCCATCTTCGCCTGTATAGCCTGAACGTGACAGCGTGACGACGTGGCCGTTATAGGTGGTTTCAATACAATCCATGAAACGCATGGAGGCCGCTTCAGGGAAGAACTGGCTCATAACGTTCACAGCTTCAGGCCCCTGAAGTGCGAGCAGAGCACGGTCAAACTGACGCGTTACGCTACATTCATCAGCCAGTGCCTCTTCGATATAAGAGGCATCTTCATCCTTGCAGGCCGCATTAACAACGATGAACAGATCATCTTTCTGGCGTGCCACCATGAGATCATCACGGATACCGCCCTGCTCATTTGTTAAAAGGGCATAACGCTGGCGCCCCTCTGCGAGGCCGATATAATCCATTGGCACAAGGCGTTCGAAAGCGACTAACGCCCCTTCAACGCCGCCTTTTTTCGCCTTAAGGCGCAGCTGCCCCATATGAGAGACATCAAACAGGCCCGCTTTTTCACGCGTATGTTTATGCTCTTCCATCACCCCGGCAGGGTATTGAACAGGCATTTCATAACCGGCAAAGGGAACCATCTTGGCACCCAAAGCAAGGTGCAGATTATAAAGGGGGGTTCGGAGAAGAGACTCAGACATCACTAACGGCCCTGGAAAAAAGAGGTCACAATGCCCCAATGCGGAAGTGCATTGTCGCATTACCCCTTCTGTCCTTTTGCCTGAGATCATTATCCCGTCGGCGGGTGTTTTGACACCACTCTCCAGAATTCATAATCGCTATGGTTCTTCTGCCTGAGAGTTTCCGGGGTGGTTGCTCCTTCGGCGTCATTTCTATCTGATTTTCAGGCAGAAATCCGAAATGATCTCTCCCGTAACGATTTACCATAGATTGCCAGTTTACCCTCTGACTGACAATCTCTTTTCTGGCAGATCGAGAAAAAATAAATCATTCGGTTTAAAAGGGTTTTCCCTTAAAAAATCAGGGGAATTCTTTCTCCAGAGAGGCAAGAATTTCTTTATCCATAGAGGCACTTTGAGCCTTTGTGGGAAAAGACCTCGCCTCCACTTCCGCCTTATAGAGACTGAGGGCCTGCGTCATCTGCGCCCCGATCTCTGCAAAACGTTTGGCATGGCGGGGGGATTTCCCCTCAAAAAGGCCCATCACATCATGCCAGACCTGCACCTGACCATCGCATCCGGCCCCGGCCCCAATGCCGATAACAGGGATAGAGACAAGACGTGACACCAGAGCAGCAAGCTCAGCGGGAACCACTTCCAGAACCAGAGCAAAAGCCCCTGCTTTTTCGATCGCCAAAGCATCCTGAATCAATTTCCGGGCACTTTGTTCATCACGCGCCTGCACGCGCAACCCGATCTGATGCTGTGATTGTGGCGTCAGGCCCAGATGCCCCATCACAGGCACACCCATCTCGGTCAGGCGGCGGATAACAGGAATAATTTCTGCTCCACCTTCCAGCTTCAGCGCCTGGCCGCCCCCCTGTTGCATGAGCAACCGCGCCGCATTGACGGCATCCTGCTCGGTTGCGTAGCTGAGGAAAGGCATATCCACGACGATGAGCGCCTGCTGGCTTCCCCGGCGCACCATTTTCGCATGGAGCAGAATTTCCTCCACCGTCAGAGGCAGCGTCGTATCATGGCCGTGCATGACCATTGCCAGAGAATCCCCAACCAGCAACATGGGAACACCCGCCTTTTCGGCAATCAAAGCTGAGGCATAATCATAAACCGTCACCATCGTGATCGGCCTGGACTCTGCTTTCATCTTCTGAATATCAGCGATGGTCATGCGACGCATAAAGTGAGGTCCTTAACCTTGGGAAACAGGAAGATTTTCTGAAATATAAGGAGGAAGCTGGAAAGCGCTCCATTGGATTTCAGGCGTCCAATAACGGCAATCAGGTCCGATTCCGGCAGCTTCAGCACGGCTTCTGATCTGCTCAATGTCCAATGATTGCGGCTTGCTGCCTTTTTTGGCCATACCCAATGTCATGAAACCACCAACATAGGTCGGCACAGCCGCAACATAGGCTGTTACGTGCGGAAAGAATTTGGCACGACGAAGGCTCGTCTCACGCAATTCATCAGCCTGCATGAACGGAACACCGCATTGATTGACGATCACCCCTTCATCAGACAGAACGCGTGCGCAATTTTTATAGAAATCATCAGAGAAGAGAACTTCACCAACGCCGATCGGGTCCGTGCTATCGACGATGATCACGTCAAAAGACCCATCAGCGGCTTTGGCAACGTAATCGATTCCATCACCGATAATCACGTCTGCTCTGGGGTCTTCCCAGGCATTGCCGGCAATATTGGGGAGATATTTCTTTGAAAGGGAGACCACTTCGCCATCGATCTCAACCATAACGACCTTCTTAACGGTCTTATGCTGGAGGACACGACGCAGGACACCACCATCCCCAGCGCCGATAATCAAGACGTTTTCGGCTTTAGGGTGCATCAGAAGTGGCACGTGCGCCAGCATTTCCTGATAGACGAACTCATCACGCTCTGTGATCTGAATCACGCCATCAAGAACCAGAACACGGCCATGGCTCTGGCTTTCGAAAACAACAATATCCTGAAAAGGAGATTTTACGTGAGCCAGCTCACGTGTCACCTGAAAGCGCTGTCCCCAATTTGGGTAAAGGTCTTCATTAAGCCAGATATCCGCCATTATTCTGCTTTCTCTTTATTTACTTACACTGACGATAACAGGCCAGAATCCTGCCTGATATCACTATCAGCACAGAATTCCGGCCTGATCAGAAAAACCTCAAAGGGTTAAAATCAGCCTGCTCTCTGAGACTGTCTGGTCACACGACCACGTCGCAACGCATCAACCTCTACGCGCCCTGCCTGGAACAGTTCCTGCATGACAGGAATCGTCAGATTCGGGTCACAGACGCCACACATGAAGACGTCAATTGCCGCGAAATGACGCTCAGGCCAGGTGTGAATTGAGATGTGGCTTTCAGCCAGCACCAACACCCCTGATACACCGCCATTCGGTGTAAAATGATGGAAATGACCATGCAGGATCGTTGCGCCAGCAGCCTCTGCGGCTCTGCGCAATGTCTCATCAATCTTCTTGGGATTATCAAGATTCTTGGCATCCCAAAAATCGATAAGAAGATGATTGCCCGCAAAGCTTTCGCCATCACGAGTTATAAAATAGTCCTTGCGCTCATCATCAGCGTGGACAGTGCTAATATTCTGGATATCTCTCGGGAAACCCGATACCATCCCCAGTTGAGCAAGTGCGTTCATCACGTACCCCCAAACCAGTAGACAGCCAACGAAGCTCGAATGCTTCAGGGCTAAGGAAGGAGTGCTTGCTAACGTCTTTTCAGGTTTTTTGCAAGGTTTTTCTAACCATTAAAAAAATATTAATGGCTTTTTCAGTACCCTTTATCACCGCCCTGAAGGCCGATTGAACCTGGACTTCAGATCATCGCCAAAGGGACCTTGGCCGAGGGCGCTGGAAAAGCACGATTCAGCTCATCGCGGTCCGTTTCACTCAGGGTAATCTCTAGAGCGGCCATATTCTGCTTCTGGTGCTCAATTGTGCTCGCTTTGGGAATAGCCAGCATATTTCCCTGCCTCAGAACCCAGGCAAGTGCCACCATGGCCGGCGTCGCAGGACCGATATTTGTATGATGCCGAGCGGCAATATGGCGCAAAACCGGGTGACGCAACAGCTCTCCGCCCTGACCTATGGGTGAATAGGCCGTCGTGACGATTTTCCGCGCCTGATCGAAAGCAAGCAGATCATGCTCTATGCCCCGATATTCCAGATTATATAAAACCTGATTCGTCTGGCAGTCATGACTTATCTGCTCGAGTTCCTCCATATCGTCACAATCAAAATTGGAAACACCCCAGGCCCTGATCAAACCCTGTTCCTTCAGAGTTTCAAAAGCCCGAATCGTCTCACTCAAAGCCACCGAGCCACGCCAATGCAAGAGATATAAATCAAGATAATCTGTCTTCAGGTGGCGTAGCGTCCGCTCGCAGGCTCTCAGCGTTTCATTATAGGAAGCATGAGAGGGCAACACTTTACTGGTAAGAAAAACCTGCTCGCGCCTGCCGGCAATCGCCTCTCCCACCAGCATTTCCGAACGGCCATTTCCGTACATTTCAGCCGTATCAATCACCCGCAATCCGGCATCAAGGCCATAATTCAGGGCCTCTATTTCACTCTGACGCCTGGCTGGTTCATCGCCCATATTCCATGTGCCCATTCCAAGAACAGGAACAGACGACCCATTTCGAAATTCAAGCGAAGGCAAAGATGCTGGCATGAGATTTACGCTCCTTACGTCAGTGAAACAGGGAACATTCTTTCTTTTTCTTTGGAAGATTTTACATATAAATCGCAGAATTAAAGGTAAAGAGACCTATTCGTTTCTGCAAAACCCGGATTTATTTTTTGAAATGAAAAATAAATGGTGCCCAAGGGCGGGATCGAACCACCGACACTGCGATTTTCAGTCGCATGCTCTACCAACTGAGCTACTTGGGCACCGTGCGTAAGACCAACTTGCTTACGACTTGGAGTGATTTACCCTATGAAACGTAACTGATCAAGCCTCTTGCAAAGCTATTTCTTATTCTTTTCCAAATATCTCGAGACCACCGAGGGAAAAATCACTGATACGGGGGTCTTCAGCATGGATGAAAGGGGCAAAATAACGCCCGGCACTCCATCTTTTCAAATCAATGTCAGCGCATTTCTGAGAACAGAAAGGGCGAAACTTCGATTCAGTAACTTCTTTGCAAAGGGGGCACATCAGGAAAGGCTCCAGGAACGGTTCTTATGGGGCGGGCAGATAGAAAGGCGCAACTTACTGCCCCATTCTTTTTCGAAGGATTTAAGCATTTCTGAATTTGAATCAAGCGCCATGATAATGGGAGCAGGAGCGTGAAGGGTCGTCCCTTTCAGATTCTCTTTTAAAATACAACGCAATATAGAAATCCCCTGGCCGTAAGGAGAGGCAAAAATTTCCTGAACAGGGGGGCGCTGCCTTGGCCGTGTCATCTCAATCAGGCCGGAATTCGTCACTCCCAACAATCTGGGACCAAGAGGGTCTTTCTCATTTTGTAGGGCACGCTCAAAAAAAGGAACCAGAGCGGCTCTCTTTTTCATGCGAAGTCCCGCTGGATCAATGACCAGTGTGCCGGAAAGATTTCTAAGACGGATCTGCCTTAAAAGAGCTTTGAATGCCTCTATATTAGCCATAAAATCAGGACTGGAAGACGCGTCAAAATCAATGGCCGTCAGGGCAGGAGTGACCGTGATATGCGCTGTCAGAGGCCCCACACGGATTGTTGAGTCAAGAAGAGCAGCCCATTCCTCATCCAGAAAAGCAAAGGTTTCATGCCCAAGACGTTTAAGGCGGTCGTGATATTTCGCCGGTAACTGCGCGGCCAGAGACACATCTTCATAACAGATCATGGCATGGGACGCCTGAGCCAGAAGGTCTTCCAACGGGTGAGGGCCTTCCTGCAAAAGCCCGATGGACGCTGCGTTTTCTCCCACAGTTTCATCCAGCAATTTTAGCCGCGGCCCTTTGCCATTTTGTGCTGAGCGAATAATCTGCGCTTTAACAAGCTGCCCTTCATGAAGTGTTTTCTTCGTTGTCAGAAAACCAGTTAACTGGTTATCAAGCTGGACAAACACTCCTTCAAAAGAAGGCGTTATGGAAAGCACGCGCGCCCTGTAGTGATCACCCCACCCATCGGGCCGGCCCGGGTGCCACAAAGCAATATCGAGGATTTCACCTTCCTCTATAAGAGTGAATCGCAGCTCTCCTGGAGAACCTGAAAGCAGAATATCCATCAAGAGACCTTCAGAAACCGTATCAACAACCTGTTTCAGGGTATGGACAGAGCCATCCGCCCTCTTAAAAGCTGGGCCGTTTCGAAAAGAGGGAGACCAATAACCGCTGACGGGCTTCCACCCATCTGTCTTATATGGGAAGCAGCCGCTCCCTGAAGAGCGTAACTCCCTGCTTTGCCCCGCCAATCACCCTGCGCAATGAGGGCGTCTATATGATCAGAGGTCAGACGTGCAAACGTCACATAACTCTCAACCGTACGTTCAACCGCTTTGCTTGCCGGCAAACCAGCACTAGGAAACAGGACAACGGACGTAAAAACACGATGGCGACGGCCTGACAAAAGCTCCAGATGGCGTCTGGCTACCGTCTCATCCTCAGTCTTTTCAAGAATACGCCGCCCTGCAGCGACAACAGTATCCGCTCCGAGGATAAAAGCCGGTTCATCGCACTGGCTGGCGATATGAGCTGCTTTTTCATAGGCAAGACGACGAGCGTAAAAACGCGGTAACTCGCCCTTACGAGGTGTTTCGTCAAGATCAGCCGGTATGACACGGTCAGGCTCAATCCCGATCTGTGCCAGAAGAGCAAGACGACGGGGAGACGCTGAAGCCAGAATAAGCAGAGGTCTTTTCTGCTGGGCCTCAGCCATGATGACAGAGTTCTGCGTCACTTTAATTATTATTTAAAGCGGAACGTAATACGCCCTTTACTGAGGTCATAAGGAGTCATTTCCACATTGACCCTGTCCCCAGCCAGCACACGAATGCGGTTTTTACGCATCTTGCCGCTTGTATGCGCTAAAATGGTGTGTTCATTATCCAATGTTACACGAAACATGGCATTGGGCAGGAGCTCTGTAACCGTTCCGGTAAACTCGATCAGATCTTCTTTAGGCATGAAAGTCCTTATAATTCAGGGCAGTTTCAGGGATGGTTTCCGCTGAGACAAACAGGCCTCAGCTCCCTCTGCTCATCAGAAAGCTGCATTATGTGCGATTCTCTTGGAGCAAGGTCAAGAGAGACTTCGTTAAAAATATCACTTTAAACGCCCTTCTGCCCCGTACCAAGCTCTTTAGCCTGCCAGCAATAGCACGTTAATAATGTCCGGTGAGGGGAAAAAACCTCCGTACTTTTATAAAGAGCCGCCGGAGTAGGCTTCTGCGGTAATTTTTTAATAAGCCGCCATCCTTCCCTGATGCCAAAATCATCAGCTGGAAAGACATCAGGCCTGTGAAGGCCAAAAATCAGAAACATCTCAACCGTCCAGCGCCCGATCCCGTAAAGAGCCGTCAGCTCTTTTATCAGAGTCTCATCATCAAGTTTTTCAGCCTGCTCTGCGTTTGGCAGGCGCCCTTGTGACTGAGCTTCAGCCAGTCCTTTCAGGGCCCGTATTTTCCCATCTGACATGCCGCATTGTTTCAAGGTATCATGATCGGTCGCCAGAAGCGTTTCCGCATCTGGCGGATGCGCTATTCCCTGCTGATCACTCCTGGCTGTTTTATTAAGAGCACAGAAGCGTTCAAATATTTTCTTTACAGCATTACTATGAAGGTGCTGCCCGATAACCGCGTGGACAAGCGCCTCATAAGGCTCTCTGTAATGGCTGGCTGCAAGGCTTGAATTCCCTTCCCTGAAGAGATTACAGGGACCTGTTGATCTGGCAAAAGCACTGATATCAGGATCTTCCAGAAAAGATCGAGGCAAATGAAGCATGAAACACCTCTTTCTGAACGTTCTGTAATAAAACTTTGCCGTTTATTTCCACAATCTATGGTGACAGTCTGACCTATTATGAGGCACAAGAGAAGGGACATGATTGCATCTCTGTTCTGCCCCCTGACCTTATCTTGCGAGTACGACGTTCGTGACGGTTTCTGACACGACAGCCCCTCATGATCGTGCCAGGTTAGGCGCCTATTGTGCATTGCCAGCGCAGCATTATGCAACGCCCTCACCAATGTTACGCCCGGAAACGATTGCAGAATCCCCCCTGGTCGTTCCATCCTGCCTGTCTGTCTTATTTCATCTCACGCTTCTGGTCCTGATTTTTTATAAAACTCCGACTCTTCATGGCAATCCTGATGATGCCAACCAGCCTCAGGTGGAAATGGTCTTTGATGCCCCTCCCAGCAAACACAGCATGCAGGGGCCGCAAATTCATGACCCCGGGAGCGAATCACCCGCGGCCGAAGCCCCTCCCGTGAAGCAGGAAACAGCCCCCGAACCGGTTGTTCCCACCCCCAAAACGCCTTCCTCCACTCCGGCTCCGATCGCTTCTTCAGCGGACCTTGCCCAGGCGCCACAGCTCGACCAGCCTCTGACTCCTGCAACTCCAAAATCCAGTCACCGCAACCCGGTTTCCAGAAAACCGGTTCCACAACGTCAGAGACAGCACGTCACGCCTTTTTCGCACCCCATGGACCTTTCTTTCAGTGGTGAGCCATCTCCTCCGGCAAGACATCATGGTCACCGGGGGGGAAGCCGGGGGCCCGTTAATTTCTCCTTAGGGCCTCTTAGCCAGAACGGGCAGATCAACGCCCCCTATAAGACACGTAACCGCATTAAGGGTGTCAGTTCTGATTACGGATCAGAAATTGACCGCTGGGTGCGTGCCCATATGTTCTACCCTGAAGATGCGGCAGAAAACGGTGAAGATGGTTCTTCTTCTGTTCATGTCGTGCTCGACAGAACAGGCCGCGTCAAATCAGTGCGTCTGACCGATCAATCCGGTTCCTATGCTCTGGATGCTGCCACTGTTGGCATGTTCCAGAGTGCGCACCTGCCTCCTGTCCCACCCGATATGACGGGAGACCATTTTGACCTTGATATCACCATTTCCTACGTTCTGATCCGTCAGTAATGACCGTTCATGACTCCCCTTTCTGAAAGGTCCTGTCCCCCCTGATGAAGCGCTTTTATCCTACATTCTGTGCCTGTTTATCCTTACTGACACTCACAGGCTGCCTGGATGTAACGCACCCTTTCGCCCAGAGAGGGGGTGAATCCCAGCGCCTGGCTCTGCAAAATCTGCCCCCTCCTCGCCTTGCGGTCCCGGTTATGGTGCCTCCGAAAGCCCCATGGCGACACGGGGCAGAACTCTGGACCAGAGATGTGGTGACGGCTCTGGTCAATCAGTCTCTTCCTGCTGTCGATCAGCCCCCCAAACCGGGAGACTGGTGGGTAAGGCTGGGCGCCCAAAAAGTGGATAACGGGATTAAACCCTATTACAAACTCTATGATTCAACCGGGAAGGAACGGGCCAAAGGATATGGGTCCGTTATAGACCAGGCAGGCTGGAAAGCCGCCGACCCTGACGCCCTTAATACCGTTGCGCTGGAAATCGCCCCCGATATTGCGCGCCTTCTCACCGCCATTCAGGCTAAAAACATGCAGGGGGACCCTCACAGCCTAATGAACCGTCAGGCTAAAATCTATTTTGCCGGTGTGCAGGGCGCGCCGGGAGACGGCAATATATCGCTTGCACGCGCTTTTTACGCCTCTCTGCCGGATGGACGCAATAACGTCCAGACAACGCCAGAACATGCTGATTTTAAAGTAATCTGTCAGGTACAGCTCAAGGATATTCCTCCCAAACCTCCTGAAAAGAATGTAAAAGAACAACAGGTTACTATTATCTGGCACGTTCTGTCAGGCAAAGGTGAGGAAGCGGGTGCCGCAACTCAGCTCCATGCCGTTTCTGCCCATTCGCTTGACGGGCCGTGGGGAGACGTGGCTGACGCTGCCGCTCACGAGGCGGCTGGAGCGGTCAGAACCATCATCACCAATTATTCCGGCCGTGATATGAAACCATCACCAGATATAAAATCAAAGAAGTAGTTTCTTAACAGGTCAAGGACCATGACAGATGGCTGTCATGATGGTAAAAAGAACGTGTCTGACATTTTGCCTCTCCTGTGAGATTTCCTGCCTTATGAAAATCGTTGCCTGTAACAGTAATCTTCCTTTGGCTACAGCCGTAGCTGAGGAGCTTGACCTCCCTTTATGCAAAACCCTGATCCGTAGGTTTGCTGATGGTGAAGTCTTCGTCGAGATACAGGAAAATGTGCGTGGCGAAGATATGTTCGTGATCCAGAGCACATGCATGCCGACCAATGACCATCTTATGGAATTATTGATCGTTCTCGATGCGCTGCGCCGTGGATCAGCACGACGGATTACAGCGGTCATGCCTTATTTCGGTTATGCCCGTCAGGACCGGAAATCAGGGCCGAGAACACCGATCAGCGCCAAGCTTGTGGCCAATCTTCTGACTGAAGCAGGCGCCAACCGCATCCTGACCATGGACCTGCACGCCATGCAGATTCAGGGCTTTTTTGATATCCCGACCGATAATCTATATGCCGCTCCGCTTTTTGTGCGCGATATTCTCGCCCGCCATCCGGAACGCCATAAGGAAGACCTGATGATTGTCTCCCCTGATGTGGGCGGCGTTATCAGGGCCCGTCAGCTTGCCCGGCGCCTGAATGTTGATCTGGCAATTATTGATAAACGCCGCGAACGTGCCGGTGTTTCAGAGGTTATGAATGTCATTGGTGACGTCAAGGACCGTTATTGCATTCTCGTTGACGATATCATTGATAGTGGCGGCTCATTGTGCAATGCTGCCGAGGCTTTGATGAAACATGGGGCTGCCGGTGTGGAAGCCTATGTCACACATGGTGTTCTGACCAATAATGCCTGCACCCGTGTCATGAACAGTCCGATCAAAATGCTGACCATTACAGACAGTATTCCTGCAACGCCTGAACAGGCTGCAACACAGAATATCAGACAGGTTTCAACCGCAGAGCTTATTGCCAGAGCCATCAGAGCGGTGGCTGATGAAAGCTCTGTCTCGTCCCTGTTTGATTAAAAGCAGTCGAAACTTCTACAGCAAGAAAGGAAGTTATAATGACACGCCTCATAACACGGCCTTACTGGTTTTTACGCCATGGACAGACTGACTGGAATGCCGCCAATCTGTCACAAGGTCGCACAGACGTGTCATTAAATGAAATTGGCCGCGCGCAGGCAGAAGCAGCGGGTGCCTTATTTGCGAAATACGTCCGCAATAATGCGCTCCCTGTCCCTTTTACCCATATTGTCACCTCTCCGCTCAGCCGTGCCTCTGTTACAGCTGATTACGTGAAACGGGCTATTATGGACGTTGGAGGGCCTGAGCTCCCTGTCAGGACCGAAGAAGGCATCATTGAGGTCTGTTTTGGTGTGCAGGAAGGCCAGCCTATGGGAGACTGGTACGACCCCTGGATTGCTGAGCAATTTACACCCGAAGGCGCTGAATCCTTCTCAAAACTCCGGGAACGCGCTGTAAAAGCGGTTAATAAGGCGCTTTCTGAAGAGGGAACGCCCCTTATTGTGGCTCATGGAGGCGTTTTCCGGGCGCTTCGTTCCTCTATGAGGCTGCCTGCCAATGTCCGGCTTCCAAATGCCGTCCCCGTTCTTGCCCGCCCCGAGAACGATAAATGGACGCTCGATATTTACGAATAGATCTTTATGAATAGACTGGCTTTCAGCCTTGTCCCTACCAGGGGACAAGGGTTGTAGACAGTCTTTTTGCTTCTTCAGGTGGCAGACCGAGGTCATTACGGTGCCACCAACCGCCGCCGAGCGACTGAAACAAGCCGACACTATCTGAAAACCGAACGGCCTTTGCCTGAACGAAAGAGAGCTGGCTCTGTGCCACATTGGCTTGTGCCGTTATGAGATCGAGCTGGCTGATATCTCCGAACCTTTTTCGTGCGCGCGCTATATTAAGGACTTTCTGCGCACTCTCCAGAGCTTTTTCCTGAGCCAGAAGCGTTTCACTGTCATATTGCAGAGCGTGCAGACTGTCAGCGACATCTCCCACGGCACTTAAAACAGTTGATTGATACATTTCCGTTGCCTGATGAAGCTGCTTTCGGGCAGCCCGTTGGGCGTGAAGAAGTGATCCCCCTTGAAAGATCGGCTGGGTAATTGTCGCCATCATATCCCAGTTACCATAGCCGCCCTTGAACATCTGGCTCATATGTCCCACAACCTGCCCCGGGACCGCACTGAGCTGAACATTGGGAAGGCGGTTTGCAATCGCAATGCCAACCTGGGCCGCCGCGGCATGGATCTGTTCCTGCGCGGCTCTTATATCTGGCCGTTGTTCCAATAAGGCTGACGGCAAAGTCAGGGGCATTTGCGCAGGCAGGGTAAACTGGTCGAGCGTAAAGACAGGCACTTCCTGATTCGGGGTCATCCCTGCCAGCACAGCCAGCTGCGTCCTCGTCTGGGCAAGATCACGTTCCAGAGGAGGCAGCGTCGCTTCCAATTGAGCAACACTATTTTGTTGCAGCACAGTGTTCAAACGTGCCTGATCTCCCAGAGCCTGCTGCTTTTCAGCAATGGAGAGAGACTCTTTCTGTTGGGCAATCAGGGCGTTCGTTGCGTCTATCTGGGCTCTGAAACTTGCTTCTGTAATAGCGCCATTGACGATATTGGCAATAAGCGTCAGAGCCGTTGCCTCAAGTTGAAAACGCTGGACATTCGCCTGTGCCGCAGCGGCCCGGATGGCCTGTCTCTCACCGCCCCACAAGTCAGGAACGTACCCGATATTGAGCTGAGCTGTATGAAGGTTATAAAGCCACTCATTGGCATAGGGCACATTGGAAAGTGCTTTGGACGTCTTGTTGCGTGACGGGATAAACTGTGCCGAAATAGTGGGATACAAGGCCGCTCCTTCAACGCGGCGCTGCTCCCATGCCATTTTCAGCCCTTCCTGCATGGCTTTCAGGTCATGACTATGGGCCAAAGCCTGTTCCACAAGCTGATTTAAGGCAGGATTACGGAAAACCTCCCACCAGCGGCCCGGAATATCCAGCCCCTGCACAATATCCTGACGGCGCAGAGCTGAATCCCTGCTATCATGCCCGGCGGTCTGTTTCAGTGGTTCAGACTGGTAACCCGTGTGAGCTGGGAGAGCGGGGATCTTTCCTTTAGGCCCGATAACGCAGCTACATAAAGCGATACATAAAAACGGCGCCAGAAAGGAAGAGGCGGTGTATCTCGCGCGGAAGCTCATCACACACCTGCCTTGGACGCTGAACGGGCTGAACGTTTATCGATCCAGCTCTCCAGACGGTAAAAGGAAACGGGAAGAATAAACAGGGTCAGAAGCGTTGCAATTCCCAGCCCCCCGACAACGACAGTTGCCAGACCGCGCTGAACATCCGTTCCGACACCTGTCGCAATGGCGGCTGGCAACATCCCCACACTGGCCACGGTTGCTGTCATTAATACAGGACGGAAACGCTCAGACGCACCAATCACAGTCGCATGGAAAACGTCGTGACCCTCATGTCTGTGACGGTTGATGCTGGAAATCATGATAATACCATTCTGAATCGCTACCCCGAAAAGAGCAATGAACCCGACAGCTGTTGCAATATTCAAGGTTTCATGACGCAAATGGAGCGCAACCAGCCCGCCTAATGTTGCCAGAGGCACAACACCCAGAATCAGCAGTGCCTGCCTGATCTTTCTGAATTCAATATATAAAAGACCCAACATGACGGAGAACATGACGGACAGAGCGATGGTCAGGCGCACTTTTGCATGTTCGGCCTGTTTGAATGACCCGGCCCATTCCAGACGATAATTCTGGGGATCGAAATGCACGGCAGCATCAATACACTTCTGGGCATCTGCCAGATATTGCGACATCGGTCTTTCCCCGTTATCGACCTGAATTGTCAGCTCTCTTTCCCCGCCTTCATGGCTGATATTGCTTTCCCCCATCTGGAAACGGATAGCCGCCACCTCTGAAAGGGGAATGGCTGAACCATCAGGAGTGATCAGAGGGATCTGACCCATATCCTGCAAGTTATCAAGATGTTTATGGGCAACATGCAGGGTTGCATTATATTCCCGACCGGCTTTGACAATCGTCGTCAAAGGGGCATCACCAATCGCATTGGAAACAATATCTGAAATATCTGAAACGCTGATTCCGTAACGGGCTGCTTTTTTACGGTCAGCCTGCACTTCAATCTGAGGAATCCGTGGCTCCTGGAACAGGGAAGCCTGCACTGTACCCGGAACCTGCCAGAGTATGCCCACAATCTGCTGTCCGATACGGCGCAATTCATTAAAATCATCACCATAAACGCGCAGAACAAGCGGGCTGTGGGCCCCTCCGATCGAATCTTCAATACTATCCTGAATAGGCTGACTGATCGAAAACTCAATTCCTGGAATCTGGTTTAATCTCTGGCGAAGTTTTTCAACAAACTCTTCCTTCCCCTCTCCCTTCGGCCAGTTTTTATAAGGTGTCAGCCCAACGGGCATTTCTACATGCGACGGTGTCCAGGGGTCCGTTCCATCATCGGAACGGCCAAGCTGGGTGATGGCATAAGACGTTTCGGGGAATTCCCGGACAGCACGGCGCAATTCATTAGCGATTTCCTGCCCTTTTTCCAATGAAATAGCCGTTGGCATCTGCACCTGCACCCACAGGGCTCCCTCATCAAGGTCCGGGAGAAATTCCTGCCCGACAGAAGCTCCCAGAATCACCACCAGAACAAGAGCAATCGCCGCACCGACAAAAGGAATGAGAGGATATTTCAGAAAATAGGAAAGGCCATTTTTATAATGTCTGATCAGCCACTCAAGCGGTGCATTATGCCAGACATGATGCGGGGAACGAAGCGCCAGAAAAGTCAGGGTAGGGGTCAGAGCCAGAGCACAGAGCAACGCCCCGATCAGGGCAAAACTCACTGTAAAGGCCATGGGATGAAAGAGCTTCCCTTCCATTCCATCAAAGGCAAAAAGCGGGCTATAGGCCAGAATAATAATCATGGTTGCCGCAAAGATCGCGCGTCCCGCACGCCGCGTAACTGAAAGCACGACATGGCTATCAAGAGGCTGGTCCGGATCATCCTCCCTTAGACGTAAAATAACCTCCGTAATCACAATCGCCCCGTCCACGATGACGCCGAAATCAATGGCACCGAGCGAAAACAGATTGGCGGCCATACCGCATGCTTTCATAAGAATGAACGCAACGGCCAGAGCGAAAGGAATTGTAATGGCGGTAACGGCTGCACAACGGGGGGAACCCAGGAAAAACGTCAGAATGATCAGAACGAGGCCAATCCCCTCCGTCATGGTCTCTCCGACTTTTTCCGTCGTAGCGTGAATCAGATTATCGCGATCAAGATAAGGGACAATCCGCATATGGAGCGGTGCCAGGCGCTTTTGCAGCTTCTCGATCTTTTCATGCAGGGCATCAAGAACCTGGGAAGGATTGCTGCCTCGCAGAGCGGTAACGACCCCTTCCAATGTATCAGGATTGCCATTTTTACCCAGAAGCCCTTCGCGCACCTGCGAGCCAAATTCAATATGGCCCAACTGTCTGAGCAGAACCGGCACGCCATTATGGTGGGAAACGACAATTTCGTTCATATCCTCAAGGGAATGAATCAGGCCGACCCCGCGAATAATATAAGATTGCTCACCACGCGTGACACGGCCGCCCCCTGCATTGGCGTTGCTGTTTTTGACAGCATTCATGACGTCTGCAAGACTGACGCTGTAACGAATCAGCGCATTCGGATCGATTACAAGCTGATATTCACGCGTAAAGCCGCCGAAATTATCAATATTAACAACGCCGGGCACCTGTTTGAGAGCTGGAATGACGATCCATTTCTGGACATCTGACAGCTCCATGAGGTCACGATCATCTGACTCAAGGGTGTAGCGATAGATCTCACCGCTCGGTCCCGATACCGGCCCAAGAGCGGGCTGACCGCCATTGGTCAGATCAAGCCCCGAAAGTTCAGCCAGAACCTGCTGCCGGGCCAGATAAATATCTGTCCCATCCTTGAAAACCAGCGTCACCAGAGACAGTCCAAATGTGCTGGTTGACCGGCTTTCTGTCACATTCGGCACACTGGCCAGAGCCCGCTCTACAGGCATTGTGACCTGTTGTTCCATTTCTTCGGCAGCCAGGCCGGGCATCTGCGTCGTAACCTGCACAGTGACAGGCCCCAGATCCGGATAGGCTTCTATGGGAATATGCTTCCAGGAAACAACGCCCAATATCATGATCAGGAAGGTAAAGAAAAAAATCAGGCTGCGCCGCGAAAAGCACCAGGAGATAAAGGCCTCTATATACATAACCCGTTCCTTTATCCCTGCTTAATAATCATTGAGCAGGATCGCCCCGTGCGTAATCACACGTTCTCCAGCCTTCAACCCGCTGATGACTCTGACATTATCGCCTTCATCATAACTCATTGTGATTTGTCGCTGCTGGTAATGGTCGGGAGCTACGGCAACCATGACCGTTACAGCCTCATTATTCATAATCAGGGCCGTTTTCGGTAAAATAATTTCCTGGCGTTCCGGCACGCTGAGAAAGGCTGTTGTAAACTGACCGGGATGTAAGCGACCGTCACGATTTTCACAGCGCAGATAGAGATCAAGCCGTCTGGTATCATTCTGCACAACAGGGCTCTGGCTTGTAATAGGACCAGAACAGTCCTGTCCGTCAAAAGACGCTGACATGACCATTGTGGGATTAAGCTGGGGAAGCATATTTTCAGGCACATGGGCCACAACCCACAGACTGCTGATATCAACAATCTCCATAACGGGGGTAGATGCATCGGATATCTGCTGGCCAGCCCCCGCTGTGATCGATGAAACTGTGCCATCGATCGGAGCTGTGATCAGGAAACCGTGGTTCGTGGCATTATCAACACCACCACCGATCGCCTCAAGATGGCGTTTCGTCCTGTCGGACTCGGCCTCTGCCTGAATTAGATCATTATGTGCTGATTCAACGTCCTTGACTGCATTACCGCCCGCTGCGGTAACCGCTTTCGTGCGTTGATAAGTGAGACGGGCAAGTTTCAACGCTGCCTGAGCTTTCTGAAACTCTGATTGCGCCTGAGCCAGATCTCCTGAAAGCAGACGCCCGAGAACCTCTCCTTTTTGCACCGTTTGACCAGGCTGGACGATGATATTTGTCAGACGACCCGTAACAGGAGGATAAATTTTAACGGCACGACCAGGCACAACGGCAAGCTCAGCCGGCACCTCAATCATATGAGGAAGTTTTGATAAAGCAACAGGCGCCACAACCAGACGTTTGCTTAGTGGGCTCCCGGCTCTTACGTGGATCAACTTTCCTTCCCGCACGGCCATGGGAGGAGGGGCTTTCGGCAGAGGAGAGCCCTGTAACATATGCCATACACCCCACAGGCACAAAAGGCACAGAAGAGACAGGCCGCAATACTTGGCCAGGGAGCGTGCACTACCCATCGCAAACAACTCCACAATATGACATAATGGAAGTGAGAAAACCCGTCATTTCTGCCATATTCTGAAGAGTGTGTCACGGCACAACGAACTATAACAACATTAAAAAACTGTTATGTTTCTGTCTCTTCAAGAAACAACCGAAACAATATGAATGCAGACAAAGAAAAAGCCGGAGAGGGAGATCCCTTCCGGCTTTCTGTTCTATCTTTTGGGATCAGGCAGTACGCTTAGAAGCGGTACGCAATACCAGCACCCACAACGGTCGGGTTGATACTGTCGCGAGCATGAATACGGCCTGTAACCTCACCTGGTCTGTCTCTGTTAACTGAAATAGGCGTACGGAGCAGAATTTGTTTCACGTCAGCATTAAAGAACCAATTCCCTACGAGCTGATAATCAAAACCGAAATCAAAGCTGGGACCGACAGTTGTCTGCGCTTTCATATGATCGAAACCAGCGACTGTGTGGTGATTTTTAGGATTCTGATCGAAGAAGAATGCGACGGTCAAACCAACACCAATATAGGGATTGAAACGTTTATGAGGCCGGAAATGCCAGGCAACTGTCAGAGTCGGTGGCAGGACCCAGAACTTGCCAACATCACCATTACCGATAACACCAGCATCATTCGCTTTTGTCCCACGAGCTGTCGCTTTGTGATGCGTTGCCGAAGCGATCAGATCAAGAGAGACGTTATCAGTCAGAAAATACTCAAAGGTCAGCTCAGCCATAGCATTATTCGTCGCGTTCAAATGGCCTTGCGCACCACGCAATGAAGGTAATGCCGAATTCTTAAGGTTGACTGAAGAACTTGTATTATTCGTAATCGTGCCTAATGCAGAGAGGCGGATCAGGAAATCGCCCGCGCCCAGACCGATTTTGGTATTCGAGCATGTCTCGAAGATTCCACAATCCGTGTTCTGAGGCGCTGATAAATGGACTCGCGCATCAGGAGCTGCCTGATAGGCAGATTTGGCAGCAACCGTCCCCTGAACTACGTGGGGTGCTGGCTGTGCAGCCGGAACCTGGGCATAAGCAGAACCTGCAATAAGCCCAAGAGCAGCAAATGATGTTTTAAACGTTTTGCGTTGCATAATGTGAGAGGACCCTGATCAAGCAAAATAAGTTGATCTCTTCAGATCACATTTATTTGCTTCTCAACCTTGATATAGATCAAAAACAGGCGCAAAACGGTCATTCACAGAACTAATCTTTATAATCTGTGTCTTTTCTGCACCAGTGAACAAGAGGCTCTCTTTTCAGCTGTTTATTCCAATTCTTTCTCTCATCCTTTGAAATAAAGGGACTATTATGCTCAGGACCGATGAAATTTCCCTTGGGGAATGTGGCGTTTGTTACGGGCGTTCAATGAGTATCTGTAACGCTATTGATGATAGGGATCTTTCCGTCCTGCTTACGGAATCATCACGCTATCATCTGGCCCCCGGGCGCGTTTTTATTGAAGAAAGCGAACCGGCCCAGGCTTTTTATGTCATAGCTGAAGGACACGCCAAGCTTTTCAATCTCCTTCCTGATGGGCGGCGCCAGATTACCGGATTCGCAATGACAGGTGACTTTCTTGGCCTCGTCGCGACAGAACGCTATGCTTTTAGCGCAGAATCGCTCAGCACGCTCAGGCTTTGCCGTTTTGCCCATGAAAATATGAACCGCCTGACAGAGCGCTTCCCCCAATTACAGAAACGCCTCCGCCATGAAGCCTCGCAGGAACTGGTCAAAATGCAGGGGCGCCTCACCCTTCTCGGCCGGAAAACCGCCCGGGAGAGACTGGCCAGCTTTTTTGTAGAACAGGCACTCGCCTCAACCAGAGCAATCGCCCGCAACACCAATCCTGAAGAATGCAGGAAAACTGCCCCTTCTCAGCCATGTCCGGCTTCATCACCTGAAGTAACATTATATCTGCCAATGTCCCGCACTGATATTGCGGACTATCTGGGACTGACAAT
Source organism: Aristophania sp. ESL1100 (assembly GCF_058511235.1). Lineage (NCBI taxonomy): Bacteria > Pseudomonadati > Pseudomonadota > Alphaproteobacteria > Acetobacterales > Acetobacteraceae > Aristophania > Aristophania sp. ESL1100. The sequence goes on along the minus strand of NZ_CP196394.1, from coordinate 2,006,220 downwards.
AGAGACCGTCAGCCGGATGTTGAAAACGTTTAAAAATGACGGCCTGATAAAAGTGGAAGATGTTAAATCCATCATCATTATGAATATTTCACGCATGACCCGTATAGCTGAAGGTAATGGTTAAATTTTCTTAAGTTTGAATATCTTTATTCTATCCTAATACTATGTTTAGCTACACAAAACAGACGCTAAGCAAAAGGATATGATTATGAAAATGCGTATATTTTCATCCGCATGCATGTTGGCATTGCTGTATGTTACAGCGCCACATGCCTGGGCCGATTGCGACAATAGCAGAGGTGGAAGTTTTCTGGACCGTCTGGCCAATAAGGAAGATTGTTTCGATCAAAATCTGGATAGCAAAATTGATAAATTTAAAAACGGCCAGAAACGTTTTGAAGACTTTGGCAACAGACTGAAGAGCATCCCACAACGGGAAACACAGAAATTTCATGACAGGCTCGATAGAATATTCGGCCCTACCTCTGACAGCGCAGAGGAATCAGAGCGCCGGGATGATGGGCACTACAGAGACGACAGAGATTATCGACAGAACCGCAACGACAGAGACTACAGAGACAACGATAATGACACCTACAGACAGCACGAAAGAAGCTATAGAGACAATGACGACGATAGAGACAGCGATCGCGATAGAGACGAACGCGATTACCGGGACCGCTGAGTTAAGGGGTCGCAGGCATACGTAAACAGATTATATGTCTGTTTATATATCTCTCTGGCAGGCGCTATAAAGACGGAGAGACGGTCGCGGGAAATTGCCAGGATTGCGATCCCGTCTCCGAAATCAGTACAACAGTCATAGCTGTTGCATTTATATATAAACGCTTTACCTCTTACGATATCAGGCCTTCGAACACTGAAAACGGATGTTCAGACTTCGCACGGCCTTATGATAGAAAAGCCGCCCTATATAAGAGCGCGGGCGGCGGCTCCTTACCGAACAAAAAGGCGGCGACAAGAGCAAGGACAATCCGAATTTTATCACTGGTTTTCAGAAACCATGAAACATCGGTCCTGACCTTCCTCAGGGAGCTCACTATCCTTTATAGATAACAAAATTTTCATCAATCGCCTCTATTTAAACGGTTCCCATATTTTTACGGAAACGACATCCACAGGGAGCTGTTTCCCTGCCTTTTATGCCTATCACAAAAGATATTTTATTCTTTTAAAATAAGAACTTATCTCTCTGTATCTATAAAATTCAATAAAGAGAATACGCTGAATAAAACTCCATAATTTTAAAGACAAAATCATGATTTCATTAAGGAAATCGTTAAATTTTCTTAAGTCTAATGCCCTTTATTAATACAGGATACTATGTTTAAATCCTTCTTATAGACATCAAATGAAAAGGATACAGTTATGAAAAAACGTCTTCTTCTATCAGCAACTATGGTGGCCTCATTATTTGCTGCGGCACCACTTGCTCAGGCGCACCACCATCATCACCATGATCATGATGATGGTTTCGATAGGCACGAAGAGCATCAGATGGAAAGAATGCATCATGAACACGAAGAACATGCCGAAAGATTCCGTGACCATATGGAACATCGCGAAGCATTACGTGACCATATGGAACATCGCGAAGCATTGCACGGGATGGAAGAACACAGAAAGCATGAATTTGAGGAAATGAGACATCATGAGCATGATGGCCTCATGCGTTAAGTTCAGGAGATTCTCGTCTGGAAAGCGTGTTTATGACACGCTTTCTGTGAACGCTATCCAAGTTTTGATGCCTTTATCAAATTATTGCCATAGTCGTATCAGGCACAGCCCCTATTAAGATCCTGCTTATTCATAAGTCTTTATTCTTTCACAGGATTATGTTTATCTGGGACCTACAAACATTGAACCAGAGGATCAGGTTATGAAAACCCGCTTATTGTTACCCGCAACTATGATGGTATCACTTTTTACTATTGCTCCTCTCGCGCAGGCTCATCACTCCGATTGTGATAATAAAGGCGGTGATTTCCTGCATCGTATGGCAAATAAGGAAGACTGTTTCGATAATCGTCTGGACAGTAAAATTGATAAATTCCAACATAACCGTGAAGAACGCCGGGAAAAAATTGATGAGTTCCGCGACAAAATCAAAAATGCCCCTGAACGCGAGAAACAGAAACTCAGAGACAAAATTGACAGACTGGATGGTCAGAAAAGATTTGACGAGAAGGTCGACCGTTTCAAAGAGCACGGCGAGGAAAGACTTCACAATATGAGAGACCATGAAAGACGCGATTTACAGGATCTGAAAGATTCCGGGCGTCGCAGACATGATCGTATTGATAACCTTCTACGTTAAAAATAACTCGTAGAATTTTAATTTTAGAGAGGCTGCTTTGCGTTTTCCTTATTTTATAAGGAAGCAAAGCGGCCTTTTCTTTTTAGAGACCTCATTGCCGATTAAGCCTTAACCTTAATAATAAACACAGATAAACTTTCTTTTTATAAAAATAATGATTGGCCATATTCTAATTAATATGGTTTATTTAGAAACCTTTTGTCTTAAAATTATTCGTATTTACGCATCACCTGAATAGAAGGTTACAATCATGATTAAAATACGTCCCTTCATAACAGCAACTATGTTAGCATCATTACTTTCTCTCGTACCTCATGCTTACGCTGACACTAGTTCTGCCTGTGATCATAAAGAAGGTGATTTTTTTGATCGCCTGGTAAGCAAAGCTGACTGTCTTAATGAAAATGTCGATAAAAAAGTTGAGCATGTCAGACATGGAGATAAAAAACAGCCGCCAAACGCCCAAAAAGCACGCGACAAGGTCAAGGAACCTTCTGATCCCGCAAAACAGAAGCACCAGAATAAGCACGATAATGAATAGGATCTTCATCAAAAAACTGTGTTTATAATGCCTTAAAGGCTGCTTGAGCGCGTTTTCTTTAGCAAACGGCTCAAAGCAGCCTCTTGCGCTTTTTAAGGCTTCATCACATATTAAAAGGCGAAAATTAATAGACGTTCTCAGGGCAGGGTGAAATTCCCTACCGGCGGTAATAACAGACCTTGTCTGTTGAGCCCGCGAGCGCCTTATGAACATTGTTTTATAAGGGTCAAGCAGACTCCGGTGGGATTCCGGGGCCGACGGTATAGTCCGGATGAAAGAGGACGCTTTTTGTTCCTGCATAGGACAAATGCCGGACCTGCGGGTTTGTGCAGAGTGTCGTCTTATGCAGAAAGAGAAGCGTGCTGCCCTTGAGAAAAACAAGGGTTGGCGTAAGCTTGTGATAGGGACGACTCCATTATCTGAAACAATTTTGCCTCTTTCGGCCATCGCTGAAGGGTTTCAGCTGGCTATGGGAGCTGCCGTCTGCACATTGGGTGCTACAGCGCCTAACCCTTCTGTCGGCTGCGCCTTGTTGGATCGGAAAGGCTCTGTGCTGTCTGTTGGTGCCCATCCCCGGGCAGGTGCCCCTCATGCTGAAATCATGGCTCTTGAGGCGGCCCGTGAAGCAGGTCTATACGAGCAGATTTATGCGGTCCTTGTAACATTGGAGCCATGCGCTCATCATGGGCGCACCCCTCCCTGTGCCGAAGCCCTTAAGGAAAGCCCTGCTCAGGAAGTATGGATCGGCCTGCGCGACCCCAATCCTCAAGCCACGGGGGGAAGCACTGTTTTACGTCAGGGGCAAAATCCGAAAAGGGTGTTCTTTCTTGAAGATTTTTCCGCAAAAGAGCCCCGCCTGGCAGAACTCTCAGATGACTGTCGGGCCCTGACTCTGCCTTTTCTGACACGTATTACCAAAAAACGCCCCTGGATTACGGTCAAGCAAGCCCTCACGAAAGAAGGCTCCATGATCCCACCCGCTGGGCAGACGACCTTTACCTCTCCTTATTCCCTTGAAAAAGCACATCTTCTGAGAAAATCCGTTGATGCCATCATCACAGGCGTCGGAACCGTTATTGCAGATCATCCTTCCTTTTCCGTCCGCCACGTAAAAGACCACAATAACCGCGCTCCTCGCCTGTTGATTGTCATGGATCGTCATAACCGGCTTCCTGCTGAGTGGAAAAAAGAGCGTGAACGCGACCAGTTCATCGTTAAAACATGCCGGACTCTAGAAGAGGCTGAGAACCTGCTGCATGAGATGGGTATCAACTGGGCGCTGATTGAAGCGGGGCCAACGCTTTTAAAAACAATTGAGGAAGAAGGTTTCTGGGATGAGTGGTGGACCCTACAACAACAAGAGAATGGCGAAGACGATCTGAGCCTGTTGAAAAGGCGTCAGACATCTCAACAGAATAAAACTCCCCTGCAATTGCTGCTCTCTTTCGAAAGGAATTAGGCAATGTTTTCCGGCATTATCGAAACTGTGGGTCAGGTCAAGAAAATCTCCATACGTGACTTGGCAATGGATCTGACTGTCAGCAGTTCATTCAAGGATCTTGAGCACGGTGAAAGCATTGCTGTCAATGGCGTCTGTCTGACGGTCGAAACCTTTACAGCTGAGGGTGAGGTCCAATTCCATATTAGCGGAGAAACCCTGAAGCTCACCAATCTGGGCGCCCTGGAGGTTGATCGCCGCGTCAACCTTGAGCGGGCTGTCTCGCTCAATACGCGCTTATCAGGCCATATTGTGCAAGGCCATGTGGATAGAACCGGCATTCTCCTTTCAGTCGAAAAGGCTGGGGACTCTCATGCACTGGAAGTTTTTCTTCCGGAAGATCTCCGTCGTTACGTCGTGGCAAAAGGGTCCATAACACTGGATGGAATCAGCCTGACCGTAAACAGCATAAAAGAAGCCGCCTCTTATAAAGGGGAAAAGGGGTTCATCATCGGCCTGATGATTATCCCTCATACCTGGGAGCATACAGATCTTTCCACCACTCTTATTGGCACGGAACTGAATGTCGAAGTTGATGTTCTTTCCAAATATGTTGAAACACTCTGTCGCTTTTCTCAGGACATTATGAGCATAGGCAAACCGGGAGATGCAGAATGAGCGGAATGTCCCCCTCGCTTAAAAACGCCATTACAGCCATGCGTGAAGGGCGCATGGTCATCATGGTTGATGAGGAAAACCGTGAAAATGAGGGCGATCTGGTGATGGCTGCTCAATTTGCCACGCCGGAGGCTGTCAATTTCATGGCCCGACAAGGCTGTGGTCTGATCTGCCTGTCTCTGACGCCTGACCAGATTGACCGCCTGAAGCTGCCTCCCATGACGGAGAACAACCAGGACCCTAAAGGGACCGCCTTTACAGTTTCCATCGAAGCCGCTCAGGGTGTCGGAACGGGTATCTCAGCAGCGGATCGCGCCCGGACTGTTCTTGCTGCCTGCAATCCCAATGCCCGACCGGAAGATGTGATTTCACCGGGTCATATGTTCCCTTTACGTGCTCACGAACAAGGCGTTCTGGGACGGGAAGGCCACACAGAAGGGGCCGTCGATCTTGCCAGACTGGCTGGTCTGGAGCCCGCGGGTCTCATCTGCGAAATCATGGCAGAAGACGGAACAATGATGCGGCTGCCGGAATTGCGGCGCTATGCAGCGCAACATAACATGCCCATTATTTCCATCGCAGCGCTCAAGGCATGGATTGAGAAGCATGGCTATAAGTGCCCGGACTTCAACGCTATAGCTGAGCATAACCGTCCTGCACATGATCTGGCGATTGCTGATTTTCCCAGTCTCTATGGCGGACATGATCTTAAAATCCATGCTTTTGAAAGTGAAGGCGGCCTTGAGCATATCGCCATCGTAAAAGGAGATCCCTCAAAAGGGATTCCTCTGGTCAGGGTCCATTCCGAATGTGTCACGGGCGATGCTCTGGGATCGCTCCGTTGCGATTGTGGACCCCAGTTGCAGGAAGCACTGCACCGTATTGGCGAGGCTGAAAGTGGTGTTCTGGTTTATCTGCGCGGGCAGGAAGGACGTGGCATCGGGTTGGCTAATAAGATCCGCGCCTATCATCTGCAGGATCAGGGATTCGATACACTGGATGCCAATAAAGCCCTTGGTCTGCCCGTTGATGCCCGTACATGGCGGGATGCTGGTACTATTCTGAAATCTCTGGGCGTTACGTCCTGCACATTACTGACAAACAACCCGGACAAAATTGACGGGTTGAAAGAGCAGGGTCTTGAGGTCGTTTCTTCTGAGCGTTTGATCTTGCCAGCAACCCCTTTTAATCGTCACTATCTCGAAACCAAACGCACCCGCATGGGGCATTTTTTCCAGGAAACTTGAAAATGAGTCAGCATATTGCCACCGCTCCCGAAGGATTAATCCTTTCTCCGGCGCCCAAAGTGGCCCTTATCGTCAGCCGTTTTAATACAGACGTAACAGGCGGCTTAAAAGCCGGCGCCCTCGCCTGGCTGGAAGAACACGGCATCACTGATAGTGACTGCTATGACGCTCCGGGAGCATTCGAGCTGCCGCTCATGGCACAAAAACTCGCCAGAACGAAAAAATATGAAGGGATTATCTGCCTTGGCTGTGTTATTAAAGGCGACACAGCTCATTTCGAGTTTATTTCTCTAGGAGCCACGATCGGCATTATGCAGGCCCAGTTAACGACAGAAACCCCCATTTCCTTCGGTATTCTGACGACTTATACCGATGAACAGGCAGTCGTCCGATCACGCGACAATGCCGAAAATAAAGGACGCGAAGCAGCCGCAGCATGCGTGGAGAGTATTTCTTTTGTGAGAACTGCCGCTAATCCTATCTTGTTATAAAATAAGAAAAACATTAGGTTCCAACAGCATAGCCAGAATTAAACCATTTCGGAATCGGAATAACATATTAATGACCGAATTGTCAGTTTACCTTTCATCTAAAGACGAACAATCACTCACGAAAGGTGATATATTTTATACTATACCTTCTGAATGGTTAAAAAATGAACGTGAAAAAGTTCCTGACCTATTCCAACTTTTGAATAAAAAAGAGAACTATTTACTGGACTTATATGCCATATGGAAAAATGATCTAAGTGATTTTGTAGGGTATTCACATAGTGAGTGTTATTTCTCTTTCTCTTCCGGGCCTGACGCACTGGATGCGTCAATGGTTCAGATCGGCGCAAGAGAGATTCATCTTAATAAATGGCGTAAAGACCAGGTAATAAAATTATGTTCCAACACATATAATAGATGCGCCTTCATACCACGATTTTCTAAAATAAAAGATGTATTTGCACTTGATTCTTCTAAAACGATTGAAGATATTTATTACTCACGAACAAACAATAAAAAACACATTTGTGATCTAAGCACTTTCATAAATGAAAATTACAAACAATATTATGATTCCACAGATTATATATTAAAAAATGATATTTTACTATCATGGAAAATATTTTTATTTGATAAACAGACCTTCCATGATTTTTGTTCTTTTATATTTAGCGTTATAAATTTTTATATTAAAAAATATAGCCCGGAAGAACTACAGCAGATAGATTTTAAGCTAATATTCATAATTGTTATGTCTATATATGGAAAATACCTATCGAATATAGACGGAATTAACTGTAACTATTTACCCGTATCTGCAAAAGAAGAAACATATTTCTCATTTAAAGAGTCAAAGAAAATTGTTTCATCAATTATACGGAAAGAAAAAACATATTCTATTTCTCCTGCTAAAAAAAATCTTTACGGTGAAAAGATTAATCTAACGATGTCGTTTGATGATAACTATGCTCCCCATGCCTGCGCAGTTATCAACTCCCTTTTAGCACACACTCAAAATGCCAAAGATATTGATCTTTACATCATTCACGGGAGAAATTTGTCACAACATAAAATCGAAGAATTAAAGAGTATCTATAAAAACAGGATAAACCTTATATTTAAGGTGATCAACAACAAATGTGTCAAGGACCTTCCTCTTGATATAGGATATATCTCAGAAATTACTTATTACCGTCTTTTCTTGCAGGATATCATTCCTTCGTCAGTAAAGAGAATTATTTATCTCGATACAGACATTATCATATGTGACGATATTGTAGATCTTTGGAATATGGACCTGAAAAACCATGTTATAGCCGGCATTAAAGATCTAGGGCATATCAAGAAAACTCTTTATGCAGGAGGGCGCCCCGATAGTATTTATGTTAATGCAGGTATCCTATTACTCGATATTGAATTGGCACAAAAACGATATGGCCGGTTATCCCAGCATTTCCTTGATGTTTTTGAGAAAAATAAAGGAAAAATAAGATGTCAGGATCAGGATATCATTAATCTGGCATTTCGCGATGACATATTAGCCCTACCTCTAAGATGGAATTTCATGTTCTATCTTGTCTCATATGGTCCAAGAGCTAACGATTCTAGAATCGAAGGAGACAGAGTATACACCTTGGAAGAATTCTCAGAAGCCGTCTATAATCTAGCTATATTTCATTTCCTCAGTTGCAGGAAACCATGGAAATTAGGCACTATAACGCCCTTTAAGGAGCTCTATTGGCATTACAGATCTCAAACGCCAAATTTTAGACCTACCTTATTGGAACGGTTCTGCCGCTGGAATAACTATGTCGTTTTTCGAGGCGGCTTTCTATGCATCTTCTTTAACGACAATGTCTATAACTTCCCCATAAGACCGCTTTGGACAAGACTCAAAAAGAGATTACGTCTCAACTAAGTTAAAACTTCCTGTAAATAAATGTCGGGGCTGGCTTAGTCTGGTCAGCCTCTTTAAGAGCTTCCAAAATGATATTATGGTGCGGTGATAAACTACAAACCGGGTCTGTATTACTAGCCTTGCCAGTCAGGGCTAGTGCTTGACAGCGGCAGCCACCCCAGTCAATTTCCTTACGTTCGCAGGAGGAACAAGGTTCCGGCATCCAGTCTGTTCCACGAAATAACGTGAAGGCATGCCCATTTTCCCAGATTTCTCTGAGCGGTTTTTCTTCTACATTATCAAAAACAAGTTCAGGAATTGTCTCAGCCGCATGGCAAGGGAGAACGCGGCCGGAAGGACTGATGTTCAGAAAACGCCGTCCCCATCCACCCATGCAGGGTTTTGGCCGGTCTGCGTAGTAATCAGGCGTGACATAATCAATCGCCAGGCCGCCTTTTTCCCTCTCTGCATCAACAAATTTCTGGGCTGCGTCAAGCTGTGCTTTGCTGGGAAGCAGGGCAGCCCTGTTTTGAAGAGCCCAGCCATAATATTGCGTATGTGCCATTTCCACACGGATCGCCCCAAGCTCACGAGCCAAGGCAAACATGGCAGGCATACGCTCAATATTGCCTTTATGAAGCACAAAATTCAACGTTAAAGGCAAGCCGGCTTCACGGATACGGCGTGCCGCCTCCAACTTACGCGGCTGAACATGTTTAAAGCCACTAAGCCGGTCGGCCTCTTCCGGCATGACATCCTGAAAAGACAGCTGCACATGGTCAAGCCCTGCTTCATCAAGGGCTTTCATGGCCTCATCTGTCAGGAAGACACCCGAGGTAATAAGGTTCGTATAAAGGTTCAAACTGCGAGCATACGCAATCAGTTCACAAAGATCAGGCCTAGCCATGGGCTCACCGCCTGAAAAATGAACCTGTAAAATACCGAGCTCGGCTGCTTCTCTTAAAACCCGCTTCCAGCTTTCCGTCGGAAGTTCCTGCGATTTACGCTCAAGCTCTAACGGGTTGGAACAATAAGGGCAGGAAAGGGGACAACGATGGGTAATTTCCGCAAGGAGGCTCATCGGGGGAGCCTCTTTTGCAGAAGGAATGAAGGGCGTTGTCATAAAATAAGCACACCTTTACCTTGAAGATCCGAAAGAAGCGCCAACACGTCGCGTGCTATAAGATCCCGATCTGCCTTATAGCGCCCGGCCAAATCTTCAATGATCGCACCAACATTACGACTGCCATCAATAAGACTGAGAATTGCTGCCGCAATGTCATCAATAATAAAGGCTTTTTCAGGAGCCTGAATCAACCAGAGCTGACGCACTTTATCATGTTGAAGCCGGTGCCCACGGGCAAATTTAAGACAGCAATTTTCAGTTAACATAATGATTGAACAGCGTTATTTCGGCACAAAGGCCCCTGGAGGAATATGACCTTCACTATAGGCATGTTCAAGAGCATCCAGCAGCTCCCACAAAATGGAACATTTGAACTCAAGCGCATGCAGGACTTCCTGTTGCTGCTCAATCGTTTTGGCATGTTCCTTGACATAAGCCAGGGCAAATTTTGAATCACGCGGAGCCTGCGTCAGACGCGGGGCAAAATAAGCCATCGTCTCTTCGGAGATAAAGTCATAATTCTTGAGCATCCCCTCCATTCGCTCCCCGATAATGGTAGGCGAAAAGAGCTCTGTCAGAGAAGAGGCGATGGCTGCCAGAATAGACCGGTCCCTCACGAAGGCAACATAGGCATCCACCGCAAAACGGGTGGCAGGCAGAAGCCCTTTCAGACTGATCACATAATCACGATCCAGCCCCAACCCATCGGTCAGTTTGAGCCAGCGGGCAATCCCCCCTGTATTAGGCTCTGTGCCATCATGATCCTCAATACGGTGGCGCCATTCGCGACGAAGGTCCGGGGTAGGGAGGCGCGCAAGTAACAAGGCATCCTTTACAGGGATCATCGCCTGATAATAATAGCGGTTCAAAGCCCATGCTTGAAGCTGTGCCTTTGTCAGCTTCCCGGCATACATAGCTTTATGAAGTGGATGCTGGCGGTGGTAACGCTCCGCCCCAATTTTGCGTAATGCGGCTTCAAGTTCATCAGGCGTAAGAAGTGTGCTCATGCGGCCCCCAACTGAAATGTCATGCCATCTTCGGCAACGGTCCAGCCCGCTTCTTCAGCAATCCGACGTTCCGGGCTGTCTTCAAGTAAAATCGGATTAGAATTATTGATATGGATAAAGACTTTTTTAGTTTTTGAACAGGGAGCAAAATTGCGCAGCGGCCCATCACCGCCATTAACGGAAACATGCCCCATTCTATGTCCGGTTTTGGGACTAAGCCCCGCTTTAATCATCTCATCATCCTGCCATAATGTCCCATCAAAGAAGAGCAGGTCTGCTTGTTGAGCCCGGTTTAAAAGATCCGGCGTAATCTCGGCACATCCTGGAACAAAAAGAAGTGTTTTCTGACCATCTGAAATCGATAATCCCAGGGAATCATCAGGCTTTGTGCCTGCTTTTTCAGCGTAAAGTGGCGCTTTACCGGGCACCGTAAAGGCCTCAAGCGTCAAGCCGGAAGGACGGCCATCTTTCAGCAGAAGAGGAATTGTCTGGAATAAAGGCAGGCTCTCGCGCTTTACAATGTCGCGATCAAGAGCCTCGAACACGGGATTCGCATCCAGCTGCGCCATCGTCGAGCGGCTCCCCATAAGGGTAAAAGGCTCTCTTTCACGCATGGTTAAAAGACCCGTAACGGAATCAATCTCGGCATTACTGAGAATAACACCTTGAATCGGCGTCCCGCGTAAGGAACCTTTATGCTGCAAGGCTGGCGTTGTGAGGATCTGTTGCCTCAGATCAGGTGATGCATTGAGTAAAAACCAGTGTTCTCCGTCAGCACTCACCGCCACAGAGGCCTGCGTCCGGGCCTTGGCCCCTTGCCCTGCGCGCGCTTTCAGGCACCCGGGAGCCGCCGAATTCCACTGCGGAAACCCGCCTCCCGCAGACGCTCCAAGAACAATCGCTTTCAACATCAGCTCAACACCTTTTACCAGGTCACAAAATTACCCTGTCTATAAAAGAAAACGGCTGCTCCGGGGAGCAGCCGTTCCCCCAATTAGACAGGGGCATTATTATTTTTTTTCACCGCAGACGTAAGAATTGATTTCTCCGCCCAGGGGAATTTCTGTGACTTTAGGTGTATTCCAGGCCATGTGTGCCTCCTTGATCAATTTCCAAAGTCTCAACGTCCAAGACTTCGATTCCTTAACGTAACCCTATTTAATCTTTTAGAAAAATAAAAAAAGCTCAGCTATGAACATAAAGCCTTACACACTATTGTGATTTGTTACAAAAGAGAGCTCTAACCACCTGTTATCAGGGACAAAGCCGGTTAATCAAAAGGAATGATACAGTTTATGACACACGCTGAAAGACGGGGGGTCTGTCTCGTCATCTCCGCCCCTTCCGGAGCCGGCAAATCAACGATCGCCCAGGCTTTAAGAGCAACGGATTCCCATCTTTTCACCTCTGTTTCCGTAACAACACGTGCCCCACGCCCCGGAGAAGAAGAAGGGACTCACTATTATTTCCGTACACTTGAGCAGTTCCGTGAAATGGCCGCCAATGACGAGCTTCTAGAATGGGCTGAGGTTTTCGGCCGTGGCTATGGCACACCCCGCGCTCCGCTGGAAGCGGCATTAAGCGAAGGGAAAGACGTCATTCTTGATATTGACTGGCAGGGCTATCGCCAGATGAAAACAGCGCTCCCGCAGGATGTTGTCGGCCTTTTTGTCATGCCACCATCGCTTGAGGAACTTGAGGCACGCCTTAAAGGGCGCCAATCTGACAGCGAAGCAGAAATTGCAAAAAGAATGGAAGCAGCCACTGCTGAAATGTCTCACTGGTCAGAATTTGACTATGTGCTGGTCAATGAATCACTTGAAAAAGCGATCCATCAGGCACGATCAATTCTTGAAGCGGCTCGCCTGACAACAGGGCGCTGTTCTTTCTGACGTTATACGGAAACATCATTCTGAGCATTTTACAGCTCTGACTCCTCTTGTCAGGGTCAGGATATGCAGCAATAGTCTTTAAAGTTTGATGAATCTTTTCGACATCAGGAGCTTTTCATGACTGACAGGCAGAGCATGCCGCTGATTCTCGCCCTTCCTAAAGGGCGTATTCTCAAAGCATTACGCCCTGTCCTGTCTCATACAGGGCTGGAGCCAGCCCCTGACTGCCTGGATGAAAGCAGCCGTCGCCTCCGTTTCCCCACAGCCAGCAAAAATATTGACGTCGTCCGTGTCCGCTCTTTTGATGTTGCCACTTTTGTTGCCTATGGCGGGGCCGATATCGGAGTCTGCGGTGCTGATGTCCTGATGGAGTTTGACTATCCCGACCTTTATGCCCCTTTGGACCTGGGCATTGGAGGCTGCCGCATCTCTGTTGCCCGCCTGAAAAGAAAAACCTCTGAAGAGGAGGCGCCTGAAGGGCGGTCCCGCCTGAGAGTCGCAACGAAATACCCTACCATCGCCCGTCGTCACTTTGCTTCGCGCGCTGTGAATGCCGAGATTGTGCATCTTCACGGTGCTATGGAGCTGGCGCCTGCTCTTGATATGGCTGACGTTATTGTCGATCTGGTCGATACCGGCTCCACGTTGAAAGCCAACGGGCTGGAAGAAATTGAGACCGTTGCCCATGTGACAAGTCGGTTGATTGTCAATCGCGTAGCCCTGAAAACCCGACCGGAAGAAATCAGCACCCTGATCGAACAGTTCCGTCAGGCCCTTGCGTCTCTGTCATAATCAGACAATCTTCAGATAAGGACACCTCTCTGTTATGAAACGTCTTGATACAAAAACAGAAAATTTCGCTCTTTCTTTTCAGAAAATTCTGGCTGATCGGGGTGAGGAAACACAGTCCGTTGCAGAGCCGGTCAGAACCATTCTGGCTGACATCCGAAAAAGAGGGGACGTCGCCTTATGCGACTATACCACGCGCTTTGATCATTTCCCTCTGACCGTTGAAACAATCCGGGTCACACCACAGGAAATCAGCCAAAGTGCCGCCCAGGTTGCCCCGGAAACAAAAGAAGCCCTGAAACTTGCCGCACGGCGGATCAAGGCCTTTCATCAGGCACAAATGCCCCGTGACCTGGACTATGTCGACGAAGATGGTGTGCGGTTGGGCATGAGATGGACGCCTCTGGACGCAGTGGGACTTTACGTTCCGGGTGGAAAAGCGGCTTATCCCTCATCGGTTCTGATGAATGCCATGCCTGCACGGGTTGCCGGTGTGAAGCGCCTGGCCATGTGCGTGCCCACTCCCGGAGGAATCTTAAACCCCCTGGTGATGGCCGCAGCCCAGCTTTGCGAAATTGACGAAGTTTACCGTATTGGGGGGGCACAGGCTGTCGGCGCCATGGCCTATGGCACGCAGACCATCGCTCCAGTGGACCGGATTGTCGGACCGGGCAATGCTTATGTTGCAGAGGCCAAAAGACAGGTCTTTGGTCATGTCGGAATTGACAGTATTGCCGGCCCTTCAGAGGTTGTGATCGTCGCAGATGACCACAACGACCCCCATCTTGTCGCGATTGATCTCCTCGCCCAGGCTGAGCATGATGAGCAGGCCCAGGCTATTCTGGTCACAACAGAAGCCGCTTTTGCCGATCTGGTGGAAGAGGCAGTGGAACATGCTCTTAAAACCCTCAAACGGGCTTCCATTGCCCGCCAGAGCTGGGACCGGCATGGCGCCATCATTACCGTCCGCAATGATGATGAAGCTTCTGAAATCGTCAATGCACTGGCCCCGGAACATCTGGAACTGCTGCTTGATAATCCCCGAGCCTTCAGCAAAAAAATACGCCATGCCGGTGCTATTTTCATGGGGCGTTTCTGTCCTGAAGCGTTAGGGGACTATGTTGGCGGCCCCAATCATGTTCTCCCCACCAGTAGAACAGCCCGCTTTGCTTCCGGCCTCTCCGTTTTTGACTTCCTGAAGCGCACGACCTCAATCGAAACTGATGAAAACGGGTTGAAAGCCATTGGTCCAGCGGGTGTCACACTTGCACTTGAAGAAGGATTGGAGGCTCATGCTCTCAGTCTTTCAGAGCGATTGAAGCTTTTCGGGAACTAATGATGTCTCTCCTGATAAGACATCAGGAGAGATAAAAATATTTCTGCTATTGCGTAATATAGCGTGCTTTCAATTCTGTGGATTATTCAGCCTGATTCCCACAATAAAAAACGCTATCCTTACTTAAAGAGGGGCCTTGTTTATTGAATCCGGGCTTATGAGAGTGGTCCTGACAACGTTTGGATCATTACCGACTTCCCGAATCGTTTTCCTGACAAAACCGGGCATTCCGAGTCGTTAAAGACATGTTGTCCCCTTGAAAAAATCAAGAACCATTTGGTTAAAAATAACCGGTTTTTCAACATGAAGCCAATGATTGGTATCTGGCAGGGTGTTGATTTCAGCCTTGGGGAAAAGTTTGTGGATAAGATTGTAATGTTGTGGTTGAATATAAGGGGAATTGCCGCCTTTTATAAAAAGGGCAGGTCCATCCCAATGGGCTGACAAAAGGGTGTCAGGCCAGGCTTCTATCTCATCAATACTTCTGACAATTTCATTAAATCCTATCTCCCATTGAGCAGGCGTGCCTGGCACAATGTTCTGCCCCACCAGTGCAGAAACGTCTTCACTGCCACAATAAGGGAGAAGGAAGTTTCTTATTTCCGACCTGTTTTTCAGATCAGGCAGTTTGAGCTGCGAAAGCGATTTTACAAGAGTTCCGCTGCCATGAGACGTAAGAACAGGGGCTATATCAGCCACACAAAGTTTCTTCACACGTTCCGGGGCCAGAAGGGCAAGAGCCATGGCAACCTTACCGCCCATGGAATGCCCGAAAAAAGAGGCTTTGGAAATTCCGAGCCGATCCAGCGTTTCAAGAACATCCTGGACCATATCGGGATAGGTTATCATCCCATGGGGGCTAGTGCCATGAGACCGCAAATCCATAGTAATGGCATGGAAAGAAGGATTAAGGGCTCTCTGCAACATCCCCAGGTTACGCCCCCTCCCCAAAAGACCATGGAGGAGAATAACGGGTTCTTTCTGATTATCGTCGGAATTATGAAAATTTGAACAAGACAAGTACATAACACTTCTTTAACAATTTATCTTTTTGAGTTTTTCTAATATAATTGTTATTCGTTTCATAAAGATCTGATGGTCTTTTATCCACAATTATCCGTGATATGATGGAAGTGTGCCCTGAATCTCATGAAAATTGATTATCTGGTAACAAGTTTTGATGGTGGTGGCGCGGAGTTTGCCATACTCCCTGTTGTAAAACTATTCACTAAAATGGGACATGACGTCAGAATCATTGCCTGTGAAGCAGGGGACCGGCTGGCTGAACATCGCCTCCAGGAAGCAGGTTTTTCCACTCACGCATTTTCCGAAACACGCGATCCTAAATTCAAACATGTCATAAGATATATAAAATATATCAAACAGAACGGATCGTCAGACATCATCCTTACCTCTTTAACGAGAGCAAGCAACGTCGGGTCTATTGTTGGAAAATTACTGGGAATTCCCGTTGTCAGCTGGAAACATAGTGCCACGCTGAAAAGCTCAACAAAATTGTGGAAATCACTTAGTAAACTCTGGATAGCGGATTCTTACGCCGTGAAAGATTTTGTTCAGAAAGTTATGAAAGTTCCTCCATCAGAGACTCTTGTCTGGCCACTTTTTTACTGCAATGCTGAAAAAATTTCCCGTCCTTCATGGGACCTGGATAGAACACTTAGAATTGGCAGTATTGGGCGCCTCCATCCGCAAAAGAATTATTCTTCGCTCCTTAAGGGTATTTCCCTCTTCAGAAATCGTTATCCGCACTATGCCCATAGGATATCTGTCTCAATTCTGGGAGACGGGCCGGAAAAAAATAATTTACAGGCACTCATTGAAGATCTTGGTTTAAATGAGTGTGTTACGCTTCTGGGTTACTCTCCAGATGTTTATAACTACCTGAAAGATATAGACCTTTACGCACAACCCTCTCTTTACGAGGGAATGTGCCTGGCTACCCATGAAGCATTATCGACGGGACTACCCTTATTAGCCACGCCTGTAGGAGAAATAAAAACCAGCCTGGAACAGAATACAGGGTTTGTATTGGAAGGGGATATTCCAGAAGCTATTTGTGCAACTTTGAAAACTATTTTCGATACCCCTTCCATACTGGAAGAGAAGGGCACAAACGCTTTGAATTATATGCATAAATACTATAGCGAGGAAAGTTTCGAAGCACACGGATGCGAGGTGCTTAAACGTATGCAGGCTTTACTGCCTTCTAACGTTACATAAAAATTTACACCTTACGGCCATACAAATAAGCCTGAAACTGCCAACATACGCATTATAAAATCCAGGTTGGCAGAAGGCTCTGATCTCCCATAGAGAGGCCTGCGTCCCCCCCCCGGTCACATCAGCTACCAGATATCGAAAGACGCCGCTCCCGGAACAACGCTCTGATACGATATAAATCAGAACGAAAAATACTCATTTTCAAAAACCTTCTATATCACGATGCTGATTGGTGTTATATTCAGGAAGCCTATTTTAACCGCACGACCTGATAAAGGAAAATCCAAGCATCGTGTCCGTGTCTAAAATGCCAACGCTTTCTGTGATCAGAAAAACTTTGGAAACCGGTTGCGCGGCTGAAGTTATGAGCTATGCCTCCCTTACGTAACAAAATTCGTGTCAGGTACTACGTCCCTTTTGCTTTGCGTGTTTTTATCAGACAAAGTGAAATAGGTCTGACGTTACTTGCAGCCCTTATCGGGGCATTGGGAGGCGTCTGCGTTCTTATTATAACGCATATAACACTTCTGGCTCATGCCCTTTTTTATGGACTGGATAATGGGGGACGGCTTTCAGGCCTTACCTCGCTCCCTCTCTGGCGATGTCTGGTTGTTCTGGGCGTTGGCGGCATTCTGGTTGGGCTTTTCGGGCTCTGGGTCAGAACATTCCTGAAAAGGCATCTTGTTGACCCTATTGAGGCCAATGCCCTTCATGGTGGCAAGATGTCTGTGCGCGATAGCCTTATCGTGGTCTCACAAACCCTTCTTTCAAACGGCTTCGGCGCCTCCATCGGGCTGGAAGCAGGCTTTACACAAATTGCAGCTTCCCTGGGATCGGCACTGGGGCAGGCGTTCCGCGTTCGGCGGGAAGACCTTCGCATTTTGGTTGGAGCAGGGGCTGCCGGTGCCATTGGCTCTGCCTTTGATGCCCCCATTGCCGGGGCTTTTTACGCTTTTGAGCTGGTCATCGGCACCTATTCCCTCGTCTCATTATGCCCTGTTGCCATTGCCTCAATTACAGGATTGGCCGTCGTCAATTCATGTGGGGGACTCCATAATGATGTAAAGATCACGCCCCTGCCTCCCATAGAATGGCATGATCTGACGGGCATTATAGTCCTTGGGGTTCTCTGCGCCCTTATTGCCATTCTAATTATGTACAGCGTCACGCAAAGTGAAGCCCTGTTTAAACGAATACCCGGCCCGCAATGGACGAAACCTCTCTGGGGAGGACTGGCTGTTGGCTCTCTGGCTGCCTGGAGCCCGTCAGTCCTTTCTTCAGGGCATGAAGCCCTGCGCCTCCTTCTTGAAGGGCAGAATTTTTCCCTCATAGCACTGCTTCTGTTGCTCGCCAAAGCTCTTGCCTCCACCCTTTCTATCGGCTCAGGTTTCAGAGGGGGGCTGTTTTTCGCCTCTCTCTATCTCGGCTCTCTGGCCGGGACAGGCTTCGGACTTGTTCTGACACCTTATGGGCTTGCCCCTCATAACATAACCTTATGTGCCCTCATCGGTATGGAAGCGATGGCTGTGGCCATTATCGGTGCGCCTTTAACGATTATGAGCATTACTCTGGAAATGACCGGGCAAATTCCTGTCGTTCCAGCCCTGATCCTGGCTGCCATTCTCTCGCTTCTGACAACGAGGCGGCTCTTTGGCTATAGCTTTGCCACCTGGCGTTTTCATCTGCGCGGTGAATCAATCCGGTCGGCTATTGATGTCGGCTGTATCAGATCCCTGACCGTTCAAAGCCTGATGCGTGTGACGATCCGCAGCCTTCATCCCTCTGTGACGGTCTCACAGGCACAAAAGCTCTTTCCTCTGGGAAGTGGGCACAGAATTATCGTGATTGATGAAGCGGGCCGGTATCAGGGAATGGTTTCCATTACGGACCTTCACGCCTGTCAGGAGGGAGATAAGACGGTCAATGAGCTGGCCGGATGGAAAGAGGCCATGCTGACACCACAGATGAACATCAAGGAAGCGGCTTCCTTATTTACCAGATATGAGGTGGATGCCCTGGCCGTTGTGGAGGACCTGATGTCCCGCGTTGTTGTTGGGCAGCTTGGTGAGGCTTACACATTAAGGCGTTATGCCGCAGAACTGGAACGCTCCCGCCGGGAACTGGCTGGAGAAGACCGGTTTTCTGTCTGAATAACGCATGAAAAGGGTTGTGCTTCCCTTAATGGAAGCGCACCCTGCACCAAAAGGAGACTGAAACAAGGAATGAACAAAAATGTCTGACACTTCCAAAATAAATGATGTCGAAGCACGTCTTCATCAGCTCCAGATCACGCTGCCACAGGCGGCAGCTCCTGTAGCGAATTACGTGCCTGCCCTTATAACGGGGCATCACCTGGTCATTTCAGGGCAATTACCCCTTCATGAAGGTGCCTTGCTGATAAAGGGCAAGCTGGGCGGTGAAGTGACAGAAGAAGACGGCATGAGCTGTGCACGGGCGTGCTTTCTCAATATTCTAGCACAGGCTAAAGCTGCTCTGGGGGGCGACCTATCCCGCATCAAACAGGTTGTCCGGATAGGGGGATTTGTTGCCTGCACGCCGGGATTTGAAAATCATGCCCGCATTATCAATGGTGCGTCTGATCTTGCGGTCGAGCTGTTTGGTGAACGCGGCAGACATGCCCGGGCTGCTGTCGGCGTGATTTCTCTGCCTTTAAATGCACCTGTAGAGGTGGAAGCCCTCTTTGAAATCGTTTGAAACATACCTATTTTATTTAACGTAGTGGATATTACCAGATCATGACCGATACACTTCCTGACCGCCTTTCCATTTATCCTGACAGCCCTTATTTCAATGAAGCTATTTTAGATAAGGGGATTGGAGTACGTTTTAAAGGCGTCGAAAAAACCAACGTTGAGGAATATTGCGTAAGCGAAGGCTGGATTCGCGTTTCAGTGGGGCGTACGTTGGACCGGAATGGTCGCCCCATGACCATGAAATTATCTGGCCCCGTAGAAGTCTGGTTTAAAGAACAACAGCAGGACTAGGAGGAACAGGATTATGACAGACACTCCCTATGCAGACCGTTATTCCGTAGTCATCGTTGGAGGAGGGGCCGCCGGCATCAGTGTCGCAGCTCGTCTGAGACGTGCCCGACCGGAATTAACGATTGCACTCATTGAGCCATCTTCCACCCATTGTTACCAACCTGGATGGACGCTGGTAGGGGCAGGTGTCATGCCCCTCGTTGATACCTTTAAACAGGAAGGGGGGTTAATCCCTGAAGGCGTTACCTGGATCCGTGACCGGGTAACTTCCTTCCAGCCTGATGCCATGACTGTCACGCTTGAAAGCGGTGCCACTGTGGAATATCGGCGCCTGGTCGTGTGCCCGGGTATTCAGCTGAATTGGGGAGCCATTAAAGGGTTGAAGGAAACTTTGGGCTGCAATGGTGTTGCCTCAAACTACCACAGGGATGGCGCTGCCTATATGTGGGAGTGTGTGCGTAATTTCAGTGGCGGGACAGCCCTCTTCACACAACCTGTTATGCCGATTAAATGCGCCGGAGCGCCGCAGAAAGCCGTTTATCTTTCCTGCGATCATTGGCGCCGTGAAGGGGTATTGCACCGCATAAAACCCCATTTCTGCATGGCTGGCGCCAAACTTTTCGGCGTTGATTATTATGTGCCGTCTCTTCAGAAAATGATCGACTATTATGGTGTTGAAGTTGATTATAAAGAGAATCTGATCGCTATTGACGGCCCAAGAAAAGAAGCGACGTTCCAGATCGTCGGAACGGATGAGACGATCGTCCGTCCCTTTGACATGATTCATGTCGTACCGCCACAATCTGCCCCTGATTTTGTTCGCAACAGTCCGCTCGCCAATGAGGCAGGATGGCTGGATGTTGACCCAACCACAATGCAGCACAAGAAATATAAAACAATCTTCGGGCTGGGAGATGCTGCGGGGACATCCAACGCCAAAACGGCTGCTGCCGTGCGTGAGCAGGCCCCGGTTGTGGTTAAAAACCTTCTCAAATCCTTTGCAGGTGAACCTCTGGACGGTGCCTATGACGGCTATGGCGCCTGCCCGCTGACAGTCTCTTATGGCAAGGTCGTTCTGGCTGAATTTTTATATGGGGGGAAAGTGGTTTCCAGCCTCCATTATGACCAGCGTAAACCAAGCCGCTTTGCCTGGCTTTTCAAAACGAAAATATTCCCTCGGCTGTACTGGTATGGCATGTTAAAGGGGATCGATCCTCAGGTCAGTCACAAAGTGATTGATACAACCAGGTCTTAAAGATTTTGTTGTGAATGCTGATATAAAAAAGTCCCGTTATCCTGACGGGGCTTTTTTTATGGGACATATTCGGGAGGAATGAAAACGTTATGGAAAAACCTGACCGCTCCCATAAACCTGCTTCATCCACGGTCTTTGTTCCCGGGCAGAATTCCTCCAACCTGAAACGCTTTCTGGCATTTACCGGCCCGGGCTATCTGGTCGCGGTCGGTTATATGGACCCCGGTAACTGGGCTACGGACATTCAGGGAGGGGCCCAATTTGGCTACACACTCCTCTTTGTCATTCTCCTGTCCAATATCATGGCGGTTCTGCTTCAGGCTCTCGCCGCGCGGCTGGGCATTGCAACAGGGAAGGACCTTGCGCAGGCCTGTCGGGAGTGGTCTCCATCATGGCTCAATCTCTTCCTCTGGCTGGCATGTGAATTGGCCATTATTGCCTGCGAGATCGCAGAGGTCATCGGCACAGCCATTGCGTTGAATCTGCTTTTTGGCCTCCCTTTACTGGCAGGGGCCATCATTTCAGTCCTTGATACGTTTCTGATCCTCCTTCTTATGAAGCTTGGATTCAGGGCACTGGAAGCTTTCGTCATCACACTTCTGGTGATTATCGGAGCGTGTTTTACGATTCAGCTAATTATGTCAGCGCCCTCTATGAAGGCCATTCTGGATGGTTTTATGCCGTCCACCGCCATCATAACAAACCCTGCCATGCTTTATATCGCGATCGGGATCGTCGGGGCGACGGTTATGCCCCATAATCTTTATCTTCATTCATCGCTCGTGCAGACACGCGCCTATGACCGAACGCCCACAGGGAAAAGAGAGGCCATACGCTGGGCAACATGGGATGGTACGATTGCGCTCACCTTCGCGCTGGGCATAAATGCCGCGATCCTGATCGTCTCTGCCGCAGCTTTTCATAACACCGCGCATCAGGATATTGCTGATATCAGCGATGCCTGGCGCCTATTATCTCCTGTGCTGGGTTATGGAGTGGCGTCCACACTTTTTGCCATCGCCCTCCTTGCTGCCGGGACAAATTCCACTGTTACAGGGACGCTGGCAGGGCAGATTATCATGGAAGGTTTTTTGCAGATGCGCATGCCCTATTGGGCAAGGCGTTTATTAACCCGCGGTCTGGCGCTTCTCCCCGTGATAGGGGTGATTATGGTTTATGGCCCAGGAAAGGCGAATTCTTTGCTGGTGTTCAGCCAGATTATTTTATCCATGCAACTACCTTTTGCCGTTATCCCTCTTATTCTTTTCGTCAGCAGTAAAAAGAAAATGGGAGATTTTGCTCTCTCTCCTTTCCGGGCTGGGCTTGCCTGGTTTGTTGCAGCCTTGATCGTCATATTGAATATCAAACTTCTCATTGATACCGTAACGTAAGCACAGACATAAAAAAGGGGAGATGCCCATCGGCACCTCCCTTTTATCTTCAGTCGAAGTCTGACCCTGATCTTACTGAGCCAGCAGGGCCGTCAGGCGACGGGAGAAACTGGCCGGATCAGGCAGGGACTCTCCTTCCTGAACGCGTGCAAGATCAAGCAATACAGGAGCGTAATCGGCGATGGATTCCCCGGCTTCAACCCGTTCTGCCAGACGGCGGATAAGAGGATGGCGCGGGTTTAATTCCAACACGGGCGGCATGGGCGGGAAGTCCTGCCCGGAACGACGCAAAAGCCGCTGCATCGCAAGATCCGGGCCGCCTTCAGAGGCCAGCACAACAGCACTCCCTGTCAGGCGGTCTGTAGCACGGACGTCTTTGACGCTGTCTCCCAAAGCCTCTTTCAAAGCAGGAAGAAGTTTTTCCGTTTCTGCAGCTTCACCCTGATCTTTCAGTTCTGACGCAAATTTTTCCAGATCGTTGGACGCATGAGAAACCGATTTAAGAACCTTATCCTTGTAGGAATGAAGGCGGTCAGGCCAGAAACTATCAACAGGATCGGTCAGAAGCAGCACCTCAATCCCGCGCGCCTTGAACCCCTCCAGCTGGGCTGACGCTTTCAGCGCCACCAGAGAATCACCCACCAGATAGTAAATGGCTTCCTGCTCCGGCTTCATACGGCTGATATAGTCATCCAGCGTAGTCAGGTTATCATCATGCGTTGTGTTGAAAAGGGCAATCTCTGCCACTTCCTGACGGTGTTCGGAATCTTCCCACAATCCTTCCTTGATGACAGGGCCGAAATTATTCCAGAAATTTCTGAACCCTTCATCATTTTCCTTTGCACGGGATTTGATCTCGTTAAGCACACGGCGGGTAACGGCTTTGCGGATCCGGGCCAGTACAGGAGTTGATTGCAACATTTCACGTGAAACATTGAGCGGAAGGTCATCTGTATCAACAACACCCTGCACAAAACGCATCCATCCCGGCACAAGCTTTGCTTCATCGGTAATGAACATACGTTTTACATGAAGGTGGATATGACTTTCACGGTCCTGCTGCTCCATAAAGTCAAATGGCCGTGCGCCTGGCAGGAAGAGCAGGGACGTAAATTCAACCGTACCTTCAGCATGCCAATGCAAGGTCGCATAAGGCTCATCAAACGCATGAGCGATATGATGATAAAACTCCTTATATTGCTCTTCTGTGATGTCTGATTTTGGACGCAGCCAGAGCGCTTTGCCCTCATTGACGGTCTGCTCCTCGGTCGTGCCGTCCTCTTTGGTTTCGCGCAGCATGACAGGCCAGGAAATATGATCGGCCCATTTGCGGATAATCGCCCGCAGACGGTGTGGATCCAGAAATTCTTCGGCATCATCCTTCATGTAAAGGATAATTTCTGTGCCAGCCTTATCCCGCTTTGCGCTGGAAAGGCTGTAAGACCCTTTCCCGTCAGAGCTCCACAGGAACGCATCTTCTGTTCCGGCTTTACGGGAAATCACATCAACTTTATCTGCCACCATAAAGGCTGAATAAAACCCGACCCCGAACTGGCCGATCAGGCTTGGGCGTTCTTCAGGCTTTGCGTGGCTTAATTTCTCTCCAAAAGCCTTTGTTCCGGAGCGCGCAATAGTTCCCAGATTCTGGACCAGTTCTTCACGGTCCATACCCAACCCATCATCTGAAATGCTGAGCGTCTTTGTCGCTTTGTCAGGGGTGATGGTGATATGAGGATTCTCAGGCAGAGCAAGAGCTGGCTGTGTTAAGGCCTCAAAGCGCCTTTTATCCATGGCATCAGCCGCGTTGGCGACCAGCTCACGTAAAAATATTTCCCGGTCCGAATAAAGGGAGTGCACAACCAGATCGAGCAGGCGGCCAACCTCTGCGCTGAATTGATGCTGCTCCCCCTGTGAAAATTGTGTTGTTGAGGTGTTGGTATCACTCATTCTTCTTCTAGTCCCTTATAATGATATCCAGAATGTAAGGCCTTAATAAAAACTCCAGCCCCTGGTTATCGTTAAAGATGGGCTGGAGTTTCCGGTTTTAAAAGAGGGCAGAAAATCTCAAAAGGTTCGGGGACGCTTTTTATGCCCCTATTCCCAGAGACGTCCCTTCATCGACCACAATGGCAGCGCCATGAAGGGCACGTGCCCCCTCACTGGAGAGGAAGGCAACAACTTCCGCAATATCTTCAGGTTTTGAGAAAGCCCTTTTGCTGGGATTGCCCTCCGCAATAGACCGCAAAACCCCGGCCTGAGCGGGATCATTAATCAATTTGTCATGCATGGCTGTTTCAACACGCCCGGGCTCAACAGCGTTGATATTGATCCCCATGGGACCTAATTCCAGAGCCAGAGTGCGCGTCAGAGCCGTTACGGCTGCCTTGCTGGCGCAATAGCCTGAATAAGTGGCGAAGCTGTAAAAAGAACAGATGGAGGACAATGCCACGATCTTGCTTCCGGGGTGATTGGAATCACCTTTTTTCAGAATGGGCAGGGCCGCATGAATGATGTTCCACATACCATTCACATTAACAGCCATCATGCGCTCAAACGCCTGAGTGGAATCACCTGCCAGAGGCGTATCAAAAAAGACGCCAGCGCCATGGACGAGCACATCAAGCTCAATCTGCTCTGACTGGAGTGTTTTCATCAGGTTTTTTACGTCTGATTCCTGAACGATATTGACCCCATAGCTTTTGACCCATGGCTTGTCTTTTCTGGCATGATGAACTGCGGAAACCGTGTTGACTGCCTCTGAATAATCTTTTGCAGGATTACTGCCTACTAAAATGACATTATAATTCAGAGAGGCAAACTTGCAGGCAATGGCCAGACCGATTCCTGAAGTACCACCCGTTATAAGAGCTGTTTTTACAATCGACATTTAAGATCACTCACAAAATCAGTTTCTATCACTTGATCCTTATACACTGTGCTTCAACGCGACAGAGAGTTTTATCTCACTAATTTTATGTAAACTCTGCAACAACAGGGCACTTCTATAAAATTGACATAATTACTGAATAAAATGTGAACTCCATTGAATATATTCTGTCAGCATCTCCAGGGAGAGGCCCTTTTGTATATCGAAATCCTGTCCCTCTATATTGAAGGACTGATAAGCACCCACTATGCCGAGACGCTGGAAGCCTTGCTGACACAGGAACCAGGCGTTGTGGGCGTAGAAACGGCCCTGTCTGATAAACGCATCAATATCCGTTATGACGAGGCCCAGACCTCGACGAGGACACTCTGCCAGCTTCTTGAAAAAGCAGGTTATGACCCTTTGATTCTCGATCAATAACGTTAACAGGCTGGAAAAAAACTTTATCCAGAGGTAAAGATAGGCTGCTAAGCTTATGGATAAATTTTTTTCTTCCCGATTTTCCCGTAAAAAAAGAGATCCGCAACTGAAAAATCCTCCTCCTAAAAAAGCGCGCTTTATTCACGGAAGTATTTTTCGCCACGTTGTGGTCATGGCCAGCACTGGTGCCATCGGATTGATGGCAGTGTTTGCGGTTGATCTTCTTAATTATTTCTACATATCCCACCTTCATGACTCTTCACTGACGGCAGCGATTGCCTTTGCCAGTTCCATAAGTTTCGTTCAGGTTTCTGTAGGGCTGGGCATGTCTATTGGCCTGGGTGCCTATACAGGGCGGCTCATCGGGGCGCATAAACATCACCGTGCCAGAAATATGGCTTCAGCCTTTCTGGTCATTATGGTGGGGATCACCCTGCTCCTCGGTCTGCTGACGGCTGTTTGCGCTCCTTATTTCCTGAAACTTCTCGGCGCGCGGGGAGAAACTCTTGGGCAGGCAACCTGCTTTTTGCATATTATTTCGCCCGCCCTGCCTCTCATCTGCCTCGGAATGGCGCTTTCATCGCTTCTCCGCGCTGTGGGAGATGCCAGACGCTCCATGAATGTGACACTTATCGGCGCCATTGCCACGGCTATTTTAGACCCGATTTTGATTTTTGGTTTTCATCTCGGGCTGGAAGGCGCTGCCATCAGCACAGTTTTATCCCGGTTGGCCATTACGTTAAGCGGGTTTTTCAATCTGCGCCATCACGA
Source organism: Aristophania sp. ESL1100 (assembly GCF_058511235.1). NCBI lineage: Bacteria > Pseudomonadati > Pseudomonadota > Alphaproteobacteria > Acetobacterales > Acetobacteraceae > Aristophania > Aristophania sp. ESL1100. Next base: position 1,979,470 of record NZ_CP196394.1, on the reverse strand, counting down.
CATGCTTTCCTGGCCAAAATTGTCACTTATTCCAATTGCCACACGTAAAATTGCCCCCATCGCCCTACCGGCCATCGGCACAAATCTGGCCACCCCTGTCGGGGCCCTTTTTGCAACCCACGCCATGGCCCGTTTCGGGCTGGATGCCATTTCGGGGCAGGCTGTGATTGACCGCCTTGTGCCGGTTTCTTTTGCTTTTGTCTTCGCACTCACTGGTTCAGTCGGCCCGATCATGGCCCAAAATCTCGGAGCTCATCAGATTGACCGTGTGAAAGAAACCTTTCTTTGCGCCCTGAAGCTGACGGCTCTTTGCGTCCTGATTGCCTGGATTGTGTTTGCGAGCTGCAACACCCTTATACTGAAAATTTTTCACGTTCAGGGCGTTGGTATTGAACTGGTCAGGCTGTTCTGTTTTTTCATTGTGACCAGCTATATGTTTGTCGGACTGCTGTTTGTGTCCAATACAGCCTTTAACAATCTGAATTATCCCCTTTATTCGACCGCCTTTAATTGGGGACGTGCCACTTTGGGCACCATCCCCTTTGTGACGATCGGTGCCGCCTATGGGCCGAAAGGGGTTATGATCGGGCAGGCACTCGGAGTCGTCATTTTCGGGTCATTAGCCATGATGACGGCCTTAGGGGTCATTCGCTCTCTTGAGAAAACAAATCCTCGTAAAATGCCAGCTCCCGCTGCAAGGTCTCCGCTATAACTGCGGGTGATCTGAAACCGTGCCCCTCTCCCGGGAAGCGATAAAAGGCCGCCTTCTTCATCTTCTTTGCCAATGTTTCTGCCAGTTCCAAAGGCACGACACTATCCTGCTCTCCGTGGAAGAACAGAACAGGCTGTGTCAGTTTTTCCGGCCAGTTTATGGGAGAGCGTTCTTTATAAAGCGCTTCGGCCTCCGGCAGCGGGCCGATCAGACTATCAAAATAATGCGCCTCAAAACGGTGCGTCTGCTCCACCAGCCCCAATAAATCGGTCACGCCATAAAGAACGGTTCCTGCTCTGAACAGATCTGAAAAAGCCAGAGCAGAAAGCACGGTCAGGCCACCCGCGCTACTCCCGCGAATTACGCAGCAATGGGGATCCACTTTCCCTTGATCAATCAGGGATTTTACAGCCAGGCAGCAATCCTGGACGTCAGCAACACCCCACTGCCCCTTCAAAGCATCTCTATACGTTCTGCCAAAACCGGTTGACCCACGATAATTGACATCCAGCACGGCAAAACCCCGTGACGTCCACCATTGCACTTTAAAGGAAAATTCCGGTCGTGCCTGCCCGGTGGGGCCACCATGAACCAGAACCACCAGGGGAGGCGGCATTTTTACAGGGAAACAGTTTTTCCCCTCTGCTGGCGGGTAAAAAAAGCCTCTGACAGGATGAGCATGATCTACCCCTGTAAAAGTCAGGTTCTGAGGTCTGGCAATATCCTCTTTTGTGATCGTGGCTGGCAGCTCCCAGGCCAGACGAAAACGCTCATAGTCCCCCGTTAAAGACCCGAAGGCCAAAGCAGGGGGCGCGTCTTCCGGGACATCAATCCAGCAATAACATCCTTTTTCAGCCAAAGGTGAAGGCACCATTTCAGGGCGTGCCTGACTGGGCACATCCTGCCATCCTTTCTGGTCCTCATAACGTAACAGGCAACCAACACCCTCTCTTATGCCACGAGCCAGAAGAGACCCGTCCTCTTCAATAATGTAGGATGATTGCCCGAACACCCAGAGAGGCAGACCAATTTCACAATGCGCTGAAGGAAGCGTGTGACAGACCCATTCTTCACCATCCCACTCATAAAAAATCGGGGACCAGAAACGATCTGTCTCATCTTTATCGCGCGTCTGATCTGATAAAATATAAAGGCGATTTTGATACCATTGAGGCTCTATAAAACTCACAGCCTCTTTTGAACCGGAATGATTATGTCCTGTGAACTGCCATTTCTGCCCAGTCTTCAATGACAGGATGCAAAATTGAGTCTCATCCCAGGGCATTGATGGATTCTGCCATTCAACCCAGGCAAGAAACTGCCCATTAGAAGACAAACACGGAGAGGCGTAAAAATCACTCCCCTTTGAAACAACCTGGCTGCCATTTCCCAGACTTATTGAAAGAATGACCGAGCTTTCAAACCCACGGCTCTGACATTCCCTAACGCAGGTGATTTCATCTTTATATGGATGAAAGCAAAAACCGCCATAATGATAGACAAGCCCTTCACGCATTTGGGAATCGTTCCATTGCTGCGTTACAACCCCATTCAGGCAGGACCAGATGCCCCCCTTTTTTCTATCGGTAAAAACCACTTCCCAGCCAGAAGCGTTCTTGCGAACCGTCCAGGCTCCTCCGCCATATTCATGCAGTCTTGTCCCCACATCATAGTCTGCTTCTATCATATCATGGCAGGCAGCCTGCGGATCTCTCATTACGATAACAGAACGACCAGTTTCCTCTGGCCTGCGTTCAAGCCAGAAGCAATAATCACCTCTTGTTTTGACTTCACTGAACTGGCGGGTTTTACGTGTCATTAATGACGTATCAACCCAGGAACTCTTCAAAGGGATCATCTTTGGACCTTCTGACATAAAACGAAACAAGGTTATCTCACCGTAAGCATTACATCGCCTGGGCAGAAACCATGAGAGAGATATCACCTAAGATATAGCGGACATGCTGATTTTGTCACACAGGCTTATCTCACTCACAGAATTTCTGTCATGGCCTTTCTTCATAACAATTTCATGGATCATTTCAGGAATTCATTATTCACATAAAATGAATAAAGCATTCATGTCAAATAGGGTTATCAATAATATTTTCACTATTATTATCAAAGAGTTCACTCTTTAGAAACAAATTTTGTATCACTTCCATCAATCTCTTTCCAAGTAGTACAAAAAACAAGAAAATACGCTACTTCCTTTCAGGTGTTTTATGAACCGTCGCTATTTCATGCAGGTTACTGCCGGAGTTGCCACTGCCTTATGGGTCGGAAAAGCCAACGCACAACCTGCTTCCTCTGCCTCTTTACCAGGTGGGAAACCCTGGCAACCATGGACTGAAACAGCATTACGCGCACATTCAGACCCACGCCTGCGCGCTGTTGCTCATGCTATATTATCACCCAATACTCAGAATCTTCAGCCATGGCTGATTGATGTTTCATCTCGTAATCGTATCATTTTGAGAATGGAACAAAAAAGAAAGTTATCCCTGACTGATTTCCCTGACCGTCAGCTTACAGTCAGTTGCGGTACATTTTCTGAAGTCCTGATTATGGCTCTGGAAGCCGAGGGCTTCGCAGTTGACCTCACTTTATTTCCAGAAGGTGAATCCTGGCCTTTCCAGGATACGCGTCCAGTCGCTATATTTGACCTTAAACCAGCCTCCGCACGGCGTGATCCATTACTGGATCAGCTCTTAAAGCGTCATACCAACCGCACAGCTTTTGATATCAACCGACCACCGACATTGGCACAATTAAACGCCATAAAATCTGCCGCCCGCTGGCCTGATCGTGTGCATGTAAATCTTGAGCCTGTTTTGGCGAACCATATTCGCGATATTGTTCTGCGTGCCTATGATGAATGGATGATCTCTTACCCATGGGGCCGCACTGAAGTGGCGCATTGGAGCAAAATCGGCAATGCCGCCATCGCTGCTGACCCCCATGGCCCCGCAATGCCAGATGCCTTTATAGCCAAAGCCCCCGGGCCTGTATCGGCTGCAACACTTGCCGATCCTGATAGTGCGATCTTCAAATATAATCGTGAAAATTACCGGAAAGCGGTCATGACGGGGCAGGCCCATTTATGGATCACATCCCCTGATTACACACGCACCGGCATGTTCGAGGCGGGACGTGACTGGGTAAGAGTCCACCTCAAGGCCACTGAGCTGGGGCTTGATATGCAACCACATAGCCAACCTTTATTCGACTTCGCTCAGATTATGCCTTATCTGAATGAGCTGCATGAGGCGACGGAAACCCCTAAAAGAGGGCGGATTCAAATGCTGGGTCGCATTGGCCATGGAACACATATTGGCCCGTCACCACGTGCTGATATAAATATCGGCTGACCAACAGATCAGAAGACTTATTTCAATACGAATGTGAAATATTCTTTTACCGTATTGAAATAAGCCTGATTTTTCACAATGCACATGCATTATCTTGTTACGAAACCGTACTGATATAACAGCCTTACTTTCCCTAAAGACTATATGTGGCCCCTTCGACCACCAGATGTTCGATAAAGGCCCGGGCTCTATGGGAAAGGTACTGCCCGGCCGCATGAACCGCATAAATATTGATGTCATCTTCCTTGAAGTCATCAAGAGCTGTTTCCAGCCGGCCGGCCTCTATATCGCCCATAATGTCATAATCCGCTTTCAAAACCACACCAGCTCCTGCAATAGCCCAAAGCCTTAACAGCCCTCCATCATCAGCCATCCGGTCCCCTGAGACGGATACTGTAAGGGGTTTTCCATTATCCTGGCCAAATCGCCACGTCACTTGTGGGCTCCCAAGACGGGACAATACCAGACAATTATGAGAAGAAAGCTCTTCAGGTCTGGAAGGCTTCCCCTTACGGCGCCAATAATCAGGAGAGGCACAGACTGAACGCCCACACCGTGCAATGAGTCTGGATTTCAGACGTGAATCCAGCAGAGGGCCTGTACGGATTCCGAGGTCATATTTCCCGTTAATCAGGTCTGTCACCCTGTCATCGAGATTGAGGTCAAAACTCACGCCGGGATGACGAACCAGAAAACTGTCAATCACACCAGCAAGACGAGACCGTCCAAAATCATTGAGAGACGTAATCCGTATCATCCCTTTTAAAGGACCATTGTCAGAAACCTGGTCACAGGCATCATCAAGGTCACGGATAATGCGGCGGCAATGCTCAAGGAACGCCATCCCCTCCGGCGTAAACGTCAGATTCCGTGTCGAACGCAGAATCAACTGGGTGCCAAGATGCTCCTCCAGGCGGCGCAGACTTCCTGTCACGGCAGAAGGCGCCAGATTGCGTACCCGCGCAGCCCCTGCGAGGCTACCATAATCCGCGATATCAATGAATATTCTGAGGTGATTTAATAAGTCCATAATTCAAATTAGGTGAATAAAGCCTTCATTTCAAAGACAATTATCAGCACTTTTTCGAGATCATATGATGCAAAGGTTCACTTTATCAGAAATAAGGATTGGTATGTCGCTTACATCTCCTTTTACTCCCGGTGGCTCCGGCCAGGGAGCTCTCTCCGGTAAAAAAATCTTTATCGTGGGAGGTGGCTCAGGCATGGGTGCCGCCATCGCCAAAATGGCTGCGGAACGCGGTGCAAAAGTTGCTCTGGCTGGCCGTAAAATCGAAAAACTGAAAACTGTGGCAAATAGCCTGGGAAACGCCGTCCTTGGTCTCTATTCCATTGATCTGGCTGACGAGACCCAGATTCAGAAAGCCCTGTCAGAGCATGGCCCTTATGACCATATTGTGACAACTGCGGCTGATCTGACCTTCGGCCCATTCCTGACACTGACAGATTCGCAGATCAGTGCCATGCTTGATTCAAAATTCTGGGGACCGATCTATCTGGCTCGTGCCGCAGAGAAATATCTTGCTCCACAAGGCAGCATGTTATTTTTCTCCGGTTTGGCAGCTTATCGACAGGGGCCAGGCTCTTCCATCGTCGGGGTGGTCAATATGGCTCTGGAAAGTCTGGTTGCCGCGCTTGCAATCGAACTGAAGCCCAAACGTTTCAACGTGATCTCACCTGGTGTTGTTGATTCAGAAACCTGGGCTGGCATGAATGAGGCCGATAAAAAAGCATTTTTTGCCCAGATTGCTTCCGGCCTTCCTGTTAACCGTGTTGGCACCGTCGAGGATGAGGCTCACGCTGCTTTGGCCGTCCTTGAAAATGGATTTATCAACGGGACCGTTATCAATGTTGATGGTGGCGGCCGCGTTGCCTAACTAAAAATTTGTAGAGTTTGTAGAGTTTGTAGAAGCGGGTTGATCTGATACCCATTTTTCAGATCAACCCTTTATTTAAGTCATCATCTTCTCAAGGGAGAGTCTTCATGACACAGAAACATGTACTTATTGCTGGAGGGGGCGGCGTTGTCGGACGTGCCGCTCTTGATGCTTTCGGTCGGAATGGGTGGAAAATCACAACACTCAACCGCGGAAAAGAAGGGCCTGGTTCTGGTGAGCATATATCAGCTGATCTGCTTTCTCCTGACAGTCTGAGAGCAGGGCATGAAGCCTTCAAAACCATTACTCACCTCTTTTATGCGGCCCTGAAACCAAATAGTGATCCCGGTATTGAAGCAGATGAAAATGCTGCCATGCTGGAGAACCTTGTCACAGCCCTGCGGGAGGCCAAGGCGCCACTGGAGCGGATCATGTTCATCCAGGGTGGAAAGGTTTATGGCGCCCAGCTTGGTGTCTATAAAACACCGGCCCGTGAAGATGATAGTCGGCATTTCCCTCCGAACCTGTATTTCCGGCATGAAGATTACGTGAAATCTCTGGAAAAAGAGGGCGTGAAATGGACTGCCTTACGTCCTGATATCGTCATTGGTCACTCATTGGGATCAGCCATGACACTCGGCAATCTGATCGGCGTTTATGGCACTTTATGCAAAGCAACCAATACAGCCATGCAATTTCCGGGCAGCGACCGTGCCTACCGCAATACATTGGTCAATGTGACGGGCGCAAAAGTGCTTGGTGATGCTTCTTTATGGGCCGCAGAAGAAAATAAAGACGGTGCTTTCAATATCACAAATGGCGATGTTTTCCGCTGGTCACATGTCTGGCCAAAATTGGCCGACTGGTTTGGCTTAACTGTCGGAGAACCTCAGCCGATTTCTCTGGCGCAGCGCCTGAAAGCCCTGAAACCCGTCTGGGCAAAAATCGCGGCTGAGCATCATCTGGTCGAACCGGATCTTGACCGGATTGCCCTGGGCAGTTTCGGTGACTTTATTTTTCACGTGGAACATGATGCTATCTTTGATGTCACAAAAGCCCGCAGAGCCGGTTTTAACAGCATGAACGAACATTCAGATGACGTTCTGCTGGCGCATCTGGAAGATATGCGTGCCAGAAAACTAATTCCTTAAACTCATTTCTTAAAAGGAAGCAAAGCGCCAGTGACAGGCTGGCGCCAGAACCCCTTTTAAAACACTTTCAAACGGGACTGATTTTTCAGTCAAATAGTTTTCAGAGGAAATCACTATGATGAAACTCTACGTATATGATCACTGCCCTTATTGTGTTCGGGCACGTATGCCTTTTGCTCTTAAACAGATTCCGTTTGAACTGATCTTTCTGCAAAATGATGATGAAGCCACTCCGATAAACATGATTGGCAAAAAGATGCTCCCCATCCTCGAACATGATGGAAAATTCATGGGGGAAAGTCTGGATATCGTAAACTTCATTGATCAGCTGCAAGGGCCACAGATTTTTGGAGGCACTCCTGATCCTGACATCATAAACTGGCTCACCGAGTGGAACAGTACGATCAATGCGTTGTCTATACCGCGCACTCCTGACCCTGTCTTCGCTGAATTTACCACTGCCTCTGCACGTGATTATTTTACGCGTAAAAAGAGTGCCTATTTTGGTGATTTCGCAAAACTGATTGCCCGGACTGAGACCTTTCTTCGCGATATGGAGCAGGCATTTTCTGAGCTTGAACCGATTTTACCAGACGGAAAGACTGTCGGAATTAATGATATTTTCCTGTTTCCCATGCTCCGATATCTCTCCATTCTTCCAGATATAAAATGGCCTGATATCGTCAATGATTACGCTCAGACCATGGCGGAACGAAGCGGCGTTCCTCTGATATCGACATTGCGGGATCTCAAAAAGACTGAAACCTTTTTCCATCCTGGATGATTTACAGAGCCATCTTTTGTCTCACCCTTGAAGACTTACTAAAACATTTCATGGAATATAATTAGAATTACAAATATTTTTAAATAAAATATAATAATAAATATAAAACCATAAGCACAAATAATTTATATCTATTATTATAGATATAAAGACGAATATCTATAATCTAATTAAATATAAATATTATAACTTATTTGTTATTATGGTTTTTGTTTTTATTAATATATTAATTTATTGTTAGAAAATTTTTAACTCTTCTAATTGCTTAATTAACTTATAAGTAAAAGGATAGCCTATTATGGGTAACGCTCCTGATCCGTCTTACGGATTTACGAGACGTGTGCTGCTGCGCGGCCTCGCAACGACCATGACCATCACCTCCTTCTCTCTCGTTTCTTCACCCTCGAAAGGCGCCCCCGCCGTAAAATCTGCGGCTGACGCAGCTACCGGCTCAGCCATATCTGAACAGGATTTTTTACACTTATCGCAACTCCTGACCCGGCGTGATAGCTTGGATTCTGAAATCAGTAATCGCGCCTTAAGCGCTCTGACCGCTACAGATCCCACTTTTCCCGCTGCTGCCGAAACACTTCGGAGAACGCTGCATCGTGAGAATCTGACGGACGTCAATAATCTTTCCGCTTTTGCAGAACATCACCCGGAACTCATGAAAACGGCTACCAGCATTATTGCTGCCTGGTACCTGGGTTATTCCGGCACGCCTGCAATTGAATCCACAAAAGATGATGCACACTTCATCTGCTATCAGGCAGCTTTGATGTACCAGCCCACAATTGATGCGACGGTCATCCCCACTTACGCGCGGGGCCATACCAATTACTGGGCAACACCCCCTGCAACTCTCAGTACCGATTAATCATCAATTAAAGCAAAAATTCATCAGAGATAACATTATGACAACACAATATGATGCTGACATTATCATTGTCGGTTCAGGAATCATCGGCAGTAATATTGCCCATAGCCTCGCTACCAAAGGGAAATCCGTCATTATGCTCGAAGCAGGTGAGTGGGTCCCCCGCTGGAAAATTCTTGAGAATTTCCGTTCGTCACCCCGTAAGGAAAATTACAATGATCCCTATCCGGATCATCCATGGGCCATGACGTCGTTTGACCCCAACTATATCGACAGTAAGGTTTATGACGGCTTTCGCTACATGCCCTACACGCTGAAACTGGTTGGTGGAACGACATGGCATTGGGCGGCGGCAACATGGCGCTTTATCCCTAATGATATGAGGCTCAAAACCGTTTACGGGCAGGGTAATGACTGGCCCCTCAATTATGAGGATCTTGAACCTTATTATTATGATGGAGAATATCGCCTCGGCGTCGCAGGCTCTGATACGGACGACCAATCAGGACAGGGGGGCAAAGCCTGGCCCCCACGCGCCAAGCCTTATCCGGTTCCCCCTGAAGCGGAGACTTATTACTTTAAGCGCCTTAAAACCAGAATAGGAGCAGAAGGTTATCATTTCGTACACGAACCAAATGCCCGGACCAATCGCCCATGGGATGGGCGCCCTGCCTGTTCGGGCAATAATAACTGCCAGCCTATATGCCCGATCGGGGCCATGTATTCAGGTATTTTTCACGCCAAACATGCGGCTGATGCGGGAGTAAAAATCATCAGCAAGGCAACCGCCTATAAGCTTGAAAAAGGTGCCGGAAACAAGATTGTTGCCGTGCATTATAAAACACCGGACCATCAGGATGTGCGCCTAACTGCCAAAACATTTATCATCGCCGCAAATGGTCTGGAAACACCAAAATTACTGCTGATGTCCGATGTTGCAAATTCATCAGATATGGTCGGCCGCAATCTGATGGATCATACCGGCATTACGCTGCGTTTCCTGTCTGATGAGCCACTTTGGCCTGGCCGTGGTCAGGTCCAGCAGGGAGGTATCTTCAACTGGAGAGACGGGCCACACCGCAGTGAACATGCTGCCGTCAAGCACGCTATCACAAACGCAGTTCCCAACCGTATCGTCGCCGATATGCTTATCAAACAGGGCGTTGCAGGCACCAAACTGGATGAACAGATCCGCCATATGTCAGCGCGTTGGGTCGAAATTTCCAGCGTCTTTGAAATGCTGCCTTCGCCTGATAACCGCATCACCTTGTCAACGACCAACACGGATGCACTCGGTCTTCCCACGCTTAAAATCAATTATCAGATCGCTGATTACGTAAAGAAAGCCGTCAATGTCATACGCAACAAGGACTATAAGGATTTTGTGCGCATTATGAACGGAACCCTTATTTCAAATACGGGAGAATTCCAGAACCGTTCGCACATTATGGGAACAGTGCTGATGGGCAAGGATGCTTCAACATCCGTCACAAACCATGAAGGACGCACCTGGGACCATGAAAATCTTTTCCTTGCGACAACCGGTCTGTTGCCTGCTGCCGGTGTGGTGAATCCCACATTAGGTGGGTTGGCCATCGGATTGAGAATGGCTGATATCATTGCCAGGGAAGTTTAGTCTGATGAAAAACAAACACTCTCTAGCAGTCCTGGGCACTCTTGTCGCTGGACTTGCCTTTTATGCTCATGATGGAAAAGCTTCATCCGTCTCAGATCTAGTCGAAAAAGGGCGCTACGTAGCCACTGCAGCCGATTGCTCAGCCTGTCACACAGCACCAGGTGGGGCGGCAATGGCAGGTGGTTACAGCATTGCCTCACCCATGGGGCCGATCATTTCATCAAATATCACGCCATCAAAAAAAGCTGGTATTGGAAATTGGACAGAAGCGCAATTTGCCAGGGCTGTGCGCGAAGGGATATCCCCTTCCGGTCATCTTTACCCTGCCATGCCCTATACATCTTATTCCAGAATGTCTGATGACGATATACATGCCCTATGGGTTTATCTGACGTCAGAGGTGTCTCCGGTAGACGAAGCTCCCAAACAGAAAACCCACCTAGCTTTTCCATTTAACATCCGATGGCTGATGACCGGGTGGAACATGGTTTTCGCCAGTGGGTCGCCTATGAATGGCAGCACTTATGACGTCAAAGGCGCTGCACGTGGCAAATATCTTGTCGAAGCCCTCGCCCATTGCTCAACCTGTCACACGCCGCGCAATGTTTTCTTTGCAGAAAATAATAAACTGGCTCTTTCAGGCGGAAAAGTGGGGTCATGGATCGCCCCGAACATCACACCTGACAAGGTCAGTGGGATTGGCGGCTGGAGCCATGATGAAATTTTCAATTATCTCCGCAATGGATCAGCTCCCGGAAAAGCACAGGCTGGTGGCCCTATGGCTGAAGCCATTGAACATTCCCTGCGCAAACTCTCTGATGATGATCTAAACGCAATTACCGATTACTTACAGACAGTACCAGCCGTGCATGATCCGCAGCAAAAAAGCACGGCTTATTCAATAGGGACTGTGCAACCGGTAAGCAAAACCCAGATAGACATTGCACTTGATCGTACCCCCCAAAATATGGCTGACAGCGCCATAAATGATGGCAACAGACTCTATATGGATAATTGTGCAAGCTGCCATCAACCCAATGGGACAGGGACCGAGGACCAATTTTATCCTTCGCTCACTCATAATACGGCTACCGGTGCCCCTTTACCCAATAATCTGGTAATGGCCATTGTCAATGGGATTCACCGTGAGACAAATCAAGGCACAGTCGCTATGCCAGCTTTTGGCAAAGAACTGAGCGATGAACAAATTGCTGCAGTTTCCAACTACGTTGCACAACGTTTCGGAAATAATAATCTCAAGGTAACGGCCCAACAGGTTCAGGCTCTTCGCGGTCAGTCTGAAACGCCATTATTCGTCAAAATGGCGAAATGGGGTGTGTTTCTGCTCATTCTGCCCGTCGTCATTATCATCTTTGGTGTCATGCGATTCATTCGTTCCAGACGCCGCCTGTAACGCCCGCTTGCTCATAATTGAGAGACCAGAACATAGTGGTCTCTCAATTATAGTTATATAAAATTATCATCCATTACTTTATTTAAGTTCCAAAAATCCCATTCTTCATAAATATAAATTCTAAATATTGCCCTTAATTAATTTTTGCATAAATCTTTTTCCTTTTATAAAATAAGCATCCTGATACAAAATAAGTTTTCGAAAATCCCTGGTGGAATAACCAGTTGATGATACATTATATCAGGAGTTGAACACTGTTTCATTTTTCAGACATCGCAGTCTATCTTTCCCAGATCCCGAGCCTGTATGCGTATCTCCTGATCGGCACAATCATTATGCTGGAAAGCACTGGCTTACCGCTTCCGGCAGAAAGCCTGCTGGTTATTGCCTCTCTTTATGCTTCCCAGACGCATCATCTCTCAGCCGACGGGCTTATTCTCTCTGCTGTGATCGGCGCAATAATGGGGGATAATATCGGCTATCTTGTGGGTTCGAAAATTGGTTATAACCTTCTGAAAAAATATGGTGCCAAAATTGGCCTGACTGAAGACCGTCTTTTATTAGGGCGCTATTTTTTCAGACATTTTGGCGGTCCCAGCATTTTTCTGGGGCGCTTTATCATCTTCTTACGGCTCTTTATTGCCCTGATTGCCGGTGCGTCACGAATGCCCTGGAGAAGCTTCCTGTTTTATAATGCAACAGGAGCCATCGTCTGGGGAAATTGTTACGTTCTGGTAACTTATGAAATTGGTCGCCAGATTGAAAAATTTTCAGGGCCTGCCAGCTTTGTGGTCGGATTCCTCATTATCATTGCTGTCATTACAGGCTTTTTCTTTTTACGCCGTCATGAGGAGCATCTTATTATCAAGGCACGGCTTGAAGAAGAAAATCATCCTCCTTCTCCCGGTGACTTAGGGCCTGACAATAATCATAACAACGATAATCATCATTAAAATCGTCGGTATTTCATTCACAAAGCGGTAAAAACGCTCATTATGACTGTTTTTTTCCTGCTCGAACTGCCGTCTCCAACATCCACAAGCTCCCTGAAAAGCCGCCATTCCTATGACTGACAGGAGCTTTCCCCACCACCAGAAACTGTTCCAGTCCACAATATGCGGTAAAGCCGCCATGAGGCCCCCTGTCAGGAACGTCATTATCATGGCGGGTGTCATAATCTGCCTGTAAAGCCGTCTTTCCATCAGGCAGAAGCGTTTATAGTCTTCAGTGCCTGTTTTAACCTGCGTATGATAGACAAAAAGCCTGGGTAAATAAAATATCCCCGCCATCCATGAAATAAAGGCCATGACATGCAGCGATAGGATCCAGGTAAGATGACTTTGGAAAATACTGGCCATAAAGTTTCTCTTAATGCGTACTATCTGAAGCAAGTTTTGGTAATAAAAGCGGCATGACTTCAGACAAATCTGTAATCTGCACAAAATGAGGGACAGGCCAGTAAGGCGGAAGCGGATGAGAGGGAGCTCTCAACAAAAGGCAGGACATACCGGCACGCTTCACCGCTTCTGCTCCGATATCACTATCCTCAATGACGACCACCTCTTCAGGTTTTACACCTTGTTGCCTGGCTGCATGAAGATAAACGCCGGGGTCAGGCTTATGACATCCCATATCATTTGCTGAAAAAATACGCTCAGGGGGAATCAATTGATCCATTTTTGTATGAGCAAATTTTGCTTCCATTTCCGCAATGGAGGAATTTGACCCTATGGAAAACGGAATTCCACGGTTATTGAGATCTCTCAATAGCTCCAGCGCACCCGGAATGGGATCAATGCCCGTTTTCAGAAATGCAATCAGCATAGTGCGCATTTCCGGTAATGTCTCAGGGGGAAGGGAATAACCAAGCTCTTCTTCAAAAAGCCTGATCGTCTGGGCGAGGGTATGGCCCCCATAACGGGCCATGGCTTCCTGATCTGATATTTTTATACCCAGAGACCGGGCATATTCCGCCACTTTACGGCAGGCTGGTCCTTCACTGTCAATGAGAACACCATCGCAATCAAAAACGACCAGTTTCAGGCCATTTCTTAATTCGTCAGATTTCTGTGTCATACGGACCTCACTGTTTCGACAAGAAGGGCCACATTTTCAGGCGGGGTCTGCTGCATAACACCATGACCAAGATTGAAAATGTGACGACGTCCTTTCAGGCTGTCTCGGATACGTATAGCCTCTTTAACCAGTGTTTCTCCCCCATTCAGCAAAATCATAGGGTCAAGATTACCCTGGAGAGCCATCGTGGAAGGAAGCATTTTTGAAATACGTTCCATATCCGCCACGGTATCAAGGGCCACGCAGTCCAGAGACGTATGTTCGGCATATTCCAGTGACATGATCCCTCCCAGACGCGGAAATCCTATAATCGGTGTCTGGGGATGTTTCTCTTTGAGGCTTTTTACAATGTCCCGCGTAGGGTTAATGACAAATTTCCTGAATTCTTCCGGCGGTAAAATCCCACCCCATGAATCAAAAAGCATAACGGCTTCAGCGCCAGCTTCAATGTGAGCACTCAGCATATTGGCCGTCGCTCTGGTCAGGAGGGTTATCAATTTCTGGAAAAGGGCCGGTTCCTGCAACATCATTCTGCGTGTTTGTGCAAAATCGCGTGAGCCGCCCCCTTCAACCATATAGCACGCCACTGTAAATGGGCTGCCTGCAAAACCGAGGAGAGTGGTGGCGGAAGGGAGTTCTTTTGAAAGAATGGCCAATGTTTCCCTGATAGGGGCAATCGCCTCGAAAACTTTTTCCTCATTCAGGGTATTCAGATCACGTTCATTACGGATCGGCTCAAGAACGGGGCCTTTCCCTTCAATAAAGGCCAGTGACTGCCCCATCACCCAGGGCAGAATCAGGATATCTGAAAATAAGATCGCTCCATCCATTTGATAACGCCTGATGGGCTGCATTGTCAGCTCCACGGCGATGTCAGGCGTCATGCACCGAGTCAGGAAATCCGCCTGTGCTCGTAATGCTCTGAACTCAGGCAGATAGCGACCTGCCTGGCGCATCAGCCAGATGGGAGGGGGCCAGATTTCCTGTCCCTGTAGAACCTGCAAAAGAGGTTTTGAGGAAGGCTTTTTCTGAAAATGGGAAGAGTTATTCGATGTCATACAGCACTCTAATCATAAAATAAGAAATAAAGAAATTCTGAGGTGGTTATGGAAGGCTGTGGATATCGGGGTACCCGGCTTTCTAGAAATGTACCCCGTTTTACTCACAGTGTGTACAACTTGAAAAATGAGGAATATAAAGGGCTATAGCAAACTATCCAGATTTTTCCACAGAAAGGCTGTGTACAATCCCCTATTTTTGAGGTCGTACGGTTTCATCCCCGGTACTCGGTACTATCAGGCAAAGAGTCCCGTACAATCCCCATGTACCCCATATTGCACTTAATTTATCCTCAAAGATGAAAAGCCTTTATAGACATCGATTTAGTGCTGGGATTTAGTACTGGAGTCGTTTTGAAAAGGTCAGTTTTATGAATATCCGTCTTCAAAAACCTTTCGTGTTGGCAAGTGGCTCGCTGACGCGGAGAGCTCTGCTCGAACAGGCTGGTATTGTTCCAGAGATTTATAGCGTCGACCTTGATGAAGAGGCTTTACGCTGCTGTGAGACAGAAAAAGGAACGCCCATTAAGGAAATTGCCGTAAAGCTGGCAGAAGCGAAAGCAGAAAAGGCAGCTGCCGCTCTTCCACCGGACAGAATCATTCTTGCTGCTGACCAGATATTAGAACTTGAGGGCAGGATCTTTTCAAAACCGGAAACGAGGGAAGAGGCTGTTACGCATTTGCAGGAATTGAGAGGGAAAACACATTGCCTGCAGACAGCGATGGTCCTCCACTCAGGTGGAAAGATCATCTGGAAACATGTCAGTGCCCCTGAATTGCACATGAGGGCACTGTCGGATTCATTTATCAGGTCCTATGTCGCAGCAGAGGGAGATAATGTGCTCCAGTCTGTAGGGGCTTACAGGATAGAGGCACTGGGGATTCACCTTTTTTCACAGATCAAGGGTGAAAGAAGCGCTATTTTAGGGCTTCCTATATTACCGCTTCTGGAAGCGTTGCGTCAGAATGATGTTTTGGCAGATAAATTTTAACGAAGTTTTTTTTCACTCTTGCTTTGTGATACAGGGCAGGATATAGGGAGCACAGACAGGAAGGACTTTCCTGTTTTAAGGGGCCATAGCTCAGTTGGGAGAGCGCCTGAATGGCATTCAGGA
Source organism: Aristophania sp. ESL1100 (assembly GCF_058511235.1). NCBI lineage: Bacteria > Pseudomonadati > Pseudomonadota > Alphaproteobacteria > Acetobacterales > Acetobacteraceae > Aristophania > Aristophania sp. ESL1100. Next base: position 1,963,381 of record NZ_CP196394.1, on the reverse strand, counting down.
GGTCGTCGGTTCGATCCCGATTGGCTCCACCACCCCGTTATTATGAAATATGTTTATTCTGTCGTGAATAAAAGCGTCAGGCACCTGTCCTGGGTTCTTCTCGCCGGATTTCAGTGTCGTTCATTCTATTTTGTAATATTGTTAAAATAGCCTTATAATTCGCCACGTCTAAAATGAGTGTATAAGACGCCTTAAATCGTCATTATCGAAAAGTCGTTTCATTAAGCATGGGCAATTAATATATATTTTTTAACAGTCTGATTTACCGTAATATCATGATCATGAAATTTATACGTATAAACCGGTCTTTTCAGAGGATCAGCGTGAGACTGTGACAATTCTGGACCATGGACATAATATATTTTCCCTTATTATAGGAAGTATCATAATAAGCGAGATATGTGATCTTATGGTCCGCCCATATTCATTCGGGCGAAGTATAAATTCCATTTTTCTACGCGTTTTACCTATAGTGATTCTTAATGGATTTATTCTTCTATTGACGGGCTCAGTATATGCTTCCTTGTTTTTTGGAACGATCATTTTTCTTGTTTTTATAACAGCATCAAATATTAAATTGAAATTACTAAATGAGCCACTTGTTTTTTCAGATATGGCTTTATTATCTGGTTTTATAAAACATCCGGCATTTTATATTCAGGCAATTCCCATTATAACGCGTATTTTAGTTATAATCGGTTTTTTTACGCTTATAGCGGTTGTTTTTTTTACCTCATCACGTGATCTAATCATCAGAATAGAAGGCGGTCTCTTAGCTTTTTGCTCGGCGTGTCTATTGTGGTTTTTATTGGAAAGCCGCTCCAGAGCAGGGGGGCCTCCGCCTGCTTTATGGAACGATGTAAAGACTCAGGGGCTTCTTCCTGTGTTGATGTTATATATGTGTCGTTGGAAGCGTGAAGGCTCTCTCCCGGCTCAGCCGGTCCTGTCCTTTGTTCCAGGTGCACCTGAATCTGTCATCATCATCCAGTGTGAATCTTTTTCAGACCCTGCTGATCTTGATAAGGCATGGGAGAACCTGCCTGAACTCGCTCAAAGCCGGAAAGAAGCTGTCATGTGGGGCAAATTGGAGCCCAGCGGCTTAGGGGCTTACACCATGCGGAGTGAGTATGGTGTTCTCTGTGGGGGAAGTGAGCAGCTTTTATCCTATAAACAGTTTGACCCGTTTTTATCAGCGCATGATATGACCTCACATGCCTTGCCTTCCCGATTAAAGGAATTTTACTCAAAAGCGCTTTTTTTACATCCTTATGATCTCAGATTTTATGGGCGCAAGCGCCTTATGCCTTCTTTGGGATTTACGAAAATTGTTGGAGAAGAGCCTTTTAAAAAGTCTGATCATTACGGCCCTTATATATCAGATAAGGCTCTGACAGATTATTTGCTGACATATCTTCATGAAAATGAAAATTTTCTGGCTTATTGTGTCACTATTGAAAATCATGGTCCCTGGAAAAAAAACCGTCTGAAACAGAAAACAGGATCTGAGGCCTGGCGTGAACATGCCCGTAATGGGGATGTTATGCTTGGAAGAGTTCGTGACGCGATCAAGGAAAGCAAAAAAGACATCATGCTTGTTTTTTTCAGTGACCACCGGCCTGCTTTGAAAAATGTTCCTCCTGTTGAAGGGTTGGAGCGTAGCACGCCTTACGTCATTCTCAGGCCAAATGCTCAGATCTCGTCGTCAAAACCGGTTTTGCCTGTATCGTTAACCCCTGCGGAACTTCATGACGTTATTCTCAGAATGATCACCCGGAACGGTAAAGACGGCCAGGATACAAAAGCAAAATAATTTGATGCGTGTATCTGTTATTTTACCCGCCCGTCAGTTGTTTTATAAAAGACTGTGAAGCTGGCTGATGACAGGAGTGGTTAATGCGCTTTTTACAGCGTGCAAAAAAGAGAGTTTTGTCGAATTTTGTAATTTTAATATCACTTTGTTTTCTGGGAAGTGCTTTTTTTCAGAAAGTGAGAGCGGAATCACAACCGTCTCTTTTATGTGTTGAAGCTGTCTGGTGTAATATTGCCCAACAGATTGGCGGGCAGAATTTGAAAACCAGAACGCTTTTGTCAGCTCCCGGGCTAAATCCGCATCATTTTCAACCTTCACCCTCCTTATGGCGCTCAGTCGGGCAGTCTGATGGCTTCCTGATCAATGGAGCCACGTACGATGACTGGGCTCTTTCCTTCCATAAAGCCGGGACAGATTCACTCGTGGTTGCAAAAATTGCCCAATGGCATGAGGGGGAAGACCCTCATCTTTTTTTCGATCCGGTGATCGTAAAAGCTGTTGCTGTCACTCTGAGAAACTGGCTGACAGAAAAAGCACCGCAAAACCGGGCACTTTACCAAACCAATCTGGATAAATTTGAGCAGTCTCTTGATGAGCTCGGTCAGAAGCTGAATTCCTTCAAGCAACATTATCAGGGATTGTCTGTTGCTCTGACAGAGCCTGCCGGTATGCGTCTTCTTTCAAAAACGGGCCTGACAGTCAGTGATCAACACTGGGCTTTGTCAGTCATGAATCAGAGCGGGGTTTCAGCAAGGGAAACGGCAAAGTTGGAGGAGTCCTTTAAAAATAAGCAGATCCAGGCTCTGATTGTAAATCCGTCTGTTAAATCCACACAGATTAATAGTTTGCTGGAACTGGCTGCTCAGGAGAAAATTCCGCTGGTAACCATTCAGGAAACGCTGCCCGACGGATTAAACTGGCAAGAATGGATGTCACAAATTCTGGATCAGTTATCGAGCGCTCTGGCTCGGAAAGATCACGCAGGGTGAAACAGATCGTTCTTTCACTCGATCATGCCAGCCTGCTGGCAGGACAGGTCGTTGTTCTCGATGATGATACCCAATCTATCCCTCTTGAAGGCCTGATGATTTTGAGAGGGCGTAATGGTGTTGGAAAAACGACGTTTCTCAGAGCGCTTCTGGGATTGGCAGATTTAAAGTCGGGAACCGTTTCCTTGCGTTTTGACCCTCCTTCGAAAAAACATCCTGTGCTTGGTTATATGCCTCAGAATATCGGGCAGACCGCTCTGATGCTTCCAGTGATCAGCCATGTTATGGCAAGTCTGGATGGCACGTTATGGGGGTTTTCTCTTAAAAAAGAGCGTCGCAAGCGTGCTTTGGAGCTTCTGGAGCTGACAGGCGTCTCAGCTCTGGCAAATCGCTCTCTGGGAGTTCTCTCGGGGGGAGAGCGCCAGCGTGTTGCGTTGGCACAGGCTCTGGCAGGGAAACCCGACGTCCTGATTCTTGACGAACCCTTTTCGGCATTGGATCAGCAGGCACGGGAAGAAAGCCTGGCCTTATTTGGCCAGTTGAGGGAAAAGCTTGGTCTACGCTTTATTATGACGTCTCATGACATCGTCTCTTTATGTGATATAGCCTACCCTGTGCAGGAAATGAGACTGGAAAAAGGGCACCTTCATGTTGAGTTATGACTTTATGCGTCATGCTTTTGTCGGCTGTTTTCTGGTTTCCATTCTGGCGGGAATCCTGGGCTGGTTTATCGTCCTGCGGCACCAGATCTTTGCGGCTCATGCTCTGCCTCATGTGGGTTTCAGCGGGGCTGCTGCTGCAATCTGGCTGAAAATTTCCCCTTTTACCGGGATGATGCTTTCAAGTCTGATTGCCGGAATTTTTATGGCTTATGATAATCATAAAAAATCGCAGTTATCGGTTTATGCCCAACGTGAAATGATAACAGGGCTTGTTCTGGCTGCCAGTCTCGGAGTGGGGGTTTTTTGTCTTTTTGAGGCAAATAGTGCGTCAAATCAGGCAACAAATTTATTGTTTGGGGATGTTCTGGGCCTGAGTAACCAGACATTGATGGGATTGGCTGCAGTAACATGTCTCTGCCTGGCAGGGTTGGTCATTCTGGGGCGCCCGCTTCTTTTTACAACGCTGGCCCCTGAATTGGCTGAAGCGCGAGGTGTTAGGCTGCCGGTTATTTCCTATAGCTTTATGGCGATGACAGCGTTGGCAACAGCCGCCTGCTCAGAGGTTGCCGGTACCTTGCTGTCCTTCAGTCTGATGATAGGCCCTGCGGCTGCGGCCTTCAGACTTGGTCTGACGCCTCTTTGGGGGCTTTGCTTTTCTGTTGTAAGCGCTCTGGTTCTGTCCTGGAGCTCTCTGGCTATTTCCTGGTATACAGATGTGCCCGTCGCCTTTCTGATCGGGACGGGCGCTGTCATACTCTATATTCTGGCAGGCCAGTGGCGTTTCTGGAGGCCCGTTTAAAAATCGTGAAGGCTGGTGGCTGTCCAGTGGATCAAGGCAATGAAAGCGATCAGGGAAACATGAATCCCGATCAGAAGACGCATGCTTATGACAGGGATCTTCGTCGGGTCCTGACTTAATTCGGGGTTATTCCAGAAAAATCTCATTGCTTGCTTTCCTCTTCAGGGTGAGAAAATTTTTCGCACAATCATAGCAACACTCTCCTCCCAGAAGGGGAAGGAAAGAGAAAAAGTTTCTTCCAGCTTTGTGGTATCCATACGCGAATCAGCGGGTCTTTTAGCCGGTGTCGGCCAGTCCTGCGTGAGAATTGGCAGGATTTCCGGTTCTTTCTGCCCAAATTGTGCGGCCTGTTGCAAGGCACAACGCGCCAGTTCAAACCAGGTTGCGTCCCCTTTGCCACAGGCATGAAAAATCCCATGGTAGGATTCATGCCAGTTTTTTTGATGGATCTGCTCTATAATCCCGAGGATAATCCGGGCAAGATCATCAGAAGAGGTCGGGTTGCCTTTCTGGTCGCTGACAACTTTCAGAACGGGATTTTGAGCGCCCGCTTTGATCATGGTTTTCACAAAATTGCGTCCATAGGCTGAATAAACCCAGGACGTTCGCAAAATCAGGCTTTGGGGGTGGAGAGAGAGGACCGCTTTCTCTCCTTCTGCCTTGGTTTTTCCATAGACTGTTTCGGGGCAGATCGGGTCATTCTCTTTATAGGGTTGTCCCTTTTTCCCATCAAATACGTAATCTGTTGAAATATGGATAAAGGGAATATGCCTTAGAGCACATTCCTGTGCCATAAAGGCTGGCCCGGTGAAATTGCCTTTTCGTGCATTATCGGGCTCTGTTTCTGCCAGATCAACCGCTGTCCAGGCAGCAGCGTTTACGACGAAGTCAGGGTTATGTTTCCGCAGAAAGTCAGGAAAGTTTTCCGGATGGTTCAGGTCAAACTCAGGTCGCCCGATGGCCGTCATCTTTTCATAACCAGAGGCTTTAAGCGACTGGGCAAGCTGTCCGTTCTGACCGATTACGAGAATGGAAGGGCTGGCTGACATCAGGACACCTGCTGATAGGCAAACCAGTCCTGGACCTGTGAAAAGCCTTTCGCTGCCTGATCCTTTTCAGAAAGTACAGCATCTTCGGCCTTTACAGGCCAGGAAATACCAAGTCCCTTGCAATCCCAGCGGACTGAGCGTTCAGAGTCTTTATGGTAAAGAGCGGTGCATTTATAAAGAACTTCAGTATTTTCCGTCAAAGTGACGAAACCATGCAGAAATCCTGGTGGAATCCAGAGCTGGGACCAGTTTTCTGCCGAGAGTTCAGCCCCCACCCATTGTCCGAAAGTAGGAGAGCCGGTTCTGGCATCGACAGCAACATCCCAGATGGCTCCTTTTGTTACGCGGACAAGTTTCCCCTGTGCATAGGGAGGGAGCTGACAATGGAGGCCACGTACGACACCTTTCGCGCGTGAAAGGCTCTGGTTATCCTGCACAAAAGCCTGTTTTATTCCAGCTTTGGCCAGAGCTTCAGCATTATATGTTTCGGAGAAAAATCCCCTGTCATCACCATAGCGAGGGGGGGTGATCAGCAGGACCTCAGGGATAGAGAGAGATTTAATGTCCACGAAAAATATCCTTTTAGAGCGCTTTGGTAAGAGAGGCGGCGTGATCTTCTGAACTCTCTGCCAGATGAAGCAGCATTTTCCCTAATTCAGTCTTCGCCATATTTCTGGCTTGGGCGTAAAGGTCTTCAAGAGAGATGAAACCCATACGAAATGCGGCTTCTGTCGGAGAGCCCACAAGCATGCCCTGCCGTGATTGGATAGCCTGTACAAATGTGCCTGCCTGCATCAGGCTGTCGGGCAATCCAGCATCAAGCCATGCACATCCACGCCCTAAAAGACTGACCTGGAGATCATTTTCTTCCAGATACATCCGGTTTAAATCAGTAATTTCCAGCTCTCCCCGTGGGCTCGGCTTCAAGCTGGAGGCCATATCGCAGACACGCTGGTCATAAAAATAGAGACCGGTCACGGCCCAGTTTGAAAGAGGGGTCTCAGGTTTCTCTTCTATGGTCAGGGCTTTTCCATCCTGATCGAAACTGATAACGCCATAGCGTTGCGGATCGCGAACCTGATAGGCAAAAACAGTGGCGCCATGAGCTTTCTGTCTGGCGGCCTGTAATTTTGTGCTTAAGTTAGCTGCAAAAATGAGGTTATCACCCAGTGCCAGAGCACAGGATGCGCCATCAATCCAATCAGCAGCAATCAGAAATGCCTGGGCAATTCCGTCAGGTTTTGGCTGAACGCGATAGGTAAATTCCACACCAAATTGAGAGCCATCGCCGAGCAGTCTCTGAAATTGCGGTAAATCATGAGGGGTTGTGATGATCATGATCTCCCTGATTCCAGAGAGGATCAGGGTGGTCAGTGGGTAATAAATCATGGGTTTGTCATAAACAGGGAGCAGCTGTTTAGAGACCCCAAGAGTGACAGGATGGAGACGTGTACCGGATCCCCCTGAAAGAAGAATGGCTTTCATGACCCGCTCCCTAATCTCTGGCCTGTGTATCGTTTATCAATAATGGCCTGCCACCATGATTCATGGGTGAGAAACCACTCAATCGTTTTACGCAATCCCGTGTCAAAATTATGTTCCGCTTTCCAGGATAAGGTTTTTTCTGCGTGATCAGGGTTGATTTCGTAACGGAAATCATGGCCGGGCCTATCTGAAACAAAATGAATCAGACGTTCCCGTGGGCCGGCAGGATCAGGGCGCAACTGGTCAAGAATTGCACAGATTTTCCTGACCACTTCAAGATTGGTACGGGGCTGACGGCCGCTGATAGCGTAGGTTTCGCCAGCTTTGCCTGTCTCTATGGCTTTGACGAGTGCTTTGGCATGATCTTCGACAAATAACCAGTCACGGATATTGTCCCCTTTCCCGTAAACAGGCAAAGGCTGACCTTTAAGTGCTTTTATGATGACAAGAGGGATGAGTTTTTCAGGAAAGTGCCAGGGACCGTAATTATTGGTCGTGTTGGTCACAAAGCTCGGAAAACCATACGTACTGTGCCAAGCCCTTACAAGATGATCTGAAGAAGCCTTTGTTGCTGAATAGGGGCTCCTTGGATCATAAGGTGACTGCTCTGTAAAAGCTGGGGCATCGACGCTTAAATGGCCAAATACCTCGTCTGTTGAAACATGAAGAAAACGGAAATTTTCCTTTTTGTCCCCTTCGAGTGTGCGCCAATAGGTCCGGGCATTTTCGAGAAGAGTGTAAGTACCGATGATATTTGTCTGAATAAAATTATCAGGGTTGTCTATGGAACGGTCAACATGGCTTTCTGCAGCGAGATGCATAACGGCATCCGGTTTATACTGGCTGAAGAGACGATGAATTTCATCAGAATTTGTAATATTGACGCATTCGTGACGATAGCGGGATTTCGGCAGTTCAATTTCGGACAAATTTTCAGCCGAAGCCGCATAAGTCATGCAATCGACATTAAGGACGTCATGATCAGTATTTGTTATGAGATGCCGTATAACGGCTGACCCAATAAAACCATGACCACCTGTCAGGAGAATAAACATCAGTAATTAACCCTAAATAACGAGACAAAGTCACAAGATTATTATTTCGAAAACCTTAATTTTTGCGTTAGTTTACGTCAAATAAGCGGTTTAGTCATCTTTTTAGTTTTTGTAGAAAGGTTTATTTTATTTTTTATTTCATTTCGTTTTGATCAAATTTAGAATAAATAACAAATTTTATACCTCACTCCTGCTAAAATTTGCCTGTCTGGGCCTTTAAGAAAAAGGTTTTACCCGTTAAGAAGAAGCACGTGAATAGTGTTGATAAAAGATAATCTCGTGAAAAACCATCGTTCTGCCGGAAAAAAGGAGAAAATTCCTTTTCTTGACGAGCCACACCTTCAAGAAGGGGTAACGCGGTTATGGTTTGTCAGGCACGCGCTGGTGGATCCTCTTTCGCGGCAAATCATGTATGGGAACGAAGATGTCCCTCTTTGCCTGGACACGATGAAAGAACAGCGCTTTATTTATAAAAATCTGGCTCGTTGCCTGCCTCAATCAGCTTTGTGGGTCACGTCTCCTCTGAAACGGGCTGTTATTACAGCGCAGACTCTCCTTGAGGGAGGAAATCCCTCCGTCACGTTACAGGAAGAGCCTTGTTTTATGGAGCAGGATCTGGGAGCCTGGAGCGGATTGCATTATAATGAGTTCTGCCTCCGGCGAAAGCAGGAAGCTTCAGATTTCTGGGCTCTTTCTGCCACGGAATGTCCTCCTGATGGAGAAAGCCTGGAAGACGTGAAACGTCGTGTCGGGACAGCTCTTGAAGATTTAGTAAAGAAAAATGCAGGACAGGAAACAGTGATTATAAGCCATGGTGGTGTTATTCGGATGGCATTGGCCCATGCCATGGGTATTTCTGCTGATGCGGCACTTCATTTCACTGTCCAGAATCTTTCCGTAACCATATTGGAACATATCGCGGAACAATGGCGTGTGATTACTGTTAATTCTCTGGCTCATTTCGGGGAGAGACATGCATGAAAAGCTGGTTCCGAGATGATCTCTTCATGCTTGTTCTGAAAAATGCAGGAAAACTTGCGACAGGAAAACTTGCGGGAGCCTTCTTCGGGTTAGGAGCTCTTTTCTGCGCTACTCATGGCCTTATTCCGAGTGATTTTGGAGTTATGATCCTTATCAAGGCTTATGCTCAGGCGGTTGCTGATATAGGGCAGTTTCAAAGCTGGCAAGTTATCCTGCATTATGGGGCTGTTCCCTGGAAAAAGGGGGAAACAGAAAAGGTTAAAACGGCCATTGGTTTTGGCATTGCCCTGGATCTGAGCGCAGGATTTGTGGCGATGATTATAGGTATGGCTATCTTATGGTTCCTGGGGCCCAAGATAGGCGTGCATGCCAATCATCGTCATATTGCCATGCTTTATTGCACTCTTATCCCATTCCTCAGCCTGTCGAGTGATTATGGAATTCTGAGACTCTTTGACCGTATAGATGTCCTCAGTAAACGGCAGATTGTCTCTCCTATTGTCCGGACCGTGATTAGTTTTATAGCGTGGATCAAAGGTTATGGGTTGCCAGGATTTTTATTGGGGTGGTACGCAGGCAACGTTGCCTCGGACGTTTATTGCTGGATTATTTCCTATCTTGAATTAAAACGTCATAATTTATTGAAGGGATTGAGACCAGGCCTCATTTCCACCAGCCGTAATATGCCTAAAGGCATATGGAGTTTCGTCTGGCTGACGAGTGTTAATACCCTACTCAGCACAGTATGGGGTCCTTTGAGTAATCTGCTCATTGGGAAAATGTTGGGGACGGCTTCCGTTGGTCTCTATAGTCTGGCCATGACCTTTATTGACGCGGTTCGTAGACCTGTAGCGTTACTTGATAAGGGGTATTACTCAGAGATTGCCCGTTTGGATACAAGAACGAAAGAACCTTGGAAACTTGCGGCTAAAATGAGTTTTATAGGATTTTGTCTGGGAACAGCCGTTCTGTTAATTGTTTATATTGGAGGGAAGCCGGTTATCAATCTGTTTGGACATCGTTATGTACAGGCAGCAACGATTATGAGCTGGATGGCTCCGGCACTTATTTTCGATATGCTTATATTTCCTTTGAGAGGACTCCTTAATACAGCAGGCAAGTTAAGTCGGTTGATCCTGTTGCAATTCATTGCCTCTGCCCTCTATATAGCTCTCTTATTGATTCTGGGGCATTATTATGGTCTTCACGGTGTGGCACTGGCCTTTGTTGTCAGCAGTATTCTTGGGGCCTTATTCAGTATAGGTCTTGCTATCATAACGTATATAAGAAGGCAGTATATTGTCGCGCCACATGAGCGAGGCTCACATAAAATATGAAATGTAATTTGGATTACCCAGTCTTTCCACAGGAAAGATTAGACAGGCTTTTTGAATATATCCTTCTTGATGATGTCCCTCACTTTGAAGCGGAACTTGATTATAATTTTGAAGACACTATTACATCTGAGGAAATAGAACTCTCCTATAAGTTATGCTGGCAGCTCCTGAAACGTAATACTGATTTTAAGGCGTTCCGCCGTCTTATCCTGAAATTGGCCGTTAAAGGTTGTGCTACAGAAGAAGAGCGACTCTTTTTTAAATATGTAAGAGCACGCTTTAAACATATGCGATTTGCCTATACCAATTTTGATAAATGTCACCAGCTGCCTGGTTTCTTCCACTCGGCAATTGTGACAATGGGGAAAATGCAGGACAGTTTCAAGAATGGACAACGGTTTCTTACATTGAAATATGGAATGACTCTGTTGCTGTTTCTGTCTCCTCTGTTTCAGGCCTCAATGGAAAGGGAATTAAAGGCGTTTAGAGCAGATACTCCGGAGGGGATCAGGACTTTTCATAAGAAGGAAATAGAGAAATTAAAGGCGGCTTTTGAAAATAAGGAGCAGATGACGGCTCATAGTTTTCATGCAATGCGTAAAATATTCAGCCGTTGGGTCTCGTTTAATGATACGTTGAGAACGGTCCGTCCTTCAGCTCAGCTGGATCAGTTTTCCGCGTACCTAGCTACAATCAATGGAATGATGGGTGACTGCCACGATGAATATGTGGAAAAGAAATTCCAGAATAAGGTCGGGTATTTTCAGGACAATATAAGAATACCTGAAGAAGTCCTGAAAAGAATCAGGAAATTCCTGAACAAAGCTCACTAATCATTTTTAAAGGAATCTGGCATTTTTTAAGGCCGAGATAATGTCCTGACGGACTTTCTCATAGGGTTGACAGGCATTAATGGTCTTTTTCGGAGCACCATTAAAAGTCAGGCGAGGCATGATATCAATTTTGGTTTTAAGAGTTTCGGCATCATGGTCAGGTTTTCTTTGCAATGATGTTTCAAGATCCACCTCCAGAAACAGAACCAGATCAGGTTGAAAATCAGCCATTTTCTGATAGAGCTGTCGCTCCATTTTTGCCATAAGACGAATAAAAGGGTTATTGGTCGTGGCAACAGATAGCCCGGGACCATCACAATTACCCGGGATTTCATTCTGGGGATAGCGGTCTGTAATGACCAGATAGCCCGCTTCAACTGCCTGCTTCACACGTTTAAAACGGCTGAAACGAAGCAGAGAAAAGGCAAATACGACACTTGCCGTAACAAAACCTGGAATTTTTTCACCTTTGGTTCGCGTTTTCTTTGCCTTATGAGTCAATTTTTTTTCAAGAATTTTCCCGATAAACGGCCATTTTCCAATACGTCTGCCAAGGTCACCTGACCCTAATCCCAGATAGCCATAAGACGTCTTCCTGTTCCGCCCCAGGAGGCGAACCAGATCATGGCTCAAAGTGGACTTGCCTGACCCGTCGCTTCCTACAAGGGCAATCAGATGACCAAAACGGTGTTCAGGCTTGGTAGGCATGAGAAGAACCTGTCTTATAAGTGTTTTACAGGATAGATACTCATGACTTCATAAACGGCTTCGCCTGCCTGGGCAAGGACTTGTTCAAGAGGGTCCGTGGCATTCAGATCAAGAATGGGTGTGGCCCCAAAATGAAGCCTGCTAACATCTGATATTTTACGCGCTAATTTCACAGGGTTATGATCCGGTTTGCGGGCAAAAGCGACGTCAACAGGAACATTTAACCGGATAATCAGATCAGGCTTGAAGGTCGTCATCCGGTTATAAAGCCAGTTTTCAAGCTTCATAAGCTTATGCAGGAACCATCCCTTGAATGAAAGGTCAGACAGGGAGGGGCCGTCCAGGGGGCCTGCTATAAGAGTTTGTGGGAATCTATCGGTCAGGATAGCAAAACCCTGCCTATAATAACGGAGCATATGGTTAAATCTGTAGACGCGTCGTAATGACATGATAAAGGCCACTATGACCGATAAAAAAGAGGATTCTTTCCGTTTTTTGAGACGTTTTTCTTCTTTTTTGGCCCTTTTTCGGAAGAATTTTCCTAAAATAGGTAATTTTCTTAAAGCGCGTCCCAGGTTTCCTGACTGTTTGCCCAGGTGGCAAAATTTTGTGGGACGATTCAGACTCATCTTGGCATAAAGAGCCTCTCCGACAGTCGATTTACCACTCCCATCTGATCCGATAATGGCGATCACTGGTTGGTTACGGCCTGTTACGGGGATAATATGAATATTTCTCTCGTGGAGCACGTTTAGTCTCGCTTTTTATTAATCAGAAGTTAGATCTTAAGTAAAAACACCTATTATAAAAACATGAAGAAATTTATTCCTTCCTGTTTAACAGATGCCTTTATGCTCCTGAGATATAGGCGAATATGGTGGGCACACTAGGGTTCGAACCTAGGACCCGCTGATTAAGAGTCAGCTGCTCTACCAACTGAGCTATGTGCCCATATTCATTCCAAAAACCACTTAACAGACTCTGTAACATCAGACAAGTGGCAAAGTCTGAAAATCGCGATTTTCAGCTCATTATGGACTGTTCTATGAGAGAATAAAGGAGATTCAGTCGATAAAAATCCAGGCTTTTTATAAATAAGCGTAGTCACTATTATGCCTGGAAATTCATCGAAGTTTTATAATCCGGCATTGCAAAGAGTTATGAATTAAGGTTGCCAGAATTCAGAATAACATCATAAGACATATAGGTAATAAATACATAAAATAGTTATATATTTGTCCTGTTAAAGGTAAAATTATGAAGAGTATTATGTATAAAACATAATTTATACATAAAATTGCGAAACAGACTTAAAGAATTATGATGTCTCTTATAAAGAGAAAAGTGTCTTCCGGCAAAGAAGACACCTGGTGCTCTCCCAAAGAACGATGTTCCTTCGGTTTTTTTTAATGCCCTTTAAGAAGGTGCAATAACGTATCAAATTGCTCCAAACTCTCGTAATTGACCTTCAGGCACCCCTTTTTGCCATTAAAGGTGATGCGCGTTTTAAGGCCCAGACGGGTGGAGAGTTCTTCCTCCAGTTTTACGATGTCAGGCTGCCTGGGGTGACGTTCTGCTGCGTCTATGACCCCTTTTTGCGCATTGGTTGCCAGAAGCTCCGTCTGACGCACATTAAGGCCTCTGGTCAGAACAATCTGCATCGCCTCTATAGGTTCCGGGTGGGCAAGCAGGGCCCGTGCATGTCCAGCACTCAGTAACCCATCACGGAGGTTCTGGAGGATAAGCCCCGGGAGATTCAATAATCTGAGGGTATTGGCAATGTGGGAACGTGATTTCCCTAAAGCGCCTGCCAGTTCCTCCTGAGTAAGATGATAATCGGTCAGGAGTTTCTGGAAACCCTCAGCTTCTTCCACCGGGTTCAGGTCCGAGCGTTGCAGGTTTTCGACCATGGCTGCTGCCATGGCGTCACTGTCGTCAAGATTACGGATATGAACAGGGACTTCGTGAAGGCCTGCCTGTTGGGCAGCACGCCATCTCCGTTCCCCTGCGATGATCTGGTAATGACCCTTCTTGTCTGGATTGGGGCGTACGAGAAGGGGTTGAAGAATCCCACGGGAACGTATGGAATCAGCGAGCTCTGCCAGCTTGGGAGCGTCCATGACTTTGCGTGGCTGGAAAGGGCTGGGGGCCAGAAGGTCAACCGCCAGATTACTTTGAGAGCTTACCGCTTCGTCAGATGTTGCGCTATGGGCAACCCGACTGATCTGGGGAGCCCTGTCGCCCAATAACGCTGCCAGACCACGACCAAGCCGGGGTGAAGTGTCTTTTTTTGACATGGCCTATTTCCCCTTCAGACGTTCAAGAAGCTCCAGAGCCAGGGCATTATAGGCCAGGGCTCCCGTTGAGCGGGGATCATAACTTAAAACAGATTTCCCATGGCTCTGGGCTTCAGAGATACGGATATTGCGCGGAATGATCGTATCATAAATCTGAGACCCGAAGAAACTTCTCGCATCATCAGCAACGAGGGCTGAGAGGTTATTGCGTTTGTCATACATGGTTAAAACAATACCCTCCAGACAGAGATCGGTATTAAAGGCCATGCGAACGCGTTCAATCGTCCTGACGAGCTGACTGATTCCTTCCAGAGCAAAAAACTCGCATTGAAGAGGGACCAGCACACTTTGTGCCGCAACCAGCGCATTGAGTGTCAGAAGACCCAGACTGGGGGGGCAGTCAATCAGAATGATATCGTAAAGTCCCTCAACCATCTGAAGGACATCACGCAGGCGATATTCTCGCCTCTCCTGATCGATCATTTCAATTTCGACACCAGCCAGATCGACATTGGCGGGGATGATATCAAGCTGGGCGATATTGGTCGGGCGGGGAAGGGACGTCGGTTCCTCTTCCCCCATAAGGGCGTCATAACTCCCACGCTGCCGGTCGCTATAATCGATTCCAAGCCCGGTGGAAGCATTGCCCTGCGGATCGAAATCGACCAGAAGGACGCGGCGATATTGTGCCAGAGCAGCCGCCAGATTGAGGCTGGTTGTGGTTTTACCAACGCCACCTTTCTGGTTGGCAATGGCAATGATCTGGGTATCGGTTGATGAGGTTTTAGACACGTTTGATTTCACTGATTTTCAAAATGACCCCATCAGGAGCCGTGATGCTTGGGAAACTCTTATAGTTCATCTGCCAGTCTTGTGAGGCATCGGTCAACTCATGAGATGCTTTTTGTCCCTTTAAAAAAAGACAAAAGCCATTTTCTTTCAAAAGAGGCGTTGCCCACTGCAAAAGGGTCTTCAATGGGGCCAAGGCACGCGCCGTAATAATATCTGCAGGTGGTGGGGTTGCTTCTTCGATTCTTTTTGTAATGACCGTTGTCCTGATACCGCAGACGCGGCTTGCTTCGCGTAAAAAAGCGGCTTTTCTATGGTCAGATTCGATTAATGTAACGGGATTGCCTGTCGCAATGGCAATGATAAGCCCCGGGAAGCCGCCGCCTGACCCCAGATCAGTGATCTGACTGCCTGATGGAATATAAGGCACTAATTGCAGACTATCTTCAATATGGCGTGTCCAGAGGGAGTCTATATCACGCGGACTGACGAGATTGATCTTGCTGTTCCAGCTTGTAAGGAGGTCAGCAAAAACCGTCAGTCGTTCTTTTGTTTCATGTGAAACATTCATAAGAGGGGGCGTTGTCATGGCCGTCCTTTCACGTAAGCAAGCACAGCGATGAGGGCTGCGGGCGTGAGGCCACGCACTCTCTGCGCGGCAGCGAAATCATGGGGCCGTGCTTCTGAAAGCCGTTCCTGCATTTCAGTGCTGAGCCCACCGATTTTACTGTAATCAAGGTCATCAGGCAGGCGGAGCGCCGTTTCCTGTTGCAGGTTCTGAATGTCACGTTCCTGCCGCCGCAGGTAGCCCCCATAGCGTGCTTCTGTTTCCAGGTGACGGCGAATGCGCACGGGCAGTTCAGCCAGCCAGGGGGCAATCGCATAGAGAGCCTCTGGAGAAGCCTGCGTGGCCATCACTTCCAGAAGGGAACGCCGCTTTCCATCCTGTGAAACCTCAATCCCATGCTGGGCCAGAAGAGGCGGCAGGAAAATTTTCTCTTCAGCTTTTACCATAGCTGTCTCTATGGCGGCCTTGAGGGCATGAAATGTTTCACGTCTCTCAGTGCCGACGCACCCGGCTTCAATGCCTTTTTCTGTCAGGCGAAGGTCGGCATTATCAGCCCGCAGGATGAGACGATACTCCGCCCGTGAGGTAAACATACGGTAGGGTTCATTGATCCCGTGAAGGGTCAGGTCATCAATCAGGACACCTAGATAGGCCTCATGGCGCTGCAAAATCAGTGGTTCCAGCCCGCTGACAGAGCGGGCTGCATTCAACCCGGCCAGAAGCCCCTGTGCGCCTGCTTCCTCATAACCTGTTGTGCCGTTAATCTGCCCTGCCAGATAGAGACCCGGCAGACGGCGCACTTCAAGGGAGTGTCTTAACTCACGGGGGTCGACATAATCATATTCGACCGCGTAACCGGGCGTGACAATTCTGGCGTTTTCCAGCCCCGGCATGGAGGCGATGATGAGTTTTTGAACATCAGCAGGGAGGGACGTGCTGATTCCATTCGGATAAACCAGCTCAGAGCCCGGATTGCCGGGAAGTGCTTCAGGCTCAAGGAAAATCTGGTGACTGTCTTTTTCAGAGAATCTGACGATTTTATCTTCAATGGAGGGGCAGTAACGTGGCCCGCGCCCGGTAATCTCTCCACCATACATGGCAGAGAGATGAAGGTTTTCCCTAATGATGGCGTGTGTCTTAGCCGTTGTCTGCGTAATGCGGCACACAAGCTGACTGTTTGGAAGATGTGTTGTTAACGTGCTGAAGGCTTCCGGTTCTTCATCACCCGGGTCGGCAGGAAGATTTTTCCAGTCGATAGAATCCCGCGCCAGCCGTGGGGGGGTTCCTGTTTTCAGGCGGCCCATTTTCAGGCCCAGAGCCTCCAGCCTTTCGCCCAGTTTTGTGGCTGGTGCTTCGCCGATGCGTCCTGCCGCTTCCTTGACCTTTCCTGTATGGATCACGCCTCTTAAAAAGGTACCACTTGTAAGGACGACGGCCCCTGCGTGAAAATGGCGCCCATCTTCACAGGTAACGCCCGTGACTTTGCCGTCTGTGACGATGAGGTCACTGACAGCGCCCTCCTGAATGGAAAGATTGGGTGTTTCTTGCAAAAGGGACTGAATGGCTTTGCGGTATAGATAACGATCTGTCTGTGCCCGCGGCCCGTGAACAGCAGGACCTTTGGAACGGTTCAGAAGTTTGAAGTGAATCCCGGCTCTGTCTGCGGCTTTGCCCATAAGCCCGTCAAGGGCGTCAATCTCGCGGACAAGATGCCCTTTTCCGATCCCCCCGATCGCCGGATTGCAGGACATGGTTCCGACTGTGTCCAGATGATGGGTGAGCAGGAGCGTGCGTGCCCCAAAACGCGCTGAGGCAGCGGCTGCTTCACAACCGGCATGGCCGCCACCAATAATAATGACGTCGTAAGAAAGGGTCATGAACCGTTATTTCCCGATGCAGAATTGACTGAAAATTGTGTCAAGCAGAGCCTCTATATCCACATGTCCTGTCAGGCGTCCCAGCGAAACCATGGCAAGGCGGAGTTCTTCTCCCCTTAATTCAGGCCATTCGGCAGATTGTGCGGCCAGAAGGTGCTGCCTGGTTTCCTCCAACCCGGCACGGTGGCGTGCCCGTGTGAGCGGTGGCGTGACTCTTTGGGCCATAAGACGGCCAAGATGTGTCCGGAGCGTCTCTTTAAGAGGGGCCAACCCTTCAGGTGTGAGGGTGTTAATGCCAAGCTCATGAGGAAGTGCCGGGGTGATATCAGTTTTGGTGCGCAGGGTAATTTCTCTCGGCGCCAAAATAGAGGGTTCTTCTCCGGGGGCCAGAAGATGAAGAACAATATCGGCTTTTTCAACATGGCGACGGGCGCGCTTGATGCCTTCAGCTTCAATCAGATCATCTGTTTCCCGCAAGCCTGCTGTATCAATCAGACGCAGCTTGATACCATCCAGCACCCAATCGACAGTGATGGCGTCTCTGGTCGTGCCAGCCTGATGCGTGACAATGGCAGCCTCTTCTCCGCTCAACATATTCAGCAGGCTGGATTTTCCCACATTCGGAGCGCCGGCAATGACAATCGTCAGCCCATTGCGCGTGACTTCACCACGTTCATCCTGAAGATGGTCCTCAATTTCAGATAAAAGGGTATTTCCCTCTTCAACCAGAGCAGCTTCGACTTCAGGAGGCAGATCTTCGTCTGGGAAGTCAATCAGGGCTTCCTGCTGGGCCAGAATAGCTTTCAGGCGAGCCGCCCATTGTTGATAGAGCTGGCTTAAGGCCCCATCAATCTGGTTTAAAGCCTGTTTCCTTTGAGCCTGTGTCTCGGCCTCAACCAGGTCTGCAATGGCCTCGGCCTGGAGAAGGTCAAGCCTTCCTTTCTGCACGGCCTTTTTTGTAAATTCTCCAGCTTCAGCCGGACGAGCTCCCAGATCAATCAGCGCGTCTGAGACCGCTTCTATGACAGCAGGGCCGGCATGAAGGTGAAGTTCAAAACTGTCTTCGCCTGTATAAGAGTGCGGTCCGGGAAACCATAGTATCAAAGCGTGATCGAGAATATCGTCTTTATGGCGTAAAAAACGTAGACTGGCCTGACGCGCTTTGGGCAGGGGGCCTGCGAGAGCTGTCAGAATAGAAGCGCAAGCCGGACCACTTGCCCTGATGATGGCAATAGCTCCGTGACCAAGGCTGGTGGCAAGGGCAAAAATGGTGCGCGTTTCAGAATAGTTTATGGAGGTCATAACGTCCTCTTAGCGCACTCTTGAAAGAAAATCAGCCTTATTGACGCTAAAGGGGAGAAAAGGCATTTTCAGACATTATGCCTCAATTATCTTTTCAGTCTCCATTCGGCACTCTGACGCTCAGCGAAGAAGAGGGAAAGATCGTTTCCCTTGATGAAGGTCAGGGCCGTGATCAGGAAAAAACGCCCCTCCTGGAGCGTGTTGTGTCTTCGTTGCAGGATTATTTTGACGGGCAGTCTGTTGATTTTCGCGATGTCCCTGTTGAGTTTTATGGCACGGATTATCAAAAACGCGTCTGGCAGGCACTTCGCGACATTCCTTATGGAAAAACCTGCTTTTATAATGATCTTGCGCAGAAGGTCGGTGGCTCTGCCCAATCAGTCGGTCACGCTGTGGGGCTTAATCCGATTCCCCTGATTATTCCCTGTCATCGCGTTATCGGGCGGAGAGGCATGACGGGTTATTCCGCCTTTGGCGGCGTGGAAGACAAGGTCTGGCTGTTAGAGCTGGAAAAAGGGATTTAAACGTTATTTCATTAAAAAAGCCTCCCATTTCAGGGAGGCTTTTTTGAACGGGATCAGTTGTTCATCGCGTCGAAGAAATCCTGGTTGGATTTGCTGTAACGCAATTTGTCCAGCAGGAAGTCCATTGCATCCATCGTGCCCATAGGGGCCAGAATACGCCGCAGAACCCACATTTTGGAGAGGGACGCACGATCGACAAGCAGCTCCTCTTTCCGGGTGCCGGATTTGGTGATGTCAATCGCAGGGAACGTCCGCTTATCCGCAAGTTTACGGTCAAGGATCAGCTCGGAGTTGCCTGTGCCCTTGAATTCTTCAAAAATCACTTCATCCATGCGTGAGCCTGTATCAATCAAAGCCGTTGCAATGATGGTGAGAGAACCGCCTTCTTCAATGTTACGGGCCGCACCAAAGAAGCGCTTTGGTCTCTGCAACGCATTGGCATCCACACCACCGGTCAGCACTTTGCCTGATGAAGGCACAACTGTGTTATAGGCGCGTGCCAGACGCGTGATGGAATCAAGCAGGATCACAACATCGCGCTTATGCTCGACAAGACGCTTGGCTTTTTCCAGAACCATTTCCGTGACCTGAACGTGACGTGTTGCAGGCTCGTCAAAGGTTGAGGAAATGACTTCCCCCCGGACTGAACGAGCCATGTCCGTCACTTCCTCAGGGCGCTCGTCAATAAGCAGCACGATAAGGAAGACATCAGGATGGTTTGCCGTAATGGAGGAGGCAATGCTTTGCAGCATGACCGTCTTACCTGTGCGTGGCGGGGCCACGATCAGGGCACGCTGCCCCATACCAATAGGTGCAACGAGGTCAATCACGCGGGAGGTATAATCGCGCTGATCTTTTTTCCCTTTGGCATTCTTTGCGGCAGCGGGCTCTTCTTTGAGTTCCACTTCCATCTGAAGACGGCGTTCAGGGTAAAGAGGCGTCAGATTGTCAAAATTGATCCGGGTGCGGACCGTTTCCGGCGCCTCGAAGTTAATGGCATTGATTTTGAGAAGTGAGAAATAACGCTCTCCATCGCGTGGAGCACGGATCTCACCTTCTACCGTATCTCCCGGGCGCAGGCCAAAGCGGCGAACCTGGGCAGGGGAGACGTAGATATCATCGGGTCCGGGGAGGTAGTTTGCTTCAGGGCTGCGCAGAAAGCCAAAGCCATCAGGCAGGATTTCGAGCGTGCCGTCTCCATAGATGGATTGCTCACGTTCAGCCAGCGTTTTGAGAATTGCAAACATGATGTCCTGCTTGCGCATGGACGAAACGTTCTCAATCTCCAGTTCTTCAGCGAAGGCCAGAAGATCGGTGGGGGATTTCTTCTTAAGTTCGGCGAGATGCATGAAAATATGCGCCTTGATCTGCTCCAGTGGAGAGGGTCATGAAAGAGAAAGGAGACACCGCAGGCCAGCAGAAGAAACATACGTAAGCATGTGACGTGACTGATTGACAGAGACCTCGCAAAAGCCGCTTCCCCCTGCGTAAAATAAGAAAAGGGGCAAGAGTACGTGTAACGAGGATTTATTAAGGTGTCATCCGGTTTAGAGGATCGTGATCTGAAAAGGTATGAAAGCCCTCTCGAAATCTGGTTGACACTTAGGCAAGGCGAAAGATTGTGTCAAGATCATATCATAAAAATGTTTCAGGAAAAGGGAAAGCGTGCTTTTTAAGAAGGGCTCTGTTATAAAATTGTCCCAATATTTCTAAAAATCATGAGTTAGAAGGCTTGTTGAAGTCACTAAGGCAGGAAGCAAGATGACCGTTGAAATCCGAGTGCCCCCCCTGGGCGAGAGCCTGAACAGTGCGACCATTGCCCGGTGGCTCGGCAAAGAAGGTGATTATGTGCAGCCGGGAGATGTTCTCCTCGAGCTTGAAACTGACAAGGTAACCCTTGAAGTGCCGGCCCCTGTGGCGGGAAGTCTGGAGATTCTGGCACCTGTCGGGACAGAGGTGAAGGTGGATCAGCTTGTGGCCTCTCTTGATGAGACAGCTGTGCCTCCTGCTCCCCTGAAAACAGCCCCTTCCGAAAAAGCCGTTTCTGCCCCTGTTGAGACGGCTTCTATTTCCAAAGAGCCTCCTCTTACGTCTGAATCAAAGCCGGTGCAGCCTCGTGTCCCTTCAGATCAGGAAGGGGTCAGGCGGGTCCCTATGAGCCGCTTGCGCCAGACAATTGCGCGTAATCTGAAAGAGGCCCAGAATAGTGCGGCGATCCTGACCACATTCAATGAAATAGATATGGGCGCTGTGCGCGAGCTGCGTGCCCAGTATAAAGAGGTTTTCGAGAAGAAAAATGGCGGAACCCGCTTAGGCTTCATGTCCTTTTTCGCCAAGGCTGTGATCGGAGCAATCAAGGATTATCCAACCCTGAACGCCCAGATTGATGGCGACGAGATCGTTTATCGTGATCATGTAAATCTGGGGATCGCTGTCGGCACAGAACGCGGCCTTGTCGTGCCCGTCATAAGGCAGGCTGAGCAGATGAATTTTGCTGAGCTGGAGCGGTGTGTTGCTGATTATGGCAAACGAGCGCGGGATGGCGCTCTGAAGCTTGATGAGCTCGCAGGAGGAACTTTCACCATCACCAATGGTGGCATTTTCGGCTCACTTTTATCCACCCCAATCCTGAATCGTCCTCAATCAGGTGTCCTTGGAATGCACACAATTCAGGACAGGCCCGTTGCACGCAATGGTCAGGTTGTGATCCGTCCCATGATGTACGTCGCCCTTTCCTACGATCATCGTCTGATTGACGGGAAAGAGGCTGTCAGCTTCCTTGTGCGTATTAAAGAACTGATTGAAGATCCGAGACGTCTTTTGCTCGAAATTTAATCATTTCCCAGACAGCTATGTGACGGATGGAATACCCCCTGACCTGAGCGGAACAGGGGGTATTTTTATCAGATCTTCCAGTCTTGCGGAACGTGACCGCCATTTTCGCTGATTTTTCCGTACAGCTGTTTGATGAGCCATATATTCATGGCTTCGGTATTATTCTTGTCGCCCGCATAATTTAATTCATCGGCAAGTTTGCGCCGGGAATTCAGGGAACTGTCAAGATTGAGCAATTTCATCAGGTCAACAATGGAATGTTGATAATCAAGATTTCTGCCTGATTTGATGGCCAGCGCCTGTAATGTGGCTTCTACATCAACCGGCTGATTCTGTGCAGGACTTTCCGCCTGTTGTGGTGTCTTATCCTGTTTTGGAGCCGGCGTGGCGGAAGAAGCCTGCGTCGGTTTTTGCGCCTCATGGGCGAAGGATTTGATTCTGGAAACAATGTCACTGAAGATACCCATGGAAAATTCTCCCTGGTTATGAATGAAGGCCCCTCCGGGCCCTTTGCCGGGACTCCAGAAGGGGGGCCTTCTTTTCAGTGTAGCTCAGTAACGGTAAAGATCGTGTTTGAATGGACCATTTTGATTAACACCGATGTAATCGGCCTGTTTTTTGGTCATTTTTGAAAGCTTGGCGCCTACTTTATCCAGATGGAGGGCTGCCACTTTTTCATCGAGGATCTTGGGAAGTGTGTAGACCTTGTTTTCATAAGTGCCAGGTTTTGCTGTCCAGAGTTCAATCTGGGCCAGAGTCTGGTTTGTGAAAGAAGCGGACATCACAAAAGAGGGGTGCCCTGTTGCGTTTCCAAGATTGACGAGGCGGCCTTCTGAAAGAAGGATAATGCGGCGATTGGGGGCCAGCTCAATTTCGTCAACCTGTGGCTTGATGTTGTTCCACTTG
Source organism: Aristophania sp. ESL1100 (assembly GCF_058511235.1). Lineage (NCBI taxonomy): Bacteria > Pseudomonadati > Pseudomonadota > Alphaproteobacteria > Acetobacterales > Acetobacteraceae > Aristophania > Aristophania sp. ESL1100. Next base: position 1,940,575 of record NZ_CP196394.1, on the reverse strand, counting down.
AAGTTACGAAGGGAGGCTGTATCAATTTCACTGTCAAAGTGACCAATGTTACAGACGATGGCACGGTCCTTCATGGCGCGCATATGATCAAGTGTGATGATGTCTTCATTGCCTGTGCATGTAACGAAGATATCGCCTCTTGGAGCGGCGTCTTCCATCGTGACGACCTCATAGCCTTCCATCGCCGCCTGAAGCGCACAGATCGGATCAACTTCGGTCACCAGAACGCGGCACCCTGCATTGCGCAGTGACGCAGCGGAGCCCTTGCCAACATCGCCATAGCCAGCGACGACGCCCACTTTACCGGCCATCATAACGTCTGTGCCACGACGGATGGCATCGACAAGGCTTTCACGGCAGCCATAAAGATTGTCGAATTTTGATTTCGTCACACTGTCATTTACATTAAAGGCAGGGACTTTCAATGTGCCTTTTTTGGCCATTTCCCACAGACGGTGGACGCCTGTTGTGGTTTCTTCAGAAAGACCACGAATGTCTTTGAGCAGTTCAGGATGTTTTTCATGAACGAGAACCGTCAGGTCGCCCCCGTCATCGAGAATCATATTGGGCGTCCAGCCATCAGGGCCTTTAAGTGTCTGCTCAATGCACCACCAGAATTCGTTCTCTGACAGACCTTTCCAGGCAAAGACAGGAATACCGGCAGCCGCAATGGCAGCCGCAGCCTGATCCTGGGTGGAGAAAATATTGCACGATGACCAGCGGACGGTCGCTCCAAGGGCGATCAGGGTTTCAATCAGAACAGCTGTCTGAATGGTCATATGCAGGCAGCCTGCAATACGGGCACCCTTCAGGGGCTGCTGGTCGCCATATTCCTCGCGGAGTGCCATCAATCCCGGCATTTCACCTTCTGCGATGGAGATTTCCTTACGGCCCCAGTCAGCAAGGCTCAGGTCACGAACTTTATAATCATGTGCTGTCATTTGGACTTCCTCAAAATTCTAGCTATTCGGGCGTCATGAAACCCCAAATACGTCCAAAATACCAGCTTTCTTTATAAAGGGGCCGTGAAGCCGGCAGTAAGGATTGGGTTTTTGCCTCTTTGAAAGAAATATGCCCGGAAAAAGCGAATATTGTGGCGGATAAACATTTTTTGGTGGGAAAAGCGATTAGGGAGTGTCCAATCCCTTTGAGATACTTTAGGAAAGTGCCATATTGAATTCAGTCATCTGAATAAAATAATTGCCTGATAGATTTTTTTCGTTAAGGGGGGAGACAGTTATGTCGGATAATACTGTTCCCAAATTCCCGTTTGTTGTGCTTGACCCATCCCTGAAGAAAAAAGAGGGACCCGAGCGTCTGACACAAGGGTTGGTGTGGGCTATCTGTGCAACGCCCGGTGTCGGGATCAGGACTCTTGAACCCTCTGAAATCAAGGCAATTCTGGCTTCAGCAACACCTGAGCAGTTTCATTTGATCGGGAGTATCCAGCAGGAAGGCTGCTGGTTCTGGCTCCATTTTGATATGGTCCATAATTCAGCCCGTAACAATGTGGCCCATCTGCCCGGTTTGCCGGAAGATGTCAGCGCAATGCTGGCAGAAACGGAATATGGCATTGCTCTTGAAGCGTCAGGGGATACGGTCTGGGGAGCTTTCCCGGCTTTTGATGATGCTCTGGCTGAGGAAGACCGGGAAATCTGTGCCTGGCGGTTTGCCATGAAGCGGGATTTTCTGGTTACAACCCGCCGCACGCCTATTCCCGTTCTTGGGGCGGCATACAGAACGTTGGAAAATGATCATGTCCCGCGTAATCCCGCAGGGGTTGTGGATATGGTGTTGCGGGATTTTACAACAACGGTCCGCCGGCAGCTGGGCCAGCTTGATGATGAGCTCGACCGGACAGAAGATGTTCTTTTATTGAAAGAACGGAGCCATGATCTGGGCCATCTGGGTAGTATTGTGGGCAAAGTGCGCAGGCGGACGTCAGAATTACGTCGTGCCATGGTTCCTGTTGACCGTGTGTTGCGTGATGAAGACCTTAATCTCCCCAACTGGGCGGAAGATGATTTGCGTGATCGTGCCGAGCGGCAGGTCCATGCAGCCCTTGATGACCTTATTGCCCTGCATGACCGTGCACGCTCCCTGCAGGATGAACTGGCTTCCAATCAGGCTGAGGAAACGAACCGGCGGCTTTATATCGTCTCCGTGATGACGACCTTGATGCTGCCTGCAACATTTGTAACAGGGTTCTTCGGCATGAATACGGGGGGCATGTTCCTGGCGAATGGAGGGATCGGCACCATCATAGCAGGGGGGATCTGTTTTCTCTCCATGGCGATTACCTTCATTTTTATGAAAATGGCCCGTCTTTTATAAGCAGAAGATATATTTCATATATTTAAACGTGGCTTAATCTTTTCAGCCTAATAATCAGAAGAGCCCCTTCTGATTATCTTTATTATTTTTCAGTTAATTAGGGGGCAGTTCCTGTTCGTTATACGTTCATGAAGGAAACTGTCTATGTCTGAAAACATCATCCGCACGACAGCAGGCGCCCCCTGGGTCGATAATGAAGACAGCAAATCGGCTGGCAAAAGAGGGCCGCTTTTACTGGAGAATTATCAGCTTCTTGAAAAGCTGGCTCACCAGAACCGTGAACGTATCCCGGAACGTACAGTCCATGCCAAAGGCTCGGGAGCTCATGGGACGTTAACGATCACACATGACATTACGAAATATACCAGAGCTTCAGTCTTTTCCCAGGTTGGTAAAAAGACCGATATGTTCATTCGTTTCTCGGTGGTTGCCCCTGAAAAGGGAGGCGCAGAAGCCGAGCGTGACGTACGTGGCGTTGCCATGAAATTTTATACAGAAGAGGGGAACTGGGACCTTGTGGGTAATAACACCCCGGTTTTCTTTGTTCGTGATCCTATAAAATTTCCCGACTTTATTCATACGCAAAAACGTCATCCAAGAACAAATCTGCGTTCTCCTACCGCTATGTGGGATTTCTGGTCTCTCAGTCCTGAGAGTTTGCATCAGGTGGCCATTTTATTCTCTGATCGGGGGATACCAAAAGATTATCGCCATATGGATCTTTTTGGCAGCCATACTTATTCCTTCTGGAATGACCGGAGAGAGCGTTACTGGGTCAAATTTCATTTTAAATCACAGCAGGGCATTCAATGTTACACAAATGAGGAAGCGGCTGGCGTTATTGCACGAACACGCGATAACGCTCAGGAAGACCTTTATAACGCTATTGAGTCCGGGAATTTCCCGCGTTGGACCTTTTATATCCAGATTATGGAGGAAGAAGACGCCGAGCGTGTTTCGTTTAACCCCTTTGATATTACCAAAGTCTGGCCTCATAGGGATTATCCCTTGATAGAAGTCGGGGTTCTGGAGCTTAATCGTAACCCGGATAATTATTTTGCAGAGGTGGAGCAGGCTGCTTTTTCACCTTCCAATATCGTTCCGGGCATCGGATATTCTCCTGATAAAATGCTTCAGGGCAGGATTTTCTCTTATGCTGATGCCCACCGCTACCGTGTGGGTACTCATTATGAGATGTTGCCGATTAACCGCCCGAAATTCCCGATCCAGAATTATCATCTGGATGGGGCCATGCGTTTTGATGCTCCGAAAAGTGGCGATGGGGATTTCTATGAGCCTAACTCCTTTGGTGGACCGGTTCAGGATTTCAAGGCAGCAGAGCCGCCTTTGCGGGTAAGCGGTGAGGCGACTTATTATGATCACCGCAGTGATGGCAATGATTACGATCAGCCAGCTGCTCTCTATCATCTGTTTGATGAAGGCGAGAAACAGCGTTTCTATAAAAATTTCGCTTCAGCAATGCAGGGCGTGCCTCAAGAGATTATAGAGCGTCAGTTGGGTCATTTTGAGAAAGCTGACCCGCGCTGGGCTGAAGGTGTCAGAAAGGCACTGAAAGAGCTTCAGGGCTAGGCCGTCATTAAGTCTGTATAGGGCCTTGAAATGGTCACAAGATACGTAAGTGATGTGTCTTGTGACCTGTTACAGAACATTTAAATATTACCTCATACTATTATTGATATAAAATTATAGTTTTATTTGCAATTACTTATGTAATGTTGGTTATAATAAATAAAGGATTCTAATAATGGATAAGTCAATAATTCGTACAACAGCGGGCGCCCCCTGGGTTGATAATGAAGACAGTAAATCGGCCGGAAAAAGAGGGCCGTTATTATTGGAGAATTACCAGCTTCTTGAAAAACTGGCGCATCAGAACCGTGAACGTATTCCAGAACGTACCGTCCATGCAAAGGGGTCTGGCGCGTATGGGACCCTTACCATTACGCATGATATCACCCGCTATACGAAAGCATCTGTCTTTTCGCAGATTGGAAAGAAAACGGAACTATTTGTCCGATTTTCCATCGCCTTGGCTCAAAAAGGGGCGTCAGAAACAGGGCGCGATATACGTGGGATGGCGATGAAATATTATACAGAGGACGGAAACTGGGATCTGATCTGCAACAATTCCCCCGTCTTTTTTGTTCGTGATCCCATGAAATTTCCTGATTTTATACATTCAGAACGTCCTCATCCCAGGACCAATGTGCCATCCCCTCAGGCCATATGGGATTTTATTTCCCTAAATCCGGAATGTGTGCATGAAACGTTAATCCTGTTTTCAGATCGTGGTATCCCTTCTGATTACCGTCATATGGATAGTTTTGGCTGCCACACTTATTCCTTATGGAACGGAAAAGGGGAGCGTTACTGGGTTAAATTTCACTTTAAAACCCAACAGGGAAACAAGTTCTATACGGCGGAAGAGGCAGCTGCCGTTGCTTCTGAAAATCCGGCTTCATCGCATATGGATCTTTATGAGGCGATTGAAAATGGCGATTATCCACGCTGGACACTCTATATACAGATTATGGAAGAGACTGAGGCTGAGCGTGTGTCCTTTAACCCATTTGATGTGACAAAAGTCTGGTCCCATAAAGACTATCCATTGATTGAGGTTGGCGTTCTGGAGCTTAATCGCAATCCGGAAAATTATTTTGCAGAAGTTGAGCAGGCAGCCTTCTCGCCTGCCAATGTCATTCCCGGAATTGGCTATTCCCCCGATCGGTTATTGCAGGGACGCCTATTTACCTATCAGGATGCTCATTTTTATCGTGTGGGCACACATTATGAGATGCTCCCGGTGAATCGCCCGAAATTCCCGGTCAGGAATTATCATCTTGATGGAGCCATGCGTTTTGATTCTCCTGAAAATGGAGATGGGGATTTCTACGAACCGAATTCTTTCGGCGGCCCGGTAGGCGATCTCAGTCAGGCAGAGCCGCCACTGCGAGTCAGCGGAGAGGCGACTTATTATGATCATCGCAATGAGGGCCATGATTATGAGCAGGCGGCCGCACTTTACGCTTTATTTGACGATGGCGAAAAGCAGCGTCTTTATAAAAATCTTGCCACTGCCATGAAGGGCGTGCCGCAATTTATTATTGACCGGCAATTGGAACAATTTGAGAAAGTGAACCCGGAGTGGCGCAAAGGCGTTCAAAAGGCTCTTGAAACATTAAAGGATTGACCCTGTTACCTTTATAAGGTGGTCATAAAAAAGGCTCCCGGAATAACCGGGAGCCTTTTATTATATCAGACCCTGAAAGATATAAGTTTTATCAGGCGCTGGCCTGTGGGAGACGTCTGATTGTAAATGTGCCGGACGAAAAAGCCCCGTCAGCAGGTTTGAATGTGACTTTCAGGGTGCTGTTTGGAGCCATTTCCCCAATTGCCTGAAGGATTTTAAGGTTTTCGTTAATTCTGAAGTTGAATTTCCCCAATGCAACCAGTTGGCCGCCATCGCCCTGGGCGAAGAAGGTCAGAGGCCCGACTTCCTGATTATTTTCATCAGTAACGGTTGCGACCTTTCTGTCTACAAGAGCAGAGAGACCATTAAGCTTTTCCAGCGTAAGAGGCGTGAACATTTCCCACCCCATCAGGGCCGTAGAGTTGAAATGTGTCAGTTCATTACGTGGGTTGATGCTGAACCATGTATTGCGTTCTTTATCGCGCAATCCAATACGGTTATCTCCAGCATAGACCATCTCAAGTTCGGGCAGGGAACGGGGGAGAGAAGAGCGCTTACGCAGGACAGCAGGGGCAGGCAGCTGCAAAGGCATAGGGGCCAGAGCAAACAGGTCCGGATATTCACCGCTTATAAAAGGCTGGCGAATGAGCTCATCACGAATCGGGTCATGCCCGATGATATGTCCATACCAGTCGATAAGCCAGAAACGTGTCAGGGTCGGGGCAGCAGTCATGTTATAATCTCCCTTATGAATCACTATGTGACGAGGCTGTTGGCCCTGTCAGATATATACACTTACGCATAACACTCGATAAGGCGCTTCTTTCGGGGTTACGAAAACTACAATCGAAGTCCACTTCGGGGACATCTTTATAGAATTCTGACGTGTTTTCGTAAATATTTAATCTTAAAAGAAAATGCGAGAATATGTGTTTGACTTCCCCAATTTTTTGCCAGTGTGTTTTTATACCTGAAGAGCGAGGTGCAAAGGCAAGTGCTTCTTCTTCGGGCCAGGGTGTGTCCCTCCAGGGGGTTCCTGGCAGTTCATCCGTCCCCCCCAATAAACCGTGCGGGGGACGTGTTCTCAGAAGGACCTGCCCATCATCCAGACGAACACGAAACACGCTTCCATAACGAACGGGACGTTTTGGTTTGGGCAGTCGTCTGGGTAATTCTTTTGCGATATTCAGTCTATAGCCCTCGCATGATTTGTTGCAGGGGCAAAGCAGGCAGGACGGGTTAGCGGGCGTGCATATGGTCGCACCAAGATCGAATAAAGCCTGAGCAAAATCAGAAGGTCTGTCCCGGGCAACGAGGGATTGATTAAGCAGAGCAGCCTGTCGGTGGAGAAGGGGGCGGCTCCCGGGAAGGGGTTCCTCAATGGCGTTCAGCCTTGCGGTCAGGCGTTCGACGTTTCCATCGACAGGGACAACAGCTTGATAAAAGGCGATGGCCGCTATAGCCCGTGAGGTGTAGGCACCGATCCCCGGCAAGTCCATCAAGGCTTCAAGTGTGGTAGGAAAAGAGCCGGCAAGGCTTACTTTCCGGGCGCAGGCATGAAGATTTCTTGCACGTGCATAATAACCAAGTCCTGACCAGAGATGGAGAACATCGTCCAAGGGGGCACTGGCCAGGTCCTGCACAGTAGGATAGGTCTTCAGAAATTTTTCATAATAAGGGATAACAGTTGCCACAACGGTTTGCTGAAGCATAATTTCACTGAGCCAGACTTTATAAGGGTCTGGTTTCTGGTTTGGTAACGCCCTCCAGGGGAGGACCCGCCGGTGATGGTCATACCAGTCGAGAAGTGCAGAAGCTGTATCAGGTGTCACAGGAAGTCATATGAGTGATCAATCGCAGAGACGCAAGGGGAAGAGCGGTCCTTCAAAAAAAGAGGTCCCCTTCAAGAGGTCCCGTACAATCCGGTTGATAGGGTCTTATATCCCGCAATTAACACAACCTGCCTTCAGAAAACACTCCCCGTTGCTCACGCGTCTGATGTTGGACTGGGAACAGTTTGTAGGAAGTGCCACGGCACGCGCCTGCGCCCCTAAACGCTTAAGTCAGGGGATATTGACGGTCTCCTGTCAGGGGCCGGTTGCTATTGAATTACAATATAATACGGTGCTGATTCTCGAGCGTATAAACACATCATGTGGCCTGACCGGGGAGCATAGGCTGACGCGGTTGAAAATAGTTCAGGACCAAACCATTCCCGTGCAAGCTGAAAAAGTTGTCCGCCCCAAACCTCTTTCCATCATTGTGGAGAATTTTGAGGAAGGCCCTTTAAAAACGGCTCTTGAGCGCCTGGGCGGCCACCTTAAGGCACGCGGCAGACGCTGAAGATCCGTTCGGTAATCGTTTCACGTGAAACAGAGATCAGTTTCCGGAAACAAAAACAGAGGCAGGATATCCCTGAGCAAAGAGATGAGCCCGCAAAGTGGAGAAATTAACCTGCTGTGGGACCTCTTTTTTCACGACAGGTTTCGCTTTGAAAGCCAGTCCCAGCCCGGCCTCTTTCAGCATGGGAATATCATTGGAGCCGTCTCCGGTTGTTAAACTGGCTTTAAGCTTGATCCCGCGCTCGGCACATAGTCTGTCGAGATGCTCGCGTTTTGCCTGAGGGCCCAGAATCTCTCCGACAATTTTGCCTGTCATTTTTCCGTCCTGAATATCGAGGACATTTCCGTAATTTTCATCAAACCCGCATTGTGCGGCAATGCGTTGCGTATACCATGTAAACCCGCCTGAGATTAGAGCGGTGCGAGCTCCATGCGCTTTCATGGTCTGAACGAGCTCAATCGCCCCTTCATTGAGGACCAGACTCTCATGGATCTCGTGGAGTGCCTGTTCTGACATGTTTTCAAGTAGCGCAGTTCTCTGCTGCAAAGAGGTGGCGAAATCAATCTCACCATTCATCGCAGCCTTTGTAATGGTTGCGATCTTTTCCCCAATGCCCAGCAGAGCAGCAAGGTCGTCAAGTGTTTCCCCTGTTAAGATCGTGCTGTCCATATCGGCGATGAGAACGGCTTTGCGCCGCCCACGCGCTTTGGTCAGGATGGCATCAACCTTGTAAGGCGCCAATGTTGTGCGAATCGTTTCTATGGAGGCACTTCCGCTCCCTTGGGGGGGACAGGGGATCTCAACAGCCTCTCCCTCTGAAAGGGTAACAGGGGCAGAACCTTTGACCAGATGCCGGGCGATCTCAACAGCCTCTTTGGGGAGAGACTGGTGACGGCGGTCAACAACAAGCGTCAGAATATCAGGAAAGGACACAGGGACTCTCAATCAAGCTGTAAATATGGCAAAAGAGAAAGCATGAATGCTTCTCCTATTGCTCTTATTGTGGCTGGACCGACCTGTTCAGGCAAGTCTGCTCTGGCTCTGAAATTGGCCCAGGATTTTCATGGGGCCGTGATTAATGCGGATTCCATGCAGGTCTATAAGGATTTGCGCGTTTTGACCGCGCGACCTGACGAGACAGAAACGAGCCTCGTTCCTCATAAATTATATGGTGTTCTGGATGGAAGCCACGCGGGAAGCGTTGCCTGGTGGAGGCAGCAAGCGCTGGAGGCTCTTCAGCAATGCGCGGAAGAAGGCCGCCTTCCGATCTTGTGTGGGGGAACGGGGATGTATTTCCGTGCTCTTCTTGAAGGGTTGGTTGAAATTCCCGACCCCGGTGAGGAAGCCCGTAAGGAGGCGAGGGGATTTTTATCTGAACAGGGCCCGGAATGGCTTCATGACCGGTTGAAAGACGTTGACCCGGAAACAGCATCGCGTCTTCATGCCACAGATTCGCAAAGAATTGCACGGGCATGGGAAGTCTGGCGCGGGACAGGGCGCGGCCTGGCGGAATGGCAGAAACACCCACAATTGCCGCCAGCACCCTACCGGTTTCTTTCGATTCGGCTCGACCCGGATCGGCAGACCCTGCGGGGCGCGATTGCGCGACGTTTCGAGGTGATGCTGCAAGCTGGCGCATTGGAGGAAGTGAGGGCCCTGATGCAGAAGAATCTTCCTCCGACGCTGCCGGTCATGCGGGCCCATGGCGTGCCGGAATTAATGTCTGTCCTGAAAGGGGAGCTTTCTTTAGAGAAAGCAGAGGAGCAGGCCGTTATCGCAACAGGGCAATATACACGGCGTCAGGCGACCTGGTTCAGGCATCATAAATTGGGAAAAGAAGGTGATGATATTATTTCATTACACAGATTTGGGGAAAATGAGAAATTTTCGGAAAGAGAATTACGTGAAATAGAAAATTTTATAACCCAAAGAATTGACATGCCGGTCGGAAGTTCTTAACCTTTATCTTCGTTAGTGGAACTTCATAAACTGAGAGGAATTTCTCATGTCTCCTCATGATCATACAGAAGCCCCGATCCAGACCCGCAAAGGGGCCGAGGTTCTTCTGCATATTCTTGAGGAAGAAGGGGTCGACGTTATTTTCGGCTATCCCGGTGGTGCGGTTCTTCCAATTTATGATGCGTTATTTCAGCAGAAAGCCATCCGGCACATTCTGGTCAGGCATGAGCAGGCAGCGGTTCACGCGGCAGAAGCTTATGCCCGCTCAACCGGGAAAGTCGGTGTTGTTCTGGTGACGTCAGGGCCTGGCGGAACCAATACGGTTACAGGGTTAATGGATGCCAGGATGGACTCTGTTCCTGTCGTCTGTCTCTGCGGCCAGGTACCGGTCCCTTTATTGGGGAAAGGGGCTTTTCAGGAAGCCGATATTGTAGCCATTACCGCGCCTGTTACAAAATATGGTGTCACGGTTAAAACACCGGAAGGATTGGCGCCTCTTTTAAGAGAAGCCTTTGAAATGGCCCGCTCAGGGCGCCCCGGTCCTGTTGTGGTGGATCTGCCTAAAAATATCACAACCGGTGATGCCCCTTTATCGCCTGCTGTGATTGAAATCCCATCTATAAAGAAAGAGACACTGTCTTCTAACGCGGTGCAGGAGGCCGTAGCTGCGCTCAAAAAGGCCAAAAAGCCGCTTTTCTATATTGGTGGTGGTCTTGTAAATGCCGGCCCGAAAGCCGTGACCCTGTTCAGATTACTGGCGGAAAAAACACGCTTCCCGGTGACCTCAACTCTTATGGGATTAGGCGCTTTCCCTGCCTCAAATGACCAGTTTCTGGGCATGATCGGTATGCATGGAGCGGTGGAAGCCAATATGGCAGCCCATGAGTGCGACCTTCTGATTGCCCTGGGCGCCCGGTTTGATGACCGTGTTACAGGGCGGCTGGATGCGTTCTCGCCTCATTCTTTCAAAATTCAGGCCGATATTGACCCGAGTGAATTTAATAAGAATGTGCCGGTTAATGTCACGCTGGAAGGTGATCTGACACAGACACTCGAAGCCCTGCTGGAAGGCTGGGGGACAACTGATGCGCCTGACCTGAGAGAGTGGTGGCAGTCTATTGAGACATGGCGCGCTGTCAAAGGGTTCTCCTTTGAGCAGGAGCGCAAGCCGGAATCTGTGATCAAGCCTCAATATGCGATCGAACGTCTCTATCAGTTGACGAAAGAGAGAGACAGGGACGTCTATGTCACAACCGAGGTCGGACAACATCAGATGTGGGCTGCCCAGCATTTCGGCTTTGAAGAGCCAAATCACTGGCTGACATCCGGTGGTTTGGGGACGATGGGTTACGGACTGCCGGCTTCCGTTGGGGTGCAGGTCGCCCATCCGGACGCCTTGGTCATAGATATTGCAGGCGAGGCCTCAACCCTGATGAATATTCAGGAGCTGGGAACAATCGTGCAATATCGTCTGCCTGTTAAGATTTTCATCCTCAATAACCATTATATGGGGATGGTCCGGCAATGGCAGGAATTGCTTCATGGTTCCCGTTATTCACAATCTTATAGTGAATCCCTGCCTGATTTCGTCAAACTGGCAGAGTCTTTTGGGGTAAAGGGATTGCGGGCCTGCCATTATGGTGAGCTCGACAGCGTTATCACAACCATGCTGGATCATGATGGCCCGGTCCTGGTTGATGTGTGCGTGGCACAGGAAGAAAATTGCTATCCGATGATTCCGTCTGGCGCGGCTCATAACCAGATGCTTCTGGGGCCTGACCGTGTCTTTGGAGGGGCTAAGTTGACGGAAGAGGGCAAGAAGCTCGTTTAGGGTCTAATCATTTTTAATCAGGGACTTTGAAAAGTCGAAAGAGGGAGTTTTATCATGCGCGTTTATTATGATCGTGATGCAGATCTGAATTTGATCAAAGGCAAAAAAGTAGCCGTGATCGGTTACGGGAGCCAGGGCCATGCCCATGCCAATAACCTGAAAGATAGTGGCGTTTCTGAAATTGTCGTGGCACTGCGCCCCGGTTCTTCAGCCATCGCCAAGGCAGAAGCCGCCGGTTTCAAGGTGGTAACACCGGCCGAAGCGGCTGCATGGGCCGATGTTGTGATGATCCTGACCCCTGATGAAGGACAGGGCGCGCTTTATAAAACAGATCTGGAAGCCAATCTGAAAAAAGGTGCGGCACTGGTCTTCGCTCACGGTCTTGCCATTCATTTCCGTCTGATTGAAGCACGCCCTGATCTGGACGTTTTCCTGATTGCGCCAAAAGGCCCCGGTCATACAGTGCGTTCAGAATATAAACGTGGCGGCGGTGTTCCCTGCCTGGTGGCTGTGGCCCAGAATGCTTCTGGTCATGCTCTGGAGATCGCTCTGTCCTATGCCTCCGCAGTGGGTGGTGGCCGTGCCGGTGTGATTGAAACCACCTTTAAGGAAGAAGTCGAGACAGACCTCTTTGGTGAGCAGGCTGTTCTGTGCGGTGGCACAATCGACCTCATCCGCGCCGGGTTTGAAACGCTGGTTGAAGCAGGTTACGCGCCAGAAATGGCTTATTTCGAATGTCTGCATGAAATGAAGCTGATCGTTGATCTGCTTTATGAAGGTGGCATCTCCAACGTGAATTACTCAATTTCCAATACCGCTGAGTATGGTGAATATGTCAGTGGCCCACGGGTGATCACCAGTGAGACAAAGAAAGCCATGAAGAATATCCTGAATGATATTCAGGATGGCACATTTGTGCGTAACTTCATTCTTGAAAATCAGTCAGGCAATGTGCGCTTCAAAGCAATCCGCGCCCGTAATGACGCACACCAGATTGAAAAAGTCGGTGCTAAATTGCGTGAAATGATGCCCTGGATCGCCAAAGGCAAATTGGTTGACAAAACACGCAACTGATTTCTGATCTGTTTCGGGACATCGTTAAAAAACCCCTTCATGGTCTTCTCCATGAAGGGGTTTTTTTAATAAGTTATTGCTGGGCAAAGTGTTACGACGAGACGCTCTTTACGCGCATCTTCATTCCCCTTTACCGAGTGTGAGATTCAGGCATGGCGCCTTTATTTAATGTTTCCAGGGAAATGCCAAAACGTTTGGTAAAGGCAAAAATCGCTGTAAAAACATAGAATGGGAACATAACCCGCCAGGAGGGTGAGAAGTTTCCTGCCAGCAAGGCAATAATGGCATCCCGCATCCTTACAGGATGGTTTTTGGGGCGCATAAAGAAAAAGCGTAATAGATCGTCATTAATACGGTAGACCAGCCAGCCGATTAAACGCATTTCCCGTCTTATCTGCCGTTCCGCCTTACGGGCGGCTATGCGGCCTTTTGCCGGGTTGGCCAGCCATTTACAGGCGACATCCGCTCCACGAAGGGCGCCTTTCATGGCAAGCATGACGCCTGAGGAGAAAACAGGGTCCAGAAAGCCGAACGCATCCCCGATAATGAAATAACGTTCACCCCAGGCTTTGTCCCCCTTATAGGAATAATTGCCGGTCGTCGAAAGGGGTGCAAGAGCTTCAGCCTTGGCCATTCGTGCCTTGACACTGGGGCTGTCTTCAACTGTTTTCCAGAAGAGGTTATCGAGCGATCCGCCATGATTTTTAAAACTGTTATGATCTCCGACAAAGCCAACACTCATGACGTCATCAGGGAGCGGAATCATCCAGAACCAGCCCCCCTTAACAAGGTGAACGGAGATATAACCCTCCATACCTTCACCCTCGGCACGGGGGACATTGCGGAAATGACCGAAAACGGCCGCTTTGTTATTTTTAAGGTCGCTATATTTCTTTCCATGCTGGCGAAGCATCAATGTATCGCGACCAGACGCATCCAGAATGAAACGGGGGGAGAAAAAGAGGGTTTCTCCCGCCTTGGTGCGGGCCTCAACAAGAGGCGCATCAGGCGTGGGAAAGGTGACTTTTGTAACGCGTGTTTCTTCAAGCGTTTTGGCGCCTTTTTTTTCGGCATTACGGAAGAGCAGTTCATCAAAATCTGCCCGGCGGACCTGGTACGCGTGATCGGCCTGAGCATCTATGGCATAGCGGAAAGGAAATGAAAGCCGCCCTTCGCCGGTATCAGTCACAAATTCAGCGCCGGGTTTATAAACCCCCATTGCGGCAACTTCGTCGAGGACACCAAGTCTTTTCAGGATTGGAAGATTACAGGCCAATAAGGATTCCCCAATATGAAAACGGGGGTGTTTTTCCTTTTCAAGGAGGATCACTTCCAACCCTCTCTGAGCGAGAACAGCTGCCGCAGTACTGCCGGCAGGGCCGCCACCGATAATGAGAATGTCGCAGGGAATAGAAGACTGAGTCGTCATATATTTTTCCAGAAGCACTAATGATTACGGAAGCATAACTGCGCCAGTTCCACTTACGAGCAGCTGGGCAGAAGGGGTTTGCAAAGTAAAACTGTAAATCATGCCGTTAGAGGCATAATGCTCTCTCCGGACCATAATGATCAGGCTTTCCCATTCCGGGAGATCAAGCCGGTCACAATGGATCTCGACATTGCGGGCATTGGCAAGCCAGCCTTGACGATCGTCATGGGTCGTCAGGGCGCCATGTAAGGCAGCGGCCTGCATAGCCATTTCGATCCCAACAATGGGAGGCAGGATGTCCGCCATTCGGTACGGATTGGCAGGGTCATTATGGCAACGCGTTGTTGCCTCAAGCTGCGTGTCATCCCACTTTGTGGCGGTATCGAGCAGGCAGCTTAACCCTTGATGAGGGATAGATTTGAGGATGATATCACGCGTGAGCATTCGTCAGCACAATCTGTACATGGTTGGACCCATAAGGCAGGGAGAGCCGGGTTTCTCCTCCAAGGGCAATGGCTTGTAGAAGAGGGAGAATCCGGCCCGCCGGATTGGCGCGGGCAATCTGTTCCAGCCCTTCAGGCAGACTGTAAGGCGTGGGCTCCTCAATTTTACCTTCCTTCAGAGAAAGTGAGAGCGTTGGCCCTTCATTGTCTCCCGGGTGAAGGATGAGAGCACAGCCAAAGCTGTAATCCGTTTGCCGGACGGTGCTTAAAGGCCCCGGAATAGGCGCATCATAGACGCAGAAAAGGACAGGGCGATCCTCACTATGGGCTTCTGCTGTGGCTTTAAGAAGGGCAGCGGCCAACGTGTCATCATTCAGGGCAAGGGATGTGGCAGGCTGGTGGCTATGATGCCCGATCATCCAGTACCCGGCCGGAGCATTATGCACGGAATTATGAAAAAGTGAGGGGGAAACCAGTCCCGATGGCGTGCTGAGCGAGTCCAGAATCCGGTCTATAATAAAGCCATCACCATTGGAGCTGGCAAAAATAGCGGGCAGATCCTCGGCCTGATAACCCGCTTGCTGACAGGCATCCTCAGCGCAGAGGACAGCCAGTCGGATAATCTGGCTGGCACGGCGCCGTTCATTGTCAGGAAGGCTTTTGGGGGCGGGCAGCTTTGTCTGCTCTCTGTGATACGGGTCTTTCCCTTGTAAGATGAGCTTGGTGGCTTCCCATCCGTGGAATCCTTCGCCCCAGCAGCCAATGCCTTTTATGGTAATGATCATATCAGCCTGCCAAAGATAAGACTGCTATTGGTGCCGCCAAAACCAAAGGCATTATTCATGACGTACTGAATCGCCTTATGTCGGGGTGTGAGAAGAATATCGCTGGTAAAGGCAGGGTCGATTGTCTGAGTGTTTTTGCAAGGTGGCAGATAGTTCTCCTGCAACGCAATGGCGCAGATCAGACTCTCTAAAATCCCTGAGGCGCCTAATGTATGACCGGACCACCCTTTGGTAGAGGAACAGGCTGTCTCATTTCCAAAAACTGTGCTGATGGCCCTGTCCTCCATCTGGTCATTTGCGCGTGAGCCCGTACCGTGCATGTTGATATAACCAATCTCTGAGGGTGATAATCCTGCTCGTGTAAGGGCGCGTTGCATGGCCAGTGACGCACCGCTACCGGCCGGGTCGGGCGCGGACATATGGTGCCCGTCACTGCTGGCCCCGTAGCCAGCTAGAGATAATCTGTAACCCGCAGGCTTGTCGGAAAGAGGTCGGCTTCCCACCCGCTCCAGCAAGGCAAAGCCTGCGGCCTCTCCAATCGAGATGCCATCCCGTGTTGCATCACACGGTTTAACGGGGGCGGGCGAGATCAACTCCAGAGAGGCAAATCCTTGCAAGGCCATCCGGCAGAGACTATCGGCTCCCCCGATAATGGCGGCATCACATAGACCCGAGTGAATAAGGTGGGCGGCATCTATAAAAGTACGGGTCGAAGAGGCACAGGCGTTGGAAACGGCCAGTAACGGACCGCTTACCCCTAAGCGTGCAGCGACGTAATGCGGCAGAGAGGCCAGATCCTGGGTGCCTGTGTAGCAAAAATCTTCTGGTAAAGATTCTGTTTTCTCCGCCTTGCGGGTCGCATAGGCTATTTCGGCACTGAGGATGCCTGAAGTACTGGTGCCCATAATCACGGCAATACGGTGGGCACCATAATGAGCGCGTGCTTCTGCGACCGCCGCCATGAAATCATCACTCATCAGGGCCATATCTGCCAGGCGATTATTGCGGCAGTCAAACTCTTTCAGCTCAGAGGGCAAATTATGCGATTCTACTCCGGAAACGCGGCCAATATAGCCATGACCTGAAGGCTGAAAATTATCAGGCTGGAGGATGTCCCTTGTGTCAAAAAGAGTGGCACGGGTTTCCTCAATGCCACGCCCCATGGCGCTGATGGCCGTCCCGGCTGAAATCATGAGAGCGGTCATGAAGTTTTTCCTTGCTGTGGAGAGGCAGGAAGGGGCCCCATTAACAGGAAGCTGAAAATAAGAGCAAGAAAAGCGCCTGATGAAATCGTCAGGCCCAGTTCTCGCAAAAGTGGAATCTGGCAGCTTGCCAGAATGGCAAAAGATAAAACGGTCATGATATTACAGGTCAGCAAAGTACGCATAGTCCGGGTACGTTCAGCCTCGTCAAGTTGTGGGCGGCCAAAGAAAAGAGCGTAATCAATGCCAATCCCCAGAACAAATGCCAGAGCGACGATATGAATGATGGAAAAAACATCATTATGCAAGCGTAGTAATGCCAATAAACTTAATCCTGTTATAAATAATGTAAAAGTAGCGCGTCCAATCAGGTTTATGTTCTTTGTAAATAAGAGCAGGGAAAGCAGGGCAAGACTGATCCCGACAGCAAGCCAGAAAGCAGCCCGTTTGACGTAGGGGGCCAGAAGGTCGCCAATAGCGGTTTTTAAATTGACAAAAAGAACATCCGGCATCCGCTGGCTGGCCTGAGTCAGGTCTGTAGCGGTTTGTGGAGTGCGGGGTATGATAAAGCCATACCAGTGATTATTTCTGGGAAAAAGCAGCAATCCCAGGCGATAGGAGAGAGAGGTCCCTGCCAGTTGCTCAATCGTCAGTGCCGGTTGCTGGCGGGCATTTTCAACCTCTTGGGGAACGCTGGAAAAGACGTCCGTCTGGAAGGGACTATTGCTTTCCTGAAGCGCTTTTTGAAGAGCACGTGTTACAGAGGGGGCTGATGGCAGGCTGGAGAGACGTTCCCGCTGGCGCAGCTGACTGGGCAGCCATAAAGTGGCGGCTTCCACCGTGTCAGAGGTTGGGAGCCCGGCAAGGAGGGATTCTTCTTTGCGAAGAACGCCTTCGCTTGTTTTTGCCTCAATAACAGCCAGAGAGCCGGCCTGGGGCGCTCCTAATTCTTGCCGGAATGCTCTGTCTGTTTCCTGCATTTTCTGAGGAATGGGGTTCAGGACTTCTCCCTGCTTTTCCATCCGGAAAGGATGAAAAATCAACAAGCCAAAGGCAATGGGGATGAGGGGCAGGCAGAGCAGGCGGTAACGGCGTAAATTTTCCCACCGGAGCAAGGCGGGTGAAACACCTTGATGATAGGCCGCCAGATCCGCCTGAGTGACCAGATGGGGAAGAAACCAGATTGTAATACCGGCGGCTGTCAGAATGCCTGTTGCTGAAAAGATACCAAGCTGCATAATTCCCGGCAGGCCACAAAGAATCATGCTTAACAGTCCAATAACAGCTGTAATGACAGCCAGTTTCAGGCTGGTGCCGATACGCCCCATGACAATGGAAATACGCTCTCCCTTATCGCGGTGGCCCAGTAACAGCACCGGATAATCCAGTGAAACACCCAGCATGGTCATGCCAAAGCCCAAGGCAATTCCATGAACCCAGCCGAAGAGACACTGTAAGACGATCATGGACACTGAGAGTGACAGGAGAAAAGGCACAGCGATCGCAGCGAGGACCCATAAGGAGCGAAAACGCCAGTAAAGGACGCTCACTACCAATATCAGTGAAAATATGGCGAGGCGGTCCATATCATGACGGATGGTCTGCGCGGCATAGAGTGAAAAGGCAGGTGAGCCGGTCAAGGTAAGCCTACTGGTATCATGCTTATCATGACTATCGGCAAAGGCTTTCATGATTGTGTTATGAAGCTTTTTAAGTGTTGTGGGGTCCAGGCTGGGCTGACTGAGCTTCAGTAACATAAGGGTGGCGTGCCGGTCTTTTGTCAGCCAGATGCCATCCTGACTGGGTAGAAGAAGACCATTATTCAGGCTTGCCATGTAATCGCCATAAGCGCCGGTAGGGTCTTTCAGCCCTATATCTTCCACCAGAGGCGCTGCCATGGATTGCAGGAGGTCATAAAGCCGATTGATATCAGTCTTTAAGGATTCAACGGTAAAAAGGCGTGTCTGGTCATGAGGGGCGAGGGCGTAGCGATGCGCAAAGAAAAGAGACTGGTCCTTCTGCCAGTCCAGAGATTCTGGACCATCTATAATGAGACTGAAAAAACCTGTTCCGGCCAGGGTCTTATGAAAGCGTTTGGTGATCTGGCTTAAAATAACAGGATCATCGCCCCCAATAGAGGCGATCATCAGTGATTGTGTCGTTCCGTTATGAAGTTCATCGAGCAGGAATTGAGAGGCCTTATCATGTGGCCGTGGCAAAAAAGCCTGCATGTCCATTCGTAATGGAATCACGTAAAGCGTGACGGCTGCCACAATCAGAGCACAGAATAACGAAAGTAGAAGTGGCAGGCGTCTGGAGTTCATTTCTGGGAGATAACAGTGTCAGTGACGTCGCCATTCGTCTGGAGGAGATACGTATGTTCTATGACATTATTATGCCCCTCCAATTTTACGATTTGAATGATTTTGGCAACGTCTTTTGTGCGGGGCGTAAGTGTTACGCGCCATTGACCGATATTTCCGTCAGCTTTCAGGACATAATAACGTTTCAGGAGGTTTATATTTCCCTCCAGCGGTCCCCGAATTGTGTCAGCGATAATCTGTAAAGTGGGGTTCAGATGAAGAGGTATGTTTTTCACATCTGCCTGTCCATGCTGAAACTGCATGGTATCGCCTTCGATAACCACGTCATCTTTTATGGGCAGGAGAGTCAGTTTTTCGACATGGTCAGGGGGGGAGAATTTGAGCTGACCTTCGCTCTGGAGCGGCCGTTTAAGGGCGTGTAGCTGACGTGTTTCCGTGAAATGATTATCGCGTTGTGAAACCAGGGCGATGTGGTGAAGAATCACTTCTGATAGCGCCGTACTATCTGATGGGGGAGAAAGTGCTTCCGTCGAAGCTGCTGGCGCCTGCGTAAAAAGAGAGAAGCCTGCCATCATTAGGGAAAGAAGATAGATTCGCCTCATATGATTAAAGTCCTTCTTCCCAGAAATCGAAAAAATTGAACCAGGCATAAGGATATTCCTGGCAAAGTGTTTCCATCCAATGCGCATAAGCCTGCATAAGAGGGAAGAGACCCTCCGATGCTGAAATGTCCGTATCATTGTCTGCAGAAAGCCTTGTGAGAGACTGGCATGTAATCTGATAGGTACCATTTTTCTGCCGGATCGCCGAGACAAGTATAACCGGAGCATCCGTCAGGGCTGCCAGTTGAAAAGGCCCTGCTGGTAATGGGGCGTTTTGCCCCAGAAAGGGAATTGGGCAGAAACGGTTGCGATCATGGGCTCTGTCGGCAAGGATCCCGACGATTTCGTTATTTTTCAGGGCCTTTAATGCGGCAATCATGCTGTCAGGGTTTCCCAGCTCGATGATATTGGCATTAAAATCAGGCACGAGCGATTCAATAAAGCGGGAGGCGGCCCCGAGAAACCGCCTGTACATCAGCATCCGGAAACGGGTAGGCGCGCTCAGGCCAAATTGGCGCAATACATCAAAAGAGCCAATATGGGCCCCCATGAGAATGCATCCTTTTCCCTGTTTCAGGGCATCTGAGATAAGATGCTGGTTCCTGAAATGGAGATTTTCCGGTGGGAAACGGCCGATAAGAAGGAAAATACGGTCCAGAATATTTCTGCTATAGGCATTGATATGCGCCAGAACCATACCCCAATGTTTGCGGGGGAGTTTCCCTGCTTTCTGTAAATGCGTGAGGTAGCGCCAGGAAGCGTGCCTTACAGTTGGATACATAGCGGCGTAATAAAGTGTTGCAGGCCAGCATAACAAAGCCGTTAAGCGGTAGCCAAGATGTTGTGCAAGCCATATCAACAACCGGATTGAGGCTATATTCCCTTTTTCAGGTCGCAGCCATGTATTGCGGGACATCAGGTCTGGCCTTTCGCACAACCGCGCAGAATAACAATATTGTCTTTCCCGGAATCCAGATGGTGTAGGCTGAATTGTATCCGTCCATCTCCCAGAGCACTGGAAAATAACTGCATCAGCTCGCCAGGGCGGACGATAGAAAGAAATTTTACGGTTTCTATTGCCTGGACTTTAAGCGAAAGCTGCTCGAAGATCTTATTTAACAATAAGATACCAGGAATGGTGGGGTCTCCGGGGAAATGCCCTGGTAAAGCAGGATGATCGGGAGAAATTGTAAAAGGAGGATGGGCGCATTTTTCGGCATAATGTTCGACCAGCGCGTTCAGTGCCTGTCGCGTCAGTTTACCGACAGAATTGCGCGGCAGGCTTTCCAACCGGACAAGGCGGCGGGGAGTAAAAGGCTGGTCTATATGATAACGCAAACTCTGCATAAGGGCTGTGAGATCAATGTCCCTGCCAACAACAAAGGCTTGCAGATGCGTCGGCTCGTTTTTCCCTTCTTTTAACTCCTGTTCTGTATAAAGCGGGGCGAAACAGCCATCCATGACATCAGGTTGTTCACATAATATTTTATTGAGAGCCCCATATGAGCTTCGTTTCCCGGCAATTTTGAGAATATCCGCCTTGCGCCTTACCAGCCGGAAATGCCGTGGCCCTTCCATGACAATAATATCGTTCAAAGGATAAGGGGTTGCATAGGGCGCGTTGAGGAGGTGGCCCTCTTCATCATCGTCTGAAAGATCAGCCGTGAGCGTAAGACCTTCATAAAGCTGCCAGGGAGCAGAGCTGATTGTGCGCCTGATAGCGATGGAGCCTATTTCTGTGGCACCATAAATTTCCATGACCGGGGCATGGAATTGTTTTTCTGCTTCGCGCGCCAGTTCTTCAGTTAAGGGTGCGGCGGCAGAGATAATGCGTGTAAGCCCCGGTAACGTGGCTTTGGCTGTTGTGAGAGACTGCAAGTGGACAGGGGATGTTATAAGGATATGAGGTGAAGGTGTATTGGCGGCCAGTTTTTCTATATCAGCCGGGAAAAAACATGGCCCGCTTGCGGTAATAACCGGTGTATGGAGGCTTTGGAGAATGAAGGTCTCAAAACCATACATATGATAGGGCGGGACAGTCCCCAATAACGTTGTGCCTGCGGGCCCAAAGAGTTGTACTGCTGTGTGGCTGCGGGCAACAAGCACTCCCCAGTGTTTAACGTGCATCTGGGGTTGGCCTGTGCTGCCGGAGGTAAAGAGGCAGGCAACCTTCTGTGTGGCGGACAGAACGGGATTATCTGTTCTATCTGAGATAAGTTCTGCCAATGGAGGAAGAAGGAATTCATCCAGCCCCTCTGGCAGGGAGGAGCCTGTACAAACAGCCTTATACTCTGTTTGCAGGGCCTTGAGAAAAGGCAGGGTATGATCGCTGCAAAGCAGGCAATAATGGCCCTTCAGCAGAGCGGCCAGAAAAACAATGGTAAAATGAAGTGGATCGCTGTGTAGATTGATAACAGGGCCGTCCGGGAGACGGCCTGCCAGTGCCCAGGCGTAAGAGAGCAGTTTTCTCCCACTGATTATATCCGACGCTGTACAATAAACCGTTCGCTCTGGCGCAGTGATCAGGGAAAGGTCAAAGTGCGTGGCCATAGAAAAAGAGGCTCAGCTCGGACGATGGGCGTCAATATAGGCGGCGAGAGACCGTATGGAATAAAAAATCTCCTGACTGTTATCGTCATTGGATTCCAGTTTGATCCCATATTGCGTATTGATCATAAGGGCTATTTCCAGAACATCGATGGAATCAAGTCCAAGACCTTTCCCGAAAAGAGGGGTCTCCGGGTCAATATCCTGCGGATCCACATCCAATTGTACAGCTTCAACCAGATAAGTAGCGAGTTCCAGTTCCAGGGAAGATTTTTTATGAGAGGGGTCGGGCGTCGTCACGTAAAGGGCATATCCATTAATGATAGACAAAGACCGTCCTGTATTATCACCGGGCCTCTCTTTCAGCAAGAGTAACAAATTTAGCCCATAGAATGTATTTTGTTTTGATAATGTAATGAAATAATTAACGAAATTATCGAAAATTCCCGCCTTTATTGCTCACGGGGTAACAATTCTTTTTACTTATTTCCCGATATATTCCGGTCATATTTCCCGATGAAGCCGGTTAAGGGACTCCTCTGTTATAGATACTCGTCCTGAAAGCGGAATGTTTATTATAGGCGGGTATTTTTAAAACCCAATAAAATCATATAGTTATATTAACAATCAGTTGAATTGTGTTTTTTTTTTGACATAACTCGGAAGATTTTAATAAGAATTAAACAAATTAATAAAAGGTTACTGAGGAGCATATTACTAATGGCACTTACGTATCGTCCCCCTGAAGGAGCAACGATTGTCAATGGTGGAAACTGGGTTGCGACCAAGGGACCTGATGGAAAAACTTATTATCAACCGAGCTATGGTACAGGCGACGGTGCAGTTCCTAAAGATGATACAAAATATGAAGGCCCGATTATCATTGAAAATGGAAATCTCACGGTTGCTTCAGGAGCTGAGGCTTCAGGTGCTTACCTTTCAGGCGGTAATTACAACATTTATATTCAATCCGGCGGCACACTCGAATCTTCGACGAATGTGAATGGCTGGACCTATGTCAGCAGTGGCGGGTTGTCTTCTGGTAACACGTTGGTGTCAGATGGGGGGAGGGTTTATCGTGGTGGAACAATGATCGATAATTCCATTCTTTCCGGGCCATACCCTGATGGTGGAGGAGACACTTATTATATCGGGAGCCACGCCTACGTAGATGGGACTAATGTTGTCGGAGGGGGTGCCACTCTGGATGTGACCACAGGGCCGGCCTATGTTGAGTCCCCGATAGATATTGAACCAGGTGGAACACTTAAAATTACATCTGTCGCTACGACTGTCGGAGGAGGGCAGCCTCATAGCGGAATAGCCAATGCTCATCCCACGGTCAATTACCCCAAACCACCTGAAGGAGCCACTGTGGTCAGTGGGGGATACTGGGTTGCCTATAAGGCGTCTGATGGCAAAACATATTATCAGTCGGCAAGCCCGACTGGAGATTGGACAACCCCTGTAGGTAACGATAGATATACAGGCCCAATCATTATTCAAAATGGGTATCTCACAGTTGCTTCTGGTGCTGTGGCCTCTGGTGCCTATATCTCCGGGGGGAATTATAGTGTCTATGTTCAACCAGGTGGTACGTTAGAATCGTCTACACATATTAATGGCTATACATATGTCAGTAGTGGCGGCGTTATGGCTCATAATACCCTCGTATCGGACGAAGGTGCATTGCGCTCAGGTGGGTCATCCATTTCCAATATTTTTATAGCTGGAACAGAAACTGATGGTGGTTCAGATACATTCGTTGTTTCCAGTGGGGGCTATTTAAGTGGCAATAATATCAATGGACCAGGAAGTACATTAACTATTAATTCAGGGGCGACTGTAGCCCAGCCTACGACTAACTATATTACGGAACCTAAAGAAGGGTATCTAACCGCTCATGTTGTCAGTGGGGGGTACTGGGTTGCCTATAAGGCGTCTGATGGCAAAACATATTATCAGTCGGCAAGCCCGACTGGTGATTGGACAACCCCTGTTGCGGGGACTGAGAGATATACAGGCCCGATCATTATTTCAGGCGGATATCTCACAGTTGCTTCTGGTGCGGTTGCCTCTGGTGCCTATATTTCTGGTGGGGGGAATTATAGCGTCTATGTTCAGCCAGGCGGGACACTGGAATCGTCAGTGCATGTGAATGGCTATACATATGTCAGTAGCGGCGCCGTTTCCAAGGATAACATGCTCTTATCAGACGTGGGGAATGTTTATTCCGGCGGGACCTCCCTCAATGATTCCATCCTTGCAGGATCGGATTATGATGGTGGGAGTAATCACGATACATTTACCATTAATAATGGTGGTGTGATCACCAATGCATATGTCGGCTCAGATTCCACCTTAACAATACAGAGTGGCGGGACCTCCATTACTCCAACTCTGGAGGCCGGTGCGTCCTATAATGTTTATCAGGGGCAGTCTGAAGTGTGCTTCCTGCCCGGGACTTTAATCAGAACGCCATCAGGTATGGTTTCTATAGAGACGATCAATCCAGGCGATGAAGTCATAACCTATGTTGATGGTATCGGTGTGCCGGAACGTATCACATGGGTTGGTCAGGCCAGAGGCAGCATTCATTCTGAACGTTCTGATGACGAGGCAGGTTATCCTGTCCGCATCCTCAAGGGGGCAATTGCTGAAAATGTTCCTTTCAAGGATATGCTGATCACGGCAGAGCATTGCCTGTATTTTGGCGGTAAATTTATCCCGGTAAGGATGTTGGTGAATGGCCGTTCCATCTTTTATGACAAGTCGATCACCAAATATGATTACTATCATATAGAGACCCGGAAACATTCTATCATCATGGCTGATGGTGTCTTGACCGAGAGCTATCTGGATACGGGAAATCGCTCCATGTTTATGCAGAAAGGGAATATTTTTTCTTTCCGCGGAAAACAAAGGCAGACCTGGGAGGATGCAGCTGCCCCTCTGACTGTTTCACGTGAAATTGTCGAACCGATCTTCCGTCAGATTGACGCGAGAGCCGATGAAATCGGCGCAGCGATGAATGCGGACGCCCCTGTTCTGAGTGATGATGCTGATTTGCATCTTGTCACCAATACGGGCGTCGTTCTTCGCCATAGCCGGACGACCGGCAATCATTATATGTTCGTGGTTCCTGCCGGGGTTCAATCGGTCCGTATCATGTCCAGGGTGAGCCGCCCTTGCGACGCGATTGGCCCATTTGTGGATGACCGTCGTCAGCTTGGGGTTCTGGTCGGGGACGTGACCATGTTTGAATATAACCAGACATGGGCTGTTACGTCTCACCTTAAGGATGTCAACCTGTCAGGGTGGAGCAACCTGGAAGATGGCTCCATGCGCTGGACAAAGGGTAAGGCTGAACTCCCACTTGGGAAACGTCAGCCAAATCATGACGCTGTTCTTTCCATCCAGATTGTCGCTGCTGGTCCTTATGTTGTCAGAGAGGATGAGGCAAAGCAGACGGCTTTGAGAGCCTGATTGTTTTAAAAGAGTAAGCGTTCTGAGAGCTACCCCGTTTTTGCGTCAAAGCAGGAGCGGGGTATGTGATTCATACAGACATGTCATTATGAATCGGGGGATTCTTCCGAGGAAGGATCATTATGTTGGGCTTTTGCTAAAAAAGCAGGATTCCAAAGGACGTAACGTTGCCATTTTAAAAATAATATGTGTAATAACTATTATTTTTAATAAGAACTTGATGACTTGTTTTAATAAAAACAATAAGTTGTCTTTATTTGTAGTAAAATACGCCTTTTGACAAATATCGGAATCTTTTTAATAGAATTAACCAATTGATAAAAACTTATCAAAAGGTGACGTTACCCATGACATATACATATAACCCACCCGATGGGGCCACGGTCGTCAGTGGTGGTAACTGGATTGCGACAAAAGGACCTGATGGCAAGACTTATTACCAGTCTTCCTACGGAGCGGCTGATGATGCGGCGCCAATCGCGAACAGTGAAAAATATACCGGCCCCATCATTATTTCCAATGCAACTCTGACAGTTGCTCCCGGTGCAGATGTTTCCGGGGCTTATGTTTCCAGTCTCTGGTCGACACCAAACGCGGTATATGTGTCCTCAGGCGGTACATTTGAATCATCGACCCATGTTAATGGTAATACATATGTCAGTAGTGGTGGGTTGTCTTCGGGCAATATGCTCGTCTCAGATGAGGGGAAACTTTATAGCGGTGGAACGTCACTGGATGATACGTTCATCGTAGGTGATGAACGTGATGGAACAGGCAGCAGGTTTCTTATTGACAGTCATGCGCATATAGGTGGTCATACAGTTGTTGGCTCTGGTGTCATTCTGGATGCTGAGGAAGAAGGACATGTTTATATAGAGTCTCCAATAGAGGTTGAGCCTGGCGGGGAACTCCTGATTGCCTCTGCGGGCACAACAGTTGGTAATGGCCAGCCAAATAGTGGCATAGCCAATGCTCACCCTCACGTCGGAGTCCCTAATCCTCCCATAGGTGTCCCTGTCATAAGTGGTGGTAATTGGGAGGCCGTTAAAAATAATGAGACGGGCATAACCTATTATCAGTCCGCGCTTGGCGCAGGTAATGACGTGCAGCCAGTGATTAATGGAGCGGAATATACAGGGCCTGTCATTTTTAAAGATGTAACCCTGACTGTAACGTCCGGTGCAGATATGGTGGGAGCTTACGTCTCAGGGCCCGGGTGGATGTCCGTTGACGTCCAGCCTGGCGGCATATTGGCAGAGTCAACAATCATTGACTGTATAACGAATGTCAGTAGTGGGGGTGCCACCTATGACAATACGTTCGTGTCAGATAATGGTATGGTTTCCGGGGGCGGGACCTCTATTTCCAATATTTATGTGACTAAGAAGAATGACGCCGCTGAGTATTCTATTGCTTCAGGTGCGTATCTGGGGGGAGATACGGTAAAAGGGGAAGGTTACGACTTTCGGATTTCCTCTGGTGCAACGGTTGCTGACACGATTACAAGTTACATCAAGGAGCCCCAACCTGGTTATTTGAAGGCCAATGTCGTCAGTGGAGGTGAATGGATTGCTTATAAGGCCTCTGACGGCAAGACGTACTATCGGGCTGCAGAGGGTCTAGGTGCTTCAGCAAAACCCTCCCCAGCACAGAGTAAAACATATGATGGCCCTATTATTATCTTAAATGGGGATCTTACAGTGACTTCTGGTGCCGTTGCCTCCGGGGCTTACGTCTCTGGCGGTGTTCACGATATTTATATCCAGCCTGGTGGTACTCTGGAATCGTCAGTGCATGTTGAGGGTTATACAATTATCAGTAGTGGTGGTGTTTCCTCTGATAACCTGCTCCTGTCCGATTTCGGATCAACCTATTCCGGCGGGGTCTCTATTGGCGATACGTTTACGACGACGTCAGGTGATACGGGTGTCTATAACGTTGCCAAAGGTGGTGTGATTTCAAACGCCTATATCGGCTCAGGCGTTACTATGGTCGTGCAAAGTGGGGGGACTGCCATTTCCCCCACGCTTCAGGAGGGGGCGACCTATGAGGTTATGGGCGGTCAGTCTGAAGTATGTTTTCTGCCCGGGACGTTAATCAGAACACCTTCAGGCACGGTTGCTGTTGAGGCGATCAATCCCGGTGATGAAATTATTACGTATCGTGACGGTGTTGAGACGCCAGCGCATGTCACATGGGTGGGACAGGGACAAAGTACAATTCATCCCGAACGTTCAGATGACCAGTCAGGCTATCCTGTTCGTATTCTGAAAGGGGCCCTTTCTGATAATGTGCCTTTCAAGGATATGCTGATTACAGCAGAGCATTGCCTGTATTTTGAAGGCGGGTTCATTCCCGTGCGGATGTTGGTAAATGGCCGTTCCATATTTTATGATAAGTCGATCACCGACTATGATTATTACCATATTGAGGCGGAAAAACACTCTGTCATCATGGCTGATGGCGTGTTGACTGAAAGCTACCTGGATACAGGAAATCGCTCATTTTTCGTGCAGAAGGGGAAGGTTGTTCCTCTCAGGGCGAAAGAGAAACCTGGCTGGGAAAAAGCGGCTGCCCCTCTGACTGTTTCACGTGAAATCGTCGAACCGATCTTTCGCCAGATTGAGGCGAGAGCTGAAGAGATGGGTTTTGAAAGGTTCGAAAAAATCCCGGCTCTTACAAATGATGCGGATGTGCATCTTGTAACTGATAAGGGAGACGTAATTCGACAGACTCACGTAACAGGCGATCACTATATGTTCGAAATCCCCGCTGGGGTCCACTCTGTCCGTATCATGTCGAGGGTAAGCCGCCCCTGTGATGCGATTGGTCCCTTCGTTGATGACCGTCGTCAGCTCGGGCTTCTGGTTGGGGACGTGACCATGTTTGAAGCCAACCAGAGATGGGCGATTACGTCCCATCTCAAGGAAGTCAGCCTGTCAGGGTGGAGTGATCTTGAAGATGGCTCCGTACGCTGGACGAAGGGCTATGCTGAATTACCTCTTGGGAAGCGCCAACCCGGCCATGATGCACAGTTATCACTCCAGATTGTCGCTGCTGGTCCTTATGTTGTCAGAGAGGCCGAGGCAAAGCAGACGACTTTGAGTGCCTGATTGTTTTAAAAGAGTAAGCGTTCTGAGAGATACCCCGTTTCTGCGTCAAAGCAGGAGCGGGGTATGTGCTTTAAAGAGGCATGACAGATCACAAGCAATTGAAACAATGCATGGAAACTGCAAATTGAGTATTCCTTTCAGGATAGATATCTTCACTTTTGATCCTGATAGGGATAATCCGTGACTTTCCGGCACCTTTGATTTCACAAACCAGTAGGTATTTTATGAAAAGAATTGATCCCTTTCTGGTCATGTTGATTGTGGCGGTTCTTCTTGCCTCTTTTTTCCCGTGCCCCCCATCACTTCAGCCCTGGATGAACCGGCTGAGCACGTTGCTGATTACGTTAATGTTCTTTTTCCAGGGGGCAAAATTAAAGCGTCATGCCATTATTGAAAGCTTACAGGACTGGCGCCTTCAGGGGGGCACACTGTTCGCCAGTTTTGTGATGTTTCCGCTGCTGGGCTTCGCGCTTTATCTCTTATGTCACTTTGTGTTTGCTGACGGGTTTATCAGTTCTGATCTCTGGGTAGGGGTTCTGTTTCTGTGCTGCCTGCCTTCAACTGTGCAATCGTCCATTGCTCTGACATCAATCGCACGAGGGAATGTACCGGCAGCCATATGCTCGGCAACGGCTTCCAATATTCTGGGAATTCTTTTTACACCTCTTCTCAGTGGCCTTTTACTGCACCGTAGTGACAGTGGCTCCGGGCTTGAGACAATTATGGAAGTGGGTAAGGAACTCCTGCTTCCTTTTCTTGCCGGTCAATTAACGCAGAAATGGGTGGGGCCCATCGTTCACCGGCATAAAATCCTTCTTTCTTTCACAGATAGAGGATCCATTATTGTGCTCGTTTATGCGGCGTTCAGCACAGCCGTGCTTCAGGGGTTATGGAAACGTGTCCCACTGATTGATCTTGGAAAGCTGGCTCTCCTTGATACGGTCCTGCTCTTTTTACTGCTCGCGGCAACCTGGCAGCTCGGGCGGTTGCTGGGTCAGAGTAAGGAAAACGAGATTGCTCTGCAGTTCTGTGGCTCCAAGAAGTCACTTGCGACGGGCGTTCCCATGGCCAGTGTTATTTTCCCGGCAGGGGCAGGGATTATTGTCTTGCCTTTAATGATCTATCATCAGATTCAGCTTTTTGTCTGTACTGTTCTGGCCCGGCGTTACGCGTCACGTCCTGTTACTGATGAATAAGGCCATGACCGTCTTACAGGAACGGGAATGCCATTAATGACTTTTATATCCGTCTCATAAACAGCCTGGAGGATGTCTTCA
Organism: Aristophania sp. ESL1100; assembly: GCF_058511235.1. Taxonomy (NCBI): domain Bacteria; kingdom Pseudomonadati; phylum Pseudomonadota; class Alphaproteobacteria; order Acetobacterales; family Acetobacteraceae; genus Aristophania; species Aristophania sp. ESL1100. Next base: position 1,910,615 of record NZ_CP196394.1, on the reverse strand, counting down.
GTGATAACGTCTTTTGAGGCCCCCTCTGTAATAAGGCGCCCCTGTTTTAGGAAGGCGATCCTGCTGCAATATTGAGCCGCGAGTGATAAATCATGGAGCACAATGCAGATGCCTATTTGTTCCTCTCTGGTTTTTTGGCTCAATAATTCCATCATGTTCATGGCCTGGGCGGGGTCGAGGGCGGCGGAAGGTTCATCAATCAGCAGAAAAGGGCTCTCGACAGCCAGAGCGCGCGCAAGACATATCCGTGCTTTTTCCCCTCCTGAAACAGTTTCAACCCTGCGGAAACGCAGCTCATGAAGCTTTAAGTCATGAAGGATTTTCTCTGTCACGGCCTGTTGTTGAGGTGCTTTTTCTTTTCTGTAGGGGAGCCTGCCCAGATGAATCACCTCTTCAACGGTCAGACCATAAGGGAGAAATCTCTCTTGCGGCAGATAGGCAATTTTCCGGCCTCTTTGAGAGGGAGAAAGCCGCTCAAGGGGCTGGTCATTCAAAAAGACAGACCCTTTTGAAAGGGGTAAAAGTCCCAGAAGGGATTTCACCAAAGTTGTTTTCCCCGCTCCATTTGGCCCTATGATTCCAAGAAGATCTCCCCCTTTAAGAGAGAGGGAAACATCAATAAGGCAGGGTTTCTTTCCCTGGATGACGGTCATATTGCGGGCTGTGAGAGAAAGATCAGACATGAGGGGACCGATTCAATTTCCATATCTGGAAGAGGAAAAAGGGTGTCCCGATTAAGGTTGTCACAACGCCTAAAGGAAGGTTGTTTCCAGGATTATAGGACCGGACCATCATATCAGCACCAACGAGCAAAGCAGCTCCGAGCAAAGCTGAGGGGATAAGCGAGTGTGAGGGTTTATAACCGACCAGAAACCGAGCGAGGTGGGGGACGATCAGCCCTATAAATCCAATATTTCCAGCAACGGCGACCGCCGAACCGAGCGATAGGGCGCAACCGCAGATAATAAGAGCCTGCGTGCGCGGGGGGCTGATCCCCATGGAACAGGCAACATCGTCTCCCAGTGAGAGACCATCGAGGTTACGCCCAGTTACGAGTAGCAGAAGCGAACCAGTCAGAAGGCCGGGAAAAGCTATGAGAAAATCCCGGAGATCAACTTGATTTAACGATCCCAGAAGCCAGTGAGTCATCTCAAAACGGGCATAGGGGCTGGGGACCAGATTTAAAATGAGCGCAAGCAAGGCAACACTGATGGTGCTGAGAGCCATCCCTGTGAGCATCATGACCGTGACACCCCGACGGCTTGATGCCAGTAAAATCAGGCAGGCACAGAGGGCGAAGCTGAAAGCAGCCAAAGGAGTGCTCCATGAAATCTGTGAGAAAAGACCGCTATAAAAGATCAGAACCGCTCCCAGAGAGGCCCCTCCCGTAATCCCCAGGATACCAGGGTCTGCCAGAGGATTCCTCATGACAGCCTGCAGATTGGCCCCAGCCAGTCCCAGAGAGGCCCCGATGAATAAAGACAGCAAAAGCCTTGGTAGGCGCAGCTCACCGATGAGAAGAGCACTGACGCTGTCACGGTGAAAACAGAAATCGATCAATCCCCCCATAACGTGAATATGGGGCGGCAGATGCGTATAAAGAGAGAAAAGGCAGCACCCCGTCAGTAATAATGTAAGGGATAGAAGAATAAAGCGGTAACGGCTCATGGAGACACGCCTTCTTTCTGGAGAGCAAGATGGGCGTTGTGTAAAAGCCGCAGAGCGTCAAGAGACGCGGCAGAACCGCATAAGGTCAATTTCATGGGAATGATAAGAAGGTGAGGTTTTCTGAACTGACTGAGCAGGAAATCAGGCAGAATTTTTGCCTCTTTTAACGATTTTCCTTCATCCAGCTTTGAAATAATCAGAAGATCAGGAGGTGTTATAAGAAGGGTCTCCGGCGAAAAAACGCGGTAATGATCCTGCGTTCCTTTAAGGGAGAGAAAACCGCTTTTCCTGATGAGATCATCTAAAAGTGGGTCGTCACTTTCACTATAAAAGGCCGCTTTCAGAGGGTGTGATGAACTGGAAAGCAAAAGAGAGTGTTCGCTCTGCTCAAAGTGCCGGGCGAGAGCATCGCCTTTCTGTGGAACATCGAGCCACAAGGCCAGCTCTCTGGTCTGTTTGGGAATATCATCGAGTGTTTGGGCTGCGGGAAGTTTATAATAAGCAATGGACCGCAAGTGGGCTATTTGCTCTATAGAAGGGTGATTCCACTGGCTTTCGAGAATATGGGTCGGATCAGAACGGAGGACGTCTTCCCCTTCGGCTTTGAGCGCAGGAAAAGAGCGTGCTTCTTTACAGATGGCGGATTCAGCACAATCACGGGCTAATGGACTTAACCCGGCAATTTCATGAGCCGGGAGGAGTGAAACCAGAGCTTCATCCGTGCAGAGATTAAGGGAAATGACACGTTTGGGGACGTGCGTTTGAGAGCGGGCTTTGACCGGAAAAATGCCACATATGCAGAGAAGGCAGGCAATAAGGGTTCGTAATTCAAAGGCCAATCGTAATCCCTCCATAAAAGGAGCGCCGGGGTTGCCAGTAGCCTGCAGGATTTTCATAATGATTATCCGCCAGATTATCCGCCCTTATAAAAAGCGTTGAAAATTTTGTTAGTTGGTACTGGGTTGCCAGGTCAAACGTCACGTAACCGGCAGTATGGATAGGTGAAAAATTATAGCGGTCTGTGTCATGCCAGGAACTGACGTAAAGCACTGACGGGACAATATGCAGTTTTTTTAAGGGACTCCATATAATACTTGCCGTTACTTTATGTTTGGGGCGGCGGATTAAAGGCGCTTTTTCTATCAGGTCTTTTGTTGTGGTGTAGCTGTAAGAGGCTTTCCATTGCAGGTCGCGGCGTAAGGTTACGCTTATATAAGCTTCAACCCCGCGCGTCCTGGCTCTTGCGACGTTCTGATAACTATATCCATTTACAGAAGAAACATAGCGGTAGTTAATCAGGTTATGGACATGATTTTCATAATAATCCGCGCCGAAGATCAGGCGGTTTTTAAATAGATGTTCTTCAAACCCACTATCAAATCCAATGAGTTTTTCTGCTTTCAGATGAGGGTTGGAAAAACTGTTAAAATCAGGATAACTCACAAAAAGCTGGTTTAGGGACGGCCCATGAAAACCGCTCCCGGCACTGGCCTTGAGCGTCAAACCCGTATGGGGAATTCTGATTGCCGGTGCAACGCGCCATGTGACGTAATGGCCGTAGCGGGAGTTGCTGTCATAACGGATATTGGCGGCTCCCATTAAAATAGAGCGCCATGCTCCTTCAATCTGGGCGTAACCGGCATGGGTTGTTGTCTGATAGTGAGAAGGGCGAATCAGGCGCTCCCTGATATAATCATACCCTGTCAGAAGGCTGACATGCCGCCCCAGATGCGTCAGACCATGCCAGTCTGCTTTCAGCCTGTCGCCCCGGTTAAAGGAGAGGTCTGTTTCTCCGGCTGTTTGATCGCGCCGCCGATAGGTGACGTAACCAAGCCCGAAACGTTGTTCAAACACGCCGTGAAAAGACTTTGAATGGAGTTCACCCCTTACAATCGCCTGGTTTAAATTACTTTCATTGCGTGAGGGACTGGGGATGGAAACGTAATCAGGTGGTGGGGACTGATCAGCTTCAAAGTCATAATCGGCCTGCGTTAAATGAGTCGTTAACGTAACGCCAAGAGAGCGCGTAATATCATAATCAAAACGCATCGTGGCCGTCCGGTTGTCATTACGATTCCGGGCAATTGTTTCAGGGCTATCCTGCCTGTACCGCGTAGGAACGGCCTGATAGGCGCCGGTATGATTATGAGAGAGAATAATAAAATAATGGAATTTATGGAGAGCACCTGAAACAGAGGCCATCTGGTTTGACGTGCTATAAGTGCCCCCTTCAACCCGACCTGTCGCTTTGAAGGCACCTTCGCCTTTCTGCGTTGTCATATCGATCACGCCTGCCATGGCATCGGCCCCGTAAAGACCACTTTGTGGCCCTCTGAGAATTTCGATCTTTCCCAGACCATCTGTCAGAAACTGTGCAGGGTCAAAAGCACCGTCAGGGGTGGAGGGGTCATTGATGTCCATGCCATCAAGACGGAGTTTCACTTCATTGGCATTAAGCCCTCTCATAAAGATCGAACCCGTCCCGCCGGGTCCTCCCGTTCTCACCATATTCAGGCCAGGTGCATAGGAGAGAAGGGTGGACAGGTCACGCTTCTGAGTCAGTTCAATGTCTCTGGCTGTGATGATCGTGACCTGGGAGCCTGTTTTATTTGTCGGGCGTGGTGTCTGCTCGGCCGTAACGGTGATCTCTTCTTCAGGAGAGGATTCAGGCGAGGCAAAGGCCTCCTTGCTGAAGAAAGAGGCGAAACTGAGAAGCAGAAAAAAGACGCGCGAAAGTCTCATGTCCCACCTTATATGTGACAAAGCGGACATGAGCCAGAAAGGCGGGCAGGCCCTGGGCAGGAAGATTAAAAAACTTCCTTGATGAGCCTACCCTGATACCATGATTTCAAAGCTATGAGTACTGATATCATTTGTCATCTATAGGGCGCTTGGGGAGCAGGGCGGGAATAAAGAAAAGCGTGCAGAGCAATGTGCACCCCAGAGATAGCAACAGAAGACGCCCCATACTGGCCGTACCAGGGTGAGCTGAAGCAGCCAGTGACCCGAAGGCAGACCCGGTCGTAAGAGCAGAGAAAATAACAGCCCGCGCCGTTGGTGACGTCAGAGGATATTTCAGGCCGGCCCGCCAGTTCATGACAAAATAGATGTTAAACGACACCCCGACCCCCAGCAGGAGAGGGAGCGCAATAATATTGGCGTAATTGAGGGGCTCCGGTATCAATACGATGAGAATGACCGTCAGGAGTGAAGACAGAATCAAGGGCATAATGACCAGAAGACTGTCTGTTATACGGCGGAGCGCCACAAGCAGAATCAAGGTGATGACGATGATGGCACACAGAGCCGCTTCCAGAAAAGCGTGCGTAATGGTTCTGGCACTTTCAGTAATTTCCAGCGCAGGACCGGCAATGTCTGGATTGACGGTTTTGAGTTCATTGACAAATTTACCCAGAATTGCCGGGTTGGACATCTGCCCTTTCGGGTGAATCACAAGCCTGTAGCGTTGATCGGGAGAAATATATTCTTCCTTGATATCGTCCGGTATGGAATCCAGAGTGACAGGCGAGGGGTTTAAAACGGTCTTGAGCTGGCGCAGTTCCGTTGGCAGGAATTGCGTCATGGCCTGATTGGCCTCAAGGATCGTTTCATCAGAAGCCGATCCCAGACGATGCAGCGCCTCTTTCAGCTGTTTTAAAGCCGGTGTCAGTTTAGTGGGCTCAATCGTATCAAGCTGGCTGGCCGTTTTTAACGTCGCCTGACGGAGGGTCATGGCATCCGGTTTCGGGGGCGTATCAGAAATATCGAGACTGGGCAGGAGAATGTCAGCAGCATCCTTGATCATGGCGAGCTTTTCGTCCTGATGTTCAGGAATCAGGGCACCAATCCATAACACATCATGCACGCTGGGCAGGTGGGACAAGGCTTCAGCCTGTTTGGCGGCAATAGCCTGATCTTTAACAACCAGCTGGGCATTATAGAAAGTCGTCAGGGGGTTTGCTTCCAGAAGCCTGAGCGCTTTCATTCCTTCAGTATTGGGGTTTTTGGTGTGTAATGGATCGGAATCAAACCGGAGCTGGGTTGTCAGCCCCAATCCGACAATGCCGGCAAAAGCAAAGAGTCCCAACACGACAAAACGATGGCGGCGGAGCCCGTTATCAAGCGGTTTCAGAGATAGGAAACCATGATTCTGGGCTGAAGAGCGTGCCTTGAAGACGACAAGCAGGGCCGGGAGAATGGTCAGCGTGCAGGTAAAGGCAATCAGCATACCAATCCCGGCGATAAGGCCCAGCTGAGCCACACCGACAAAACTTGTGGGTGTGAAAGCCATAAAACCAGCAGACGTTGCCAGCGCTGCTATGAAAATCTGAGGGCCACTTTCAGCACCTGTATGGGAAAGGGCTTCCAGCTGGGGAAGGCTTTCGCCATCAGTGCCCTGCTGGCAACGGAAGCGAACACCGAACTGAATGGCGAAATCAACCGCAATACCGACAAATAAAATAGCGAAGGCAACAGAGATCAGATTGAGCGTGCCAACACTTATGGCTGCGAAGCCGGTGGTGAGAATCAGGCCCGTAATGAGGGTTATCAGGATGGGAATAATGACGCGGATCGAGCGAACCGCCATAATGAGCCATAATGTGACGAGAGCCAGTGAAATAATCAGCCCCCACACCATTCCTTCGGCAACGGTGGAGAATTCTTCATCATTAAGTTTGGCTTCCCCGGTAATCAGGGCCGTGGCACGCTTGGCCTTGATGGCAGGGAGCGCATCAAGCTTTGCACGCATGGCCCTGGTGGCAGCTTCGGACGGTTCAAATGATGAGAAGTCCCGTTTGGGATGGGTCATGACAAAATAATAGTCACCCCCCATTGAGCTCAGCTCTCCGGCAAGGAGGTTCTGCCATGAAAGCGGCGTTGCTTTCCCGCGGGAAGCCGCATCCAGAGACTGGGCGAAGGCATTTAATGTTTTGCCGAAACTCTCGGGGATTGCCTGCCCGGATTTAAGGCCCAGACTCAGCAGATTGAAGCTCTGGAATAATCCGCCAAGAGAGGGATCGGCAGAAAGGGTTCCCAGAAAGGGCTGCGCCGCAATAATGGAATCAAGCAGAGGTTCGAGCTGTTTTTGATCAAGAAAAAGCAGTGCGTGCTGCGTGTAAAATGGATTCGCAGCAGGTTCCGAGACGGTTTTGAAATGTTGATGATCTTTTTTTAATTGCTCTGCCAGAGCGTGCGCTGTGGCCTGTCCCTCTTCAGGGGTATCTGCCTTGATGATGGCAACGAGCGTATCTTTTTCACCAGGGAAGAGGCGCTCAATTTCGTGGTTATAATGCTTCCAGGGGAGTGTATTTGAAAAAAGCTTGTCTGTTTCCGTGCTGATCCCAAGCTTCTCGTAACTGAGCCACCCTGCACTAAGACAAAGAAGAAGGAAGAAGGACAAAACAGTAAAAGCATGACGAGAGCAGAAGCTGGTCAAATCACGAGTTAATCTGGAAAGCATAACAGTCCTTAAGAAAGCGACACAGGGCTCAGAGACCGCTTTTAGAACTCAATTCGTTTCTGTGCAATTTCTGATATGCTGGAAAGACGTTTCTGCTTTGCGCTAAAAGAGCTCATGAGCTGGACAATAGACGGCATAGCCGAGCATGAATCAATTATTAAACATAGTATTTTCCGCACCTCAGCCTGCCATGTGAGCGACGAGGAAAGTGCCATGGCGTTTCTGGATGAAAAGTCCGTTCCTGAAGCGACTCATAATTGCTGGGCCTTTAAAACAGGCCCCCGATTCCGAATCAGCGATGATGGAGAGCCATCCGGCACAGCAGGGCGGCCCATCCTGTCAGCGATTGAGGGACAGGATTGTGATCATGTCATGGTTGTCGTCACGCGCTGGTTTGGCGGTGTGAAACTTGGCGCAGGCGGTCTGGTAAGAGCCTATGGCGGTGCCGCTGCTGCCTGCCTGCGGGAAGCGACAAAAATTGAATTGATCGAGCGTATCGGCCTGAAATTTCATTGCCCCTTTTCTCTTTACAGTGTCGTAGAAGCAAAATTGCCTCATTGGCAGGCAGAAGTCAGGACATGCGCGTTTGACGGGGAAGGAGCTGCCCTGCATATTTCACTTCCGCTAAGCCATAAGGAGCAGATTGCCGACTGGCTGCGTGATCTGACACGGGGGCAGAAACCGCTCGAATTTCTTGATGAAAAACAGTTTTAAGCCTCATCTTTCACTGAAAAACGGTTCACAAGATCACTGAGGTGCCCGATTTCCTGCAAGCTAAGCCCTTGGGGCGGCCGAGGTCGGGCTGAAGCCGTGCTGACGTGACGGGGAAGGCAGGCCTGTTTGAAACCAAGCTTGGCAATTTCTTTGAGTCTTAATTCTGTCTGGCTGACCTGCCTCAATTCACCAGAAAGACCAATTTCGCCAAAATAGGCCGCATCAGACGCTGTGGGCTGACCGGTCGCAGCAGAGATAAGGGCCGCGGCAACAGCCAGGTCAGCCGCAGGTTCTGTGATTTTTATGCCGCCGGTAATATTGAGATAGACATCCATCGTGCTGAGTTTCAGCCCGCAACGGGCTTCCAGCACAGCCAGAATCATGTTCAGCCTGGCACTGTCCCAGCCAATGACAGCGCGTCTCGGTGCCCCATCGCCTGCTTTGGAAGAAAGAAGAACCTGCACTTCCATAAGGACGGGTCTGGTACCTTCCAGCCCGGCAAAAACAGCTGATCCGGCAATATTGCCGTGGCGTTCTGCGAGAAAAAGGGCCGAAGGGTTGGGGACTTCTCTCAGACCTGAATCGGTCATGGCAAACACGCCGATTTCATCAGTAGCGCCAAAACGGTTTTTCGCAGCACGTAAAATACGGAACTGATGACCGCGGTCGCCTTCAAAATAAAGGACAGCGTCAACCATATGTTCCAGAACGCGCGGGCCTGCCAGAGAGCCCTCTTTGGTAACATGGCCAATGAGGATGAGTGAAAATCCCAATGTTTTGGCCATTCTGATGAGCTCAAAGGCACAGGCCCGAACCTGGGAGACCGAGCCGGGTGCACTATCTACGCCTTCAAGCCACATGGTCTGAATGGAATCGATCACCACAACCTTGTGGATTCGCCGCTCTTCAAGTGTGGTGACGATATCATTCACGTTGATAGAGGCCGCCAGGTCCAATGTGTTCAGCGCATCCGGCCTGACATCAAGCCCCAGGCGCCGAGCTCGCAGACGGATCTGGTCAATGGCCTCTTCGCCTGAAACATAAAGGACTTCGTGTCCTGTCCCGGCAAGGGCACAGGTTGCCTGAAGCATCAGGGTTGATTTGCCAATGCCAGGGTCACCCCCGACGAGTACGACAGAACCGGGTACAAATCCGCCCCCGAGCACCCGGTTAAATTCATGAATGCCGCTGTGAATTCGGTCTGGAGGAGTGGTTTTTCCATCAAGGCGAACTGTGACCAGACCATCCCCTTTTTTGAGGGTGGCTGTGCGCCGTGGTGTGGCTTCGAGCTTTTCCTCTTCCAGCGTATTCCATTCGCCACAATTTTCGCATTTTCCCTGCCACTTCAGATAACTGGCCTGACAATTCTGACAGATGAAACGGATTGTCGGTTTCTTCGCCATAACAAAGCCTCAGAGAGCAGGGGTTGTTTCAATATGGATGGGGCCTTCACGCCGGCCATGGGTAAACTGATCGACAACAGGATTGCCGGAATGGAGCAGATCCTGAGCGGCCCCTTTCCAGATCAATTTACCCTGGTAAAGCATGGCAGCCTGTGAGCCGATGCGTTGAGCTGACGCCATATCATGGGTGATCGTAATGGCTGTTGAGCCGATTTTTTTGACGCAATCAACGATCAGCCCGTCAATAATGGCGCCCATAATAGGGTCGAGCCCTGTTGTGGGCTCATCAAAGAACAGAATATCGGGCTGTCCGGCAATGGCACGGGCCAGTCCCACCCTTTTCTGCATTCCGCCCGAAAGTTCAGCAGGGTTCAGGGCAGCAACGCTTTGATCCAGCCCGACCTGTGCCAGCAGCTTGAACGCACTGTCTTTGAGTTTCTGGCGGTCACGGCGTGGATGAAGCGATGATTTGGCTTTCAGCCCGAATAAAAGATTATCAAAAACGCTCATACTGTCGAAAAGAGCGGCATTTTGAAAAAGCATGCCAATCCTGCGGCGTAATTCTTCCTGTCGGGGGGGAGAGGCCCGCAAAACGTCCTCGCCATCAATTTCGATAACACCTTCATCAGGAAGGGTCAGGCCCAGGATACAACGCAGTAAAACGGATTTACCACTTCCTGAACCGCCAATAATCACCATGGACGTTCCTTGTTCAACGTCAAGATCAATGCCGTTCAGGACAGATTTCGGACCAAAGGATTTTTTAAGCCCACGGATACGCAGACGTGGAATGGTCATGGAGAAAACACCTTCTGCAAAGAGGGGGACTTAGACGTTAAAAAACAGGTCCGTCAGAATATAATCGAATAACAGGATCAGAACGGAGGTCGCGACTACCGTCGCTGTCGCGGCAGAGCCCACGCCCTCAGCCCCACCACGGCTGTAATAGCCATGATAACACCCCAGAAGGGCGATCAGAAAACCGAAGATAGCGGCTTTGACCAGCCCGGTAATGGTGTCCGTGAATTTAACCGCCTCAATGGTTGCGTTGATATAGCTTTGTGGGTCTATCCCGAGTTTGAGCACGGAAACGCTGAAACCGCCAAAGGCGCCAAGGATATCAGCAATAAGCACTAAAATGGGGAGCGCCAGTGTAGAAGCCAGGAGACGTGGTGTGACAAGATAATTGATCGGATTGGTTGAAAGGGTCGTGAGGGCGTCAATCTGGTTCGTAACACGCATTGTGCCGATCTGTGCTGAAAGGGCAGCACCGACCCTGCCAGCGACCATAAGACCGGCCAGAACAGGGCCCAATTCACGGGTGACGGCCAGAACGACAATATTCGCAACGGCACTTTGCGCGTGATATTGCTTAAAGCCGGTATAGGATTGCAGGGCGATGACCGCTCCGGCGAAAATGGCCGTCAAAGCAACAACGGGGAGAGAGAGAAACCCGATTTCAATACATGTCAGTAAAAACGTTTTGACATAAAAAGGTCTTTTAAACAGCCCGTGCAAAGCCTGCAGGCCGAAAATGGAAATGGACCCAGCCTGTTTGAAACCCGAAAGAATGAAACGTCCAAGCGCAATAAATGGTGAAAGAATGAGCGTCACATCTGAATCCCTGCAATTTGGCAATCAGTTCTCTTTCTATCAGATTTTTTGCCAGACGGCTGGGGAAAAAACTATAAACCGCCTTATGATTTCATGAAGCGCTTACGGCAGAGGCTTTAGAGGAGACTGGGCTCCATCGCCGGTCTTTTCCTGTTGAGGCGATACCTGGCTTTCCAGTTTCATTTCCTGGGGTGCGATTTGTTGAGCCTGCCCGGGAAGAACCGCTGGTGCCTTCACTGCCGGTGCCTCTTGCTTTGTGGAAGAAGATTGACTGGTATCGGGAAGTGCTGTCTTTTTTGCGTCTATTGATGGAACAGAATTTGCCTGAGAAGAGGGTCCCCCTATAGCAGCGGGAGAGGGGACACCATTTTGCTGAATCTGCCCTTGAGGGGGATTTTGTTGGTTTTGTTCGGAAGGTGTTACAGGAGCAGTCCCTGTATCTTGTTCTGAGGGGGCAGAAGACGGTGTCTTTAAAGCCGGGGAAGGGACCTCACTTTGTGGAGGCTGCTCCTGAGGAGAATTTGGTTGAGTTTGTTCGGGAGAAGCCGCAGGCGTTTCCACTGCCTGTGACGTTGTTGCCTTTATAGGGGAAGCCGGTGTGGACACGGGCGTTACAAGAGGCGCCTTGTTTTGCTCGGGAGCAGGATCTTCCTGCATGAAGGCTTTTACCTCGGCAGCAATGGCGGCAGCCTTTTGCTGTTCTGGAGTCGGTCCTTTCGGGGTAACAGGTTTGGGAGCCTCCTTTTTCGTAGGAACTATTTGTTTCTCAATGGTTTCAACAGTTCCCGATCCTTTGGGAAGAAGGGCTCCCAGAAGGGGACCGATTTTGACCTTGCTCTGGTCATTAGCCGTCACATTCGCTTTCCCGACATTTGCATGTACTTCAGCCGTACTCTGGTTGGAAAGAAAAAGCGTTGCAACATTGATGAGCCCGGAGCTGACCTGCAAAGAGCTTGTTCCGGCCATGGTGGCTGAAAAAGCCGTCAGATTGACCTGATCTATGTTTATATCGGACGTGGCAACAGCGGCAATCTGCGCGGCACGATCAAGGCGATGAATCTTGATTTTGGACGCGCCATTGGCAGCCATATCCAGTGATTCAATGGTATCAGCAGAGAGTGACCCGTCTTGAAGATTGATTTCCAGGGCAGCCAATGTGCCTTCTTCCGTAATAACGGATTCCGAACTGTCATGAATGGTCAGTGTTGTGTTGGGTGATATCACGACGTGGAGGGAGGCACCTTGTGCACATGTCCCATAACTCAGGGAAAGACGATTTTGGGCGCCATCCCGTCCTTGCGTCATTGTTGGTCCCGCGCCGCGTGCCGCTTTTATAATGACACCGCTTTTTATTGCAGGATCTACAGAAAGGTGGGTCTCAACGCACGGCACACTTAAATCAAGCTCATCTGCCGGCAACAAAACATTAGACGGGACAGCTGCCAAAGCAGGTTTATATGTCCCCCATGCCGTCAGGGAAATGAGTGTGGCCAGAGACCACTGCATTTTAAAAAATGTCAGGAAAAGCGGCCTCAGACATTCTTTCACCTAGAGTCTCCCATCGGCAGAATTTTCTTGATTTATTATAATCATCTTCCCGTGCAACTTAGAAAGTACAATTTTTTTTGAAAAGAGAATTCTTGATAAACAAGGATTCTTATCGGTCTTTGGCACATATGATCGATTAATTTGCAACATTATTAACTATGATTAATAGTTATATTATATAAATAACATTGAACTACGTATTAATTATGTTTAGTGTGGCATTACAGGAAATGGATTTCAGGAATAATCACGGTGGGACATACAGCAGAAGAGCTGATTTTTTTGAGGAAAATAGCCGACACTCACAATAAAACTATTAATGTTAGTGAATTGTCTGCAAATTTCCTGAAAAAGCTTCTGGGACTTTTTTCGGGGCGCGTGGCTCTTATTTCCTCTTTCGGTGCAGAGTCTGCCGTGTTGCTGGCTCTGATTGCCGATAATGATCCGTCCCTTCCGGTTTATTTCCTTGATACAAAACGCCATTTTCCCGAGACGTTGCAGTACCGCGATGAGCTGGTGAAATTTCTGGGGCTGAAGGACGTAAGGACTCTGTCTCCTTCACCGCAGGCATTAAAAGACCGCGATCCTCAGGACCAGCTGGCCGCCTTTGACCCGGATGCCTGTTGTGCCTTGCGGAAGGTTGAACCACTTGAGACTGTGCTGCCGGAATTTGATTTCTGGATTACCGGGCGCAAGAGAAGTCAGTCTCATACAAGAGCGGCCCTGCCAATGATTGAGCCGCAGGCGGATGGGACTGTAAAAATCAATCCTTTGGCCCAGTGGCAGGCCAGCGATATTGCGGCCTTTATGAAGGACCGCCATCTTCCCCCTCATCCGCTTGTAGCAGAAGGGTATCTTTCAATCGGCTGTGCGCCCTGTACCAGAGCCGTTGGGGACGGCGAGGATAGCCGGGCGGGACGTTGGGCAGGCCAGGCAAAAATAGAATGTGGAATTCACCGTCCGGTGCCGACGCAGCCATAGGCGACGAGGCGGAATTCAGTTTTCAGGGAAATGTTTCCTTCAGGAGGGACCTTTAGTCATGAGTTTAGAAGAACCTCGTATCATGGATGGGCTGGATCAATTAGAGGCCCAGAGTATTTTCATATTGCGTGAGGCTTATCGCAAGCTGAAACCCATGGCCCTTCTCTGGTCTCTGGGCAAAGACAGTAATGTCATGGTCTGGCTGGCCCGTAAGGCCTTTATGGGCCATGTTCCTTTTCCGGTCATGCATGTTGATACGGGGAAAAAATTCCCTGAAATGTATAAATTCCGCGATGAATATACAAAAAAATGGAATCTTGACCTGATTTTAGGGGATTGCCCTCCTGTTGAGGAAATGGATCCCTCTCTTCCCCCCGCTGCGCGCTCTGCTGCGCGTAAAACAGCGGGATTGGCGGCGTTGATTGAAAAATATCAGTTCCGCGGTGTTGTTGCCGGGATCCGCCGTGATGAGCAGGCGACCCGTGCCAAGGAGCGCGTTTTCAGCCCTCGTGGTGCCGGACATCGCTGGGACGTCAGAAATCAGCCACCGGAATTCTGGGATCAATATGCAACGCCTTTTGAAGACGGGATGCATATTCGTGTTCACCCGCTTCTGGCATGGAGAGAAATTGATATCTGGCGTTATATAGAGCGCGAAAATATCCCTCTTGTTGATCTTTACTTCGCCAAAGACGGCAAGCGTTATCGCTCTTTGGGAGATCAGGACATTACCAGCCCGATTGAAAGTAACGCGTCAACAGTAGCAGAAGTGATTGCCGAGCTTGAAAATAGTCGCACGTCCGAGCGGGCGGGACGCGCTATGGATCATGAGTCTGAAGATGCCTTTGAACGTCTTCGTGTGGCCGGCTATCTTTAAGGAATTGAGTGAATAACATGATTTCTGTTTCTTCTTCATCCCAGGCATTGGCTGTCAGCACTCCGATTGTGATTGTCGGTCACGTCGATCATGGAAAATCAACGCTTATCGGGCGCCTGCTGTACGATACTGACAGCCTTCCTGACGGGCGTGTTGCCCAGATCATTGAAAGCAGCCGCAAGCGCGGTCTGGCGGTCGAATGGAGCTTCCTGCTTGATTCCCTTCAGATTGAGCGCGATCAGGGTGTAACGGTTGATTCAACGCGTATTCCCTTTAAGATCGGGGATCGTGAATTTGTGATTGTTGATGCCCCGGGGCATAGGCAGTTCCTGCGTAACATGATTACCGGCGCAGCCGATGCTGAGGCCGCCGTCCTGGTCGTTGATGCTGCTGAAGGTGTGCGGGAGCAGACTAGGCGTCATGCCATGCTTCTGCGCCTTATCGGCATCCGGCATGTGATCGTGCTGCTCAATAAATCGGATCGTCTGGAGTTTGCTGAAGCTCCTTTACGGCAGGTGGAAGCGGATATCCGGCAGCTCCTTGAACGCCTTGAGCTGAGTGCCCAACATGTCATTTCTGCCTCGGCGCGTGATGGCGATAATATTGCCACGCGCTCTGAAAAAGCCTCATGGTATCAAGGGCCGACCCTGCTTGAAGCCCTTAATGAAGTGCCTCCTCCAGCGCCACGCCTGGCACTGCCTTTCCGTATGCCTGTGCAGGACGTCTATCGTTTTGATGATAAACGCTATGTCGCCGGTCGTATTGAACGCGGCACGATCCGGGAAGGGGACCGGATTATCATCGGCTCCCAGGGGCAGGAAGCAACAATTGCCGAGATCTGCCGCTGGCATGCACCTCATCGCCCCGTAGCCGGGGCAGGTGAATCCATTGCGCTCCGTTTGGAGCCGGATCTTGTGCCGGACCGGGGGGATCTGCTCTTTCCGGCGCATGATGAAGCAGGGGCGCCCCTGAAGTCAGCGCGGATAAAAACGCGTCTCTTCTGGTTGAGAAGTCAGCCCTTGCAGGTGGGAGAGAGCTTCAAGTTGCGTCTCTCCACAGCAGAGCATGATGTGACGGTCGTTTCAATTGATGCGGTTGTCGATCTGGATGATCTTTCCCTGAAACCGGGCGATGAAGTTCCGGCTGATGGTTTTGCAGAAATCACTCTGGCCGCCTCTCATACGATTCTTTTCGATCCCTTTGCACCGGGGATGAGTGATGGGCGTGGCGTTCTTGTTGACGGCCACCAGCGTATTGTCGGTGGGGCCCCCGTGATTGGTGTCGCTGATCTTGCAAAAGGGCAGTCAGCCATCCATCCGACCGCCAGCCGTATTTCAACAGCACAGAGAGCGGGCCTGCGTGGCCATAAGACGGGTGTTTTCTGGATGACGGGCCTGTCAGGGTCGGGAAAGAGCACCATTGCCAGAGAGGTGGAAGAAAAGCTTACACAGAAAGGATATTCTGTCATCGTTCTGGATGGCGATACGTTGCGGGCGGGTCTATGCAGCGATCTTGGTTTTTCAGCAGAAGACAGGCATGAAAATATTCGTCGTGCTGCACATGTTGCAAAAATTCTGGCGCAGGCGGGCCATATCGTGCTGGTTGCACTTGTTTCACCCCTGAAGGCAGATCGTGCCATGGCGGCGAAGATCATCGGCTCTGACTGGCATGAGGTTTTCGTTAATACGCCGCTTTATATCTGTGAGAAACGCGACCCCAAAGGCCTTTATGTCAAAGCGCGTGAAGGCAAAATCAGTGAGTTTACAGGGGTTTCCTCTCCTTATGAAATGCCTGAAAAAGCTGACATCATTCTGTCAACAGAACAGGCTGTTTCTGACTCGGTGGAGGAACTTTCACGCATCATTATGAAAACTGTAAAAGTTTAAGGCGTTATCGGAGCAGGAGCTTTTAAAATGGGGGGCGGAAAACGGCCCCCCATTTTTGTTTCATTCTTATTATGCAGCGGGTGGCTTCTGGCCGATGCAATAATAGGTAAAGCCGTGAGACGCCAGCTCCCTGTTTTTCCAGAGACCACGATAATCCATGATAAGCCGTCCTTTCATGGAGGTCAGAAGGTCTGAAGGCGATATCTGTAAAAATTCATCCCATTCAGTGAGGATGACAAGCAGATCCGCTCCCCGGGTGGCCTCAAGGGCGTTTGTGGCAAAATGGATTTCCTTTTGCAGAAGAGGCCGTGCCTGCTCCATGCCGTGAGGGTCATACACTCTGAGCGAAAGACCTGCTTCGAGCAGGAGAGGGAGAAGCGTCAGGGAAGGAGATTGACGCATATCATCGGTATTGGCCTTGAAGGTCAGTCCCAGAATTGCAACGGTTCTCTGATAGGTCAGGTCACCTAACATTGTCAGGATTTTTTCGGCAAGGCGTCGTTTGCGGGCCTCGTTTGAGGCAATGGTCGTTTCAACCAGTGGACTGGGTGTGCCGGCCTGTCGTGCTGTTATGGCAAGAGCCTGCGTATCTTTGGGGAAACAGGACCCGCCGAAGCCCGGGCCTGGGGTGAGGAAATCAGGGCCAATGCGTGGGTCAAGACCTATGGCGTGACGCACTTCATCGCTATCAGCGCCTGTTGCTTCACAAAGGTCAGCCATTTCATTGGCAAATGTGACTTTCATGGCAAGGAAGGCATTAGCGGCATATTTGGTCAGTTCCGCACTTTCCAGCCCCATAAAAACGAGGCGGGTCTGTGGGTGGTTCAGAGGTTGGTAAAGGGCACTCAGAAGGGTTTTTGCCTTTGCCCCTTCATCATGACTTTGCCGGTCCAGCCCGATCACGACGCGATCGGGCTTCATGAAGTCTGCAATCGCCTGACCTTCCCGTAAAAATTCCGGGTTTGAAGCGACTGAAATATCAAGGTCAGGGCGCAGAGACGTGACGATATCACGGACCTTGCGTCCCGTCCCAACGGGAACCGTTGATTTGGTAACGATCAACAGATCATTATGGGCGCCTTCAGCAATTTCCCGGGCGGCTGCATAAACATAGCTGAGATCAGCATGGCCACTCCCGCGGTGTGCCGGTGTGCCGACTGCGATGAAAGCGATTTCAGCTTCCCTGAGGCCCTCTGTAAGATCGCTACAGAAAATCAGACGGTTTTGTGCTTTCTGTTCGGCAAAGAGCTCTTCAAGTCCCGGCTCGTAAAGAGGAATATTCCCTTTCTGAAGAGCCGCGAGGCGTTCAGGATCTTTTTCAACAAGACGGACCGTTGCCCCAAAAGCTGCAAAACAGGCACTTGAAACCAGACCGACATAGCCGCCTCCAATCATTGTAATTTTCATAGATAGACAGCCCTGTTTTTTTCAGTCTCATCGTGATGACGTGTTTTTCGTTATTCTGCTGTGATATATGGAAATTACGGTTAATTGAATGGCATATAGCGCAAAGACATAAAAAACATGTCCGCATTTATGTGGGGTTTCCCACCGATACCGGAAAAAGCGTCAAGGTAGATATGGGCATATTGCCCTCCAATGCGGATCGTGCCGTAATCACCTTTTGCCGCTGTATACCAGAACCCGGCCGTGGCCTCTGCGACTGTTCGGACGTTGCCTGAAGCGGCACATACGGTAGAAAGCTCACTTTTACAGCCGCTCATATCATAACCATGATTTCCGTAACCGAAATGATCGCCATCATGGTCGAAGGCTTTGCGCCGTAAAACCTTTTCGGCGCCGGCGTAGCTGTAGAGGGTCAGGTCCTTGAGGGGCATACCGTAAAGCCCGACAAGAAGATTGGCTTCAGGGAGAGCCTTGGGCCCGCCATCAGGGCGGTACGTGTAGTCAGGCATGTTGGCAGAGCCGTAACGCCCCAGCCCCTGCCCGACAAGGCCTGAAGCCTGAAAATAAAGGGCGTTCTCCATAAGCGGGAGGATAAGACCGCCGCCCCCTCCACCGGCCATAATGGTGTGGTTCTGACCATCACCATTCCTGCTCGACCGGCTGCGGAAAAAGCGCATGATTCCTGTGAGTTCATAATGCCCCCATCCTGGATCAGCGGCAATTTTGGCAATAAGGTCCGGGGCAGGGTCTGTGGTGTAAAAGGTGTTGGGGTTATTCACATTTGTGCCGCTGACATGGTCGGTCACATGGCCATAAGCCTTGCCCGCAGGAACGGCACTTGGATTTTCAACTGAGAGCCCGAACGCATAGCGTTCCTCTTTCCCAAAGGTTTTGACAACGCGTAATTGCGGGTTACGGGTCCAGTTAAACCCTGGTACGTACTGCGCTTCAATAACGAGAGGGGTCTGCTCATCACGGGCGAACATGCCTTTATTGAACAAGGTCAGGAGCGACCAGCTTTGTCCTCCGAGAAAGTAAAGCCCATCAGCCTCATCTTTGAGTTCCCCATAGACAACGCGGGCTCTGGGAACATAGGAATTGGACTGCCGTGAGTTTGATGAAGACCCTGACCCCTGAAAATCGGTCTCGACATAAGCATCTGCTTCAAGTCTTCTGGTAATCATGCCTTCCACTAACAAGGAAAGGCGGCTCTGCCGTTCTGATTGACGGAATTCGCTCATATGATGTGCAGGCTGGTTCCCCCAGGGGATGGCATTAAAGCCCGTTGCGATATCAGAGCCTGTGTGGCGGGAGCGCCAGATTGTCGCAGCTTCCAGAAAGCCCCCCAATGTCAGACGCACACCGCCAATCTGGAGTTGGCCACGGCGGAGAGGTTTATAAAGATCCGGGTGCGCTGGCGGCGTGGCGGTGAGAATTCCCTCAGGCGTTGAAGCCGTCAGGGAAGGAGCGAGAGGCTCATAGTCAGCCCCTCTGAGGGTCAGACGTCCCTCGGTCCTGTGGTCAAACTCTGAATTGCCGGCGTTTCCTAATAAGGAAGCTCGGGAGGCATAGGGATTGGCTTCTATTAAGTCGCGTTGCCGGGCCAGTTGGGCTCTGACGCGCTTGTTTTCTGCTTCCTGTTTAATCTTAAGCTGCGTCAGTTGCTGCTGTAGGGCATGGATCTGTTTTTCCATGATGGCGATGGAGTCCGCCGTTGTTGGGGAAGCCCGGCTGCCGGGGATAAAAATAACGGTGCCTAATGCAGTGAAAAAAATGATCCTGAGTCTGAGACGAGGCAAAGGCGTCAAGCAGGCAACCTTTCGGGTCTGTGTAAGGACTGAATGTCTCCATAACAATGATCTTAGGCTGTCAATAGTCTAAAAGTCGTTAAGAATTTATTTTGGTGTCATAGTGTGTGTCCGGTGCTACAAGGGCTGCGGCTGATAGTGTGTTCATCGGGGGGCATTGTGCGCTTCAATCGTGCTTTATACGTAAGAATGGTCTTGGGCAGTCTTTCATTGATGGGGGGATTGGCAGGTACTGCCTGTGTGCATGCTGAAAGCACGGCACCGGCTTCTCAGGAAGTGACCATCACGGGAGCGGGGTCAAGTTTTGCGGCACCTGTTTATGAAGGATGGGCCGCGGCGGCGTCCTCTAAGACCAAAGTGCAGGTGAATTATCAGTCGATTGGTTCCGGGGCAGGGCAGGATCAGGTCATAGCAGGGACGGTCGATTTCGGGGCGACTGATAAGCCGATGAGTGATGAGGCTTTGAAAAAAGCAGGGCTTTATCAGTTCCCGACCGTTATGAGCGGCGTTGTTCTGATCGTTCATTTACGTGGTGTGGCGCAAAATACACTGAATCTCGATGGCCCGACTCTGGCAGCCATTTACGCAGGAACGATTACGAACTGGAATGATGCCAGAATCCAGGCCTTAAATCCCGGGACCAGCCTGCCTGATGAGGAAATTGTTCCCATTCACCGCGCTGATGGCTCGGGGACAAGTTACGTCTTTACCTCATATCTTTCCCAGGTTTCACCGGAATGGAAACGCAGCATTGGTGCAGGGACACTTGTGGAATGGCCAGGAGGTGCAGGAGCGAGGGGGAATGACGGCATTGCCGCTCTGGTAAGGCAGACAGAAGGAACTCTGGGTTATGTGGAGTTCGCTTATGCAGAGGGAAATCACCTCCCTGTTGTCAGGCTTAAAACACAGGCGGGAACCTTTATTCTGCCTACGCTGGAAAGTCTGGCGCAAGCGACAGAAGCCGCTGACTGGCAGGGCATTTCCGGATTTACAGTCAATTTACTGGGGCAGCCAGGCGTTGGAAGCTGGCCTATTGTTTCGGCGACTTATGCCCTAATCCCGCGCCGTGACATGAAAACGCCAGGAGGTGCCGCTGTAAAGCGCTTTTTCCAATGGGGGTTTGAGCAGGGCCACTCTATTGAGCAGTCTCTGGGTTATGTGGGGCTCCCTGAAAAAGTTCGCTCGGCAATCCTCGCCAGATGGTCGGAAAACTAGGCGCCTGGCTTGGGAGGGTCCTCTTTTTTGGCAAGAGTTGCTTCATATTGCTGAAGCATGTCCTCTCTATCATGCTTCAGTCCATGCCAGCTTAAAATAGTATCTGCCAGAAAGGCGGATAAAGCAGCCACGGTGCAGGTCAAGGCTGCTCCAAAGAGGAAGATCAGCCAGGTCGATGTGACAGCATCCCTGATTGAACCGACAAATAAGGCAATAGCAGAGCCGCAGGTAAAGGCTCCACCACAGCCATTGAGAATGATAGCCAGGTCCAGAACGAAGATTCTACGCCGCAACCGGATCTGATGCACTCTTAGTCGTGCGGGTGTAAAATAAGGATCGGGCTCGCTATCCTCCTCTGAGGGGGGCTGGGCGAGACGTTTGTTAATATCTTCAAGATGGTCGGAAACGCGCGAAAGGCGGGTATTGAAGACGTTAATCAGTGTTCCGATGCCGGAAAGCATAAAAACAGGCGTCAAGGCAACCTGAATCAGATGGGCGGCGCTATCAACAGTATCCGGGTCAGCAGCGTATAGTGGGAAATTCATGGAATTTTCTTACGATAAGAAGATAATCTTAAAAAATATTTAATTTATCCTGAATGTGTATTTCAGACGTTGAGGAAATATAGCCAGACTATATAGCTCTTTCAATAGGTTATTAAAGAAGCTTTAGAAAAGACAGTCCTCTTTCATATCCTTATTGGCCGTATAGCTGATAGAGGTGACAGCTTTACCTGTCATTGACTGAAGGACTTCGGAGTCTGGGGAATGTCTAATTCACTAAAAAATTTCGTGGTTTTTTAAGGGGATTTTTGATTATTTAAATAACCAATTGAATTTCATGGTATTTTATTAATGTCTCGTTAAATAATATCGGTCGTTCTGTGGTCTGATATAAGGTTATACCTTCTTGGAGGTAGTTGACAGAATGTCTGAAAAACCCTTTTTTCTGTCTGATAAAAATCAGCAAAGAGTTTTATCCCTCTTGAAGTCTTTATTCAGGACTATATAAGGGGGATTTAAAAATAGACAAATTATTCGTGACAGTAATGATAATTCCTGTGTTCTAGAGATTCTGGAAGAAAATGTCTTTAATTCGTAGAAGGGGGGCTGATTATATTGCATCATGAAAAGCTCTTGGGGAGATCTTCTATCCTTCCATGGAGTCCCTTGCCTTTAGTGCATTCTTTTCTGAGAGGGTTTGCGAGCCTTACATCCTCTCCGAAATGCTCCTTTTCTCCCACTATAAAAATTCTTACCTTTTCTTTGGCTGTGGCGCTTTCAACGTCTGTTGCAAATGCACAGAGCTGCGAAGGGCTTGCCTCACAGGTAGAGTTAACGTGTCATACATGGACTGAAATCGACCAGGCCTTAAAAGCTGGAACGACGACGGTTATCGTGCCGATTGGTGGGACAGAGCAAAGTGGTCCTTATATCGCCGTCGGCAAGCACAATGTCCGGGCGCAGCGATTGGCTGACGAGATTGCGTCACGGCTTGGGAAGAGTCTTGTTGCCCCTGTTATAGCTTACGTGCCGGAAGGATCGACGTCTCCAAGGCGATCTCATATGCGTTTTCCCGGGACATTATCTGTTTCTCCCGAAGTTTTTGGAGGTCTTATCAAGGGGGCGGCGGAAAGTTTACAGGTGCAGGGTTTTAAAACGATTATTTTCCTCGGTGATCATGGTGGTTATCAGGCCCAGCTTGCAGAAGTCCTGAAAAAACTTGAGGCTGAATGGAAAAAGAATGGGACTAAAGCCCGTATTCTATATGTAAAAGAATTTTACGATGTTGTCCCTGGTGCATATGCTCAGAAGTTAAAAACCATGGGTCTGGGATATGCTGTAGGGAAACATGCCGACGTCAGTGATACATCGCTTATGTTGGCTGTTGATCCATCGCTTGTGCGTCTTGATGCTTTAAAACATGCCGCCAAACCCTCTTCGAAAGATGGTGTTTATGGTGGCGATCCCAGACCAGCTACGGCTGAAATAGGCCGGATAGGAACAGAAATGCAGCTTGATACAGCAGTCAGATCTATTGAGAGTTTTAACAGGAGTTCCCCATGAAGTACAAAATTGCGCTGGTGGCAGCCTGTGCTTTTGTGAGCCTGGGAACAGCCAGTCTGGCTGACGAGTATCAGCCCACACCTGATTCGTCAGAGGGGCAGTTTATCGACGGCATGTCCATGCTGAATGATGATGTGTTCCCGGATTATGAGAGCGAGGCTCCTGCGCATCATGATCTGTTCCCGGACTTTGAGGATGGGGCTCCCCCACAGGCCTCTTTCCATAATGAAGCGCCGGCGCCGGCCCCATCGCTGTCTCCAGAGCTAGCTCCATCTCCCAGTTTCCAGAATTACTCACATGAGATGGATCATACAGCGCTGGAAAGGCACAATGATTTCAGCCCGGCTATTGCGAGTGCCATAAAGACAATTCCCGGTATGCCGCCTGTTATTAATCCGAATGATCTTTACAGCGAGACGGAAGGTGTTGATAAATTATCTCCCGTTGTCAAAAATCATCTGGTGCGAGTTTATGTCCCCAATTTGAGGAGCAACACAGTTTCTGTGATTGATCCCAAATTAATGAAGGTGGTTGGCACTCTCAAAGTGGGGCATTCACCTCAACATGTTGTGCCTTCATGGGACCTGCGGACATTATGGGTTACCAATAATAGTGAAAGGCGGACCGATGGTTCTCTGACGCCAATTGACCCCGTTACAGGAAAAACGGGTCAGTCAGTTGCGGTGGATGATCCTTATAATCTGTATTTCACGCCTGATGGAAAAACAGCGATTGTCGTTGCTGAAGCACGTCAGAGGCTGGATTTCCGTGATCCGAAGACAATGCAGCCAATTGAAAAGCTCGATATACCGGCTTGTAAGGGCATTAATCATGCAGCCTTTGCGATTGACGGGCGTTATGCCATCTTTACATGTGAGTTTGGGCCTTATCTTGCCAAGGTTGATACAGTAAACCGCAAATTGGTAGGCATATTGCATCTGTCAAAAGGTGGTATGCCACAAGATATTCTGACATCACGTAATGGCCGCAAATTTTACGTTGCCGATATGATGGCAGATGGTGTTTTCATTATTGATGGAGATAACTTCAAGGAAGTTGGCTTTATTCATTCCGGACCCGGAACGCATGGCCTTTATCCAAGTCGTGATGGCAAGCTGATTTATGCGACGAACCGGGGAAGCCACGCCATTCATGGTCGCAGACATAGCCCTGGTGGTAGCATCTCGGTGATTTCTGCCGATACAGAGCAAGTCATTAAGCACTGGCCCGTTCCTGGTGGTGGAAGCCCCGATATGGGTAACGTAAGCGCCGATGGAAAGACATTATGGATTTCAGGGCGTTTTGATGACTGCGTCTATGCGATTAATACAGAAGATGGCAGCATGAGAAAAATCGGCGTCGGTATGGAACCTCATGGTTTGACCGTATGGCCGCAGCCTGGTCGTTATAGTGTCGGCCATACAGGGATCATGCGTTAAAATTATGATAGGATACCTATGGACATTTTTCATAACACCATAGGTATCCTTGTTTTATGAATATTTTCCGGTTCTTCAGCCGCTTTTTTGTCACTCTGATGGTGAGTTGTTTCATCATGCTGGGCTGTTTCGGCACACTTTATGCTGCTGAAACAGAGTGGGCGAGTGGGGCGCATAGTCAGGCTCGCCTGATTATTGATCATGATGTTCTGGGACCGGAGCAATCGGTTAAATTGGGCATTCAGATTCGCCTGCAGCCGGGCTGGCACAGTTACTGGATCAATCCCGGCGCTGCGGGAGATGCTCCACATATCGATATAGCAATTTCGGGCCGTAAGCTGGCCAAACAGGGCCCGATTCAGTGGCCCGTTCCCATCTTGTTGAAAGAGGGAGATTTATCAGCCTATGCTTATGAAGGGACTTTCCTGCTTCCTCAGTTACTGGAGCTGGCAGGGCAAGGTGCTGTTACGTTCAAGGTACATGCAGAATGGCTGGTTTGCGCAGAAGTCTGCGTGCCAGAACAAAAAGATTTTACGCTTTCAGTTCCTTCTGACTCCCAGAGTGTCATGAATCCCGGAGCTGCGTCTCTCTTTGAAGAGGCAAAACAGCATTTACCTCAATCCTCTGTTTTCGAAGGGCAAATCAGTCCCGATAATAGTCTGATTATCAAGAGTGGTCTTTTTTCAAAAGACTCGGTCCAGCGAGCCTATTTTTTCCCGTTTAAAACAGGCCTTGTCGATCCGAATGCAGAGCAGAGACTCCATGTCGGAAAGGGCTTTATAACGCTTTCTTTGAAAGCGGATTCTGCATTGGGGAAGAAACTTGCTGCTCAGAGACCTGAGGGTTTACTGGCCCTTACGGATTCTCATGGTCAGACTATCTATGTGACTCTGAAAACGAGTGAAGAAGCGGCGGCTCCTTTATCAGAATTTCGTGAGGAACATGAAAATATAGGGTTCATTTTATTATGTGCGTTTCTTGGGGGGATGATCCTGAACGCGATGCCCTGTGTATTCCCCGTCCTGGCGATGAAAAGTCTGTCCCTGATTAAGCTTAAAGGGGCTGAACAACGTGAGCGAAGAAAAAGTGCCCTTTATTATACAGCCGGTATCATTGGCAGTTTTGTAGCACTTGGCGGCGTGCTTTTATCCCTGCGTTGGGTGGGAAGAGCCGTTGGTTGGGGGTTCCAGTTTCAATCGCCCTATTTTGTGGCTTTTATGTGCTGGTTGCTGCTTCTGCTGGCTCTTAATCTGTTTGACGTTTTTTATATCGGTCTGGGAAAAATCGGGACGGCTCTGTCAACAGGCGTAAGTCCGAATGACGGGCTTCGTGATCATAAGATTACAGGCTGGCATGATGTCATGGCCGGTTTTGTTGCTGTTCTTCTTGCGACTCCATGTGTAGCTCCTTTTATGGGAGTCGCTGTCGCGGCTGCTTTATCTCACTCCGCTTTTACAGGAATTGTGATTTTTACTTTCATGGGGCTGGGCTTGGCCTTTCCTTATATTCTTTTGGCGAATATTCCTGCTTTAGTCAGCCTCTTGCCTCATTCAGGTCCTTGGATGGGCGTCTTCAAAAAGTTTCTCGCCTTTCCTTTATTGGCAAGCTGTGTGTGGCTTCTCTGGGTGGGAACTCTGCAAAATGGGGCAGGTTTTATAATTTCTGTTGCTGGAGGCGGTATTTTACTGGCCCTTTCAGCATGGATTTATGGTATGTCACAAAATAACCGTATTGTTGGAAAATATACGCGACTGAATATTGTCAATTATAGTGTAATAATATTGTGCGTTATTTCAGCTTTCTTAATGCTGATTATACAGGTTACGTCAGGCTCTGTTATAAAGGGTCATCAGCAGGCCAGGTCTCAGAATCTTTCCACCTTGCCGGAAGGATGGGAGGGTTTTTCCTATGAAAGACTCGAACAACTTCGCAAAGAGGGTAAGCCTGTATTTGTCGATATGACAGCATCATGGTGTATTACCTGTCTTGTCAATGAACGTGTTGCTTTGAAAATTCCTTCCACGCTTGCTGCTTTCAGACAACATCATGTCACAGTCATGGTCGGAGACTGGACGAAAGGCAGTAAAGAGATTTCCCGTTATTTAAGGCATTATGGCCGCGATGGTGTGCCACTTTATGTCTATTATCCGCCTCGTTTATCCGCAGAAAAGTCCTCTAATACTGGCGAGCATAAAGGCATAATGCTTCCACAGATTCTGACGCCGGGATTAATCATAACCACCCTGACTCAGAACTGATCAAGGCTGTTTAGAAAACCTTTTCCAAATCAAAACAAACGCATAGCAAGGCAGCGTCGCTGTCCAGTGTGCTTATAAAAGTGTGCTCATACGTATGTAAAATCATAAGATATGGGCGTATGAGCACGTCTGAACGTAGCGTTTTAGTGGATTTTCAATAGTTTTAAATAATCACAATGAAATAATTTAGTAATAAGATAATGTTTTTTTTATGGCACTCTGTATTGCCAAAGTTTTGACACAATATTATGCGTGACGTCACAATGTTGGTAATGAATTAAATTGTGATTATTCTTGAAAAATTATATTTGTTATTTTATATTCACCGCAATCAACTAAAGACCCACCATTTGTTCAGGGTATTTGCTCATGTCCGATGATAATGCTGAAAACAAATTTTCTACTATGTCTGGAGCCTCGAAATCAGCGTCCGCTGATCTGACTCGCAGTGTTAATAGTAATTATAAAGATCCTGCTGGCCGGAAAAGTTTGTACGTTACAAATGGTTCGTCCGACGGCAATGCGTCAGGGACACTTTATAATGTCATAGCGTCGGGAGCATCAGGGACAAGCGCATCCATGATCGTGGCATCCAGGGGTGATGCGGTCATTTATGGTGCGACAGCACTTGATGGAGCGGCTGTTGCCGTAGCGAATGGTGCGAAGCTTTTCAATGGATATGCTGGTTCCAATGCCTCTATAGATGCCGTGCAGGGAGGTATTGTCTCCGGCGTAGAGGTAGGGTTCAGCGGGGCTGCAATTGCCTCTGTTGTGACGACGGATTCGGATGGAAACAACCCGGTAGGTAACATTAATAAAGGTGGTACCCTGTTTGACCCATTGGTTCATTCCGGTGGGTTTGTACTGGCGGGGGGAGGTGCTCCCGGTTTTACCGTCAAGGGTTACAATGTCGCTGGTAGTGGTGGTCTTGTATCGGGGGGTACATTTGAAGATGGCTCCGAGATGGTTGTGGGTAGAGGAGGAACAGCGTTAGGGGGAAGTTTCGCTGGCACGCAATATGTTCAGTCCACCGGTATTGCTAATGGAAACCTTTTTTCCGGCCATAATGCGAAACAGATTGTTAATGGAGGGCTTGCTTCCAAATCCACGGCAGTTAACGGCGCAGAAGTTCTGGTTTCAGGAGGTCATGGGCAGGAAATTACGGCAGCATATGGCGGTAAAATCGTCGTAAAAGGGGGTGATTACAAGTCGCCACTTGCAGATCATGTTGCAACAGACAATAAACCGGCACCCGGTATTTATGCATCAGGCGATGTTATCCGTGACGTTGTAGCCAATGGCGGAACAGAAATTGTAGGATCCGATGGCACGGCAACTGCCTCCACAATTACGTCCGGAGGGACAGAGGTAGTCAGTAACGGCGGTAGTGCCCTTCAGACAAATGTTTCCGGAGGTATCGCTGATATTACATCCGGTGGTTACATGAGTGGCGGTAGTGCTGCTGATGGTGGTTTGATTGACGTATCTGCTGGTGGAACAGGCGTGTCTGTTGTAGCGGATTCCGGGGGGTATATTGACGTCCAAAGTGCCGCTATCGCGGAAGGGATCGTGGCCAATAATAGTGGCCGTGTGATTGTTGAAGATGGCGCAAACATCTCTGGAGCAACTGCAAATTACGGCGGTCTTCTGGATCTTCAGAGTGGTGCTAATTATGCGGGTACTGTTCAGGTTAACGGTGGAACGGCCGAAATTTCAGGTAAAATAGACACGCTGGCAATGAGCGGCGGTTATGCTGAAGTCCATTCAGGAGGCGAAGTTGTTAATAGTACCATCCCTGTTATAGGTGGCACGCATCATCCGGATGGGGCCATGCTGAAAGGGACAGTACAATATGATAGTGGTTCCATTATTGGCGATCTGTTCGGTGGCCCGGGGAGCCAGCCCTCGGTTGTTTCCGCAGGGACAGGGGGCGTTATTATCCTGGAAAACGGGGCGCTCGCTCATCAGGTTTCCGTTGATGGTGGCGGTCTGGGAGATAACCAGGGTGGAACGGCCATCATCCATGGTGGCGTTCATGATGCGAAGGCCGTATCTGGCGGCGTTATAAGTGCCTCTGATGGAGCAACGATAGGCGATCTCTCATTTGCAGGGGCAAGTGCCTATATCGGGTCAGGGGTTATTGTCCATGGTGGTCACTCATTATCTCATCCAACATGGGGGGAGGACCCGCACATTTCAGGTGCCACACTTTTTGCAGAGGGTGACGGCCATAATCGTGGCTATTTGGCTCTTGAGAGTGGCGCCATGGTTGATACCGTTTCAGCGCATGATAATGGCTTGGTAGATATTAACGGGACCGTGAGATATGCCGAAGCCAACAAGGATGGTCAGATTGATTTCAGTAGCCAGGGTGAAGGTAACATAGTCACTGCAACTGATTTCGGACATGTTCACATCACTGATGGTGCGACCGTTGCACAGGGTAGTGTCGATCGGGGTGCTCATATAGATGTGGGGAATGGCGGAACACTTAATGAGGCTTATGCCGGAGCCTTTGGTACCGTCACAGCGCAGAGTGGCGCCTCTCTTGAGTCGATCACGATTGCCAGTAATGGTTATGGAACGGTCCAGTCTGGCGCTACTGTCGCAAACATTTCGGTGAGTTCAGGTGGTTCAATCTACTTTATGTCCGGTGCTTCAGCTACGACAATCACAGTTGCAAGTGGTGGCTGGCTCAGTGGTACGACAGTCGGTCATGGCGATCTCCTTAAAGCCGATTCTGGTAGCACCATTATAGGAGCAATAATTGATGGAGGTCGTTTTGACTCGGATGGCGGCCTTACCCGTGACCTTCCCCACGAGAATCATACATATATCGCTTCGGGGGGAACAGCCGTAGGGACGATAATTGCCGGGGCAAAGGAACCTGGTAGTATGGGGGGCATGCTCGAAATCGCTTCTGGCGCGATACTTATTAATACATCAATGGGCTCAAATGCCAGCATCAAGATTTATGGCATGCATTATGACGATCAGCATAAAGAGGTTGTCCTCCATGGTGGTGAGCTGACCGTTATCGAAGGTCAGGGTTCTGACATGTATTCATGGGGAATGACTATCTCCGGGAGCTATAATCAGGGCGATTTTGAGCTAGTGGATGACGGATTGGGTAATACGGTGCTTGTCTATGCCTGTTTCCTTGCCGGAGCCATGATTCGTCTTGAAAATGGTGAAGTTCCGGTCGAAGAGGTAAAAGCCGGGGATACTATCTGTGTATTGGACGATAACCAGAAGAAAACTCGGGCGGTAAAAGCCGTTATTCGTAAACGGGCCTTTGTGCGCAAGGACTTGCCGGAAGAGCTGGCTGGCTGGCCGGTTCAGGTCTGTAAGGATGCCTTTGCACCAGGCGTGCCTTCACAGGATCTTTTTGTAACGCCTGAACATTGTTTCTATCTGAATGGTCGTTTTGTTCCTGCTCGTATGTTGGTCAATGGAGCGTCGATTCGCTATGACCTGTCGCAGGACAGCTATGATTATTATCACGTTCAGACGGAACCTCATGCCATTATCTGGGCAAATAATACGCTGACAGAAAGCCACCTTGAGACTGGGACAAGGCAGAGCCTGAGTGAACTGGATGATCAGGGCGTAGCGCGTGTCATTAATTTGAGAGAGCTGACGTGGGAAAATGATGCGGCAGCTCCTCTTGAAGTCAGTCGGGAATTTGTTGAGCCACTTTATAATGATTTCCGTAATCGTGCGCTTGCTCTGGGATATTCGGCAGAGCGTGTTGAGCCGGCAAAACAGAGCCTGATAGAAGAGTCAGATCTGCAGATCATGCTTGATGACGGCACGGTTATCGAAAGAAGTCGGGAAAATAAAGGCAAGATGGTCTTTGCCCTGCCACGTAAGACAAAGAATGTGCGTCTGGTCTCAAGGCAGTTCAGACCATCTTCGACGATTGGACCATTTGTTGATGACCGTCGTGACCTTGGCGTTCTGGTCGGCAATGTAGAGTTCTGGGTTGGTGGCCGCAAACTGGATGTGACATCTCATCTTGAGCAGAAGGATCTTCCGGGGTGGAGCGTTATTGAGGCTGGTCCTCATCGCTGGACAACGGGAAATGCTCTGCTTCCTCTTCCTGAATATGGTGCGGTTTCTGAAGGTGAAAAGGTTCTCCTGGTTCTTCAGATTGAAGCGGGTGGGCCTTATCCACTGGATGATGAATCCGTGCTTGAAGACCGTGTGGCCCTGAGCGCTTAACAGCGCTCAGGAAAAGCGGAAATAATCGACAGGACTATTGGAATCAGCGGGGATGAATGTTCGATCGTTTCGTTCTCTATAATGCCTGTAATTCCGGGGATACACTGGCATTAGGGGGAACAGCGCGACAGTATAGTTTTGCGAGGCTGGAGGCATCGGTCAGCCGCGTTGCGCGTGTTCTTGAAAATTTGAAAGAACTGACCTCTCCGTTGGTTGCGGTTCAGTGTCCCGATGTGTGGCATCATTGGATCATTATTCTGGCGTTGTCCCGTTTGGGATTAACGTCAGTTTCCTTGCCTGATAATGACGTGCATAATGAGGTCCTTACCCTGTTAAAGCCCGATGTCATTATCCAGAGTGGTGGTGATCTGGGAAAGACTTCCAAAAGTCTTATATTAGGGCGCGAATGGTTCCAGAACGTATTGTCCGGTGTTGAAACGGATAAAATTGAGGATTATTTCCCTCCTTGTCCGGTTGACCCAAGAGCAATCTGCCGTATTGCCATAGCGGCGGGTACAGACAAAAATTTTCATGCTCTGGCCTTCAGTTTCTCTGATATTGAAACGGCGATCCTGCGTTTTATTTATCAGGATAGTCATGCTGCATTGGAAATTGCTTATCAAAAGAAGAGAAAGCCCGATTTGCTGTGCACAATCAGTCCGGCCTCTCACAGTGCTTTTCTGATTGTTGCGGCTGCGCTTGCCAGTGCGACCATGGTCCGTGAAGTAAATAACCAGAATATAGGGCTGGAGATTGCGAGAGGACAGCCTCTCTTTGTCATTATGACGCCCTCACACCTGACACATCTTCTCAAAGCGCTTCCCCCTGGAGCGAAATCTCTTTCCCATATTTATTTAACAGTGGTCGGGGCGGCTTTGTCCGATGCATTGCTGAAGGAGACGCTCAAGCGTGTTACGCCGCATGTCACGGTAGCCTACGGGACAGATGAATGTGGCCTTGTGACAGAAATTTCCGCCCCTTTAAGGGGAAGTGATCAGAGTGTTGGGTCTGTGTTGCCCTGGGCGAATGTTGAAATTGTGGATGAAGAGGGTGTTCCGCTTCCCATAGGAGAAAGAGGGACGATCCGTGTCCGCACTGTAGGTATGGCACGTTCTTACAGAGGGGAGCCAGGGTACAGTCAGCGCCGCTTTCAGGATGGATGGTTCTATCCAGGGGACAGAGGGTATCTTTCAACCCGGAGAGAACTTCATATAACGGGGAGAAATGATGATCTGGTGGCCCTGGGGGGTGCTAAATTTGATCTTTCCATTATCGATGCGATTGTAAAGGATAATTCCTCTGTAATAGATGCGGCTTCTTTTATAATCATTGATGAAAATGGAAATGAGGCACTTTATTGTGCTTTAATTAATCATGAAAAACTTGATAGTGAAGATATATCAAAATCTTTGCATAAACGTTATAACGATCTTCCTCCTGTAATTGTTATATGGGTTGAAACTATCCCATATGGTGAAAACGGGCTGGTTGATCGTCAAAAATTGAAAAACAGCATGTCATTATATTTGAAATCGAAAAAAAATGACGATTGAATATAAGACATAAGGGGCCGTTAAATATGAGTGCAGAGCAATTGACTGAAATTGCTATCATTGGTGTAGGCTTTACATTGCCGCAACAACCAGGAAACAAAAAGGCACTCTGGCAGTTTCTTCTCGATCAGCGTGAGGCATTGGTTGAAATTCCATCAGATCGGTGGAGTATTGGCCATTTTTATGACCCAGTAGCCCAGACGCCTGGCAAGACAACAATGCGCTGGGGGAATTTTCTTTCCCCCGGTTCGTTGGATTTTGACCCCCTGTTTTATGGAATTTCTC
This sequence comes from Aristophania sp. ESL1100, assembly GCF_058511235.1. Taxonomy (NCBI): domain Bacteria; kingdom Pseudomonadati; phylum Pseudomonadota; class Alphaproteobacteria; order Acetobacterales; family Acetobacteraceae; genus Aristophania; species Aristophania sp. ESL1100. Next base: position 1,878,208 of record NZ_CP196394.1, on the reverse strand, counting down.
CCAGAGAAGGGATGATGATGGATTTTCAGCAGCGCCTGTTGCTGGAAACTAGCTGGCATTTAATGGAAAATGCCGATCTCATTCCAGCGGATTTACAGAAGACGCGTACTGGTGTGTTTATTGGCGGGTTTACGCAGGATCATATGGTCCAGTGTGGGAGCCCCTATATGCGGGCGCTCGTGCGTGACCAATATGCAGCAACAGCGGCCCCTATGACCATGCTGGCAGCACGTCTGGCTCATGTTTATGGCTTGCAGGGTCCTGCCATGTCGATTGATACGGCATGTTCATCATCACTTGTCGCTATTGCCCAGGCCTGTAATGGCCTGCAGTTAGGTGATTGTGATCTTGCGATTGCGGGCGGGGTGAATTTCATGCTCTCTCCGCAAACGGCCTTATTAATGACAAAAGGCCATTTCCTGTCAAAAGATGGCCGTTCCAAAAGTTTTGATGCCTCAGCCGATGGTTATGGGCGTGGGGAAGGATGCGTTCTTTTCGCTCTGAAACGCCTGGAAGACGCCATGCGTGATGGCGACGATATTCAGGGCGTCATTAGTGGGAGCGGGGTGAATCAGGATGGCCGCACACCTGTCCTGACCATGCCAAGTGCGGAAGCACAGGAAATACTCATGACGGACGTTATGAGGAAAGCTGGCGTAACACCCGATCAGATCGCCTACGTGGAAGCTCACGGTACGGGTACTCCTGTCGGAGATCCGATAGAAGCCAGAGCCATTGGTCAGGCGATTGGCTGTCACCTCCCAGACGGGCAGAAAGTGATTGTTGGCTCTATCAAAGCCAATCTCGGTCATACAGAAGCAGCAGCAGGGGCGTTGGGAGTTCTGAAAGCCCTTTTATGTCTTGAACATCGGAAAGTGCCACCTCAGGCTAATCTGCACGAATTGAATCCGGAAATTCCTTTTGCGGATTATAAAGTTGATGTCCCCTATCAGGCAGCCGTATCGTTGCCGGAGACCGAATCCCTTTACGCATTGGTCAATTCTTTTGGATATGGCGGAACCAATGCCGTCGCGCTGCTTCGTCGCCCGACACAATCAGAGTCAGAAAACGCACAACGCAAACTGAGTGAAAAATTCGGAGCGAAATGTGCGGATATTTCAGGATTATCAGGACGGATCCCTCTTGTTATTTCGGCTTTCTCTGAAAAATCCCTACAGGCTCTGGCAGATTCTTATGCAACCCTGATTGGCAGTGAGAGCTGTAAAGGGTGGGAAGCACTCTGTTTTTCTGCGGCCATGTATCGCACGCATTTTCGTTATCGGGCGGTTATTTTACCCCATAATGGAGAGAATGAGTCTGAAGAGGGACAGACCGCTTTACAGGCTCTGGCAAAAGGGGCGACGCATCCTGCCCTTTATACGGGTGAGGCGGTTGCGGATGGGAACATACAGCCCGTTTTTGTCTTTTCCGGTATGGGGCCTCAATGGTGGGGAATGGGGCGGGATTTTCTGCAGAAAGCAGAAGGATCAGTCAGCCATCTGGCCCAGGAATGTGACAGGGTGTTTCATGCGCTTTCCGGCTGGTCCATTCTTGAAGAATTATTTCGGTCAGAAGAAGAGTCCCGTATTCAGGAAACGGTTATTGCGCAACCGGCTATCTTTCTGCTGCAAATCTGCCTTGCTGAGTTTTTCAGACAACAGGGCGTAAAACCAGGAGCCATTACGGGCCATAGTGTAGGAGAGGTTGCTGCTGCCTATGTCGCCGGGGCTCTGGATTTAGCCAATGCCGTCAAGGTTATTTACCATCGCAGCCGCCTTCAGGCCTCCCTTGAGGGGAAAGGCGTTATGCTGGCCGTCGGGCTGAGCGCAGAAGTCCTGAAAGAAAGGATAGAATCCTTTGAAGGCAGGGTCTCTATTGCTGCGGTCAATGCTCCGGCTTCCTGCACATTGGCAGGAGATAGGGCCGATCTGGAAAGGCTTGCGGCAGAATGTGAAGACGAGGATGTCTTTACGCGCTTTTTAAAAGTCGATCTACCTTATCACAGTCCCTTCATGGAAGAAATCAGGGACGATTTCCTTTCATCTCTTGCGGATATCCAGACCAGTCAACCTCATACGCCCCTTTATTCCACTGCGACGGGGCGAAAATGGGATCCGGCAGAGCGGCATGACGCTGCTTATTGGTATAAGAATGCCCGTGATCCTGTCCTGTTTCTTGATGTCATGCGGCACTTGCTGGAAGATCATTATGCTGTATTTCTCGAAATAGCCGCCCATCCGGTCTTATCACCTTCCATTAAAGCCTGTGCCGAGGAAACACGGCATACAGTCTCTGTCTGTGCAACGCTGAAGCGTAAGGAAGATGATCTGCTTCATTTGACCAGAGCCTTGGTTGGGCTGGTTCTGGCTGGGGCAGAGCCTGACTGGCGCCTGATCATGTCTCCTTCCAGAGTGGCGCTGCCTCCCTATAAATGGTGCGCAGAGGAGGCACGCTGGCAGGAAGCTGAGGCAGCACGCCGGGACCGCCTTGATATGACGGTTCATCCCGTTCTGGGGACACCATCTTTGAATCCCGGGCGGTCATGGCAGGCAAATATGACCGCTGTCATCATGCCATGGCTGGTTGATCACCGCATTGATGGTGTGACCCTTTTCCCGGCAGCGGCCTATATCGAAGCGGCAATTGCGGCTCATAATCAGATTGAATCCAGAGCACCAGCTGTTCTGGAGGATTTTCGCCTGAATGCTCCTCTTGTGTTGCAGGAGGGGGCTGTTCCTGTCATGGCCTGGTGCTTTGATGAAGAGTCACGAAAATTGACGTTTACCAGTGAGACGATGGCTCTGAATGGTGACTGGCAGGTTCATGGCCAGGTTACGGTGCTTCAGGCAGCCCCCTGGGAAAAAGAGTCTATAGAGCCCGGGGCACTTTGTCAGAATATGACACGGTTTGAGGGATCTGACGTCTATAAGGAACTTGCTGATTACGGCATGAATTACGGTCCTTCCTTTCAGACTTTGAACGCCCTTTACCGGGGAGAGGGAATTTCAGTCGGTGAAATTGCCTTGAAAGAGGCGGAAAAAGCTGAATGTGATCATTATTTTATTCACCCTGCGCTTCTTGATGGTGCCTTGCATGCTGCGATCGGTGCTTTCAGGATGGAGGGAGCAAAAGACAGCCTTTTTGTACCCACAGAAATCCGGCGCATCAGCTATATGGGGCAGAAATGTGAGTCTGTGACTGTCATTGCTAAAGCTGTAGCTCAGAGCAAAGATCGCATTGAAGCGGATTTGACCCTCTATACAGCTGATGGTGAGCCGCTGATGGAAATTCTCGGCCTGAAATGCCGCCGTCTGGCACGAGCGGGTCATGATGAAGCAAGTCAAGTTGGGCGCTTTTTGTTGTCTCCATCCTGGGTTGTGACTGAAAAACAGGTTTTGCTTAATGAACCATTGAAACTGGCTTTAATTGGCGATGGTGCAGGTCTTGCTGCGCAATTGAAATCAGTTTTTGAAGAAAACGGAATGGAGGCGCTTTCATTCCGCTCTCTTGAAGATGAGGGCGTGGATGACCTCTTTTCCCGTGATAAAACTCTTATGGAATTACGCTCTGTCGTCTATTTCCAGGAGCCTGACAAAGGGGACGGTGAAAGCGCTATAAGAGACGTACAGAAGGCGCTTTCCCTGATTAACAGGCTTCCGATGCATAGGCGCAGAAAGCCTGTGACCTTTATCGTTGTGACGCGCGGCGCTTATGAAGTCGCGGGCCAGAATGAGACCGTTTTTCCGTCACAACGGGCAGTGGCCTCTTTCTTTCGCGGCGTTCAGAGCGAGCGCGCGGATCTTTCAGTCCGTATCATTGACGTTCCCTCTATTATGGCCGCGCCCCTTCTGGAAGATCTTGCAGCCGAACTGGTCATGGAAGGGGTTTCGGAAGAGACTGTGGCTCTGCGTGACAGAAAACGCTTTGTTGAAAGGCTGGTAAAAGCCAATTTAAATCCTGAGCCAGAGGCTGTCCCTTTTGAATCGCTTGAGGGGAGTCAGGATGGACGGCTGGGGATACGTCTTCAGACGAGCAGCAAGGGAACCTTTGAGGCACTGAGCTGGCAGGCGTACGAAGTCCCTCAACCGGGACCGGAAGAAGTCACCGTTAAAACGCTGATGGCGGGTCTTAATTTCAAAGACATTCTTAAGGCCATGTCGTTACTGCCGGAATCGGTCGTTGAAGGCACTTATAATGGCGACCATCTGGGCATGGAGGCTGTGGTTGAGATCACAGCCGTGGGAGAAAAGGTGACGGACCGAAAAGTCGGTGATCTGCTCGTTTTTGTGTATCCCGAAAGCTTTTCGCTCTACCGCGTCTATCCTGCGGAAAGACTGGAGGGAAGTGCCTTCCCCCTCAATGAGGAAATTCTCTCTTACGGCAAAGCGGCTCTTGCGGGTACGCCTGTTGTGTTTGTGACAGCTTATTATGCATTGATGCATCTCGCTCGTCTGGAAAAAGGAGAGACGGTGCTGATTCATGCCGGTGCCGGTGGGGTCGGGCAGGCGGCGATCCAGATTGCCCTTATGCAGGGAGCGACAATTTATGCAACGGCAGGAAGCGAGAAAAAAAGGGAGTATCTGCGCCAGCAGGGATGTGCTGGTGTATGGAGTTCCCGCACGCTGGAATTTGTAGACGGTATCCGCAAGGCGACGAACGGGCGCGGGGTGGATGTTGTTCTTAATTCCCTCTTTGGGGAGGCTCTGACACATAGTCTCTCACTTGTGGCTCCAATGGGGCGTTTTGTCGAAATCGGCAAACGCGATATTGTGGAGCATCACCGCCTTGATTTGACGCCATTTAACGAGAATTTGTCTTTCTTCTCGTTTGATATGGATCGCCTCATGCCTCATCATCGTCTCAGGCAGATGATGACGGATATTCTCCATTATGCCCGAGAGCAGAAATTAAGCCTCCTGCCACATAAGGTGTTTCCTGTGTCCAAAACCATAGAGGCTTTCCGTTATATGGCCTCTTCAAGGCATATTGGAAAAGTGGTTCTGTCCTTTGAGGATTTGAATCAGATCAAGGTCCATCCGGTTAAAAAGAAACAGCCGGTTATAAAAAAAGACGGGGCCTATCTGATTACTGGCGGTATGGGCGGGTTTGGTCTTAAAACGGCAGAATTTCTTCTGCGCCAGGGTGCAGGAGCCCTTCATCTGGTTGGCAGACGCATGCCGGTGCAGCCGGAGGGGCAGAAAGCTCTTGAAACCCTCAAAAAAATTGCTGGAGCGTCCGGGGCTGTTGTCGAAATTCATCTGCTGGATGTAACCGATGAAACAGCCCTTAAATCGCTTATTACGGAACTAAAAGCAGCGCCGCTTCCCTTGCGAGGGATTTTCCATGCAGCTGGCGTGGTTGATGACCGGACATTGCCTCATCTGACAGGCGACATAGTTGCCGATGTCATGGCGCCTAAAGTTCTGGGGGCCAGCTTCCTTGATGAGGCAACGAGGGGCATGGATCTTGATTATTTTGTGCTTTATTCCTCTTTTACGACAGAGATCGGGAACCCTGGTCAAAGCCCCTATATTGCCGCAAATGGCTGGCTGAATGCTCTTGCAGAAAGGCGCCATAAGGCTGGTGAAGCCGCCTTGTCCATTGAGTGGGGCGGTATTGCGGAAGTGGGTATGCTCGCACGCAACGAAACAGCCGGTCGCCTCTTTGAGGCTGCTGGCGTCACGTCCATGGACGCTGAAAAGGCGCTGTCTTTCCTGCCGGTCCTTCTGCGGGTTAATCAGGCTGTGGTTTCGGTCGTTGATATTGACTGGGGCAAGGCATTCACGGTGTTGACGTGGCTGGAAAATATGGCCCGTTTTGCAGCCGTGAAGCAGGAAAGCCGTAAAGGGGGTCTTTCTGACGGTTTGCGGATTCTTCTTGCCATGCCGGAAACAGAGCGGCTGGATTATGTCCTGATGCGCCTGAAGGGCCAGCTCGGCACCGTATTACAGATTGATCCGGAAACGATCAGTGATAATGCGCGGCTATCGGAACTGGGCATTGATTCACTGGCCGGGGTGGAATTGCAAACGGCTATTCGTTCCGAGTTTGGGGTGGATATCTCTCTTGTGCTTCTGGCCAGGAATGAAACGATTATAGAAATGTCACGTTCACTGTTGCGTCAGGCAGCAAGCCTGAATACGGGTAAAGCATGTCTTCCTGATAATGATGACGTATCTGAAAAGAAAATCGCATGAGTGAGGCGAGTGCGTATCATCTTTATCATCATGGAGACGGGCATGTATTCCTGGACTGGAAAAAATCCACTCTTGATGAAATACTCAGTTACAGGGCTCATATAGCGCCTGACTATAAGCAGTTCAGCTATATTGGTGATGGTGAGTCCATTACGCAGGACATGACTCAGGGAGAGGCCCATGAATGGGCATGTCGTGTTGCTGGATTGATTGCCCGTTTTGTGCCCGAACGCTCTCACGTTGTTTTATGTTTTGAAAATGGACTTGAGGCGATTGCGGGGCTTTTTGGGTGCGTTTATGCCAATGTGATTCCGGTTTCAGGTGTGTATCCAACTGCGCCGGAAAGTGTCTCACGGCTGGTGGATATTCTGGAAGATTCAAAGGCAGTCGCCGTAATCGGTTTACGTCAGACCCTGCTTGATTTCCGGCGAATGCTGCCTGCAGGAGCTCCTTCTGTAAAATGGATTCCGCTTGAGGCGGCCGAAAAAGCCGAGCCTCTTTACAGGCGCCATGCAGTGGACGTTCATGAGGTTGCTTTTGTGCAATATACGTCCGGATCCGTAGGGCGCCCCCGTGGCGTGCAGATTACGCATTATAATCTGGGCTGTAATCTGTTTCTGATGCTGGGCACCGTCGGGCTCTATGATGGAGCTGTGGGAGTGAGCTGGCTGCCACTTTCTCATGATATGGGGTTGATAACAGGGTTAATGGTGGGGCTGACGATGGGTGGGCCCTGCATACTCATGTCCCCATTCCATTTTGTTGAAAAACCTGAACGTTGGTTGAAAGTCATCAGCCGTTATCGGGTGTCTTTTACGGCCAGCCCCAATTTTGCCTATGATCTGTGCGCCAGGTCCATCTCTGATGAGACATTAAAAACACTCGACCTTTCTTGTTGGAAACGCTCCCTTATCGGGGCGGAACTGATTGAGAAAGAGACGGTTGAACGCTTTATTGACCGTTTTTCTGAAGCCGGCCTCTCGGAAACCTTTATCTATTCCGGTTACGGAATGGCTGAAACGACATTGGGAATTGCAAGTGGAGCGCGTCACGTTCCAAAGAAGGGGGAGACAGGCGTTTCCTTTAAGGCCTTTTCCCGTTCGGCTTTGACACAAGGGAACGTCATCCCGCCTGAAGACGGGCAGGATGAACGTGTTCTGGCAAGTTGTGGCAAAGTTCTTGAAGATCATAAAATTGCTGTGGTTGACCCTGAGAGTGGCCGTGTTCTGGGAGAGGATCACGTAGGTGAACTCTGGTTGAGTGGTCCCAGCGTTTCACGGGGCTATCTGAATCGCGAACAGGAGAATCGTGAAAGGTTTGGTCTCATGCTGGAGGGAGAAAGCTATTTCAGAAGCCGGGATATGGGTTTTCTCCATCAGGGAGAGGTTTATATTATGGGCCGGATGGAGAACCGCCTCATGATTGGGGGGCGGTGTTTCGACCCGGACGACCTGGCCGGTGTTGTGCGCCATAAATGCCCGCTATTCAGCACGCGGAGTCTGGCAATTTTCCAGGAAGAGAAAGTGGTGTGTGTCCTGGGGGAAATCTCCCCGGCGGCGTTGTCTGAGCAGGAAAAGACTCTTGCTTACAAAATGGCACGCGCTTTAAAAGAAATATGTCCTGTTAAAATGGTAAAGATCATTCTGGTGAGGGCAGGTAGTATCAGCCGGACTCCCAGCGGAAAAATTCGTTTGAAAGCAACGCAGGATGCCTATAGGGAGAAATCGTTGCCTTTTATTGGGGAGTATCTTTTTACCGATGTTGAATTGGAAACAGTTAATATTCTCGATCATCCCCCGATAATTCTATAAATCCGGGATAATGATTTATGCGTAATGAAACAGGTAGGCTGGTTTTTTTATGAGCAATGAGGGTGTGCTGACACAGGAAGGACCTGAGGGAATCCGTTTCGATTTTCTGGATGGATGTCGGGTATGGGTGCCGGACGGTGCGAAATGGCGTGTCGAATTATGGGATACGATGACAGACAGCCGGCTTTTTGATCAGGAAATGGATACATCCAGTTTCGTGCAAAGCTCAAAACGTTATTACGTGCCTTTTGAGCTTAAAGTCTGGAAAGACGGGAAGCTGGTTTTTACGCATCGTTTCGACCTGAAGCATAAAGAGGTTCTTATCTCCATGGATCTTGGAGGTCTGGGGGATCACCTGGCCTGGGTGGGTCATGCTCTTGCCTTTCAGAAAAAGCATAAATGCCACCTTACGTGTCAGGTTAATAAAGATATTCTACCTTTACTGGATGGCGTTTATAAAAATGTTCGTTTTATTGCGGCAGACAGTAAGGATGACCGGACTTATTACGCTCATTATAAAGTCCTGGTGTTCTTTAACGACACGGCTCGTAATTATCAGCCCAATGATTATCGGCAGGTCGGTCTGGCACAGATGGGGGCCTATATCCTCGGTCTGCCAGCAGAAGAACGGCGCCCGGATGTTGTCATTGACAAGGGTGGGCGCCCACTTAAAGAGCGTTACGTCTGTATAGGAACCCAGGCCTCGGGAATGAGCAAATACTGGCATAACCCGCTAGGGTGGTTCTCTATTGTCAGATTTCTCAAGGAAAATGGGTACCGCGTTATCTGTATTGACCGTAACTGCATAGAGGGCATCGGCGATGTCTGGCGTTCCATCCCCCATGGGGTTGAGGATCAGACAGGGAATCGCCCTTTGAGTGAACGGGCACGCTGGCTGAAATATGCGGATTTTTTTGTGGGATTGTCTTCAGGGTTGGCCTGGTTATCCTGGGCTGTAAAGACGCCTGTTGTTATGATCAGCGGTTATACAGAACCCTATAATGAGTTCTATACACCCTACAGGGTGATCAACCGGCATGTCTGTAATAGTTGTGCAAATGATATAACGCAGATATTGCAAACCGATAATCGTCTGTTCTGCCCTTATCACGCCGATACGGACAGAATGTTTGAGTGCAGCAGGGCTATTTCGGTTCAGCATGTAAAATCAGTGATTAAAACAATTCCCGGTTTTGGAGTTCAGTCGTGACGGAAGCGGAAACAGATCGTATCCTTCAGGACATTGTGAACCTGCATGGAAACAATTCAGCTGATAAAAAGATCATTTTATCTTCAAAGAAAAGCGGCGAGGATGACGGTGTGTCTTCTGATAAAGAGGATACACAAGGCTCTCCTACCGTAAAAATTATGGAAGGGACGCCTTTTCCGGAGCCTGCATCCATTATGACGCAGGAAGGCCCCGAAGGGGTTCGCTATGACTTTAATGCCGGTATCAGGGTCTCTGTGCCGGAAGGCAATTGGAAAATACGCTTTCTCGATGCAGCGACAAGCAGCATCCTTTATGAAAGAGAAGGAGAAAATCTCCAGCTTATCTCCCTGAAGCGGCATTTTCTGCAGGCGCGTATCGAAATCGAGAAAGATGGAAAGCCCTTCTGGTCCCATGATTATAACGCGGCAGGTAAAAAAGTGGCTATCGTTATGCCGGGCTCGACATTAGGCGATACGCTTGGCTGGTTTCCTTATGCCGTCCGATTTGCCAAAGAGCATAAATGCGACCTGACTGTGACCATGACCCAGCCTTTCAAGGAAATGTTGCAGCCTGCCTATCCTGACGTTCGTATTGTAACCAATGATGAATTTGCCGATCTCAAAAATGAGTTTTACGCAACCTATTACATAGGTCTGTTTTTTCATGATGAGCAGAACCGCTGGCAGCCGGCTGATTTCCGAATGGTCGGGCTTCATCGGACTGCGGGATATATATTGGGCGTCGACCCAACTGAAGAACGCCCCAGAGTTGATATTGCAAAGGCGGATGAACGTCCAATTCCTGAGCCCTATGTTGTGATAGCCGTTCAGGCTTCCTCTGCCTGTAAATATTGGAATAACCCGACAGGATGGCATGACGTTGTTTCGTATTTGAAACAAAAAGGCTACAAGGTTGTCTGTATTGATAAAGATGCCATCATTTCCCATGGACTATCATGGAATACACTGCCTTTCGGGGTGGAAGACGAAACGGGAAACCGTCCACTGAGTGAGCGGGCACGCTGGATAAAACATGCTGATTTCTTTATCGGGCTTTCTTCCGGTTTATCCTGGTTAGCCTGGGCTGTTGGTACACCGGTGATCATGATCAGCGGGTTTACCCATCCGTTGAACGAATTTGATAATCCGTATCGTGTTTTCTCAACCCATGTCTGTAATAGCTGCTGGCATGATATCAGGACGCCATTCCAGCATAGTGAATATATTTTCTGCCCCCGCCATAAAGGGACACCCCGTCAGTTTGAATGCACAAAGGGAATCAGCACTGATTACGTGATAGAGACGATCGACCGTCTGTGTGCGGACAGAAAACTCTCTCCTAAGAAGAAAAAGGCCGGAACAGTGCCAAAAAAACGGGCGAAAACCACGTCCAGGGCAAAGGTGACATGAAGGACCTGCCAGCAGATTTCATATAAAATATTTTAACATTTTATAAACCTTATCTCTATACTGATTGATCAACATAGGGTCATGATGAAAGAGATAAGGCAATGAACTCTCATGAAACCAGATCAAAAGAGATAGAAAATCTGGGTGATATTTTAACGCAATATCACGGTTTCTTCCCTTTTCTTGTCGACCTGTTCAGGAAGTTATATCAGATCAGTCCGATGGATCCCGCTATTGGGGCCATCAAGGTCCATATCCTGAGACGGGTAACGCCGTTTTTCGTCTTTTTTCAGCTTATGGCGGCGTTCTGTCTGATTATTTCCATATGGAATCTTCCAGATAGTCTTCTTGTTACGATTGCAGCCTTTATCGGTGTCCTGATTATTGGCCTCGGGGCTTATCTTTTCCTGGTCAGGGAACATCATTTAAGGCAGGCGCCCGCTATTTACATCCTGCGTATTTTTGCTCTGTGCCTGGGCGGGTTCTGGCTGAGCATCATAGCCTTTATTCTTCCGACGGAACCGCAACTTGGCCAGATACTCTGTTGCGTGTTTGTGATGGCACTTATGGCCAGTGCGGTTCTGTTTCTGCCGGTTGCCGGTGCCTCTGTCCTGTTCTCAAGTATTTTGGGAGGAGGGACCGTTTTAGTGATTCTGTTTGCCTGGTATCAGTCTCATTATCAGGAAATCTATCTGATTGGCGCTATTATATTCGGTGTTTACACAGCCCTTATTATTCTGAGCTGTGGTCTCATCCGGGAACTTCTTATTGGATATCTGATCAATCATTATTACCTTGAACAGCGTAATGCAATTTTAACGCTCCTCTTGGGCGATTCAAGCGATATTGCCAGTGACTGGCTGTGGGAGACCAATGCGGCGGGAGTGCTCACAGGTGTTTCCCCTTCTTTTGTGCATGCTCTTGGGTTGGAAGAGACGGTTTTATATACCAAACCGTTTGTAGAGATCATGGTCCAGACCGTGAGTGTTTCAGATGAGACGAACCATGCAGAGGGGATTGAGCGGCTTAAGGAATGTCTTGAACAGCGCATTTTCTTTCGTGATCTTGTCGTCAAGATTCCTAAAGAGAGTGAAGTCTATTACTGGTCGCTCAGTGGGCGCCCCATGTTCAGGGATCGGAAGTTTATCGGGTACCGTGGGGTCGGGACAGATGTAACCTATATCCATAACATTCATCGACAGGCGTCTTTCAGGGCCCGTCATGATGAACTGACGAATATGCCCAATCGGACGGCATTTTTCGATGATATGGAATTTTATCTCGTCAGGGCAGAACAGAAGAAAGAAGAATTTGCCATTCTTAATATCGACCTGGACGGATTTAAATATGTGAATGACCATTACGGCCATCATATTGGTGATTATGTTCTGACGCAGGTTGTCAATAGAATCAGCCGCTCTCTCGAAGAGAATGATATTTTATATCGTATTGGCGGTGATGAATTTGTGCTGGTTGATAAAGGCACAAATAAAAAAAATGTCACAGAGAAAGTTCAGAATCTCATAAATATTATTACGTCAGAACAGATTGAACTGAAGGAGGGCGCTTACTGGACACCTGGCGTAACGATTGGAATCGCCCTTTCCAAAGGTGGGAGTGAGGGGATTAATGACCTTCTCGCCGCCAGCGATCTGGCCCTCTATGAAGGTAAAAAGCGGGGTGGGAATTGCTTTGTCTTTTTTGCACCAGAGCTTGAAACGGTTGCCCAGAGGAAGCTGAATCTTCTCCGTGATCTGGCAAAGGCTCTCGATGAAGGGGATATATCTCTTTTATATCAGCCTTTTTATGATGCACAGACGCAGAAATTAAAAGGGTTTGAGGCTCTTTTATGCTGGCGCCATGCCCTCTATGGCCGCATTCTGACAGAGCAGCTTATTTCTCTGGCTGAAGATTCCGGCCTTATTCAGAAACTTGGGCTCTTTGTCCTTAAAAAAGCGGCGACATTTGCCCTTTCCTGGCCGGATGATCTGATTTTGTCCATTAACGTATCCCCCGGTCAGCTTATGAGAGACAATTTTGTATCTGAGTGGGTGGAGACCCTGGAAGAAACAGGTTTCCCTGCTTACAGATTGCAGGTTGAAATTACCGAAACAATTTTCATGAAACAGAGCCCGGTGACTTTTGCAAAGCTGCATGAGTTAAGAGAACGGGGCATGGCCATTGCGCTGGATGATTTTGGAAAAGGCTTTTCATGTCTGGGTTATCTTTATTTTTTCCCTTTCTCAAAAATTAAAATGGACCGCCTGTTTGTGCATGACATGCTGCGTGACCAGAGAGCGGCCACAATTGTTAAAAGCGTTGTAAATCTGACAATTGATCTGGGAATTTCCATGACGATTGAAGGCGTGGAAAGCCAGGAACAGTATGATTATATTGTCTCTCTGGGTTGTAATGAGGTTCAGGGATTCTATTTTGCAAAACCGATGCTCCCTGAGAACGTTATGGAGCTGATTGCCAAAGGAGGAACAGAGACCCCCATTCCAGCACCTGGCACATCCGTTCTTGGAACGGTTGTTGGGGCTTAAAGAGCCTGATATGAAGAGACAAACTCCAAATCAGGGGGAAATGAGTCTGATGTCTGAAATGTCTTTACCTATTCGTGTTGTTGCCCTTTACCGTTTTACACCTTTTGAAAATCCCGAGGCCCTGCGTGGCCCTTTGCGTGATTTATGTAAAAAAGAGGGTGTTAAAGGGATTCTCCTTCTCGCCAGGGAAGGGATTAATGGCACAATTGCAGGAAGCGAAGAGGGGATTGAGCGCGTCCTGGATCACATTCGCACTTTCCCCGGATGTGCTGATCTTGAGTATAAGGAATCGAGAGCAGCGACCATGCCCTTCCTGCGCACAAAAGTCAGGTTGAAACGTGAGATCGTAACAATGGGTCAGGAGAATATTGACCCGCTGGCATGTGTGGGGCGTTATGTCGAGCCGAAAGACTGGAACGCCCTGATCAGTGATCCAGATACGATTCTGATGGATACACGCAATGATTACGAAGTGGCGATTGGGACCTTTAAGGGAGCGATCGATCCCGACATCCAGACATTCCGTCAATTTCCGGACTGGTTCCGCCAGAAGCGCGATGAAATTGAATCCCAGGGGCGCAAAGCCAAGATTGCCATGTTCTGCACGGGGGGAATTCGTTGTGAAAAATCAACGGCTTTTGCTCGTATGGAAGGGGTTGATGAGGTCTATCACCTCAAAGGTGGCATCCTGAAATATCTCGAACTCATTCCGAAAGAGGAGAGTCTCTGGGACGGGGAATGTTTCGTTTTTGATCAGCGCGTTTCAGTTGGTCATGGTCTCGTGCCGGGTGATTATGAATTATGTCATGCCTGCCGGAGCCCGATCAGCGAAGAAGATAAGGCATCTCCTGAATATGAGGAAGGTGTGAGCTGCCCGCATTGTTACGGGAAGCGGACAGAAGCGCAGCGCCATCGTTACCGTGAGCGCCAGCATCAGGCAGAGCTGGCCCGCAAGCGCGGGACAGTTCACCTGGGAAATTGAGAATATAAGTGAGGGGGCGCTTAAAAGCGTCCCCTTAAGGTCAGATTCACTGATCGCCCCATGGCCAGAACAGGCGGTGGGAGTGTGCCGGCAGCATGGTTTTTGTCTGTGACCATGCGCCCTCCTAGAGGGAGGAAATAACGCTGGTTGAGCAGATTTTCCAACCCGATATCAAGCCGCATCATCCGCCATTTATAGCCGACCCCAAGGCCTAAAAGAGCATAACCCGGTGTGCGGGCTTCGCTGCGAATGGAATCGACACTGCTTTTGGCTTTGACAAGTGTGAGCTCAGCCCGCCCTGTCCAGTGGCCGAAGCTTTCATGAATGCCAATAATCCCGTTAAGCGGCATTTGTTGGTAAAGGCCTGTATGGGAGGTTTTATCCTGACCACGCACCCAGTTCAGACTGGCCATAAGATGCGCTGTGCCAAAACGCCCATTACTCCAGAGCTGCAGGCGGCCATTGGCATTAATGCCGTAGCTCTGTGCTTTATGATTAACGAAACGGAGCTGATTAAAGCCATTTGACAGATGGGCGATTTTTTCAACATTCACGTAATTATGGATATGGCTGAAATAAGGTTGCACCTTGAGGTCCCAACGCTGGTCGTCAGGGTCATGAAAATGGAAGGTGACACTGACATTATCCGCAATTTCAGGTTTTAGATGGAGGTTACCCACATAGCCATTACCATCACCAAACCACCCGATCATGCGGGACGCCATAGAACTTTGCCCCCAGGCGTAACGCTCATAAAGATTGGGCGAACGGGTTTTGCGGGCATAACCGCCTTCAATGTCAAAATAGTTTGTGGCCTTGTAACGTAGGATGATTGTGGCATCAAAATTGGCATCGGTGCGGCCACGTTTGGCAGCGTTAAAGGCTTTGGCGGCCTGAGCGTCCGAGGCTCCCATTCCCCCCATATTCATGCTCATCATATTCATCATGCCCATCGAACCTCCGTCATTATAGGAGGAAACGCGCCCTGTATTCATCATCACCAGGTCACTTCTCATACCGATTTCAGTTGAGAAACGTGACGTCCAGTGGGAATTGAGCTGGATAAAATGACCCAGATGGTCACGGTGAGCATTATTGAGATTATGGTAGGTCCCGGGCCCCATCATCATGCTGCCCTGTATAGGGGGCCACCAGTCATTAAGACCATTATGCTGGAATTCACTTCCAACCTGCAAAATCTGCTTCCGCGTCAGGGGAATTGTTGCCTTTATGGAGTAACCCACATTGCGTGACGCAATATTCATGGGCATTCCCGTTGTGTCAGAATGGCCGCCCTTGTCAGACATCATGTTCATGGCATGATCGATCCGTTTCCAGAAGGCCCGAACATCGAGCTTCCCCCAATCGAAACTGCCGAGATATTTCCCATTGACGAAGGTCATGCGGTTATTGGTTTCGTCCATATATTGGTTCGGAAAGCCCTGATAGGGCATATCCTGTTGCCCGAACGTCAGGGCAAACATATGGTTCTCATGTCGGAAACCAGCTGTGACAGCATGGTTGTAATTCAGGTAACTGGTGGACCCGACATGACCACCACGCCCCCCGGCTGTATAATCACTCGCATGGCTGTAAGACGCTGTATAACGTAAACTCAGCGTGTCGTTCGCCACTGTAACAGACCCTCCCGCGCCAGAGCCACCACCATTACTGCGCCAGTCAGCACGCCCTTGCCCGGTGATGAGGATTTTGCCTTTTTTGGCAAATTGGGGGTCTTTCCGTTCGACTGAAATAGAGCCTCCAATACTATCGCCACCAATATTGACTGAACTGATGCTGGAGACAGCCTGGCTAGACGCAACACTATCCATATCAATTTGCGAAAAAGCAGGATTCATATGGTTGGGGCAGTCAGCTCCGGTTCGTATACCGTCAACGAAGGTGGCAAGCCTGTCATCAGCCATGCCATTCAGCACAGGCAGAGAAGAGAGCCCCCCGGCAGAATAGGAACTAAAGCCGGGAACATCCCGAAAAAGGGCCGTTGTATCCGCAGCCTGAGAAAAATGCTCCCGCTGGCGGGTAACCGTGATGGTGTCCTCCTTGGGCTGAGCTTTATTGGTGGTTGAAGGTGTAGTGGAAGTTGTACCGGCAATTATCGTCCCGGCAGCTCTGGCAAAAGGGGAAAATGACAAAAGTGATGAACTGACAAGAAAGAGCCCGACAGAAACTTTTCTGTGACGTCCAATCCCGTTTGAAAAAACAGGCGGCAAAAAAGACACGGATGATCGTCCTGAAACACAGTTAAAAAAGACCCGTTCAACGCTCAGCAAAGAGGTCAAAGGGGTATGGATGTGTGATTTCAGAGGAAAATAGGAGGGGCCCGGGAAGGGGGAAACTGCCAGGCTTCCCGGATGGGAGGCGCGCGGGGTTGGGCAGGTCTTGCCCATCTCATGCGTAATAACTGACAGCCTTCGAGTATTACTATACCAGCGGAGAGAGCGAGAAGGACATGCTCCAGCAGGGAGCAGAGCGGGCAGAGATCGTTATCATGATGATGGTGATGATGCCCGTTGATGGGAATAAAGGTTCTTTTGTCTTTTATCGATGAAGCATGTCCCATATGGGACATCATGGGGTCATGAATAGAGGTATCAATAAAGGGCGTGGAGATATCAATCCCGGTTAATCGCTCAATAGTGCTACAAGGTGCCTCTTCGGGAAGAGAGACCGTCTGCAGAAGAATCTGCGCCAGAAAGGTGACAAGAAGTAAAAGCAGGAGAGGCCTGGGCCTTTTTCCGTGTGAGAGGCGTTCCGGCAACAGAGCGGAAAGAGGCGGAACGCACATCATTTAGTGACGGATCGCCCCAGCCAGACTGGTGAGAACCGTGCCGATAATAATAAAGGCGATCCCCAGATAGGCCGTTAAAGAGAGCTGTTGCCGGAAAATGACGACTCCTATGGCAACAATGCAGACAATGCCAAACCCGCACCACACAGCATAGGCAATCCCAAGAGGGATATCACGCAGCGCACGAGACAGGCAGAAAAAGGCGATGAAATAAAGACCTAGTGAGCCACCCGTCGGAACAAGGCGCCTGAATCCATCGCTCAGATTAAGCAGATATGTTGCGCCCACTTCCATTAAAATGGCGGCGAAAAGATAGAACCAGGCCGTCATGTGTCCATCACAGAAATGTTATGTCTTCTTCTCTGATTTCCCCTTTACCGAAGATTTAGAGGATTTGGCAAGGTTTGTTTTACGCTTGCCTGAAGAGACCGAAGAAGCAGGCTTGTCTGTTTTCCTGCCTTTTAACATGGGGGCAAGAAAATGGCCTGTATAACTGTCCTGGCAGGCGGCGACTTCTTCCGGCGTTCCTTCACAGACAATCTGGCCCCCACCAGCGCCCCCTTCAGGACCGATATCGATAATCCAGTCTGCTGTTTTAATAAGATCAAGATTATGCTCGATAATAAGCACTGTGTTGCCCTGCTCAACCAGGGCATGCAGGACTTCCAGCAATTTTCTTACGTCTTCAGTATGAAGGCCGGTTGTTGGTTCATCAAGGATATAAAGGGTGCGCCCTGTGGCGCGTCGGCCCAGTTCCTTGGCGAGTTTGACTCGCTGGGCTTCACCCCCTGAAAGAGTCGTCGCCTGTTGACCCAGCGCAACGTAACCCAGACCCACCCGTTGCAGAATAGCCAGTCTTTCAGCAATTTTAGGGACAGCCTGAAAGAAGGGGACCGCTTCATCAACCGTCATAGCCAGAATGTCAGCAATGGATTTTCCCCGGAATTTGACCTCCAGGGTTTCGCGGTTATAGCGGGCTCCTTTGCAGCTGTCGCATGTGACGAAGACGTCTGGCAAAAAGTGCATTTCAATTTTTATGACGCCATCACCCTGACAGGCTTCACACCGCCCCCCTTTGACGTTGAAAGAGAAACGGCCCGGTTTGTAACCACGCGCCTTGGCTTCGGGAAGCTCTGCAAACCAGTCACGGATTGGTGTGAAAAGGTCTGTATAGGTGGCGGGGTTGGAGCGTGGGGTCCGGCCAATAGGGGATTGATCAATCTCGATGATCTTATCAATCTGTTCGGCGCCTTCAATCCGGCTATAGGCAAGGGGCACAACGCCTGATTTCATGATCTGCCGGGCCATGGCCTTATAGAATGTGTCGATAACCAAAGTGGATTTCCCACTGCCGGACACGCCTGTTACGCTGATAAAAGTGCCAAGCGGGAAACGGGCAGTGACATTTTTGAGGTTATGGCCTTTGGCTCCATGCAGGGTAACCCAGCGCTTGCTTTTTCTTCTGTGGGCAGGGACGTCAATCCCTCTTCGTCCCGCAAGCCAGGCGCCTGTAATGCTGTCAGGGTTCTCGGCAACTTCCTGTGGTGTGCCATAGGCAATGACGTGGCCACCTTTTGTGCCGGCTCCAGGCCCCATATCAACCAGATAATCCGCCTGACGGACGGCATCTTCATCATGTTCAACGACAATGACCGTGTTGCCCAGATTCCGCAGGCGCTCCAACATGGCCAGAAGCCGGGCATTATCCCGCTGATGCAGCCCGATAGAAGGTTCATCCAGGACGTAAAGAACCCCTGTAAGGCCGGAGCCGATCTGCGAGGCAAGGCGGATACGCTGGCTTTCCCCCCCTGAAAGGGTTGCCGATCCCCGGGCAAGCGTCAGGTAATCCAGACCGACACGATCAAGGAAATGCAGTCTTTCAGTGATTTCGCGCAAAATTCTCCGCGCAATTTCAGCGCGTTGCGGTGTGAGGGTGCCTTCAACCGTCTTGAACCAGTCAAGAGCCGCACTGATCGTCATTTCAGAAGCCTGAGCGATATCCAGCTCTCCAACCTTGACGCACAAAGCCTCCGGTCGCAAACGGGCACCATGACAGGCCGGGCACGGCATGTCTGACTGATAGCGCCCAAGGGCTTCGCGCACATAGACACTATTGGCCTGTGCCAGCCTGCGTTGCATATGGGCAATCAAGCCCTCAAAGGGACGTTTGATGGTGTGTACCCGGCCTCTTTCATCCTGATAGGGGATGAGAACAACATCAGGGCTGCCATTGAGCAGGAAATTGCGTGTTTCAGGCCGCAATTTCTGCCAGGGTGTTGTGAGGGATTCCCCCATATGGCGGGCAAGAGCGGCCAATGTCTGCTCAAAAAGCGGGTCTTTTTCGTCCCGCCATGGAGCGATCGCCCCGTCCTTGAGGGAAAGGGTTTCATCAGGGATGATAAGAGCCGGGTCAAAATGCGTTTCCGTCCCCAGGCCATCACAATGCGGGCAGGCCCCCATAGGGGCATTAAAGGAAAAGAGCCGGGGCTCAATGGATTCAAGACTGAAGCCCGAAACAGGACAGGAAAAGCGGGAGGAAAAAGAGAGGGAGACAGGCTCTTTTTCGTCTCCGGCACGGGGGATTTCCTCAATGGAGGCAATGCCGTCAGAGAGTTCCAGTGCTGTCTCGAAACTATCGGCAAGACGCGTTTCAATGCCCTCTTTTACGATAAGGCGGTCTATAACAGCATCGACATTATGGCGGGTTTTACGGTTCAATTTGGGGACTTCGGAAAGCTCATAGAGCGCCCCATCTATCCGGGCACGTGTAAAGCCCCGGCGAGAGAGATCTGCCAGCTCCTTGGTGCAATCACCTTTCCGGTCTCTGACGACGGGGGCTAACAACATGATTCTGGTATTTTCAGGAAGTGCCATGACCCGATCGACCATCTGGCTGACACTTTGCGATTCAATGGGCAGGCCCGTTGCCGGGGAATAGGGAATCCCGACTCGCGCCCATAAAAGGCGCATATAATCATGGATTTCTGTAATTGTGCCGACAGTCGAGCGAGGGTTTTTAGACGTTGTTTTCTGCTCAATGGAGATGGCAGGAGAGAGCCCTTCTATTGAATCGACGTCAGGTTTTCCCATTAATTCAAGAAATTGCCGGGCATAGGCGGAGAGGGATTCGACGTAACGTCTTTGTCCTTCTGCGTAGATTGTATCAAAAGCGAGAGAAGACTTTCCCGACCCTGACAGGCCCGTGATGACCGTCAGCGTATCACGCGGAATTTGTACATCAATATTCTTGAGATTGTGCGTGCGAGCCCCCCTCACGGAAATGACTCCGTTGGTGGTGGCCTGTGATGAGGGGGCAGGAGGCGTTGTCTTCACTGAGATATATCCTCTTATGACGCAGATTGGGTGTAGATCGTAAGGCTGGAGCGCGTTACAGTGTTCCTAATGTAATAAGTTCTGGTCAATATGAAAGTGGGTACGATGGCGGGAAGTGTAAACAAGGTGATTCTGGTGGGTAACCTCGGGCGGGACCCTGAAGTGCGCAACACACAATCAGGCGGCAAAATTGTCAATCTGACTTTGGCAACCAGTGATACATGGAATGACAAGGCCAGTGGTGAACGCCGTGAACGGACGGAATGGCACCGTGTTGTCATTTTCAATGAACGTCTGGGTGATGTTGCTGAGCGTTTTCTCCGTAAAGGCCGCAAGGTCTATGTTGAAGGTGAATTGCGCACCCGTAAATGGACCGATCAGCAGGGGATGGAGCGTTATACGACGGAAGTAACGATTGATCGCTTCCGTGGGGATCTGGTGTTGCTCGATAGTGGGCGTTCCGGGGGCGATGATATGGGAGGTAACGGCTATAATGACGGTCCTTCCTCATCTTTCGGTAGTCGCTCTTCCAGCAGTGCGGGGGCTGCGAAACCGCAGCAATCATCTTCAGGGTGGGATATGCCTTCCGGGTCTGATGACCTTGATGATGAAATTCCGTTCTGATTTATGGGTCGTGGCCTCAATGTCTGACACTATAAAGACGGGCCCGGCTCTCAGGACACTGGTGGGGCGGGTTATCATTCTGAGCGTGTTATTGGGGTCTCTGGCGGCGTGTGCCTCATCGCCGCCATCGCATCCTGGCAATTTATGTGACATCTACCGTGAAAAACGCGGTTGGTATCATACAGCGATGCGGCAGCAGAAAAAATGGAATGTGCCCGCTGCTGTGCCTGTTGCCATGATGTATCAGGAATCGAGCTTTCGGAGCAGTGTCCATACGAAGCGCCGTTATTTCTTATGGATTATTCCCTGGGGCTATCAGTCAACGGCTTTTGGATATGCTCAGGCCAAGGATGAAGTCTGGCGCGATTATGAAAGAAATACCGGGCGCTCAGGTGACCGGACGGATTTTTCTGACGCACTGGATTTTATGAATTGGTACATTACGACCACCAGAAAGAAAGATGGTGTTCCGGTTACCAATGCAACGAACCAGTATCTGGCCTATCACGAAGGATGGGGCGGATACCAGAAGCGCAGTTATGCTTCCAAGGGGTGGCTGGTCCAGACGGCCCATAAAGTAGGCCATCGGGCAGCCACCTATCAGAAACAATATCTCAGTTGCAAGGAAAGCCTGAAAGGCGGCTTCTGGGAAGATTTCTTTGACTGGTTCTGAACTTATTGCACAATCGTTTCGACTAAAATGAGTTCACTCGTTTCAGAGGCGGTTATAACGAGCTTTGTTTCATCTTTAATGGCGGCTCCATCACGTTCGTTCAGTGTTTTGCCATTGAGGATGACGTTTCCGGTAGCGGGCACAAGATAAGCATAGCTCCCGGGTGCCAGTTCATGAGTGAGGCTTTCCCCCTTCTGCAACGTTGCTCCCATCACTCTGCCGGAAGTGTGAATTTGGAGAGCGCCCTGGTCTTCAGGAAAGCCTGAAGCAAGGGTTACAAACTGTCCCTGTCGATTTTCCCTGGGGAAGGGGCGGGTTTCCCATGAAGGTTTGTGGCCTTTACGATCAGGTAAAATCCAGATCTGGAAAATCAGTGTGTCTTCGGATTCAAGGTTATATTCACTATGGGTGATCCCTGTCCCGGCAGACATGACTTGTACATTACCAGCGAGTGTGCGCCCTTCATGGCCCATATTATCGCGATGCGTGATGGCTCCCCGGCGCACATAGGTAATAATTTCCATATTCTCATGGGAGTGAGGGGAAAAACCGGTCTGAGGCGCGATCTGGTCATCATTCCATACGCGTAAAAGCCCCCATCCCATACGGTCGGCATCATAATAATGGGCAAATGAAAAATGATGTGAGGCGATTAACCAGCCATGGTCAGCGTGACCTAAGGAGGCGTATGGGCGGATTTCGATCATAGTTGTTTCCTTAATGAAAATCAGGTGATGTATTTCCCTCCAGGGTCGCATCAAATTGGTGAATAAACTACGATCAAAATAGAAACTCTGTTTTACAGGAATATGACAGTGGCAAGACTACCGGATTTTGAAGCATGGGCGATATTTTCAGTTGTGGCAGAAGAGGGCTCATTTGCCGGTGCCGCACAGAAACTCGGTTTGTCCCGTCCAACGATTTCCCGCGCTATTGCCAGGCTGGAAGAGCAGATCGGGGTTGCGTTGTTTCAGCGCACCTCTCACCAGATCGCCCTGACGCAGGCCGGGCAGCAGGCGCAGGAACATGCCCGTAAATTATATGAAGAGGGAGTGGCTCTTGAAGGAGGAATGAAAGAGCAGGATGGACCTTTGCGAGGACTGATCAGGCTTTCTCTGCCAACGAGTTTCGGCACATATCATATGGCCTCTCTTCTGGCCGAATTTATGGATGAGTATCCGCTCATTACAATAGAGGCGGAATGTGAAGACAGAAAAGTCAATCTGGTAAGCGGGCAATATGATCTGGCGGTCAGAATTTCCGCTTTGGTTGATTCTTCACTGAAAGTTCGGCAGGTCTGCAAAATGCCCCGTTCCCTTGTCGCAAGCCCGCAGTGGCTCAGAGAGCATGGGGACATAAAACCGCGTGACCTGGAGCATTATATGAGCGTGATTTATACAACATCACGCAATTCCACATCCTCAACACTGCATTTACAGAAAGAAGGCGGTCAGGATTTAATCATAAATTTAAATAAAGTCAGATTTTATAGTAACAACGCCGAACTATTTATCCCGTTTCTTGAAAAAGGGAATGGTGTTGGCCTTCTTCCGCTCTTTATGATTGAGGAACAATTACGGGAAAAAACGCTTGAGGTGATTCTTCCTGACTGGCGATTGGAGGAAATTTTCCTTCATATTCTGACACCACCCCTTGCACGGCGTCCTGCCCGGGTTGATGTTTTCATCAATTGGCTGGTTGCTCGCCTCAAACAGGCCTCATGGGCGCGGTAGTAACACCCTCTAGCTGAGTGAGGGTTCAGGGATCTGTCGTCCATTCTGGCAGACATATGAGAAACGGCCATGCTGGAGCTCTGCCAGGAAAATATCTTCAACTTTTTCAATACCGTGTTTTTTCATATCCTGAAAAAAATCTTCAGCTGTTTTGTGACAGAGTGCCAGATCCTCTTCACGAATTTTCCCTTCATAACAGACAATCGCTGCCGGACGGTTTTTCTTATCGGTCACAACGGTTACCTGCCCATTTGGTTCTATCTGGGCATAATAAACCTCTTTAAAGGACATAATGCCCCTCACATAGAGCTGTGAGGCGACATTAAGCATATCAATCTTATTATTTTTATTCCCAATACTATCCATCAGGAAACGTTTATTACAGATAATCGGAATAGGGCGACCTATTGTTATGGCGCGTACATTATAAAATTTTCTATATAAGTAATTAAAGATAAATAATATAAGAATCCCTATAATAAGGGAGGATATATATTCCAGAAATGATATATTATCGGCATAGATGACCCCGCCAATCATGCCGCCCAGGATAAAATTCCCGATTAAATCAACAGAGTTCATTTGAGAAAGCTGTGTGCGACCTGAGATATTGAGATAAGCAATAATTAACGTAAATCCAACAATCAATTTTGCAAACATAGTCAGATAGAACATAATGCATATTCCAGATTGAACCTGATGATTAAGATAATCTGGTTATTTCCCTGGTATCCTGCAAGAGTGGGGCTGCTTTGAAACATGCTGGAAAACACTTCGTAATTGTAAAAGCCAGGAAGAGATAGTAAGTGTCATCCTTCGTTGGATTTGCTTGAAAATGACAAGCTGTAAATGTCTTTGCCGGTAGAGGCGTATATCATTACGGGGCAAGTGAGATATGGAATGTGCAGAGCTTGGAATTGTCGTTCCCTGCCTGAACGAGGCTGAAAATATTGCCCCCTTTGTTGAAGCTGTTAAAAAAGCGTTGCCTGACGTCAGATGGGAGATTGTTTTTGTTGATGATCATTCCCAGGATGGCACGATCAGGAAAATCCGTTCCCTTGCCCAGGCTGACCCGCGCGTAAGAGGGATATTACGTTTAAACCGTAAAGGGCTTTCTTCTGCGGTGATTGAGGGGGCTCTCAGTGTGTCGGCTCCTTATATAGCCGTCATGGATGGTGATCTGCAGCATGATGAAACGTGCCTGCGTGCCATGCTGGCGTTATTGCGTTCTCAAAAGGCAGATCTTGTCGTGGCCAGCCGGTATATTGAAGGGGGTGGCGCACAAGGTTTATCTTCTCCCTGGAGGGAATTTTTATCAAAAGCGGGTATCAGGCTTGCTGCGGCTATTTCGCGGGCACCTTTGACAGACCCTATGAGTGGCTTCTTTATGATCCGGCGGGAAGTTTTTGAAGAAACGGCTCCATTTCTGTCAGGAAAGGGCTTTAAAATCCTGCTGGATATTGTTTTGAATACGCGTTCTTCCATTGTGATTTCTGAAATTCCCATGATCTTTCGTAAACGGCTTCATGGTCAGAGTAAATTGGGCCTTGGTGTGATGGTTTCGTTCGTTGTTATGAGCCTCAAGGCAGTTTTAAAGCGTTTTTAAGGAACGTTTTTAAATGTTGGATTAGATAGTCACTCTATATTACAATATATAATACTTTTTTATGAAATAATTTGTAATATTTCAAAAATATATCACATATAAATACAAAAAATAATTCTGCTTATAAAAGATATAAAGTTTCTATTTGATGGAATATTTTTCAGGAAATACGCTTATTTATGTCATGAAACTTCACTGTTAATTATTTTATAAAACTATTTATTTAATAAAACAAAATATATAATTTTTATATAACCTTATTATATGTAATATATGTTTTGTTAATAATATAACTTATTGTTTAAATTGGCATTTTCCTCTTAATCATTATTATTGAGGTGATAATTTTATTTTTACAAATCCATCTTAAAAACAGAATTATTATAATTATATAAATAAAAAAGATGGTATTTTTAAGGCATCGGGAAGTTTTGCGGAAATCAGGGAGTCATCCCACGGTTTCTCACAATGAAAATAAAAAGAGGTGCTCGTGGTTCATTCTATCCTTTCCTTTATTTCTGCTATTTTGCAGAAATCGCCGGAGATAGCGCTCTTTCTCTCGCTCGTTCTTGGTTACATCATAGGGCGGATAAAATTTGGCACATTCCAGTTAGGCGGTGTGGCCGGATCTCTCCTTGCCGCCTTATTGGTCAGTCAGGTTGGCATTTCGATTGATTCCGGCATCAAGAATGTGTTGTTTGCCTTGTTTATTTATGCTGTAGGGTATCAGAGCGGCCCTCAGTTTTTCCGGTCACTGGGCAGACAGTCTCTCAAAGAAATCATGATGGCTGTTGTTCTTGCAGCAACAGGATTACTGACGGTTGTCGTAATTGCCCGGTCGTTTCACCTTGATAAAGGGATGGCAGCCGGCCTTGCCGCTGGAGGACTGACGCAGACAGCGATTATCGGAACGGCTGATTCAGCTCTTGAGACGCTGAAACTACCTCTCTCACAGCTGCATCAGCTGCAGGGAAATGTCGTAGTCGGTTATGCGATTACCTATATTTTCGGGACGCTCGGTACGATTATCATATGCTGTAATGTCTTGCCGTGGGTGATGAAACGCAGCATCCGTGATGACGCGCTGAAAGTGGAAGCGGCTCAGATGGGGGGCATGTCCCTTTCCGGGAAAAATGAGGTGCCGGCTTTACCGGATCTGGTCGGGAGAGCCTATCAGATTACGCAAAACGATCTCACGGTCGCGAAGGTCGAGGCCATGGCGAAAGGCGTCACGGTCGAGAGGGTCGTAAGGCGTCGCAAAACAGTCGGAAACAGCCCTGATACGGCACTTCAGCCTGGCGATACCGTCGTCCTTTTTGGGCCTCGTGACGTCCTTGTCACGCTAGGGCAGAAAATCGGCCGGGAAGTCACGCATGGTCCCGAACTGAATGTTGTTTTCCAGAGGACCAATGTTGTCGTAACGGCACAGGAACTTTCTGGAAAAACCGTTGCCCAATGTGCCCAGATACTTTCACCGCATTTTATTCATGGCGTGTATCTGGTTAAGGTCATCAGGGATGGGAAATCCATTCCCTTTACCTCTGAAACATGCTGCCAGCTGGGAGATATCGTCACCCTTTTCGGCACGGCTTCTGACGTGCAGCGTGTTGCCCAGCATATTGGTAGAATCCTCAATCCAGGATTCAAAACCGATATGATTTTCCACTCTCTTGGGATTGCTGTCGGCTTGCTGATAGGACTGGTGGTTGTTCGGATCGGCGCTGTTTCCCTGACGTTGGGTAGCGGAGGGGGCGCCCTGTTCTCGGGTCTGCTTTTCGGGTGGTATCAGAACCGTCATCCAACCATTGGCAATATGCCTATGGCTGCCTCAAGTCTTCTGAAAGACCTGGGACTGGCCGGTTTTGTCGCTGTAACGGGATTACAGACGGGGCAACAGGCTATCACAAGTATTGCCCATCATGGTGTTGTCCTGTTTTGCCTGGGAATGCTCGTAACGATCGTCCCGCTTCTTTTGACCCTGCTCTTTGGGCGTTACGTGCTGCGCTATAACAATAGTGCCATTTTTGCCGGTGCTTTAGCGGGGTCCAGAAGCGCCAACCCTGCGTTCGGAGAGGTTCTGGATAAGGCCGGAAATTCCGTGCCGACAACGCCCTTTGCGCTCACATACGCCATTTCCAATATTCTGCTGACTTTGCTTGGCCCACTTGTTGTCGCTTTTGCCTGAAAGCAGAAATCAATAAAAAGAAGGAAGTCTGATCATGACAATTGATTACTCTAAATATGCCTCTTTAAGCCCCTTTGAGTTAAAAGACGAATTAATCAAGCTGGCAAAATCACGGACAGACCGCACAATGCTAAATGCAGGACGGGGAAATCCCAATTTTCTTGCAACCCTGCCGCGCGCTGCCTTCTTCCTGCTGGGGCAGTTTGCCCTGAGTGAATCGCGCCTGTCATTGTCTTATCTTTCTCCCTGGCTGGGAGGGACTGTCAGAATTGAAGGCATTGAAGGCCGGTTTGACCAGTTTATGGCCGTCCATAATAGCCAGGAGGAAGCACGTTTTCTCTCTACGGCCCTGAGCTATGTCCGGGATCAGATGGGACTTCCGGCTGATCGGTTCCTGGTGGAAATCGTGGAGGGCATTCTGGGGTGTTATTATCCCACACCGCCACGGATGCTGACGCTGAGTGAGAAGATTGTTGCCCAGTATGTCCTGCGTGAAATGGTTGGCGGGCATGTATCACTCGATAGCACGGATCTTTTTGCAACAGAGGGTGGAACAGCGGCTATGGCCTATGTTTTCAATTCTCTCAAGCAGAATGGCCTGATTAAGAAGGGCGATAAAATTGCGCTCGGAATGCCGATTTTCTCGCCTTATATCGAGATCCCGAAGCTTGAGGAATATGGACTGGAGATTGTGCCCGTTCAGGCAGATATTTCCCTTAACTGGCAATATCCTGAAAAAGAACTTGATAAACTGCGCGATCCTGCCGTGAAAATGTTCTTCTGCGTTAATCCCAGCAATCCTCCTTCGGTCAAGATGGATGATAGCTGTCTGGAAAAAATTGCCTCCATTGTTAAAGAGCGCCCGGATCTGATGATCCTGACAGATGATGTCTATGGCACGTTTGCAGATGATTTCCGCTCGCTTTACGCTCTGTGCCCTCACAACACCATTCTGGTCTATTCATTCTCCAAATATTTCGGGGCGACAGGGTGGCGTCTTGGTGTGATCGGCATGCATAAAAAGAATGCCATTGACGCAAGGCTGGCAGCCCAACCTGCTGAAATGAAACAGTATCAGGCGCATCGTTATGAAAGCCTGACCAATGATGCGTCCTCGCTCAAATTTATTGACCGTCTTGTCGCTGACAGCAGGGCCGTGGCTCTTAATCATACAGCAGGGCTTTCAACGCCGCAGCAGGTCCAGATGGTTATGTTCTCACTCTTCGGCCTGATGGATTCTGAAGGGCGTTATAAAGCCACTTTGAAAAGCCTGATTCGCCGCCGGGAAGCCGCCTTATATCGTGAGCTTGGTGTAAAACCTGCAGAAGATGCCAATTCGGTTGATTATTACACCTTGATTGACCTGGAAATCTGTAGCCGTGCTCTGTATGGCGAAGAATTCGCAAAATGGATGCTCGGCCGTGCAAGCACTGGGGAAATCCTGTTCCGTGTGGCTGCTGAGACGGGAATTGTCCTGCTTCCTGCCTCCGGATTCGGGGCGACGCGTCCTGCGGCACGGGGGTCTCTGGCTAATCTCAATGAGTACCAATATGCCGCTATCGGGCGGTCATTGCGTAAAATGGCAGAGGAATATTACGCCCAGTTTCAAAGTGAAAAAGGAAAGAAGAACTAACGTTTTCTGATCATTTAAACTGAGTTCTGACAGTTCCGGAGGTCGTTTTCGGCGACTTCCGGGTTCCGATACAGGAAGTTCAATTCTTTGTGCAAATAATTAAGGAGGGTCGTATGTTTAGACAAATGGCGTTTATTGCTATAGGAGCATTTTCCTTCCAGGGAGGTATGGCTCTGGCCCAGAATACCGGGCAGGGACCGTCCTCTCATATCATGACAGTACAAGCGGATAGAGAACGTATGAAGGAACCGCAGGCACGGGTTTTAATCCTTGCAACAGGAGGTACTATTTCCGGCAAAGCTGATGAGCGTTCAGCCATCGGCTATAATGCAGGAGACCTGACGGGGCGTGATTTGATCGCGGGGGTTCCCGGTCTTGAAAAACTGGCCAGACTTCAGGTGGAACAAATCTCGAATATTCCGTCCCAAAGTATGAATTCGCAGATATGGTTCAAACTGGCAGAACGTATCGACAAGGCTTTTGCCAATAATGAAGCTGACGCCGTTGTGATTACGCACGGCACTGATACGATGGAAGAAACAGCGTTCTTTTTGAATAATGTGATTGATAGCCAACATCCCGTTATTCTTACAGGGGCCATGCGCCCCAGTACTGCGATCAGTGCCGATGGTCCTGCAAATTTATATGAAGCCGTCAAAGTAGCCAGCGATAAAAGAGCGCAAGGTCGCGGTGTCATGGTTGTGCTTAACGACACCATTCATTCGGCACGCCGTGTCACGAAAACGGATACAACATCCCTCCAAACGTTTCAGTCCCGTAATGGGGGCGCTATTGGAGCGGTTGATGCTGCCAGTGTGAGATTTTTTGAGGAACCTTTGCCGGTGACTCATCTGAAGTTACCTGAAAATCATCAACTTCCAGACGTGCGGATTATTTATGCTCACGTTGATATGGGCACCAGCCAGATTGATGAAGCGGTAAAAGCGAAAGTGGCTGGAATTGTCGTTGCAGGAATGGGGGATGGAAATGTCTCTCAACAGGCTCTTGAAGCCTTGGACAAGGCCGTAAAGGCAGGCGTGGTCGTCGTAAGGTCCAGTCGCGTAGGGGATGGTTTTGTAAACCGCAATGTTGAAATTAGTGACGATAAATATAATTTCATTGCGTCTTACGATCTAAATCCTCAGAAATCACGGATACTGCTCCAGTTACTTCTTGCCGGAAGCGTAACGAATACGTTAAGGATGCAGAAAGTATTTTCGTCGGGGCTATAAGACCCCAAAAGACGCCTATTTATAAGTTAAGTGAAGAATGTCATGCAAAAGATACGGACAGGCGAATTGTGCCTGCATAAAAATCTGGGAAAAATAAAACAATATACAGCCCAGCTTATTGTTTTTTTTGCAATGATGCTAGGTATTGTTTCCGGGGCTGAGGCAAAGCAGTGGTACACAGGCTCGCTAGTCTCTCCCTCCGGGGCGACCGGGGCAGGGTCTCTCAATGTGGAGCCTTATTTTTCCTATAGTCAGCCTATGGGATATTTCAATCCACATGGGGGAACGGGCCCGATGAAACACCCTATTCAGAGGAGTTTCTCCAATTCCACCCTCTGGAAATATGGGCTCAGGAAAGACCTG
Organism: Aristophania sp. ESL1100; assembly: GCF_058511235.1. Taxonomy (NCBI): domain Bacteria; kingdom Pseudomonadati; phylum Pseudomonadota; class Alphaproteobacteria; order Acetobacterales; family Acetobacteraceae; genus Aristophania; species Aristophania sp. ESL1100. Next base: position 1,847,862 of record NZ_CP196394.1, on the reverse strand, counting down.
AGTATCCAGATCCATACAATTGTGAATTATAAATGGAAAAATGGGCAAGGTCATTCTCATGGCCCCAAAGCAGGGGATATGCCGCTTGATCTGATCTATCAGTTTATAGATCCTGATCCGAAACGATTTCTCCCGGCATTCAGTATTATTACAGGGGTTATTTTCCCAACAGGTGACTATAACCGCCTGGGCTATTCCCAGGATGGTATAGGAACGGGGTCTTACGTTTTTCGTCTGGCCTTTGTCGAACAGTCAACTTACACCCTGCCGGGAAATCACGAGTTACGTCTAAGAGTCTGGAACTGGTTCCGGCGCCCTCTGAATTCGCCCAAGCTGAAAGATGTTACCAGTTATGGCACATCTTATGGGTTCCGCGGACGCGGCCACCCTGGAATGAGCGGGCAGACGGGTTTTTCCCTGGAATATGCTGTTACGCAGAAATGGGTTCTGGCAATGGACCTCGCTCATGACTGGGGGAATGGTAATCACGTTAAGGGATATGATGCCGCTGGTCATTATTCCAAAAAAACAGGCGCTGCTTCGACCGATTGGCAGATAGCTCCTGCTTTTGAATATAACTGGAACCCACGGTGGGGCATTATTATCGGCTCTCCCTTCTATTTTGCAGGGCATAATACGGGGATTCAGGTCTCTCCGCAGTTCGCAATCAACTCTGTCTTTTAGGAAAGAGAAGGGGGCTGGATTGCAGGGTCCGGCCTTTCCTTGTGGACGGGATGCATAGTCTGTTTTTAAGCGGATTTGCCACGTCATATTATAAAATACAGATTCAGCTCTGTATTCGCTTGACTTTCCCTGACGCTTCGCGATTAACGATAACTAAATTCATATTGTAAGCGGAATGGAGTGGTCAGTTAGTGGGAAAGAGGCGCGGGACGCTGAGAGAAGGGTTTATAGTTAAAAAGCCTCTGCGAAAATATATATCACAGTTTTACGTCATGTCCGCTGGCCTGCTATGCCTGTGTTCCGTGCCGTCCAAAGCCCGGGCTGAGCAATGGTACACAGGGTCTCTGATCTCGGCTTCCGGCGGGGTGCCCAAAGGCTATTGGGATATTGAGCCTTATTATACCTATACCCAACCTATAGGGGCTCTCGATAGTCACGGTCGTGGCATGAAGGCGTCTCATCCTCTGCAACGCTCTTTTTCTAATGACACATTATGGGAATATGGCCTTACCCGGAACCTGACCTTTGAATGGCATACCGTTGTGAATTACCAATGGAAGCACGGTGCGGGTCACTCTCATGGTCCCAAGGCCGGGGATATGCCTGTTGATCTGATCTATCGTTACGTGGAGCCAGACCCGAAACGATTTATCCCAGCCTTTAATATCTATGTTGGCATGGTTTTTCCGACCGGTGATTATAACCATCTGGGGCACGATCAGGATGGAATGGGCACTGGCACGTTCACATTCCGCCTCGGTCTGACTGAGCAATCCACCTATATTCTGCCCGGAAATCATGAACTGCGCCTGAGGATATGGAACTGGTTTTACAAGCCTGTGACAACGGCCTCACTTAAAGACAAAACAAGTTACGGCACTGAGCAGGGATTCAGGGGACGGGCTCAACCAGGAATGCATGGCGAAACAGGATTCGCCCTGGAATATGGGGTGACCCAACGCTGGGTGCTGGCTATGGACCTTTATCGTGACTGGGCCGATGGTGCGCGTGTAAGGGGACATGACAGGAGCGGTCATTACTTTCACGAGGTCGGTTCTTCTTCCGGATCCTGGCAAATTGCTCCGGCAGTGGAATATAGCTGGAATGACAGCTGGGGTGTTATTTTTGGCTCATCCTTTGTATTTGCCGGGCACAATAATGACTTCTCTGTCGCTCCACAATTCGCTGTAAATGCGATGTTCTGACGTTTGTTTAATAAGGGAGAAGACTATTTGGAACATAGTCTTCCAACCTTCTTTGTTCCTTGCAAAAACGCTCGTCTCAGCTCACTATAATTCCAATAGAACTCTGGTTAAAACTTTACCCGGAATTATGGGGGAGATCTGTTGTTTTTACGTCAATCGTGTATGCTGAAAAAGATCCTTAATAAAGATTGGATGTATATTCAATGATTCTTAAAGTTCTTTCTCGTTGTCTATTGGCCTCAACGATCATCATAGGGGTACCGGCTTTCGCCGCCTCTAAAAAACAGGCCAAGACAACGGCTCCAGCGCCAGCAACCGATGCCTTTGGTCATTTTACACCTGTTACTGCTTCCGGTACCGTTGGGAACTGGGTCTATCGCTGCACATTTAAAGGTGATGCTCTTGCCGCTGGCCCACAAAATTGTGTCATCCAGCAGGAACTGGCAGTGCAACAAAAAGGGCAGCGTCCAGTTCCTTTAGGAATCGTTGTTCTGGCACGTACGCTCCCCAATAACAGCCAGGCTTCTCTGGCACAGCGTCCATGGCATCTGGCTGTTGTTGCTCCGGAAGGATTATCCCTTCAGAAACAGCCACGTGTTTCTACAGATAAGAATAAGCCCGTGTCTCTCTCCTGGGAGAACTGCACAAATTCAGGCTGTGTTTCCAGCACGGACCTGAGCGCTGACGTCGCCAAGCAATTCCAGCAGGCCTACGTAGGAAACTTCTTCGCCTCCAAACTTGAGGGAACCAATGAGCTGAAGATTTCCTTCTCTCTCAAAGGTCTTAATATGGCGATGGAACGTGTTCAGGAATGGATTGATCATCCTCCTTTCCACTAATGAATGTGGCTTTATAAAGCAGGAAAAGGAGGCTCCCAGCCTCCTTTTTTTATGGCTTCTTTCATAAAAGGAAGGTTGCAACAAATCTGAAGAGGGCAGTTCAGGGAAGTATGGATAAGAGCGTTTCAATAAAAACAGGGCGCCCTGAGGACGCCCTGTCTGAGTCGCATTCTGAAGAGGTTCGCCTCTGATCAGAATCTGTAATGGATGCTTCCTGAGCCACCCGTTGTCGTCTGGCTGCTGCCATATTGGCCGATATAATCGACATTAACATCGAGACGGTCTGTCAGACGCATACCAAAACCAGTGTTGATCTGGGCTGTGTCGACAGAGAGGCCTGTACCCCAGATCGTCATGTCATAGCCATTATTCGTGGCAACAAATCCCTGACGAACATGAGCATCAGTGCGCCCGAAGGCACGACGATAAGCCGCTTCTATATGAGGGGAGAAGAGAATCTTGCCAATTGAGAGGCTCGTGGCTACTTTGATTCCCATCGTTGAGAAGCCCATGGAGCTGTTCTGTCCTTTAACGCGCAGGGCTGCGTCAGACCCATGTTCACGGAAGCTGTCCTGGCCGTAATTTACGTATGTCATACGGACAAAGGGTTCAACTTCCAGCGGGAGCGCTGTGCCTTCATTAAAGGCCATACGGTATCCCGTTTCAGCAAAGACCTGCCCTGTGCCTGCACGATTTCTCGAAGAGGCGTGGCTCGAATAGGCACCGTAGGAGATTTTACGGTTCGTATTAATCATGTTCCAGGAATAGCTTACACCTCCTTTGAACGTGATGGCCGCATCCGGCATCAAGCCACCAACGCGCCAGGCATTGCCGATATAGGCGCCGACCGTTGCTGAGTTGGAGTGGGCAGAAGAGCCGCTTCCACCTTTGGCATCAAACCAGTCACGACCGTAGGAAAGCATCCCACCGACGCGCCAGTGTCCCTGGACGAGCGTATCAGCGCCCATGATCCAGCCGATAGAGGACTGCCCTAAAGCACCAGCATTGGACGTGCCTGCATTCCGGCCCTGTTGTCCGTAGATTGTTCCCCAGACAGTGACAGGCTTGTTCGGGTCAACGTCGCAATAGCCTTTGCTTTGCTGTTTGCCGTCAAGGGCGCGGGCACGCAGAAGATCGCCAGCACAATCCAGGCGGTTGATAACCGCTTCCTGAATCATGAAGCTGTCATTCACCATTGCTGTTTTGGCATCAGCATTGATTTCACCAGACAGGGCGTTATAGGCCCGTCTGGCCTGCGCTCCGGCATCATTTCCAGCAGCCAGATTTTCCAGAGATCCCATAAAGGAGGTTGTGACGCCCTTCTGATCTGCCTGTGTCAGAGCATTGGCCATGGCGCGCTCATTGGCTGTTCTGGCCCATGTGCCATAAGAGGCGTAGCGGCGGTAATCCAGGTTCCAGAGACCGTTATCACCCTTTTCTGCCTTGCCTTTGACAAAAATGGTATCGAAAGCTGTCTGGCTGAAACCTGTTCCTGTGGTCTTGAAGTCAAGAGCCTGTGTGACATAGTCCTTGTTCAGGGCAAGGCTGGTCAGATGCTGGACAGAAACGGCCATGGTCGCGTCATTGATAGCCGCGTCCCCGGAAACATGGATGCCGGAAATGGTCGGGCCATTTTTGCCGGCACCATCGAGCGTAACCCCAAGCACAGAACCGGACGCCATGTTCAGGCTGGAAAGCGTGCCTGTTCCGGAAAGGGCAGCCCCTTTCAGGACGTTGGTTGTTCCGCCCAATGTATTATTGACCGTTAACAGACCAGACTGGACATTGGTCTGACCGGCAAATCCGGAATCATCAACCTCTTTATTGAGTGTAAGAGTACCTGAACCTGTTTTATTGAATGTCCCTGTGCCGTTTAATGTATTGTCAAAGCTGCTGGCGCTGTTTTCAATAACGTTCAGAGTGCTCTTATCGTCAAGAGCGACAGCCCCTGTGCCAAAAGAGTGGGATTCTGCTGTGACACTGGCCCCTGTGGCAACTTCTGTTCCGCCAGAGTAATAGTTTGACCCCTGCAGGACAGCGTTCTTGCCTGTGATGTTGAGTTTTCCCTTACCAAACAGGCCATCACCATAGGCTGTATGATCCCCGGCAAGTGTGAGCGTTGATTGATCTCCCAGATAACCAGTGCCGTACCCTGTCAGGTTATTGATAGTGACATTCGCCTTATCGCCGACTGTAAAGAGGTTATTGGTGGCTTTAAGATCATCAAGGACCGTATCGGTTTTGCCATTGATGCTGTCACTAACAGCCTGCAGCAGCCCTTTGGCGGCCGGATCGGTCGCGTTTTTGAGTTGCTGGGCAACAAAGTCTTTTCGGCTCTGACTTGTCAGTGAATCCTTGCGGTTCAGCCCGGCAAGATGATCAAGCCCCTGGTCTTCAGAAGTCGCCAATGTGTTGACTGTTGTCGTGCCGTTTAGCTCCAGCTGGCCGGATTGTTGGCTTAACGTGCCTGTCAGTTTGGCGCTATCGTCAAAAATGGCATGCCCGTTATTGGTCATGGAAGCAACCTGACCATTCCCATTAACAACGGTAGTACCAAGGCTGTTAGAGATATCTCCCGTCTGTCCTGATACGGTTACTGTGCCGTTATTAACAATTTTTCCAGTTTTGCCGGAGACATTCAGTGTGCCTTTTGACGTCACTTCTGTCTTGCTGCTGGAGGAAATATCACCTGTTTTGCTGATATCGAGTGTGCCGTCCACAACATCGGTTACACCCGTATAGCTGTTTTGGCCATTGAGCGAGACGGTGCTTGTTCCTGTTTTCTGAATACCGACAGCATTATTTCCGTTATCGGTAATAGAGGCGTTGATGGCAGCAATAGTCTGTCCGTCATTATTGTTGATTTCAAGCGTATTCTGTCCGCTGCCACTGGCACTGACCGGCGCTGTGATCGTCCCTTCTGAAACGGTCTGATATCCATCAGCGTCAGAGCTGAAGTGAAGGGAAGACGTAACGTCAGGTTGGCCAGCGCTATGATCGATCTGATAATTGCCCCCGGAAATGACATGCGTCGGAGCAGGAGACGGTGCCGGCGGCGTAATTGTGCCATTATCGGTCCCGTTGCCAGAACCCGCCGTGTTGCCATTGTTATCGGCTCCAGATCCTGCGTTTGCCCCAGTGTTGGCGCTGTTGTCAGACCCGGAGCCTGTGTTTGCTCCAGTGTTGGCGCTGTTGTCAGACCCGGAGCCTGTGTTTGCTCCAGTGTTGGCACTGTTGTCAGATCCAGAGCCTGTGCTTGTCCCAGCGTTAGCGCTGTTGTCGGAACCTGACCCTGCGCTTGCTCCAGCGTTGGCGCTGTTATTGGATCCAGAGCCTGTGCTTGCGCCAGTGTTGGCATTGTTGTCGGAACCGGAACCAGCGTTTGCGCTATTGTCGGAACCAGATCCTGCGTTTGCTCCAGTATTGGCGCTGTTATCAGATCCGGAACCAGCGCTTGCCCCAGCGTTGGCACTGTTGTCGGATCCGGAACCAGCGCTTGTCCCAGCGTTGGCACTGTTGTCAGATCCAGATCCTGTGTTTGTTCCAGTGTTTGTAACGTTGTCAGATCCAGACCCTGCGCTTGTCCCAGCATTGACGCTATTGTCAGATCCAGATCCTGTGTTTGCGCCAGTATTGGCACTGTTGTTAGATCCAGACCCTGCGTTTGCGCCAGCGTTGGCGCTGTTGTTAGATCCAGACCCAGCGTTTGCCCCAGCGTTGGCGCTGTTGTTAGATCCAGACCCAGCGTTTGCCCCAGTGTTGGCGCTATTGTCGGACCCAGACCCCGCGTTTGCGCCAGCATTGGTACTGTTGTTAGATCCAGACCCAGCGTTTGCTCCAGTGTTGGCGCTATTGTCGGACCCAGACCCTGCGCTTGTTCCAGCGTTGCCACTATTGTCGGCTCCAGAGCCCGCGCTTGCCCCAGCGTTGGCACTGTTGTCAGATCCAGATCCTGCGTTTGTCCCAGTGTTGGCACTGTTGTCAGATCCAGATCCTGCGTTTGTCCCAGTGTTGGCACTATTGTCTGATCCGGAACCAGCGCTTGTCCCAGCGTTGGCACTGTTGTCAGATCCAGATCCTGCGTTTGTCCCAGTGTTGGCACTATTGTCTGATCCGGAACCAGCGCTTGTCCCAGTGTTGGCATTGTTGTCGGAACCAGCCCCGGCTCCAGGTTTGTCCTGGGTTGTGTTGCTGTCTGTTGCGTTTGAGACAATGACATTGACGGATTTATCGGCCATGTCATAGACGTATGTGCCTGTCTGACCAGCCTGTGTCGCGGTGAATGTTTTGTCTTTTGCGGCAGCCAGTGTTCCTGTGTAATCGAACAGGTGATAGCTTCCGAGGTCAACAGCGCCCTTCTGTCCTTTATTCTGTCCGGCAATGGCATTGATGGAAATGTTGCCGCCGAGTGTCAGATTTCCATGAACGTCCGCATAAGAGTTATAGGCATCGCCTTTATTTCCCTTATCAGTGGTCGTGCCTTCATAGAAGTTTGTCGTGCCACCCTGTGCAAGGTTCAGGTCACCATAGACTTTGAGAACCCCGGCTTCAGAGCTGTTACCGATGTTAAGAACGCCCCCGTCATTGACCGTAACAGCGCCCTGGCGCGTCTGGCTGAAAGTGCGGCTTGTATTGTCATCACTGATGCCACTTGGGTGTGTCCCTGTAACATTGAGTGTGCCGCCTTTATTGACTTCAATATTACCGGTGCCATTTTCCCCACCGAGGACGATAAAGGAGTCATTGAGATTCAGCTGGCCGCCATGATCGACGGTAATCAGACCAGAGCCTGAACCAGCTGTTGTGTCCATGAGGTTGATAGGCCCGATCCAAAGTGTGCCTTTATCAACATTGACGGTGCCGCCATTATTCCCGTCTGTCTGGTTGATATTCCCCTTATCGTCATAGCTGACATTATCACCCGTGATATGGAGCGTACCAACGCTGTCGCCGTCTATATCGGCTTCATCGAGGTGATTTCTGGAAGCATCTGCCCCTCTTTCATCATAACCAAAGCCAGCATGATTTCCTATATAGAGCCCGGTATGTATGCCCCCTTCTGCTATAGTAACGGTGGCTCCATTTGAAACCCATGCAGTGCCATCAGCACGACCGTGACCAACGTCAGAATCGTCATCATAGGCAGGGCGTACAGGCTGGGAAAGTGTTTTTCCGTCGTCTGATAATTTGAGTGGGATATCACCACTCTGTTGGCCAATAATAAGCTGGCTTGTGTTTACGTTCGTGCCGGAATCGCTAATAATGACTGAAGCCATATGGGATTCATGACTCCCACCATTGGCAATGAGGACCTCACCGACATTTATCTGTGTTCCCATGCGAATAGAGGTGTGACTGGCTTGTGCCTGTTGAGAGCCGAGGGTGTAATCTGTCCCCGCGAAGTCCAACCAGGGAAGTTTTTCAATCGTCGCTCCCTGGAAATCAGAAAACTTGCCGTTAAATTCTGTAAAATTGGTACGGCCTTCACTCATACCATAAGATTCGTCGAAGGGGGCGGTGTAGGAAGGCAGTGTGCTCATGTCATAATCACCGCTTCCGATGATTTGACCTGCAAAAACGCTCTTATCCCCGGAAACCATAAAACTTCCGTATTTGCCCAGTAAAATTTTTCCCTTACCAGTTAAGTTGGCAACATTGGAGTAAATGTCAGTACCGCTATTAATTTTGCCGTCATCATTTGAATCATTAGTGTCGTGCGTCAGATCCAGCGTCCCGTTCTTACCAATTGTAAGATTGGCCACATTGGTATTACCTTCAATGATAGAAGAAGGTTGAGAGACGCCATTTTGATTGTCATCAGGATGATTTATAGTGAGAGTGCCCTCATTTATATTAATGGATTTTAGATTATCCGCTGAAAAATCAGGTAAGTTTGTGTTAACCTCGGGGGAACCATCGCCTACAATAATTGTCCCACCACCATTAACGGTCAGCTCATTAACGCTGGCAATTTTATCTTTCGTAAATTCAGGATGGGACGTGTCGATATTCAGTGTCTCTCCGGACTGGGCAGTCAGGTCAAGCGTTACATTACCGTTCGGTGCTGTTCCGTAGGTAATAGTCTCAGCTCTGGCTGAAAGAGACGTCCCCATAATCAAGGCAATCAGGCTGACTGAAGCGCCTATATATCTAAGTGATTGATTTTTATTGAGAGAATGAAGAACAGTGTTATGGGTATCAGAAAGTCGCACGGTGTTTAATCCTGCATTTTGAGATTCAGTTGGGGACTATGAGACTATTATGGTAGAAAGTTTTTCACGAAATAAGAGGGATTAAATAATGGTTAATCTATTGCGTATGCAAGAAAAAATTATTAAATAGATTGCACGGATATTAAGAGTGATAAATATCATTCACTAATTTGTTATTAACGCGGAATATATGCGCATATAAATAACATAATTCATATGCATGAATAATTGAATCTTATTAAAGATTCGAAATAACAATAATTTTTGTGAAAATGCACTGTCTCATTCTGTATGGCTCTAATGGCACAGAATGGCGTCCCGTACGGGATTCGAACCCGTGTTGCCGCCGTGAAAGGGCGATGTCCTAGGCCTCTAGACGAACGGGACTAAAGGCGTGAGGCGGTTGATAAAGAGTTTATATCCCGCCGTCAAGAGGGAGAAACGTCAGAAATGAAAAAAGTTAGATTTTCTACACCTTGCCACTCTTCCAGGCGCAGATGTCCCGCAATATGGAGCAGCGGGCGTGTCCTGTCTTCAAGCAGGGGTGTGAAGTCTTTTTCCCCGGCCCGGAAGACCAGACCCTTAAGACGTGTTGAGCCATCCTCGCCTTGTAACGTGACACGCAGCGTATTGCCGTCTTTGCCGATGCGGTCGGACCTTACGCATCGCACAGGACTGATGGCAAGGACAGGTTCCTCATTGCCATTCCCAAAAGGCGCCAGACGTGCCAGTTCCTTAGCCAGAGCAGGAGTGGCTCCGGCGATCTTCAGGATCCCGTCAATCGGGAGAGAGGCCTGAGGAGGGAGGGCCAAGGCTTCAGAGAGTGTTTTATCCAGAAAATCATAAAAGATTTCAGCCTTGGTAACGTCCAGCGTGAAACCGGCCGCCATGGCATGGCCGCCACCGGCCAGAAGAAGGCCGGATTGCTGAGCGGCAATAACGGCATTGCCAATATCCAGCCCATTAACCGAGCGCGCAGAGCCTTTAATGGTTCCCTCTGATAAGGCGCCAATCAGGGTAGGGCGATTGAAACGTTCCTTCAACCGTCCTGCAACGATGCCGACAATGCCCGGGTGCCAGTTTTCATCGTACAGAAAAATGACGGCATGACCGGAACTGACCAGATGTTCCGCCCTGTCCATGGCGTCCTGAAGGACAGCGCTTTCAACGCTTTGTCTCTGACGATTCACCTGGTCAAGCTGCTCTGCCAGATTATGGGCCTCATCCAGAGACGGGCTTAGCAAAAGCTTGAGCCCCAGGTCGGATTGAGCGATGCGCCCGCCCGCATTAATGCGCGGGCCAAGGGCAAAGCCGCAAGCCATGGCGTTGGTTTTATCGCGTACGCCAGCACAGTCTGCCAACGCGGCGAGCCCGGGCCTCTGGCTGTTATTAAGGACTTTAAGGCCCTGCGTTACCAGAGTGCGGTTAATGCCGCGCAGGGGCATAACGTCACAGATCGTGGCCAGAGCGACCAGGTCCAGTAAGGAAAGCGGATTGGGGAATTTATGGTTTTCCAGCCAGCCACGCGTTCTCAGTTCCCGCCGGAGGGCGACGATGGCAAAGAAAGCAACGCCCGTGGCGCACAGGATGCCGAGATTTGAATCGCAATCCAGACGATTGGGGTTAATGACCAGACCTTTGGGGAGAAGACCCCCATTAGGCTTATGATGGTCCAGGACAATCCGGTCCGCTTTGCCTTCAAATGAGTCAAGAATCAGGGAGGCAGCCGTCCCGCAATCAATACAGATGATCAGGGAAGCGCCTTGTGCAATAAAGCCTTCCAGAGCCGGTTTATTGGGGCCATAACCTTCAGCGATACGGTCAGGGATATGGGTCAGGACGGTGCATCCCGTTTCTCTGAGGACACTGGCTAATAGAGCCGTGCCGCAACCTCCATCGACATCATAATCACCGAGGAGACCAATCGTCTCATGGCGTTCCACGGCATCGGCCAGGCGGTGGGCAACCGCGTCCATATCCTTGAAACAGGAGGGATCAGACAGGTCACGATCGAGGCGAGGCGACAGAAAAGCCTCTACCTGACCGGGTTCTATCCCCCGGCTGATCAGGATGCGTGCCAGAAGCTCTGTGCATCCCGTCTGCTGAGCCAGAGCCAGAACAAGACGTTGCTGGCTTTCATTTAACGGGCTCTGGCGCCAGAGCCATTGTCGTTTCCCGGCACTGAACTCAACATTGAGCACAGTGCCGGATTCAGAAGAAAGAAGACTCATGACTCCTGAAAGAAATTAGTCTGCTGCTGTTTGGTTACGATATGATGGAACGCACTGACGTAACGGATTGTTCCGGTTTCAGAGCGCATAATGACGGAGTTTGTCCGCTTATAGCCGGTCTTGAGGGTCTTCACACCGTCAAGAAGGTCACCTGATGTAACGCCTGTCGCACAGAAGAAGACATTACCCCGGGCAAGGTCATCAAGTTCCAGACGGCGCTTGGGGTCCTGTCCCTTCATCATGGCCTGGGCGCGCTGGAACTGGTGATCATCTTCAAACAGAAGACGCGCCTGCATGGAACCTTTCATGCAGCGTATAGCCGCTGCTGCCAGAACCCCTTCAGGAGAGCCGCCGCTTCCGGCATAGATATCAACGTCACTTGTGGGGAGGCATGTTGCAATCACAGCCGCCACGTCACCATCACTGATAAGACGGACTCTGGCACCCACTTCACGAGCTTTGGCGATCATCTCTTCGTGACGTTCCCGGTCCAGGGCGCATAAGGTCAGTTCGGAAGGGGATTTCCGTTTTGCCTTGGCCAGCTCACGCAAATTCTTTTCAATAGGGGCATCAATATCAATGACACCTTCAGGCAGATCAGGCCCGACGGCAATTTTCTCCATGTAAACATCAGGGGCATGAAGGAACTGACCGCTATCAGCCAGAGCGATGACGGTCAGGGCATTCGGAAGGCTGCGTGCACAAAGATTTGTGCCTTCCAGAGGGTCAACAGCAATATCGACAGCCGGGCCGCCACATCCAACTTTTTCCCCGATATAAAGCATCGGGGCTTCATCCATTTCCCCTTCGCCAATAGCGATTGTGCCGTCAATGGCAACATGATCAAACGCTTCTCTCATGGCTTTGACAGCGGCACCGTCAGCATCATTCTTTTCCCCGCGGCCTGTCCAATAGTCGGAGGCGATGGCAGCGGCTTCTGTCACTCTTACGAGTTCCAGACCAAGGTTACGGCCAGTCAGGCGAAAAGGAGCTTGCATGTCAGGATAGCCTTTCAATAGGAATAATCAAAGGTGAGCCATGCACTGAAGGCAGAACCTTCAAACGTGCTGCAGCATTAATAATTGCCGTATTTTCAACCGGATGGGTGATAACAGCCAGATAGGCTCTCTGGGCATCGGCATCATGCTGTGTGATATGATGAACAGAAACACCCTGGTCGCGTAGGACGGCAGAGATGTCAGCAATAACACCTGGAGTGTCATTGACAAGAAGCCGTATATAAAAAGCACCATAAAGTGATTTAAGAGACCGTACTTTTACAGGTGTACTTGTTGTCACGCGCCCCCAGAGGGAAAGATGATTTCCCCGTGCCAGATCTATAATATCGGCAATAACAGCCGTAGCGGTGGGGCCTTCACCTGCACCACGGCCGGAAATCGTCATGGAGCCACTGTAAGTGCCTTCCCACGTAAGGGCATTGAATACATCATTGACGTGAGCAAGCTTGGTATCATGGGCAATCAGACAAGGACGTACCCATGCTTCAATAGTTTCATCCTCGTCATGATATCTGACCATGCCCAGAAGTTTGATCCGGTAACCAAGTTTGCGGGCAAATTCCAGATCATGAGCCGTAATATGGCGGATACCCTCTACGATCAGACTGTCAAACTGGACAGGTTTGCACGCAATTCCGGCTAAAATGGCCAGTTTATGAGCGGTATCCCACCCATCAATATCGGTAGAAGGTTCAGCTTCAGCAAAGCCTTTTTCCTGAGCTTCCTTCAGGACGTCATCAAAATCACGCCCTGTTTTCTCCATGGTGGAAAGAATATAGTTGCACGTGCCATTCAAAATGCCGCCAACCATTTTAATGGTGTCGCCTGCCAGTCCCTCTCTCATCAGTTTGATAGCGGGAATGGCTCCAGCGACGGAGGCTTCAAAAAAGAGAGGCGTCTTATAAGACTGGCTTAGTTGTGACAGATAGTCGCCATGCAGGGCAATAAGCGCCTTATTTGCGGTAATGACGGGCTTGCGTGCTTTCAGAGCGGCTTCGACGAGCTTATAGGCCGTTCCTTCAGCGCCACCGATCAGTTCCAGAACACAGTCAACGTCCTGATCCTGCACCAGATCCAGCGGGTCATCGTACCAGCGAATTCCCTCAAGAGTGAGCCCACGGTCTTTATGGCGGTTTCGTGCGCTGACAGCGGTGACTGTCAGAGTGCGGCCTGTCCGGTCACTTAACAGAGCCGCCTCCTGCTGTAACTGGCGGATGACGCCCCCTCCTACAGTGCCGAGCCCCGCAATCCCTAAACGAAGTGGAGGAAAAGCGGTGTTAGTCTGAGCAAGGGAAGAGGAGGATGTCATCTTGATTACTCTTTCATTCTTTTTGATTTCAGGAGCGTTTGGGAGAGGTTTTGGGCTCGTTTGGTGTTACGCCATGTTTATTCATAAAACCTTTGATAGAGCGTATTGCCTGGCGCAAACGTTGGGTATTTTCAACCAGTCCCAGACGTACAAACCCGTCACCATATTCACCAAATCCCAATCCGGGAGCCACGGCTACTTTTGCCTCTTTCAAGAGCAGCTTGGAGAAATCCACACTTCCCATCTCAGCAAATTTGGGGGGAATAGGAGCCCAGGCAAACATGGAACCTTCCGGAGCAGGGACGTCCCATCCAGCACTATGGAGCCCCTGGATCAGAACGTCACGGCGTTCTTTATAAAGAGCGCGTATATCAGCGACGTAATCCTGAGGTCCGGTCAGGGCAGCGACGGCTGCAACCTGAATGGGGGTAAAGGCACCGTAATCAAGGTAGGATTTGATGCGCGTCAGGGCATGAATAAGCCGCGGATTCCCAGCCGCAAAACCAACACGCCAGCCAGCCATGGAATAGGTTTTGGACATGGAGGTAAATTCAACAGCAATGTCCTTGGCACCTGGAACGGCAAGCACTGAGGGAGGTGGCGTTTCACCAAAATAGATCTCAGCGTAAGCCAGATCAGACAGGATCCAGATATTTTCCCGCCGGGCAAAAGCAACGATTTCCTTATAAAAATCATAGCTTGCAACAAAAGCCGTGGGGTTGGAGGGGAAATTAAGAATAAGTGCGGTGGGCTTTGGTACAGAATGTTTTACGGCCCGGTACAAAGCACGCAGCATATCTTCATCCGGTGTCGCCGGGATAGAGCGGACAGAGGCCCCGGCAATAATAAAACCGAACTGATGAATCGGGTAGGAAGGATTAGGGACCAGAATGGTATCGCCGGGGCTGGTAATGGCTGATGCCAGGTTTGCCAGACCTTCTTTGGAGCCGATTGTGGCGACGATTTCGGTCTCTGGATCCAATGTTACGGAAAAACGTTTCTCATAATAGGAAGCCAGTGCCCGGCGCAGACCAGGGATGCCTCTGCTGACAGAATAACCGTGGACACGTGGATTCTGAATTGTTTCAGCCAGTTTTTTAATGACGTGAGCAGGCGGTGCGCTGTCAGGGTTCCCCATGCCAAGGTCGATAATATCCTCACCGGCGGCTCGGGCGGCGGCTTTGGCCTTATTGACTTCTGCAAAGACATAAGGGGGAAGACGGCGGATCCGGTGGAATTCTTCAGTCATGGGGAACTCTTCTGCTTACTCGAAATAAGCAATCATTAAGGTTTAGGATGCAGACGGGACAATCCAGGCCCGTCCGCCTGTCATGTTTCACTGCTTTGCATTACGAAGCAAGGGGGTATGTGCCGTAATCCTACCTATTTCTTAAAAGAATTTGCTGACAGAGGCTGAATTTGAACACGGGCGCCATCACCAATGGGTCTGGCCTGAAGAATAATATGCTCCGGGGATACCCCTTTCTGGCCAAGTTTCTGGGCAATGCTTTTGGCACGTAAAAGGCCCAGGGTGAGCTCCTGCTGCTGATCATCAGGCTGCAGGCCGGCATCTGCACTCAATGTGGTGCCAAAACCGGTGATAATGACACGGGCATTATGGCCGTCATAGGCAAGTTGTTCGAGTGTTTCTTCCTGGCCTGAATCAAGCTGATCGGTATCAGCGGCGAAACGGATCAGCGTTCCCGGAGGTTCCTTGGCGACGAAGTCAGGACGTATGGCTTCCTGCGAGGTGGGGACGTCAAAACCCCCAAACCCGATGGGCGCCGGAGGTGGAGCACCAATCGCAGGGAGGTCGCGTGGGGCATCATGGGAAATAGGGTGATATTTCAGTTCCGGAAGATCTGGGTCATCGGTCGAGCTTTTCCCACCCGCTATGGGGGTCGCTAATGGATGGATATCTGTTAGATCCGCTGTTCTGCTCGGCGCAGAAGAGCCTTTTGAGCTGCTTGAAGAGAGAATGCTGGAATTTTCCCCATGTCCCGGCGGCGGTGGAGGCGGTGCGGGTGACGTCGTCGGGAGTGGGCCGCTCGCTGCACTGAGGCGTTGGGCGTAATTACGGTGCTCCTGCAGATTTTCTGTCAAGGCAGTGCGATATTCCTGACTGGGGAAAGAAGGTTCATATTTAGGTGTTATATTAATATTGGGCATGGGTTTATCATGACCAGGCGGTGGGGGCCTGAGTTTATAAACCTCGCCTCCCATCAGACCGTGTGTCCAGTCTGTAACGGTCTGGTTGGCTGTGCGATGCTGACAGGCAGACAAGGCCAGCATGGAACTAAAAGCGCAAAGCAAACCCGTCAGCTTTGACCTCGCTGATTTTAAAATAAAGAAAGAGATCATGGTGCGTTACAGTCCATCAGAGCGACGTCAAAAATGACATGAATCAATGATTGATAGAGCAACAGGCTCTATTGAGAGGGAAGAAGCCACGATAAACATCTCTTCTTTTCCTCGCAAGCATCCCTGCGAGAAGGGAGGGGTTCAGCTAGCTTTGAGATTACATTATGTTTACAGAAAAGATGGTATATGAAAAAGCGAGCGCAGGATAAAACGATGATAGATGATAGACAATATCGTGATTCCAGAGTTACAGGCCAGAGAGCTGACCTGAAGTTTGATACGGCCTTTCCAGCCAGGGCGGCATTCCATCGTCTTGATGAGGAGGAACCGGCTGATCCTGACAGTTCTGACGACTCTGATAAAGACGCCCCCAAACCGTCTCCCGAGATGGAGGACCGCCTTTTCAAACAGAGGAAGGTTCTTATTTTCGGAGGGGTGAATGACCGGCTGGCAAAAGATGTGACAGCCCGTCTGCTGGCTCTGGCTGGCGACTCGGATAAGCCAATCGATATTTATGTCAATTCTCCCGGCGGACATGTGGAGAGTGGCGATACCATTCACGATATGATTCGCCTTGTTGATTCAATGGCGCCTATTACGATCATCGGGACAGGCTGGGTTGCTTCTGCCGGTGCCCTGATTTTTGCGGCAGGTCATCCGGAGCGCCGGTTATGTCTGCCCAATACACGCTTCCTGCTTCATCAGCCTATGGGTGGCGTGCGTGGTCCTGCGACTGATATTGATATTGAAGCGCGGGAAATCATCAAAATGCGTGAACGCCTTAACCGGATTTTTGCGCGTGAAACCGGTCAGAGTTATGAAAAAATTGCCCGTGATACGGACCGTAATTACTGGATGTCCGCTCAGGAAGCCGTGGAATATGGTCTGGTAAGCCGTATCATCAGTTCCGTAGCTGACCTCAGAAAATCTTCAGCTCCAAAGTAAGGAAAGGAGCACGCCGTGAGTGACGTGACAAACAAGACCGCTAAAAAAAGTCTCGCAGATATCTATTCGCACTTGCCCGACCAGCCTTCTGAAAAAACTTTGGCAGAGGCAGATTATCAGGCACGCCATTGGAGCAGCCCTGTCAAAGGCCCCCTGAAACCAGGAACCCATGAGCATAAAAAGGCCATGGCAGACATGTTCCGCGAAACATTCAATCCTTATAAGCCCTCTGTGATTGCCTGGCCTGACCTCGATCCGGAAACACTTCACCGGATCACCTCTTTGCCGATCTGGGATATTGCTGTCCAGACTGAAGGCAAAGCGCGTCTGCGCATGGCCGCTTACGCAGAAATGCTGGAAGATCCAGACATTAAAGATGCGATTTCACGCAATGCTTGGGAAGAAAACCGCCATAAGGAAGTTCTGGCCCGTATGGTCGAGCACTATAAAATCCCTATGGCGCCGGAAACAGCCTATATAGAACCCAGAGATACAGAATGGGCTTATCTGGTGACAGGTTTTTCAGAGTGCTGGGACAGCTTCTTTGCTTTTGGTCTGTTTGCCCTGGCAGAAAAAGCCGGTCTCTTCCCGATGGAGCTGATTGAGACCTTCGAGCCTGTGATGCAGGAGGAATGTCGCCATATTCTGCTTTTCGCCAACTGGCTTGCCTATCATCGTGCGGTTATGCCTTTCTGGAAGCGGCCATGGTTTGAGCTGCGTGTGATTGCTGTGCTTTTCTTCCTGCTTTATGAGCGTCTGGATCTTGTGCGCACAATTGATGATAAAGGTGTTGAGCACACGCAGGATAATAATTTCACGGTAACCGGTGCCAAAAGCATGACAGAGCAGGATATCGATTTTGTTGAATTGATGAAGCTGTGTCTGAGAGAAAATGACCGACGCTTTGCAGGGTATGATTCACGGCTTGTTCGTCCGCAGATGGCACCTTTTGCAGCACGTGTGGCTGTGAAAGCGGTAACGTTCTGGCGCAAATTGCGTGGGGAAAAACCAGCCCCTTCAGCTGATACAGTGCCAGCACATAGCTGAAATTTTCTGATCTGGTTCTAAAAAGAAAAACCCCGCTTCTCTCTAAAATAGAAGCGGGGTTTTTTAGTCAGAAAAGCGAGTAATGAATTAATCTTCCAGAGGAAGTTCGGAAGAACTTCCTTCGGCGTCCTCTTCTGTTTCTCCAGAAAGAAGTGAATGGGCCAGTATTCCCGCATCAGCGCGGATACGCTGCTCAATCGCATCTGCGATTTCGGGATGTTCGCGTAAATATTGTTTGACGTTCTCGCGTCCCTGGCCAATGCGCGTACTGTCATAAGAGTACCAGGCGCCCGATTTTTCCACGATATTGGCTTTTACCCCAAGATCGAGAAGCTCACCAAGCTTGCTGATCCCTTCTCCATACATAATGTCGAATTCGACCTGACGGAAAGGAGGCGCCATTTTGTTTTTGACGACTTTGACGCGTGTCTGGTTCCCGACGACTTCGTCTTTATTTTTGATAGAACCGATTCGCCGGATATCAAGACGCACTGAGGAATAGAACTTCAGGGCGTTGCCGCCTGTCGTGGTCTCGGGATTGCCGAACATGACCCCGATTTTCATGCGGATCTGGTTTAAGAAAACAACCATGGTGTTGGACCGTGAGACCGTCCCCGTCAATTTACGGAGTGCCTGACTCATCAGGCGCGCATGGAGCCCGACATGACTGTCACCCATATCGCCTTCAAGCTCAGCACGAGGGACGAGTGCCGCGACGGAATCTACGACGAGCACGTCAATGGCGCCGGAACGGACAAGTGTATCCGCAATTTCAAGAGCCTGCTCTCCGGCATCTGGCTGGCTGAGCAGTAATTCCTCAATATTGACACCAAGTTTGCGGGCATAAATTGGGTCGAGGGCATGTTCCGCATCAATAAAGGCGACGGTGCCGCCCTTTTTCTGGGCCTCAGCGAGGATATGAAGCGCCAGGGTCGTTTTCCCTGAACTTTCAGGACCGTAAATTTCAATGATACGGCCACGTGGCAGACCGCCAATGCCCAACCCGATATCAAGGCCGATCGAGCCGGTTGAAATAACCTCAACCTGTTCAATAGGGCGCTGACCAAGTCGCATGACTGATCCTTTGCCAAAAGCACGTTCAATCTGGCTTAAGGCGCCTTCCAGAGCTTTGTTTTTGTCCATGTGATCCTCATATTAACAGAAGGCAGATCATGCCTGTTCGCAAGAGAGAGCGGTCGCGTCTTATCCCCAGATAGGTCAGGCATTATCTGGAAAAGGGAATAAAGGCTCCCATATATGGGAACCTGTTATCACCTTTCAAGAATAGTCGCCTTAATCAGGTTGTTTTGTCCATGTGCTGAGCCCATTTCCATGGGGGTCTGTAACGCCTGCACACCGTCCATCTTTACAGACAATTGCATTTAAGCGGGTTGTATCGGACGCAGAGAATGTTTTTCCCTGAATCAGCCTGTCGATGCTGTCAGCAACATCCTGTGAGGCATGATTTAAGCCGGAAGAAGCGATGATCGCTCTTACCTTACGGTCGGTCGTCTGTACGGTAGCCGCTGTCAAAAGTGGTTTCGGGTAATTCCGTGGGGACGCTGCGAGAACGACGCCCGTCGTGCCGGCGACACGGCCTGTCCCGAAGAGGTTATAGTTGGTGAGCGAACAAGCAACGACCAGGCCCGCGTGATCTCTTACGGTAAAACTCGTAGAGGCCGGCAAGGGAGGGAGCGGTGTCGGGCTGGTGTGATTTTGCTCAATAAAGCTGCGTGCTTCTTTAACACTATTCAACCCAGACTGGCGCCATGCCTGGACAGCCTGCTCTGCCGGGACATGATATTTGAGTGCCATAAGCGTGCCGATACCACCATCAGCCGGTGGAGGAAGAACGGCCGCACGGTAGCCTTTCTCATAAACATAAAGAGCCGCACTATCTACCGGCAAAGCTTTGCGTAAATCTTCACGCATCAGACCGGCACCGGCTTTTTCTGACTGGTCAATAAAGACCTGTGCCAAGGCACCATTATAAAGGTCACCAACGCCAACAAGCTTCAGGCGGGACAGGAAGGAAGCCAGCCTCGTCTGGACCAGCTGATCACCAACCCCGACGATTGTGTCACCTTCTTTGCCGAAAACGGCCAGGGCAGCGCTATCGTCAAGGAGAGGACCTTTCACAACGGCAAGGTCATCGGCCAGAGGCTTGCTGACGGTAATGCCCTGTTGCGCAAGATTAATGGCAGGATCAAGTGTTTCGCCAAACTGGACAGCCCCATAATGCAGCTGGAGGAGGTAAAGACCACGTGCCATCATCGGTACGCCGGCAGGACGGTCCCCTGCGCCGCTGCCAGCTTGTGGCAGGAAGGTTACAGCATGTGGCTCCACCTGACCGGGATGGCTGATAAGACAGGCACCCCCACCGCCCAGAGAGGCACGGGAAGGGAGTGTGACACCCAGGGCAAAAGCGGTTGCCGTGGCAGCATCGGCAGCATTGCCCCCACGGGCAAGGATATTCCGCCCGACCAGAGCGGCCTGGGGTTCATCAGCGACAACAATCCCGCCACCACCGGGAGGGGTATCAGGATGGATGCCTTCGAGCACGTGCACGTCCGGCGCGCTGCATCCGCTGAAAATAAGACCGGAGGCAATAGCGGTCAGAAGCAGAGCCTGTTTGCGAAATTTTCCGACCAGAAAAGATTTCCAACCAGCATGCGTGGCTGAACGGAAGGACTGAATGAGAGGCAGGCTTTTATGCTGGGCCACGGGGGCGTTTCTCCAGTTTCTGATTCAAGACGGAATACAGGTGGTTCAATAAGGGCGCGACTATGCCGAGACTCAAGTCCTCGTAACATAACATGATGAAAGAGTATCGAGAAAGAGGCTGAAATGGTATAGGCTGTTTTTTACTATTAAAGTGGTTTCTTCCCTGTCAGGCTGTGGAGGGATTTTTATTTCTGGACTGCCTGCTATCCTGATTTAACGGAGACTTCGTGTGAAACGCCTGACTTCCTTTTCAGTTTTAAGCGCTCTTTCTGCCGCTCTATTTGGTGGAACGTCCTACGCGGCACAGACGCAATCTCATCATTTTACGCAACAGGAACGTGCCGAGATTGTGCAGATTATCCATGATGCCCTGAAAGATGACCCACAAATTCTGGTGGATGCTCTCCAGTCTTTGCGCCAGAAGGCCGCAGCGCAGAGCCAGACTCAAAGCCTCAAAAGCGTCCAGGCTCATTATTCAGCGTTGGAAACCTCACCTGCCTATGCTGTCAAAGGGAATCCGCACGGAAAAGTGACCGTTATCGAATTTCTGGATCCCAGATGTGGGTACTGCCGGAGTATGATGCCTGCTCTGGATAAATTCCTTAAACGTCATCCGGACGTCAGATTGATTGAAAAAGTGGTTCCGGTTCTGGGGCCTGACAGTTTATTGGATTCCCAGGCGATTTTTGCAGCCGCCATGCAGGGTCATTATGAAGAGATGCGTCTGGCTCTGATGCATGATACAGCGAAGCCTGATCAGGAAAAGATTGAGTCTTTTGCCAGAAAACAGGGTCTTGATCTCGATAAATTCCGCAAAGATATGAAGGGCCCCGCTGTTCAGGCATTGATTGCCATCAATGTGGGGCAGGCCCAATCTATCGGGCTCAGTGGCACGCCTACGTTTGTTTTTGGGCAGTCTGCCGTGATTCCAGGGGCGATCAGTCTTGAGGATATGGAAAAGATTCTGGGGGAGATAAAGTAGTTTTGAAAACATTTGGGGATCTGATCAGGGCTGCTCATGAAGGGAGTATTCCTGCCCTGATTATGGGTATTCTTAATGTCACACCCGATTCATTTTCGGATGGCGGACAATTTTATAAGCCGGAAGACGCCTCTCATCACGCTGATTTATTGGTCAAGGAAGGCGCAGACCTTATTGATTGCGGGGCGGAATCAACCAGGCCAGGTTATAGTCCTGTCAGTGCAGAGGAAGAGTGGCATCGTCTGGAACCCGTTGTGACCTCTCTTGTTTCCAGAGGAATTTACCTTTCAATTGACACGATGAAGGCAGAGATTGCCCATAAAGCCCTGAAGGCAGGGGCTGTGATGATCAATGATGTATGGGGCCTGCATCGTGACCCGGATATGGCCTCAACAATTGCGGATTATGATGCTTATGGCGTGCTTATGCATAATCGCGATGTGATTGATCCGACCCTTGATCTGAAAGCTGATTTCCGGCGTTTTTTTGATATTTCACTTGAAAAGGCGCATTTTGCCGGTATGGCCCGTGAGAAAATCGTGCTGGATCCTGGTGTCGGGTTCGGAAAGACCCACGAACAGAATCTTGAAGCGATCCAGCTCATAGCGTGGTTAAGGGAGGAATATCAGCTTCCCGTACTTTTAGGGTTGTCGCGCAAGTCCCTTTTTGGTCATTTTCTGGGGCGTCCGAAAGATGAGCGTCTGGCAGCGACAATTACAGCCAATCTTTATGGCGTCAATGAAGGTGCGACGATTATTCGCGTGCATGACGTAAAGGCACATAAAGATGCCATTTTATTTGATTCTATGCTCCGGGGTAAATCGTGATTGAGCCTTCCTTGACGCGTATTTCTGTGCGTGACCTCTGTTTATTTGCCCATCATGGTGTCCTGCCTGAAGAGACCCGCCTCGGGCAGCGCTTTTTTATCAATATGGATGTCTGGGCGGATATTGATGAAGCTGTTCGTCACGATAATTACACGCAGGCGGTCTGCTACAGTGAGCTCTGTAAAATCGCTACGGAAATCAGTCAGCACGCCAATTTCCAGCTGATAGAGACGTTGGCTGATCATATCGCTTCATCTGTGTTGAAACATTATGAACAGGTCGTTGAAGTCCATATCGAGATTCGCAAGCCGTCGGCTCCTCTGCCTTATACCGTCAGGGAAGTGGCGGTTGAGGTTACAAAAAAACGGGTGGAGACGATTGGTCTGGCTTTAGGGGCTAATATCGGAGAGCGGGAGGCAACACTGAAGGCGGCACTTGATCTCCTGGCCCGCTCCGAGTCTGTTCAGATTGATCGTGTTTCTGCCCTTTATGACAGTGCTCCCTGGGGAGTTGAGGACCAACCACCTTTTGTAAATCTCTGCCTTGTTGGAAAGACGAGTCTAAGCCCTGCAGCCTTATTGAGATTGTGCAAGGAAACGGAATCTCTTTTAGGGAGGATGCCGGGGCGGCATTGGGGGGAGCGGGCTCTGGATATAGATGTTCTCTTTTATGGACAGAAAAAAGTAAACACAGCCGTCCTGACTTTGCCTCACCCTCGCATTTTTGAACGTGCATTTGTGCTGGAACCGCTTTATGAGCTGGTTCCGGAATTAACACTTTCCGGGCGTTCCATAAAGGAAGCTTTAGCGCATCTCCCCCGTATGGAAGGGGATGTTGTTCGACGTTGCCAGACATCATTTTGGGGCTTAGAGGATTCCTATGTCAGTTAAAGACCTGTCATCTTCATCAAACGCAGAGGGGAAAGCGGGGGCACTTATATGCCCTGCCGATGCCCAGGAACGTATTGCTCATGCTGTACATGACATATTGGTCGCCCTGGGCGAGGAACCTGAGCGTGAAGGGTTAAGAGAAACGCCTCAGCGTGTCGCAAAAATGTTTCTGGAAGTTTTTTCAGGTCTCTATGAGGACCCGCAGGAGCATCTTAAAAAGCAGTTCAGCTCTGACAATCATAGCGGTGCGGTAATTGTAAAGGATATCCGTTTCCAATCCACATGTGAGCATCATTTACTGCCTGTCTATGGTGTGGCCCATGTGGCTTATCTGCCCGATGGTGGCCGTTTGACGGGGTTGAGCAAGCTTGCGCGTGTCGTGGAAGGATATGCCCGCCGCCCCCAGCTTCAGGAACGTCTGACCGATCAGATCGTACAGGCGATGGTCAATGTCCTGGCCCCTAAAGCTGTCCTGGTTGTGATAGAGGGAGAGCATATGTGTATGAGCTTGCGTGGTGTCCGCTCTCCCGGTTCCAAAACAGTGACAAGCAAGGCCTATGGTCTATGGGCGGAAGATGCCCAGGCCAGACAGGAAATCCTGTCTCTTATGAAGCTTTCATAAAAGACGGCCCTGATGTGATGACCACCAATTATGGTGGTCAGGCGCTTTAATAACCGCCTTTTTCAGGAGTCACCTCTTCCAGCAGACCTCTGGCAACATCTTCATCTGTTATGAGTGAGGTTATAACTCTGCTTTTAAGAGCGGCCCGAATGGCATCTAATTTTGAAAGCCCACCGGCGATGGCGATTACTTCGGGAATTTTCTGGAGCATTTCATAGGAAATTCCGAGAGTGCGGTGCTCCAACGTTGTATGGAGCGGCTTGCCCTGACGGTCTATGGGAATAGCGCAGAATTCACAGGCCATACCAGCCCGAGTGAGTTCCTGACGGTCAGGTTCGGAGAGAGTCTCATAGATTTGTGACCCTTCAATGCTGCAATTGCCAATTGCGACGACGGCGACCGTAATGTCAGGCCAGTGTGACATGGCATTTTGAATGGCTGGCTCTTTCTGAAGGCGCAGAAGCGTCTCATGATCTGAAACAATGAGAGGGGCATAAATCGGATCAGCCTCTCCCCGGGACGTGGACGCAAATTTACGGATAATATCCAGATTATTGGTTCCAATTGTGCCGGCAATGCCTGTCATCTGTACAATACGGCAGGGCGGGAGAGTGCGTATTTTCTGGGCTGTTTCCTCAAGTGTGCGCCCCCAGGCGAGTCCCAATATATCATTTTCCGTTATAATCTCTTCCAGAAATTCAGCGGCCATTTGCCCCAAAGTTTCGCGGAGGGTGAGGGGGTCGGAAAATGTCCCGGAAAGCACAATTGCGTGTTTAAGGCTGTATTTCTGTCTCAGCTGTTCTGAGAGGGATGTCTCCAGAGAGGTACTGGGCGTAATTTCAATTCGAACAATGCCTTCAGTCAAGCAGGCTTCAAGGATGCGGGCCACCTTGAACCTGGACAAATCATGACATGCGGCAATTTCAATTTTGCTCATGCCTTCAAGATAATATTGGCGTGCAATGGTAACGGCCTGCACGCGTTCAGCTGGTCCCATTCAAATAAATCCTTTCATATATGGGATAAGAGGTCTTCATATCACATATGAGCGAGATGCCTTACATATGAGCAAAGTACGGTCTAAGGTTTTCTTCCAGTTACAGAAAATTTTGAGTCTCTCCAGAGCTATTGGC
Organism: Aristophania sp. ESL1100; assembly: GCF_058511235.1. Classification (NCBI taxonomy): domain Bacteria; kingdom Pseudomonadati; phylum Pseudomonadota; class Alphaproteobacteria; order Acetobacterales; family Acetobacteraceae; genus Aristophania; species Aristophania sp. ESL1100. Next base: position 1,822,832 of record NZ_CP196394.1, on the reverse strand, counting down.
CAGAGCTATTTAATGGAAGGGAAATTCAGATGGTACAAACAGTCTCTGACGAAGTAATCTTAACACATTCTTCTGATACGAAGTCCAATAAAGCGATCCTCCTTTTTGTTGTTATTGTTTCTGCTTTGGGGGGTGTCCTTTTTGGTTATGATACGGGTATTATTTCATCTGCCTTATTATCCATCAGTGCAGATTTTCATTTAAGTGATTTTGGCAAGGAACTTGTCACAAGTTCCATTCTTATCGGCGGTATGGTTGGGGCTCTGGGGAGTGGTCCTGTTTCAGACCGGATAGGGCGCAAGAAGACCGTTCTGACTGTTGCGTTTCTGTTTATTATCGGGGCGATCAGCACCAGTATGGCTCCAGACGCTTTAATGCTGGTTATAACGCGTTTTCTTCTGGGCATAGCTGTTGGGGCCATCACACAGATCATGCCCGTTTATATTGCTGAGTTAGTACCCGCCGCCCGGCGAGGCGGGATGGTTGTGCTGTTTCAGGTCATGATTGCCGGTGGAGAGGTTGTCTCTTATCTGGTTGGTTACGGGTTGCATGGTCACTGGCGCATGATGTTTTTCCTGGCATCACTACCGGGGCTGGTTCTGTTTCTGGGGATGCTTCTCCTTCCTGAAAGTCCCCGCTGGCTTGTGACACAACACAGAAAAGACGCGGCTTTTTCTGTCCTTGCCCGTCTGCGCGGGAGCGAACCCCAGGCCCGGAAAGAAGTGATGCGGATTGAAGAGGTGAACCGCGAAACAAGGGGAACCTGGTCAGACTTAAAGAAACCCTGGGTCAAACCGGCGTTGATTGCCGCTGTCGGAGTGTCAGCTTTCTGTCAGCTGACGGGAATCAATGCTGTCCTTTATTATGCACCGACCATTTTGACCCAGTCAGGTTTTGGTGACTCGGCAGCCCTGATTGCTACGATCGGCGTTGGTGTTGTGCTTCTGGTGATGAATTTGATTGGAACGGTTCTGGTTGATAGCTGGGGCAGAAGACGCCTGATGCTGGTTATGATCCCGCTTTCAATTGTGGCTTTATTCGTTTTAGGCGCTGCGATGCTAGGCGGGCATCCGACGGGGGCTGCCAAGTGGGTTATTGTTGTCTCCATGTTTGCTTACATGGCTTTTAATGGCGGCAGCCTGTCAGTCGTGATCTGGCTTTTAAATTCGGAGGTTTTTCCTCTCTCAGTGCGTGGAATGGGGACAGGCCTTGGTGCTGTTGCCATGTGGGTTTCAGATTTCATTGTCAGTTTTACAGCCTTGAGTCTGATCACATGGATCGGTGCTTCCGGCGTGTTCTGGCTTTATGGTGTGATCTCCATTCTGGCCCTGATTTTCGTTTATTATTATGTGCCTGAGACAAAGGGGAAAACTCTTGAAGAGATTGAGACCTCTCTGAAGGAAGGACGCTTTTCGCCTTACGCGGCTCATAAAAATCATCACTAAATTGGATATCATTCTGGCTTAGGCTTAAGAGAAAGAAAATTATATGGCTCTTATTGTCGGTGTCGATAGTTCAACCCAGTCATGTAAGGTGGAGCTGCGAGAGCTTGAAACTGGCCGGTTAATGGGGCGCGGATCAGCGCCTCATTCGCCAGCTCATGCCCCCTGTAGTGAGCAGGACCCCCATGAATGGTGGCATGCTTTTGAGAAGGCCCTTCATGGCGCTATAGAAGCGTCCGGTCAGAACCGGCGGGATATAGTGGCGATTTCTGTTGGGGCACAATGTCACGGGATGGTGGCTCTTGATGAGCAAAACCAGGTGATCCGTCCTGCCAAATTGTGGAACGACACGCAAAGTGCTCCGCAACTTCAGAAATTACGGGATAAAATCGGGGCTCAAGCCTGGATTGAAACAGTCGGTTCTCTGCCTACGGCGGCGTTTACTATCGGGAAGATTGCCTGGCTGGCGGAGAATGAACCGGAGAATTTTGCCCGCTTAAGGCGTATCTGTCTTCCTCATGACTGGTTGACCTTCAGGCTTTGCGGGCGTCATGTGACAGATCGTTCCGATGCCTCAGGTACAGGATATTGGAGCGCTCGGGAAAATCGTTACGTTCTGGAATATCTTGCCCTGATTGATCCTGATCGTGACTGGGCAGCGATGTTGCCAGAGGTTCTGGGGCCGGAAGACTGTGCTGGAACCATCACAGCTGAAACGGCAGACGCTCTTAATTTACGCCCGGACGTTCTTATTGGCCCTGGAGGGGGAGATCAACACACCGCAGCTTTGGGGCTGGCTGTGGAACCGGGTGATGTCGTTTATACCATCGCGACATCAGGTGTTGTTTTCACAGCGTCTCTGGAGCCGGTTTTTGATAAAACCGGCCTGGTCAATGGGGTTGCTGACTGTGCGGGAGGGTTTGCTCCCCTTATATCAACGCTGAATGCGGCGCGTGTGACGGATTGGATGGCGTCCTTACTGAATGTCACGCATGAAGAATTAAGCCGCATGGCTCTGGAAGCAAGTCCTCTTTCAGCCCCTTCCTTTGTGACGTTTCTGGATGGGGAACGTACGCCAAATCGCCCGATTGCCCATGGGATGATGGCGGGCCTGACCTCTTACACGTCCCGTGCTGATCTGGCTCGTGCAGCGTATGAAGGGGTTTTGTCGGCCTTGTTCAGGGGTGAAATGCTTATGAATAAGGCAGGAATCCACACCGATCAGCGGGTTCTCATCACAGGCGGGGGAGGGCGTTCCCCTGCTTACAGGCAAATTCTTGCAGATTTTACCGGGCGTGACGTTTTTATGGCTGACCCGGTAGATGCCGATGAAGCCACAGCGCGTGGAGCGGCCATTCAGGCAGCCTCAATTGTTAAAAAGATTCCGGTTACGCAGATGAGACGTCACTGGGCGCCACGATTTGATCATGCTGCATCTCCCTCCTCAAATGCGTCCTGCCGGGATGAACTCATGAAACGTTACATGGTGGCTGCTGACTGGACGGGCTTTGATGGAATGATGACATGAAAGAAAGCCCGGAAATCTCTTTAAATGATTCGTTTGTAAAGAAAGTTCAGGCTTTCCCCGGAGTGTCATTGAGTGGAAGCCTCTATGCTGTTCCGCATGACCAGAGAACGCTCATGGCGCGTGACTTATCGCGGGCAAAAGTGATTTTGCATGCGGATATTTTTGCTGATGAAACTCAGGGGATAACCCTTGGAGAGATTCAGACGCTGGGTCAGGACTCTGAGAACGTTATCGATGTTCATCTTTTAACCGCGGGAGCGCTTCATTTTCTGGATAGGCTTTGTCAGCTTAAGGTCAGAAAGATTATTTTCCCTTTTGAAGGGGTGCGGGATCCCGCGGCCATTATCCAGACAATACGTAAGGCGGGAAAAGAACCGTGGTTAGCGGTTTCGCCTGAGACCTCTCTTATTTCCTGCAAGGCTTTTCTACCTCTTCTTGAAGGGGTGTTGATTATGCTGATTCCACCCGGGACAAAACAGCAGGCCGATTGGGCGCTGCTTGCAAAGGTCCATGAAGCGTCTCTCCATGGTCTGACTGTTGGTGTGGATGGAGGAGTGACAGAGGACCGTCTGGCTTCCGTCATTGCGGCTGGAGCGACCGACCTTGTGATAGGTCGCTCTCTTTTTAATCGTGTTTCTTCAATTTTGTGAGGGTTTTATGTTTAAAACATGTGAATCAATCCCTTCTAAAATGAGAGCCTCTGTTCTGACAGGGCCGCAGAAAATACAGCTTGAGGAACGCCCTGTTCCTGTGCCTGATGATGATCAGGTCCTCATTAAAGTCAGTGCGGTAAGCGTTTGTGGCTCTGACGTTCATTATTATCAACATGGACGGATTGGCGACTTTATCGTCAAAAAACCCCTCGTACTGGGCCATGAGGTTTCAGGTCGTATTGTGGGTGTTGGGCGCAATGTGTCAGAGAGCCGGCTGGGGCAGCGCGTTGCGATTGAACCACAACGGGCTTGTGGCACCTGCTTTCAGTGCCGGGCAGGGCGCTATAATCTCTGCCCCCATATGGAGTTTTATGCCACACCACCGATCGATGGTGCTTTCCAGGACTATGTGACGATACAGGATTCTTTTGCCCACCCGATTTCCGATAAGGTATCAGATGAGGAAGGGGCGTTGCTGGAACCTCTGTCAGTGGGGATCTGGGCCTGTCGTAAAGCACATATTGTGCCGGGATCGCGTGTCCTGATTGCCGGGGCCGGCCCGATTGGCACCCTGACTGTGCAGGCAGCTCGTGCCTTTGGTGCGGCAGAGATTATTGTTTCAGACCTGCAACCGGAACGCCGTGAAAAAATCATGCATTATGGGGCGACGAGGACCATAGATCCTGCCAGGGAGAGTGTTGCTGAATTAGGCGTTGATGCCTTTATTGACTGTTCCGGTTCCCCCAAAGCTGTGCAGTCTGGCATTTTTGCTGTGCGCGGTGCTGGATATGTCGTGCTTGTCGGGATGGGGGGCGATGAGATGATGCTGCCTGTTTCCACCATTCAGGTGAGGGAAATCAGTTTGACAGGTGTTTTCCGCTATACAGATACGTGGCCATTAGCAGCCCATCTTGTTGCCTCAAAACAGGTTGATCTGGCCTCTATGGTGACAGCGCGCTTTGACCTGGAACATGTTGAGGACGCGTTAAAAGAGTCGCAGAAACCGACCTCAACCAAAGTGATCGTGACTTTATGAAAGAGACTGTGACAATCCGGAGTGTCGCCGCGCTTTATGATGAATTGTCCGGCGTGATGTCTCATGTAAACCCGGAACAATTCTCTCAGGCTCTGGCTTTGTTGGAAGTTCCCGGCCGCCGCTGGTTTTTTACAGGGCAGGGGCGTTCAGGGCTTGTCGCTCAGATGGCGGCGATGCGCTTTATGCATTTAGGCTATGAATCTCATATGGTGGGGGAGGCAACGGCCCCCTCCATCAGGGAAGATGATGGCCTTCTCATTATTTCCGGCTCGGGAGAAACACCGGTTACGCGGCATTTTGCCCGATTGGCACGAGCAGAAGGGGCAATCGTGTTAGTTCTCACACGTGAGGCTGAAAGCACTCTGGCTCACATGGCGGATCTCCTGATTGAGATCCCAGTAAAGGAGAGCTGCCAGTTTGGGGGCAGTCTTTTTGAGCAGGCTTCTTTGCTGACGCTTGACGGGCTTGTGCTGGCATTAACGAGGCAGGACCCGGCTATGTATGCTGCAATGAGCGAGCGCCATACAAATTTGCAGTAAGGCAGAGCCCTAAAAGTCTGAAATTGTGTCGTCGGCCCTGTTCCACCAATGGCAGTCTGCTGACGGGTCGGAACCGGGGAGATAGGCAAGAGGATCCCCGGAGAGGCGTACAGCGTTGGTCGGGGTTTCACGGAGTTCAAGGCCCTGCAAAGCAAGCTTATCGCCTTGTTCACGTAGAAACGCATTCAGTTTTGCCATGAGCAGAGCAGCCATGATTTCTGTTGTAGGGTCGCCGGGCGTGACGATGATGCGGTCAAGTCTTTGTGGTTCATTTTGTTGGAACCAGTCCAGCAGAGGATCAGAGTCAGAAAGCTGGAAAGCGTGGTCAATCCGTTCATCAATAAAGCGGTGCCAGCGCCCTTTTGCCTCGGCAAAGGGGAGAAGCATATTGCTATGGCCGTCGAGACGCTTATGCGTATTATTCTTACCAGCCCCGAGTGTAACCGTTACATATTCATTATGTCCGTGCGGGGTGGCGCAACGTTCACTACATCCTGAAATCAGACGATGAGCCATGCTGAAGCGTCTGGTAAAAACGAGTTCGGGATGAGGTCCGTTTATCATAAACTCTCCTGATAACGACGCCAGCCTTCCGCACGGAGTTGACAGGCAGGGCAGTCTCCACAACCATATCCCCACTCATGATTGTGCGTGCGGTCCCCTTTATAGCATGAATGGCTGTCCCGGCGGATAATTTCCACCAGTTCATGGCCTCCAATCTGATCACAAACTTGCCAGGTCTGGGCCTTGTCCAGCCACATAAGAGGCGTGTGCAGAACAAAACGCTGATCCATACCGAGGTTAAGGGCAACCTGTAATGCCTTGATCGTATCATCCCGGCAATCGGGATAACCGGAGTAATCAGTTTCGCACACGCCGGTAATGATATGTTTCAGACCACGCCTGTAAGCCAGAGCAGCGGCAAAGGTCAGGAAAATAAGGTTGCGCCCGGGAACAAAAGTCGAAGGGAGTCCGTTCTCATTGAGATTAATCTCTGTCTCTCGCGTGAGAGAGGTTTCTGACAGAGCGCCAAGACTTGCGAGGTCGATCATGTGATCTTCCCCGAGTTTCTGCACCGCTCCCGGGAGTAATGCGCTTATCTCACGTCTCAGCGTGTCACGACATTCCAGTTCTATGGCGTGGCGCTGGCCATAGGCAAAACCAACGGTTTCAACATGTTCAAACCGGGTCAAGGCCCATGCAAGACAGCTCGCTGAATCCTGACCACCTGAAAATAAGACCAGGGCTTTATGATTTGCAGAACGAGCTGAGTCTGTCATGGGATGCCGATCAGTTTGTGGGTTTGCAGGCTGAGCCGCCATTGGGGATGCGCCTGACAATAGCGTACAGCACGTGAGGTTGCCTCTGCACGTTGCGGGCCATCTTTGGGTTGAAGCCAGAAATGCGAAAAATCAAGCTGTTCGAAAAGAGAGGGAGGCAGGTCTTTTTGCGGATAAACCAGCTTTAATTCTGACCCCGTCATCTGCACGAGAGGCAGGCCGGGTTTCGGGCTGACGCACAACCAGTCTATCCCTTCAGGGGCTCTGATCGTACCGTTCGTTTCCACTGCGACTGTAAAGCCATAGGCCTTTATGGCCCGGATAAGGAGGGTATCAAGCTGGAGGAGGGGTTCCCCTCCCGTAAAAACGACGTAACGCTCTGTGGAAGAGGAGGATTCGCATTCCCAGCAATGATTGATGGCCCTGGCGAGAGACGAGGCCGTTTCAAATCGGCCGCCCCCTGGCCCATCAATTCCGATAAAATCAGTATCACAAAACGAGCAAGAGGCCCGGGCGCGATCTTCCTCACGGCCGGACCAGAGATTGCATCCGGTAAAGCGGCAGAAAATTGCAGCACGGCCAGTATGAGCGCCCTCTCCTTGCAGAGTGGCGAATATTTCCTTCACAGCATAAGACATAGATCTGAGATGTCGTCGAGTCTGTTATCAGATGCAAGAAATTTTTTATCTTTATGGGAAATTAAAGAGCGCATATTCGCGGAAATGCGGTGTCTGGTTCCAAGGTCACAGCGAAAAATTCTAGGGCTTTTTTTTATGATTTCTGCAGCCACCTCAATGATAAGGTGGCGCGAGTGACGGGGCTCGAACCCGCGACCTCCGGCGTGACAGGCCGGCGCTCTAACCAACTGAGCTACACCCGCTTTGTAACAATCTCATTTTCAGAGAGTGTGTCCCTTAGTGGGTGGCGTTCATCTAACAGTCCCTTAAGTGTCTGGCAAGAGGGAAAATGTATTTTTTAAATTTTTCTGATCTTTCTCTTAAGAACTGATTTGATGATTTATTAATTTTTTTTATTTTATGATAGTTACTGATAGGTAATACCTTTAATTATGATGAGGGATATCAATTTTTTCTCTCAGTTGGAAGTAGGGTAGCCTTAAACCGTATCATAATAAAAACCTGAAGGAGATACTCATGAAAAAGAGTTTTATGTCCTTACTTTCCTTTCCTTTACTCATGTCAACAGCATTAGCCGGGACGTCCATGGCGCCCTCAACTCATACCCCCATGATTCGGCAGGATTCAGGGGCCATAACAATTGATAACCAGAATTCCAAAACGGCCGGACAGGACGGCCCTGTGGTTCTGGAAGATTTTGCTCTTATTGAAAAAATAGCTCATTTTGATCATGAACGTATTCCCGAGCGCGTCGTGCATGCGCGCGGCGTAGGGGCTCATGGTTATTTTGTTTCCAATGGCGCTTTCACTGAGTTCTCAAAAGCGGCTGTGTTTAAAGATGGTGTGAAAACGCCGACCTTTGTCCGTTTCTCCACGGTTATGAATTACCGTGGCTCTCCTGAAGCGGCGCGGGACCCACGCGGTTTTGCGACGAAATTCTACACAAGCGAGGGAAACTGGGATCTGGTCGGTATTAATCTGCCGGTTTTCTTTATCCGTGATGCCATCAAATTCCCGGATTTCGTCCATGCTCTGAAGCCTGATCCTGTAACCAATATGCAGGATATGAATAACCAGTTTGATTTCTTCTCCAATGCGCCAGAGTCAGTGCATATGCTGACCTATATTTACTCTGACAAATACGGGATGCCGATTAATTACCGTCATATGGACGGTCAGGGCGTTCATGCTTTCCGCGTTATTAACGCCAAAGGTGAGACGCATTTTGTAAAATTTCACTGGGTCAGCCAGCAGGGTGTTAAAGGGATGGACCTGAAAGCCACTCATGCCGCTGACACAAATTATGCGACAAAAGACCTCTATCAGGCCATTGGGGAAGGTAATTTCCCGAAATGGGATCTTTATGTGCAGGTTCTGACACCGAAAGAAGCCGCTGCCCTGCCATATGATGCCTTTGATGCTACAAAGGAATGGATGGGTGTGCCTGAAAAGAAAATCGGCACGATGGAACTCAACAGAATGCCGGATAATTTCTTTCAGGATACGGAACAGGCAGCCTTCTCACCCGGGGTCATGGTACCTGGCATTGAGCCCTCACCAGACAAAATGCTTCAGGGGCGCCTGTTTTCCTATTCTGATACCCAGCGCTACAGATTGGGTGTGAATTATCAGGACTTGCCGATTAACCGCCCGCATGTTGAGATAAAGAACAGCCATCAGGACGGGATTATGAGCATCCGTCCCCGGAAAGGGCACGTTAATTACCAGCCAACGAGCCGCTATGATGACCCGGGTGCTACAATTGACGAGACAAACCCAGGAATGGGCATTATACGCGCTGAAGCCCCGCAGAGTGACCCGAATAATCTTAGTCGCTACCCGGTTTCAGGAGTGGTGTTGAAACAGGCCATTCATCCTACAGATGATTTTGCACAGACGGGGCAGGTGTATCGTAATCTTTCTCCCTATGAGCAAGGGGAAGTGGTGTATAATCTGGCAAGTGACATGAAGATGATCAAAAGTCATGAAACCCAGGTGCGCTTTACGTCTTACATTTATCGTTCCGATAAAACCTATGGTGAGCGTCTGGCAAAAGCCCTGAATCTGGATGTCAGTGAAGTGGCCAGGGCAGCGGACCATATTCCAGAGACTCAGGTGCAGTAATCTGATTTATATAAAAGCGCCCCTTCCTTTTTATAAAGAGGGGGCGTTTTTCTTTGTTTATGAGAAAGGAGTGAAACCAGGATGCGCAGGGTTTTTCTTTTGAGCAGTTTGTTACTGATCGTCCCCGCAATGTCTTACGGGGCAACGCAGGATACCCCGTCATCATCGGTTTCAGAGCAGAAGAAAACGCACTATACGGTAAGGCATCTGCATGAAATCTATTTTGATGCAGCGCGTCAGGGGCGCAATGATATTCTGGAAGGGCTGATCAAACAGGGTTTCAATCCCGATATCCAGGATGAGAAGGGTTATACAGCTCTGATTCTGGCTACTTATAACGATCACCCTGACACTGTGGAGCTTCTTTTATCTCATGGAGCTAAGCCATGCGGAAAAGACCATAAAGGTAATACAGCGCTGATGGGGGCGGCTTTCAAGGGAGAGAGCGCTCTTGTGCGCCGTCTTGCAAAAGCAGGATGCCCGGTTGATACGACCAACCTTACCGGCCAGACCGCGTTGATGATGGCAGCCTTATTCGGGCGCAATGAGACGGTCAGGACATTACTTGAGCTCGGGGCAGACCCCCTGCTTCAGGACGATAAAGGGGAAACGGCCTATAGTCTGGCAAAAGCGCAGAATAGCCAGAGCACGGTTGAAATCCTGCAGGATGCGCAGTCCAAACGGCTTATGCGCCGTTAATCTGAGCCTTATTGATCGCTATAAACCTGCCCTGTCGCCCGGGAAATCCAGATATGGTGGGTTTTAAACCAGTCCGCGCCGAGAAGCATGTCAATATGGGGTTCTGTCGGGGCGATTGTCAGGACCGGGTTACGAGTCAGTTCCGTGCCGATACGGAGCTGGCGGAATTTATGCCACTGATAGCGTCTTTCCTTTGAGCCGATTCCCGTACTATAGCCGCCTGGGTCCTGAGCCAGCTCTTCATTGCTCAGGCCGATTTTATGGGCAAAAGCAAGGCTCAGTATGTGGGAGCGGGCGCCGCTATCCAACAAGGCCACCCCATCATGACCATCCAGCTGAAAAGGAATCAGGAAGCGATCTGCCTTGCGCTGCGTTGCTAACATCTCGCTCTTTTTTCCATGAGTCTGAACCTGCCAATGAGGTGGCTTCAGGCACATCTGCGATCCCAGATGAACCTGCCAGAGAGTCAGCAGGTTATGAGGCAGATCGAAATCAAGGTCATATCGGCCGAGAATATCCATTCCAATCAGCCCGAGCAGAGGGGGATGAAGCAGGGGCGCACCCGGAAGGTCCCCGATGGGGAAAATATGATCTCTCAGACGTAATGTGCCGAGGCTAAGCGAATTGACCGTCAGGCTGGGGACGATATGACCACTGCCATCGGGCCCTGAAATAAGGGTTTTAAGCGTATTATCTGGAGAGAGGGTGAAACGTCTCAGAGCTTCAGGGGTTAGCAGGCTTCCTTCTGAGCCGGTATCAATAAGAAAAGAGAGGTCATTGCCCTCAACCTGCCCCTTTGTCGTGATGGTATAGTCCGTATCAGTCAGAGACAAAGTCGCGATATGGGTGAAGGAACAGACTGTGCCGGCTTTGGCAGAGGAGAAAAGGAGGCTTCCAAGAAGCACCGTCATAAATAGCAGATAATTCATGATGATTTGACGTTAGCGCGTGGATGAGCTTTCTGCCAGACGTCCATAAGATGGCGTTCATCTGCCAATGTATAAATCTGTGTGGAAGAGAGGCTGGCATGTCCCAGAAGTTCCTGGATGGCACGCAAATCAGCCCCTCCCTGCAGAAGATGAGAGGCAAAGGCGTGGCGCAGGGCATGTGGTGTTGCAGAATCAGGAAGGCCCTGAAGTTTGCGCCATTGCCGCATGGCACGCTGTGCCACACCGGGGTTAAGAGGGCCCCCTCGTGCCCCGCAGAAGAGCGGCTCCGCAGGAAGGGGTGAGGGGTGAACCTTTAACCAGGCATGAAGGCTTTCGCGAACTTTGGGTAAAACTGGAACAAAGCGTTCCTTCCCGCCTTTTCCCTTAATCAGCAGGACATCCCCTCCTGAGCGGTTCAGGTCTGAAATGGTGAGTGATAAGGCTTCGCTGATACGAAGGCCCGCCCCATAAAGAAGTGTGAAAAGAGCTTCATCACGCAGAGCCATAGGGAGTGTGTGTTCCTGCTCGGCAATGCCTTCCGGGGCTTTCTGGGCATCTTCTATCGTGAGAGGGCGTGGCAGACGGGGTTTCAGACGGGGGGCATTCAGCTGGAACAGGGCCTGTTGATCGAGGTTATGCTCTTTTTTCAGGTAGCTGAAGAAGGAACGCAAGGCAGAGAGGCGCCTCGCCAGACTGCGGGCTGTACCACCCTTGTTATCATGGTGGTGCAAACCTGATTTTTGCTCTGATTTTCGTGTTTCATAGGCAAGCCAGCTTCTGAAATCAGAAAGTTCCAGATTTTTGAGATCCTGAGATGTGGGTTCACGGCCTAAATGTTTCTGGAAGAAATTGAGTGCCTGCACGCCATCATGACTGTACGCTATGATTGTTTTGGGGCTGAGATGTCGGTCAAAATCGAGCCAGTCCTTCCATGCTTCAAGCAGAGTAAAGGCAGAAGTGAGGGGCGAAGAATTTTGAAGAGTCATGAGAATCTGGAGCAGAGCGGGTTAATCTTGAATATGACAAAAGATAGTTCCGGCCCCGATGTTACTCTAAAAAAGGAAGATGGGAAAAGGATTCGTCATGCTGTCCTGATTCCCAGACCGTTCCCGCAGCCTCTGGATTATTGTTTTTCCCGTTCTCTGCCGCCCGGGACATTGGTTCAGGTCCCTCTTGGCCGTAAAGAGATTATGGGGTGCGTGTGGGACCCGGATTGGCGGGAGGCCCTGCCTGTTGATTTCCGTCCCGACAGCCCCGAACGTGTTTTTGAGCTTGGGCGCCTGAAAGAAATTGACCATGTTGTGGAACATATTCCGCCATTGCCTGAGAGCTTGCGCAGATTTATCGACTGGCTTTCAGCCTACACGCTGAGCGCCCCCGGTATGGTTCTGGCAATCGCTTTGCGCGTCCCGCTGGCGGGAGGATTCCGTCCTGTGACAGGCTGGATTGCGACTTCTGACAAGCCTTCCCCCGCATTTCGTCTGACCCCTGCGCGCCGTGCTGTTTTAGAAATTGCCTCTGTTACTGAGGCAGAAACGACCCAGTCTTTGAGTGAGAAAAGTGGTGCCAGTGCGGCCGTTATCAAGGGACTGGCAACGCAGGGACTTTTGAAGGAAGTCCCTCTGGACGTCTTTTGGGATGAAAAAAAGCCCGAGGCACAGTTCCATCCCCCTCTTTTATCTGAAGATCAGCAGGAAAGTGCTGATATCTTGCGGGAACGTGTCAAAAAACAGGAATTCAGCGTGACCTTGCTTGAAGGTATGACAGGGTCGGGGAAAACCGAGGTTTATTTTGAAGCGGTGGCAGAAGCGCTGGAGCAGAAAAAACAGATTCTGGTCCTTCTTCCTGAAATTGCGCTGACAACCCAATGGGTGGAGCGGTTCACAGCACGTTTTGGTGTGGCGCCTGCCATCTGGCACTCGGATCTGGGAATCAAAAAACGCCGGGAGGTATGGCAGGGAGTGGCTTCAGGGGGCGTGGATGTCATTGTGGGAGCACGTTCGGCTCTCTTCCTGCCTTTTACCAATCTGGGCCTCATTATTGTTGATGAAGAACATGAAAGCACTTTCAAACAGGAGGAAGGGGTTCTTTATAACGGACGTGATATGGCAATTGTCAGGGCCCGTCTTGTGTCAGCGCCAGTGATCCTGGTTTCAGCAACGCCCTCTCTTGAAACAGTGGTGAATGTTGAGCAGGGGCGCTATTTCCACGAAAAACTTCATGCCCGCCATGGGGGTGCAGAATTACCGGCAATCAGCCTGATTGATATGAAAAAAGAGGGGCCGGAGCGTGGCGTGTTTCTCTCTCCCTTCCTGTGTGAATCCATTGAGGGAACCCTTGCCCGTAAAGAGCAGGCTATGCTGTTTCTCAACCGCCGTGGCTATGCTCCCCTGACATTGTGCCGGGCCTGTGGTTATCGTTTCCAGTGCCCGCATTGCACAGCCTGGCTTGTTGAACACCGGGCGCGTGGGAGAATGGCCTGTCATTATTGTGAATATACCCAGCCCATCCCGACACATTGCCCGGAATGTCAGGCAGAGCACAGTCTTGTGCCGATCGGCCCGGGGGTGGAGCGTATTGAGGAGGAAGCCAAAGAACGTTTCCCACATGCCCGCATTCTTTCCATGGTTTCGGACACACTCACAACGCCGGGTGCTACGCAGGAGGCTGTCAGGAAGATTTCCGAAGGCGAGGTTGATCTTATCATTGGGACGCAGATTGTCGCGAAAGGATGGCATTTCCCGAATCTGACATTGGTGGGTGTTGTTGACGCGGATTTGGGGCTTGGTGGTGGTGATCTGAGAGCCGGAGAGCGCACCATGCAGCTGCTGCACCAGGTTTCAGGCCGGGCGGGAAGAGGGGAAAAACCAGGTCGGGTCATGCTGCAAAGTTATGTGGGCGATCACCCGGTCATGCAGGCCCTCATTCGTAATGATCTTGAGGGCTATATGCAGCAGGAAGCAGCTTTGAGAAAGCCTGGTTTCTGGCCACCTTACGGGCGGCTGGCTGCTTTGATTGTCAGCTCACCCCATGAAAAACTGGCCGATCAGACTGCCCGTGATCTCGCCCTTCAGGCACCGGAAGGACAATTTATCCAGATTCTGGGTCCGGCCCCTGCGCCTTTGGCTTTGTTCCGGGGGCAACATCGGCGCAGATTGCTGTTACGCACGCGGCGTAACATCGCTGTGCAGCCCCTTATCAGACACTGGCTGGAACGAGTTAAAGTCAGTCGTGAGGTCAAAATTACAGTTGATATCGACCCCGTGTCCTTTATGTAAGGCTGACACCTACCTTATGAGCGACGACGGAAAAGGCCCATAACAGCCCCTGCAATGCCGATAAGTGTCACAAAATTGCGGAGCCATGGCCTGAATTTCTGAGGGCCGAATATGACCAGAAGCATCGTGCCTGTCATGACGACTTCCCCGGCCCGTACTTTATAAGCGTCAGGGATTTTTCTGTTCTGACTATGCTCTTTGCCAAGATGCTGAAATTTGAATGACATACGACCTCTTGCGCGGAAACGTTATAGGAATCGAAGGTATAGTATAAATAAGATTCTTTAAAATAATCATTATAAAATATTCATGAAATCACAATAAGATGTTAACTATACAGGCTTGTTATAGTGCGATGAATGTAGGAACGGTTTTAAAAAAAACGCCTGTCAGAGGACGGGCTTTGGTTGGCTGAATTTATTTCGGTATCGATTTCATTAGGAGGACTGCTTTCCGGTAAGGAGGCAGAACTCCGCCTCCTTACCGGAATGTTGTAACTTTTAAGGGTTATGCGACGTTCTGGAGAACGTCATATCCTTCAAAACAAGGTGGACCGACAGTCAGGCCTTTAGAGCGGGGAGCCTTGCTGTGAGCCAGTTTGAATGCTTCTGAGTTTGTCCAGTTTATGAAGTCCTCATAACTTTTCCAGACTGTATGAGAGACGTAAAGAGTGTGGTCGTCTGTCGTTTTTCCCCGGAGAAACTGGAAGGAGATGAAACCCGGCATTTTTTTAAGATGAACTTCCCGGTTAAGCCAGTTCTGTTCAAAAGTCTCTTCATGACCCAGCCCGATCTTGAAACGATTCATGGCGATGTACATTTTTGCTTCCTTTCTGAAAATCATGACAGGCGAGGACCATGTCATGAGCGAGGAGATAAGGGCGGTTTGTTTGTTCGTGATGTTTGACAATGGAGGAAGGTAACCCGAAGACAGAGCCGATGATGGCATCTGTCAGGACCGATTGAGGCGGTCCCTGGGCGTAAATTCGGCCTTTCTGAAGAAGGATTATATGGTCTGCAAGGGCGGAAGCCCAATTCAGGTCATGGAGAATAATGAGCGCAATCCCTCCTTTTTCGACATGTTTTTTGACAAGAGAAAAGACGAGAAGATGCTGGGCAGGGTCCTGAGCTGAAAGAGGTTCATCAAGCAGGAGGAGCTGACATTCCTTTTTCCGGTTAATGTCTAATTGCAGCAAAATACGTGCGAGATGGGCGCGCTGTCGTTCACCGCCGGAAAGCGTTTGTATGTCCTGCTCTTTTTTGGAATTGAGATTCACAGCTTCAAGAATGTCTGTGACGTATTCATCCTGAGTCTGTTTTGAAAGAGGCCCCTCAAGGCTTTGGAAAGCCATGCCAACCAACTCTGTTACAGAAAAAGAGGCTGTTATGAGACTTTCCTGAGCCAGTAAGGCACGTTTTTGTGCCAGAGCTTTTGGGGAAATTGTTTTGATATCGATATTATTGAATGCTATTTTTCCTACGCTGGCACTTTTGAGGCCACCAGCCAGTTCCAGCAAGGTGCTTTTCCCGGCTCCATTGGGGCCCAGAAGGGCGATAATCTGGCCACGACTTGCCGTGAAACTGATATTTTCAAGCAGGAAATTGTTGTTGATCCGGTAGGATACGTTTTCAAAGATGAGGGTCATGACACAAAATTCCTGGAGCGGGTTCTGGTTAGTAACCAGAGGAAAGCGGGAGCCCCCAGGGCCGCTGTGATAATACCGACAGGGACTTCAGCTGGTGGAGCAATGAGGCGGGCTGCCGTATCTGACCATAACAGAAGTATTGCGCCAGACAGGGCACTTGCCGGCAGGACAGTCCGGTGATCCGGTCCTGTCACAAGGCGCACAAGGTGTGGCACAATGACGCCAATAAAGCCGATAACACCCACGAAAGACACAATGGGTCCTGTTGCAAGGGCAACGCTGAAAATGGCCAGTTTTTTAAAGCGCTCAACAGGGTGGCCCAGAAGAATGGCTTCTTTTTCACCAAGCAGGAAAGCGTTCAGCGTATGTCTTAAAGAGAAAATCAGTCCCACTGAGATGAGAAAACAGGGCAGTAAAATCAGAATATTTGACCAGTTTGCGCCTGCCATACTGCCAAGATTCCAGAAAGTGATATCACGCAAGGCTGTGTCATCAGCGTGAAAAACCAGAATGCCTGTAATGGCAGATGCGAAAGCTCCGATCGCAATTCCTGCAAGAATAACCAGAGTGGTTGAAAGTCCCTCCTGACGTCTGGAGACATAATAAAGGAGTGCGGTTGTCATAAAACCACCTGTTATGCCGGAAAAAGGAAGAGACCATTTTAGAAAGAGCGTCTGATAAAGTGGGTGTTCATGAAACACCGTTCCAGCACCCAGTGAGCTTTCCAAAACGATGCATAATGTCGCCCCTAAGGCCGCGCCAGAAGAAACGCCTGTAAGACCCGGATCAGCAAGAGGGTTGCGAAACAATCCCTGCATCACAGTCCCGGAAAGGCCAAGAGCCGCCCCCGCCATAAGAGAAAGACAAATGCGCGGGAGGCGTATCTGTTCTATGACAAACAGATTCAGGCTGTGTTTCTGACCACTCATGATGGTGAATCCTGTCGCTCCCAGTAAAGAGGAAATGATCGCGGAGACAATGAGTGTCATGAGAAGCAGCAGGATTATTACGGCAGCTCGGGGGCGGAATACAGCCATCAGAGTGCCTGGAAATGATCGAGTGTCTGGGCGAGTGACAAGGCAGCTTCAGCCGTATGAGGGCCGAACCCTAAAAGCTGTTCTCCCTCCATGGCAATGAGAGTCTTATTTTTCCCCGCCGGTGTGAGCTGGAAGGCAGGGTCTTGCGCCATTAATGTTTTTACGGCGTTTTCGCTCTGGGTCATGGTGAGAATAACATCAGGTTTTAAAGCTGCGATGGCTTCACTATTAAAGATTTTATACCCTTCCATGTCGCGGGATATGAGAGCGCCCCCGGCCAGTGTGATGATCTGCTCAGACGCTGTATTTCGGCCCGCAACGAGCGGGCGCCCATTGACAACCTGAAGGATAAAAAGAACTTTTTTCGGGTTTTTATGGCTTTGTCGCCATTGTGCCAGTGTGTCCCATTGAGACTGGATCATCTGGCATAATGCTTCACCTTTTTGGGGATTTTGCATTAAGCGCGCCAGGAGCTTTGTACGACGAATCACCGCTTCGGGAGAGGGGGTGGCTTCTATAAAAAAGACTGGAATGTGAGAGGCAATCAGCTGGTCCAATGTTGTGGCAGGACCGGCATCATTACTGACGAGAATCAGGTCCGGCTCAAGAGAGAGAATTCCTTCAGGAGAAAGCGCGCGCATATACCCGAAAGAAGGCTTTTCTTTTAAAGCCTGTGAGGGTCTCGTCGAGGTGCTGTCAATTCCGGCAATTCGTTCGGAAACGCCAAGTTCATAAAGTGTTTCGGTTATTGTTCCACCAATGACGGCTATGCGCTGCCAGTCCTTAAGAGTGATGGAGCGGGCCCGGCAGTCTTTTATGATGTTGGTTGTTGCGGCCTGTGCAATGGGACATAACGCCGTAAGAAAGGCGCCTAGTCCCAGTGTTGAAACCTGGCGCCGGTTTAAGATGAATCCTTTTGAGACAACTTCACGCATAAAATGCTCCGAGAAAAAGAAGAACTTTTTTGCATGATTTTTATGTAAATGAGAATCATTCGCATTGCAATAGATAATCATTATCATTTAGATGAGGGTGTTTCTCTCTTCATGAATGGATGATGAAGCCATGTCTCATTTCTTTTTTCCCTTGGGAAAACCTGCGGTTATTCCGGTTCGTGCCACATTATGCTGCCTGTCTTTATGGGGGAGTGGCGCTTTGTCTGAAGGGCAGGAAACTGCGCAATCAAGCGGCCTGTCTCCCTCTGAGAGTCCATCCATTTCCTCGTCTGATGCCGATTCGGTATTGGAGCTTCCTTCAATAAAAGTGATGGGGAAATCCAGCCCCATGACTGTGCCTCAAGCCTCATCTGTGGTGTCACGCAAGGAAATGCTGCGTATCCAGCCGACTGAACCTTACGGTATTTTGCAAAATCTACCGGGTGTCTTTTTTCAGAATGACGGAACGCCCGCTTTGTCTGTTTCCATGCGGGGTATGCAGGATTTCGGGCGCGTTAACGTCATGATTGATGGAGCGCGGCAGAATTTTCAGGAAAGTGGTCATGGCGCGAATGGAAGCGTCTATGTCGATCCGGCTCTTCTTGGAGGAATGGACGTAACGCGTGGAACTGTTTCCACCGCTGATGGAGGGGGAAGCATCGGCGGGAAAATGAATCTTCATACGCTGGATGTCGATGATATCGTTGACCGAGGCAAACAATATGGAGGGCTTATAAGGGGCATTGGAGGGACAAATAATTATGACGGCTCCGGAATGATTGGCTTTGGGAGCCGTATCAATGATGTCATTGGAATCGCAGCGGCTTATAGTATGAGAAGTTCAGGTGATTATGATGATGGAAATGGAGACCGTGTGGCCCATACATTTCAGCGCCTTCAATCAGGTTTATTCAAAATTGACATCAAACCGGGAGAAGACCAGATCCTGAAACTGGGAGCCGTGATTTATCATAACCAGTTTGGTGTGGGGGCTGAAGGAATACCGACCTCTGACGAAGTACAGAACAATACCGGCACCATTGATTACACCTATAAACCGTCTGATAATAAATGGGTTTCCCTGCATGCAAAGGGATATGTTGTCAGCACGAACATGTCCAATTACACGCCATCTTTCCAGGCTGTCACAACAGCTGCCGCTGACTTAACTCATTACGGTCTAACAACGTTAGGGTTTGAAATAGATAATACGTCCCGTTTTAAAGGTGGCCCTGTGAATATGTCTTTAACTTATGGGGGCGAATATTATCATGACCAGGTAAATACAAAGAGCAGCACAAATTATACAGGGGCCACGCCCAGTGGAGGCAGAGAGGTGGGAGGGGCTTTTACAGAACTGACAATGGGGTGGAAAATCCTGCAATTAACCGGTGCTGTACGTTATGACCGGTTTCATCTTTCAGGGAAGGGGCATAATGAATTCCCCGGTATTGAGGACATGCCTGTAGGGGACTTCCGCGTTAACCGGAGTATAGATGCTGTCAGTCCCAAAGTGACATTTGCGGTCACTCCGGTAAAAGGGCTGCAATTTTACAGTAATTACGGTCTGGGATTTCGCCCTCCTGCAACAACAGAGACACTTTATTCCGGTTCACATCCCGGGTTGGGATTTGTAAAATTTGTCCCCAATCCATACCTTCAGCCAGAGCGGACTTATGGGTGGGAAGTGGGTTCAAAACTTGATTTCCATAGTGTTTTCGCCAAGGACGATCATATAGAAATGGACGTCGATTATTACGACACCCGTATCAAGAATTATGTCGGGCAGACTCTGATTAAAGGGGGCGCCACACCGGGTGTCTTTCCACCTATTCCCAATTCAGGATATCTTTTTAAAAACATCCCAGGCAACAGCTATACACGTGGGTTTGAAGGGCAGATACGCTATGATTCAAGCCTCTTCTTCGGTTCACTCTCTTATACGAATACGACAACAAAACTGGCTGAGCATGATTATACCGGATATGGACAAATCGTTACGACACCGCCACGAAATGTCATGGCTTCTACGATCGGGGTCCATTTATTGAAAAACCGTCTTGAATTAGGTGGCCGTATAAGAGCCGCTACAGGGACAACCGGTCAGCCAACAGGGCGTAATGGTGCGACTGAGCGTGGAGGTTACGTCGTATTTGACCTTTTCGGCTCGTATCAGATTACCAAAAGAGTGCAGATCTTTACGAGTGCGGATAATGTAACCAATAGGCGTTATTATAATAGTTCACTTTCCACCATTCCTAATCAGGGGTTAACCGTGATGAGTGGAATTAATCTGGCCTATTCAGAATAGGCCAGATTAAAAGCAGCCTGACAGTGAATCAGGGTTGTATCAAAGACAGGAACACTGACATTGGTGTCGTTTAGAAGCATTCCGACTTCAGTGCAGCCAAGAATGAGGCAATCAGCCCCTCTTTTGACAAGATGTTGTGCAATTTCTTCGAATTCTTTCCGGCTCTGCGGTTTTATAATGTCTTTGCAAAGTTCTTCATAAATGATCTGATGAATTCGGGCGCGTTCGTCAGGCTCTGGAAGAACAGGATTTAAGTCTGCTTCTTTGAGAAGGTCTGTGTAGAAATTCTGTTCCATTGTAAAAGCGGTTGCGATGAGTCCAGGCCTTTTAAGTCCTTTTTCGAGAATGGCGTCTGCGGTTGCGGTGGCAATATGAATAAAAGGAATGGAAACACCTTCCATCATGGCAGAGGCGAGCTTGTGCATTGTATTCGTTGCAAGGATGATAAAATCGGCCCCACCAGCTTCCAGCGCTCTTGCTTCCTGATTGAGAAGAATGCCGGCTTCTTTCCATTCTCCACGTGCCTGTAAAAATTCAATGGAGGCAAAATCAAGCGAGCGAATAAGAAGTTCAGGAGAGTGAAGGCCTCCCAGCTTTTTCTGGGTGATTGAACAAAGCTCGCGATAATAAGTTTGTGTAGAGGCCGCAGACATACCTCCCAGCACACCAATTATTTTCATCGTGATCTTTTCCTGTTTTGTCAGTCATCCTGACCGAAAGCGGATTGTTCAAAATGTTTGAGCAGTTTTTCTTTCTGAGGAAGAAAGGGAACCCGCTTCAGCACTTCACGAAATGCATGGAGGGCTTTGAGATCCTGGTGAAGATTTTTTTCGGCCTTTGCCAGAAGCAGCCAGCTTGCGGGGTCGTCGGGGTCACCCTGTAAGGAGACGGCAAGATCCTGCACGGCGCCGGTCGGGTCATTGCCCTTCAGGCGGGCAGAGGCCCGGAGCCGTCTTAAGAACGAGTTTTGTGGCTGAAGGCTGAGAGCTGTTGAAAACAGAGACTCCATAGCAGAGAAATCATCTGTTTCTTCTTTTTCCCCGGCCGCTTTGACTAATAAACGTGTTGCCCCATCTAATGTGGCATGGCGCAGTTTTTCGGCTTTTTCCCATAACTTCTCGGTTTCTTCTTCATTTTTAGCGGAAGCGAGTGCTTTTTCTGTCTCTTGAAGCGCTTTTTTCTGCATCGCTGCCCGGGATTCTTTTTTAGCGGTTGGGAGAGGAGCAGCGCAGAGGGGAGAAGTGGAAATTGCCGGGAGAAAAAGAGTGGATACAAAAAGAGCCCCAAACCATACGGCAAGAGGCTTCTTTCGTTGTTTCAGTACGACAACCGGAATAACGGCTTTATACGAAAAAAAAGCCAGTAATTTTTCCGGAAAAGTCGAGTCTGACCTCAATGAGAGTCTTAACCCTGACGGGCTTTCAGACGAGGATTCTTTTTATTGATGACGTAAACACGGCCACGACGACGAACGATGCGGCAGTTTTTGTCACGAATCTTAGCGGACTTAAGGCTATTACGGATTTTCATGATCCAGGCTCCCAACCAAAAAAGCAGGCTCATCTCTTTGTGATAGAGACAACCCACGCAAACATAGCAGGGCTGAATAGCCCGTATAAGTGCGGTCCCAATAGCGTGAGAGCGTGTATTGAGTCAAGAAAAAACCATAAAAAACGCCTTCCCTGCCTGAATGATTTTATTTTATGGTGACGATTATGCGTAAAATTTTGATAATTTCACTGATATCTTCTTTCGCGTTTCTGTTTTCGGGGGGAAAGACTCCTGCACTGGCGCAGAATAATCCTGAAACAGAGAATTTCTTCGGTCCGGAATTAAACGATTCTCTCGATAGTCAGCAGGAAATCTCTCAGGGGAATGCTGAAATTAACAAGATTCTCAAAGTATTACGGCAGAAGCCTGATGCTGCCAGCACAGCCTGCCTCCAGGCCCTTTCAGCCATGCGTGATGCCCAGAAGCGGCTCAAAAAGGAAGCTGATGAGGTCACTGATGAAAGCAGGTCAAATTTTGAGCTTGCGCAGGATGTGTTTGGCTCCAGCGTGATGGATGTCAGCACAATGTGTGGTGCTGACGCCCATACTCTGTGCCGTGAACACCAATATGATAATGCCGGATTGACCCAGTCCTGCCCCCTTCTTCAGGAGGAACCTGAATAGGGGACCAGGAACTCTCTAGAACCCTGGTGGGTTATACTTTATTATGAGCACACCAGAGTGCAAACGCCTGTACCAGGGCCGTCTCACGTAGCCGCTCAAAGCGGCCTGAAGAGCCTCCGTGTCCGGCTTCCATATTGATCCGGCAGAGAAAGGGCCCACCCTGAGCGGTGTCTCTCAGGCGTGCAATCCATTTGGCAGGTTCCCAATAGGTCACGCGTGGGTCTGAAAGGCCCCCCATGGCTAAAATAGCCGGGTAGGCAACCGCCCGGATATTGTCATAAGGGGAATAGCTGGCAATCACGTCATAAGCTGAAGGGTCCGTGAGGGGATTTCCCCATTCCGGCCATTCCGGTGGCGTGAGTGGAAGGGTCGTGTCTGACATGGTGTTGAGAACATCAACAAAAGGAACCTGGGCGGCAATCCCTGCGAAGAGCTCAGGGGCCATATTGGCAACAGCCCCCATTAAAAGCCCCCCTGCTGACCCGCCGTGAGCCACGATATGGCCAGCACTGCTATAGTTTCTTTCCACCAGGTGATGAGCACAGGCGATAAAATCTGTGAAACTATTGGTTTTTTTCTCTTTGCGCCCATCAAGAAACCAGTTCCATCCTTTTTCAGAACCGCCACGAATATGCGCAATCGCATAAATCCATTTACGGTTAACAAGGCTCAGGATACTGGTTGAAAAAGCAGCCTCCATGGATATCCCATAAGAGCCATATCCATAAAGCAGAAGGGGCGCTGAGCCATCTATAGGCGTGTCTTTATGCCGCAGGATCGTTACAGGCACCATCGCGCCATCCCGGGCTTGTGCAAAAAGGCGTTCCGTTACGTAAAGTGAAGGGTCATGACCGGAGGGGACTTCCCTGACCTTGCGCAAAGTCCGCTCACCCGTCTGCATATCAAGATCATACCAATGGGCGGGTGTCGTGGGGGATTGATAAACGTAGCGCAGCACAGGGCGCTCATATTCCAGAATCCCTAATAGACTCAACGTATAGGCTGGTTCTTCAAAGCTGACTTTCCGGGCCTGGTCACGTAGTGACGCGGTCAGGGGTGCACCGGGGGTGGGTGCCTGTTCTGTGGAAATAATGTAAAGATTTTCGTTACATTCGAACCGTTCAATCCAGGCAAGATGCTCTTTCCCGGCACAGACGCCAAGAAGGAAATGACCTTCCTGCCCGGGCAGAAATTCTGACCAGTTTTCACGTCCCGGAGCCTGATCTGGAGCTTGCATAAGCTTGAAATCAACAGCACCACCGCTATTGGTGAGAATAATGAAACGATCATTCCAGTGGGTAAAACTATAACGCTCACCTCGCACTAAAGGAGCGGCAACAGAAGGCTCAGCCTCAGGATTATGGGCAGGGATGAGGAGCGTTTCGTTTGTATCATGGTCGCCCCGCTCAATGATGATCCATTGTTTGGAGTTGCTTAATCCGATTGTAAGGAAAAAGCCCGGGTTAGTTTCTTCAAAGACAAGATGATCTTCCCCGCCCAATAAAGGCCGGCGATAAATCCGTGATGGGCGGCCGAAATCGTCTCGATAGATCCAGAAAATCCAGTTCCCATCGGGCGAAATGGTAAAAGAGCCTGTTGTGTTTTCTATCGGGTCAGCACACAGCGTTCCTGTTTGCAGGTCCTTGACCTGAATCTGATAGACTTCCGAGCCCTGTACGTCTTCGGCATAGATATAATAGCGATGATTTTCAGTATGAGCGGCACCGGCCAGGCTGTAATAAGCGTGCTGTTTTGCCAGTTTATCAACATCGAGAAGGATTTCCTCTTTCCCACCATCCCGTGGACGGCGGATATGAAGAGGGTGCTGCCCCCCTTCCTGATAACGGATCCCGTAAAGCCAGGGGCCGTGAGGAACCGGCACGGATTCCTCCAGAGGAGAAAGGCGCCCGCACATTTCCTGAAAAAGCGTTTCCTGCAACGCTTCCGTCTCTGCCAGGACCGCTTTGGTATAGGCGTTCTCTGCCTGAAGATGGGCCCGTATATCCTCTCTCAGAATGGTGGGGTCACGTAGGACCTTTTGCCAGTTTTCGTCTTTCATCCAGCTATAGGGGTCTGTCCTGACGCGGCCCAGTTGTTCAATCGTGACAGGCTCGCGTTTGGTGAAAGGCGGAGTGGGAAGTTTTTTCTGAGAGTTCATGAGGAGCAATGTGGTCCTTTTCCATAAAGTGTCAATAGACACTATTCATAAAGAAAGTGACGTAATGTCCTTGTGATGTCGTAAGAGACAGGAATCCTGATTGTGTCGATCTGACAAATAGGTGTGAGGTTCAGGGATGTCACGAGCCATGCCCCTTCAAGAGAGGATACATCTTCAGGTGTCAGTGAGGCTTCATGGCATAAGCCCTGCTCGATCAATCTTTGGCGACTGATCCCTGGAAGGGCGCCGTCTTTTATAAAGGGCGTCACGAGCCTACCGTTCAGAAGAGCGAGGAAATTGGAGGCCGTTGCCTCGGCAATCGTCCCTTTTTCATTTAAAAGAAGGGCATCTTCTGCCTGTTTTTCATGAGCTTCAAGACGCGCAAGAACGGAAGTGAGTGCGTTGGTGGATTTGATACGTGATAAGACCGATTGTGAATCGCGCCTGTAGGAGGAGAGAGACACTCTGACAGGGGGCAGTTCCTCTTCAGCGAGGGAATTAATGGTAAGCATGAGGGTCTGCTGTGGAGAGGGCGGGGGAACCAGTCCCCGTGGTCCCGGTCCTCTTGTGACCGTCAATCTGGCCGAGCCATGAGCAAGCTGATTGCTGGAGCTCAGCTGGGAAAGAGCCTGTTCGATCAGGGAAAAGGGAGGCGTTTCCAGGCGCAGGAGATCACAGCCATTGTTCAGTCTGGCCCAATGGCGTGCCAGATGGGGGGCCTTTCCATCATTGAAACGGAAAGTCTCAAAAAGACCGTCTCCCAATAAAAATCCGCGATCAGAGGGAGAAATCGCCGCCTCATTGACGGCTATTACCCGACCATTAAGCCAGAGAAACGGAATCTGGTTTGAAGAGCGCTTCATCTAGGTGCCCAGAACCTTTAATAATGGTGCCGCCTTTAGCAGCATTTCCTCATATTCTGCCTGGGCCTGTGATGGCCAGGTAATCCCCCCTCCGGCCCCTAATCTGAATTGTTTTGCCGTGGCACTGACGCTGCGGATAATGACGGAGCTATCCATAGCACCCTCCCAGCCTATGCGAAATAATGTGCCACAATAAGCACCGCGTGAAGAGCTTTCGAGCTCATCAATAATTTCCAGAGCACGGTGCTTTGGCGCGCCGGTTACAGAGCCGGGAGGGAGTGTTGCATGCAGCAGGTCAAAAACGTCATAGTCCGCTTTTAAGCGTCCTGTCACACTTGAGACGAGATGATGCACATGTGCAAATTCCTCCACTTTGCAAAGTTGGGGCACATGGACCGACGCCAGTTCACTGACGCGCCCCAGATCGTGGCGCATCAGGTCGGTAATCATCAGATTCTCAGCAAGCTCTTTTTCATTTTGGGCCAGCTCTGCCTTGATCGTCTGATTATGTTCAGGGTCTGCGGAAAGAGGCGCTGTGCCTTTGATCGGGCGCGTTTCTATCACTCCTTCAGCGGTGAGGGATAAAAAACGTTCAACAGAGCAGCTTAAAAGCCCGAAATCCGGTGTGTTGAGAAAAGCCCCAAAAGGGGCAGGGCAGGCACGGCGCAATTTTCTGTAAAGAGCAGATAACTCAGTCTTTTCCGGTCTCTCAGCCTGCCAGCGCATGGTCAGATTTGCCTGAAAAATATCGCCTTCTTCAATGAAATTTCTGACAGCGTCCACAGAGGCTTTCCAGTCGGCCTCAGGATCATCAGCGGTGAAATGCAGAATAGGGGGGCTGGAAAGGGTTTTATCAGGGAGAGCAGGCGGGAGATTGCCCTGAGCACTGGCCCACCAGAGACGTTGTTCCAATCGGTCAAAGATAAAGAGGTCATAACAGGCCATGACCAGAAAAGCCGGGGCGTCACTTTCATGACGGGAGGCAATCCCCTCACAGGCCAGCCCGGCCTCATAACTGGCAAACCCGATCAACCCGCCCGTAAAAGGGAGAGTGGTTTGCAATAAACGTGCCGGTTTATAGTTCGCCCAGAAATCTCTAAGGATGGACTGGAAATTTTTGGCGTCCTGCTGACTCAGCTCTTTAACAGCAACAGGATGTGGGCAGAGATAGCTCCATCTTTGGCGTTCCTGAGCAGGATCTCCTCCACTATCAAGAAAAGCGACCGCCTTGCCGGAGAGAAATGAAAGATAATGCTCCGGGTCATGCCATGGGAGTTCAGTCAATAATGGGAAAAAAGAAGAGGCCATGGCTGACTATATTAATAACATTTGGAAATTATGGAGACAGAATATGCTCTTTTAGAGGATTTATCGGAAAGGGAGAAGGGACGGGCAAGTCGTGCAGACTTTCCCTGTCTGGTGCTTCCAGTAGTGATGGTCTATAATAAAATCTTCTGCTGTTATAAAATTGGGTGGCCCTGTTTTGAGCGAACCGCACGATAGTCTTCCTTCCGATCGCTTGCCTGTGACAATTGAGGAGGAAATGCGTTCCTCCTATCTGGCTTATGCGATGTCAGTCATTGTTTCGCGTGCTTTGCCAGATGTTCGTGATGGGTTGAAGCCTGTTCACCGACGTATCCTTTATGCCATGCGGGAAAGTGGTTTTACCTCTGATAAACCCTACCGCAAGTCGGCCCGTGCAGTGGGTGACGTCATGGGTAAATATCACCCTCATGGTGATAGCTCGATTTATGACGCCATGGTGCGTATGGCGCAAAGCTGGTCAATGCGGGTCTGCCTGATTGATGGGCAGGGCAATTTCGGCTCAGTCGATGGTGATAGTCCGGCTGCCATGCGTTATACAGAGGCGCGTCTTGCCCGCTCGGCCTCCTTTCTGTTGGATGATATTGACCGCGATACCGTCCAGTTTCAGCCAAATTATGATGAAAGTGAGCAGGAGCCGCAGGTTCTTCCCGCTGCTTACCCGAATCTTCTCGTCAATGGGGCTGCGGGTATTGCTGTGGGAATGGCAACCAATATTCCCACCCATAACCCGCTTGAAGTCATTGATGCGACCCTGGCCATGGTGGCAAATCCCGCCATTACACTTGATGAGCTGATGCAGATCATCCCGGGCCCTGA
The DNA here is from genome assembly GCF_058511235.1 of Aristophania sp. ESL1100. Lineage (NCBI taxonomy): Bacteria > Pseudomonadati > Pseudomonadota > Alphaproteobacteria > Acetobacterales > Acetobacteraceae > Aristophania > Aristophania sp. ESL1100. The sequence continues at coordinate 1,795,421 of NZ_CP196394.1, read as the reverse complement.
TTTCCCGACGGGGGGAATTATTATGGGGCGGCGTGGAATCAGGCAGGCTTTTGAAACAGGTCGTGGTTCCATACCCGTACGCGCACGCGCCGAAATTGAGGAAATTCGCAAGGATCGTTACGCGATCGTCGTTACCGAAATTCCTTACCAGGTGAATAAGGCGACCTTGCAGGAAAAGATCGCGGATCTTGTGCGTTCAAAAGAGATTGAAGGAATCTCTGATATACGCGACGAGAGCGATCGTTCCGGTATGCGTGTCGTGATTGAATTGAAACGCGATGCCACAGGCGAAGTTGTTCTCAATCAGCTTTATCGCTTCACGCAGCTTCAGACGTCTTTCAGTGTGAATATGCTGGCTCTTGATGAGGGTCGTCCCCGGACGATGGGCCTTATTGATGTTCTCAAGGCCTTCATCCGTTTCCGTGAAGATGTCATTTTACGTCGTGCCCGCTTTGACCTCAATAAAGCGCGTGATCGTGGCCATTTGCTGGTTGGTCTGGTCATTGCTGTCGCCAATATCGACGAAGTGATTACCCTGATTCGTTCAGCCCCGGATGGGGCGACAGCGCGTGAGCGCCTGATGGCGCGGGCGTGGCCGGCTGATGAAGTTGTGCCTCTGCTTGAGCTGATTCACGATGAAGGAAACGTTGTCATAGACGGCCATGTTCATCTGACAGAAGCGCAGGCTCGCGGTATTCTGGATCTGCGTCTGCAACGACTGACCGGTTTGGAACGTGAAAAGATTCAGGCTGAACTTGATGAAGTCAGCGTCAAAATTACAGAATTGCTCCATATTCTGGAAAGCCATATCCGCCGTATGGAGGTTATGCATGAGGAGCTTATGGCGGCTCGTGCAGCTCTGTCCTCTCCACGTTGTACAGAAATTTCCGACGCATTGGGCGATCAGTCAGATGAAAGCCTGATTGAGCCTGGCCAGATGGTTGTGACCATCACACGTGATGGCTTTATCAAACGCACACCGCTTGAGATATTCCGCTCCCAGAATCGTGGTGGCCGTGGGCGCACTGCGGCGGGGCGGCGTGGTGATGATGTGGTGATTCGCAGCTTTAATGCGCACACCCATCAATGGGTGCTGTTCTTCTCATCAGGCGGGAAAGTGTACCGCATGAAAGTCTGGCATCTGCCGGAAGCGGCACCTACTGCCAAAGGGCGTGCTCTGGTCAATCTTCTGCCGGAGCTGGGGGACGATATTATTACGACCGTTCTGCCCTTGCCGCAGGATGAAGAGACATGGGATGATCTGCACCTTGTCTTCGCAACAGCGAGTGGCAATGTCCGTCGTAACCGCCTGAGTGACTTCCGCAATATTCGCGCTTCCGGCCTGATTGCCATGAAGCTTGATGAAGGTGATTCGCTTATCGGGGTGGCCACCTGTCAGGAAGGGCAGGATGTTTTCCTTGCCACGCGTAATGCCCGTGCAATCCGCTTCCAGATTACTGATGAAACATTGCGCGTCTTTGCAGGTCGTGGCAGCACAGGGGTAAGAGGGATTCGCCTGGCGGAAGGTGATCAGGTCGTCTCACTCTGTATCCTCAATCATGTTGAGGCCAGTGTGGAGGAGCGTGCCGCCTATCTCCGCATGGCCAATGCACGCCGGCGTGCGGCTGCCAATGAGGGTGACATCGAGGAAGAAACCGTCGAAACACCGTCTGACGAGGAAGAGGAAAATGCCGCCGAGACCGCTCTGAGTGAAGAGCGTTTTGAAGAGCTGGCAGCGCAGGAAGAGCTTTTGCTGACTGTGACAGATACAGGCTTTGGTCGACGTTCTTCTGCCTATGATTACCGCGTTTCAGGGCGTGGTGGTCAGGGTCTGAATAATATGAACTTTACGACTGAGCGTCGCGGCCGTGAAATTGTGGGAACGCTTCCTACAATGGACGATATTGATATCATGATGGTTACAGATACCGGCCGTCTGATTCGCCTGCCTGTCTCCCAGATACGGGTCATGTCTCGTCAGGCTGGTGGGGTGACCTTGTTCCGCGTCGATGGTGAGGAACGCGTCATGAGCGTTTTCCCTGTGGAAGAAGATAGCAGCGAACAGCAGTCCGAAGAGACAGAAACATCTGACGTACAAGAGGGCCCGAAACAGGATGAGTAATCCGCGTATCGGTTTCTATCCTGGCACGTTTGACCCGGTTACATTCGGACATCTGGACGTTATTGACCGGGCCGCTGCGATCTTTGACCATCTGGTGGTTGGTGTTGCGGTTAATGAGGATAAAAAGCCATTTCTGACGCTGGAAGAACGGATTGTTCTGGTGAGGAAGGAAATTTCCAACCTGCCGCATGGGGACCGTATTTCAGTCATCGGGTTTGATAATTTGCTGGTTGATGCGGTTCATCAGGCCGGGGCAGGCACAGTAGTACGTGGTTTGCGCTCAGCTGGGGATTTTGATTTTGAAACGCAGCTTTCCGGAGCTTTGCGCCGTCTGGCACCTGAGATTGAGACCGTCTTTCTTCTGGCGTCTGAGCGTCACCGTACAACGGCAAGCCGTATTGTCAAAGAAATTGCCAGATTGGGAGGCGATATTTCTCCCTTTGTCAGTCTGGAAGTTGCGCAGGCGATCTTATCAAAACTGGGTCGCCTTCCTACATAAATATAAGCGTCATTGAATCATTGTTCTTTTGAGAGGAAAAAACATGTCTGAGACAGATACAAAAAATGGTGAAAAACTTGTTCTGGACATCCCGGAAGGGAAAGTTGTCATTGCCCTGCGCCCTGATCTGGCACCAAAGCATGTTGAGCGCCTGAAAACACTGGCAGAAGAGGGATTCTATAACGGTGTGAAATTCCACCGCGTCATTGATGGCTTTATGGCTCAGGGTGGCGACCCTACAGGAACAGGAAGCGGCGGAAGCTCATATCCTGATCTGCCAGCAGAATTCACAAAAGAAGCCCGTTTTGAACGCGGGACAGTCGGCATGGCCCGCACAATGAACCCGCATAGTGCCAACAGCCAGTTCTTCATCATGTTCGCTCCATGCCCGTCTCTCGATGGTCAATATACGATCGTAGGGCAGGTTATTGAGGGTATGGACGCGGTTGACAAGATTAAACGTGGTACAGGGGCCTCTGGTATGGTCAAGGACCCTGACGAAATTATCCGCGCTTACGTTGAGGCCTAAGGTTTCTTCCCTGGCTCTGGAGGCAAAAACAGTCTCCAGAGCTTTTTTTTAATTAATCTTTTTGTAAGAGACGTTTTTTTGTGGAAACGTCCTTGACGCCGGTCGCTTGATCCTGTAGCTAGTGCCTCAAGTTGAACCGGTAGCTCAGTCGGTAGAGCATTCGACTTTTAATCGAATGGTCGTGGGTTCGAATCCCACCCGGTTCACCATAATTCCCCTTATAAAATAATGTTGCTTTATTGATTTTTCGCTAAATCTTGCGATTTCTAAAGCGTAATGTCTTCAGAGAATTCTGGGATATTATAAGCTTTCTCTCAGAGCTCGATCTTGAAGTTCATCGAGCCCTGAAAAGATGTGTCTGGATTTCCGTCAGCGCTTTTTATTACCGCTTGATCCAGCGTATCAGACTATTACCGATCAGCTGAATCAGGCAGACCATGACGACGAGTACGGCGACGACCCAGAGCATGATCGTGGTATTAAAGCGTTGATAGCCATAACGGATGGCGAGGTCACCGAGACCGCCTGCCCCGATCGTCCCTGCCATGGCAGAAGCGCCCACGAGCGTAACGAGGGTCACTGTCAGGCTGCCAATAAGGCCGGGCATGGCTTCAGGGATCATAACAGAACGGATAATCGTGAAACGTGAGCCCCCCATGGCGCGGACGGCGTCAATCAGACCGGGGTCGATCTCTCTGAGGGCAACTTCGGCCAGACGGGCATAATAAGGGATGGCTGCAATGGCGAGAGGCACAATGGCGGCGTGTGTCCCTAAAGACGTCCCTGCAATGAAGCGAGTGACAGGAATGAGCAGAACCAGCAGAATGATGAAAGGAATCGCTCTTAAGGCGTCAACAATAATGCCTACGATCCGAGGGAGCAGCGGAAGCCGATAAAGCCCTTTTGGCCCTGTTGTGATCAGAAAGAGGGCCAAGGGTAGCCCGAAAATGACAGCAAGCGCCGTTGAAGCAAAAACCATCTCCAGAGTTTGCAGGGTTGCGTTGAGAATGAGTTTAAGAATAATCGGGGACATAACCCATCGCTTCCATATGCTGAACTTTAAGTGCGAGAAAAGCCCGGGCTTCTGAAACGCGCTCTCCTTTAAGCGCAATGATCATGTCGCCTGCCATTTTGTTTTCAAGCGATGTCACCCCGCCCTGCAACAAAATTGTCTCGACATGGAACTGTTCTGCAATCTGGGAGAATAGAGGTGTGCAGGTTGTTTTATGATCCAGGACCAGCCTTAGGACCGTTAAATAACCCGGTGCAGGCTGAGATTGGATGACGCCTGTAAATTCAGCAGGTAATTGGGGGCTGCATTCTGTGAGTAATGCCTGAAGAGGACCGCCATCCCTGTTTTTGCATAATAAGTCCAGAAACGTCCCGTTTTCGACCAGTCGCCCATGATCCATAACGAGCACATGCTGCGCAAAGCGTCGAATGACATCCATCTCATGCGTGATGAGAATAATGGTCAGGCCAAGCTTCTGATTGATATCGGCAAGCAGATTCAGAATTGATGCAGTCGATTCAGGGTCGAGGGCAGAGGTTGCCTCATCGCATAAAAGAAGGGACGGACTGGCGGCAAGAGCGCGTGCAATCCCGACTCTCTGCTTCTGTCCCCCTGAAAGTTGTGAGGGGTATTTCGGGCCAAAGCCGTCCAGTCCAACAAGCTGTAAAAGCTCGTTAACGCGTTCTTTCTGTTTTGCCCGGGGCCAGCCTGCAATCTGGAGAGGCAGAGCAATATTTCCGGCAACGGAACGAGACGTCAGAAGGTTAAAATGCTGAAAAACCAGCCCGATTTTGCGCCTGATCTGAATTAATTTCGATTCACTCTGTTTTGTCAGGTCGATCCCATCAAGAAAAATGGACCCTTCCTGAGGCCGTTCCAAGGCACATAAAGAGCGGAGAAGGGTGGATTTCCCTGCTCCGGAGCGACCGATAATCCCGATAATTTCACCTTTTCTGACCGAAAAGGAAATATTGTCCAGAACATTTTGACCAGAGAAACGATGACTGACCTGTTTAACGTCTAAAAGAATACTCATGGCCAGGCAGGGAGGACCGTTCCATGATAAGCTTTCGCAATAGCGTCGGCTACGTCAGGTTGCTGAAATGCCTGAACAAGGGCCTTCACCCAAGGAGCATCCTTATCTTCCGGGTTGATGACGATGATATTGACGTAAGGATTATTTTTCAGATTTTCTGAACCGATCCGTTCTTTCTTGAGGTCAACCCCGGCTTTGCGTGCCCAGTCCGTATTGATGACAGCACCATCAAGATCAGGCAGGGTACGGCCGACAATGCCGGCATCCAGCTCTTCAATCGAAAGATTACGTGGATTTTCTGTGAGATCCAGTGCAGTCGGAAACAGCCCTGCATCCGGCGAAACTTTAACTAACCCGAGAGCCTGCAGCATCAACAAGGCGCGGCCTTCATTGCTTGGGTCATTCGGTACGCCGATTTTGGCATTTTTGGGAATGTCAGCGATAGACGTCCATTTACGTGAATAAAAGCCGATCGGCTGAAACGTCGTATTTCCGGCAATGATCAGATGGTAGCCATGAGCCTTGTTCTGAGCGTCCAGATAAGGGCCATGTTGAAAGGCATTGGCATCCAGCTCATGTTCAACAAGGGCCTCATTAGGGGCATTGTAATCAGAGAATGTCGTTATCTTGAGGGTCAGGCCCGCTTTTACCGCATTCTGGGAGACAACTTGCCAGATATCTTCATCTTCACCGGCCATAATCCCAATCTTAAGCACTTTAGGTGCTTCTGCCTGAGCCTGTTTACTGAAATCAAGAATCAGAAGCCCGAAGCAGAGTATAAGAGAGAAAAGACAGAAACGGTTAAGGAGACGAAACGATCTCATGTGGAGTAATATCCAGTGACAAAAAGCAGACAGGGGAACAGACGCACTTATATATTTATCTGTTTTGTGTCATGATTTCCAGTAACAAGGCCCTCAGAAGGCTCCGGACAAAGCGTTCCCGGAGCCTGGATAGAGGAACAGGCTTTTAGGGACTTTCGTCCCTTTCGTCAAATATGGCCTTCGAGATAAGGCGCGTGTTTAACGGCGTTGAATTCACAGAATTCGTAACGACCGACACCTGATGTTACGAAAGGATCCTGGGAGAGAATCTGCCCCAGTTCTTCTTCTGAGATTGACCCGCGCACGATCAGAACGCCGCCTTTTCCCGATGTCATAGGACCTGACATCATTAAAAGTCCCTTCTCGAAAAGACCTGCAAGAAAAGCACGGTGAGCCGGGCGCTGAGCAGCAACGTCTTCAGCAGAGGTAAGATAGGTCACTGTGGCGATAATGATATTACTCATAAAAAAACTCCCCTTTAAAAGGCGCTGTTTACGCATATTTATACTTTATTACGGATTGTAAGTCAGTGCGTTGAACATAAGGTGAAATGTTTTTTCCGAAAGGGTACATGATGATTCGCGTTCTTATAGCCTTTTTTATCCCCTGGTTCACATTTTTTACAATTGGTCGCCCCGTTGCGGGTGTCATCTGCCTGATTTTGCAGATTACGATTTTAGGCTGGATCCCCGCTTCTATATGGGCGTTTCTGGCCCTTAGAAATTATGATCAATCCACGTCCTGCCCTGAAAAGTAGTCTTTCTCTCCAGGGCAGAGACGGAACATGCCTTTCTAAAAAATGAGGAGAGCCCCATTAAGAGGTCTTCTCCTGATCTTTTGCCGGATTCTCTTTTTCTGCCTTGGATGTGTTTTCTTTTTGGGTAAGAGAAACAGGCAGATCACTGACAAATTGTAAGGTGCGGGTCGGGAAGGGGATATCAATGCCCCGTTCCTCAAAAAGTTTTTTCATGCGGCGATAGAATTGCCGTTGTACAGGCCAGCGACCGGCGGTCGTGGTTGGAACAGCACCTTTAATGGACACTGACGAATCATTGAGTGAGTCGACCCCCCAAAGTTGGAAATCATCAATAATGAGGCTGCTGAATTCAGGGTCAGCTCTCATGCCCGCAGTGACATCGAACAGCGCTTTAACAGCCAGGTCAGTATCTGTGTCATAAGAGACGTCGGCCGTAATCAAGGCGCGCGCAAAGTCACGATTGAAATTGATGATCTGCCCAAGCGAACTGAAAGGGAAAATATTGATCGAGCCGTCCAGGGCCCTGATATGGACTGTGCGCAATGAAAGTTTTTCAACAATGCCATAGGTGCCGTTTAACGTAACGGCATCCCCGACCGTCAGAGCATTTTCCATCAGGAGGAATATGCCACTGATAAAATCCTGCACAAGTTTCTGGGAACCAAAACCCAGTGCGACACCAAAGATTGAGGCGCCTGCCAGGAGGGGGGCGATATTGATCCCGAGTTGAGAGAGGATCGTCAGACTGATCACAGCGGTCAGAATGACAAGCAATAAAATTCTCAACATGGGTTGGAGCGTACGGATCCGCGCCATACGCGCCTTGTAATTGCCTTCTGCCTCTTTTTCTATCTGGCGGATCTTGTGTTCTATCGTAACATTGGCAATCTCCCAGACGATGACGCCAATAAGCAGACTGACAACAATTGTTGCGAGAGAAGAGAGAAGACGTGCCCCGATCGTATGTCTGCCAATGACCTCATAAGCAGGGGTCCCCCAGGCAATCGTCAGGGCAAGAATTGTCAGTATAACGATAATAAAGCCGATTACGCGTTGTGCTGCGGGATAATAACGCAGGATCCTTGTTCTGGTTTCCTTGGTGATGGACCATTTATTGAGAGAGTTGAAAAACCGCTCCAGCCCGCCATAAGCAAAGATGCTGAGAATACGCATAATAATCAGGGCAGCGATCGTCCGTCCCGTAATGCGCAGGATCATTGTATAACCGCCCGGAATTTCAGCAGCCCAGACAAGCCAGAGTGCGAAAACGAAGAAAAGCGCAATGACCCACCAGCATTTGGCAACAAAATGCAGGATGGGAGCAAGACGCTTATTATGTTCAGCGGCGCGATTCAGAGCCCAGTCAACATTGGAACGGCTGCCCAGAATGAGAAGCGCGATCATGATATGGACGATCAGGGCCAGTATTTTTGCCAGAGAAAGCGCAATCGATTCCGGTAAAGTACAATCCTTGAGGATAATGAGCGCTGTGATCCCCCAGGAGACCACATGGCCGATATTGCGTAATCCCTTGAAAAGGAAAAGGGCCGTGCCATCACTTAATGTTGTGAGGCGCAGCCATGGTTTTTCGGGGGAGAAAAGGGCGCGTAACAAGGCAATCCAGACAGCCAGTCCGACAACGGCAAGCCAGGTGATACTCCAGACTGCCCGCATGGTCTGGGCATCGGGGTCGGGGTCAAAACTCTGAATCACAAGAGCGATCAGGGGGAACATGCAGACCCCGAGAAGGTCCATTATGAAACGGCCGAATGTATAGGGGAAACGCCGCAGCGTAACCATCAGGTAAGCCATCGCTCCCTGACGTTGCATACGTTTTTCAGTATCCTGTATCTGTGCCGTGTTTTTAGCGGTTTTGTCAGTTTTGGTTGGTTCCACCTCTTCTGATTGCTGGCTGGCTTCGTCTCTGGCTTCCTGCAGACCTTTCAGGTCATCTTGAATATTCTCCCGGTTAAAGCGCTGGGCCTTGAGCTCAAGCTTTTTGCGGGGTCCACGTAAGAGAAGGCGCATACCATAGGCCAGTGCGACGCCCCCAATGACCAGAATGGCCACACGGATGGAAATCCGCATGATCTCATGTTGGACACTCGGCGTTTTCATCACGTGGTTAATCCATGGAAACAGGTCACTGAAATTTGTGACTGTCTTGCTTAATGTCTTGAATTTTCCCAGCCCCTGGCGGCTGACATCAGTAATTTCATTCCAGCTTGTATCAAGCAGAGATGTATCTTTGGTGGTCGTTTTCTGCGCGGCGGTAAGATTTTGTAACGTTGTGATGAAATCCTGACGTTTTTTGGGATCTTTCAGGACGCTGAGAAGCTGGTCAGTTTGTTCCTGCGAAATATGGGGGGGCGTCGTTACCGCAGGTGTTGCCGCTCCCTCCGCAAAAGCCTTGATGGAAGAGATGCCTGATCCGGAAACAAGAAACAGCGCAAGAATAACAAGCCTGAAAAGGGAGAATAGTGATAAAGGAAAAGGGCGTTCTTTTTCGGACATGGGTCGAGCGTCTTCCAATTTATTGGCAGATATAGCACATGAGATAAGCAGGCATATTTTACCATGCCGGGCACTTATAGTTAAGTTACCCGGAAATTACATAATCCTCATAGGGCAAAACAGGAATGACCGGCCCTGTTTTTATTTCTGATTATTTTGGGACAAGGCCACGGCCCATAATTGAGCCAATGTGTCAGCTGCGTCTGTCCCTTTCAGCTGCTTCAAGGTTGCAAGGGCTTCCCCTGTTCTGCCGGCGTCATTCTGCGCAAGAGCATAAACAAGGAGAGCCTGTTCCTTTCCGGAAGACTGTTTATCCAGCCCCTCTTTCATCAGAGCCAATCCCTGATCAGGCTGTCCGGCAAGAATAAGATTATACCCTGCTTTCAAAGCAGGAGCTGACCCCGAGTCCGAGCGGGCTTTTTTAAGTGTGTCGGGAAGGTTCTGCTGCTCGGTCTGTGCCTGTCGGGTAATAAAGTCATGGAAATGAGCATACTCGGTTTCAGCGCTTCCCTGGCCGAGAAGATTTTGTTTATAGGCCTGCTCCAGAAGGGTGAGCGCCAATGTGGCATGACCCAGTTGGACAGCTCTTTCGACCATATCTTTCAGATCGGCGGGGTCTTTAAGATTATGGGTCTGGAACCGCAATCTCTGAAGAATGAAGGATAAGGTTGGCGATAAGGCATGATCTGTCATAAGGGAATGGATCAGAGCCTGCCAATATTCCGGTTTTGGAAAATTCCGGGCGAGAAGTGTGTAGGCCTGATTTATATGGGCCTGATCTTTCAGATGCGTTGCAGATACAGCCATTAACTGCAATTGGGTTTCAGACAGTTTCGCCCCGGATTTTTCAGCATATTCCACGCTCTTTTCCGCGGAGCGAAGAGCTTTGGGCCAGTTATGGCTGAGATAAAAAGCCTGAGTCAGCAGAAGGCTTGTTTGTTCGTTGGGCCCAATGTCACGCAGGTAACGCTCTGCAGCCTGAGCCGCGGCATCATAGTTTTTGGCTTTGTAAGCCAGGCTGATTTCTGCAGAGAGCAATTTTCCCTTCTCCTGGGGAGAGGTGAGGGGATCCCTGATCAGAGCGTCAAATGCCTTGAAAGCGTCTGTGACATTGCCGGTTTTTGCGGCAATAGCGGCTTTCATCTGGGCAATTATATAAGCTTCATAGGGTGTTTTATCGGCTATGATTTCAGCAGAATTCACGTCCGCACTTGCCTGATTGTAACGGCGGGCAGACAGGTCATTCTGGGCATGTTGCAACGCCTGGCCAATTTCCGGTCTCAGGACAGATTCCTCGGCCCAGACAGGCTGAAAGCCGGTCAGAAGGAAAGTACCGCTCAGGAATAGGGAAAAAACTGAGATGCGGAAATGTGTCACGATTATTGTCCCTCTGTAAATTGCTCCAGCCCGATAATGCCCAATTTTTTAATGCCGGATTTCTGGGCGTCAGACAGCACATGAGCGACTGTTTTATAGCTGGAAAGACGGTCTGGATGGACATGAATCTCAGGTCCGTCTTCCCCTCCCTGTTCCACGCTTTCCCGGAGATGGTTCTGCAGGTCCTCTTCCGAGGTCAGGGTTGTGCCGTTCCAGCTCAGGCTGTTGTCATAATTGATATCGAGCGTGATGGGCTGTTTATGATCGGCCTCTGCCTGGCTTTTATTTTGGGGAAGATCAATGGAAACAGAATGAGTCTGTAACGGGATCGTGACGATTAACATAATCAACAGGACGAGCATGACATCGATTAAAGGTGTCGTATTGATATCGACGATGCTGTCATCGTCCTGCGTGTCATTCGTGCCGAGATCGGGAGACATAAAAGGGGTTTCTCCAGGTAAGCGAAGCGATCAGGAAAGATTATCCATGCGGAGGAAGTGTAATAAAATCGACATGTGCGATCCCCGCTTCCTGACAAGCCTCAATAATGGGGCCGATAGCGGCATATCGGGCAGTGCCATCGCCACGGATCTGAATCTGCGGTTGTGGATTCTGTTTTGCAACAGCCTGCAATTTATCCATTAAGGCGCCCCGGTTGGGCATGAGATCCTGATTCCAGTATATGCGGCCATCAGCCAGTACAGCCAGAACGATATTGCCAATTTTGGTATGGGTAGGCTGATTGCGCTCTACGGGCAGGTCCACTTTTACAGTGTGTGTTGCCACAGGAATGGTGATCAGGAATATGATGAGGAGCACCAACATGACATCGACGAGAGGGGTGGTATTGATTTCCGATACCACCTCATCTTCGTCACGGTCATCTCCATTTGGAAAGGAGACACCCATTTTTATGCCTGACTGTCTGGTGTTGAGGGAGAGGATTGTGCGTCTTTGTTGAAAACAGCCTCATGACGATAGCCGCCAATCAGCACAGCATGCATGTCTGATGAGAAGTTTCTGACGCGTTCCATCGCAGCCTTGTTGCGGCGTACGAGCCAGTTATAAGCCAGAACAGCCGGGACAGCGGTTGCCAGACCGATGGCGGTCATAATCAGGGATTCACCGACGGGACCTGCGACTTTATCGATTGTGGCCTGTCCTGCAATACCGATTGCTGTCAGAGCGTGATAAATCCCCCAGACTGTTCCAAAAAGCCCGACAAATGGTGCGATTGAGCCCACAGTGCCAAGAAAGGCAAGCCCGCTCTGTAAGCGTGTGGCGATCATATCAACGGAACGACGCAGAGAAAGGGCAATCCAGGACTGGTGATCAATCTGCTGGGTGATCGGGCCTGTATAATGTTCTGTTGCCGCAAGGCCGGTTTCCGCAATATAGCGGAAAGGAGAATTTTCTTTCAAAGCGCTCATTCCTTCAGCAATGGAGCCCTTTTTCCAGAAGGTGCGTGAAGCCTCACGTGCTGCATTGAAAACACGGGCCTGTTCAAGCAGTTTGACGATCAGGACAATCCATGTCCCCGCTGACATGATCAGAAGGATCAAAAGAACGATTCTGGCAACACTGTCACCATTCTGCCAGAGGGCTTTGAGGCCATATGGGTTCGCGGTGGGGGCTGCGTCTGCCTTTTCGTTATTAACCAGAGCAACGGCGCTGGCCCCTTCCGGCTGAGCAGGAGTGGCGGCCTCTGTCTGGGACTGCGGAGCAGGAGATTCAGAGATTTGTGCTGACTGTGAGGCTGGGAAAGTCTCAGGGTGTGAAGGGTCAACCTGAATGCTGTAATTCGGCTCTGACTGCGCCTGAACAGCGGAAGGCAGGCAAAGTGCTGTTCCCATCCCCAAAATCAGGGCAAATGCATAATAGCGTCCTCGCCGTGCAGAAACGATATCAGAACGTGTTGAAGGGTGAGAAGGTTCGGTCATGACGCTTAATAATCCTCTTTAATCGTGTGATTATGGCGGGGGATAGAAACTTTAGCGGGAGACAGGCAGGAAAAGAATAAGACGTTATGTATCATAAAATCTCTCAATTCATGCCGTCGCTTAACGTGAAATCAATATGGAGTACATGGCCATGTTCAATAACGGGCCGACCATTCATGACAGCAGGCTGGTAGCGCACGCCTGATTGTGTCAGGAATTCCAGAGCGCTTTCAGCAAAATCATGACCACCGCGTACACTGGTTAATTTACAGTTCGATGGTCTGCCATTTTCCAGAATATCGCATACAGCCGTTACACTACCTTCCCGGCTTTGTTCCTGGGCCTCGGCTGGATATTCCGGCTGCACATTATTGATCGGCACGGCGCCTGCAGAGTGATCGCCCGGGCTGGGAGAGCCATTAGCGTTTCCTGTTGCTGCCTTGCCGGTTGTGCCTTGTGTCGCCTGTGACTGGCTTTCAGAAGGCTTCTGGCTTTTGGAGGGTTGCTGACTTTTGACAGGTTGCACAACTTTGGGCGCTTTAACGGGCTTTTTATGCGTTACGTGCTCAATAGGGTGCGCTTGCTGCTTTGCAATATTCAGCTTGGGAGGCGGGACATAAGGCTCAGAAGGTTCAACCAGTGCAGGTGGTGGTGGCGCAGCGGCAGCGTCCTGTGAGGGGGTCTGGGCGATAATCGTCGTCTGGAGGGGGGATAATGTTGCCGTTACTTTCTGCATCGCCACACGCTGATGATTAAGAGAAAATAAGGCAATTCCAGCAATGAGACACGTCACCCCGATCGCAATGGCATAGTCTACAGGCCTATGCTGTTGGGTGACATAATGTTTCATAATAAACCCTTCTTATCCTCTGTCCGTATCAGAATGCCGGATCATGAAGTTCCCGCTATATAAAGCGGTAACTATACACTAAATGCAAATCAGTATCATCCTCTTTTCCCAAAAAGGACGATGAGCCCTCTCCGGATGCAGAAGGGACAACCGGAGAGATATTATTCCACTGTTGAGGCCAATCCAAGGTGGATGGGCCTCAATTCAGTTGTGAAGTCAGATTAATTATTGTGCCTGAGCACTTGCTTCAGAGCGTGTCCCGCCGACTCTCTGGGCCAATGAGGCCGCCATAAAGTCGTCCAGATCACCATCGAGAACAGCGTCCGGATTTCCTTTTTCCACATTTGTGCGAAGGTCTTTGACCAGCTGGTAAGGAGCCAGAACGTAAGAACGGATCTGATGCCCCCAGCCGATATCGGTTTTGGCGGCTTCATTCTCAGCCGCGGCGGCTTCGCGTTTCTGGAGCTCAGCTTCATAGAGGCGGGCTCTCAGCATTTCCATAGCCGTTGCACGGTTGCGGTGCTGGGAGCGGTCTGTCTGACAGGCGACCACAATCCCTGTTGGAATATGGGTAATACGGATCGCTGAATCCGTTTTGTTAATATGCTGACCACCCGCGCCGGAAGCCCTGAAGGTATCCACCCGCAGATCAGAATCATTGACTTCAATCTCAATGGAGTCATCAACAACCGGATAAACCCAGACTGACGAAAAGGAAGTATGGCGGCGTGCTGCCGAATCAAAAGGTGAAATGCGGACCAGCCGGTGCACACCAGCTTCTGTCTTGAGCCACCCATAAGCATTGGGACCACTGACCAAAATCGTTGCCGATTTGATGCCAGCCTGCTCTCCGTCACTGGATTCAATCAGAGAGACTTTATAGCCATGTTGCTCTGCCCAGCGTGTATACATACGCAGGAGCATACTGGCCCAGTCCTGTGCCTCCGTGCCGCCAGCCCCTGCATTGACTTCCAGGTAACAATCATTGGCATCTGCCTCGCCGGAAAGCATACTTTCCGTTTCGCGCTGCTGAGCCTGTGTTGCCAGGTCGCGCAGGGCTTTTGTACTGTCCTCAATCAGGTCAGTATCATTTTCCATTTCGGCGAGTTCAACCAGTTCGAGCGCATCTTCCGTCTCTTTTTCCAGTTGTTGAACACCCTCGATCTGGTTGGCCAGCAAAGTGCGTTCCCGCATGATTTTCTGGGCGGCTTCAGCATCATTCCAGAGGTCAGGGTCTTCTACGCGCTGGTTGAGCTCAGCAAGACGGGTTGTCGCGACATCCCAGTCAAAGATGCCTCCTCAGCAGTTCCACTGACTGCTTGATTTGCTGGGAAAGGGCTTCTGTCTCAGCCGACATGAATTAGGGTCTCCATTAGAAATAGAAGAAACATTATAAGAGTTTAGAGAGCCTCTTAGTAGAGGCCCCCTACGCCAATGTCACTATGTGAGGATTGGGCTGGTGCATTTTTGTCGCTGGGTACAGGGGCGGAAAGGGGAGAAGGCGGTGCAAGTGCTGTTCCGCTTCCCAGGTTGCTGCTGGTAGGACCGTCCATATTTTCCTCAGAATCAGGAATCATGTCTGCCCCGTTATCACTGGCTGTAAGGGCCTGCGTCCCAGCGCCGAATCCATGAAGCGGCACAGAGGCACCTGGTGTCTGGTCATCCTTGAAGGCGTCAACAGCCATGATACGGCCTGTATTGTACCGTGCCAGAATAACGCCAGCCGGGGGTGAAAAATCCCGTTCAGGCAGTCTGGACAGGGCCGATTTCATAATTTCATTCCAGATTGGCGCTGAAACGCGCGATCCTGTTTCATTACGGCCCAAAGAGCGCGGCGTGTCAAAACCAGTCCAGACAACCGTAACAATATCGGGAGAGAATCCGGCAAACCAGGCGTCACGGTAATCCTGACTGGTGCCGGTTTTGCCGGCGATTGGTTGCTTGATCCCAATTCCTGCCCGTACACCCGTTCCCCTCGTAATGACATCCTTCATCATGATTGACATCTGATAAGCACTTTGAGGGCTCGCTAATACGGGGCGCTTATCCTCTATCTGGGGTAGTCCACTGGGGGGAGGGGTGACAAGAGCAAAGCCGTCACTCTTCCATAAAACAGTACCTTCTGGGTCCTGAATATAATCTATGAAGCTTGGTTTTACGGTCCGGCCACCATTGGCAATAGCTGCATAAGCGGCTGCTTCACGGAGGACGGTTGTTTCAACAGCACCAAGGGCTGCAGGGAGATAAGGGGGCATGGAATCAACCATGCCGGACCTGACCGCCATATCACTGACCGCAGCCATGCCTAGATGGGCGGCAACCCTGATTGTAACAAGGTTACGGCTTTCTCTCAGGGCATCATGGAGTGTTGTGGGGCCCCAATTATCATGTTCGTAATTTTGTGGGTGCCAGTCCCCAAAGGAAATAGGCGAATCATCAAATGTCTCAGAAGGGGATATGTCTCTTTCCATGGCGGCCAGATAGACCAGCGGCTTGAAAGAGGAACCGGGCTGACGCAGCGCCTGTGTGGCACGGTTGAACTGGCTCTGATTAAATGACCAGCCACCGACCATGGCCAGGACGCGCCCGGTATGAGCATCAAGTGTGACTGTTGCGCCTTCAACTTCAGGGATCTGTTTAAGCGCTGCACGTCCTTCAGACGTAGGCTCTATCATCACGACATCGCCCGTATGCAAGGGATGTGTGCGGTGGCTCCAGGCCACATCATTGGCCTTCAGGTTCGCTTTCCGGGCCTGGCCGTTTTCATTCCAGCCAACTGCGGCAATTGTTCCGGGCAGAACAACAGCCAGTCGCCATTCGGTCAGCATACCGGCCGGTGGCTTCAGTGCGGCAAGCTGGTGTGACCAGTCATCCGTCAGATAAAGACGGGAAACAGGGCCACGCCACCCACCATGTGTACGGTCATAGGCCATGAGTCCTTCTCTCAAGGCAAGTGTGCTGACCTTCTGCAGGTAAGGGTCAAGACTGGTATGGACCTCCAACCCCCCCTGAAGCGCCTGCGTCTCCCCATATTGCGTAATCAGCTGGCGGCGTACATCTTCAGAGAACCATTCTGTTGTCGGCAGGGGGCCAAAACGCCTTTTTTCCTGTGGGACAAGGGGTTCTTTCTGGGCGCTTTCAGCATCTTTTCTGGAAATGACACCTGTTTCCTGCATACGGTCCAGAACCCAGTTCCGGCGCCATAAGGCTGTATCAGGATGAAGGAACGGGTTGTATTTTGTCGGAGATTTCGGCAAAGCCCCCAGCATTGCCGCTTCGGCATTATCGAGCTGGTCCAGTGACTTGTTAAAGTAGGAGTGTGCCGCCGCTTCAACCCCATAAGACCCGCCACCCAGATAAATGCCATTAAGATAGATCTCCAGAATTCTTTCTTTGGAGAGTGTCTGCTCAATGCGGAGGGCCAGAAGGGCTTCACGAATTTTGCGGGTCAGGGAGAGATTGTTATTATTCAGCAGCATCACCTTGGCGACCTGCTGCGTAATGGTGGAAGCGCCGAGCGGTCTTTTGCCATGGCGGGCGAAAATATCGGTCAATCCCGCCCGGGCAATGGCGAGAAGGTCAATTCCGCCGTGGGAATAGAAATTCTGGTCCTCTGCGGAAATAAAAGCCTGTTTGACTTTTTCAGGGATGGCCGTGATCGGCACATAAATGCGTCTCTCACGGGCGAGTTCCGCCATAAGCTGGTCATCAGAGGTGTAAAGTCGGCTTACGACGGGTGGATGATAATGCTGGAGCGTTTCAACGCTTGGCAGGTCAGCACTTAAATGTGTGTAAAATCCCCATGCCACTACAATCGAGCCGACAACACCAAAAGTGCTTACCCCCAGAAGAATGGACAACAGGGTGCGGTAACGTCGGAAACCGGGTTTCTGAATCGAGGAAGAAGGCCGCTCAGGCCGAAGGGAAGGACGCGTCATGCTGTCTCTATAACATGGGCTGAAAAACAGGCGAAGAGACTATCTTCGGTCGAAGTAATACCATCTTCCAGAAGAGGTGTGAGATGGGACACCTTAATTTATATAAGAAAAATTTATTTCCAAGAGGGGCAATCACCATATCAGCAATAATAACGAGGTATTTCCTGGCAGGGCTTATCAGCTGCATAGGGGCGTTTATGCATAAAATAGTCTATTTTTCAGGTTGATCATTATTCATAATATTGCAATTTTGTAATGAATTATCCACCGACATATCAGGGTGAATTTTATGGTCCCTTCTTTGCTTAATGCCAGACGTCTTGTTGTAAAGATCGGGAGTGCCCTGGTAGTTGACCCCGAACAGGGACGACCGCGGCTGGAATGGATGCGAAGCGTCGCTTCAGATATCGCGCTCCTGCGTAAAGCGGGAGTCTTTGTCGTGATTGTCTCTTCCGGTGCCATTGCGCTGGCACGTCGTCAGTTGGGATTGCTGGAAGGAACGTTGACACTCGCAGAGAAACAGGCGGCTGCGTCAGTAGGGCAGATGATACTGGCTCAATCCTGGAGAGAGGTTCTGGCTTCAGAGGGGCTGACAGCCTCACAGGTTCTCTTTACGGCAGATGATACAGAAAATCGGCAGCGTTACCTCATGGCCTGTGACACGTTTGAAGCTCTTGAGCATTTGGGGTGTGTGCCTGTCATCAATGAAAATGATACGATTTCGACCTATGAAATCCGTTTTGGTGACAATGACCGTCTCGCGGCCCGTGTGGCACAGATGATCGGTGCTGATCAGCTTGTACTGCTTTCAGATATTGATGGGCTTTATACAGCAGACCCACGTCTTGATAAGACAGCTCAACACCTCCCGGTTATTGACCATTTAACACCGGAGATTGAGGCTATGGGTGGTGAGCCTCCCCCCGGTTATTCTTCAGGAGGGATGAAAACAAAACTTGTTGCCGCCTCTATCGCAACGCAATCAGGTTGTGCGATGGCCATTGCCAAAGGGACGGTTTTTCATCCCTTGAAAATGCTTCTGGAAGGAGGGCGTTGCAGCTGGTTTCTGCCAGAAATTCAGGAAAAGCAGGCCCGGAAAAAATGGATATTGGGTGCCTTGAAAAATCACAACCGATTAATGATTGATGAAGGTGCTGCCAAAGCGCTGACTCAGGGAGGGTCCTTATTGCCTGCCGGAATTCTGGCTGTTGAAGGGAATTTTTCCCGTGGAGAACTGGTCAGGATCGAGGGGGAAAGCGGTTCTGTTATAGCGCACGGTATATCGGCTTATAACGCACAGGAAATAAAGCAGTTATTGGGGTGCCATTCAGAGGAAATCATCAGTCGTCTGGGGCGGAAAGGGCCGGATGAGATCATCCACCGTAATGATCTTGTCTTATGAGGAAAATGTTATGAATATGACTCAAAACCATGAAGACAGGTCTATCCGCGCGCTGGCCGGGCGTGCCCGGAAAGCAGGATATCATCTGGCCCGTACATCTTCAGAACAACGGCGCCAGGCCCTTTATGCGATCGCTCATTTTTTGCGTGTCTCTCAGGATGCGATATTAGAGGCTAATAAACGCGATCTCGAGAAAGCTAACGCCAATAATAAAGCGTTTATAGACCGGTTGACCCTGACGCCTGACCGGCTGGAAGCCATGGCAAAAGGGGTGGAGGAGGTCGGAGATCTTCCTGATCCCATCGGGCGGGTTCTTGAAGAATGGGAACGGCCTAATGGTTTGAAGATCCGTAAAATCTCTGTCCCGATCGGGGTTATTGGCATGATTTATGAAAGCCGGCCCAATGTCGGGGCTGATGCCGCAGCGATTGGGATTAAGTCCGGCAATGCCATGATTTTGCGGGGAGGCTCAGAAAGTTTTGAAACGTCCCAGGCGGTTATGCTGGCCATTCATGCAGGATTGAAGTCAGTCTCTCTGCCGGAGGATGCTGTTTTAATGGTACCGGATTCTGACCGCCGTTATGTTGCAGATATGTTGGCTGCTTCAGGGTTCATTGACCTGATTATTCCCCGTGGGGGCCGCGCGCTGGTTGAGCGTGTGCAGCAGGAAGCGCGCGTGCCTGTGCTGGCTCATGCTCAGGGACTGTGTCACAGCTATATTCATGAAAAAGCTGACCCGGATATGGCCAGAAAAGTTCTTCTTAACGCAAAAATGCGCCGCACCGGGATTTGCAGCGCGACAGAAACGCTTTTGATTGATCAGACCATTGCCTCTGATCTTCTGCCCCTGGTGATCGCTGATCTTTCGGCAAAGGGGTGCCAGTTCAGAGCTGATGAGAAAGCGCGTGCTCTCCTGCCGGATTTGCCAGCCGCCAGTGATGAGGATTTCGCAACGGAATGGCTGGATGCCGTGCTGAATATCAAGGTGGTTGAGCATATGGAGGAGGCTCTTGCCCATATCGCCCGCTTCAGTTCCGGTCATACAGAAGCCATTTTAACGATGGACGAAAAATCAGCCCGTCATTTTATGAATCACGTCGATAGCGCCGTTGTGATGTGGAATAGTTCAACACAATTCTGCGATGGCGGTGAATTCGGATTCGGGGCGGAAATAGGCATTTCTACAGGGCGTATCCACGCCCGCGGCCCTGTCGGTCCGGCCCAGCTTGAAACATTCCGTTACGAAGTTCTGGGCTCAGGACAGGTCAGGCCCTAAATCCTTTTAGTGACCGAAGAGAACAGCCCCATCAAAGAGATAGACGAATTTCATATAATAGGCGTCTGTCTCAGGAACATTCCGCCCTTCAACAGAATGGGAGTAACGCACGGTCAGATTGACGCGGGGCGTAATGTTCCACATGACACCAAGCCCTAGAGCGACTTCGCGGGTATTGGTGTTTTTCATGTAACGGCGCATGGTATTGTCATACATTCCTGCACCGTTCTGCCAGTCGAGCGCCAGGAAAGGCTCCCATTCCTTGCTGGCTTTCCAGCTGAAACGGAGGTTGGAGTGAAAGACGGTGCCAGGGTGGTATGAATGTTCACCCTTGATATGTTTTGTCGAAGCGGAAACTGCACCAAGGTCGCCGTCGAAACCAAAATGGTCCCACTCATAATCGAACATAAAGCTGGTTAAGGCTGACCAGTAATTGGGAGCGAGATTCTGCCTTGTGCCAGTGGGTGTCTGCAAGAAGGTCTGGATACCGAATGTACTTCTTTTATTGGGTTTGAACCAGACAGCAGGCCCCGTAATTGTGCCGCCAAGGCCACCGTAATTTTTGCCGTTTGCCAGTGTGTAACTTTCATTTTGAATAATTTCATAGGCAAAACCGACATGAGGGATCGCATCAAACGTCCAGAAATGGACGTATTTGCTCATACCTGCCCATGTATGGGCGCCACCACCACCGTGACGATTTCCCTTGCTGTTATAATGCTGCCCCGCGGCATTTCCATCGCCATATTGAACGAAGACGTTAAAAGGGGTCTTGAAGTCAACTGGCAGGTCATATTCATGTGGGCCAATAACGGCGAAGGTAATGTCTGAAGCCTGAGCTGTCGTAATGCTGTGTCTGCATAAAGGCGCTAAAGCGACAATAGCAGCAGAAAGCCATAAGGCACGACAAGACAGCATGGTAGTTTGTCCTTGGAAAACGGTCTTAATAGGAATTCCTTATCATCATTGTTACCAAAATAATAAATCATTTTTTATTTACTAAAAAATACGTAAAACTCACGAATATTTTAATTCTCATTACAAAATATATGAGTATGTTTCTCCCCCATTTTTTTCGGAAGAGGCATGGCATGACGAAAGAGAGGGATTTCTTTATAGTAAATGCGTAATGTCAGAGCAGACGTGCCTCTGGCTGATTGATATAGTGATATAAGGATATTTTATGACGAACCGTCCTTCAGGACGCGCCTGTGATGAGGGCCGTCCCGTTTCTATTGAAACAGGTTTTGCCCATCATGCTGAAGGGTCAGCCCTCATACGTGTTGGAGGAACAGAGGTTCTCTGCGTAGCCTCTATTGAGCAACGTGTCCCTCCTTTTCTCAGAAACAAGGGACAAGGTTGGATTACCGCTGAATATGGGATGTTGCCGCGTGCAACGCATACGCGTGGCAACCGTGAAGCCGCAAAGGGTAAGCAGTCTGGTCGTACACAGGAAATCCAGCGCCTGATCGGGCGCTCTTTACGCGCCTGTGTTGATTTAAAGGCGTTGGGTGAATGTACAATTACACTGGATTGTGACGTGATCAATGCTGATGGGGGAACCCGTTGTGCCTCAATCACAGGGGCCTGGGTCGCCTTGGCCATCGCCTTGAAAAAGATTGGGAAATCATCCGCACTGACCGCTCAAATTGCTGCGGTTTCCTGTGGCTTGACGCAAGCAGGCGCTGTTCTGGACCTTGATTATATAGAAGATAGTTCTGCCCAGGCTGATACGAATTTTGTGATGACAAGCCAGGGCGGTATTGTTGAGATTCAGGGAACAGCAGAGGAAAAACCTTTTGCAAAGGAAGAGTTCTTTACTCTTTTTGAGCTAGCACAAAAGGGTATCAAGAGCCTGATTGCAGAGCAGAATAAGGCACTTCAACACTAAAAGGGGAGACCCGTCATGTCAGATCAGAAGAGACTTTTATCCGCAGGATCAGAGCTGGTATTGGCGACGCATAATAAAGGTAAGCTGCATGAATTCATACAGCTTTTAAAGCCCTATAATATCAAAGTGCGTTCCGTTGAGGAGTTTCACCTCGAAGAGCCTGAAGAGACAGAAGATAGTTTTGAAGGAAATGCCGCTCTGAAGGCCCTTGCGGCGGCAAAAGCAACTGGTTTACCCGCTTTGGCTGATGATTCCGGATTCTGCGTTGCTGCCATAGACGGGTTGCCTGGTATTTATTCTGCGCGCTGGGCCGGCCCTGAGCGCGATATGAAGCATGCCATGAAGCGCGTTCATGATGAGATGGTGGCCAGCAGGAATGAAGATCAGTCAGCTTATTTTGTCGCTGTGCTCTGCCTGGCCTGGCCTGATGGTGAAACACATCTCGTAAGGGGTGAGTGTCACGGAGAGGTCTGCTGGCCCCCGCGTGGGCTATATGGCCATGGCTATGACCCGATGTTCATCCCGGCTCAGGAGCGGAAGCAATATGACAAACCACTACGCACCTTCGCGGAAATGGGAGAAGATGAGAAGAATCGCTATAGCCACAGGGGAATAGCCTTTCAGAAATTTATAAAGGAGTGCGTTAGTCCTTAAAAAATATCAACCATATAATTTAGTTATATAAATTATAATCCTATTTCTGTAAGTGAATTAAGAGTGCTTGCAGGATGGGGCTATGCGTCAAAAGTTTCTTATCATCGGGAGTGGACTTTTGACGCTGGGTTTTGGCGTTGCTTCAGGGCGTGCTGAAACTCCCAAAAGAGTGCCCGGCGCACTGCCTGCAGTTGAAACGATTCCTCAGCCAGGTGTCGCCGGCCAGCCGCGGCGCGTATTGGATAAAAACATCACATTATCCAATGGGCACCAGGGACTATGGGGCCGCTTTAACTGGGGGGACGGGGAGTTTGCCGGTTTTGGCCCAGTCGGCGTGTATGGGGAGGCCCCCTGGGCAGAAGACTGGAGTCTTTTAAAGGATCCCCGCAACCGTCGTGATGCTTTTGATCCTCTGAAATTCATTGCCTTAAATGATTCTAAAACAGTCTGGCTCAGCCTTTCCGGGCTTTCGCGCGTCAGAAACTGGTTTGAATCCCGCCCACAACTTGGAACGGCGAATACCCGGCGTTCGGGGCGTTTTACGGTGATGAATTTACTGGGGGCAGATTTACATATTGGGCAGCATCTCCGCCTGTTTGGCCAGATTCTCAATGCAGACGCAGGGGGCTGGCGGCCTTATGGATATGATAATACGTGGCGCCGCAGGATCGGTCTGCAGCAGTTATTTATCGAAGTGAATGCCAAACTGGCCGGTGCCAGAACTGGCTTAATGGTAGGGCGGCAGCAATTTCTCGATGCACCGGCATGGCTTTTATATAACCGCGATACCCCCGATGTGCCTCTTTCCTGGAATGGTGTGCGTGCTTACGCCTTATGGGACAGTTTCAAGCTGGATCTTTTTAATTTTATTGGAACGTCCCTTCACAATACGCATAATTTCGGGGGCGGATTTGATGAGACGACTCGCCTTTATGGCGTGAATGGCGCGTATGCTCTTCCCTCCATGCATTGGGGCAAGGTGGAATTGCGTTCTTTTTTCAATCTGTTCTGGCTCGGGTTCCGGTTCGGAGGGAGGCAGGCCCGGGCAGAGCATCTTATCGGCGCAACAGAAGGCACCCAGACCAGGCAGAATATTGGCTTCCGGTGGTACGGAAATCTCCCGGGTTTTGAATATGACTGGGGGGCTGTCTATCAATTTGGTCGTTTCCACGGGGCAGGAGGACCAGACCGTACTGTCAGTGCCTATGCGCTGCATACGGTTCTGGGATGGCGTCATTCCCAGTCATCCTGGCATCCTTTTATCGGGATTCAGGCGGAACTTTATTCAGGGGGAAAACTGAGCCGTAATCATGGGGCCTTGAATGGGTTTGTGGCGCCTTTTTCTCCGCAGGCGGGTAGTTTTGATGCCACAAGGACCTTTGGGCGCTCCAATGTTATGTCCATCAGTCCCGTTGTGAGCGTGGCACCGGTTTGTGGCTTTACAGTCAGGCTGAAAGCGCCCTTTTTATGGAGAGAGCGCCGGTCTGATGCTGTTTATGGCATTTCGGGGCGCTATAAGCTTTTTTCGGGACCAGCGCTCAGGTCGGCGGGGCAACGCATCGGGATTGTGCCGCAGGGGCGCCTTTTATGGCAGATTGATCAGCATATAAGCTGGGAACTTAACGGAGGGTACGTTTTCCTCAGCCATAAAATGAAGCGTGTGGGCGCCCGGGATGAAAGTTTCGCGCTTTCAACATTCCAGTTTCGTTTTTAGTCGCGGTGCGTATCAAGATCAGAAAAGCGCGTATATTGGCCATCGAAATAAAGCTGGATTGTGCCTGTTGGGCCATGACGCTGTTTTTCCAGGATCAGTTCGGCCTTATTATGCACAGCAGCCATTTTGCGTTGCCAGTCATCAAGCGCAGCCTGATATTTCTCAGAGCCTTCAAAGGCGGTTTCTTTTGGCTGGCGCTGTTGCAGGTAATATTCATCGCGGTAGACGAACATAACCAGATCGGCATCCTGCTCAATAGAGCCTGATTCACGCAAGTCGGAAAGCATGGGGCGCTTATCGTCACGCGATTCAACCTGGCGGGAAAGCTGGGACAAGGCAATGACCGGCACTGAAAGTTCTTTGGCGATGGCTTTGAGGCCCTGCGTAATCATGGAAATTTCCAGCACGCGACTTTCAGGACGAGTGCCGATGGCAGGGCGCATCAATTGTAGATAATCCACCACGACGAGGCTCAAACCCTTGGTGCGGGCGAGGCGCCGGCAGCGTGTTCTCATCGCTGAAAGGGAGAGGGCAGGCGTGTCATCAATATGAAGGGGAAGCCTTTGCAGCTCACGTGAGACACGGACAAAGCGGTCATATTCTTTCTGCCCGATATCGCCTCGGCGAATGCGCTCACCTGATACTTCTGATTGTTCAGATAAAATACGGGTGGCGAGCTGCTCAGCGGACATTTCGAGTGAGAAAATGGCAACGCTGCCTTTAAGGGGGCGGTTCTGGTCTTCTGCATCGCGCATCAGGGCCTGTGCTGCGGAAAAGGCAATCTTGGTTGCCAGAGCCGTTTTACCCATGGCAGGACGACCAGCGAGAATCAGCAAATCAGAAGGATGAAGGCCACCGGTTCTTTTATCAAAATCAGTCAGGCCGGATGTCAGGCCGACAACATCGCCGGTGCGTTGGAAAGCCTGCTCTGCTGTGACAAGAGCATCCGTCAGAGCCTGTTCAAAGGAAACGAATCCGCCATCCTGTCCTTTATCGGTCGCAAGCTTGAAAAGCTCCTCTTCCGAGGCGGCAATCTGGTCTGTTCCGTCGAGGTCGGGGCGTGCACCATATGCATTATTGACGACATTTTCACCGATCTCGATGAGCTGGCGCCTGATCCAGCAATCATGGATAACACGGCCATAATCGCCTGCATTGACGATTCCCACCATGGCATTCATTAATTGTGCCAGGTAGGAGGGGCCACCAGCATCCTTTAAAATACCGCTATGTTCAAATTCAGCCCGCATTGTGACCGGGTCTGCAAGCTGGCCACGTTCAATCCGGCGGGAAATGGCATCATAGATTCGGCCATTCAGCGCGTTTGAAAAATGGGTGGCATACAGGAAATCTGAAACATGCTCATAGGCTCTGTTATTGGTCAGGATAGCCCCGAGCAAAGCCTGCTCTGCTGCCAGATTGGCGGGCAAAGCGCGTTCCAGAAGGGCGGAAATCCCCTCTGGTGATGTGTCAGATAATGAGGTCACGAAATCATTCATAAAAATGTAATGAGGGCCTTATGTTCAAAGTAAAGTTGCGCCGTCCTGCTCCAAGGCGCAGCCGGCAAGGTAGAGACTACCACAAATCAGCACATGAGCTCTTTTTTCATGTCCATAATGATCATGCAGATAGCTCAGAGCATCCTTGATGGTCGGGCCTGGTCGGGCTTCCCCCCCGGCTTTTCGGGCGGATTGCTGAATGGTCTCAATGCTCATAGCCAGGTGCTGCTCAGGTTCTGCCACAGCTGTAATGGTCTCGGCATAGGCGATAAGGGGGCGCAGAAAGCCACTCGCATCCTTACTGTCTTTCAGGCCGACAATAAGGTGAATCGGTTTTTCCCAATTTTTCAGAACGGCTGCAAGTGCCTCTCCAGCACCGGGATTATGCCCTCCATCAAGCGTGAGTGACCAGCCTTGTGGCAGAAGTCCGGCAAGCGTCCCTGTCAAAGGTTGCAGGCGTGCCGGCCAGCGTGCCTGTGCGATGCCTTTATAGGCGGTGTCTGGCACTCTCAGACCTGAAACACGCAAAGCCGCAATAGCCAGGGCTGCATTTTCTGCCTGATGCGGGCCTTCGAGAGCCGGGAGAGGGAGAGAAAGTGCACCCAGTTTATCGCGAAATTCCAGCGCGCTACCAGTCTTCTGAATCGTAATGTCCTCATTGAGGACAAGGCACGGAGCGTTATGGTCGCGTGCTATTGCGCGGATGAGGCCGGTAACCTCTTTTTCCTGAGGAGCAACGATAACCGGAACGTTCTCTTTGATAATCCCTGCTTTTTCTGCCGCAATGGTAAGAATGTCCTGCCCCAGAAAGGCCTGATGATCCAGACTGATTGAGGTTATAGCGCATGCCCTGGGAGCCGGGATTACATTGGTCGCATCAAAGCGCCCCCCCAGCCCGACCTCAATAATGGCAAGATCGGCAGGGACACGGGAAAACAGCATAAATCCCGCAGCTGTCAAAACCTCAAAGACTGTGATGGGAGCCTGCTCATTGACGCGCTCAATCTCTTCGAGTGTAGCGATCAATGTGTCTTCTGAAACAAGCGTGCCTGCGAGACGGAACCTTTCCGTAACGCTTAAAAGATGGGGGCTTGTCATGACATGGACACGCAAGCCTGCGGCCTCGGCAATGGCCCTTAAATTGGCGCATGTGCTGCCTTTCCCGTTCGTTCCGGCAACGTGGATCACGGGAGGCAGCTTCTTTTCAGGATGGCCGAGCTTTGCCAGAAGAGTTTCAAGACGGCCCAGTGACAGATCAATCAGCTTGGGATGCAATTCCTGCAATCGGGCCAGAATAGAGCCTGCCTTGCCACGATATTCGCCAAGCGGCGGCAAAGTCTGCTGAGACATGATCGTTCCCCTGCGATTGAGGCAGTTAAGCTGAAGTTTTTGTTTTTTCTTCCTTTTTTGGGGCCTGTTCTGATGATTCAGAGGTTACAGGACCCAGAAAGGAAACCAGTCGCTGCAATAAGGCAGGCAGTTCGGAACGTTTGGCAACGATATCCACCATGCCATGCTCACAGAGATATTCTGAGCGCTGGAACCCTTCGGGAAGTTCTTCACGCACGGTATCCTTGATCACACGGGGGCCAGCAAAGGCGATCAGGGCATTTGGCTCAGCAATCTGAATATCACCCAGCATAGCAAAAGAGGCTGAAACACCCCCGGTGGTCGGGTTGGTAAAGACCACGATATAGGGAAGGTGCGCTTCACGCAGCATCTGCACGCCAATGGTGGTGCGGGGCATCTGCATCAGGCTGATAATGCCTTCCTGCATACGGGCGCCCCCTGAGGCAGTATAAATAATCAGAGGCGCTTTTTGCAGAATAGCCAGGTGGCAGGCTGCCAGGAAGGCTTCACCCAGGGCAGCGCCCATGGTGCCGGCAAGAAATTCAAACGCCATGACGGCGACGACAGCCGGTTTGCCACCGATGGTTCCGTGCGCAACGAGTAAGGCTTCATCCAGCCCGGTTTTGGTGCGGGCTGTTTTGAGACGATCCGTATATTTCTTGGAATCGCGGAAGTTGAGAGGGTCAACAGGCATCTGCGGGAGTTCGATCGTGGTATAGTTCCCGCCATCAAAAGTCCATTTCAGACGCTCATGGGCTGAAGCCCGCATGTGATGGCCGCAATGGGGACAGACCTTCATATTGCGTTCCAGATCACGAATTAAGAGCATCTGTGAGCAGGACTCGCAATTCGTCCAGAGATTATCTGGAATGTCCTTTTGAAGCAGGCTTCTCAGTTTGGGGCGCACATATTCGGTCAGCCAGCTCATGGTTTTCTGTTTACTCTCCGCGGATTGGACCCTTGTTTTGTTCATCGTTAATGATCAAGTGACAAGGGGTGTGGCATACTCTTTCTACTGATTACCCCAAGAGCCCCATATAAGGCTAGCCTTGATGATGGGATAGTCGGGGAAAGGCCGGAAGAAGAAAGCTTACCATCGAATAAATGGGGAGGAAAATATGATTGAACCGAATCGTTTTGAAAATATGCCGGGCGGTCAAAGCCGTGTCGGGTTGAGACCGGGCTGGTTTATCGGTGTCGGCATCGTCCTCATTATTCTGGGAATTATAGCGTGTGTGGACGCTCTCAGTGTGACACTGGCCAGTACTGTCGTGCTGGGTATTTTGCTGATGGCGGGGGGTATTATTCAGCTCTTCCAGGGCATTATGCATTTCAAAACGAATGTGCGAGGGCGCTGGGTGAATCTCCTTATGGGGATTTTTGTTCTCCTTGCCGGTCTCATTCTCTGTGCCGAGCCTGTAGCCGGGTCCCAGCTTTTGACAGCCATTCTGGCGGGTTTTCTTGTTCTGGGTGGTTTCAGCCGTATTTTCTGGGCTGTTGGTGTACGCCAGCAATCTCCCGATTGGTGGGTGGCTGCTCTGAGTGGCGGTGTGACACTGGTTGTCGGCTGCCTGCTTTATTGGTACCTGCCATGGTCAGGGCTCTTTTTCCTGGGAACCTTGATCGCTGTCGAATTGTTCATGGCAGGACTTTCGTCCCTGATGTTCGGATTGGGGTTGAGACGTTTCCAGAAGGAAAGTCTGTAAAGTTTGAGAAAGCCACGTTCGGAAGTGTAAGGAACGTGGCTTTTCTGTCTCTCAGGACCGGACGGCTTGCGCCAGTTTTTTCAGAGAGCGGATAAAGGTTGGAATGGTTTCCTCAGTGGCCTGGCCTTCACATAGGGTCGTAGCCATTTCCTTGATGAGGGCAGAGGCGACAACAGCACCGTCGCTGATGCGTGAGGCCGTCTTTGCCTGTTCGGGCGTGCTGATGCCAAATCCTGTAACAATAGGGAGGTCCGTTGCAAGGCGGAGTCGGTGGATCTCTTTTTTAAGCTGCTCTTCACTGGCACTGCGCGTGCCTGTGATCCCGGTGATACTGACGAAATAAACGAAACCGGTTGCCTCTTTTAAAATCATTTCCAGACGCGCCTGAGGTGTATTGGGCGCTGTGAGGGAAATGAGATCCAGTCCTTTAGCCCTGGCGGAAGCACGGATTTCTTTTGCTTCTTCATAAGGAAGATCGACAATAATCAGGCCATCCACACCTGACTTGGCCGCTTCCTGTAAAAAACGCTCCGTCCCGAATTGCTCAATAGGATTGAGATACCCCATCAGGATAATCGGTGTTTTATCGTTGCTCTTGCGGAAATGAGCGACCATTTCCAGAATTCGGGGCAGATTGGCCCCGGCTTTCAAGGCACGTCGTGCTGCGAGCTGGATGGTCGGTCCATCAGCCGCAGGGTCGGAAAAAGGAACGCCAATTTCAATCAGGTCAGCCCCTTCTGCGGCGACGGAAGCAAGAAGTTTCTGAGAGGTTTCATAATCAGGGTCAAAGGCTTCAATATAAGGAATGAGAGCGCCACGCCCTTCTGCTTTAAGGGCGGCAAAACAATCTGAAATACGGCTCATGATGGGCGATCCTTTACAGTGTAACACCAAGATGTGCCGCAACTGTGGGGACGTCCTTGTCTCCGCGGCCAGAAATATTGACGATCAGGATCTTGTCCTTGCCCATAGTGGGGGCGATTTTCCGGGCATAGGCCACAGCGTGGGCGCTCTCCAGGGCCGGGATGATCCCTTCTTTGAGGGTCAGAAGCTGGAAGGCTTCCAGTGCCTCATGATCTGTAATGCCAACATAGGAAACACGGCCAATATCATTGAGCCAGGAATGTTCCGGCCCGATGCCGGGATAATCCAGGCCCGCACTGATGGAATGTGCTTCTTCAATCTGCCCGTACTGGTCCTGTAGCAGATAGGTGCGGTTGCCGTGCAGAACACCGGGTTTCCCGCGTGAGATGGAAGCCGCTGTTTTGCCGCTATCAAGGCCCAGACCAGCCGCTTCCACGCCATAAAGAGCCACAGATTGATCATCAAGGAAGGGGTGGAATATCCCCATCGCATTGGAGCCGCCACCAATCGCAGCAACGATTCCATCCGGCAGGCGCCCTGTCTGTTGCTGGATCTGCTCTCTGGCTTCAATACCGATGACAGATTGAAAATCCCTTACCATAGTGGGGTAGGGGTGAGGGCCTGCAACAGTGCCAACGAGGAAATAGGTGTCCTCAACATGAGCAACCCAGTCACGCATGGCTTCGTTCATGGCGTCCTTGAGTGTGCCGGCTCCCGCTGTCACAGCTTTTACCTCTGCTCCGAGCAGATGCATACGAAAGACGTTTGGTTTCTGGCGTTCCACATCAGTGGCGCCCATATAAATCACGCATTTAAGGCCAAACAGGGCACAGACGGTCGCTGTGGCGACACCATGCTGTCCAGCACCTGTTTCGGCCACAATACGGGTTTTTCCCATACGGCGGGCGAGTAGAATCTGCCCCATGACGTTATTGAGTTTGTGAGACCCTGTGTGATTGAGGTCTTCCCGCTTGAGGTAAAGCTGGGCCCCTCCAATTGTTTCACTGAGATGTTGTGCATGCCATAAAGGGCTGGGACGGCCGACATAATCCCGGAGATAATGTTTCAGCTCGGCATGAAACTGCGGGTCTTTTTTTGCGAGGTTATAGGCTTTTTCAAGTTCCAGAATAAGCGGCATGAGCGTTTCAGCAACAAACCGCCCGCCAAAGGGACCAAAGTGGCCCGCTTGGTCAGGTCCGGAACGTAATGAATTTTGTTTAAGATGCGTGTCCGTCATAAAAGAGCTTTCAATAGTGAGCCTGAGAATGAGGAAAAAGCAGATATAAAATCAGGCATCAGGGCCTTTTGCGTTGGGAGAGGATAAAGCTTTCTCCAATAAGCTCTTCTGTTCGGCCTGATGCGTGCTGGCCAGTCCCGTAGCAGGAGATGCAGCAGCCTTGCGGCCTATGTAGCGTGCCTGTTTGACAGGATGAGCGGCATCCCGCAGAGCGCGTTCCAGCCGCCGGTCAAGAAAGAACCAGGCACCGGCATTCTGTGGCTCTTCCTGACACCAGATCACGTCCCGGGCCTCAGGGTGTTTCCGCAGGGCTTCCACGACGGCGTGGTGCGGGAAGGGATAAAGCTGCTCCAGCCGGATAAGGGCTGTATCTCGTCTCTCACCGCGCGCCTGGAACAGGTCGTAATAAACCTTGCCACTGCATAGAATAACGCGGCTGGCATTTTCGGGCACTTCCGGGTCAGAAAGAACAGGCTGGAAGCGTGTCTGGGGACCCATTTCCTGAAGTGCGGAAATTGTCAGGGGGTTACGCAGGAGCGATTTGGGGCTGAAAATGACCAGAGGCTTCCGGCACCGGCGTACGATCTGGCGCCGTAAGGCATGAAAGTAATTGGCAGGGGTGGAGGGCCAGCAGATGCGGAAGTTATTTTCAGCACAAAGTTGCAGAAACCGCTCAGGGCGCGCGGAAGAATGTTCAGGCCCTGCCCCCTCATGACCATGAGGCAGAAGGAGCGTCAGGCCAGAGCTATAGAGCCATTTTGTCTCCCCGGAGGCCAGGAACTGGTCGATGATGATCTGGGCCCCGTTGGAGAAGTCTCCAAACTGGGCTTCCCATAGAGTCAGGGCTTCAGGGTTGCCAATGCTATAGCCATATTCGTAACCCAGCACCCCATATTCAGAGAGAGGAGAGTTCCAGACTTCCAAGGAGCCCTGACGGTGGTTCAGATGGGCGAGGGGCGTGAAATTCTGCCCTGTTTCCTGGTCGGTCAGAACAGCATGGCGCTGCGTAAAGGTGCCGCGCCCGCAATCCTGCCCGGAGAGGCGCACTCTATGACCGTCCAGTGCCAAAGTGCCAAAAGCCAGAGCCTCGGCGGTTGCCCAGTCGATCGGTCCACCTTTTGCGACAGAAAGTGTGCGGTGTTCCAGCTGTTTTTTCAGGCGTGGATGGATGGAAAAATCCGCAGGTACATGACTTAAGGCCGCTCCCACTTCTTCAAGGCGTTTGAAGGGAACGCCTGTCATGGGTTGCAGTCGCTCCGGTTCGTCCAGAAGACGTGTCGGGTCCAGTGGACCATCGCCAAACCAGTGGGTGGAATCAAACTGGTAATGTGCAGAACGCTCAAAAGCACCCTGAAGCGCTGTCTGGTATTCCTGTTTCGCGTCTGTAACCGTACCCGGATCTATGAGGCCTCTTTGCAGAAGAAATTTTTCATATAGCTGCTCAACCGATGGGTGGGCCTGAATGGCTTCAACCATAAGAGGTTGGGTAAAAGCCGCTTCATCTGTTTCATTATGGCCATTACGGCGGTAACAATGAATATCAAGAACAATGTCGCGCTTGAACTGCCTCTGCCACTCATAGGCCAGGGCCACGCAGCGCAAGACGGCTTCTATGTCATCGCCATTGACATGGAGGATCGGGGCCTGAACGGTTTTGGCACCATCTGTATTCCAATAGCCGGAATGAGCATTGTCAGAAGAGGTTGTGAAGCCGATCTGATTATTGACGACGATATGAATTGTCCCACCGGTCTGGTAGCCTTGCAGCTGTGAAAGCTGAAGGATTTCATAGATCATCCCCTGACCTGCAAAAGCCGCATCTCCGTGAATCAGGACGCCCAGGTGACGGTTGCGCTCACGGTCTTTATGGCTGTCCTGCAAGGCACGAACGCGCCCCAGCACAACAGGATCAATCGCTTCAAGGTGAGACGGGTTGGGAAGAAGGGTGAGTTTCATCGTCTGCCCATGAAGGCTGACCTGCGTGGAGGTGCCAAGATGGTATTTGACGTCCCCTGAGACTGTAATTTTCTCAGGCTGGAAATAACGTCCTGCAAACTCACTGAAAATAGCTTCAAGCGGTTTGTTGAGGATATTGGTCATGACATTGAGGCGCCCACGATGGGGCATCCCGAATGTAATGGTCTCGACTTTCTTTTCGGCTGCCTGGCTGATGAGGGCTTTGAGCGCCACAATCAGACTTTCACCACCCTCCAGGCCAAAGCGTCGCATACCGGGGTAACGTTGTTGGCAATAAGCCTCAAAAGCCTCTGCCCTGATAAGCGTTTTCAGAATGTCTGCCCGGGAGAGAGCCGGAAGGGGAAGGGTGTCGGTTTCAAGTCTTTCAATCCACCATTGTCTCTCCTGCGTGGAGAGAAGATGCATGAATTCGGCACCGATTGTCTGGCAGTAATAACGTTTATAGCGGGTCGCTATGGCCGGGTTATGAGATGCAAAGGCAGGGTCGTCACATCCTCTCGCTTTGCGCAGATCAAGTGGGTCCAGTCGTGCCTGGAGATGGCCCAATGTGCGATAGGCATTTTTAAGTGATTCGCCAGCATCTTCGGCAGGATGGGGCAGCTGCGAGTCTGAGGGGAAAGAGAGAGGACCCTCTCCCAGCATCTCAAAAAGCTCAGCGTAGCTTCTATCGACTGTTTCAGGGTTTTTCTGCCAGCGTACATGAAGTTCGTTCAGATAGGCGATGTTCTCGCTATTGACGGCATCACGGTCATCCAGAAGACTGGTTGGCGGGCTTATATTCATTGCTTGGACCTATATTTTCCCCTGATAAAACAGCTTTACCTTATTTTGAGGGAGAATAAAAACCATTGAAAGAATTTTCTAAAGTCCGGCAGGGAAAGTCCCCTTGCCAAGGGTGAGAGAAGGGCGTTAGCATCATTACATTATGGTTGAGTTCCTGCATTATGAAGCGGTCGAACAGGCCCCTCTTCAAACCTTGCCCTGCCCTCATCTGGTGGTCCCTGATTTTTTACGTGGCGATGCGCTCAGCCAGCTGGTTGCGCTTTTCCCTTCTATCGGGGCGGGGGGATCTTTTTCACCTCACTCTCTGTCTCTCAAGTCTGAGTTTTCCAGTTTTCTGGAAGAGTTTCAGGGGGAAAAGCTGAAATCGCTGATTGGAAAAAGATTTGGGATCGACCTCCAAAAGGCGCCGACCATGCTCACACTGCGTGGGCAGACCCGTGAAAAAGATGGTCGTATTCATTTAGACAGCGATTCAAAACGGGTCACGATCCTGCTTTATATGAATGATCCTGCACGTGACTGGAGTTCTCATGAGGGGTGTCTGCGTTTTACGCGCGGTCCCGATCATATTGATGATTACGTGGTGGAAATTCCACCCATAGGGGGCACTCTGGTTGTCTTTCCCAATCATCCGGCCAGTTGGCACGGGCATTTACCTTATTGCGGGCCACGCAATACAATCCAGCTCAATTATATGGCGACAGGTTGGCGGACTTCGATAGAACAGAAGCGCCACAAGATTTCTGCCTTATGGAAAAAGCTGAGCGCATGAATAAAGAGGGCGTGCGTAAGTAAAGAATTAACATTATTGGTTTTTATCGGCAGCTTCCCCTTGCACGGATGATCGGGGAGTGGTTTTCTCTTATCCAACTTGTTTGTATCGTGCAAAGTCAGGCATATCCGGACCTGCGCCAGGGAGAATAATAAATGGGTTATAAAGTGGCCGTTGCCGGTGCAACGGGGGCAGTAGGGCGTGAATTACTGCGTATTCTGGCAGAACGTAATTTCCCGGTCGATGAGATCGTTGCTCTTGCTTCCCCGCGGTCTGTTGGGAAAGAAGTTTCTTTTGGGGATAAAAAAGTCCTGAAAGTCCAGAATCTCGAGACTTTTGATTTTAAAGGCTGGGATCTGGGGCTTTTCTCTCCCGGGGGTGCTGTATCAGCGATTTATGCCCCGAAAGCAGCAGCGGCGCATTGTCTTGTGGTTGATAATACGTCCCATTTCCGGATGGAGCCGGGTGTCCCGCTTGTTGTGCCGGAAGTCAATGCTGCGGCCTGCAAAAAAGCGAAAAAAGGGATTATTGCCAATCCAAATTGTTCCACAGCGCAAATGGTTGTGGCCTTAAAGCCGCTCCATGACCTCTTTAAAATTCGCCGGGTGGTTGTTTCAACCTATCAGGCGGTCTCAGGGGCTGGCAAAACAGGGATGGATGAGCTGTTTACACAGACACGCGGCAGTTTTGTAAATGACGCTCCTGACATAAAACAATTTACCAAACAGATCGCCTTTAACGTGATTCCCCATATTGATCGGTTCCTGGATGACGGCTCAACGAAAGAAGAATGGAAAATGGCGGTCGAGACACGCAAGATCCTCGATCCCGATATCAAGGTGCTGGCAACATGTGTGCGTGTGCCGGTCTTTATCGGTCATTCCGAGGCAATTTCCATTGAATGTGAGAAACCGGTTGATTTGCGTAAGGCACAGGATGCGTTGCGGAATGCGCCGGGCGTTATCTTGCGTGACGAGCGTGAAGATGGCGGTTACGTCACTCCTATTGAATGTGTCGGGGAAGATGACACCTACGTTTCACGTTTGCGCATAGATCCAACTGTTGAGAATGGTCTGGCATTCTGGTGCGTGTCTGACAATCTTCGCAAGGGAGCCGCTTTGAACGCTGTCCAGATTGCAGAATGTCTGGTTGAACAGAAATTACTGGGCAAGGACTCTCCGCTCTGGAAAGCGTAAGTTTCTCTTAAGTCTCTTTTTCTTTTCTTTCATGGGAGGGAGGTTCATAGTTGATTGATTATGAATGATTTTATCACCCCTCCTCCCTCTCTTTCCTCCCAGCCAGAAGGTCGGGTTGGTATTCTTCTCATCAATCTCGGCACACCTGAAAATACAGGTTATTTTGCAGTCCGCCGTTATTTGAAGGAATTTCTTTCAGATAAACGTGTTGTTGAGATGCCGTCATGGCTTTGGCAACCTGTTTTGCAGGTTCTTGTCCTGACACGTCGGCCTTTTAAAAGTGGCCGTAATTATGAGCGGATCTGGAATAAAGAGGAAAATGCCTCTCCGTTGCGGGTCTATACAGAGCGTCAGGCTGAAAAACTGGCAACTCGCTTTGCTGAAGACGGGATTCCCGTCGCGTGGGGGATGCGTTATGGGCACCCCTCGATTGAACAGGGCGTGACGGAATTAATGAAGCAGGGGTGCGACCATATTGTGAGCGTGCCGCTTTATCCGCAATATTCTGCGTCTACAACCGCGACTGCGCAGGATCAGCTTTTCCGTGTTCTGATGCGTCAGCGTCGTCAGCCTTATCTTGTTACAACCCCTTCTTTCCCCGATCATCCGGTTTTTATTGAGGCTCTGGCAGAGTCTTTTACAGAAGAGGTGAAGAAACTGGATTTCAGGCCTCAGCGTCTTATTCTGTCTTTCCACGGGGTGCCGGAGTTTTTTGTCAGGAAAGGCGATCCTTACCGTGATGAGTGCTTCCGCACAGCGATTGCTCTAAGGAAAAGTCTTGGCATGACAGAAGAGGAAGCCCCTGTGACATTTCAGTCGCGTTTCGGACCGACTGAATGGATCAAGCCTTATACATCGTCTTATGTGAAAGAGCTGGCGCAGGAAGGGGTGAAAAATATTGCCGTTCTGACACCTGGTTTTATGACCGACTGTATTGAAACGCTGGACGAAATTGGCCGTGAATTAAAACATGAATTCCTGGAAGCCGGGGGAGAAAAATTCGCCTTTATTCCTTGTTTAAATGATTCTGAAGGGGCGATCAGAACGCTGGAGGCGGTTTCACGTCAGGCCTTAAAAGCGTTTCTTTAAGCATGCTGAAACTGGATCCTGAAATAAGTAAACTCGGGTGAAAGAAGGTTTTTCCTGTAATAAGGGCTCCTAATTAAGAAAAGTTATTAAACCATTCTCAAAAAACAGTTTTTCTTATTAGAGAAAACGTGAAACTTTATAAAGAATAAGAAATATGTCAAAAAAGGGTTTAATATAGAATTAATTGAGTTCCTGGCTCTTTTTAATGAGGGCCATGATGTTTTTTCGCAGTTTTTCAGTCTTTATATTATTTCATAAGATAAAGGTGGATTTTTCCAGTTTTGGATTGCTTCAATAGGGAAATATCATGCGTTTGATTTGTATTGGAGATACACTTAAAAATATGGATGGTCGCCCCTGCGCTACACTTTCTTCCGCAATTTTGAAGGGAAAGATTGTGTTGCGTATGTCCGGACGTGAGGGTGTCCTGAATATTTTACGTGAATTTCCTTCGGATGTGGCTGTTATCCAGCAAACTCAGCCAGAATGTTCTCTTATTAAAACGATCAGAAATAATCATTTTAATATACCTATTCTTATTATAGCCCGTTTTCTTACAGCAGAGACAACAGCAAGTGCCTTATCGGCCGGTGCTGATGACTGTGTTCCCATCACGGTTGATCCTGTTGAGCTTCTGGCACGTTTGAAAACGATTGTGCGTCGCCATGAAGGAGAGAGGGTCAGCAGTCAGATATTGTCGATCGGGCGTCTGGAAGTCAGAGAAGAGACGAGTGAAGTTCTTCTTGATGATGAGCCTGTTATGCTGACTCACGCAGAGTACGAAATCGTTGCTCTCATGGTGAAGCGGCGAGGAAGTCTGCTCAATAAGACTGTCATCCTGAATGCACTCTATACAGATGAAAATATGCCAGCCAGCAAGACAATTGATGTGATGATTTGCCGTATCCGGCAGAAATTCAGAAAAAGGGGTATTTCTGAGCCTTTCAGGACAAGTTGGGGACTGGGATACCGTCTTAATGACGAGGCTTTTCTTCCCTTGGGGGCGAGAGCTGTGGATGAGCCTGAAAATGTTCGTCACGTTTCAAAAGAATCCAGCCTTCCTCTTACAAGCGGGCTCGATATTGTATCAGGACGTTAGGGAACCTGAATAATTTGTAGGCAAAAATGTTTATGAATTATTCATTTATTGAGAAGTTTGTTTCTAATGAGTAAAAGTAAGACTATGAATTTATGGTTTTTCTGATCAGGAGCCTGTGTATAGATGACTGAAAGCCCTTCCGTTCCCGAAAAGAAAGAAAAAGAAGATGGACAATCTGCGGTTAATCAGGCGTCTCTTAAGCTGAAAACCAGTAAAAAGCGCCTCATAATGATTGGTGGGGTTTGTCTTGTCTTAGTGGCAGGGGGGCTTTTTTTCTCATGGGAAAAGGGCTCTTTACCTTTTTCCGGGAAAACGGATCGCGTGATGGCAGAGCAGCAGAGAATAAAGAATCTGCTCAGTTCAAATTCTCTTCTGGGTATTCCAGCTGTTACGGCCAATCTCGATAGCCAGGATGGCTCTGTTGTCTATGTTAAAATGGCCGCGAATGTTGAAATTCAGGGGCAGCAGGATTCAGCAACCCTTCAGAGGGTCGTTCCCCGGATTCAGGATATTTTCCAGACATATCTTCATGAAACCAGACCGGAAGAGTTGCATGGAAGCGGGTTCTACCGGCTGAAGGAATCTCTTCTGAGACGGTTGAGAATAGAGCTGGCACCTCTAAATGTGACGAATATCT
Organism: Aristophania sp. ESL1100; assembly: GCF_058511235.1. Classification (NCBI taxonomy): domain Bacteria; kingdom Pseudomonadati; phylum Pseudomonadota; class Alphaproteobacteria; order Acetobacterales; family Acetobacteraceae; genus Aristophania; species Aristophania sp. ESL1100. Next base: position 1,756,874 of record NZ_CP196394.1, on the reverse strand, counting down.
ATATCACGCAATTACTGACCCAATGAGAGATTGACTGATAGAATGCTGGACGGAGAAGACCCAACTGATATTGCTCTGGATGCCGGGGATATCAAGCTTGATACAGGCGAGGAGCATCTGGTTAACGAGTCTCTGACACCGGCTTCAAACAGCGAGAGAGGCTCAAAAAAGAGTTTTTCAGAGCGTGAAACTGACTTTTCCCTGCTGGAGAAAAAGGAAAAAGGCGGTCTTGAGCGGATTATCGAAACGGGATTTGTTGCGTATGAGCGTATGCCCATGCTTGAGAATATCCTGGACCGGTTTATCCGTTTCTGGACGTCGACATTGCGTGGTTTCACAAACGAGTCTGTTGAAATCTCTCTGGAAAATATGAATTCCATGCGCTTCGGCGATTATATGGAATCGACACCGAAGAGATCTGTTTTTGCGATTTTCAAGGCTGAAGAGTGGAAAAATCTCGGCTTGATCGTCATTGATGCGGATCTGGCCTATGCCATCGTGGATGTGCTGATAGGCGGGCAAAGCGGGCTCGAAGGCAGTGTTGCTGAAGACAGGCAACCAACGGCGTTGGAGCGCACCCTGCTTGATAAGCTGGTGACTCTTATTCTTGGGGACTTGCAGGAAGCCTTTACTCCGGTCGGGGATATAAGGCTGGCTTTTGAACGGATTGAACTCAGCCCTCATTTTGCAACGATCACCCGCCCCCTCAATGCTGTGATTGCAGCCCAGTTCTGTAATGAAATCAATGGGCGTCGCGGGAATATTACGGTCATCCTGCCCTATGCGACGCTGGAGCCGGTCAGGACGAAATTAACCCAGCAATTTATGGGTGAGGATTTTGGGAGTGACACTGTCTGGGAAGATCATTTGATCAAGCAGATTCTTGATACAAATGTGACGCTTTCAGCTGTTTTTGAAGAGACCATGATCCCTCTTTCAAAAATCCTTTCCTTACGCAAAGGCGCTATTATGAGGTTGCCTCATAAAAGGGAAGAGCCCTATCGTGTGAGACTGGAATGTGACCGTAAACCCATGTTTTATGCAACATTGGGCAAATTAAAGGACATGCAGGCGGTCCGTATTGATCACCGTTTGATTCCCCCTGCTGATGAAATCAAAACAGTGGCGGATTTCGGAGCTCTGGGTAAACAATTTACGCCCCGATAAGATGTGATGAGGGACGTAATTATGGAGCTACCCTTTTTGAAAAACAGGCAGAAACATTATGCTTTTTGATAATTTGAAGATCATTGTCGAAGTTATACTGATTCTGGTTATTATCATCGGGATTGTCAGCTCCAGATCCATCGCCAGACGCCTTTCAGCAATCAGGGAAATTCATAAGTCACTGGAGCAGATGGTCGCGAATCTCGATAGCTCGACTGAACATGCCGGGCGTCTTTTTGAAGCGATGCAACAGGAATCCGCCAGAGGGGGCAAAAAACTCAGCGCTTTGGTGGAGTATGCCCGTAATGCCACGGAGGACCTGCAGGACCTCCAGAAAATGGCCACAGAGATCAATACTGACCTGGACCATGACATTAAAAAGGCGGATGAGAAAAAGGCAGCGCTCTTTGCAGCGATTGAGCAGGCGCAGGCGACTCTGAAAAATCTGGATTCGTCTTTGGAGGAAAGCAGACAGCAGGGGCCAGAAAGGCTGGATATTTTTCCAGAAACACGTGATTCCGGTCTTGAAGAACCGAACAGAGGGGCCGGTTCTTCTGCCTCTCAGGTAAGGTCGGTAAAAACCAGATTATTCTCTTCAGCAGAAAAAGTTATGGATTTGCCGCCGGAAGAAGAAGTTTCCAGCGCAACATTCTCGGATAAATTGGAGGGAATCGTCCCATCCTCTATCCGGAAGCCACGCCCTTACATGACGGGACTCGATAAGAAATAAGGTATTTTTAAGTCTATAAACTGTCTTTTTAAAGATTGTGTCAAAAAAGGGGCGTAGTTGTTAATATTTTTGTAGCCTTTTGACTGTTTATTAACTCTTACAGAAACGAAAAGCCGAATTTCCGGCTCTCCGTAGAGAAAAACAGAGGTTCAAAATGAGCTTATCAATTAACAATAATGCCTCCGCCCTTGTGGCACTTGAGACCTTGAATCAGACGCAGGAGAGTCTGAGCGCAGCCCAGAACGCTGTGGCAACAGGTAAAAAAGTTTCATCAGCGGCTGATAACCCGGCTACTTATGGCATTTCTTCCCAGATCAATAACGATATTTCCGGCCAGAATGCTGTGAATGATGGTCTGAGCTATGCTTCAGAAGTTGTTGGCACGACCCTCAATGCGGCTGATTCAATCGTCAGCGTCTTAAATGACGTCCGTTCTTCCGTCACAGATTATCTTAACCATTCTGGTGATGATAATTCCAAGAATTCGGTTCAAGCCAAGCTGTCAGGTCTGGCAGAAACGATTAACACCATTGCCCGTAATGCGACCGTTAAAGGGGTAAATCTCCTGACTATGGGAACAAACGATGATAGCGGGATCAGCACGAACAAGCTGACATTCCTGACTGGAAATCAAGGCGACGTGAAGACCGTCAAAGGGGCAGCAGATCTATTTGCAGCCCCGGCAGCTCCTGCAAGTCAGGGGGCGTCAACAACTATTGCACCTTTGACAGATGCTTTGGGTCTTACGAACGGGGACGCGAATGGTGGAAATGGCACAGTTTCAAGTGATGCAGGTGGTCTTTTAGAGGTCTCTGGTACGGATGGCGTGACGACCGCTACAGCGACGAAAATGCTGAAGAAAGTTGAAGATGCTCTTGTGAAAATGACGACACTGACGTCTTCACTCGGGTCAGACAAGATCACAATCTCTTCAATGACGTCTTATGGCAAGAATCTTTCAGACTCCCTGACAGACGCTTCCAGCTCTCTGGTGGATGCTGACATGTCTGCTGAAAGTGCAAAATTAACCGCTCTTCAGACCAAACAGTCTCTGGGTGTCAAGGCACTGACCATTGCAAACGGCCAGTCCCAGAGCATTCTTTCCCTTTTCCAGTAAGAGCTTGATATCCAGCCTTTCTGTAAGGTGAATTTTGCGAGAACGCTGCTACAGTTTGTGGCAGCGTTTTTTCTTTTCAGACGAAAAATATTTTTCCTTAATGTCGATGCGAGTCGCATTATTACGTAAGAGACAATTCAAAAAATAAGGTATTTTTAAGCCTATAAACTGTCTTTTTTGAGATTGTGTCGAAAAAGAGGCGTTGTTGTTAATATTTTTGTAGCCTTTTGACTGTTTATTAACTCTTACAGAAACGAAAAGCCGACTTTCCGGCTCTCCGTAGAGAAAAACAGAGGTTCAAAATGAGCTTATCAATTAACAATAATGCCTCCGCCCTCGTGGCACTTGAGACCCTGAATCAGACGCAGGAGAGTCTGAGCGCAGCCCAGAACGCTGTGGCGACAGGTAAAAAAGTTTCATCAGCGGCTGACAATCCGGCTACTTATGGCATTTCTTCTCAGATCAATAACGATATTTCCGGCCAGAATGCTGTGAATGATGGTCTGAGCTACGCTTCAGAAGTTGTCGGCACGACCCTCAATGCGGCTGATTCAATCGTCAGCGTCTTAAATGACGTCCGTTCTTCCGTCACAGATTATCTTAACCATTCCGGTGATCAAAACTCCCAGGATTCTCTTAATGCCAAACTGAAAGGATTGGCTGAAACGATTAACACCATTGCTGATAATGCTACAGTAAAAGGCGTTAATCTTTTCTCCATCAGCGGTAAAAGCGATAATGGGATCAGCACAAACAAGCTGACATTCCTGACCGGTAATCAGGGTGATGTGAAGGTCATTACGGGGGGAGCTGACTTACTGAAGTTGACAGATAGTGATACGGCAGCAGACAGCCCGACCAATCTGACAGATGCTTTAGGGATCACTAATGCTGGAGCCATTGGTACAGCTGATGGTGATTTGCTGGATGTCGGTACGGATGATGCGAATGCGGCTACTGTCATGAAGACCGTTGAAACAGCTCTGACAAGAATGACGAATCTGACATCCAATCTTGGGTCAGATAAAATCACCATTTCCTCAATGACGTCTTATGGCAAGAATCTTTCAGACTCTCTGACAGATGCTTCCAGCTCTCTGGTGGATGCTGACATGTCTGCTGAAAGTGCAAAATTAACCGCTCTTCAGACCAAACAGTCTCTGGGTGTCAAGGCACTGACCATTGCAAACGGCCAGTCCCAGAGCATTCTTTCCCTCTTCCAGTAAGAGTGGTAAATCCGGCTTTTTTCCTAAGACGGATTTCAGTCAAGACGCTGCTACATTATGTGGCAGCGTTTTTTCTTTTTTCAGGAACCTGATCTATCAGGAAGCAGGAATTTTATGTCTGACCAGGGTAAAGCGCTCTATCTCCCTTTGATTGAAAAAGCCATATCACTTCAAAAAGAAGGCCATATTCAGCAGGCTCTCCCACTTTATGAAGAAGTGCTCAGGGCTTACCCGAATGATGCCGTTCTGCTGAGTAATTACGGGGCAGCTCTTTTAAAGGAATATCATTTCGACCGCGCCTTCCAGGCTTTGACGCGTGCTCTGGAGCATAACCCGGCTTTAGCGGACGGCTGGTCCAATCTGGGCAATCTTTATCAGCTGGCTCAGGATTATGCGAATGCCATCAAGGCGTATCAGAAATGTCTTGAACTCCAGAGTAACCACCCCGAAGCGTTAAGCAATCTGGCCATGTGTCTTTCAACTCTGGGGCATTATGATGTGGCGCAGGAGCTCTACCGCCTTTCCATAGAGCTGGAGCCTGACAACCGGCAGACGCGCCTGAATTATGCAATTTCCCTTCTGGCGTCGGGCAATTATAAAGAGGGCTTTCGTGAGAATGAATGGCGCTGGACCAGAGAGGAACGAAAACAGCTTTTTCCACCCCGGGCCTGGGCGGGCGAACCGTTGGAAGGCAAAACCCTTTTAATTCTGGGAGAGGCTGGCTTTGGGGATATGCTTCAATTCAGCCGCTTCTTCCTGCAAATGAAGACATTCGGTGCCAGACTTGTTGTGGTCGTGCCGCCGGAACTTCTGGAACTGTTTTCGTACTCTTTTCCTGATATCTCGTTCAGTTCCAGAAAAGAGCCGCTTCTTGACTATGATTATTACGTTCTGATGATGAGTCTGCCTTATGTACTGGGCATAGATCTGGAGACCATTCCCTTCCCAGAAGGATATCTGAAGGCAGATCCGCAAAAAATTGCTTTCTGGCAGAATCGGATTGAGGAAGATCAAAAACATTTTCCCCGGCAAAATAGCCTAAAGATCGGCCTTGTCTGGTCCGGCTCTTCCCATCCTGAAGAGAAGGTGGCCTCTTTTGCCAATCGCCGTCGGTCAATGGATTTATCGGTTCTGGCACCATTGGCAGAAGCCGTGCCGGGGGCGTTGTTCTATAGTTTGCAGATTGGCGATAAGGCAGAGCAGGCTTTAACGCCGCCAAAGGCGATGCATCTGATTGATCATACAAAAGAGCTGCATGATTTTTCCGATACAGCGGCCTTGATTATGGTGTTGGATGTTGTGGTGGCCGTGGACACGTCGACGGCTCATCTGGCTGCTGCCTTAGGCAAGCCTGTTTTGCTGCTATCCCGCTTTGATCAATGCTGGCGGTGGCTTCATGGGCGGGAAGACACGCCCTGGTACAAAACCCTGACACTTTATCAGCAGGAAAAAGCGTTTGACTGGTCTGTGCCGGTTGAGAAAATCTGCCAGGACCTGCAGGCCAGAGTCATCAGAAAAGAAGATGAGAGCGTGTAAAAACGCTCTCTCACGTTCCTTTAAATCCTTCGAAACTAGATATAGTTTGCCAGAGAAAGGTCCTTTAACTTGCTGATCAATGTAAAAGAGACCTGAAGCTGCGCGCGTAAATTATCATATTTGAGGGCAAGAGCTGACGGATCAGCACTGATATTGGTCCCCATATAATCTGCCAGAGCAATTCCGACACTTTTCAATGTGCCTTGCTGGCTTTTCAGAGCGTTCTGGTCTGAGCCGGTGGCAGATTCTGTATCACTTAAAGTGTCGGAGGTTGTTTTTGTGGAAGATTGCACCTGCTTTACAAGGTCAAAAACGCCGTTATCGGACATGGTGTGAGTGCCCAGAGCGGAAATCAGCATCATATTCCGCATGAGGTCTCTGACAGGTGAGCCTGTGCTGGTGTCTGTGGGGGCTGAATCCCCTTCTGTGGCGACGAACCCTGCCGACCACGTCTGGTCATGGTCCCCGATCACAATATTCTTGCGCTCTTTATGGGCATCCGGCCCGGAGACGGAGAGAGTGGGGTCGAAAACAGACAGGTCGGGTGAATTATCGGCTGCTGCCTCTGTTGCCTGTTTAAAAACGTCAGAAGCAGATATTTTGCCATCGAGCATGTCTGAAACAAGACCATTGATCTTGTGCGCCAGGGGGCTATCACTGAGGTCATCCTTGCTCGGAATAGGTCTCTGGCGGCCATCGCCGCTTGCAAACACATAGCCCCCGGCATTATCGGGGGTATTAAGCGCCTGTTTCAAGGTCGCGAGGTCAGCCTTGGCAGCGGCAGCATTGCCCCCTGCCGAGGATGATCCCTGATCTTCTACGGCCAACATCTCAGTGGTCGTCTGATACATATCCTGAGAAAGCTGCGTGATCTGTTTCAGCCCTTTGGAGCTGATATCCAGCCGGCTGAGCATGGAGCTGATATTGTCGAGATAGGCATTATTTTCATCCATTTCAGGGCCGAGCTGCAGGGCGATATATCTGTTATCTCCCAGCCCTTCTATGGTTGAGGACGTCGTACCGCTGCCAATCTGCCATGAGATGGAAGCCTGGCTCTGTTCGTTGTTTTTAATGCTCTGCGACAGAATGAAATTGACGCTGTTCGCCCCATATTGACCGATGGACATTGACATAATGAACCCTCTCTTTCTTGTTCCGCTCGTCTTATGAAGGCTTAAACAGCGTTGATAAGAGCGTTGAACATGGTCTGTACCGCGGAGACGACTTTGGCATTGGCCGAATAGGAATTTTGTAATGTGACAATCATGGCCATCTGATTATTGACATTAACCCCGGAGACGGAATTGACCTGAGTGGTCAGATTTGTCTGGATGGAGGTCTCTGAAGAAAGCCCGGTTTTAGAGGCATTCACTACCTGTGCCTGTGTGGATGTCAGGTCGGTTGCCAGTTGGTCAAGACTTTCTGTCCCGGGATATCCTGTCGTAAAGGAACCGTCAGGCCCGAGAGAATCCGTAGGGGCGGCCAGATTTTCCGAAACGTCATCAATATTGTTGCTGAAGGTTTTATCCAGGACATGATTGACTGTTGTAATATCTCCCGTCTGGCCGCTGGCATTTGTCGTGACAAGGGCCGGGTTGGCAGCATAATCAGGATTGACCTCAAGTTTCGAGGCGAGATCAATCATGTCCAGAGTGGCACCGGTAACAGTTCCCGATGAATCAATGGAAACGCCCCCCTTTCCGCTACTGGCCGGGTCAGTCGCTTTCGCAACGGTGACAAATTTTGTTCCGCTGGCGTCATTGGGATCAGCCTTGAGGTAATAGCCGCCATTGACGGTTAAGGCTTTTCCATCGGTTCCCAGAACAGTGTCATTGGCATCAAGCTGAACGCTATGGCTGTCACTATGGATGGCCGCTTTGCCCAGGGGGGTGAAAAGGGGCATTCCCGCAGCGTCAAAACGATTGATCAAGGTAGAGGCATAAGCATCGAGCTGAGCCTGCATTTTGGGATAGGTCTGGTCTCTCAGCGTGATATTGGCGCCCAGAGTGCCATTTGTGAGATGAGAGGTGATGTCCTTCCCATTCAGCATAATGCCGGGAATGCCGCCATTTTCCTTGATCTCACTATGATACATGCCGGGCGCAATGGCGGTTTTTTTGGTTGAAAGAGGCCAGTCGGATGTTGGGATGGTTTGCGTATCATCCGCAAGGCCAATCTGGTCAGGGCGTGTGGGTAGCTGGGCGCCGTCTTCTGTCGTGACGATCATGTCACCATTGGCTTTTTCCGTAAAAGAGACACCCAGCCGGTTTGACAGATCACCCATCAGGCCAAGACGCTGGTTTTCCAGGTCGGAAGTATCGTCTCCTGCGGCCGTCATGACCATAATCTTTTTTGAAAGAGAGCCGATCGTTGTCAGGTCAGTATTGATACCGGGGATCGCCCCGACAATCGCATCCTGGGCATTCTGACGTTGTGTCTGATAGGTCGCTGCCATCGTATGGATGTTGCTGACCAATGTCGTTGCATTGGAGATCACATCATATTGGGTGCTGCCATTGGTCGGGGCGTTCGTGACACTGATGAGGCTGGTTTTCAGCTTGCCCAGATAACTGGACAGAGTACCCATTGTGTCCGAGTTGCCATCACTATCAGCCCCGGTTGTCCCTTGCAGCATGGCGACATTACTCAGTGAGTCATATGTGGCCGATAGATTACTGACCTTGCTGTTTTGTGTGTAAAGGGCCGCCATAAGGGCAGGGGAATAGGAAAGGGTGTTATGACCAACCTTGACGCCGCTATTCTGGTTGCCGACAACAACAGATACAATCGTGGCGTTTTCTGAAACGTAATTGTCGGTAGAGGCATTGGATACATTTTTGGAGACTGTCCCAAGCAGGCCTTCCACCCCCTGGAGGCCACTCGTGGCAATATTAAGCGAGGCACCGAGACCCATCAGAATTCTCCCAAAAATATAGTCGTTTCAAAAATAACCGCCCGAAACATGACGTGAACATATTGCCTTAAAAATGCCTTAATTCATCATGTAAGTAAGAGGTAATTATTACAAAAAAATTAAAACAAGATCTTTTTATAAAAGCGTCACAGGTCAGGCTGATGTCTCAGAGGTAATTTTATCAATCGCATTCAGGCGCCGTGTGAAGTCTTTTTGCAGAAGCTGGAAATTAAGGTCATATTCGCGCTGAATTCTGACAAGATCCGTCGTCTCCTTGACAGGATTGACGTTGCTTTCTTCCAGCATCCCCTGACGTATTTCCTTGCGCTCCATATTATGGGTGGGGGTCGTTGGACGTAGGAGGTGGTTTCCTTCATTTTTCAGGCTGTTATCATCATCAACCCTGACAAGATTAACCACGCCGACGAGCCCTCTATCAGTCGAGATTGTCCCATCGGAAGCGATGGAAAGCGGCAGTGGAATATCCTGTGGGCTGAGGACGATCGGTCTTTTCTGGTCATCAAGCAAAGGATTGCCTGCTGAATCAACAATTGTTCCATCATCCATTTGTTGGAACTTGCCATCGCGCGTCAGCCGGATACCTTGAGGGGTTTTAACCGTAAAATAACCCTGGCCGTTAATGGCAAGGTCCAGAGGGTTTCCCGTGCTTTTGAACTCACCTTGCAGGGTATTGAGATAGGTTGCCTTATCTTCGCTATAATGCAGTTTTTTATCCGCTCCGGCTCCAATGGTTCCGTGCTGGCTCGAGATATAGTCTGAAAACAGGATATTGGAGGCCTTGAAACCGTCAGTGCTTGCATTGGCAAGGTTATTGGCCGTGACATCAAGTGCGCGTGTCAGGGTATCAATATGAGAAAGTGCCAGGTAACTGGTCGTATCCACAATAAGCCTCCAGCCAGAGAGCTGTTTTTCCCTTGTTACAAGGACAGAATCTATGTTCGCAAAAAGAAGATCTTCAAACTTATCATAATTTTGCCTTAATATCTTTATATAATATTAATTTATTTTTGAATTATATAAAAACGTCTTGCATATAGAATGCTTAATTCGTAACCTAAAGGTAAACATGGCCTATTAGGATGACAGGTTTTCGAAATAACTGATTCCTTGTCCACATTCATTGTGAGTCTTCTGAAATAGTCGTGCTTTTTGGCAATGAGCTTTTGAGGGAAACTAATTATGCTTCGGTCTCTTGAAATTGCTGCTACAGGCATGCAAGCCCAGACGACGAATGTCGATACGATCTCGCATAATATGGCGAATATGACGACAACGGGGTACAAGAGGCGCCGTGCGGAATTTCAGGATCTGATCTATCAGGATTTGCGCCGGGTGGGGACCATGAGCTCTGATACAGGCTACCGTGTGCCGGCCGGTGCACAGGTTGGTCTCGGTGTCAGGACGGCCGCCATTTACCGTATTAATGAACAGGGCCCCTTGATTCAGACTAATAACACGCTTGATCTTGCCATTGAGGGGCGGGGTTATTTCCGTGTTCTCCTGCCTTCAGGTGAATATGCCTATACGCGTGATGGAACATTCTCCATGTCTGAGGACGGCAATATTGTGACCGCTGACGGTTACCCTCTGGTGCCAAATATCGCGATCCCCAATAATGCTGAGAATATCACGATTGATCAGTCAGGGCAGGTTCAATACACCATTCAGGGACAGCCTGATGCCCAGGTGGCGGGGCAGATGCAGCTGACCACGTTCCAGAACGAAAACGGTCTTGCCGCTATGGGGCAGAACCTTTTTACCCAGACGACCTCTTCAGGTGACCCGATTAACGGCAATCCCCAGAGTGTGGGTTTTGGCGCTATTCGTCAGGGTTATACCGAAGAATCTGCTGTAAATGCCGTAACTGAAATTACAGATCTCATCACAGCACAACGTGCCTATGAGATGAACAGTAAAACAATTACCGCTACCGATGAAATGTTACAGACATTAACGAATTTACGTTAATTGTAAGGAATTCAATGCGTGCTGTCAGGCCTGGCGCCAAAGTAGCATGGTTTTTCTTCGCTATGATGGTGCTCTCTGTTTCCTCTTCTTCTCCTATCGTTGCGGCAACGTTACGTTCCACGGGAGAAATATCGAGCGATCAGGTGTCTCTTTCTGATCTTTTTGACGGGCTGGAGCCTGGGCAGGACCGGATTATCGGTCCGGCACCGGCTCCAGGAAAATCCATACAGATTGGGGGATATCAGCTGATTGCAATAGCTGATCAATATGGTGTGGAATGGGAGGATCAATCTTCCACAGCGTCTCTGGTCCTGAAACGTGCCGGTCATGTTCTGGGACGGGAATATTTTGCAGATCTGGTCAAAAAGAATATCTCTCTGGGAGAGGGGCAAAACGGGTTTGTTGTCGATATAGAAAGCTTCAAACCCCTCACAGTTGATGTAAAAGAGCCGAATCCGGTCAGTCTTTCTGATATTAACTGGGACAAGAAAACGGGAAAATTCTCAGCAACGGCTTATCTGGCAAACCCGACAGGAGATAAGTCGGTTGATTCCTTTACAATAAGAGGGTCAATCAAGCTGCGTCAGCCTGTCATCGTCTATAATACGTCTCATCCTGCAGGTTATGTGATCCAGAATGGAGACATGCACGTAGAGACCGATTATTCAGGGAAAATCCCGCTTTCTTCCCAGGCACTTCCTGACCCCGATAATATTGTCGGGATGTCACTCTCTCATGCGGTTTCTGCAGGAGAGCCGATATTGGCGACGGATTTGCGCCGTATAACACTTGTTCATCAGGGAGACCCGGTTCTGATTACGTTTAACAGTCCTGGAATCAGGCTGACCGCGACCGGTCGGGCTCTGGAAGACGGGGGGAGCGGCCAATTTGTTCATGCCCTGAATCTGGGGAGCAAAATGATTGTTCAGGGAAAGGTCATGGCTTCGGGTGAAATTCGTGTAGACGCTTCTTCAACAGCGATTCCTGCCAATTCAAAAGAAGGAAAGCGTTTCCGTACGCCTTTCCTGCAATAATAAAGAGGAATGGCGAGCGATATGGGCGATTATCATATGACCTACCGAAAATGGTTCATCTTTCCTTTCTTTGCCCTTTCAGCGTGTTCGGGCAATTTAAGTGAGATGGGTCATCCGCCTCGTATGACGACGACTTCAGACCCGACACTTGCTCCGGATTACCGCCCTGTGACGATGCCCATGCCGCCTCTTCAGGCCCCCCCCAGTGAGGCAGGCAGTTTATGGCGGCCGGGAAGCAGGGCTTTTTTCAAAGATCAGAGAGCCTCGCAGGCGGGTGATCTTTTAACCATTAAGGTCGAAGTCGCTGATACCGCTAATATGACCGATAATACCGGGACGTCCGGGAGTGGGGGCGAGAATTTCGGTGTCCCGGCTTTCTTTGGTCTCAAAAGTCCTGTGATTGGCAATAATCTCTTACAGACATCGAGTTCCAGCAATGCGTCAGGGACGGGAAGTATTCGTCGTAACGAAACCGTAACGTTGACATTGGCGGGGGTGATTACGCAGGTTCTGCCTAACGGAAATTTTGTGGTTGTGGCCCGTCAGGAAGTCAGAGTGAATGGGGAGTTAAGACAGATCACAGTCAGTGGCGTGGTCAGACCTCAGGATATTTCAGAAGATAACGTCGTTACACATGATCGTATTGCGGAAGCACGGATTTCTTATGGAGGGCGTGGGCAGCTGTCACGTTATCAGGATGCACGATATGGGCAGAAGGCTCTCGATGAAGTCCTGCCTTTCTAGAAAAACAAGACTCTTTCGAGAATTATTTAGTGTGACGCCTGTGTCCTGGGAAAATATGCAAAATTGGAATTTATTTTAATGGATGAGCATAAACCGTTAGAGGGTTTCATTCCAGAAGGGTTGGTTATCAGTAATCTCCAGGGAGAGGCAGGAGGAATCCTGACAATTTCGGGAGTGGTTGAGCACTCTGATATCAAGCTGAAACAGCTGGTGATCTCACCTTTAGGAAAAGTGAGAAATGGCTCTGTTGAGGCAGAAACCGTTATCATAAAGGGATGCGCTTCAGGGGTGCTGTTGCGTGTAAATCGTCTGCAAATTCTCGAAACCGCTCATATTTCTGATTGCATTATTGAGATCAGGGAGGCGACTGGTTTTTCCATGCATGAGAAAGCCTGTTTTGAAGGCGATATTAAGCTGACCACCCGGCAGCAGGATCATATTTCGGTTATGCAACAAGAAGATCGCCCGGGCAGATTTCCTGCTCCGGTCATGGCGGTTCCTATTGAGCATGCCGATATTGAAGCTGATATCCCTTTAGGGGACTGAGGGTCCCTCCTTTTAGTGTTTATTTCAGGACGTGGGTTGTTTTTATGAGAAATGGAAAGAAGAATAGTGGATCCATTTCGACTTCCTTGAGAAGCGCTGCTGCTTTTATGGTGCTTCTGACTCTGGTGATCGGGGCTGTTACTGTTATTTCAAAGTCCAGAGCTGAAGCAGTTTCCTCATCGGAGAGAGAGGCACCTACGGCAGGAGGGCCTCAGCAGGGAAGAGATTTTATATCTCCGCAATCTGTGGAAGATATTCAGGAACAGAAACGTATCCTTGCCTCTGCCCGGCAGGCTCTGGAACTGAAGCTTAAAAATTTAAGAGATGCATCGGGAGAACGGGAAGATGACCCGATGGATGATCAGAAAATCGATCATGTTGCCGTAACACGACTTATCAGCATTTATGAAAATATGAGCCCACGTGAGGCGGCCGCTGTATTCAATGTAATGGACCCACATGTTCTGGTCGCCATTTCGGCCAGAATGAATACGCGAAAGCTTTCAGCGATCATGGCTCAGATGTCTCGCGAGCGTGTCAATATGGTCTCGCAATATCTGGTTGGCGTCCGGAAGTTTCATAAGAATTTCTCCCTGAGCCTGTCAGATTTTGATGAAGGTTCAGAGAACGAAACCTTCTCCCGGGAAAATAACGCCAGGTACGGTTTATCGGGGCGGTCGAAGTCCAATACAGAGTCTCTATTGCCATCGCGCCAATAGAAAGGTGACATTATGGGAGGGTTGTTTTGATTAAATTTCATATCATCAAGGGACTTATTCTCTCTTTATTTCTGATAGAAATTCTTTCAGGCTGCACGGCTGATTATGTGGCCAGAAAGGTGACAGGTCGGGAATGTAGCGCAGGTTACGTCGCCGCGGGAGAGGATTGGTGCCAGCCTGTAACGCGCAAGCCACCTCCACAGCCCTATTGTACACAAAGCTGGAATGGAACTGATTGTTGGGCGCGCCCGGATCTGATGCCTAATGTTGCTCATGAGGTTTATGAAGGGCCACGTGACCTGACACAGGACCAGAATGCCAGAAGGCTGAATATGCCGGTTGAAAAAATACCACCTACGAGTCAATTCCTGCCCCCATAGGGTTATAAAGAATAATTCCTTGTTTAGGTGGTGTGATTGAGCCTCTTTACGTTTCAGAAGCGTGAACTTTTTAACCAGAAGGTTAAAAGAATTTTTGCTATTTTGTCAAAATAGAGGCAAAATGACGACTATATAGAGGCAGGGTCTTTTCCGGGTAATGTTTATTGGAACGTGCCGGAAGTTTTGTTAATAGTGAGTAGATATCCGCTTTATGCAGAAGATATTAGCGGGCCTTAAAGGCCTTGGGCGTACAAAACTTGTCGCACTGGGTGTGGTTGCCGCGCTTCTTCTGTCGGCATTGGGTGGATTGGCCTTTTATAGTGGGTCAGAAGGGATGAGCCTCCTTTATGGAGGTGTGGACCTTAATGAAGCTGCTGAAATGGTTGATGACCTGGCGAAGAGCCATATCAAGGCTAAAACGAGCCCGGATGGTCATACAATCTATGTCCCTCATAATAAGGTGGCCGAAGCCAGGTTATCTCTGGCGAAATCAGGTTTGCCAAGCGGCGGGGCCGTCGGGTACGAACTTTTCGATAAAAATGGAACACTGACAAGCACGCAGTTTGAACAGGGTGTTAATGAGACCCGCGCCATGGAAGGGGAGCTGGAACGCTCAATCAGGCTTGTCCATGGCGTGAGAAATGTGCGTGTTCATCTTGTGCTGCCCCATCGTGATCTCTTCTCGACACAGACCAATCCAGCACAGGCGAGTGTTATTTTAGATGTGGGGCGGATTGGCGCTGTTTCGCCAGGAGCCATTGCTGCGATACAGAATCTTGTAGCGGCAGCGGTTCCCGGCCTTCAGGCTCATGGCATTTCCATTGTGGATACGAGAGGGGAACTTCTCGCAAAACCCGGTGACCCTGACAGTCTTGCTGAGCAGGAATCCACTCTTGAAAAACAGCGTCATTCTGAAGAGCAACGCCTCTCTCAGGCCGTGGAAGATATTCTGACCCCGACTTTGGGGATGGGGCATGTCAGAGCGCGGGCCGCTGTCACCATGAATACGGACATAATCCGTGAAACTGAAGAAAGTTATGATCCTGATCAGCAGGTTTTAAGATCCCAGACCACCAGCACAGATAAAAGTGTGAACACAGAGGCGAGTCAGGATGCCTCTGTGAATAATAATCTGCCAAATGCCAATGCAGGGCAGGATAATCGCAGTGGTTCGACGGATGACCGGGTTGAAGAGACCAATAATTACGAAATCGGCAAAAGAGTTCGTGTCATTGATCAGAAGCGGCCGCGTATTTCTCGTATCAGTCTGGCTGTTATGGTGGATGGCACTTTCGTGCCCGGTAAAAAAGGGAAAGCTGTCTGGCAGCCACTGGATGATAAAGAGGTTCAGAGAATTACCACTCTGGTCCAGACCGTCATTGGTTATGACAAAGAGCGTGGGGACCAGGTTAACGTCGTCTCCATGCCCTTTAAGATGGAAAGCACAGACAGAGTCCCCGAAGTTCCACCTTATCTGAAGAAAGATCTCGTTATTAATTTTGTGGAATGGACGTTGCCAATCCTGCTTCTGGCTCTGGCATCGCTTTTCTTTGTCAAACCTCTGGGGCGGCGCCTGAAACATGTCATCGACCGTATTAAACGAAATGAGCATGGCGGAGCTGATGGCCTGAGTGGTGATGAGGATAAAGGCAAGCTGGCTGCAGCACTTGCAGATAGTATTGCCGGCGCTGATAATGCCGTTGCAGGAGTGCAGAGCAAGCTGCCTCCAACCCTTCTGGAAACGGTCTTTGACAAGATAGAGAATGATCCTGATGAGGCTGTTTATATCATAAGAAGCTGGCTGCTTCAGCCGAATGCCAGTCAGAATAATGGGGCTGGCAGGAAAGGGTAGGTGATGATCGAGCGGGGAAGTAATAATATCGGCAGGGCAAGCGTGCTTAATAAACCCGACACGCAGGCAAACGCTGTCACTCTGACGGGGCAGCAGAAAGCAGCTGTTCTGCTGCTATCAATCGGGCGGGAACGTTCAGCGCAGATTTTAAGATCGTTAAAGGAAGATGAGCTGCGCGAGCTCTCAATGGCAATGTCGTCTCTCGGGCCGGTCAGTGTTGAAGCTGCTGAGTCTGTTTGTGCTGATTTTGCACATGGAATGGGTATTTCAGCCGGTCTTGTCGGGTCTTATAAAACGACAGAAGAATATCTGAAGAGGGCTCTTCCTGCCAATCTTGTTGCAAAAATTCTTGATGAGATCCGTGGTCCGGCCGGTCAGAGCGTCTGGACAAAAATGACGAACATGCCTGAGACGGCTCTGGCCAATTATCTGCGTAATGAGCAGCCTCAGACTGTGGCAGTCATATTGAGTTATATTTCTCCAGCGCATGTGGCACGTGTTTTAAGCCTGTTTCCAGAGGATTTCACGATCGATGTGATTATGCGTATGCTTCATACAACGCCAGTCAGTCGTGACGTGCTGGCCAGTCTGGAAGATACGCTTCAGCGTGAGCTGATTACGGCGTTCGGGCGTTCCTCCAAGCGGAACAGCTATGCTTTTGTTGCTGAGGTTTATAATAATTTTGACAAGAGAACCGAAACAACCCTGACAGATCTTCTGGGTGAAAGAAGCCTGGAAGATATGGAGAAGGTCAATAAGCTGAAATTTACCTTCGACGATGTCAAACGCCTCTCTTCAGACGATATGATGCGGGTTATGGCCGCTATCAACAAAAATGGTGAGTTGCGCGCCAGACTGCCAATGGCGCTCAAAGGAGCCAATCCGAATACGCGCAAACTGTTTCTGGCCTGTATGTCGCGGCGTGCCGGTGCCATCCTGCTTGATGAAGTCACCAATCTGGGGGCTGTACGTATGAAAGATGCCGAAGCAGCACAGACGGAAATTATCGCCCTTATCAAGGAGATGTCCAATAACGGAGATATTGACCTTGCCCCTGTCTCTGATGAGCTGATTGAGTGACGAGGCGTCTTCATTGAGTTTTTTTTGCAGGGTCAGATAAGATGGTCTCCTTTATAGAACAACTGGAAGATTTTGGTCTCCCGCCTACAAGAGAAGAGGAAATACCGGCGGTCATTTCCGAGGCGCTTCCCGAAGTGAGTACGGAAAAGGAGCCGGAAATTGTTGATACGTCGCTTCGTCTGCAACCAGAAGAACTGGAGGCTCTGAAAAAACAGGCTTTTGAGGAAGGGTATCAGCAGGGGCGTGAAGAAACGCATGCGGCTCTTCTTCCACAAATGATAGAGAGCGTGGATGAATGTTTCTCTTTTCTGGAAAAAGAGGAAGAGCAACGCCGTGAGATGCTGGAGCTTTTTTCCCGGAAAGTTTTCGTAACACTTTGCGATCTTATGGGGGAACAGATTTCCGGGACAGATTTTGTTCAACGCAAATTCAGCCAGGATATTCTGTCATTTGTGCAGGAGAGCCTGAAGGAATGTGCAGGGGAAATCATTGTTTCCTGTAACGAGAGTGAAGAAGAGGCCCTGAAGAAGGTTCTTGGGCACTATTCTGACGTTACCATAAAAAGTGACCCGTCTTGTGAGGTGGGGTGTGTGAGGATTCTATCATCACGTAATGAATTGAAGCTGGACCGTACAGAGTGGCAACGCAAAGTGCGAGACCAGATCAAATCGGCAATGGATCATATCAAGGGCTCTAGCGGCCATCAGAACAGACAGGAAGAAAAATAATGGCAGAGACAGACAATAAACAGGGAAATATGTCCCCGACTTCAGAACAACCGGCACAGACTGCCTCTGAAAGCCAGAAAGTCTCTGCACCGCCTTCCTCTTTCACAGAAGCGGTCTTTACTCAGGAAGATGAGAGAGAGGCGATTTTTGATGTGCCCGTCAAAATCACAGCTGTGGTGGGTGATGTCAAAATGCCTGTCCGTGACCTTGTCCGCCTCGGGCGTGGAGCGGTGGTCTCCTTAAACAAGAAGCTGGGATCAGCGATCGATATTTATGCGAATGGGCGCCTGATTGCCCGAGGCGAGATTACCATTATCGAAGATGATAATATTGCCGTGACGATGACAGATATCATCTCCGCCCCAATCGAAGACGTCTAGGAAGAGAAGCAGGGCCTATGTTGGGGAAAGCGACGGACGTTTCCAATCACGTATCGGATGGCCTGACAGGGTTTCATATGAACGCCCTGTTTGCGTTGATTCTGGTCCTGGCTTTGATGCTTGGCATTCTGTTTCTGGTTGATCGCCTGAAAAAATTTATGCCGCGTCTGCTTCATCAAAAAACATCGCCTTCCAAAGGAACTTTCTCCGTCCGTGACGTCGTCCCGCTTGATTCCAAACGAAAACTGGTTTCCGTTTCTATTGAAAGCTCTGGTGGAAAGAAGGCTCTCGCGGTCCTCCTGATCGGTGGGGGAAGCGATCTTTGTGTGGGTTGGCTCGATGAAACGCCTTCTCACATGTCCTGTCCTGATCCATCAGGAGATGGTGCCGGTGATAAAGCTCAGAAGAATTCCTCCCATGTCTGACAGGATTTCCTTAAAACGTTTTTGCCTTTTTTCTTTCCTTGCCCTTCTGGCAGGGGGTGTGGGAGTCCTCTGTCTCTGGGCCCATCCGGTGCTGGCGCAGTCTGTCACTTTTGATATGGGCAAAGGGGGTGGCATAGGTGAGGCCGGAACGACGAGCCGTCTTGTCCAACTGACGGCCCTGATTACAGTTCTGGCTCTGGCTCCGAGCCTTCTGGTCATGGTAACGGCTTTTACCCGGATTATTGTATCGCTTTCACTCATGCGCAGTGCTTTGGGCGCACAGGGAACGCCGCCTAACACGGTTCTGATTGCTCTGGCGCTGATCCTGTCCCTGTTTGTTATGCAGCCGACTTTGGAGCAATCCTGGTCACAGGGGATTGAGCCGTTAATGAACGGACAGGTCGAGGAAATGGAAGGGCTGAAAGCAGCAGCAGAGCCTTTCCGTGCGTTTATGGTGAAAAATGCCCGCCCCAAGGATGTCGAGGTTTTTTATCATCTGGCCAATTTAAAGCCGGTTTCTGCGGCTGAGAAAACGCCCTGGCGTGTGATTATTCCCGCTTTTATGGTGGGGGAACTCAGTAGAGGCTTTGAGATCGGCTTTCTGATTTATCTGCCATTTCTGATCATCGATCTCGTCACCTCAAGTGTTTTGATGAGTCTGGGGATGATGATGTTACCCCCTGCGACGATCTCCCTGCCTTTTAAGCTGATCTTTTTCGTGTTGGTCGATGGTTTTCAGATGGTGTCTGGTGGCCTGGTTCGTAGTTTCGGAGGGGGGTGACGTTACTCCCTTTATTGCCCGGGCAGGATTAAAAGCCGCCTGGCCAGAATCTGGGGGGTCAAAGGTGCAAATCCTGCCCCGATATGGGATGAATAGCTCCCATAAGTCAGGCGCAGGCCACAGGCCGCTGCGGAGATGACCCCTCCTATACGCCCCGATTGTTCAAGGCGGCTGGCCATCATTGATTGAGCGTTATTCTCTCTGAAAGCAGCGGCTATATCAGACGATTCTTCCGGGTCCATTCCGGCAGGAATGACCAGAGACAGATCAGCCTGGGTTCTTTCCACAATTTCCAGCATTTCTGACATACCGGTTTTGGAATAGATGCAGACCCCTGGGAGATCAACGAGGAGGATGCGCCTTTCCTGATCTTCAATTTCCGGCATTAGGCCCTGATAGGCCTGTATCAGTTCAACATCATAGCCTTGCAGAATGGAGGCGAGCTTTACGTAGCTGCCCGGATTTTTATCACAGGCCAGGATAACAGGTTTTTTGATCCGTCCTTCTGACTGTTGGGCCTGTAGCGCATAGCGGGCAGCCAGTTTGGCAAGAGTTAAGGTCTTGCCGGACCCTGATGCCCCTCCCAGAGCCATAGGTTTGCCAAAGGCGAGGGGAAGGCGGCCAAACGTAATCATGCGGCTAAGGCCTTCAGCAATTGTCCCGCCGGACATGGCTTTAACCAGCGGGCGCGGAATCGAGTGCCAGAGCAGCACATCTGTAACGCTGAAGCTGGGTAATGGAAGGGAGGCCTCTTTCTGAGACGTTGTTATAGCAGCGGGTTTTGACCGGCGGCGCCGGTTGGTGGAGTTTCTGCCTGTCTGGTTTGATGAACGTGATCGCCCGGTCTTTGCTTGTTCTGTCATGGCCGTGTTCTTCCTGTCCATTAGGCTTTTTCAATACCAGGCGTCATTTTAGCAATTTATGTGATTGTCGCTACAGTTCTGATGCGTGTGCGCGGATAAATTTCTGCCTGGGACATGACGGCGATAGAGGGTCTGACCCGGTCAACGATCATTCTGACACAATCCCTTGTCGAAGATGTGGTAACAATCACCGGAAGTTCTCCAAGGGTGGCCGTTTTTTCAAAAGATTGTCGCATGGCCGTGACAAACTGATCGAGCATATTGGGTGGCATGGCAACCGTTTTTTCATCCCCCTGACCGACCGTATTATTTAAAAGCCTGCTTTCCCATTCAGGTGAAAGCGTGATCATGGAAATACAGCCCGAGGGGCCGACATAGCTGTTGCTGATCTGGCGGGAGAGCCTGACCCTGACGTGAGCGGTCAATGCCTTGATCCCTTTGGGGACCAGGGCACTCCCTTCCTGAATACTTTCAAGAATCGTCGGAAGATCCCGGATGGAAATCCTTTCCTGAAGCAGGGTCTGCAGGACGCGCTGAATGGTGCTGAGGCTGACCTGGGAAGGAATCAGGTCATTGACAAGTTTCTGTTGCTCAGGAGGGAGATCGTCCAGAAGCTCCTGTGTCGCAGCATAGGTCAGCAGGTCACCGAGATTTTGACTGATTGTTTCGGTCAGATGCGTAATGATAACCGTGACCGGATCAACAACCGTATAACCTGATTGAGATGCCTTCGTTTTCAGGTCCGGTGCAATCCAGATTGCAGGAAGATTGAAAGAGGGCTCTGTTGTTAATTCACCAGGTAAAGCATCTGCCTTGTTAAATCCGTCCGGGCAGATGGCGAGAAGCATGTTGGGTTTAACCTCACCGGAGGCAACCTCGATTTCTTTCAGTTTGATAACGTACTGATTTACACCAAGGCTGATATTGTCCTGTATCCTGACGGAAGGGGTAATAAAGCCCATATCAGCGGCCATTTTCCGGCGTAGTGCCCTGATCTGCCCTGTAATATGCGCATCATCTTCACTGGCAAGAGATAATAGACCAAATCCGATTTCCAGTCTGAGAAGATCAACCCGGAGCAATTCTGATATAGGCTGTGTCGTGGGTTGAGCTGTTGCCTGCGAGATTTCATCTCCATCATGATCAACGACAAGCGGTGTTTTATGGCGCCACCAGGCTCCTGCGGCAGCACAGGCTGAAATCAGTAGAAAGGGAGCAGCCGGCAATCCAGGCAGGCAAGCAAATATCGCTGCCAGAGAGGCTGCAATGGCAAGGGGCTTGGGATGGCCGCCCAATTGTCTGAATAAGGCGACATCAGCCGTTCCCTCAGTCCCACCTTTTGTGACGACGATACCCGCAGCCAGAGAGACAAGGAGAGCAGGGATTTGTGATACAAGGCCATCACCAATTGTCAGGGTCGTGAACGTTTGTACCGCATCACCGACGGGCATATGGTGCCGCATGACGCCAATTGTCAGCCCCCCGACGATATTGATGGCGGTGATGATAATCCCGGCAATAGCGTCGTTACGGACAAATTTTGCAGCGCCGTCCATTGCCCCGTAAAATGAGCTTTCATCTTCCAGCTCTTTACGTTTCTGGCGGGCGGCCCGTTCATTGATGGCACCGGAAGCGAGATCAGCATCAATAGCCATCTGTTTACCGGGCATGGAATCAAGGAAAAACCGCGCTGAAACTTCGGCAATACGCCCGGAACCTTTGGTAATGACCATAAAATTGACGACGAGGAGAATGCAGAACACAATCCCCCCGATCACAACGTCATTTCCCATAAGGAAGCCCCCAAAGGAGGCAATGACGTGCCCTGCCGCATAAGCTCCCTGGTTCCCATGGCTTAAAATCAAACGCGTCGTGGCGACTTCAAGCGACAATCTGAACATCGTCGTCAGAAGCAGGAGCGTCGGGAAGGATGTGAAATCGAGGGGCTTTTCCAGAAACAGTGCCACCATAAGGATGAGGACTGAAGATGTAATGGAAAGCGACAGACCGATATCAAGGATAAAAGTCGGTAGGGGAACAATCAGAATGGCAATCAGCAGAATGACGCCAATGGCCAGTAAAAGGTCGGTCCCCGGGAGGCTGGTTTTGAGGTCGTTTCCTCCTGCTCCGTTATTATTAAGGAGGGTCATGACCTGTTTTAACGTATGCAGGCCAGAGGAAATCTTTGCTTTGAGATCAGATGAAGAGGAATTTGGAGCAGTAGGTTTGGTGGGAGTCACCAGGATAAATCCCCCGGAATCATGACCTGACAAATGTGGCAAAATTTTAGCGTATACGAATAAGAAAGTATATGTTTCATTTATTATTTTCTATAATTTCAGGATATAATAACCATCTGAACCATGATAAATTATGGTCTGGTCATTCATAAAATTTTAAAAAATATTATAAGAAAAACCCATAATTGTTCATGCTTAAGTAATATTTCTTAATAAGCAGCGGGGTGAGGCATGGACGTGGCTATTCTGACAGGGGAGGCCCTGTAGGAGGATAGCGTTCTTCCCGTTGGGCCATTATTGGCAAAGCGCGCAGGGGCCGACGAAGGGGAAAAATCCGAAAATTTCTGATAGCCGCCCTTAAATGGCCTGAAATGTTTCAGGGGCTGGGGAGAAGGTGAGGACGTATTTGCAGAGGCACTTATGTGAGCCGAAGAAGCAAAAAGAGGCGCATGTTTTATGAGAGGCGATCTGCTTTTTTGCCGCCCATCCTGAGGAACGGACCATTCTTCAATAACGCGCCATAGATAGGGCTCGCCAATACCGGGAGTCTGGGAATGATAGGCCGCGGCGGCCCGGGGCCAGCTCCCTTTCTGATCGTACATCTGCTTCAGGAATTGCCCGGCAAAGAGGGCATTACTGTAGGGGTCAAAGGCCATTTCCAGAGAAGGAAAAGCGTCTGGATGGTGCATGATATTGACCTGAAGACACCCGACATCAATTGATTTGATTCCCTGACTTTGAAAATTTTTGACAGCCTCTACAGCGGCCTGAAGAGACTCGTAATGATAACCGGTTCCTCCGGCATTAATCGTCCATGGCCATGCTGATAAAGTCCCATCTTCGTTAGGGCGCCCCGTCTCGACACGGCTCATGGCCGCCAGAAAGCCATCAGGAAGATGAAGTGACCTTTCCACCTGTGCGGTTGCCGTAATGCAGCGTAGACTTTCGGACGACTCAGCCCAACTTCTTGAAAAACCTGATAATAACAGCAGAAAAGGGATAATACCCATCGTTCTGAGTAAAAAGGAGTCTGGAGAAGGAAAACGGCGCATAAGCGTATTATATCGTCTTCCAGTATTTTTTGGATAGTACTATCTGTTTTTTATTTTAATATAGGAATATGGTTTTTTTTAGAAAAAAGATCGTTTAGATAATCTTTCAGGATTTTTTAGTGTTCTTTCCTCCTCAGAGAGAGACGGTATTTCATGAATGCCTTTTATCGTCAGGGAAAGAGTTTGAGATCTTTTAGTTCGAGTGCAGGCGGGAAGACCATGCTTTTACCAGGTCGAAAACTTCAGAGTTTCATGCTGGTGCTGATGGGGCTGTTCATCACAGCTTCAGTCAGCTGGGCTGGCAATGTCCGTATCAAGGATATTGTTGATTATGAAGGCGTCCGGGACAATCAGCTTGTAGGATATGGTCTTGTTGTAGGGTTGAATGGCACGGGCGACCGGTTGACCAATACCCTATTCACACGTGAAACGCTTATCGGGATGTTGAACAGGTTGGGCGTCAATATCCGTGATAAGGCGATTCAGCTGCAAACTCATGATACTGCTGCGGTCATGGTTACTGCAACCCTTCCTCCTTTTTCTCATGGAGGGAGCCGGATTGATGTTGCTGTCTCTGCTGTGGGAGATGCCCAGAGCCTGACAGGTGGAAATCTGATTGTAACGCCGCTTCAGGCCGCAGATGGAGACGTCTATGCCGTTGCGCAGGGGGCTTTGGTCACAAATGCCTTTACGGCTCAGGGTGCGGGGGGACAGGCCACCCAGAATGTGCCAACGAGTGGTCATATTTCCAATGGTGCGGTGGTCGAGCGTGAGGTCCCGGTGCAGCTTGGCAAAGGTGGTATGATCCATCTGGCCTTGAAAAACCCAAACTTTACGACGGCGAACCGTATCGCAGACGTGATTAACCGCCATATTGGCCGTGGAATAGCCCGTGTTGAGGACCCTCGCACAGTCGCGGTTAAATTGCAGGGACGGGACGTTTCTGAAACACTTTATAAAATCGGTGATCTGACCATAACGCCTGATACAATGGCGAAAGTGATTGTGGATGAGGCGGATGGGACGATTGTCATGGGGGATAATGTCCGCATTACCACAGTGGCTATTGCCCAGGGGAATTTAACCATTCAGGTCAATAATAACCCGCAGGTTGTCCAGCCAAATGCATTTGGGGGTGGTCAAACGGCCATCGTTCCCCAGACAGATATCAACGTTAATACCGATAGCGATAAAAGAATGGCCATCGTCCAGGGAGGTCCCTCACTGGCCAGTCTTGTCACAGGGATGAATGCTCTGGGGGTGGGGCCTCGTGACATGATTGGCATCCTGCAGGCCATCAAAGCTGACGGTGCCTTGCAGGCAGATCTGGAAGTAAGGTGAGTGCCTGGGATGAAAATGATGGTCACTATGAAAGACATTGAAAAGATGGGAGACATTTTGTGACAGCCTCTTCCCTTCCGCCTCTTACGTCTCCTCTGCTTCATCAGACGCCGATAAAACAGCCGGCCGTAAAAGCTGGGCAGACAGAAGCCTCTCTTAGAAAAACGGCTCAGGATTTCGAGGCTCTGGCATTGGGAGAGATGTTGCAGCCCATGTTTGAAACAGTCGATACCTCCAAAGGCTTATTTGGTGGGGGGGAGGCTGAAGAGCAGTTTCGTTCCTTGCAGGTTCTCGAACTGGGCAAGCAGATCGCTCATAGCGGCGGGATTGGCATTGCTCAGCAGATTTATAAAGCGATGCAGAGAATGCAGGATCAAGGTTCTTCTGAGAGCTGACAGGGTATCATGAAAAAATTTTCGGATTTCAGGCAATTCGTTCGTGACAAGGCTCATCAATGGGGGGGCGGAAACAGGCAGGAGCTCCCTCCACAGGGAGGAAATGAGTTTCCGGAAGAAGAGCTTTTATCGGCCTTTGAGCAGGTCTGCCGCATCATAGAGCAGGAAAATATTTTACTGCAGAATGATGCTCCCGGTAAGGCTGTAGAACTACTGCCCCAAAAGACAGAGGCCATTGAAAATTTACACACATTACTGGAATCGGTCCGGACTCTGGAACATAAACCGGAAACTCTTCCAAATACCTTGCTGGACGCTCAAAAACGTTTTGAAGACGTTATTAATCGTAACGGTGAACTTCTGGAAAAATCCCTGCATACGCAGGCTGTTGTTATGAAAATTCTGGCCGATGCTGCAACGAAAGATGCTCAGCAAAGTTATAATCAGGCCGGCCTTATGGTGACAGATAAGTCCCGGGCGCTAGGGTCTTTTAATAACAAGATCTGATTAGCTTTCATTACCAGCTATCTCCAATCATGTGTTTGGGCTGATTGCCGCCCGGATCGGCAGAAGGGCTCCATGCGCTCCAGTCCCAGTTTTCTGTATTTTGTCTTGTCTCAATGGTCATGGAGTCCAGAGCGACCCCATAATGTTTATATTTTGAGCCACGTTTCTGGGCGTTTACGAAGGCTGTCAGTGTCTGGTAAGCGCGTTCATCGCCCATATAAACGCAGCTGCAGGCGATAGGGTCAGCATAAAGATAAATGCGTTGACGGTCCGGTCCTAGGCGGTAGGTGAGTTTACCGGGTGGGAGATAATTCATCATGGTATAACGGGCTGTTGTATCGGCATTATGTGAGATAAAGCCGGCCTGGGCCAGGACAAAACCTTTATTGAGGTAAGCTTGCGCAGGTGAGCAGGCGTTGACTAGGAGCAGGGCGCCTATAAAACCAGTTCTGGAAGATAAAATCTTTCTGAATGTCATTTTGAGCGTTCTTGAATTCATGATCTTCCTACATTCGTACAATGAGCTGATCTTCCTGCTAAAGAAAAACTTAATATCAAATAAGGCGAAAAAGTGTTAATGAAATATTTGTTTTTAGATATATGAACTGATATCCTTATTTATAAATAGGTGATTATTTCAGGAGGACGTCAAGATGGCTTTAGGTGGTGTATCTCCCGTTGTCCAATATACAATGGCTATCAAAGACGAGCAGAAGGCGGCAGATACGTACGTCAAGACAGATCCTTTGACGAAGCGTTATGCTGATAATTTCCGCCAGAGTGCTTCTTCCCTCACATCCACCGCCGCTTTGATGAAAAATTATTCGGCCAATCAGGTTGTTCTGGGCGCGTATAATTTGCAGTCTGTCGCAACGCAGCCCGCTCTTGAGTCGAAGTTGCTTAATGAAAATCCATATTATTCCGGCTCAACATCAGGCAAAGCACATAATGCCACCTGGTCCAAATTTGCTGATGCTTTCTATAAAATGAGCACAACGGACCTCACAATGGGGGAGTTGCCTGATCTCGACACGACGACGCCTGTCCTGAGTGATAAATTCAAAATGTCATCTGGTTTAATTGACCAGCTGGTGCAGAATTATAAATATAATCTTTATGAAAATCAGGCTGTGAATAAAGGAGGGGTGGGAGATGCCCTTTATTTCACGCGCCAGATGAAAAGTGGAAATGTCAAAAGCATTGACGATATTCTCAAAGATCCGAAACTGCTCAAGGTAGCGGAAGAAAATTTCTCCATTGATCCAGACCGTTTCAGCACGCTCAGTTTTTCATCGCAAAGGCAGACTCTCTCGGAAAAGCTGGATATTACTAAATTCAACGGGACAGATGGCAAAATCGATGACGGTAAAATTGCTGATTTTGTCGAAATCTATATTCAGAAAACCGCTTCTGCAGAGGGAGCGACGACCGATAAGGTGGAAGATTATATCGCCCAGTATCAGGACCTTCTGAAAACAGAAAAAGACAAAGCGGATGGTTTTGTCATGGGTAATGATGCTGCGTCCAAAGCGATTTCAGACTTTACGGAGAATGGGACGTCTTTGCAGAGTGTGGATGATTTATTGGCTGATTCCTCAGCTAATCAGGTTGTTCTGGGAGCGTTTAACCTCGAGGCTCTGGCAGGTGACCCGGAACGGGAAAAGACATTATTGCTTGAAAATCCCTATCAGGCGGACTCCACAGTGGCCAAAGCGTCTGAGAGCAATAACAGTGCAAATGAGCGGGCGCTGGCGGACAGTTTTTATAATATCAAATTGACGACCGGCACACGCGATATGCAATCTGATATCGACAGCACGTCGCATAAATTAAGTGGGGGTTTGCTGATTTCCCAGGATTTTGTCGATGAGACGGTTAATTCGTACGAAATACGGCAATATGAAACCAGTAAGGATATGACGAAATCCGGTGTCGGGAATGCCTTATATTTCACAAGAACGATGCAGGATGGGAAAATCAAGGACGTAAACACGCTTATGTCCGATGCAAATCTTCTGAAAGTTGTTGAAGTTGTGAATGGGTTGAACCCTGATGATATCGGGTCTCTTGACTTCAAACAGCAGCAGAATCTGGTGAAACGCCTTTTCAATGTGAATGATTTTACGAAGCCTAATCCTGATGCCAAAGCAGAAGATGGCTCTGATGCGCGTATTCCTGATGAGAAGAAAATTCAGAAATATGCAGAGCGTTACCTGGCTATGTTGCAGATTCATCCCGAGTTTAATTCGGTAGATGAGCCTGCCAATATTCTCGACCTCTTTGGTGGCAGCAGCGATGATGATGGCATTGTGGCTCTGTTTGCCTGAATGTCTGTCTGAGAGAGGTACTTTTGCAGGGTTTATCTGAGTATTTTCTATCCCGGAAAGAGGATGTCTTTCATAAGCTGCAACATTTAAATGGCAGCGTTTCAGACTCTCTTGAAAATGCCGGCAGGCAGCTGACCTCTTTTTTCCCTTTTGTTGAAGCTGCCAGGGCGAGCACGCCATTGGGAGCGCTGAGAGGGAAGGTTCTTAATATTTCAGGTCTCTCAGCCTCTGTCAGTGGAATGGAGGGGTTTACAGGGATTGGTGACAAGCTTGGCATAACGTCGCTGGATGGCAGGACAGTCATGGCGGAAATCGTTGCCTTTCAGGAAGGAAAAGCCATTGTAATGGCTTATGACTCTCTGGATGGCATTGGGGCTGGGTGTCCGGTTTCTTTCCCTCTTTATGGGAAGGAAGAGCGCTCTTTTCTTTCGGGGGGAGCGTTACAGGTCAATGAGTCCTGGTTGGGGCGTGTTCTTGACCCCACGGGGCGGCCTCTGGACGGGAAAGACGGGATCATGCCCGGGGGGCACCCCCAGAAACTTCATGCCTCGCCACCTATAGCGGCAAAACGTGCCAGACTCGGCCCAAGGATTGATCTGGGCGTGAAGGCCATGAATTTGTTTACAACATGCAGGCAGGGGCAGAGGCTCGGGCTTTTTGCCGGTTCCGGTGTGGGAAAATCGACGCTTCTGGGAATGCTGGCTCGTAATACAGCCTGCGACATTGCTGTTATCTCTCTGGTGGGAGAGCGCGGGCGCGAAGTCAGGGAATTTATTGAAGATGATCTGGGCGAAGAAGGGTTGGCAAAATCAGTTGTGATTGTTGCAACCTCTGATAGCTCTGCCTTGATGCGGCGTGAAGCGGCTTATGCGGCGATCACAGTTGCTGAATATTTTCGGGATCAGGGAAAATCTGTCCTGTTTCTGATGGATAGTGTGACCCGTTTCTGTCAAGCTTTGAGAGAGATCGGACTTTCTTCCGGTGAGCCTCCAGCGACGCGCGGTTATCCACCAAGTGTCTTTGCAACATTGCCACGCCTTCTTGAAAGGGCGGGACCAGGCCCCATGAAACAGGATGGTACAGCAGGGCAGATTACAGCTCTGTTTTCCGTTCTGGTTGAAGGGGATGACCAGAATGAGCCCGTGACCGATGCTGTCAGAGGAATTCTGGATGGTCATATTGTCATGGAACGTGATATTGCCGATTCCGGCCGGTATCCCGCTATAAATGTGCTGAAATCTCTCTCGCGTTCGGTTCCGGGATGTAATAGCGAGAAAGAAAATGCTCTCATAAGGGAAGCACGCGCCCTTCTGGCCTCATGGGCTGATCTCAAGGATCTTGTAAGGCTGGGTGCTTATAAGGCGGGTGCTGATTTGCAGGCAGATCGGGCCGTCCAGCTGGGGCCAGCCATTGAGAAGCTGCTCACTCAGGGGAAATATGAAGCGGTCAGTCTTCCAGAAGCCTTCAAAGAGCTGGAAGCGATTTTATATCCCGTAGCGTAGGGAGATATAGTCTCGTGATTATGGGGTTTTATATATGAGCCAGTCGCGTTTGAAAGCCCTGCAAACTTTGAGAAAATTGCGTGTTGCGGAGCGTGATCAGGCACGCGACGCGTTTGCAAAAGCCCTCCTGTCCGAACAGGAGATCGAGTCTACCATCAAGGATATAGAAACTGATATTGCCCGAAATGAAGACCATCTCCGCCAGAAGCAATCGGAACATGGTGATCAGCTCATTATGGAGATGTCCTATTATCACTGGCTGGGAGCAATGCGGGCTTTCATTGAACAGAAAAAAAATGAATTAAAAGAGGCAAAAGAATTTACCGAACAGGCGCGCCGGCAAATGATTGAAGCAAATACAGCGCTGGAAGCCACAGATAAAATGATAGAGCGTATAAAAAAGGCGCTCTCTTATCAGGAAGAGTGCAAGGCCCAGACTGAAATAGATGATATGGCCAGAGTATGTTTTATGCGCCAGAACCATAGAACAGTCTGATAAATTAGAAAAAACCATCTTTTACTTTTAATAAATTTTTTCTCATATCTATCCCACCCTATAAAATAAGGCTATAATGTGAATAAATTGTGAACAATTTGTGGTAGTTGTCCAACTTTAAATAAATCCTTTAGGGAAATGGTCATGATAGAAAATATTTCTTCCGTTCCAGGGAAAATACTTCTTGCGACTCCATGTTATGGGGGTGTTGTGACAACAGAGTATATGCTGTCTGTGATAGGCTATGCCGCAGCCGGGCAGAATATACCCATGACTATTATGCATATTTCTGATGATGCCTTGATTACACGTGCCAGAAATACGCTGCTTTCATCATTTTTATTCAAATCTGATTGTACGCACCTTCTTTTCGTGGATGCGGATATCGGTTTCCCAGCAAATGCGCCAACGCAGCTTTTTAATGCGGGGAAAGATGTGGTGGGGGGGCTGTACCCTCTGCGTGATCGCTTCTGGGATGCCCAGACGAAAAACAATATTCTTCATGGAGAAAAGCAGCAAACAGCGTCTTTGCGTTACGTTGGTGAAACAGAGTCTCTTTATAATGAACCATCACAGACCTCTCTGTCTCAAGTGCCTTATGTTGGCACCGGCTTTATGATGATCAGTCGCAAAGCGGTTGAAATGATGATCAAGGCTTATCCTGAAACGGAATATAAACGTATTGATGCACCGGACGACCGCAGCGATATCAGGAATTTTGCCCTTTTTGAGGGCAGTATCGACCGGGAAACGGGGACTTACCTGAGCGAGGATTATACGTTCTGTAAGCGTTGGCGCGATATCGGCGGAGAAATCTGGGCCGATACTTCACTGGAGTTAAGTCATACAGGACGTGCCTCTTTTACAGGGAATCCAGCTGCAAGAGTTGGTATTGCGCATCAGAGATCCCGTGCCTGAGGAGAGGGGAAAGCCCTCAT
This sequence comes from Aristophania sp. ESL1100, assembly GCF_058511235.1. Taxonomy (NCBI): domain Bacteria; kingdom Pseudomonadati; phylum Pseudomonadota; class Alphaproteobacteria; order Acetobacterales; family Acetobacteraceae; genus Aristophania; species Aristophania sp. ESL1100. The sequence goes on along the minus strand of NZ_CP196394.1, from coordinate 1,725,865 downwards.
AAGATCTCTTTATAACGTGGGATAAGATGAGGGGCGTCTGTTATAAGTAATGGCTAATAAAGAAAAGACTCAAACGATCGTCATTAAACGGGAAGGCGATCAGGAAATCAGCGCTCATGGGGGCGCATGGAAAATTGCCTATGCCGATTTCATGACGGCTATGATGACGTTTTTCCTTCTGATGTGGCTTTTGAGTATTACGACAGAAGAACAGCGCCATGGTATTGCGAAATTCTTTAATCCGATGGCTGATCAGGTTGGGGCACCTTCGGCCTTTCTTCAGGCGTCTCCCAAAGCCTCACCGGTCCCTTCCCTAAAATCAGCGCCAATTAAGCCAAAGCCTGTCAATGATCCAATAAATCCGCCCCCATCTCCAGCAATTGATTCACTTATCATTCCGCCAACGATTTTACCTGAGGACGCAAATGACGTGTCCATTGGTGTTAAGAATCATGTTCCCCCCCGGGTTCCTGCCATTATTCCTTTGGGAGGACCCAGAACAGGGGGTGCACAGAATGTAGGGCGGATTGGCCAGAGCCGTGCTGATTCTGACGGGGCAGCTCCTGTTTCCATGGATGAGCAGACGAAACTTGAAGAGAAAATGACAGCGCTTAAGGATGATGTAAAAACGTCCTCTGCTCTGGCGCCTTTACAGGATAATCTGTCTTTTCAGGTTGGTTCTGATGAAATCCGCATTGAAATGCGCGATACAAACAATAAATCCATGTTTGATACAGGGTCGCCCAGATTAAATAAGGATGGCGTTACCCTTTTGAAAGCCATTGCCAAATGGCTTGTGTCTCTGCCGGAAGATATTTCAATTATCGGGGAGACCGATGCCCAGCCTTATCATGTTCCTAAACGGAAAAGGGGCATTCTCTCCAACTGGACTCTCTCTGAAATGAGAGCTGACCAGGCGAGGGAAGTCCTGGTAAAAGCCGGCTACCCGGATCGCAAAATTGTAAGCGTCGTTGGTAAGGCTGACAGGGACCTTGCTGTCCCAGATAAACCTGGAGACCCGGCGAACAGGCGGATTGTTCTGGTGATTCACAGGCGCGCCCCTTTGCCAAAATCCTTTCTTTCGACAACGTCCACCCCCCAGACTCCGGCTCCCACTGCCCCTTCGTCTGATCAACCGCATTAACAGCTGGAGATAATATTGAGATGCTTTATATAGGCGGTATCTGCTTTGCGTTTATAGCTATTTTCGGCTCTTTTGTTCTCTCTGGCGGTGCTCTGGGGCCGCTTCTGGCATCGATGCCTTTTGAGGGGCTGACAATTATCGGGGCCTCTATTGGTATTTTTGTCATGACCAATAGCTTCAATACGTTAAAGAGCTTTCCCCATTATCTTTTGCTGGTCATAAAGGGGCCAACCTATAACAAGCAAAGTTATATGGATCTGCTTGCCCTGCTTTATCGCCTTCTGAGGCAGGCAAATATGAAGGGTTTCACATCTCTTGAAGATCATTATGAAAACCCGATGGCAAGCACTATATTCGAACTGTCACCGCATATCAGAAAAGATAATCGTGCAAGAAACATGATTTGCGATTATTTGCGCCTGATCAGCATGAATATGGATGAAGCCTATCAACTTGATGAAATCATGAGTGGGGAGCTGAAAAAGAACCTTGCTGAAGATTTGCAGATGTCCGAATGTCTTCAGAATATTGCAGATGCCTTGCCCGCACTCGGGATTGTGGCTGCGGTGCTGGGTGTTATCAATACAATGGCCGCGATCAGCAAACCACCTGCCATTCTCGGTGAAATGATTGCCGGTGCCTTGGTCGGGACGTTTCTGGGCGTGCTGTGCGCCTATACCGTTGTCGGGCCGCTTACAGTGCGGATGAGAACAGTGGTTCGTCTGGATAATCATTTCTATAACGTTATAAAAACAATCCTTGTTTCATTTGTTCAGGGACAGTCTCCGCAGGTTTGTGTTGAAATTGGCCGTAAAGATATTCCCCAGGAATTTATGCCCGATTTTGCTTCAGTTGATTCCATGGTTTCTGATCTAACCCGTTAAAATATTCAGGTCTCTTCTCTGATGATTTCAGAGGAGAGGGAGGAATGAAAAATGGCAGTTTCGCTTATAACAATCAGTGAACAGAGAGAGCCCGGCCTAAAAACCAGAGCTCCTGCTATAGGCAAAAAGGCGTCTCCATCTCATAATTTTGCGAAATTATTAAAGAGCAATGGCCCTTCAGAGGGTGAGGTAGAGACAGATCATTCTGCTGCCGTAAGTAAAGATACAAAAGACACTATATCGGGGAAACATAAAAAACTTTCTGATCATCATGAGCATAAGGCTGACCAAAAAGAGACACAATCATCCAAAGATGATGGCAATAATCACGTTATCAGTCATAATGGTAATTCCACTATAAATGTAAATCATGAATCAGACGACGATCATGAAAATATATCGACACTTCCTGAAACACGATCTTCCACTATAAGTTCTGTCTCTGCGTCTGATGACCCTTCCGCCTTGAAGAATATGTCAGTTGATGACTCGTCTTCTGATCCAAAGATGAATTCGAGTGATTATAAGGGGCTTGTTGAAGCAGAAGGTCTAAATCAGACAGAAGACTTACAACCCATCATTTCGTCAGATGATAAAAAAACATCGAACACACGGGGTGGTCTTGATAAGGTTAAGAAAGACATAGTGGATCACCATATGTCTGTTTCTGATATTTCGTTAAATAATAATGACGAAATTAACCCGTCTTCTTCGCAGAAAATTTCTCTTATTGGATTACAGGAACAGGACCCATCCCAGCAGGCGCAGCCCGTCTCCATGAACGCGGTAGACGCGCAATCTGTTTCAATAGAAGGACAAGAAAGTCACTTTTTTAATTTTGATTCCGGAAATGATCTGAAAAAAGCAGATAATCAGCGGGCAGGTCGGAAAGCAAAATCACCAAAAGCCTTTTCGGTTCAGGGCAATCTGCTCTCTGATGATAAGGATGAAACAGCGACGAGACCCTCAGATGAGGCGTTGCTTTTCAGGGAAAGTAAACACATTACTGAAAATAGCTTCTTATCAGAGGACCGGTCTTCGCAGAAAATCTCTTCTCCGGAAAATAAGCAGGATACAGACTCTCTTTTTTCAGATACGTTGCAAGGCCCTAACCCTCTATCTGATGGGACTTTGAAATCAGAACACAAAGAGGCTGTCGGCTCACCAGATATGTTTCATAAAGAAAGTGATCTGGATCATTTCGAAACAGGAAATAATCTTCTTCCCAAAACGGCTCATATTCCTTCAACGCTTAATATGACAGTTACGACCGATAGCAAAACATCGGTACATGTACAGCTCACACGTCTGGAGGATAATCTGGCCACGCTCTCGTTGCAGGGGTCAGATGAAGCGACGACGGAAGTCCTGAAAAAAACACGTCACGACCTTATCAGCCATCTTGATGCGGCGGGGGTTCAACCGGCTGGTATCAAAATAGCGGTCCTTCCGACGGATACCAGTACGATGACGGGAGAGAAGGGGCATGGATCATTTGATCAGGGAAGCGCCGCTTTCTCAGGGTCTTCAGAGCAAGGGCAGAATCAGCAGAATCACGCTCGTCAGGAAGAACATTCCGGCGCTGTTCATTCTGTTGAAACATTTGAGTCCCCAGAGCAGAATGAAAAGTCATCCCTTCCGGTTGGAGAGGTCATTTCGTCTGCGCAACGCTTACCGTCAGATTTAAGACGTCGCGGCATTAATATTTCAGTATAGAGGATATAAGTTCATGACTATTTCAGCAGCCTCTGGCGTTAATAACCTTGTGCAGACGACCAATATCGCGGCATCGGGGAATGCGAATACAATCTCAGTCAGTGCCAATAATGGAACGGGCAGCAGTAATGCCGGGGGGGCTTTTCAGTCCCTGGCACAAAATGAAAATCAGTTTTTGACGCTTCTGACAACACAGCTGCAGCACCAGGATCCTACGAGCCCTATGGATAATCAGGCGCTGGCTTCGGAACTGGCGCAATTTTCAGCCGTTGAGCAACAGGTTCAGACCAATAAAAATCTGGAGAGTCTGATTTCGCTTAATGAAACGTCCCAGCTTTCCCAAAGTAATCAACTGGTTGGGAAAGACGCTTCAGTTCAGTCAAATACATTGCCATTACAGTCCGGAAAAGCCTCTCTTTCCTTTATTGAACCGCGTGGCCAGACAGTTGCGGTTTCTGTCGCAGATGGAAATGGCAGAATTGTCAAAACTGAGGTTATTTCAGCAACAGGCCACCAGCAGAAATGGGAGTGGGACGGTAAGAATAACGACGGTGTTCAGCTTGCTGACGGGGCCTATAGTGTTGCTGTCAAAACGACGGATCCTGCCGGGAATATTTCTGACGTTCCTTTCCAGAGTCAGGGCACGATTACAGCCGTTATTAAAGGTAGTGACGGTCTTTACGTGCAGATGGGAGACGCTGTTATTCCCATGTCTTCAGTCACGTCAGAACAGGACCGGCTTTCACCATCAAAGGGTTCTGAAAGCGATACAGACATGTCTGGTGTCTGATACTCCAGAATGCTGTTCTTCTTAATCCTCAGTTATTGAGAAAAAATATGTACCAGAACCGTGCCAGAAATGCCTATCAGAGTTCAGTAACGGCTGCCTTGTCAGACAGGGATGCGGATGCTCAATGTTTCAGGAAGCTTATTTCTGAGTTAACCGCTATTGAACATTCGGTGAATTTTGCAGAACGGAGAGGCGCTCTTTCCAAAAATCAGCGTCTTTGGTCTTTGATCCAGAAAGCCAACTCGCTGGATAACGGGCTGGTTCCCAATGAAGACAGGCTGCTCTTTCTTCGTCTGGCAGACCAGGCTCAGAAATATGGAATCAGGGCTATTTTAGACGCTGATCTGCCTGTCACGCCTTTAATTGAAATGGCAGAAAGTGTGTTGGAAGGGCTTACGGGGAATGTCGCTCCTTAAAGAAACGGATATGTAATTAAAATAAGGCCATGCGAAAAAAATCGCATGGCCTTTTTGTTATCTAAAACTCTGTGGACAGCAATTACAGGTTTGCCATGACTTTCAAACCAACAAGTGCTGCATCAGGAATGACGTGAGCGGCGCTTGGATGAATCATATATTCAAATTCAGGCTGTACCGTGATGCCAACCCCTGTATCAATTGAGTAATAAGCCTCGATAACGTGGGCCGTTCTCTGAGGGGCAAATATATCTTCACCTAATGTCCCTCCCGCAGCTATGACAGCTTCCTGGCCTTTACGGTTGCGGTTACTGAAATGATACCACGTGTATAAAACACCAAGACGGTCAAGAAGACGTCCCGGAATCAGGCCATTAAATGACAAACCACCATAAGCTTCATCGTCGATCAGCATGGCATGGGGGGTGTTATGCATATAGCCGAACATGAGGTAGCCACCGGCCATTTCGTTACGACCGCCTTTACGGTAGACCATTTGGTCACCTTCAAACCAGAATGTATCCACCGGTGCCGAGCGGAAACGATTGTGATCGACGTATTTTTGACCGGATTTCAGGAGATCCTGGTAGTGTGAGGTATCATGGTCATAACCAAGTACATAATGCCCAACCAGACGGTTGCGGGTGAGATAAGGCTTCCACGTAAACTGGATGGGAATGGACATACCTGTTGAATCTTCACTTCCCCAGGACCATCCGCTTGGGTTATCGTTATTCGAAGAGACTTGATAGGCCCCTATCATAACGGAAGTATCACGTGTCGGACGGAAGCGGAAACGTGCCCCCCAAGTGGCTTTAGGATACACGGCCAGGCCGGGATCCTGTTTTAAGGCGACGGGTGCTGAGCAAACCATCATAAAAGTACAAAGTAAGGGCGATGTCGCATAAACGTGGGAAAGCGACATACGTCCGAACATGACGTCCATTCTGTTGTTCATGAAGTTTTTCTGGGCGTAAAAATCCACAAGGTGGGCCACGACGTGACCAGAAAGACTATAGGCTTCCATCAGCAGGATTTTATGTTCGCCCACCCTGTCATAACTGACCTGACGACCAGCACGGTTCATCAAGAGGGTATGAAATGACCATCCTTTCCAGCCTAGCAACTTCTCCAGATCAAAATTCATTTGCAATGTCAGCTCGTGAACATAATCCATACCAAGGCGTTTACCACCATGGATGTTGGCCATGGATTCACCTTTATAGCTGAGAGAGAACACGAACCCTTTTTTCTGCAGATTTTCCCGGAAAGGCATCAGTTGCGGGATCAGATGACCGGCACCAGCGCTTGGTACGTAATAAGGGTCATCAAGGTCTCCGTCACGCTGGGCATCCCAGCTGCGTGGTAGCAGGGCAGAAGGTCCTTCCAGATCTGACAGGGCATCAAGCTCTATTTTATGCTTTGAGTTCCCTCCATAGGCATTGACGCTGGGAATAACAGACGTTGCAAGACCCGGCCACGGGGCAACAGGCACACCCGTCAAAGGCAGAGCAGAGTTCCTGGGGCGGATAAGAACCTGTGGATCAGGTTCCCCAAGCCCTGGCGCTGTTCTGGTTTCAGTCGCATTGACAGGACCTATATTCGGGATAGTTCCAGAAGAGCCTGTGGTTAATGCTGCTGGATGAAGCGTCGGATACGCCATATTAAGCAAAGGCTGCTGTTTCTCTACAGACCCGGAGGAAACGGTAAGAGGTGCCTGTACCTGATTTGAGGAGGCAGGCACAGTTTTGTCAGCAGCATGGGAGGTGCCGGCAAAGGCTCCCCATAGGAGGCTTGCTCCTAGAAGGAGGTTCCATTTCAGAAGCGATTTTGTTCTGAGAGAAAATAGGGCAGGATTTCTAGACATTATACGCCATCAAGTCGGTTAACCTGTCAGTGCCACATGGGCGGAAATGGGAAGGGGGTAGATTCAAGATATGATCTATTCTTGACATATACCATAAATATGGTTATATTACGTTTGTCAAATATTAGGAGTCCTTAATTTAACTTATTGAAAAGAATTGAAGTTATCTGACCGATACGAATCGGTTTTGTTAATTTATTTTATAGATATGGTTTTTAGCAAAGCACGAAAATGTTACGGCGTGTTTATAGGACCCCTTTTGGCCGTTTTTTACTGAGTTTCAGCCAAAAAAAGCAATAAGAATTTGTTAAGACTCAGTTCCCGTTAAATAGATCACAGAAAGTAATTACTGGAAAAAGGATTCCCTCGGGGCTTATAAGGTGCCTGTCGAGGCGGCTCTATTTACTGAGTATGCCTGGCAAGGTGTCCTGAACACTAGAAATAGCCTGTAAGGGACCCATGATATAACGGGATTTTTACTGCTTTTTCATCAAGGCGGCTAAAGCCCAAGAAACACTGGAGTAGTAATATGGGTGAGGATCAGTCTCGGGATCATCACTTTTCTGTGGCAAAAGCGTATAGAGGTCTTTTCTGCCTTATAAGTCTGCTCGTAGGGGCAGGTTTGATTTATGGTGGTGTCAAGCTCGCTGGTTTGGGAGGAAGTCTTTATTACCTTCTTGCCGGTCTTGCTTATATTGTCCTGGCAGTTCTGACTTTTCTACAAAGTCGTCTGACACTTCCATTTAATATTATTGTTTTTCTGGCAACCATTATCTGGTCATTTAGTGATACACCAGTAGTTGGTTTCTGGGCTCTTCTTCCACGTCTATGGGTCCCTGCTATTGTTTTCGGAATGGGACAATGGGGCATTGCAACGTTCTCAGCTTCATCACGTTTTGCAAAACGTGTGAATTTTGGCTCAGGCGTGGTCATGATCGGGTGTCTCCTGGTAACTCTGGTAGAGTCCTTTATTCCCCATGCGGAAATCATGGATGCTGAGGCGATTAACGCCAAAAAGCAGGAAGTTCCCAATGCCGTTACCGATAAGTCTGAAGATTGGGAGTTCTTTGGGCGTAACGCCAATGGTACACGCTTTGCCCCTTATAAGCAGATTACGCCTGAAAACGTAAAACAGCTTAAAGTGGCGTGGGTTTATCATACCGGCAGAAGACTTAAAGGTCCTGCGATTGGTGTGGATGAAGATACACCCGAGCAGATCGGTAATGTTCTTTATTCCTGCACACCTGAAAGCCTGATTACGGCTCTGGATGCCGATACAGGGAAAATGCTCTGGAAATATGATGCCAAAGCGCATGCTCCTGAGCATGTTTCCTGCCGTGGTGTCGGTTATTACGATTTCGATAAAGATACGACCCTGAGCGCTGAGGAAAAAACAGCCAATACGTCTCAGATCTGTCGTCAGCGTATTCTGGGATCAACTGTTGATGGGCGCCTGTTTGCGCTGGATGCCCATACAGGTGCTCTCTGCCCTGACTTTGGGGATAATGGAACGGTTGACGTCAAAAAACAGATCGGCCCAGCTGAAAATGGTAAACGCTACCATCCTTCTGCGATGCCGGTTGTTTTAGGTCATATCGTTATTCTGGGAAGCTGGGTGCGTGATATTGTTCATGGCGAGCCATCTGGTGTTGTCCGTGCTTATGATACACGTAACGGATCTCTGGTCTGGGCCTGGGATGTTGGCAATCCTGATAATAATGGTGCGCCACCGGAAGGTCAGACCTATACGCTTGAGACACCTAATGTCTGGGCTGTTCCAAGCTTTGATAAAGATCTGAATCTTGTTTACCTACCAACAGGCAATGGCCCTCCTGATTACTGGGGTGGTGACCGTCCCGAATTTAAAGAAAAATTCGGTGCAGCGATCGTCGCTGTTGATGCAACAACAGGCAAAACGAAATGGGTCTTCCAGACAGTCCATCATGACATCTGGGACTATGACCTGCCTTCACAGCCTGTCTTGTACAACTTTACCAATGCTCAGGGTGAAAAAGTTCCTGCTCTGATTCAGACGACAAAATGGGGTAACATTTTCGTTCTGGACCGCCGCACAGGTAAGCCAATCACAGAAGTCAAGGAACTTCCCGTTCCAACCAATGGCGCTGAAGGGGAGCATGTTTCTCCAACGCAGCCATTCTCAGTTGGGATGCCGGTCATCGGTGCAGCACCCTTGTCAGAAAAAGCCATGTGGGGTGTCAGTACATTCGATCAGCTTTATTGCCGTATTCTTTATAAAAATTCGGTCTATGAAGGGAACTTCACGCCTCCAAGCGAGAAAGATTACATCGAATGGCCGAGCGTTTTCGGTGGCCTGAACTGGGGCGGTGTTTCTATTGATGAGAGCCGTGACATCATGTTCGTTAATGACATGAGCATGCCTCTTCGTATGAAACTGGTGAAAAAGGAAGAAGCTGCGAAGTACAAAATCTCCACTGACGAGATTCCCGGCTTCACAGGGACTGTGCGTCCACAGCTGGCAGGTCCTTATGCCGGAGTACGTATCGACGTTATGCAGTCTCCGCTTCAGGTCCCCTGTAACACGCCTCCTTTCGGAACGATGACCGCTGTTGATCTGAAGACGAAAAAGATCATGTGGCGCGTTCCTATGGGAACAGCTGAACAGCTTGGTCCTTATGGCGTAAAAAGTCATATGCCTATGCCGATCGGTATGCCGACACTTGGTGGCCCAACATCGACAGCTTCTGGCCTTGTCTTCTTTGCCGGGACGCAGGACTATTACGTACGTGCTCTGGATGGACTGACAGGGAAAGAAGTATGGCGCCAGCCTCTGCCTGTGGCAGCGGTCTCCGCACCATTGGTCTATCGTTCTCCCAAAACGGGTAAAGAATATGTCGTCGTGTCAGCTGGTGGTGCAAGCCACTCCCCTGACCTCGGTGATTATATCATTGCCTATAGTTTGCCAGATCGTTCTGGAAAGTAAGCGTTCCAAAGACCTGGTAACAGGAAATCCCCACTTTGGTGGGGATTTTTTTTAGCTGGAATTCAGGGAGGCCTGAAGTAGCCAGGCACGTTTTTGTGAAAAGCGGTTATCACAACTTATGATAGAATCCCCTCCGAAATATTCCAGAAAAGAGCCAGAAAGGGGTATGTATCGTGCTGATTGATTTATCAGGGAAAACAGCCATTGTTTCAGCGTCTACAGCGGGAATTGGTTTTGCCATTGCCAAAGGTCTGGCTGAAAGTGGCGCGACGGTCGTTGTAAATGGGCGGTCTGGAGAACGTGTTGATAAAGCCTGCGCCGCTATCAAAACAGTCCTTCCAGGGGTCAGCCTCATTAAAGTGGTGGCTGATCTTGCGACTGAGGAAGGAGCTTCTGAATTACAGCGTCTTGTTCCGGAATGTGATATTCTTGTTAATAATCTCAGCATTTATAAAATGCAGGATTTTTTTGATCTTGATGATGATGAATGGCGGCGTTTTTTTGAAATCAACGTCCTTTCAGGTGTCAGATTATCACGGATTTATCTTCCCGGAATGAAGGAAAGAGGCTGGGGGCGGGTCGTTTTTATTTCCTCGGAATCAGCCTTTAATATCCCTGCAGATATGATTCATTACGGATTTACAAAAACAGCGATGGTTTCCATTGCCCGTGGCCTTGCCAAACGGATGAAGGGCACTGGTGTGACAGTTAATTCAGTGTTGCCAGGGCCAACCTTGTCAGAAGGGATGGAGGCCATGTTTAAAGATGAAGCGGAACGCACAGGCCGCCCTGTTGAGGAATTGGCGCGTGATTTTGTGCGCAGCCATCGACCTTCCTCTATTATAGACCGGGCAGCAACAGTGGAAGAAGTCGCTAATATGGTGGTCTATGCCTGCTCAGTTCAGGCTTCAGCAACAAGTGGCGCCGCCCTTCGTGTTGATGGTGGTGTCATCGACAGTTTGTAATGGTGAGGAACAGAGCGAAAGGAAGAGGCACTGTCATCACCATATAGATGGGGTCAGGGTCTTACGCCTTTTCTTCCTGAGAAATGAGCTGCTTTTTCAGAACAGACCGGGCGATCTTTCCAGAAGAGGTTTTAGGCAGGGAATGACGGAATTCTATAAAGTCTGGCCGCGCATAACTGCCAATTCCCTTCACAATGCAGGAAATGACGTTTTCTTTGGCTAATGAGGTTTTGTGTTCAGGGACGATGAATAGGGCGATACATTGCCCTTTCAGTCCGTGCGGAATGCCGATGGCGGCACATTCTCTGACAGTGCCGCTAGCAAGCAGACATTCTTCAATTTCAGCCGAACTGACTCTGTGCCCTGAGATATTCACAACATCATCAATACGGCCCAGGATACGGTAATAGCCACTACTCGTCCTCTCAGCCTCATCTCCAGTGAGGTAATAACCCGGATATGGTGTAAAATAGAGGCTCTGGAAAAGATCCATATGTTTCCAGATACCGATTGCCTGACCTGGCCATGAGGCTTTGAGGCAAAGAGCCCCGACCCCGGTACTGTTCACTTCTGAACCATTTTCTTCCAGAAGGGCAATTTCCAGATTGTCCTGGGCTTTCAGCCCCATATGAGGGTCATTCTTTTCTTTGTTTTCAGGAGGCGGGGACAGCATAATGCCGCCTGTTTCGGTCTGCCACCACGTATCCAGAAGAGGGCAGTCGGAATGACCAACGTAACGCTGAAGCCACTCCCATGATGTACTGTCCAGAGGTTCTCCTACAGAGCCAAGAAGCCGGATTGACTTAGTCTCATCCTGGCTGGGGCATCCTTTTTGTTGGCGGCTGAGCAGGCGGATCGCTGTAGGGGAGGTATAGAAGATGGTGATACCCAATCTCTGGATTATATGCCACCACCGACCTGCTGTCGGATAGGTCGGTGTCCCTTCAAACAGGACTGTTGTAATGCCATGAAGCAGGGGGGCATAAATTGTATAACTATGTCCTGTAATCCATCCGATATCAGCTGTAGACCAGAAGATATCATCGGGTGCCGGGATAAATGTGCGGGCAAAAGTGTCATGAATCCAGCTGGCATATCCCCCCGTGGAGTGGATAATCCCTTTGGGTGTTCCTGTTGTTCCGGACGTATAAAGGATAAAAAGAGGATGGGTTGCCTCTACGGGGACGTAAGGACATTCCGTGGCAACTGAGGAACGTATTTTTCCGTAAACAGCATAATGGTCCGGGATAGTGGTTTCCTTTCCGATCTCTGAATCGGCGAGGAGAACCTTGACGGAATGGTTTTCCCCCAGATGGGTTAGCGCCTTTTGCGCGGCCTGCAGAAAGTCCAGTTCCTTGAGGCCGCGACGGGATTTTGTCATTGTGATGAGCAAGGAAGGATCGGCATCCTGTAATCTCTGTCCCAGCGCGTGGGAAGAAAGACCGCCGAAAAGAACGACATGGATCGCACCAATTCTGGCGCAGGCAAGCATAAAAATTGCCGCTTCCGGTATGGTCGGGAGGAAGAGCGCAACCCTGTCTCCTTTGCCGATACCCATCATTTTCAGGACATTAGCAGCAATTTTGACTTCAGACAGAAGCTCTTTATAGCTGAATTGCCTGATATTCCCTTCTTCATTTCCTATGCCAATGAGGGCAATTTTATCTCCGTAAGTAGCGGCATGCCGGTCCAGACAATTCGCAGCCATGTTCAGGATACCGTCCTCATACCAGGAAATAATAGCCTCTTTCCCAAAGTGAGATTGATCGGCTTTTTGTGGAAAATGCGACCAGTCCAGGGCGTGGGCAAGTGTCATCCAATGAGCGTTTCGGCTCTCTTTTATGGACGTGACATGGTGACCTGGCTCTTGAATATCCACAGATTTTCTCCCTGGGAGGCTTAAGGAGGGTAAGTTTCAGAACAGATTATGAAAACGAGACATATACTGTTCATATATGAATGTATATATAATTTATCTGTGTGTAAAGCAGGAGGGAATTTCTGGTTTCAGGGAGGATAATAATGTCTCCTGATGATTTATAATATTTGTGTAATTTTAATAAAAAATACTTAAAAATCAGATAATTACGTGTAAATAAAATTCAAATAGAGACCTATATATCGTCTGTTGGATCGCCCCTCTTGGAGGAGTTTCTTATATTTCTGGAACAATCAGGAGTCTTTTTAAATAGTTCATCATTCTGTTTCATCGGCTATATGAAATTTTATGAAAACTATTTGAGCGTGAAAAATGAGGATGAATATGAAATTTCTCACAATGAGAAGAAGGTCACACTGGATAGCCGGCTTGCTGATAGGGCTGATGGCCGCTCCGGTTGCACTGGCCCATAGAGAGAGCAATAGTGCACATGAAATGCCGATATCCTGTGACAATAGCCAGTTCCAGCAGGATCAGACTGTTCTTATGGAACAGTATAATCATCGGAATGTTTCCTATGGCCGTCATCTTGAGTTTCCGGAACATGTGTGCGGCACGGTGGTGAAAGTTTATCGTTCCAGAAAAACACGTAGTGGCTGGCATGGTTACTTTCTTATGAAAGTGGGCGCAAACCAGAAATTACGGATCGTCTCAAATCTCGATACGATGGAAGCACCTGAATGGCCATGGGTGAAGGAGGGAGACATGATTGACGTAAGAGGACGCTATTATTTTGACGGTCCCCATCGTCAGGGCCTGGATTGGACGCATCGTGGCACAAGTCGGAAGTGGCCATGGGGCGGTTACGTGATTGTAAATGGCAAGCGCTATGAATAAGGACTGAAAGAGTTTTATCCTTCAGGAAGGGGAGATGAAGACTTCGTGTGCTTTTCCTCAATGGTGAATGTAAGCTGGTCTTTGTGAACCCCGATTGTAACATGGCCGCCTTTTGTCAGCTTGCCGAATAAAAGTTCTTCGGCAAGCGGTTTCTTGATTTTTTCTTCAATCAATCTGGCCAGAGGCCTGGCTCCATAAAGCCGTTCATATCCTTTTTCCGCCAGCCAATCATAAACTTTGGGCGTTAAATGGAGCTGCACATGTTTATGAGCCAATAATGTCTGAAGCTGGGTCACAAACTTTCTGACAATATGCTTCATTGTCTCTGGTGAAAGAGGCGAGAAGGGAATAATGGCATCCAGGCGGTTGCGGAATTCCGGTGTGAAAAGCCGTTTAATCGCCTCTTCATCATCTCCTGAACGTGTATCCCGGGCAAAACCGACCGTCTCTTTCGAGAGTTCAGCAGCACCGGCGTTAGACGTCATAATAAGGATAACATTCTGAAAATCGACCAATTTGCCATTATGGTCTGTTAGTTTCCCGTGATCCATGACCTGCAGGAGCAGGTTATAGATATCAGGATGAGCTTTCTCAATTTCATCGAGAAGAAGGACACAATGAGGGGTCTGATCAACAGCATCTGTCAGCAGGCCACCTTGTTCAAAGCCGACATAACCAGGGGGTGTGCCGATCAGGCGGGAAACAGAGTGGGCCTCCATATATTCAGACATATCGAAACGAATAAGGGGGATGCCCAATGTGAGGGAGAGCTGGCGAGCGGCTTCTGTTTTCCCTACCCCTGTAGGGCCGGAGAAGAGATAGCTGCCAACAGGTTTCCCTTCGTCACGTAACCCGGAGCGCGAAAGGATGATTGCGGAACTGAGCTTTTCCAGGGCCTGATCCTGCCCGAAAACAGCCTTTCTCAAATCCTGGGGAAGCGCGCGAAGAGCCTGACGGTCGTCCTTATTGATTGAATGGGGAGGGATATGGACGATTTTTGCAATGACATTTTCTATATCACGTACCCTGACGATATGGCGTTTTTTCCCGGTCTGCAGCTGGAAGGAGGCGCCTGCCTCATCAATCAGGTCAATCGCCTTGTCTGGTAGTTTCCGCTCGTGAAGGTACCGTGTGGATAAATCAACAGCCGCCTTGAGGGCCGCATCCGTATAATGCAGGTTATGATGCTGTTCATAACGGGATTTCAATCCCTTCAGGATCTGGAACGTTTCCTGCTCAGAGGGTTCGGTGACGTCGATTTTCTGAAAGCGCCGTGTCATGGCGTGATCTTTTTCAAAAAATTGTCGATATTCCTTATAGGTCGTAGCGCCGATACATCTCAGTTTCCCAGCCGCCAGAGCAGGTTTGAGCAGGTTTGAGGCGTCCATGGCCCCCCCTGTTGTTGCACCGGCCCCTATGAGAGTATGAATTTCATCAATAAATAAAATAGAGCCAGGCTGGTTTTGCAGCTCCGTCATAATAATTTTGAGGCGTTCTTCAAAATCTCCCCGATAACGCGTCCCGGCCAAAAGGCTGCCAAGATCAAGGCTGTAAACCGTGGAGGATTGTAAAACAGGGGGTACTTTCCTCTCTATAATGCGGTAGGCAAGACCCTCGGCAATGGCCGTTTTCCCCACTCCGGGATCGCCAACGAGGAGGGGATTATTTTTCGTTCTCCGGCACAGGATCTGGACAACGCGGTTAACTTCCTTGTCCCGTCCGATCAGAGGATCAATCTGTTTTTTCTGCACCGAGGCATTCAGATTGGTGCAGTACGTATTCAAGGCCTGGGTTTCATTGCCTGCTGGCGAGATAAAATGTCCGTCTTCATTAAAGGAGGTTGCCTGAGCAGATTTCCTTTGTTCAATATGATCAATGGAGCCGTGAGAGAGGGCGTGAATGGCATCAAGTCGCGTCATACCCAGCCGTTTAAGGAAATAGACGGCATGGCTTTCCCGTTCAGGATAAAAAGCCACCAGAACATTGGCTCCGGTCACAGTGTTTTTTCCGGCACTTTCAACATAAATCGCGGCCCGTTTCAGGACGCGTTGATAGGCGGCGGTCGGGAAAGGCGTAAGCTTGGGATCGGCTGTTACAATTGCTCCCAGCTGATCGGCAACAAAATCATATAGGTCTGTTTTCAGCTGTTCAATATCAATACGGCAGATCGTCATAATGGAACGCGCGTCAGAATCTTCACATAGCGCCAGGAGCAGATGCTCAAGAGTGACCAGTTCGTGCTTATATTTTCCCGCCAGGGCTTCAGCTCGCTCAAGCGTTTGCTCAAGAACGGAAGAGAACATGGGTAACTCCTATGAGAAGAGAAGATCACGCGTCGTATGAAAGGATAATAAAGCCTCAGGCTTCCTCAAGAATGCATAGTAAAGGATGCTGATTTTCGCTGGCATAGCCATTGACCTGGGCAACCTTGGTTTCAGCGACTTCATAGGTATAGATGCCGCATAGACCACTGCCATTATGGTGTATGTCCCAGGCTGTCTGTTCAGCCTCCTTGGTCGTTTTATTGAAAAAACGTTGCAGGACATGAATGACGAAGTCAACAGGTGTGAAATCGTCATTCAACATAACAACCTTGAACATGGATGGATAAGCCAGACGCGTTTTTAATTGTGTCAGGGTCTCTCCTTGTGGTGCACTATTGGGACCTGATTTTGCCATAACTCCCTCTTATAAATCACTTCATCTCTAATATGGGCAGGTTCAGGGGAACGCTTGCCCTTATCTTATATGGTGTAGTCTTAAGGATTTGAGAAGAAGCAATCACAAAGGTAAAAATATACTGAATTTCTGAAAATAGAGTGATAAAAATTTCGAAATGAGGTAGATTCTGTGTCGGAAATAGCTGATAATCTCTCGTTCTTTATTAAAGTCAACAGAGTCTGATACAGACTTTGCCAGTCTGTCTGCAGTCTGCCTGAATGAATTTTAGGGGTTGAGTTTTTGAAAATGCGTGTTTTCTCCCGTTCCCTTTTTGTTACGTTTCTAGCCGCCACTCTGGGGATGGGCGGGAGCGCAAAAGCGCAATATGCCGGGCATATTTCAAGCCTCGTGATGGACGCCAGAACCGGAAAAGTCCTGTCTTCCACCGATGCGGATCTCCAGCGTTATCCTGCCTCCCTGACGAAAATGATGACTCTCTATATTACGTTCAGGACTTTGTCAGAGGGGAGAATGGGGCTGGAAGACAGAATGCCGGTTTCCATTCACTGTTCCACGCAGGAGCCTTCGAAGCTGGGCATGAGGCCCGGCAGTATGCTGAAGGTCGAAAGTGCGATTCTGGGGCTGGTGACCAAATCCGCAAATGACGCTGCCTGCACATTAGGCGAATATATGGGTGGGGGGAATGAAAGCACTTTTGCTGCTGAAATGACTCGCACGGCCCATAAGCTGGGTATGTCCAGCACGTCTTTCAGAAATGCATCCGGTCTGCCTGACCCTGAGCAGGTAACCACAGCACGTGATATGGCCACCTTGGCACGTCATATCATGCATGACTTCCCTCAGGATTATCATTATTTCAATGTGCGGAGCTTTTATTTCAATCGTCGGGCGATTCCGAATCATGACCCGCTATTGGGCATTTACGCCGGCGCTGATGGTTTGAAAACAGGTTACACCTCTTTAGCGGGTCATAACCTTGTCAGTTCAGCATGGCAGAATAACACGCGCCTGATTGGTGTGGTGCTTGGGGCAAAGAGCAATAATATCCGTAACAGGGAAATGATTGCCTTGCTGGATAGAGGGTTTGTTGCAGAAGGCCATGCCCCCTTACCTCTTATGAAGCCCCTGGGAGCACCGACAAGAGTCATGTTGGCAAAACGGACCGGGGCAGGTCCAAAGGTCAGGCATTTACGTAATAATGTGAGGCTGGTGTCTTATCGTCCTCATAGAAAGGTTACGCGCCTTGTGCATAAAACACGCGTATCCAGCCGCGGGCATCATCGTTCCTGAAAGGGCTGAATCTATCTCAGTCGGCTTTTGAGAAAGCTGATGATGTAAGAGAACCCCCATTTTGCTCTTGCGCTTCACGTCAGAGGGTCTCATTTTAAAGACTTTCTGAAGTGGATAGGATAAGGGGTTATGGGGTCTCATCAAAAAAACGGTATTACACTTTATACAGAAGATGATTTCAGGCAGTTGCGTCAGGTGGGTCAGCTCGCAGCAGAAACGCTGGATATGATTACTGAGCATGTGCAGCCTGGAATCACGACTGAAGAGATCAACCGTCTTGTTCATGAGTTCACAATAGAGCGTGGTGCGATCCCGGCTCCCCTTAATTACAGAGGGTTTCCCAAATCCTGCTGCACCTCAGTCAATCATGTTGTCTGTCACGGAATCCCGGGTGATAAAAAGCTTGAGGAAGGTGACATCGTCAATATTGATGTGACGTCTATTCTGGATGGGTGGTACGGCGATACATCGAGGATGTATATTGTTGGCAAAGCGGCCCGCAAAGCTGAAAAACTCATTGATGTGACCTATGAATGCCTTATGCGCGGTATTGAAGTCGTAAAACCGGGCGCGACACTCGGTGATATTGGTCACGCCATTCAGACCTACGCTGAAAAGAACCGTTTTTCCATCGTTAAGGACTTTTGTGGGCACGGAATTGGGCGCACCTTTCATGAAGCGCCCAATGTCCTGCATTATGGCCAGCCAGGTAAGGGAACCATTCTGAAAGCCGGGATGGTGTTTACGATTGAGCCCATGCTTAATATCGGCAAACCGGACGTCAAAATTCTGGCCGATGGTTGGACGGCTGTGACAAGGGATCGCACACTCTCTGCTCAATTTGAGCATATGCTGGGTGTGACAGAAGATGGTTATGAGATTTTTACACTCTCTCCCAAAGGATACACAAAGCCACCTTATAAGCTTTCCTGATTTTTAGGATATCTTTGTGAGAGAAAGAACCCTTATGCGTTCCCTATCCCTTTTTTGTCTTGTCGCGACTTTTATCTCCAGCACAGCACTGGCCGATAATGTTGCTCCGGGGAAAGATCCTCTTGCCTTCGGGCCTGAAAACACACAGGCCGGAAGTATGGTCTCAGCCCCTCATGGGATGGTCGTATCAGCCCAGCATCTGGCATCTCAGGTGGGGGCTGATATCCTGAAGAAGGGAGGAAATGCCGTTGATGCGGCCGTGGCGGTCGGTTACGCGCTCGCTGTTGTCTACCCGGCTGCCGGTAATCTAGGCGGGGGAGGGTTTATGACCCTCTATCTCGGTCACGGAAATAATAATCCCGGGCCGGGAGAGCTGCGGCACCATCATACCCTCTTTGTTGATTTCCGTGAACGGGCACCAGGTCAGGCAAGAGCGGACATGTTCGTAAAGCCGGACGGCCAGGTGGATGGACGTGCCTCTGTTACAGGATGGAAAGCGGTTGCGGTTCCCGGGACCGTCGCGGGACTGGAAGGGGTGCGTTCCCGTTGGGGAAGGCTGAGTCGTGCAGAGGATATGGCGCCCGCAATTAAATTAGCGCGTGAAGGATTTGTCCTTGAGGAAGGGGATATCGAGCTCCTTCGCACCGGACGCGACTATTTCCATAAAGACCCGTTTGCCGGGAAAATTTTCCTGCGCCCTGATGGAACTGACCTGCAACTGGGGGATCGCCTTATCCAGAAGGATCTAGCCAGTACATTGGCCATGATTGCCCGTTATGGGCAGGATGCCTTTTATAATGGCCTCATTGCTGGTGAAATCCTTCAGGTAAGTCACGATCAGGGGGGGATTCTAAATGGGACGGATTTTTCTTCCTATCAAATGAAACTTCTCCCGACACTTGATTGTTCGTATCGGGGCTATGTGATTCATACAGCTCCCCCGCCCAGTGGGGGTGGTGTTGCTCTGTGTGAAATGCTGGATATTCTCGAAGGGTATGATCTTTCCAGCTCGGGATTAGGGACTGTTCCTTCCGTTCAACATGAGCTTGAAGCGATGCGTCATGCCTATTCTGATCGTCGTGATCTGGGGGATCCCGCTTTTGTTTCCAATCCTGTGAAGCATTTGATGGATAAGGATTATGCCGGAGACGTGCGCCGTTACATAAAGGCAAACAGAGCAACTGATTCATCCTATCTAAAAGCAGGGCAGGCGGCGCTGTCGGACAAAGCTTCGACTGAGCTGCCTGCCAGTGCTGAGAAACGGGAAACGACTCATTTCTCTGTTCTCGATAAAAATGGCATGGCTGTCTCTGTTACCTTTACCCTGAATGGCTGGTTCGGGGCTGGTGTTATGGCCGGGCATACGGGGATCTGGATGAATGATGAAATGGATGATTTCTCCATAAAACCAGGTGTGCCGAATATGTTTGGTATTGTCGGCTCCCAGGCCAATGCAATCGCTCCAGGCAAAGCCCCTCTTTCTTCCATGAGCCCTACTGTCATAACCAAGGACGGGCGTGTCGTCGCTGTAGTGGGGAGCCCCGGGGGATCGCGGATTCCCACAATTGTTTTGCACACAGTTTTAGGGTTGATCGATTACCATCTTGATTTGCGTCAGGCAGTCTTCAGACCGCGTTTTCATGAACAATGGATGCCTTCAGTTGTTGAGATGGAACAAAATGCCTTGTCACTTCCGGTCCAACAGGCACTTGAGCAGGAAGGCTATCAGTTCGTCCGCCGTGCCCCCTGGGGCATGATGGAAGCGATTATTACAGGAGCACCTGATCTGTATTCCCAAAAGACGGGGCTGATATATGGTGTGGCTGATCCCCGTCATCCGGGAGGGGCCGCCATAGGGGAATAAGGCGATATCGGGGAAAAGGGATGAAAGGGCTTGCGTTGTCCCCCCCACATTGTGCTAGAAGCGGCTTTGGAAGGTCGGCGCTGGACGGTTGGCTCGCGAACCCGGTCAGGTCCGGAAGGAAGCAGCCGTAGTGATTTCCAGCTGGGTCGGATGTCCGGCCTTCCACCCTTTAAAAGGATTAGGTTGTGCAGGGTTCCTGAAGGAATCTGAAAAAAGGGGAAGGATCTTCACATATGGATGATGATACTTTGCCCTTGCCCGAAGAAGAGGGAAACGGCCTGTTTCCCGAAGTTTCTTCTGACGAAGGAGCTCAGTCTCCGGCTGAAAAACCCCAGCATTATAAAGTTCTTGCCCGGAAATACCGACCGCGTACGTTCGATGATCTGATCGGGCAGGATACATTGGTCCGGATTTTACGCCGCGCTTTTGAGGTTGGCCGTGTCGCACACGCTTTCATGCTGACAGGGGTGCGCGGAGTCGGGAAAACAACAACAGCCCGTATTATTGCCCGGGCGCTTAATTGCACCGGGGTGGATGGAAAAGGGGGACCAACGGCTGATCCCTGTGGTGTCTGCCCTGATTGTGTGGCGATACTCGAAGACCGTCATCCTGACGTTCTGGAAATGGATGCAGCCTCCCGAACCGGGGTCGATGACGTCCGGGAAATTATAGAATTCTCCCGTTTCCGGCCCATGCAAGGGCGCATGAAAGTCTTCATTATTGATGAAGTCCACATGCTTTCGCGCAATGCCTTTAACGCCCTTCTGAAAACGCTGGAAGAACCACCTGATCAAGTCACCTTTATCTTTGCGACAACGGAATTGCGCAAAGTTCCCGTGACGGTTCTGTCTCGTTGTCAGAGGTTTGATCTCTGCCGCGTGCCCCAAGCGCAGCTTTCAGAGCATTTCAGTAAAATCGCTGAAAAGGAAAAAGCTCACTTCACGCCTGAAGCGATTGCTTTAATTGCCAGAGCGGCTGATGGTTCTGTGAGGGACGGTCTTTCCCTGCTGGATCAGGCGATTGCCCAAGGGGCAGATGATGCGGCTTCAGTCGCCGTGATGCTGGGGCAGGCAGATCGTGGCCTTGTTTTCGATATGCTTGAAGCTGTGATGGCAGGGCAGGCTGAGCCGGCACTTGCGCTTGTTGAAAAGGCTTATTCCCAAGGGGCAGACCTCCGCACCGTTTTGACGGATTTAATGGAAGGGGTGCACCTTCTTTCACGCTTTAAGATTGATCCCTCATTGCGTGAAAATAATGACCTTCCTGAAATGGAGCGGGTCAGAGGTGGCACGCTTTGTGACCGTCTTTCCATGAGCGTTTTAAGCCGTGCATGGCAGATGCTGCTCAAAGGAATTTCAGAGGTTGATCAGGCTCCTGACCGCCGTCAGGCTGTTGAAATGGTGCTGATCAGGCTTTGCTATAGCAGTGTGCTGCCAACCCCTGATGAGCTCATTCGTCAGTTAAAGGGTAAGACATCGTCACTCCCTCCGGCGGGTTCTTCATCGGCACCGGTCGCGTCATTTACAGCGCACACGTCTCCAGCCTCATTTCAGAGTGCAGTCCCCCAGAATGTTACCGGTAACGGCTCCGGCCCCACAGCGCGTACGTCATTGAAGCTTGTCGCAAATGGCGGTGTGATCATTGAGCAGGAAACGCCGGATCCCTCTATTGAGGAAGAAGCGGAAACCAGACCGGCAATGCCGAAAAGCTGGCGTGAAATGGTGGCCCTTGTCGGGCAGGAAAAGGAAGCCTGGCTTCATGGGATATTGCGCCATGAAGCGCATTTGGTCCGTTTTGCACCTCCTGAGCTTGTTTTGCGGTTAAGTGACGTGGAAGTGCGCAAACGTGTTCAGCGTCTCTTGCCTGCATTGCTGGAGCGTCTTTACCCCGGCCAATGGCATTGTACGTTTTCCGAGGAAAAAGGTGAGCTGAGCCTGGATGAGCAGGGCGCACAAATTGTGTCTCTGAATCTGCAGCAGGCTGAGCAGCATCCGTTGGTTATGGCTGTTCTGAAGCGCTTTCCCGGGGCCAGAATTGCGTCTATCCATGACCACACACTTGATGGTTATGGATTGCCACCTGAGGAGATTATGCCTTTGGGTGAGGATTATATACCTGAGCTGGAATTTGCTCCCTATGATGCAGATTCCATTGATGAAACTGATTTGGATTGAATGAAAAGGATATTATTTTATGAAAAATCTTGCAGGCATGATGAAACAGGCGAGCCAGATGCAGGCTCGTATGAAAGAGGCACAGGAAAACCTCAAAAAACTGGTCGTCGAGGGAGAAGCGGGTGCCGGTCTGGTCAAGCTGAGTCTGACCGGAAAGGGTGAGATGAAAGCCATTACAATCGACCCTAAAGTGGCGTCCCCTGACGATGTTGAAATGTTGCAGGACCTCATCTTAGCAGCGTTTGCTGATGCGAAGAAAAAAGCTGAAGCTGCGAGTGCAGAGGAAATGAAAAAAGTGACCGGTGGGATTTCCCTTCCTCCCGGTCTCGATCTGCCTTTCTAATTGGTCGGAAACCGTTCTGGAAAGGCGCGTTTGTGCGTAACAGCCCCGAAATCGAAGCTTTAATGACTCGCCTGTCCCGCCTACCGGGATTGGGACCGCGTTCCGCGCGACGGGCGACTTTGGCTTTATTGCAACAACCTGTTACGCGCCTGCAACCTCTGATAGAGGCCCTCCAGAACGCGGCTCGCTCTGTCAGGATCTGCGAAAGCTGCGGGAATCTTGACAGTCAGAGCCCTTGTTCAATCTGCTGCGATCAGGAGCGGGATCACAGTGTGATTTGCGTTGTTGAGCAAGTTGGCGACCTTTGGGCGCTGGAACGTGCAGGGGTGTATAAAGGGCTCTATCACGTTCTTGGTGGGACGCTTTCTGCCCTCAATGGCGTTGGTCCGAATGATCTGAATGTGGCGTCTCTGTTGCAGCGCGTTCAGGATGGGGCCGTTAAAGAGATTATCCTTGCTCTGGGGGCGACAGTTGAGGGAGCGACAACCGCTCACTGGCTTCATGAGCAATTGACCGAATATGGCATAAAAATCAGCCGTCCGGGCCATGGGATGCCTATTGGCGGGGCACTGGAAGGGCTGGATGATGGTACATTAGCTGCCGCTCTTTCTGGTAGAAAGGAACTTTTTTAAGATGATAACACTTCCTTCTGCCATGCCGCGGACCGCCCTTGTAACAGGGGGGGCCTTAAGGTTGGGCCGGGCCATTGTGCAGGCTCTGGCTTCCCAGGGGTTTTCTGTTGCCATCCATTGTAACCGTCATCATGAAGAGGCTCAGGAACTACTGGCTTCCATAGGGGGGCGTGGGTGTGTGGTCCGGGCTGATCTTTCAAAAGAGGAGGCCTTGGTCCCTCTGATGCAGGAAGTGCGCGATACGCTTGGCCCTGTGGGGCTACTAGTGAATAACGCCTCTGTTTTTGAACGTGACGAGTTTGATAATGCCACGCGTGATAGTTGGGACCGTCACCTCCAGCCCAATTTACGGGCTCCCTTTGTGCTTTCACAGGAAATGGTCAAGGGTCTTCCTGATAAAGCAGAAGGGTTTATCCTTCATATGCTGGATCAGCGCGTGTGGAATCTGACGCCTCATTTTGTAAGCTACACGATTTCCCGCTCAGCACTCTGGAGTCTGACAAGAACAATGGCCATGGCCTTTGCTCCGCGGGTCAGAGTCAATGCCATAGGGCCTGGGCCGGTTCTGCCCGCAGAAGGGCAATCAAGGGACCATTTTGATAAAATGTGTCGTGAAACGCCATTACAGCATGGTTCCTCACCAGAGGAAATCGGGCGGGCTGTTCTGGCGCTTTTATCGTTGCCTTCCGTAACAGGGCAAATGCTTGCGCTTGATGGGGGGCAGCATCTCAATTGGGGGCCGACAAACGTCATGCAGGATTACGTGCTGGAAGGCTTTTAAGCTCATTAAGGGTGTAAAAGCTCTATAGCCTGCGCGGTATAATGCTCATAAACCAGAGCCAGAATTTCCTGGTCTGAGCGGCGGCGTAAAAGGGCCTCATGAGCAAGCATATAGGGTTTTACCGGTGAAGGCTGACAGGATTTCAGTGCCTCTCTGGTAAAGGCATTTTCCCCTAACAAAGCCCCAAAAGGAACCGTACTGCTGGCAAGCTTTTCCTGTAACGCAGGCGCTAGCAGAGAGGGGTTAAAGCAGTTCCATGCTTCCAGTAATAAGAGCTCGTCAGCATAAAGGCGGACGTGACGGAAAGAAAGCTGGCTCTGTTTGTCAAAGGGCAGATCTAATAAAGCTATCTTATCAGTAAGCGGGAAGGAAGAGCATGGCAGTTGTACGACTCGTAAGGGAGACGGACAAAAGTCCTGCAAAAAGGCCGTAGCACTCCGGCCGGACGCTAGAAGCTTTTCAAGATTTTTTATGTTGTCTTGAAAAGAATTCATTATAGCGGATGCGAAGCCGGGAAAATTCCGCAGGAGAAGGAGGAAATTTTCCAGCTTCTCCAGGCAGCATTTTTCTTAATTATCGTCGCGTTCGTCGTTGTCGGTGGTGACTTCAATGTCATTGCTGATGTCGTCATCAAGATCATCATCGGCCATGACATCATCATCGGCATCGGCGTCATTGTCCAGATCGACATCAAGATCATTCTCATGCTCGTTCTGAGCGAGTTTATTTTCTTTGTCGTCTTCAAGCTCGTCTTCACGATTTTTGAGACGTGAGCTGTTTGCGGGCTGCACGGTACCACATTTAGGGCATACCGGCGGTACGCGGTTAAGGTCGTAAAAGCGTGAATTACATTCAACGCATGTCCGTTTCAGACCGAGTTCAGCTTTTGCCATAGTGTGGGGCCTACCAATACCGTTTACAGGAGGGAGTGAAGGGGCCATGCCATGTTCACGCCTGCTCTGTCAAATTTTTCTGCTTCAGAATATAAAATTTTTCCAATAAATTTAATTCACGCAAGATAACTGTCAATCTGTTTCTGTTTTTTTAATGTAAGAGAGATCATGACTGATTCACGTCCTTTAACCGTTTCTGCTCCCTCTCAGTGCCTTTCAGGACGGATCACTGTCCCTGGAGATAAATCGATCAGCCATCGGGCTCTCATGTTGGCAGCTCTGGCAGAAGGCCAGACCAGAATCTATGGATTACTGGAGGGAGAGGACGTGATCTGCACTGCCAGAGCCGTTGAAGCACTAGGGGCAAAAGTTGAACGGAATCAGGATTTCTGGTGTGTGGACGGGATCGGAATCGGGCAGTTGAAAGAGCCGGATAATGTGCTTGATATGGGTAATTCCGGCACAGCAGCACGCCTTCTCGCCGGTGTTCTGGCAACGCATCCTATCAATAGCATTATGACGGGGGATGCGTCCTTGCGCTCACGCCCTATGGGACGTGTCAGTGACCCTCTTTCTGAAACAGGGGCTCGGTTTGTCACGCGTAGCGGCAAGCGCCTTCCTATGGCGATTATAGGCACAGGAGAGGGTGTTGCGCCGCATTACACACTGCCTGTCGCTTCAGCCCAGGTTAAATCAGCGCTCTTATTGGCAGGGTTGAACTGCGTTGGTGAGACCTGCGTGATAGAGCCAGTACCCACGCGTGATCATACAGAAAATATGCTGCGTCATTTCGGGCTGGATGTTGATGTGAGTTCTTCGGAAAATGGCGGCCGTGTGATCCGTCTTCAGGGGCCTGCCCATCTGAAAGCACGCGATATTATTGTGCCGGGAGACCCCTCTTCAGCGGCATTTCCTGTGATAGCGGCTTTGTTGGTACCGGGTTCAGAAATCATCATTGAAACAGTGGGGTTGAACCTCCTGCGCACAGGGCTCTTTACCACATTGAAGGAAATGGGGGCTTCGCTTGAAATCCGTAATGAAACGATTGAGGGGGGCGAGAAAGTGGGGGATCTCTACGTCAAAGCAGGTCCATTACGGGGTGTGAGCGTTCCTGCTGAACGGGCTCCTTCCATGATTGATGAATATCCTGTCCTTTCTGTTGCCTGTGCTCTGGCTGAAGGGACGTCCCGCCTGAAAGGGCTTTCCGAATTACGGGTGAAAGAGAGTGACCGCCTCGCTTCAACTGTGGCACTGTTAAAGGAAAACGGGGCGGATGTGCAGGTTGAGGGAGATGATATGATCATTCAGGGTCAGTCCTCATTGGCAGGGGGCGGATTTGTGAAAACACATATGGATCATCGCCTGGCCATGAGTGGCATTGTTCTGGGACTGGCCGCCCGGAACCCGGTAAAAATTGATGATACAGCCTTTATCGAAACAAGCTTTCCGGGATTTGTTGAGCTTATGAATCGCCTGGGAGCAGGACTTTAATGATGAAACCTGTCAGAAAACTGATTATTGCCGTGGACGGTCCTGCCGCTGCAGGTAAAGGCACACTGGCCCAATCTCTTGCCCGGAATTTGGGGCTCCCTTATCTGGATACAGGGTTGCTTTACCGTGCCGTTGCCCGGAGCGTTCTGGATCATGGGGCAAATCCGCGGGATGATGCGACCTCTTTTGCTGAAAAACTGAGACCGGAAGATATGGAGCGGTCTGACCTGAGAGAACCGGAAGTCGATCAGGCTGCGTCTCTGGTTGCGCGTCAGCCGGGGGTCAGAGCGGCTTTGCTGGAGCGTCAACGTTATTTCGGGCACCTTAATGGGGGTGTGATTGATGGGCGCGATATTGGCACAGTGGTTTTCCCTGATGCTGACGCAAAGTTTTTTATCACTGCCTCTCCCAAAATCCGGGCAGAAAGGCGCTATAAGCAACGTTATGGACATGACTGCCTTGAACAAGGGGCCCTGCAAAAGGAAATAGCGGCTCTGACAGAGCGTGACAGGCAGGACGCGTCCCGTGAGGTGGCTCCGTTGAAACCGGCGGAAGATGCTGTGGAAATTCTGACCGATGAGCTTGATGCAGGGGACGTTTTACAGAAAGTGCTTTCCTGTCTGAAAGAACGGAATCTGATTTCGGTAAAAGCGTAACAACGTCTCCGGAAAATGGAGATTACAGGAAAGAAAAGGGGCTTTTTTACCACATAGCGTAAAAAAGCCTTCAAATAAGGTTGACATCATTGCTTTGCGCGTTATTGGTGCAAAGGGCAGGGATTAATGCAGTCATCATCCCTTCCGGAGCCGGATTCAAAGGAAAACGGCCCTTAATTTTAATTCACTGACCCTCCTGGTGACTGGGAAAGAGGGGAGTCGTCGTTTTCGATTTTTATGCAAAGCGGCGCAAAACGTGGACCGTAAACACTCATCACCCGATGAGAAGGTCCTGGAATGCTGGAATTACATGGCTTCTGCCACTCAGACATCACAACACGAAACTGAAAATTTTGCTGCTCTCCTTGACGAAACGCTAGGCACTGATGCCGCTTTCGAAGGATCAGTCGTCACAGGGCGTATTCTGCGTCTGACAAACGATTATGCAATCGTTGACGTAGGGCTGAAGAGCGAAGGGCGCGTTGCCCTGCGCGAATTCGGACCTCCAGGTGTTGCACCTGACGTTAAGCCAGGTGACGTTCTGGAACTTTACGTTGAGCGTTATGAAGACCGCGATGGCTCCATCGTCCTGTCACGCGAGAAAGCTCGCCGTGAAGAGGCATGGACAGCTCTTGAGCGTGCTTTTGCAAATAATCAGCGCGTGAATGGTACAATTTACGGGCGCGTCAAAGGCGGCTTTACGGTTGATCTCGGCGGGGCAATGGCCTTCCTGCCAGGCAGCCAGGTTGATATCCGTCCAGTTCGTGATGTTGGCCCACTTATGGGACAGCCACAGCCTTTCCAGATCCTGAAAATGGATCGCGCACGTGGCAATATCGTTGTTTCACGTCGTGCTGTGCTCGAAGAAACACGTGCTGAGCAGCGTTCAGAGCTGATTCAGGGCCTGACAGAAGGCATGATCCTTGACGGTGTTGTCAAAAACATCACAGATTACGGTGCATTCGTTGATCTGGGTGGTGTTGACGGGCTTCTGCATGTTACAGACATTGCCTGGAAGCGCATCAATCATCCTTCAGAAGCTCTTCAGATCGGTCAGCCTGTCCGCGTGCAGGTGATTCGCTTCAATTCTGACACGCAGCGCATTTCTCTGGGCATGAAGCAGCTTGAAGCTGATCCATGGGAGAATGTTGCGGTTAAATACCCTGTCGGAGCCCGCTTCACAGGTCGCGTCACCAACATCACCGATTACGGTGCTTTTGTTGAGCTTGAACCAGGCGTTGAAGGCCTCGTGCACGTTTCTGAAATGTCATGGACGAAGAAGAACGTCCATCCGGGTAAAATCGTGGCTACTTCTCAGGAAGTCGAAGTCATGGTTCTGGATGTCGATAGCAGCAAGCGTCGTATCTCTCTGGGTCTCAAACAGGTTCAGCGTAACCCTTGGGAACAGTTTGCAGAAGAGCATAAAGTCGGTTCTGTTATTGAAGGCGAAATCCGCAATATCACAGAATTCGGACTCTTTATCGGTCTGTCTGCTGATATTGATGGCATGGTCCATATGTCTGACCTTTCATGGGATGAGCCAGGTGAAGCTGTCATGTCCCGTTATGAAAAAGGTCAGGTTGTTCAGGCTAAGGTTCTGGATGTTGATGCTGAGAAAGAGCGTATTTCTCTGGGTATCAAACAGCTTCAGGAAGACCCAGCTGCTGACACACTGGCCCGCATCAATAAAGGTGACGTTGTGACCTGCATTGTCACAGCGGTTCAGACAAACGGCATCGAAGTGAAGGTTGATGACGTTCTGTCCGGCTTCATCCGTCGCAGCGAACTGGCTCGTGACAAAGCTGAGCAGCGTCCTGAGCGTTTTGCTGTCGGTGAGAAAGTTGATGCCAAGATCATCGCTGTCGACCGTGCTTCCCGCAAGCTTGCTCTGACAATCCGTGGCCGTGAGGTTGAGGAAGACAAACAGGCAATCAGTGAGTACGGCTCTTCCGATTCCGGTGCGTCTCTGGGCGATATTCTGGGTGCAGCGATCCGTCGCCGTAATACAGAAAACTAAGTTCGGATCATAATATCCGCCTGGTTGTATTTGTGGTTATTATCAATACAACGGCTTATTAAAGGGTGCCTCTCTTCGGGAGAGGCACCCTTTTTTGCATCATCGTCAGGACTTGTTCAAATGTGGGTGAATCTGATAAAACCGCAAACGATTCATTTATAGCGTCTTGACCAGGATTATTGTTGTCGCTGGTGCATTTATCAGGAAGCAATATACAGGGTGTGGGATTGAAGTTCAGGGAAAAGCATGGCTGTTATCTACAACTCAAATTACACACATAACTCCAATGCCTATCTTACCCTTGCTATAAAGGAAGCTGCAGAGCGTCTCTTCGGGAAAGATAATATTATCGTTGCTGATAATATGACTTTGGCCGGAATCGCCGCCTCAGGTGAGCATGACACGCTTCTCTGTCTTGATGGGCAACGTCTGAATGTCGCGTTAATGCGGCGCATTCGTCCTGCTTTTAAAACAATGGTTTTATGGACGTTTGAAGACCCTTTCATGCAGGAGTTCAATGTTGAGAATTCCCTGCTTTTTGATCATATTTTCACCAATGATCCTACCAGCGTCAGTGCCTATTTTGGCAAAGGGCACTATTTGCCTCTTGCCGCCAGCCAATGGCTCCATGAGCGGCCTGTCCGTTCAAGCAATGACTGTGATTACGATATTTTCTTTGCTGGCACGATGTGGCCTAATCGGGTCCAGGTTCTCAGGCGCGTTATTGCCGCTTTTCCTGAGGCACGCCTTAAGCTTGTCTGCCCGACCAATGAATATCTTCCGCCCCTGCCGGCGGATATTGCGGCTTTGTCCCTCCAGCGGCCTATCAGTCATGAATCGTTTATAGATTTTGCGAATGTCAGTGCTGTGACTCTGACAATGTTCCGTAACTATGCAAGTCATGGCACGGTCAGTCAGGCAACGGCACCGGGGCCTCGTTTATTTGAGCTGGCGTTGGCAGGTACCGCACAGGTTGTCGAAATTGCCGATGGTATGGCCAATGAATATTGCGACGTGGTGGATGGTGTTTCCCTCACACGTGGAAGCGATGAAATCATAGAAGCCATTGCCCGTTTGCTCGGTAATAAGACAGCTCGTAAAAAAGCGGCTCTTGCGGCTCAGAAATCAGTCATGCAGATGCATCTTTACCAGCACCGGCTGGAGCATATTCATGACATTACGAAGGCGAATTTCAAAAAACGCGCTCTGGCAGAAATTGAGAAGGTCGAACGCCGTCGCCGCCTGCGCGTTTTATTCTGCACACACTCAACGCTGAATGAACAGGAATGGGGTGGTGTTGAAGTTTATCAGCAGGTGCTCTGTTCATTATTGGGGCGCGATGTTGAGTTTTTCTTTTGGCTGCGTCGGGGAGGGTTCTGCCGATTGGTGAATGCTGCCGGGCAGGAGCTTGAATGTTATGATCTCGCCGCGAAAGAATGGCATGACATATTGTGCGATGCTGCGGAAGAAACGGCGTTTTCAGGCGCTGTCAGCCAGTATAATATAGACGTTGTCCACTTCCAGCATCTGGGGCACCATGCGAGTTCCTTGCCCTTTATAGCCAAGGCCTGCGGGGCGGGTGTGCTGTTTTCAGCGCATGATTTCTGGCTCGTTTCGACACGTTATAATCTGCTTAATCGTGATATGCAGTATCGTGAGGACGAATTTGCCTCCATTCTTGCCATGGACGTTAATTTCAAAATCGCTGAAAATATCGCTTATGGGGGCGAGCAGACTAGGCGCGCCTTTATGGACCGTATGCTTCATCATATCGATGGAATCATGTTCGGGACCAAACATTCACGGGATTTTCTGCATCGTATTTTCCCCGTTCTTGATAGCAAGATCAGTGTGGTTAACGGGATACCAAGCCCGGATTCCACAGTTCCCGTTGTCCCCAAAAACTATGCGCCGCTCAATGAGCGCCCGCTACATGTCGCCATTATTGGCAATTTTTTGAGGACCAAGGGTGCGGATGCGGTTTTAGCGCTCATTGATCTGGCTCATTCAGGGCATTTTCATTTCCATATTATGGGATATGTCCAGCCGGATTATCAGAATGTTCTTGATAATATGCCCCATTCCAATGTGACTGTTCACGGGCGGTATCAAATGGGGAATACGGAGCTTCTGCAACAGGCTGATGTTGCTTTGATCCTTTCAATCTGGCCTGAAACCTATTGTATTTCCCTTTCAGAAGTGTGGCAGAATGGCCTGATTCCGATTGTTACTGACGTCGGAGCTCTGCATGACCGGGTTAGCGATGGGGTCAATGGCTTCAAAGTGCCGGTTAACCGCCCGGATAAAGTTCTTGAAAAGATGGAGATTCTGCGCTCATCAGAGGCTTTGCGCCAGCGTATGATGGAAGCCATTACTCCCGATTTATGGACTCACGAGGGTGAATATGGTCAGCAGCTTCTCGAACTTTATCAGAGAATTGCGCCCAGTCAGGAAATGGGTGTTTCCGAGCTTCAGTTTGATATGGGGCAGATCCATTATCTCCCCCATGATTCATGGCGTCATCAGGCGCCCCCACGCCATATTTTCGATCCGCCTGTGCAGCGTGATCTCTCCATTTGCCTTCCTTCTGATATCATAGACTGGTTCGCCATTCAGGGGGCGGAATGTTACGTCGATGATCTCTGCCACTATACGCCCAGTGATGAGAATGAAAATTCTTTCAAACCGGCTGATGAGTTTCATATTGGTGGCTGGATGTTCCTGCCGGACGTCAATACAGCGGGACAGATGTATGTGGTATTGGTCGGTGAGCACGAGCAAAGCCCTCTTATTTACATAGAATGTGAGCGTGAAATTCGGGTTGATATTTCACAGCTTTTTGGCAGTGTTCCGCGTCGTTCCGGTTTCCAGGCCAAGGCTGCGCTCCGGGGGAAATGGTGCGAAGGCCGCTACCGGATCGGTTTGATCAATGTCATTAATCACCGAGGTGCTTTCCAGCTTCTTTCCAGTGGGGTGGAAGTCAAGGAGGGTAAAATTGCCAATATCTTTACGGCAAAACCCTCCAATGCGGAGATTTTGTCAGCCTTCCGTCGGGTTCTGTTAAGCGATGGTTTGCTGAGAGGGATCAATCTGGACAGAATCTCAGAGAAGAAACTATTTCTAAATCAGGAAAAAATTCTTCCTTACTTCCTTGATTCTTTCAAAATCGTTTCGGTGGAAGAAAGCCAGACGAAAGAGGAAGGGGCGATTTTTGTCAGAGGATGGGGTTTCCTTGAGGGAATGACCCGTTCGGGACAGTTCTATGTTGCCTTTATCAATACTGTAAAGGATGAAATCGCCTATTTCGGGGCAGAACGTTTTGCCCGTGATGACGTGCGTGTTGTCCACCGTGAGGCGCCTTTATGCTCCGGCTTTAAAGGCATTTTCTACCCATGGAAAGGGCAGGTTGAACGTTTGCAGGGCCAGTATCATGTCGCCCTGGTCAATATCGTTGATGAGACTTACGGTTATGCTGTGACGGAACGACTTGTGTCTTTCACTGACGGGCGTGCAGAGAAAGTTGAAAGCAAGGATCTGACAGGCAAACAGGCTGAACGTCTTGGAGCGTTATTGCAGAAAAGATTGTAATGAAGCCGGGATAAGGACGGATGATGACAGGGCAGTCCTATCGTTTTACCGATCGACAATTGGCACATGAGCCACGTTGGATGGCGTTTGAGGCGGAACTTTACGTTCAACGCTACCCAGATGTTCAGGCTGCCATGGCAGAAAAGGATTATGACGATCCTTATCTCTATTATTGTGAAATCGGGCGTTATCAGAGACATTCGCCCAATCGTTATTTTGATGAGGCCTGGTATTGTCAGCATCATCAGGATGTAAAGCGAGAGCTTGAGAAGGGTTTATGGCAGTCAGGGTTTGAGCATTATTGCGAGGTCGGGTTTCTTACCCATGCACCACATTGGCTGTTTGATGAAGAAACGTACAGGCGGCGGAACCCGTGGTTGACGATAACGCAATTTCGTCAGCTGGGTTTCTGGAATGGTTATGATCATTTTCTGGCCGTGGGCGATAAAGCTGGTCTGCGTCCCGGGCCTTTTTATGACGCAGCACTGGCCCGGGATATAAAGTCTCATTATCCGGAATGGTTTAATGAAGAGGGGCTGTTTGCCTCATGGCTGGTGCTCCCTTCATTTATTGCTGATAGTCGTCCTCTTTCCTATAATTTTGACCCGCAATGGTACAGCCAGACTTACCCTGCTGTCAGCAAGGCGATTGAGCAAGGGCGTTATCTGAACTGCCTGCATCATTATCTGACGAATAAAACGCCGTCCCGCTATAATCCTTCGCCTTATTTCTCTGAAGATTATTACCTTATTAATTCGCCTGATATTCTTCCGCCTCTTCAGGCAGGTGGTTTCCGTAATGGTTATGATCATTTTGTGAAATTCGGGGCTTTTGAAGGCCGTACGCCTTCAGAAAATGTTGATCTTAAAACCTATAGCCAGAATTTTCTGGTTCAGGCGCAATGTGAAAGTGGCCTTTATGAAAGCCCCTTTACGCGTTTTGTTGCAGAAAAACTGGGAAAAGCCAGTGCTTCCGGGGCTTTATCAGCAACTCTTTCAGAAGATCAGAGCCGAAGCCTCTTCGTGCAGGAATCGGAGCTTTATTTATCGTTACTCGCTCGGGAACCTCTTGATTTCACAGTAAAAGGGATTCCTGAAATCAGTGTGATTATGGTTGTTTATAATCAGATCACCCTGACATTACAGACTCTGGCCTCTTTGAGGCGTAATTACGCGGGTTCTGTTGAACTGATCCTGGTGGATTCAGGCTCACGAGATGAAACAAGCTCTATTTCTTCTCTTGTCAAAGGGGCCGTTATCTGCCGCGATCGCACGAATATCGGCTATCTGGAAGGGTGTAACCGCGCGTTAGACCATGTGCATGCGCCTGTCATATTATATCTGAATAATGATGTGCGTTTGTTCCCCGGGGCCATTTCTCATGGATTGACGCGTTTATATTCCGAGTCCTCAATCGGGGCAGTGACGGCAAAGCTGGTACGCACCAATATGAAATTGCAGGAGGCGGGATCAATTATCTGGCGGGACGGAGCCACCTATGGTTACAGGCGGGAAGATGATCCCACGATCCCGGAGGCTAATTTCATCCGCGATGTGGATTATGGCTCTGCTGCTTTCCTGATGGTTCATACCGGGTTGGTGAAGCGTTTGCATGGTTATGACCCGCGATATAAACCGGCCTATTTTGAAGATACCGATTTTTGCGTTCGTCTGGCTGAGATAAAGGCGCGTATTGTGTACGAGCCATTGGCCGTCGTGGAACATCTGGAATTCGGAACGTCCGGTCACGTCGGTTCTCATGCTCTGATACAAAAACATCTGAAACTTTTCAGCCACGCTCATCAGGATTTTCTGCGTCATCAGCAACCGCCTCATATCAGAAACGCTCTGTTAGGCCGTGAGAGCCGTCAGAAAAGCAGGAAGCGTGTCCTGTTTATCGAAGATTGTATGCCTGTCCGCTCTTTGGGGTCAGGGTATGTTCGTTCCAATGACATTATCTGTGCTCTTGTAAAACTGGGATATCACGTCACTGTTTATCCTATGCAGACTGTGTCGGAACGTGCATGTTTTCTCTATGCTCATTTCCCGGAAGAGGTTGAGCTGGCTCTGGATCAGAGTAAATTTACGCTGGCCTCTTTCCTGGAAGAACGGGTTGGTTATTACGACGCGATCTGGGTAGGGCGCACCCATAATCTTGACCAGCTCCAGCCTGTTTTAAGTGAGGCCAGCCGCTTTTTGATCGGGTGTCCCATGATTCTTGATACAGAAGTTGTGGCAGCCCCCCGTACAGTCCTTCAGGAACATTATTGCAAGCTGGCAGAAAAGCATTCTCTGGATGATCTGTTGAAAAAAGAACTTGAGAAAGTGGATTATTGCCAGCAGGTTGTAGCCGTTACGGAGCATGATGCCGGTCTGATCCGCAAGGCAGGTCATCAGCATGTTTCCGTGTTGGGGCATAGTCTTGCCGCCCATCCCACGCAAAAAACGTTTACGGAACGGCAGGATATCCTTTTCCTCGGTGCTTTCCATGACGATCAATCCCCCAATATGGATAGTATGGTCTGGTTTGTAGAAGAGGTTCTGCCCTTCCTGCTGGAGAAAACCGAAACCGCCGACTGGAAAATCAGGATTGCCGGTTACGTGGCGCCTTCTGTCAATCTCTCGAGACTGGCAACCAGCCCGAATATAGAGATTATCGGCCCGGTTGAAGACCTGACCCCTCTTTTTAACGATCATCGCGTTTTTATTGCGCCGACACGTTTTGCCGGTGGCCTTCCTTACAAGCTTCATGAAGCCGCATCCTATGGTCTGCCCATTGTCGCAACACCTTTGCTGAAAGATCAGGTTGGGTGGAAGGACGAGGAAGAGCTGTTATGTGCCGCACCAGAGGAGCCGCGTGTTTTTGCGGCAGCCATAGAAAGACTTTATAATGACGAAGAGTTATGGATGAAATTACGCCGGAATGCGCTGGAGGCGGTCAGGAGAGATACAGATCCTGTTCACTTCCAGCAGCGGCTTGGTGAGATTATGTCTTTTGTGGAAGAAAAGAGTGTTAAGTAACGGCCTTACTCAGGTCGAACATGCGTGTTGATTTCTATTAAGTGATGGAAAGTGAGCAGAAGAGATGGAGAAGGGCGAAGCGTTAAAAGGGCATGTGCTGTTATGTGGTGGCGGCCGTTATGAAAGCCAGGCAAACTCACAAGTCCGCCAGACGATTATGGATGGTCTGGTAAGCGTTTTCGGTGAGGGAAATGTAACATCTGTCGATATCGCTGCGGCGGCTGAGACTGTACGCTTTCTAAAACCGGCTTTTGTTTTCGTAACAGGGTCTTACCTGCCGGAAAGCACCTATTTTGGGGAAGTCTCGCGTGAGGCTCGTAAAATTGGAGCAACGACGGCTTTCTGGGCAACGGAAGACCCTTATGAGCAGGATGCCCATTATCAGATTGATAATGATTTTGACGCTATTTTCTCATGTGATCACTGGGGGCACTTATTCTATCAGCGTGAAAGAGTGTTCCACCTGCCTTTAGCGGCTTCTCCCGCTTTGCATTATAAACCGATTGATGAAAATGCGGAGAAACCCATTGATGTGCTTTTCTGCGGGGTGGCCTTCAGCTCCCGTAAGGAAGTTGCCCGCATGTTGATGCCTGTTCTCGAAAAACTGAATATCCGTTTTATCGGCCCTGGATGGGGGGAGTTGGGGATTGGTTTTTCGGATGCACGGATCGAAAAATCCCAGCTTATTGACCTGTATAGTCGCTCCAAGATTGTGCTGAATCTGGGGCGTTCGCTACATTTTGAAAATAAGCGTTTTATGATCGTACCTTCAACGCCAGGTCCGCGTACATTTGAGGCAGCTCTTTCAGGATCTTTTCAGCTCTTTCATGAAGATACGTACGAATTACGCCGTTACTATAGTGCCGATGAGATTCCGGTTTTCACAAACCTGAAGGATTTCGAAAGAAATATTGATCTCTATCTGCATAATGACAAGCTCCGCCTGGCAATGGCGCGGAAGGCTCAGGAGCGCACAGTTTCGGAACATCTTTACAAACATCGTATTCAGAAAGCTGTAGATATTATGCGCTCAGAAGGACTGTTAAAATAAAATAGTCTGTTTACGAAAAAAGGCCGGATGAAAATCCGGCCTTTTTTGTCTGCTTTTTTTATTGAGCCTTATTTGGGGGCAGGGCCGAGTACGATACGGGCCATATCCTCAGGGCGGATCCAACGGGCAAATGCTTTCTGAACCTGCTCAGGAGTCATGTCATAAATAGCTTTGGCTGACTCATCAGGTGTGCTGAGGGGAAGATCGAGCTCTGTCAATGTCAGCCATATGGACGCCAGGTCGCCAAAGCTGGAGCGGCTCATAATCTGGCTGCGTAGTAACGTGGCCTTGGCCAGGTCAAGTGTGTCCTGCGCAACTGGTTTATCTCTCAATGACTGGAGGTCTTTGACGGCCAGTTTCTGAGCCGCTTTGACTTTGGCAGGATCTGCTCCAAAGGAGATTGAGAAACTTGAGCGTGTGCGGGAATAATGGATGTCACTTCCAACGCTATAGACATATCCGGTGCCAACGCGGAGGTCGCGCATAAGCAGAGACGAGAAACCATCTCCCAGAATTTCGTTCCCGACCGCAAGGGCGTGACGGTCAGGGTTTTTGACATTCAGTTCCAATGTCTCAACCAGTTTGACCTCGTCCTGCGAACGACCCGGATCAGCTATAACCGCAGCAGAGCTTTTGCTTGGCGGGACTTCAGGGAGGTCAAGATGAGGTTTTTCACCTTTTGCCTTCCATGAAGAGAAAGCGGCTTCTATGTCCTTGCGTGCCTCTTCAGGCTCGATGTCACCAATGACAATGATCGTCGTCAGATCAGGCCGGAATGTGGTGTTGTAGTAATCTTTGACATCCTGAAGGGTTATTTTGCGGACATTTTCAGGAAGTGCCTCTCTCAAAGAGGGGTCACGTGGAGGGAGAAGCGCTTTTTTAACGGCGCGTCCATAGCGGTAGGATGGCGATTGCAGAGTGCCATGCAAGGCCTGTGCTGTCTGTTCGCGTGAGACCAGGAATGCTTTTTCAGGGAAAGCGGGCTGAAGCTCATTTTCTGCCAGTAAGGCAAGCCCTGCCTTAAAGTCCTTTGTCAAGGTATTGAGGCTGAAACTGCTGCCTGCGCTTTCATCAGCCGTAATGTCATCGAGAGCACGCGAAAGGGCAAGCCTGTCATGCTTCTCAGTTCCGTAAATAAACAGGGAGTTTACGAGGCCAGAGAGTCCTTCCTTGCCAGCAGGTTCCTGGAGGGACGATGTGTGCCGGATCGTACCGTAAAGCTCCACAGTATGGCTGACATGCTCAGGTTTTACGTAGAGTTTGATCCCGTTGGAAAGCACAAAGCTTGCCGGTTGAGGGGCGGCTGGGGGGAGCACAAGCTTGGCAAGGGATTGTTGTGCCCAGTCTGGCAATGCGACCTTCCCTTTAGGAGGTGTCATCAGGTTTTCAGCGCCACCAAATCCTTTATCGGCAATGGCTTTTCCCGTATCACGCGGGGTCAGGATTGCTGAGATTGCCTGTTTTGGGTCAAGCCATTTTTTTGCCAGACGGTCTATCTGTTCTTTTGTGACAGAACGGAAAGCCTTGATCATATCCTGCGGGCTGTCCAGATGCTGGATTGCCACAGCCTGTGACCAGCTGTTTGCGAGGCCTGAAATGCTGTTTGCATTAAATTCCAGTGAGGCAATTTCCCGCTGGCGTGCGGCTTCAATCAGATCGGAAGGGATTCCCTTTTGGCGATAATTTTCCAGAATGGAGGCAACAGCTCTTTTAAGGGCAGATGGATTGGCATTTTTCGGAAATCCCGCATAGGCAACACCAATTCCCCCGAGTGCATCAGGCTGATAGACAAAATCTGTCTCCAGTGCTTTCCCGTCCGGCACCAGCCCAAACAGATCGGCCCGGTCACTGCTCAGGGCATCAATCAGCAAGGTCATGGCTGCGTAATCAGGGTCTCGTTGCCCGGGCAGACGCCAGGCCATGGTGACAAGTCCGATAGGCAGATCAGTCGGCAGGAAAAGCATTTGTGCTTTGGCAGGCGATGGCTTGACGGAAGGGGCTTCAGGCAGCTTACGGGCAGGCAGTGATTCAAATGTTTTTTTGACCAGATCCAGTGCTTTCGGACCGTCCACATCGCCCGTTATGACCAGAATGGCATTATTGGGGGCGTACCAGTTTTTATAAAAATCTCTCAGCTGCGAAATCGTCGTTTCGTCAAAGGAGGGACGGGTGCCCAGGGCGTCATATTCATAAGGGGTGTCCTTATAAAATTTAGCCCTGACTTCGCTTATGTAACGATAAAGAGGGTTGGAAAGATCACGTGAGACTTCCTGCTCAATGGCACCTTTTTCATGTGCCCAGTCTTTTTCATCAAGTGTCAGACCAGTCATACGGTCTGCTTCAATCTTGAGCAGGAGTTCGAGATCAGAGGCGGGGGCGGTGAAATAATATTGTGTTACGTCAGAGGTCGTATCAGCATTGTTATTATTGCCAAGCTGGGCACTTAATGTTGAAAGCTGGTCGCGACTCAGGCCATGAGAGCCATTGAACATCATATGTTCAAGAGCATGGGCCGTCCCGGGATATTTGGCCTGAGCGTTGGCAGAACCGACTTCATAATTGACCATGGTCTGTACAACAGGCGCCAGACGGTCTTCGATGATGACGACCTTAAGCCCGTTTGCAAGTGTGGCCCGGGTAACAGTTGTTTCCTGCTTTGCCGGGGTAGCAGAAGATGTTTGCGGCGGGGAGGCAGAGGATTGCTGTGCCAGAACAGGAGATATGAAAGCCGATGATGTCATAAATGACGCAGCAAGTAGCGTCAGACGTGAAAAACGGAATAGAGACACAAAACCTCCTCGGAACATCTTTTCTGGAGAAATCTGTTAAAATCAAATCATAAAAGCATTAAATTATCCAGTCCTGTGAACTATACACATTTATGGACCATAAGGGAGTATAGGTGTGACCATTGCAGAAATAATTCAGCGGATTGATGATCTGATTCTTGAAAGATTATTTCAGCCATTGGCAAATCGTTTGCCTGGTGATGGCTCCCCAATGGGTCTGGGGCTCAGTTTCGAGCTCGGCTCTGTTATCTTGCAGGCGGCCTGTGTCGTCGCACCATCTTTGCTTTTCGGCCTGCCTCTGGGTTTTATTCCTTCTGCCATTTTCGGCTTTCTGGTCAGTCTGGTCTTTTTTCTCGTCTGCCAGAAATTATCGACGCTGGTCAGACCGGGTTATCTCAATCCTTTGCGTGTGCAATTACGTGCCTTGCGTCTGATTGGCATTGCCTTCCTCATTTACGATCTCTGCCGTTCTCATACAGGAGGGCAGGGGTATAATTTATGGTGGCGTCTGGACGAATTATCACAGCTTACATTTATTATTGGTCTTTATTTTATGGCCTGTGAGGTGCCTCCACCTAAATCACGCCGTAAGACACAGTCAGACTTTTTTAGTAAAACAGATCGCGTTTTTGAATAAGTCGTTACTATTTCAGTCGTAATGATCCGTAGAGTCTATGGGGGTATATGTGGCTATAAAGTTAGGTATCGGGGTTATCACTTATAATCGGAAAGATATTTTACGGCAGTCTGTCGAAAATATCATACGTTTTACGCGTCATCCCTTCGAGTTTGTCGTGGCGGATGATGGATCGAGTGATGGGACCCAGGCGTGGCTTCAAGAGGCACATATTCCTTATATAACGGGTGAGAATAGAGGCATTGCCTGGAACCGTAACCGCGCTCTCTGGTGGCTGAAAGAAGAGAAACAGTGCGACGTCATTCTTATTTTCGAAGATGACTGTCACCCTTCCGTCTTCGGATGGGAAGATGAGTGGATCAAGGCTGTGGAAGCCTATGGCCATATGAACCATATGCCTGAAATTACCCTTGAAATTGATAATGACGTTTCATCGGGTGCCGGAACGGCCGAGAGCCCCTTCATTGCCCCCATGCATCAGGCCTTTTGCGTGGGCTATCATGCAAGGGCACTGGATTATGTGGGTTATCTCGATGTCCGGTTCTATAAATATGGGGAAGAACATGTCGAGCACACACATCGTTTCCTGCGTGCAGGTTATGGAGGCCTCCCCCAATATTTAACGCCGGAACGGGGGCAGGTTTACTTTCTGCGGGGCGGATTGACGACTCTGCCCTCAGAAACGACCGGCACGCCGGATTTTGTGCTGAGAAATATCAGACTCCATAGAGACATCCAGCATGAGCCTCTCTACCGGGCTCCCTGGCGCACAGATGCGCAGATGTTCCTGTTCAGAGATGAAATGGAAACCGCAAGAGCCAGGCCACCATTACGGTCGGTCCCGGAAGAGCGGGGGTTTGACACTATTATCTCCCTTGGTGGAAGCGAAGAGACAAGTTTCTTTATCAAGGAAACATTCGGGCACGCAGGGCCAGGTTTCTTTGATGGCTTCTTAACCCCTTTCCATACATTGATCGCGCTGTTTGAAACAGATTTCCGGGATCTTTTCTCAACAGTCTGCCTCTATGGCTATCATGAAGCCTTAAGGTGCCGAGAAACATTGCTCATTTATCATAACTGCCTGGAACTGGCGGAAGGTGAGCCAGCCTCTGTTGAAGCCTTTCTGGCCCAGAAAGAGCGTTTGGTGGCAGAATATAAAGATCTTCTGGGGAAAATAGACGCGCTATGTAAAGGGGATCGGAAAGTTCTGTTCGTAAGGGACTGGCGCGACAGCCTGCATTATGAAGGCACGCATCGTCCAATCCATAGCCTTGTGCCTGATTTCAGGCGTTTGGCGGATGCGATCGCAAAACGGTACCCCGCTCTTGATTTCAAAATCCTTTTCACCAATTACGGCGATGCCACAATTGATGATCCGAGATTGATTTTTGCCAATCTGGGGAGCCCTGATGTTAGCGATTCCTTTGGTCGGCTGGAAAGCTGGAAGGAGATGGCTGCGAAATTGGGGCTTCACCTCCGTAATGAGGAAAAATAGGAGGGGTAATGACGTTTCGGCCTGTTTCCCGGCTACTGAGATATGGGGTTTTATGGACTCTGACTGCCAGTTTGGCAGTCTATGGTGTCTCTTTCGGGCAGGCCGTAATAGAGAAAGGGGACTCTGCCCATCGTAACCGGTTTGTGCTTGATTTCGCTT
The DNA here is from genome assembly GCF_058511235.1 of Aristophania sp. ESL1100. Taxonomy (NCBI): domain Bacteria; kingdom Pseudomonadati; phylum Pseudomonadota; class Alphaproteobacteria; order Acetobacterales; family Acetobacteraceae; genus Aristophania; species Aristophania sp. ESL1100. The sequence goes on along the minus strand of NZ_CP196394.1, from coordinate 1,683,850 downwards.
CAGATGAAGTTGTTACGCAGCAATCTGAAACCTATTCATGCTCTGCCAAAACGAAAAAACCGACCGATGTGCAAAAGGCCCTGCTCAGAACCCTGCCTGCCGATCACACGTTGAAGGTGACGTACGTCAGTGCTGACATAACCTCTCTTGCGATCCTGCCGATTGATGGAAAGATCCTTGTTTTCAGTAACGTCATGGCAGCAGATGGCTCCAAATATGTCGCAGACCGCTACGTCTGGTGGAGCAAAGGAGACAAGGCAAGTTACGGCCAAGCGGATGATGAGAAAGACACTCCTCTTGAGTGTGTTCTTATAAAAGCACCTTGAAGGAGAGGGAGGAACAGACGACGCATTCTGTTCCTTATTTTCCGGGATGTCTGATGTCCTTAATCTGAGTCTTCCAGCGCCCTTATCCCTTGGAATCTTTCCACAAATTTTGAGATTTTATCAAAAACTTCCTGTTTTTTGGTCAGATATCGCGGGTTCAGAGGACTCATTTTTGGCAACATCTCATTCAGTTCTGTGCCGTTTTCGGTGGCGAATCGTCTTTTGAGGGAGGCTGCAATATAACGACGGGCGACCTGCTCATTCAGATTTTCGCTACTGATAAGATCATGAACCTCTTTTTCCTGCTCACTTTGGGCAAATTTATAGAATGCCTCAAGAAGGTCGGGTCTCGTCAAAATTTCGTCCAGATTCGTTTGTTGGATGAAATTAATAATCAGACTTTCCTTACCACGGTTATCAAGACTTGCCCGGATGATCTTTTGAATCTCTTCAATAAGATCGTTCTTATTGCTGTGTTTCTTGTGATAATCGTAAAGGAGGCCAAGAATGTAATCGAGGTTGATTTCCTGAGATTTCAACAAATCCACTTCGAAGACAACATCATCCCAATCAACAGAAGATTTTTCCTGTTCTTCCGAAGTTTTCTTTTCGCGTAACCAGTCCCGGATATCATTATAGGTTGAGCGATAATCCTGATTTTTACGCTCAGAGGGGAGGTGTATTTTTTCAAGTTCAGCCAGTTTGGCATCATCAAGATTATATTTTTCCTTAAAACTTTCCAGAGCTGTTTCATTATGGGCGTCAAGAGTCTGAAATTCTTTAAGGGCTGTGAACTCATCATAATTCTGCAAAATATTTTCAGCGCGCAGATACTCGCCAAATAATTTTACGAACGCCTTTTTATCGCTTTCAAGGATAATCTCTTCAGGGTTGGGGAAGCGGGTTTCCAGTTCTGCGGTAATAGCGATGAAGCCGCGCCCATTTGGATCGTCACCGAAACCTTCCATATATTCGGTGTAACTTCTTTCCAGAATGATATTTCTGGTATTGCTGTTACCAAATAACCTCAGCGCATCAATCGTTGCCTGCTCAAGGTCACGGAATGTGACAATATTGCCGAAGCTTTTAGTCGCATTGAAAATGCGGTTTGTGCGGGAATAGGCTTGTATCAGGCCATGATAACGGAGGTTCTTGTCCACAAATAAGGTATTGAGCCCAGGGGCATCAAAACCAGTCAGGAACATGCCGACGATTATGAGAAGATCAACCTCTCCAGCTTTGACGCGTTTGGAAAGGTCGCGATAATAGTTCTGAAACTCCCGGTCATCGACTGAAAAGTTGGTTTTGAAAATCTGATTATAATCATTGATGGCACTTCCCAGAAACTCCTTGGCTGTTGGCTCCATGGTTGAGACAGTAAAGCCCTCATCAGCGATGTCACCGAGTGCATCCTGCTCCTCATTGGCGGAAAATGAGAAGATCGTGGCGATTTTGAGAGGATGGGACGTGTCTTTTTGTAAGTTATTAAACTCTTTATAATAAAGTTTCGCAGCCTCGACACTACTGACGGCAAACATGGCATTAAAGCCTTTGGCGCCTGCCTGTGCACGGTGGGTTTTCTGATTAAAATTATCCAGAATATAACGCGCTATCCCTTTAATACGGTCAGGGTGCAAGAGTGCTTTTCTGTTCTCTGCTGAACTGAGCTTTGTTTCATCCTGCTCTGTTTCAACAGTTTTGAATTGAGGTCGCACGTCATTATAATCGACCTTGAATTTCAGAACCTTTTCATCACGTATAGCATCGGTGATGATGTAGGAATGAAGCTCCACGCCGAAAACACTTGCTGTTGTTTTATCATTCAAGGAATTTTCAGGGAAAATAGGCGTGCCTGTAAAACCAAACTGATAATATTTTTTAAATTTCTGCGTGATGGCCTTTTGTGCTTCACCAAACTGACTGCGGTGACATTCATCAAAAATAAAAACAACCTGCTTGTCATAGATTGAAAGGTCGTCAGCACTCTTAAGCAGATTATTAAGCTTCTGAATCGTTGTGACGATGATCTTGTTATCATCCTTGTCCAGATTGCGCTTAAGCGCGGCCGTGCTCTCAGACCCATTAACACTGTCAGGAGAAAAACGCTGATATTCCTTGATGGTCTGGTAGTCGAGGTCTTTACGGTCAACAACAAAAAAGACTTTATCAATGAACTCAAGTCCCGTTGCCAGACGAGCCGCTTTAAAACTGGTCAGGGTTTTGCCGGAACCCGTCGTATGCCAGATAAAACCACCACTTCCCGTATTGCTCCAGTTTTTCGCCTCATGGGAACTTATAATCTTCCATAAAATGCGTTCAGTTGCGGCGATCTGGTAAGGGCGCATAATCAATAACGTATCGCTTGAATCAAACACGCTATAGAGAATTAACACCTTGAGGAGCGTCTCTTTCTGAAGAAAGGTGGCTGTAAAATCCTCAAGATCCTTAATGGGAATATTCTTTGAATCAGCCCAATTCATGGTGAAATCAAAGCTGTTTTTATTGCGCTTTGTGGTATTGGCGAAATATCGTGTGTCTGTCCCGTTGGAAATGACAAAGAGCTGCACATATTTATAAAGGGAATTATCGCTGTTAAAGCTCTCTTTACTGTAACGGTGGATCTGGTTAAAGGCTTCACGAATAGCCACACCCCGTTTTTTTAATTCAATATGAATTAAAGGCAGCCCATTGACTAAAATCGTGACATCATACCGGTTGGAGTGGGTGCCCGTCTGTTCAAATTGCTTGATAAGCTGGACTTTATTGAGTGAAGGCGTTTTTTTATCCAGCAGCTTGATATTTTCAAGATGGCCGTCATCAAAAATAAAGTCATGAACATAATTATCATGAAGCTTGCGGGCTTTATCAGTGATGGTGTCGTTGGGAGAGTCGAGATAGGTCTCAACAAATCTTTTCCATTCATCATCGGTAAAGCGCGTATGATTCAACGTCTCCAGCTGCGCACGCACATTGCTGAGCATGGCTTCGGGGCTGTTAATATCGGTGCGGAGCTCGTAACCCTGTGCTGTTAAATCGTTAAGAAGTTGCCGCTCCAGATCAGCTTCACTCTGATAGCTGTTAGGGCTGCCCTCTTTTTTGATATATTTGTCGAGAACGATATAATGGTTTGTTTCTGCAATTGGTTTTGTGAGTTCAACCATTTTTCTCTCTCTTTGGGGCGAAGTGATACGTATCGTCCAGCTTTTTTAGCAAATAGCTGATCATTTTTTTATGTTGTGGTGTCAGCTCGGCAACTTCTTCATAAGATAATTTATTGTGAGAAAAGAAATTCACAATATGTCTGATATAGGATTTTCTGATTTCTTCATCCTGGATTTCAGGCTGGTTTTCCGTACTATCAGGCACGATATCAGACCATTTTTCGTAGCCTAGAAAACTGGCTGTTTTTTCGTAAAGATTACGAAGAAGCATGAAATGATAACGCTGCACCTGTCCCTTATCGATGGCTTCCTGAAGGAGGTTTTTTATATAAAGATGATAGGAAAAGGCGGTATTTGCCTCGCCCTCTTTTCCTTCCAGAGAAAACCCTCCATCTTCTTGGGAGCGTAATATATACCCTTTTTTGATTTTCTTGTTCGTGATCGTGCTATAGAGGACATTATAAAATAAAGGATTATGAGTGGTTATAATAAATTTCAGCTCAGAGTTATTTGATAGAATGAGTTCACCCAGATCAATGGCTAATTGAATGAGATGATTTTCATCAAGAGAGCTAACCGGATCATCAATAAATATATATTTCAACCGGTTGAATCTATCATTATCCCTTTCGTCTGGATCTGCAATATTAAGCGTATTTATGACTTCCTCAAACAGGCTGAAAAAAACACTCCATATAAAATTGCTTTCCTCTCCCCTGGAGATTTTTATGGGGCTGGAGGTGTTTTCATCGCCTCGTTCATATGAAAAACGGACTTCAGAGAAATCTTCATTAAAATGAGGGGTTAGGGCTTTATTGGTATAACGTTGGAAATTACTGATGATATTCTGATCCCGTCCCTGATCTTTTAAAATCCACTCTGTAAACCAGTTGGGGTGGATTTTAAGCCTTGGCCCGTCTTCCTGAAACGAAGAATTATCCCAGGAAAAGAGGTCTTCCGTAAAAGCGTTATAATATAGGATGACAGGATGAGGAGAGCCGGACGTAGTTTCTTCGACGTTTCCGGGAAGGATGAGCTCTCTGAAAGCACGTGAGAGGCGTGTTTTCCCTGTACCATTAAAAGCATAAATTAATTGAACTTTATCGTCCTGATTAACCTTCTTTTTCTCTTCCTTCCCCTTCTTTTTCTTTTCAACTTTCTTCTTCGGGTTAAGTAACTCCTGCGCAATTTCAGTCAGACCCCGGCTCATTTCAGGCACCTTTAACGTTATCTTCAGGCTTGGGGAAGGTAAGGAGCCTGTCACGATAATATTCATATTGCTTCTGCCGCAACTCAATCTCCCGCGGTAACCCTTCCGTAATAGAATGCGTCAACGCATCAAATTTATCAAGAATCGCAACAATGCGCGCTTGTTCGGCGAGGGGAGGGAGTGGGATTGGAAATTTATCTGTATCAGGTGTAGAAATTTGCGGCATTTGCATTTTATTTCCAATATTTCGGAAATATATTTCATTCATTTTTAAAAAATAATAAACAAATTTTATATTAATTTCATGGTTATTTGAATGGTATGACCACATCTCATTTTTGTGGGAAAACGGCTTATCGTAATATTCGAATTCAATAATGCCACGTGATTTAACAATAATTGATGGTTGTAAATTTATGTCTTTGTCCGGAATATCACCATAGTTTACTGATGCTACTGTTTTGCCTCCAGCAAAAATTTTTACTGGGGATCCTTCTTTATTCAGTAATTTCATTTGATTGGCAGTGATTTTTGTACCTTTCGTACGTACTAATATCTCCCCCAAAGGTTTCCATTCGACATCGCGGCCTTCGAAGTTTAGGAGTTGGTCACGATAATAGTTGTATTGTTTCTTACGGGCGGTAAGCTCTGTTGTAAGCTCTGTTGTAAGCTCTGTTGTCAAAGCCGTAAATTTATCCAGAATACGAACAATCTCCTCCTGCACCCGCAGCGGCGGGATGGGAATGGCTATTTGTTTTAAAATTGCTTGCGTTAGACTTGGTCTCCCAGATCCGCAGTCAAGTGCTGACAAGTTTATGGTTCTAATAAAATAATAAAGAAATTTTGGAGTTATTATACATTCATTGATTTTAGTGTAATAAATTGTATCTACGTTCCACAAGGGTTTTTCTGTGTAAAAAATATTACTGATAGAACCTTTTCGCGGAATAAGAACGGTTGGTCTGTTATAAGAAAATGTATCAACGTATCCCATAATACCTCCAGAACCATATACTGGGATATTACCTGGCTTTAGTTTTTTCCAATCTTTTCCATGAACTATTTCAGACACCTCCTCCAAACGCTTCCACTCCACCTCAGCCCCTTGAAGCAGTTTTTCCATGAAATCTGAAACCTGTTTCACGCTTCGATCTCCGCGATGATGGCGTCGATATCGGTTCTGAGTTGGTCGATTTTGGCGACGGTGGTTTTTAATTCGGCATTCAGTTGGGTGATGTCCACAACCTCGCGTGTGTCTTTGGCTTCGACATAGCTGCTGACGGAGAGGTTGTAATCATTGGCCTTGATCTCATCAAAATGCACAGATCGTGCCAGATGCTCATGGTCCTCCTTGGTTTCAAAGAGGCTGAGGATTTTGTCTCTATGTTCGTCAGTCAGGACGTTATTATTTGTCTCTTTTTTAAATAGGCCGCTGGCGTCAATAAATTGCGTGGTGCAGTCCGTTTTATGTTTTGAAAGCACGAGGATATTCACGGCAATAGAGGTGCCGAAAAACAGATTGGGTGCGAGGGCAATCACGGTTTCGACGTAATTTTTCTCGACCAGATATTGCCGGATTTTTTTCTCAGCGCCCCCACGGTAAAAAATGCCCGGGAAGCATACAATGGCGGCCCGCCCTTTTGGTGAAAGATAGTTAAGGGCATGGAGCACAAAAGCGAAATCCGCCTTTGATTTAGGGGCCAGAATCCCCGCTGGTGCAAAGCGGTCATCATTAATAAGGGTTGGGTCATCTGAGCCGACCCATTTTAAGGAATAAGGCGGGTTGGAGACGATGGCATCAAAAGGTTTCTCATCCCCAAATTGAGGGTTGAGGAGGGTATCGCCAAGCGCGATCTTGAATTTATCGTAATTGATATTATGCAAAAACATGTTCATACGCGCCAGGTTATAGGTCGTATGATTCACTTCCTGGCCGAAGAATCCCTCTTCAATGATGTGTTGGTCAAACTGTCTTTTAACCTGAATCATCAGAGAGCCTGAGCCGCAGGCGGGGTCGTAGATTTTATTGACTTTTTTCAGGCCGTGAATGGCCAGCTGGGCAATCAGCTTTGATACCTTTTGCGGGGTAAAGAACTCCCCGCCCGATTTGCCGGCATTTGCGGCATAATTACCGATGAGAAATTCATAGGCATCGCCGAAAAGGTCAATTTCATGCTTTTTAAAATCGCTGAAATTGAGTTCAGAAATTCTTTTAAGGACTTTAGTCAGTCGGGCATTTTTGTCTTCAACGGTGTGGCCCAGTCTTGTGCTTGTTGTATCAAAATCAGCAAACAGGCCCTTAACGTTTTTTTCAGAGTCATAACCATGGGCAGAGGCTTCAATGGCTTTGAATATGTCATTTAACGTTACGTTAAGCTCTTTATTTTTCTCAGCATTTTTGACGACATTGACAAAAAGCTCTTCAGGATAGATGAAATAGCCTTTTTCTTTTGTAACGGTGTCTTTCAGAGCCGGCGAAATTTCTTCTTTGGCCATTGATGCATAATTAACTGTGTCATCTCCTCCTTGCATAAATTCAGTGAAATTTTCGCTGATAAAGCGGTAAAAGAGGGCACCCAGGACATATTGTTTAAAGTCCCACCCATCCACAGCACCTCGCACGTCATTGGCAATCTGCCAGATATCTTTATGTAATCTGTCGCGCTGTTCAGTGGCGTTCATTGTGGATACTCCGGGCTTTTTCTGAAACTTTAGTTAGCTATCGGTTGCCCTTCAAGATAGCAAGGCGTCCGGAAGCAAAATCTAGCATGAAACAAAAAGGCGGCAGAGAAAATATCCCTGCCGCCTTTCTTTTAAAGCATGACGGTTTCAGGTTTTAGCCGCGCATCTGGCGGGCTGCTTCGACCATGTTGGTGATCGCTGGTTTGACTTCTTCCCAACGGCGTGTTTTCAGGCCGCAATCGGGGTTCACCCAAAGCAGGCGACGGTCCACTTTCTTCTCTGCGGCTTTAAGCAGATCCACCATTTCTTCAACGCTTGGGATACGGGGTGAATGGATGTCATACACGCCTGGCCCAATCTCTGAAGGGTAACGGTGGTGGCTGAAGGCCCCCAGCAGTTCCATTTTGGAACGAGCCGTCTCAATGGAGATCACGTCTGTATCCATCGCAATGATGGCACCGATGATGTCATTGAACTCAGAATAGCACATATGTGTGTGAATCTGGGTTTTGTCTTCAACACCACTGGCAGTGACGCGGAAGCTCTCAACAGCCCAGTCCAGATAATGCTGCCAGTCAGCACGACGCAGAGGCAGGCCTTCACGCAGAGCGGCTTCGTCAATCTGGATAGCCTGGCAGCCAGCTTTCTCGAGGTCCTGCACTTCGTCACGGATAGCGAAAGCAATCTGGCGGCAAGTGACAGAACGAGGCTGGTCATCACGCACGAAGGACCAGTTCAGGATGGTGACAGGACCTGTCAGCATGCCTTTCATGGGTTTCTTTGTGCAGGATTGTGAGAAACGCCACCAGTCGAGTGTCATCGGGGCAGGGCGTGTCACATCACCATAAATGATGGGCGGACGGACGTAGCGTGAGCCATAAGACTGCACCCAGGCATTTTTGGTAAAGACGAAGCCTGAAAGCTGCTCACCAAAATATTGCACCATGTCGTTACGCTCGAACTCACCATGCACGAGCATGTCGAGGCCGACTTCTTCCTGCCAGATAATGGCGGATTTTGTCTCTTTCTCAAGGAACGCTTTATAGTCCGCAGCGCTCAGCTCGCCTTTGGCGTTCTGGGCACGGGCTTTGCGGATTTCAGCAGTCTGCGGGAAAGAGCCAATCGTTGTTGTGGGGAAGAGAGGCAGCTTCAGAGTGGCTTCCTGAGCTTTCTGACGGACTGGGAAAGGTGATTTCCGTTTGGTCAGGCTCGGGTCGTTCTGGGCAATACGTTCTTTAACCGCAGGGTTATGAATTTTGCTTGATGTTTTGCGGCTTTCAATCGCAGCACCATTGGCTTCCAGCTCTGATTTGACAGAGGCAGCCCCGTTATTGAGGGCTTTGGAAAGTGTGGAAAGTTCAGCAATTTTCTGAACCGCAAAAGCCAGCCATGATTTAACGTCCGCATCCAGCTTTGTTTCACGTTCCAGATCAATCGGGGTGTGAAGCAGAGAGCAGGAAGGAGCAAGAATGAGGTCACGCTTGGCAGCGATCGGCTCAATGACTTTCAGCAGTTTGTTCAGGTCCGCTTTCCAGACGTTGCGGCCATCAATGATCCCAAGTGAAAGCAGCAGGTCAGGGCGAGCTTTTGCAAGAACGTCCTTCAGCTGTTCGGGAGCGCGGACGAGGTCCACATGCAGCCCCTGAACAGGGAGAGCCAGTGTTGTCTCAAGATTGTCACCCAGCGCACCGAAATAGGTTGTGAGCATCAGCTTGAGAGCGGGCACGCTGCTTGTGAGGGTCTGATAAGCCTGTTTGAAAGCAGCGCGAGCGTTATTATCAAGATCAAGAACCAATGTTGGTTCATCAATCTGGACCCACTCAGCGCCTTCTTTCTGAAGCTGGCTCAGAACGTCCACATAAACAGGCAGAAGCTTGTTTAAGAGGTCAAGGCGGTTGAAGGACTCGTCATGAGTCTTGCCGAGGAGCAGGAAGCTGACAGGGCCAAGAATGACAGGGCGTGTTTCAAAGCCCTGAGCGCGTGCTTCGCGATATTCATCAATGATCTTGGTTGAGGTCAGTTTAAAGGCCTGATCTTTGGTGAATTCCGGCACAAGGAAGTGATAGTTCGTGTCAAACCATTTGGTCATTTCAGCAGCGGGGACGTCAACGCCCTTGCCATGACCACACCCACATCCTTCTTCAGTGGTTTTCTGTGCACCAGTAGTTTGGCGGCCACGAGCCATGGCGAAATAGGTGGTCAGGTCCATTTTATCACTGACCTGGCCATAAATGGCTGGGATCGCTCCAACCATCGCACTGGTGTCGAGCACATGGTCATAAAAAGAGAAGTCGTTGGAAGGGATGATGTCAGCCCCTTCCTTTTTCTGCCGGGCCCAATGGGCGGCCCGAAGCTCAGCGGCTGTTTTCTGAAGGTCAGATTCAGAGCTGTTGCCAGCCCAGTAACTTTCCAGTGCTTTTTTGAGTTCGCGGTGGCTCCCGATACGTGGGAAGCCTAAAGTAGCGACGCGTACAGTCATTCTTTGCCCCATAATATAGCGGTAGAGCAGTCGGGAGAGACAGAAACGCTCTCAGCGGGACTCCACCAGAAATTATCGTCTCTAAATAGTCAGAAAGGGCATGAAGTCCCTTCTCTTACAGAGTCTTTACATAAAAAGAATATGCGCAAACGCTGCGTCTGGTCATCATAAGTGGCAAATCTTGCAGATTGTGTCAACAGTTCTTGCACATATAAAGAAGTCGTTATATATGCTCTTTCATGGACCAGGCTATTAGTATTTTTCAGGCTCTTTCTGAGCCAACACGATTACGGATTCTCCAGCTTTTGCGGGAGATGGAACTTTCAGTTGGGGAACTCGCGCAGGTTTTAGGCCAAAGCCAGCCGCGCGTTTCCCGTCACGTGCGCATTTTGGTTGAGGCGGATCTGGTCTGCCGCCGTAAAGAGGGGAGCTGGGTGTTTCTGACACTTGGGCCAGAAGAGATTCTGGCCCCTGTTTTTGCGGCTCTGGATCAATGGTCCCGCTCATCAAACGGGACTATGGCCGGCGTACAGGCAGACCGGCACCGCTTGCAGGCGATCCGCACTTTAAGGGTGGATACGGCCCAGGGGTGGTTTGAGGATCATGCGACGGAATGGGATGAGATCCGCTCTCTCTACGTTTCAGAACAGGACGTGGAAGCGGCACTTCTCAAACTGGTCGGGTCAGATCCCATAGGGCGTCTGGTCGATATCGGCACAGGTACAGGCCGTATGCTGGAGCTTCTGGCACCGCAGGCAGAGACTGCTCTGGGGTTTGACCGAAGTCCCGCCATGTTGCGTCTGGCGAGGGCTAAACTGGCTTCTGTAAAAACGCGGCATGGAGGCCGTGTTGAACTTTGGCAGGGTGATTTTTATGCCCTGCCGCTGGGTGATGACATGGCAGATCTGGCAATCATGCACCAGGTCCTGCGTTACGCCCAATATCCTGCCGCTGTTCTGGCAGAGGCCGCCCGCCTTCTGGCACCAGGAGGGCGGTTGCTTGTTGTCGATTTTGCGGCTCACGATCGTGAAGATTTGCGCACGCGTGATGCGCATGCCTCGCTTGGCTTTGGGGACCAGAATATGACTGAATGGTTCCGGCAGGCGGGATTAACGCCCATGGCTCCTTTAGCGCTTGAAGGGGAATTGACTGTCAAGCTCTGGCTTGGACAGCGCCCAATGGGGAAGAGTTTGGAAAAAGAATAAACGGATTTTCATATATAGATCACATATAAGGACGATTTTTAACATGTCTGCACACGCTGTTTCTGGGGCTTTGCCCAATATTTCATTTGAGTTTTTCCCTGCTAAAACTGATGAGGGCCATAACGCCCTGATGGAAACAGCGCGTGCGCTGGTCGCTCTGAAACCGGAATTTATGTCTGTGACGTACGGTGCAGGGGGCACAACACAGGAACGCACCTTGGGAACATTGAAAGCCATGGTGCAGGAATTTGACGTGCCCATGGTGGGGCACCTGACCTGTGTTGGTGCATCCAGAGATGAAGTGAATGAAGTGGCCCAATCGTACTGGGATGCGGGCGTAAAACAGATTCTTGCTCTCAGGGGAGATCCACCGCCTGTGGATGGAAAGCCGACTCCCTTTAAAGCTCATCCGCAAGGGTACGGATCAGCAATCGAGCTGATTGAAGGTCTTAAAAAACTGGCCCCTTTTAAAATCAAGGTGGCCGCCTATCCTGAAACGCACCCTCAGGCTCAAAGCCCTGAAGTGGATCTGGACGTTCTTAAACGTAAATTCGACGCCGGAGCGGATCAGGCGATTACCCAGTTCTTCTTTGAGGCAGAAACGTTCCTGCGTTTCCGGGATAAATTGGCGAAATTTGGAATTGAGAAAAAGGTCATTCCCGGAATTCTGCCCATTGGCAATGCTGCACAAGCCTGGAAATTTGCCGGTATGTGCGGTGCACGGGTTCCCGCCACCTTAAGGGACGTGTTTGAGGGAACAGATAATTATCCTGACGTAAGAGGTCGGATCGCAGCCGTTATGGCAGATCGGCTTTGCCAGACACTGCATTCAGAAGGGGTGGAGCATTTCCATATTTATACGCTGAATCATAGCGTTGCTCCCACCAGCCTGTCTCTTTTATTGGGGCATCATTTTTAAACTTAATTGTCGTTTAAGATCTCTTTTCTTTTCCCGAGAAAGTCCTATATAAAATAGTGATATAGAGCAGACCTCGGGAGGGGAAGAGATGAGCGAAGATTTAGCACTTCAGAAAGCTGCACTACAGATTGAACGGGTTACAAAAGGGCAATCGCCAGCCCCGGTAATCCGTACTTTTTTTGACGAAGCCACGTGCACAGCAAGTCACGTCGTTTCATGCCCGATCACGCATAAGGCGGCTGTCATTGATAGTGTGCTGGATTATGATCCGGCCGCAGGGCGCACCTCTTTTGCCTCAGCGGAGCAGATTGTCTCTTACGTTCATGAAGCAGGTCTGACGGTGGAATGGCAGCTTGAGACCCACGTTCATGCGGATCATCTTTCTGCGGCTCCCTGGTTGCAGGAAAAATTGGGCGGAAAGCTCGGGATCGGAGAAGAGATCCTGCGGGTGCAGGACGTCTTTGGCAAGCTTTTCAATGCCGGGACCGACTTTGCCCGTGATGGTTCACAATTTGATCATCTCTTTAAAGATGGAGAGCAGTTCAAAATTGGTGAGCTGGATGTAACGGTGCTGCATGTGCCAGGTCATACCCCTGCTGATATGGCTTATATTATCGGTGATGCCGCGTTTGTTGGGGATACGATCTTCATGCCTGACTTTGGCACAGCACGCGCGGATTTCCCCGGTGGAGATGCACGAAAACTCTATCATTCAATCAAGAGATTGCTTTCACTTCCTCCCCAGACGCGCTTGTTCCTCTGTCATGATTATTTATCAGCCGGGCGGGATCATTATCTCTGGATGACGACCGTTGAAGCAGAAAAAGAAAATAATATTCACGTCAGCCATGGGGTGACGGAAGAAGCCTTTGTCAAAATGCGCAATGACCGTGACCGAACCCTCGCCATGCCAACTTTAATCATGCCCTCTGTGCAGGTGAATATGAGGGCAGGGCATCTTCCTGAACCAGATGATAATGGCGTGAGTTATATCCGTATTCCAGTCAATAAAATCTGAAAGGAAAAAGACAGGATCAGTGTCAGTTTCTTAAAAAACTGATCCTGTTTCAGGACAGAAAAAGTGGCGCCTGGCAGTTCCTGCTGTGTGTCATGTCGTAAAAAAAGCCTATTCCCTCTATAAAGAAGGAATAGGCGTAACGTTTTTCCAGCAGAAACCCTATTATTTGGGCGCTAGAATCATCACCATCTGACGGTTTTCAAGACGTGGCATCTGCTCAGCCTTGGCCATATCTTCCACATCGAGACGGAGGCGTTCCATGATTTTGACGCCCAGCTCCTGGTGAGCCATTTCACGTCCTTTGAAACGTAGGGAAATTTTGACCTTATCGCCCCCTTCAAGGAAGGATAAAACCGCCTTGCGTTTTGTCTGATAGTCATGTTCTCCCGTACCAGGGCGAATCTTGACTTCCTTGATTTCAATAACCTTCTGTTTTTTCCGAGCTTCGTTACGCTTTTTTTGCTGCTCGTACTTAAACTTGCCGTAATCAAGGATTTTAGCAACAGGCGGCTCCGCCGTCGGGCTGATCTCCAATAGGTCTAATCCTGCAGCGAAAGCACGTGCCAGTGCATCACGCGTCTGCATTACCCCAACCATACCGCCATCAGCATCAATAACACGAACTTGCGGTACACGGATCTCATCATTAACACGCGGCCCTTCCCGACCTGGGGCGGCGTTAAACGGCGGTTTAGATATGGTCAACTCCTGTCTCTGTTTACAAGAACTGCCCTTACGTCAGAGCAGTCTTTCTATTGACATTAAATTCATAGCCTCGCCAGAAGAGTGACGCAAGGGAAAGCTTTTCGGGCGAGGGTCATTTTCTGTTAATTCAGGCGATTTCAGTTTTTTCTCTCAGAAGATCAGGGGGTGTTGCTTCTTCAGAGAGGGCTTTTACCGCTTCAGCAAAGCCGAGAATCTCCTGATCCTTACCTCCAAGACGTCTCATCGCAACTGTTTTCTCTTCAGCTTCACGTCGCCCGACGACTAATATGACAGGAACGCGTGCAAGGCTGTGCTCGCGAATTTTGGCGTTGATTTTCTCATTACGCGTATCTGTCTCAACAGAAAGACCAGCTTTGCGTAAAGCGCTTGCCACTTCATGGGCATAATCAGCGGCATCTGTCACGATAGAGGCAACAACAACCTGAACAGGGGCCAGCCAGAGAGGGAACTTGCCGGCAAATTGCTCAATGAGAATACCGACAAAACGCTCAAAACTTCCCAGAATGGCGCGGTGCAACATGACAGGGCGATGGCGGGCGCTATCTTCACCGATATAAGAGGCATCAAGGCGCTCTGGTAAAACATAATCGACCTGCAAGGTGCCACACTGCCAGTCACGGCCGATGGCATCTGTCAGGACAAATTCAAGTTTCGGGCCATAAAAAGCGCCTTCACCGGGGTTGAGCTCATAATCAACGCCGACCATTTCGCAGGCTTTTTTCAGAGAGCCTTCAGCTTTGTCCCAGACGTCATCTGAGCCTGCGCGTGTCTCAGGGCGGTCAGAGAATTTTACGCGGAAGGATTCAAAGCCGAGGTCTTTATAGACTTCCGCCAGCATGGAGACGAAACGGGCTGTTTCATCGGCAATCTGGTCATCCGTACAGAAAATATGGGCGTCATCCTGCGTAAAGCCCCTGACGCGCATAATCCCGTGGAGGGAACCAGAGGGTTCGTAACGATGACACGCACCAAATTCAGCCATTCGTAAGGGAAGCTCACGGTAGGAACGTAAACCGTTACGGAAAATCTGTACGTGGCAAGGGCAGTTCATGGGCTTGAGGGCGAGGGTTGTGTTCTCATCTTCAATACTGGCGACGAACATGTTTTCACGATATTTGTCCCAGTGGCCGGAAGCTTCCCATAAGGTACGGTCAACCAGTTGAGGTGTTTTTACTTCCTGATAGCCGTTACGCTCCTGCGCACGCCGCATATAATTCTGAAGGGTGTTATAAAGGCGCCAACCTTTTGGATGCCAGAAAATCTGACCAACGGCTTCTTCCTGAATATGGAAGAGGTCCATTTCCTTGCCGATGCGGCGATGATCGCGCTTTTCAGCTTCTTCCAGACGATGCAGATGGGCTTCGAGTTCTTTTTTATCGCGCCAGGCTGTGCCGTAAATGCGGGTCAGCATCGGGTTGTGATGGTCACCGCGCCAATAGGCCCCTGCAACGCGCATGAGCTTGAAAGCCGTTCCGACATCAGCCGTTGTGGGCAGGTGGGGGCCGCGGCAAAGATCAAGCCAGTCACCCTGGCGGTAAATGGAAATTTCTTCTGATTCCGGCAGGTCGCGAATCAGCTCGGCTTTGAATTTTTCGCCATGATTCTCGAAATATGTGATCGCTTCATTGCGGTTCCATACTTCACGCGTGAAGGGCGTGCCTCTTTTAATGATTTCGAGCATTTTCTGCTCAATGGCCGCAAAGTCTTCAGGTGTAAAAGGCTTGTCACGGGCGAAATCGTAATAAAATCCGTCTTTAATGCTTGGGCCGATGGTCACCTGAGTACCCGGCCAGAGTTCCTGCACGGCTTCAGCAAGCACATGGGCTGTGTCATGGCGGATCAGGTCAAGGGCTTCCTCGTCCTTGCGGGTGATGAAGCGAATAGCTGCGTCATGATTTATGGTTGCAGAAAGGTCGGAGAGTTTGCCGTCAACTTCCATTGCCAGAGCGGAGCGGGCCAGTCCGGGCCCGATATCCTGGGCAATAGCGGTACCCGTCACTGCCCCATCGAAGGTGCGAAGACTTCCATCGGGTAGGGTTATGACGGGCATAAGGGACGCTCCTTGGAATATAAAATAAGCAACAATGGTCAAAATGGCCCCGGAGATCAGTCTCCGCAAGTGTCTTTTGAATGCGAAAATGTAATGGTCTGACTTTTAGCGTCAATTAAGTCTGAAAGCCAGTGATCAAGGTAATTCGTTACTCTTTTAACGCTGAGATCGGACAGGCTCTCACTTGAGAGAATTCTGTTAAATCCTGGGGTTAATCCCAAAGGAGAACAGCGCCGTGGATCACTTTCATTCGAAAAAAGGGTCAGGGTCGGACGATCCATCGTTGCGGCAATATGGAGCGGGCCTGTGTCATTTCCTATGACAAGAGAGGCACGACCTAGCAGATGGACCAGTCCAAAAAGAGATGTTTTCCCAATAAAATCAAAGAGTTTCTTGTGCTCTTCTTTGAGAATCTTTCCTGAATATTTCTGGGAGTCTCCTCCAACGAGGACGCAGCGATATCCCTGTTTTTGCAGGTGAGAAATCAGGTCTGAGAAATGGCTTAAGGGCCATATTTTACGGGGCCGGTGCATGGCAGCGCCGGGGACGATGACAATATAAGGCGAAGGTGGATAAGGATACGACTCCTCTGGGGGCGGAATCCAGTCCGGGATCGTTCTTGAGACAGGTTTTATATGAAGCGCTTTGAGAAAATTATCCTGCCGGATCAGCGTATGCATGTCTCTGGCATGAAACAGGGTCTTGAAAGGGGCTTCGATGCCCAGATTCATATGGTCAGACCATAGGGGCTTCTTATGTGGCCGGAGTGATAAAAGGCGCTTATATAAGCGTGTCCTGCCTGAATTCTGTAAATCAATGACATGGTCAAAATTCTGAAAGAGCGACCATAAATATCTGGCTGAACGTCCGTCCGTCACAGGCTTTCGGTCGTCAATAAATACGTCGTCAAACCAGGGGGAGCTGCGCAAAAGCGCTTCATAGGGCGAAGATGTCAGCACGGCCAGACGAGCCGCAGGGTAAGCTCGTCTGATCGCTGCAAATGCACTGAATGCCTGAAATATATCGCCTAAAGCACCATGTTTAATGACGAGAATATGACCGGCAGGATCATGGTTATTTATAATAGGCGCCTCGGCGTTCTTATCGGCGTTCAGCTTCCCTGTGAGGGTTTTTGTTCTGAACCGTCCTGCTGGGCCTGCCCGGTTGAAGACGGGCTGGCAACAATAACCATGGCCGGTTTAAGGAGCCTGTCTTTCAGTGTCCATGCCGGTGTCCAGGCCTGAATGACCTGCCCTGGGGCGTGGCTGTCGGAATGTTGTTCCTGCATGGCCTGATGAAGGTTTGCATCGAAGCTCTGACCAGTGGGGTCCTGCCGGCGGATTCCATGACGTTCCAGAATGGAAAGGAAGGAACGCTCGGTGGTTTCCAGTCCTTCACGCATTTTTTTGATAAGACCGTCTTCATGTTCCTGAGGCGGAGGCAGAGCCGAAAGGGCACGCTGCAAATTCTCAGCGCCTTCAACAACATCGCGGGCAAATTTCTGCACAGCATATTGCCGGGCGTCCTCTACATCGCGTTTTGTGCGCGCACGGAGGTTCTGCAGCTCTGCTTCAGCGCGCATCCAGCGGTCTTTCATTTCCGCTGCTTCGGCTTTGGCAGATTCAATGGTCTCCTCAGGAGCGGAAGAGGCTTCCTGGCCCTGTTCCTGGGTCATATCTGTTTCGCCAGCTTGGTCGCTTTCGGGAGAGTGTGTATGCTGTTCCATAATATGCTCTGCTTTCTGGTCTGATTATTCGGGCCTGTTTATCACGATCCTGCCTTTCTGGACCAGATAGTGATGATTGGTTTTAAAGCAAGAGGGTATGGGATAATTGTCGTTGTTATATTTGTAAATATAACAGTATCGTAATATAGACTATAAATGTTCTATGGCGTGCCAGCGAATTTTCTGTGTGGAATGGACTGTTTAGGAAAGCTATATGGATATTAAAGCTGAATTTGGTATGCAATCAGAGGCTGAGCCTGTTATTGCCCTTGTTGACGATGATAGAAACATCCTGACGTCTGTCCAATTGACTTTGGAGGAAGAGGGGTTTGTCGTTGTCAGCTATGCGGATGGGAAAAGTGCCTTGCAGGCTCTTTTGTCACGCCCTGTCTCTCTCGTTGTGCTGGATGTCCATATGCCCCAGATGGATGGCATGGAGCTTCTGCGCCGATTGCGTACGCGTTCCAACATTCCGGTTATTTTTCTTACCTCCAAGGATGACGAAGTCGATCAGCTGATGGGCTTGCGTCTTGGCGCGGATGACTACATCACAAAACCTTTCTCCCTGCGTCTGCTCGTAGAGCGGATTCGTGCCTTGTTGCGGCGTCATGAGCTCAGTCAGGCTGGTGACGGAGGGGAGCCGGCTCTGGCAGGTCAGGCTGTATTGATCCGTGGAGCGCTGACTCTGGATGATGCCCGTCACCAATGTATGTGGAATGGTCAGGAAGTCTCTCTGACGGTAACGGAGTTTTTGCTCGTCAGAACGCTGGCTGTAAGACCGGGCCTGGTTAAAACCCGTGATCAGCTGATTGATGCGGCTTATGGGGGGGATATCTACGTCGATGACCGCACAGTGGACAGTCATATTAAACGTGTCAGGAAAAAATTTCGTACAGTAGACGATGATTTTAACCAGATTGAGACGTTATATGGAATTGGATATAAATATAAAGATGTATAATATTTCATATATCAGATATTTATGTTTTATCTAAAAAAAGCCTTAAAATCCAAGAATTTTGCGTATATATCGCTTCTTATTAGAAGAAATATACGCAAAATCAAGGAAAAGGATTTTTTTCGATATTGCACGTCTCCATTTTTGGGGAGATTGTTACTTATTAATATTCTGCCTCTTTTATTTCTGGCAGGATTATTGCTTTACTTAAAACAATATCAGCACGGCTTGCTCCATACAGATGTGATGGCACTGCGGGAAGAAGCTCATATTTATGCCCGTATTCTGGAAATCAACGCCGAGAAAACGACCCCGCAGGGGCAGACCGTTCTTGACAAGAACCGTGCGAAAGACCTTCTTGACAAGCTGATGCAGACCAGCCTGGACGGTCATATCAGGCTTTTTGATTCCAATGGTGAATTACTGGCAGACAGCCGCCGGCACCATACGGTTATTGATACGCCTCTCCCTCTGGATGATGACGAATTTACACATTCAGAGGAAGGTGTCTGGCATCCTCCCAGACGGAATATCATTGATATATTCTATAACTGGGTTCTGGTTGATTCTCTGGCCTCTGCTCATAAAGGATTGATTCCATTCAAGGTCGATCCGACTGAAAGTAATGAGGATGACGCATCTCTTAATATCAAGCCGTTTCAGGCTGAATTGCCTCCTTATATCCGGCGTAATGCAACAAATGCCCTGCTGATTACCATTATCGAGCCTGTCAGAAGCAATGGTGAGGCCATAGCGGAGCTACAGCTGACCAGAAGAGCGCCGGAAATTGACCGTATTTTGTTTGCTGTAAGGTCCTCTATTCTAACCCTGATGTTATTGGCCATTTGGGTGACGGTCATGCTGTCATGGTATTTTTCCTACACGATTGCACGGCCTATTCTTCAGCTCGTCGGTGTGACAAAGAAATTACATCTGGAAGGGGGCAGGCACCCCGAAGCGGTTCCATTGTTTTTGTTAAGCCGGAAAGATGAAATTGGCTCATTGGCACGTTCCACGCGTAGTAGTGCGATTGCGCTCTGGGCCCGCATTGATGGTACGGAACGTTTCGCTGCTGAAGTTGCCCATGAGGTTAAAAATCCTCTTGCCTCTCTTAGTTCAGCACTGGAAATCCTTCCACGGATTGAAAAGCCGGATGTGCGCACTCATCTGATCGAGGTTTTGCAGGAAGATGTAAAACGTCTGGAACGTCTGGTCAGGGATATATCGGATGCCAGCCGGGTTGAAGGGGATTTGTCGCGCGGTTTAAGAGAACCGGTTGCGATTGAACCGCTTCTGGATTTCCTCGTTGAAATGCACCAGACAACACGCAAGGAAAATGACCCGATTATGGTGCTGGATGTGCCAAAAGATACTTTCTGGGTTCATGCCATAGAAGATCGACTGGTTCAGGTTTTCAGAAATCTTATCGGGAATGCCCTTTCTTTTTCACCACCTAACGGAATCGTGACGATTCGGGCACGTAGGGCGGGTCCTTCCCGCAAGATTCACAAAAATCACAAGATCCATCATCGTGATTATGTTGATATCATGATTGAGGATGAGGGGCCTGGAATCCCGGAAGACAAGCTGGATATGATTTTTGACCGTTTTTACTCGGATCGTCCTGTAAACGAAAAATTTGGACAGCATTCAGGGCTCGGTCTGGCGATCAGCAAACAGATTGTGGTTGCCCTAAATGGAGCAATTTATGCTGAAAATCGGCTCGGAGTCAGCGAGAGAACGGGTGAAGAAGGGATTATTGGAGCGAGATTTATTATCTGCCTGCCTTCCTATGAGGCTGATGAAGCGAAAAATTCTGACGATTGAAAACGTCAAAAATGCTATAATTTCCGCGTTGTGAGTAGGAGGATGACAGAAGAAATGGATAAATCCAGCGCTTTTTCAGAAAATGAACTTCCTTCTTACCCACATCGAGGTGAAGGGATGACCCAAAGCCGCCATATCCTTCTGGTAACCGGTCTTTCAGGGGCGGGGAAAGCCTCTATCCTGCGCGTGTTGGAAGATCTGGGTTATGACGTTGTGGATAACCCACCACTCGATCTTTTTGAAGCCTTAACATCCCGTTCCGGAAAATGGCAGGCTATCGGACTTGATGTGCGGAGCAGGGGGTTCAAGGCTGATCTTGCGTTAAAATATCTTGCGGAATTGCGTGCTCTGCCTGATTGCACGGTGCAGTTACTTTATGCGACGGCGGAGGATGACATCCTGTTGCGCCGCTTTACCGCAACAAGGCGCCGCCATCCGCTTGTATCGTCTGGTGAAGTGCTGACAGGCATAGAGCAGGAGAAAGAACTTCTGGCACCTCTGAAAGCTGAAGCGGATCTGGTGCTTGATACGTCAGATCTTCCTCTGCCGGAACTCAGGCGGTTGATTGAAGCCCGTTTTGACGGAACGACCCGTCAGGGACTTTCCGTCGTGTTAATGTCATTTGCCTATCCGGCCGGATTGCCGCGTGAAGCGGATATGGTGTTTGACGTAAGATTTCTGCGGAACCCTCATTATGATGAAACGCTCCGTCCTCATACAGGGCTGGAAGAGGATGTCGCTTCCTACGTGAAGGCAGACCCTTATTATCAAAGATTTTATGATCATCTTTCAGCTCTGGTAAAGCTGACCTTGCCGCGCTTTGTCGAGGAGGGGAAGAAATATGTTACAATCGCTGTCGGGTGTAGTGGGGGGCGCCATCGCTCTGTAACGGTTGTTGAAGCGTTGGCCAGGGATCTGGCAGGTGACATGCAGCAAAAAGAGTCTGCCAAGTTGCCCATTATGATTGTGCACAGGGAACTGGCGCGCCAGGGTCTGGCGTCCTGGCGTTGGGCCGTCCCGCCTTCTGTCTCGGAATAACGGCTCAGAGACCTCCATAGATTATAGTCAGTACAGGCTTATAGCGCTTTGTCACGGACGAATGGTGTCTGCGATGTTTTATACCCGCAAGGTTTGGTGCTTTTAACGTTTTATCGATAGCTTTTGCTTTATCCTGAGCGGGTAGATGAGACGGCTTTCCCGAAAAAATTACCAGACAAAATAAAAGCTCGATTTCAGAGAGCTGCCAGTGGAGCCGGTTGGAACACTTCATAATTAGAATAAAATCGGGGTTCATAATTTTATGTCTTCAGAAAATCTGACAAAATCTGGCGGTATTTCTTCACACTCTCAGGATAATGAGATTGAAGACAAAAATGATGGTGCTTTGTTGGATCCTGCACAGCTTAAAATCATAGCCATCGGAATTGTTGCAGCTCTGGCAGGTTTGATGTCCGGTCTTGATATTGGTGTGGTATCCGGGGCTCTCGGATTTTTCGGGAAAAAATATAACGCTACGACGTTCCAGCTTGAATGGGTTGTCAGTGCCATGATGGCTGGTGCCGCTGTGGGGGCCCTCTGTGGAGGCTGGATGGCTCGTTCCTGGGGAAGAAAATGGTCTCTCTGTATAGGAGCGGCTATTTTTGTTCTTGGTACATTAGGGTGCGCCTTGAGCTGGTCAGTCAGCTCCATGATTGCTTTTCGGGCCATTATGGGGTTGGCTGTCGGGCTTTCAGCCTTTACGGCCCCTCTTTATCTGTCTGAAATTGCCAGTCCAGGTTCCAGGGGAGCTATGGTTTCGACCTATCAGCTTATGGTAACGGTCGGAATATTCCTGGCGTTCCTTTCTGATACATTTTTTACCTATACCGGCAATTGGCGTGCGATGTTTGGTGTCGCCGCTGTTCCGGCTGTTCTATTTCTCATCGGTATCTTTTTTCTTCCTTACAGTCCCCGTTGGCTGATAACGCAGGGGCGTCATAAGGAGGCCCGTAAAATTCTTCTGGATTTGCGGGAAGACCCTCTGGAAGCCGCTAAAGAAATCAAAGCCATCAAAAAACAGCTCGAGACGAAGCAGGAAGGGTGGCATCTTTTTAAACATAATCCCAATTTCAGGCGCTCTGTTGCATTGGGGATTTTACTGCAAGCGATGCAGCAGCTCGCAGGGATTAATATCGTGATGTATTATGCGCCGAAGATTCTGGAAACGGCTCATTTTGATACAGAGTCTCAAATGTGGTGTACAGCCATGATCGGTATGGTCAATATGCTGTCTACCTTTGTGGCGGTCGGGCTGGTGGACCGTTGGGGGCGCAGGCCAATCCTCTTTACCGGTTTTGCTGTTATGGCTGTTGGGATGACGTCTTTGGCATTCTTACTGCATATGGGATTACATTCAGAGGCTGCACAGCTGTCAGCGGTCTTCCTGCTTATGACCTTTTGTGCTGGATTTGCGATGTCTGCCGGTCCGTTAATGTGGGTGTTATGTGCTGAGATTCAACCATTGGCTGGCCGCAATTTTGGTATTGCTCTTTCCACTTTGACAAACTGGCTGACCAATTTGCTCGTTGGGGTCAGTTTCCTGACCCTGATGAAAGCCCTTGGAGCAGATGGCACGTTCTGGCTTTTTGCCGCTTTAAACGCTCTTTTTATTCCACTGACATATTTTTTTGTGCCAGAGACAAAAGGAGTCTCACTCGAAGAAATCGAGAAGAACCTTATGAATGGCGTGCGCTTGCGGGATATAGGGCAGTCCCTGGAGAGGTAATGCCCTGCTTTTTCTTCTAGAAAAGATAAGGCTGCACGGAACAAAGCTGCGCCTGCATAATCCTTTTTTCCTCAGGTGATAGATATTCCATAAGAAATGGGAGTAATCTGGCCGTGAGGGAATGATCCTGGCGTTTTAAGGCAAGAATGGCGTTGATAGTGCGAGGGCCTGTTAAAAAAGTCATGACAAGGCGGAAAAAAGCGAGGTCTAACCATTTCTGGCCATTCGGAGCCTTCTGATAGAGCTCGGTTTCAAATATTTCCCACTCATCTGCAATAAGGCGGTCGGCAATTAGGGGCTCACGTGGGACAGCGGATAAAAATGCGTGGCTTTGACTGAGTCCCCCCTGCTTTTTCAGACTGATCTGCCCGGATTTGGAATAAGGGAGACAGTGATAAGGCAGGAACCCTCCAAGGCGGCTGTCAGAACGGATCAGGAAATCGAGAGGTTTATTCTGGAGGTCCAGAGCGAAGATCATAGCAGGCCCAGGAAGGTGATTCTGATCAAAGAACAGAAAAATGTTTGACTGACCTTGTGAGCGCTCACGGGTATAGGCAAACGCTGACTGCACCTCGATCCTCTCTTTGTTCCACGGAACAAGGCGCGCGATTTTAAAGTCTGTTTTTTGTTCCTGCTCTTTGGCCGTGTCAGGCGCTCCCTGTAAGTCAGGAGGAAAAAGCGCTTCCAGTTTCTCTAATGCTAAAATAGTGCTTTCTATAATGAGAGGACGGATCGCCTGGAGGAGAGAGACTGTTCTTCCTTGCGGACGGCTATCCTGAAAAGTTGTCAGCTCTTTGGAGAAAAGTTCTTTAAGCGGAAGAAGAGGGCCATGCCCTCTTAAAGCGGAGGCGACAATTTCTTCCAGGCTGCCGCCTGGGTAATAAAGAATATTGGCTGTTTCCCATTGGGCAGGGCCGCGCGTCTGTCCAGGCTGTTCCCAGTCGATATCATTTTTTTCGACCGTAACATACCGCCCTTCAGAAAGAGGGAAATAATGATCATTTTCCCACATATTACTGAAATATTCAGGACGTATAAAAGATTTAACCCATCTATTCTGCGGGTGCTCAGGGCCACCGTGCCGCGTGAAAGCATGAAAATCAGGATAGTCAGAATGGAGAATTTCCTGACCGGCCCCATAGGTGCAACGATGAAACGCTATGGCATTGATAGGTTCTTCATATGAAGCCAGAAAAGCGTGAATCGTGTCATGCTTATAGAGATTTAAATACTCGTTTGAATCAAGGAATCCGACCCAGTCAAAAGAGTTTTTCAATCCACTGATAGCGTCCAGATAAATAATGCGTTTACGATCCTGAAAAGGAGCGACCACATTTTCTATACGGAATAATCTGATATCCAGACGATGGGATGCTGTTTTTAAAAGAAGCTCCGTGCCATCATCGGACTGGTCATCAAATAGGATAAAGCTATCGATCCCCAGCTTTGCATGCCAGGCCAGCCAGGGAAGTATGTCTTTTCGATTATTACGTATAATGCTGACGAGAGCGACCTTCATAAAGTATCGTTTTCCCTGAAATAAGATAGGATCCGAAATCAGGTCGCAATCTTATAGTAAAGATCAGCTCATGGTAAGGACAATCCGCGCTGATTGAAAGAGTTCAAAAATATCGTTGATAAGACGGTTTTTGACATTACTCATTTTCCCCGGGCTGGCAACATAAACCGCCAGTGAGAGGCTCAGCGTCAGGTCATTGAGGGCAGAGAGTGTAATGCCCGGGGCCGGGTAGGCGAGAATATCATTTTTCTGCTGGTCCACAGCTTTGAGAATAAGAGTGCGTACCTGCTGTATGTCGCAATTGACCGGGAGTGTGAAAGAGAGAGTCACTTTCGCCGGGATATTGCCGAAACTCGCATTCTTGACGTTCGAGGTAATGAATTGTGAATTCGGAACGATCAATGTACTGCCATCCCCCAATCTGATGTCAGTGGTCCGTACGTTTACGCGTTTGACTTCCCCTCTATTTCCGCCGACCTCAATGACATCTCCCGCTTCAATCGGTCGTTCAGCGAGCAGAATTAAGCCTGAGATAAAATCTTTCACAATAGATTGCAGCCCAAATCCCACACCGACTGAAAGAGCACTGACGACCCATGTCAGATTCTGGACAGACAGTCCGACCATGGATAACAGGATGATCCCGACGATAATCCAGCCACAATAGGTAAAAATACTGAGAATGGAGGTTCTCAATCCCATCGTAAGGGTTGTGGTGGGGAAGAATTTTTTTGTGAGCCAGAACTTGATCCCCTTGATGAGGTAATAAGCCCCAATAACCAGAATTGCCGCTCCCAGAAGGGTTTCCGGGGAAATTGCCACGCCATGAAATGTACTGCCTGAAAATACGTGATGCAGGCGATTTATGATCCCGGCAGGGGTGAAATCGCCCTCATTGGTAAGCAGAGCGATAAAGAGCATCAGGAAGATCAGGGACCCCATGGCAGAAATCAGGACATTGAAAAATTCCAGTCTCCGATGCGTAATCCCGATTCTGAGAAGATGCCTTCCCGGCAGAGCAAGGGGAGAGAAGATCAAGGCGACAAAAGCCTGCCACGCCCCAACAAAACACCCTGTGACACTGGTTGCATAAATGAGGCTGATAAGCGTGATATTTGCGGTAAATGCCAGGGCACTATAACCCGTTAGGATCCACCCGGTGTTCAGAAGGGTATAAATCAGAATAACAATCCACAGGAAGCGACTGGCACTTTCCAGAAATGATGAGGGTGATGTGTCACTTTTCGTGTTTATCTGCGGGGCTTCCTCAGTTTTGCCCTCTTCTGTTTGAGGCTTGAAGGTGGCCGGGTGAGGGACGATCGCGAAGCAGCATGCAAGAGTAATGAGCGATAAGACCGTTTCCAGAAAGGCAACACTGGTAGGAACAGAAATCCCCTGCAGTTTGAATGACCTAATCAGGGTGTCACAGAGGATTGCCAGAGTCAGTAATATGGAAGCTTTATAGTTGCTTTTGCCATCAATCATGAACCGTAAAGGCAAACCCGCTCCCATGATAAAAGCACAGACGGGAAGTGTCTGCCCTATAGCGCGCTCAGTTGCGTTGATATCTGCCCCGAAAATGGTTGACCAGCCGATCCAGAGTAAAAAAGCCAGCCCCCCGAGCAAAGCACCGCAAAGGCAATGAATCAAACGGTGGGCAACCTTGTTATTGAGAAGTTCGTGGTTAAGCCACTTGATCATTATCCTGATAAGGCGGCCCCGGATGAATATCCCGCCTGAAATGGCAATAAAGAGAATGAGGAGCGTGCTTGTAAGAAGTAAGGCGCTTTGTTTTAAAGTGCGGTTCTGAAACAGGGACAAAGGATGAAGAGGCAGCTCTCCCAGCAGATTGTGCCAATAAGTCAGGCTAAGAGGAGAGGCGCTTCGATGAGAAAGAGTGTCATGCTGGAGTTTATGACGCACGCCATCAAGTTCTGTGAGCAGGCTGGTCGCCTGTAGCTCATAGAAACGTGCTTTCACATTCAGGGTTTTTATAGTGTTGGAGGCCTTCTTGGCCTCCAGTCTCTGGCGCGATATGGAAGGGTCTTCCTCAGTGGTTTCGCTTTTAGGGCCCAGAATCTCCAGAGCGGATTTGACCGTACTGTCATATGTCTGGAGTTGTTCCACAATCCCGGACGTATCGGTCTTGATGGTTTTGACCTCTGTTATCAGGGTCTGCATCGTGTTCAGTGAGAAGGGATCCTGAGAGGATTTAATGCGCTTGATGACGTTTTGAAGGGTCTTGTTATCTGCCTTGAGTTTGTCATCCATGCCCTGGGTGACATCATCCCAGTCAAGATTAGGCATGACGTCAGTGGCGACTTTGCTTTGAGCGGCTTTATTGCTTTGAACAGCTGTGGCAGCCCGGGAGGGTACTGCGGTCCCTCCTTCAGCGAGAAAGAGGAACGTCATGAAAATGAAGACGTAACGCAAAACAGCAAACATAAGAGGCCCTTCTGAATTTTATGGAGTTAGAGGGAGAAGGCCGGAAACTCTATTATGGAATTGAGGAAGTTTTTTTCAGGATAAGTGGGGCAGATCCCGGAGAGAGTGGATATTTTCCTCCTGCATGACTTTAAGCAATTCTGACTTGATACGGGTTAAAAAATGGTTTCCCTGGTAAATAAAGGCACTATAAACCTGCACCAGATGGGCACCGAGCATAAGACGTTCAAAAACGTCCCTTCCACTTTCAATGCCTCCTGATGAAATGAGAATGAGGCGCCCTTTATTCAGCTCTGAAACGAGTTTCAGCACAGTGCGGGCACGGCCTGAAAGAGGCCGGCCGGAGAGTCCGCCCGTTTCAACAGATCGCGCACTTCTCAGGAAATCGGGGCGAGCCAGCGTTGTGTTGGTCAGGATGAGACCACTCGCTCCATGATCCAGGCAGGCCTTTACAATCGGTTCGTAAGAATCATCGGCCAGGTCAGGCGCCAGCTTGACCAGAAGGGGGGGATGGCCGGGAACGGCCTTGTGAATGGCGTCAAGAAGTCTGCTGACAGTTTCAGGGCCCTGAAGGTCTCTTAACCCCGGTGTATTGGGAGAAGAAAGATTGATGGTGATATAATCAGCATAATGCTGCACACGTTCTACAAGATATGGATAGTCAACCAGTGGTATGGCCTCTGTTTTATTAATACCGATGTTTATGCCCAGAGGTTTATGAAACTTTTTGCTGTGTCCGGAACGGTCCGGGCGGCACTGGCTGGCCAGATTTCTGCAGAATTGATCAATACCGCAATTATTAAACCCCATCCGGTTGATAATGGCGCGGTCCTCTTCAAGCCGGAAGAGACGCGGTTTAGGGTTGCCAGGTTGAGGTCTTGGGGTCACAGTGCCTGCTTCCAGAAAGCCAAAACCGAGCTTTCCCAGACCTTTTAAGGCGCGTGCATTTTTATCAAACCCGGCAGCCAGTCCGATCGGGTTGGAGAAAGTGCGGCCCCATAACGTTGTAGCCAGACGTGCGTCGTCCGGGGCGGCTGAAGGGGTAAGCCCTAATGAAAGCGCACGAATAGCGACTTCATGTGCCTGTTCCGGGTCGAGTCTTTTTAAGGCCCAAATGGCAGCTGCTTCAAACTTCGACATGGAATTTCCCTTTTTGACCTTTAATATGCTCTATAAAACGATGTATTTTAAGATATATTACCGCTTTGAGAGGCTTTCTTCCAAGGTTCTTTTACAAGAGGAGGCCAGAGTCTGAATTATGCACGATTCACCTTATCTTGAGACATGTTGCCGGTCAGCACTGCACAGGCTTTTTCTAAGCGGTCATGATGGAAGACCCGCGGAATCAGTCGAGCCCGGCCAATTTCCTGATTTCAGGGCCCCTCTGAAAGATCGTCCCTGTCTTGAACGTCTGGCAGGGATGGGCCTTGCGAGAAAGGGTAGTGACGGAAGGTTCTATATAACATCTGCCGGGAAAGAGCGTCATAGTCACGAAATGCGTCCGAGCAGAAAGGCTCATAACAAGATCAGTTTGCGCTCTGAGAAGCGACACAGTAGATAAACTACCTGCATCGTTACTTAATTCTCAGTTGGATCAGTCTATTCCCGTGGTTGCTCAATTCTCTCTTCCTCCTATTGATCTGGGGCAGAATGTTGTTCTGCATGATCCGGTTATTCTGGCACCGATGTCAGGTGTAACGGACCTCCCTTTTCGCCGTCTTGCTCGTGAATTAGGAGCAGAGCTCGTCATTTCTGAAATGATTGCGTCATGGGCCATGGTCCGGGAAAATGCCAATACGATGCGTATGGCAGAGACCGCTGGGGCAGGCGGGATCAATGCGACCCAACTGACGGGCTGTGACCCTGATGCCATGGCTGAAGCCGCCAGAATCGCTGTTGATGGGGGGGCTGACCTGATCGACATCAATTTTGGATGTCCGGCGCGTAAGGTTGCAATCGGGCAGATGGCTGGTTCTTTTCTGATGCGTGACGAATTATTGGCGGCGCGTATTCTCGAAGCAACGGTCAAGGCTGCGTCTGTGCCTGTAACGTTGAAGATGCGTATGGGCTGGGACCATAACAGCCTGAATGCACCACGTCTGGCACAGATTGCCGAAGACGTTGGTATCAGAATGGTGACCGTGCATGGGCGCACGCGCCAGATGTTCTATAATGGCCATGCGGACTGGCATTTTGTCCGTACAGTTAAGGAGGCTGTGACATTACCTGTCCTGGTGAATGGCGATATCGTCTCTATTGCCAAAGCGCGTGAAGCGTTGGAGATTTCCGGGGCAGATGGTGTTATGGTCGGACGTGGCTGTTATGGCAGGCCCTGGTTTCCTGCCCAGCTTGTGGCGTCTCTCAGAACGGGAGAAAACGTGCCTGACCCGACGATTGAGGCAGAAAAAGAGATTCTTCTTCGTCATTACGGCATGATGCTCGACTATTTCGGGGAACGTGCAGGCTTACGTCTGGCCCGCAAACATGTATCATGGTACTCCGTCGGTCTGCCGGGGTCAGCTTCTTTCAGGGCGGAAATCAACCGATTGGATGATGCGCAAAAAGTGATTGAGTGTGTAGAGCGTTTTTACGATATACATATAGCTGCCGAGCTGCACCGGGATCGGGAATCTGCCCATAATAAAGAGGGCTGAAGTCACAAAAATGAATAATAACGAGACTCAGATCACATCGTTCCAGACGGAACTTTCGGGACATTCGCCTTATTTCCTCTGTGGAATCGGGTGCGAAGAGCGTTTTGCTTTTGCGCATCTGTTACATGAGTATGATAAAAATGCCACGGGCGCTTTTATCATTGCCCAATTGGCAAATATTCCACGTTTCCAGCAGGAAGAAGCCTTTTTCGGTAACCAGAAAGACTCCTGGCTTAATCAGGCAAAAGGCGGCACGCTCGTTATCAGCGAGATTGATAATCTTGTGCCGGCAGTCCAGCAGAAATTCGCTTCCATAATGCGCAATGACGTTTCAGATGTCCGCCTTGTGATGACCAGTGCTTATGACAAAGGGCTTCTGGTGGAAAATCATGCGCTCGAAACAGCGCTTCACGACTGGCTTGTGAGTCTGGAAGACCGTTATTGCGTGGGAGCCGACCGGATAAAGGCTGCTCAATGCCTGTCGCTGGGAAGTCTTTCAGGATTTTCCGCCTTGATTGAGCCTTTATTGCGAGATCATGCCAGGGAGTGGTTGAGCGCAGAGATTAACGGACTACACGGTCATATCATTGCCGAAATAGAACGGCCCCTGATTATGATGACCTTGAACTATACAAAAGGAAATCAGATCAAGGCAGCCTCTTTGCTGGGGCTAAATCGTAATACCTTACGTAAAAAAATCAGGGAATTGCAGATTACGATCAGCCGGAGTGATAAAAAATCTGCCAAAAAGGAAGAGAGACAGTGATGTCCCTTTTCCGAAAAGGATGGGGACTTCTAGTACGCCTGACCAGTATGCGCGGTATTGTGTGGTTGACGATAATCGCCCTTCTTCTGGCTTTCATGACGTTTGTCGTGCTCGCCGGAGGGGTCCAGGTCACACACCTGCCGCAATTACAGGCAATTTTATTTCTTTTTGACTTTATAGCGCTTCTGCTTATCGGGGCAGCGGCCATCAGGCAGCTTGGTCATATGTTGGCCGAGCGCCGAATGGGCATCGCCGGGGCCCGCCTCCATACGCGCTTAGTGACATTATTTGGCGTCGTGGCGGTAGCACCGACTTTGATGCTGGGCGCGCTGGCGACCTTATTCTTTCATTTCGGGGTGGAAATCTGGTTTTCCAATCGTGTCAACACGGCCTTGACGGAAGCTCAATCAGTCGCAGCCGGATATTTGCGTGAGCATAATGATAATACGAGGACAGAAGCCTTCGCGCTCGCCAATACACTTCTGACCGTCCAGAATGACGAGTTTCTGGCGCAGGGGTCGGATATTTTTCATGATCCATCGCGCTTGCAGTCTTTGCTTGAAGATGAAGTTACGGAACGTGGTCTGACAGATGCTGTTATCTTTGATTCCCTGACGCGTAAGATTATTGCGACAGGTGGATTGCTTGTTCAGAAAGACAAACATTCTTTTATTACGACGCTACCTCCGAAATCCATGATTGAAATGGCACGGGCAGGGGATGTGGCCGTGCTGGATGAGCCTGATTCACGCGTGATCCGGGCTGTGATTTCCCTGGGAAATAATAACGGATTGATGCTGGTCCTGACAAAGCAGGTTGATCCTGAAATTCTGCGTCACGTCAGGAAAACGACGACTTTGGTGCATGACTATCAGCGCATGATCCAGAACAGGGGAAAAACCCAGGTCGCCTTTGTCGGAATTTTTGCCCTTATGGGGCTTCTGGTGCTGGCTGTCGGTATGCTGACAGGTCTTTCTCTGGCGAACCGCATAGCCCGTCCCCTTAGCCTGCTTATTCTGGCAGCAAGGCGTGTTTCCCAGGGGGACCTGGCCGTGCGCGTTCCTGTTAGAAACAAGCCGGATGACCGGGATGATGAGGTCGGAGCTCTTTCTCGTGCCTTTAACAGCATGACTGACCAATTGGAGAGTCAGCGCGGGGAGCTGTTATCGGCCTATGATCAGATTAATGAAAGACGGCGTTTTACTGAAACGGTTCTGGGCGGGGTGTCGGCAGGGGTGATCGGGCTTGATAAGCGCCAGGTTATTGAATTGCCGAACAGAATGGCCTCAACAATTCTGCAATGTAATCTCCAGGCAAGAGTGGGTACATTTCTGGTAAAAGCGGTGCCGGAATTTTCCTCTCTTCTTGAGGCGGCCAGTAAAATGCCTGGCCATGAGCATGTGGAGGAAATACAGATTGATGTGACGAATGCGCCCGCCCCCGGTGGCCCTGGTCACGGAGGAGGGGTCGCGGCAGGGCGCACACTTCTGGTGAAAATCGTGGCAGAGTGGCGCGGAGAGGAGGTGGAAGGGTACGTTGTCACATTTGATGACATAACCCAGTTGCAGATTGCCCAACGTAAAGGTGCCTGGGCTGATGTGGCACGTCGTGTTGCTCACGAAATAAAAAATCCTTTAACGCCGATACAGCTTGCAGCAGAAAGATTGAAAAAACGGTTCCAGAAAGAGATTACCAGCGCGCCTGAGACGTATAATCAATTGATTGAAACAATTATCAGACAGGTTGGCGATATTGGCCGCATGGTTGATGAATTTTCTGCTTTTGCGCGTATGCCTGAACCCGTTATGGAACCTTATGATCTGGCAAGGCTTTGCCGGGAAGCTCTTATTTTGCAACGCAATGCCCATCCCGAGATTATTTATGAGACGTCGGGTCTGGATCAGGGGCCTGTTATGGCATTGTGTGATCGGCGGTTATTAGGTCAGGCATTGACCAATCTCCTGCAAAATGCAGCTGATGCCCTTGCCATGACCAGGCATGAGGTCCAAAATAAAGAGGTAATTGGTCATATTACCGTGAAACTGGTAGTAAATTCCTATGAAGCTGTTATTTCTGTCGAGGATGACGGTATTGGCTTACCTGAACGGGAGCGCCATCGCCTGGTTGAACCCTACGTAACATATAAACCTAAAGGAACGGGGCTTGGGCTGGCGATTGTGAAAAAAATTATGGATGCTCACGGAGGCAGATTGACCCTTGAAGACAGAGTATCCCACAATAAGGGCGCAGAACGGGATCGAGCAGGCAAAGAAATAAAAGGAACATGCGTTTCTCTTTCTGTGTTATTGCCAGAGACGGGACAGACGGGTGCAGGCTTGTCAGATTATGAAGGTAAGGCATGAATTACGAGATTCTGATTGTTGATGACGAACCCGATATTCGCTTCCTTCTTGAAGGGATCCTGACTGATGATGGATACCAGACGCGCAGTGCCGGCGATGCTGATAAGGCGCTCGAAGCTTTCAGGGAAGATAGACCCTCTCTGGTCATTCTGGACATCTGGCTGCAGAACTCCCGATTAGACGGGATGGACCTTCTGAAACTCTTCAAAGAAGAGGATCCCAATGTTCCCATCGTAATGATTTCAGGTCACGGGACGATTGAAACCGCTGTATCAAGTCTGCAGCATGGCGCCTATGATTTCATCGAAAAGCCATTCCAGTCTGACAGATTGCTTGCTGTCGTCAAACGGGCTCTGGAAGCAGCCCGCCTGAAACGTGAAAATGCAGAATTACGGATGCTGGCCGGTTCTGATATGAACCTGATGGGGCAGAGTCCGCTGATGGCGTCTGTCAGAAATCAGATATCCAAAGTGGCGCCGACCAATTCACGTGTTTTGATCACTGGGCCGGCAGGCGCGGGGAAAGAAGTGGCAGCGCGCATGTTGCACGCCTATTCCAAGCGCGCTGATGGGCCATTTGTGGTTCTTAATTGTGCAGCCTTGGCCCCTGCACGGTTTGAAGAAGAACTTTTCGGGATAGAGAAAGACGGTGACCGTCCGGTCAGGCAGGGCCTGCTGGAACGCGCTCATCGCGGCACGTTATTGCTTGATGAAGTGGCTGATATGCCTCTTGAAACACAGAGCAAAATTGTCCGGGCGCTTCAGTTGCGCAATTTTGAACGTGTCGGCGGGTCTGTCAGCGTTAAGGTGGATGTCAGGGTGATTGCCACGACCAATCGCAATCTGCAGGAAGAGATTCAGGAAAGACGGTTCCGTGAGGATCTTTTCTATCGTCTGGCCGTTGTCCCGCTTCATATTCCGGCACTGAAAGAGCGGCCGGAAGATATCCCGGCGCTCGCCTGCCATTTTATTGAAAAAATGTCCGAATCAGCTGGCCTGGCAAAGCGTGATCTGGCAGTGGATGCCCTGGCCAGCCTCCAGGCTTATGAATGGCCGGGTAATGTGAGAGAGCTCCGTAACTTGATGGAGCGTATGTTGATCATGGCTCCGGGTAATTCTGCCAATATCCATGAAGCCATTCGGGCGGAGATGCTTCCTGATATAATCAGCAAGGGCGCGCCTTCCATGACGCGCCTTAATGCAGAGGCGGATGTTATGAGTTTACCTCTGCGTGAAGCACGGGATCAGTTTGAGACGCAATATCTTCAGGTGCAATTAATGCGTTTTGGGGGCAATATAAGCCGGACGGCTAATTTTGTTGGTATGGAACGCAGTGCCTTGCACAGGAAATTAAAACAATTGGGTGTCACACAGGAAGATCGTGGTGCCACCCAACCGGATAACGTTGAAGTCTGAAACAGAACTTCAAATAAACGAGTAGGATCAAAGCCATGTCGTTATCATCAGGGTCAGTGCAGGAATCTTTTTTGCGCTATCTCATTGAGCATGAAGAGGCGGTGACGGTTTTTCTGGTCAATGGTGTTAAATTACAGGGAATCGTCATGCTGTTTGATGAGCATACGATTTTGCTCAGACGTGAGGGCCATGTGCAGCTTGTTTATAAAACAGCTGTCAGCACGATCATGCCCATTGCGGCCCTGGCAAATTATATTGTCTCTATCGAAGATGAGACGAATGAGGTTACTGTTTGAGACAATCTGAAGAGACAGCGCGCCCGGCAACCCGGGCTGCTGTGATTTTGCCTTGGGAGAAAAACAAGGCATCTGAAGCATCCCGTGCCGCTGAATCCAGGTTGGAAGAGGCTGTGGGGCTGACGGCTTCAATCGGTCTTGAAATTATCTTTCAGACCATTTATCCGCTCCGTTCAGTTCGCCCGGCAACGTTACTGGGGGCAGGGCAGATTGAACAATTGGCGGATATTGTTCATGAACAGAAGATTGACGTTGTTGTGGTGGATGGGAAACTCTCCCCCGGGCAACAGCGCAATCTTGAAAAAGCGCTGAACTGCAAGGTTGTCGACCGGACCGGCCTGATCCTTGATATTTTCGGAGCGCGTGCCGCGACGCGTGAAGGGGTCTTGCAGGTAGAGCTTGCCCATCTTGAATATCAACGTTCAAGACTGGTGCGTCTCTGGACCCACCTTGAACGCCAGCGCGGAGGCTTTGGCTTCCTTGGTGGTCCTGGCGAAACCCAGATTGAGGCTGACCGGCGTATGATTGGGGAACGGATCGTCAAGCTTCGCAAAGAGCTCGACCAGGTCCGCCGTACGCGTGGGTTGCACAGGCAGGCCCGCAAGCGTGTTCCGTTCCCTATTGTGGCGTTGGTTGGCTATACAAATGCGGGGAAATCAACGCTTTTCAACAGGCTCACCGGTGCTGACGTGCATGCACAGGACCAGCTTTTTGCCACGCTTGACCCGACGATGAGAGCTTTGAAGCTTCCTTCAGGGCGGCAGGTTATTCTGTCTGATACAGTAGGGTTTATCAGTGAATTGCCGACTGAGCTGGTGGCAGCTTTCCGGGCCACGCTCGAAGAGGTGGCTGAGGCTGACATTATCCTTCATGTGCGTGATGGCGCTCACCCGGACAGTCAGGCGCAACGTGAAGATGTCATGGCGGTTCTGGGAGATATGGCTAAAGACGGGATGATTGATGATGCCTGGCCGGAGCGGACCATTGAAGTCATAAACAAGGCTGATTTATGGGCATCGTCGCCCCATCATAACAGGCCTTTATCCAAAAGCTCTGTAGCACTCTCAGCTCTGACAGGCGAAGGCCTGCCTGATTTACTTGAGGCTCTTGACCAGACCATTTCACAATCCATGATTGGATTTGATGTTGAGCTTCCCGTTGAAGAAGGGGCGGCCCTGGCATGGCTTTATCAGCATGGTGAAGTGGTGGAACGCTCTGATGAGGAAGATGTGGTGAAGCTGCATGTCCGTTTATCTCCGGTTCATCAGGAGCGTTTTAATAGGCAGTTTCCAGAGTTTCGTCTTTAAAGAGATTTCCTTTTCGGAAAGTAATCTGTGAAAAAGGCTCCTTTTATGGAGCCTTTTTTTATGGGCAAACACGTTCCTTCAGTTTTTTAGAACAGCGTGGTCCGATTGATCTGTAATGATGCTGTGCCGGGCCTCATTCAGGCCGATGACGGTAACATCCTTGCCGTGCTTGTGTAATTTCTCAATGATTTTTTCCAGTTCCTCAACGGAGGTAATATCCCAGAAATGAGCATGGGTCAGGTCAATATTGACGGTTTTTGCCGGAAGGCCGAAGTCAATGGCATCACTGAGAAGACTGGCTGAGGCAAAAAAGACCTGCCCTGTTACATGATAGGTGACCGTAGAGTCCCTTTCTTCGCGCGTTATATGAATAAGGCGCGATGTATGCCAGGCAAAAAATACGCCAGACAGTAGAACACCGACCACAACACCGGCGGCAAGATCATGGGTCAGAACCACGATAATGACCGTTACAATCATAATCAGGCTGGAAAGTTTCGGGTGACGGGTGAGGTCTTTCAAACTGCCCCATGAAAATGTGCTGATGGACACCATGACCATAATGGCAACAAGAGCTGCCATGGGGACCTGCGCAACCCATTTATGGAGGGCAACCATCAGGAGTAGCAGAAAAGCACCGGCTGTGAAGGTGGAAAGACGCCCCCGGCCACCATAACGGAGATTACCGACAGTCTGACCAATCATACCACACCCGGCAATGCCTCCAAAAAGGCCAACCAGAATATTGGAAATTCCCAATCCCGTACATTCACGCTGTTTGGAACTGTGCGTGTCGGTCAGATCATCAACGACTGTGGCCGTCATCAGAGATTCGAGCAGCCCGACCGCAGCCATGGCGAGCGCATAGGGAAAAACGATTTCCAGCGTCTCAAGGGTCAGAGGAAGATGGGGCAGAACAAAATGTGGCAGGCCAGTCGGGAGCTCACCAAGGTCAGCCACTGTACGCACAGGCATGGGATGGAACATCGTAATGGCTGTGAGAACAATAATACAAACGAGGGGGGAGGGGATGATGTCTGTAATTTTGGGCAGCAGATAGATAATAGCCAGCCCAAGAAGGATTAACAGGTGCGTGTGCCAGCTTACGCCCAGCATCTGCGGTACCTGGGCAGAGAAAATCATGATCGCCAGGGAATTGACAAATCCGGTCCTGACTTCACTTGAAACAAAGCGCATGACGGCCTGAAGGCGGCATAACCCGAAGATTACCTGTAGAGCTCCGGCGAGAAGCGTTGCAAGGAGCATGTATTCGATTCCGTGCTGATGCACGAGCGGTGCGACAACCAGGGCGACAGACCCGGCTGCTCCCGAGATCATACCCGGCCTGCCTCCGAAGAGTGAGATTGAAACCGAGATCACAAAAGAGGCGAAAAGAGAAACCGCAGGCGAGACGCCAGCAATGTAGGAAAAAGCGATGACTTCGGGAATCAGGGCAAAAGTTCCCACCATTCCTGCCAGGATTTCACGGACCGGGCGCTGTGTCCATTGCTGGAGATATGCAGAAGCAGTCATAAAATTTTCGACCTCTCTTTTTTATTCTCTGGTAAAATTGCGCCATATTGCTGGCCCGGAGCGGCAATAATCCGGTGTTTTATAAGCGTTCCGATAGTGTGTGAAAACCCGATCGTCTCTTCATATCAGGAAGAAAAAAGGAAGATATTAAAAAATACTGCAAAAGGGGGCTGGACGGAACGATCAGGATTTTATAAATCTTCTTTCGCTGTGTGGCGGATGTAGCTCAGTTGGTAGAGCGCCGGTTTGTGGTACCGGTGGTCGCGGGTTCGAGCCCCGTCATTCGCCCCAGCAGATTTTCCCCTTTTAAAAATTTTAATATCGCTTCAGCGTGTGCTGATTGATGTGACGTGTAACGCGTCCAGAATAGCTTCCAGAGAGCCATTAAGGGGCAGGCGGCTCAACAGATCAGAGGACAGACTTCCGAGGCTGATATTGAGTGTCCGGTCATGTGGGTTCGTGACATAGTCAGCAAGAGGGGCAACCATCGGGCGTTTCTCGCTTAGCTTTGTAAGGTCACCAATGGTGATCTGGCGGAGATTCTCCTGCGGTAGAGTTGGTGACACCACTCTGGCCAATGCCAACCCGAAATCAACAAAATGGTCACCATGAATGGCGAGGCTTACGTTGCTGAACTCAAGGTTTTTGGCAAAATCATGCAAAATTTCTGAAGATTGATAAAAAGGATTTTCGTAAGGGAAACTATAATGGCTGGTGAGTGTGACCTCACCGATTTTCTCTAAGGAAAGATGTGCTGTGGCATCACTTTGCCAGAGTTGATCCTCGTGATGATTGATTAAAGTCGAGCGCAGGGTCCCTTCAGAACCATTTATAGGGAAGGGAAGCGTGATCTTGCGGGAGGGGCGGATGTGAAATCCTTTTAAAAAGATTTCCGTACGCTGGGCCGTATTTTCGTTCCGGCGTGCAAGATAAAGATAATCAAGAGCGGCGCTGTTTTTGTCTGACTGTTTATTAAATGCCAGTTTCATGCCGTTAATCGTGATTGTGCCGGTACTGCTCCAGGGAAGCTCAAGAGGCTTTTGCCAGAAATCACGTGTGATATTTGAATCGCCCTTAAAGGGGTGCTGTAATAAGCGGGTGACGCCTTCCTTGCCCTCTATGGAGGCAAAGCTGAGTGTCGCAGGAAGAGGCGCTGCATTTTTGGCATCTTCCGGGGCTAAAATGACACTGGCTAATGTTGTGCCAAATGAGCTGAGATTATCCTTGCTGATATTAATGCCAAGAGAAAGATTTCTCAGTGCTCCGTAAATTTTCTTACCCTGCCCATATCCTTCCAGAATCATGGAATCTGTCTGGGCGCCACGGATGGTCAGATGCTTGTAAGGTGTTTCAATCGGGGCCTGGAATTCAAGTTTGAGACCTTTGACATATGTCAGGGCAAAACGAAGGGACGTAAGATTTTCAGGGTTGAATGCCAGAAGGGTTGCCAGAGATTTCATACTGCCGGCAGTCACGTCTTCCTCAAGCTGGCCCGGAGCTGCGGGGATGATCAGATGTTTGAAAGTGGTTTTGCGAATATCGAGTCGTAATTTTGAAGTCGTGTAACCGAGATCTTTGAGGGTTAGACTTGAAAGTGTTAATTGCCCCCCTTGCAGAAAACGGGGATGACCCAAACGGATAAGACCTGCATGAAAGGTTTTGTGGCCATTTTTAAAAGTAACGTCTCTCATTGTGACCCCGTCCACCAGAAATGAAGGGGAGGCAGATCGGTACGTAAAAATGGTATGGGCGGGGAGAGCTGCCTGTAATTGTTCTACAGTACGTTGGAGCTTCAAGGTTGCATTGCGATAAATGCCAAGGCCTGCAATGACAATTACCAACACAACAAGACTGAAAGCAAACCAGAGTCTTTTCACAGTATGGACATCCCCGGGTGTTCATCCACTTACCGGCCCCGAGACAGGGAAGTGGGAAATGAAAAGTGACAGACCGCCTGACATTACCGAATTCCCCGTGTCATGAGCAAGCTTTTCCCCAGTTATATTATCGGAGGAAGAAAAAGCCCCAGCATGTGAGGTAATATAATACCATACACGTATATTTCCTTCTATACCGCCAAAAATAACGTGCCTTCTTTATAAAAAAGCTTGACCTTCCGGCGAGTTATCGCGATAAGACACACACTTGATTGTTCCTGTATGAAGACACTCAGCCACTGAGTTTTGTGCAGGGAAAGTTTTTCCTGGTGCGGCGATGAGCGCGGCACTGCTAGACCGGAAATGTCACGAATGAAAACCACACTTTCGCTGAAACCTGCGGAGGTTACAAGGAACTGGATTCTGATCGACGCCGAAGGGCTCGTTCTTGGTCGCCTTGCTACGATTATTGCCAATCGTCTCCGTGGTAAACACAAACCTCAGTACACACCACATGTCGATTGCGGTGATGCTGTTGTCGTTATCAATGCTGATAAAATTGCCCTGACGGGAAATAAAGTCGGCCAGAAGCTTTTCCATTATCACACAGGTTATCCTGGCGGGATCAAGGAACGCACAATCACACAGCGTCTGGAAGGGAAAAATCCCGGACAGGTTGTTGAGAAGGCAGTTGAGCGTATGATTACGCGTGGCCCTCTTCAGCGTGCCCAGATGAAGCACCTCTATGTCTATGCAGGCGCAAACCATCCTCATGATGGCCAGAATCCTGTCAAACTGGACGTGGCTTCCCTGAACCGCAAGAATACCCTGAACCGTAAGTCGTAAGGCCTGGATCATGTCAGAAACTCAAGAGCGTCCCGTCGCTGAACGTACCGGCACGTTGCAGGATCTTGCCAGCGTCGCCCCTGTTGTTACCAATGCTGCCCCTGTTTATGAAGCAAAGCGCGATGCCCAAGGGCGTTCCTATGCAACAGGTCGCCGTAAAGACGCCGTAGCTCGCGTATGGCTTAAACCTGGTAAGGGCGAGATTATCGTCAATGGGCGTGAAGTCACGACCTATTTCGCACGTCCTGTCCTGCGCATGCTGCTCGCACAGCCCTTCCTGGTAGCTGACCGCTATAACCAGTTCGATGTCTATTGCACTGTAAAAGGTGGTGGGCTTTCCGGTCAGGCTGGTGCCGTTCGTCATGGTATTTCACGTGCCCTGACTCATTATGAGCCAGAGCTGCGTACTATCCTGAAAGCTGCCGGCTTCCTGACACGTGACAGCCGTGTTGTTGAACGTAAGAAATACGGTAAAGCCAAAGCTCGCCGTTCCTTCCAGTTCTCCAAACGTTAAGCTTTTTCGTTTTTTACGAAATGCTGTTCAAGCCCTGTGGATTTATCTGCAGGGCTTTTACTTTGCAAAATAAAAGTAATAGTTATCTATAATATAAAGTAATTTTTGTAATATATTCCTGTTTTATAAATTAACAGATAAGTTTAAAAATAATTTATTTCATTAAACTCTATGAGTTTCATATAATGTAATTTTATTACATATATTTCTTTGTAATCGTATTATAATTACCATAAATCACCCTATAGCATTTTGTTTTTTATAAAAAAGCTGAAATTCTGGCTTTTTACGGTTGCCAAATCTCAAGAGAAGGTTTTTCATAACCGGGAAATAACGTCCTTGAATGGGCCGGGATTATTCAGATAGCGTGAAAGAATGGGCTGATCTTATGAAGAACTTTGTATTCGAGAAAACGTCTCACCCTACTCCTGCTGATCAACGCGAGTTATTGCTCCAGGATCCAAAATTCGGGCGTGTCTTCTCAGATCATATGGCCCTAATTCGCTATAGCGAGGATAAAGGGTGGTATGATCCCAAAATTATAGCGCGTCAGCCTCTTCCGCTTGATCCAGCCGCGACGGTTTTTCATTATGGGCAGGAAATATTTGAGGGGATGAAAGCCTATCGTGGGCGCGACGGGAACCCACTGCTCTTTCGCCCTCGGGCAAACGCTGCCCGTTTTGCAGCCTCGGCACGGCGCCTTGCCATGGCAGAGCTGCCGGAAGATCTGCTGATCGAATCAATAGAAGCTTTATTGAAGCTCGATCAGGAATGGATTCCGACAGGCGAGGGGCAAAGCCTCTATCTCCGCCCTTTCATGATATCGAATGAGGTTTTCCTTGGCGTAAAACCGTCCCATGAATATCTCTATGTCTTATTGGCTTCTCCGGCCGGGGCCTATTTTGGCAAGGGGTGTGTCAATGTATGGGTGACAGATCGTTATACGCGTGCAGCTCCCGGCGGCACGGGAGAAGCCAAATGCGGCGGTAATTATGCTTCCAGCCTTGTAGCGCAGGAAGAAGCCAGTGCGCAGCATTGTGACCAGGTCCTTTTCCTTGATGCGGTTGAAAAACGCTATGTTGAGGAAATGGGAGGCATGAACATCATGTTTGTCCGCCGTGACGGAAGCGTTGTGACACCCCCACTCAATGGCTCGATCCTCAGAGGTGTAACGCGCGATAGCCTGCTTACACTGGGGCGTCATATGGGAATCAACATGGTGGAAGAAGTTCTTGCCATTGATGATGTGTTCGATGCTATTGTAAAAGGTGAAATTACAGAGGCTTTTGCATGCGGGACGGCCGCCGTGGTTTCACCGATCGGTTCTTTGAAGAGAGCGTCAGGCGACGTGAAACTTGGTGATGGCAGCACACCAGGGACGGTGACCATGTCGTTGA
The DNA here is from genome assembly GCF_058511235.1 of Aristophania sp. ESL1100. Classification (NCBI taxonomy): domain Bacteria; kingdom Pseudomonadati; phylum Pseudomonadota; class Alphaproteobacteria; order Acetobacterales; family Acetobacteraceae; genus Aristophania; species Aristophania sp. ESL1100. Next base: position 1,641,867 of record NZ_CP196394.1, on the reverse strand, counting down.
AAAAGGCTCTGACAGCCATTCAACGCGATGAAGCAGAAGATCCTTTTGGGTGGCGTTACCGGGTGGCATTATAGGTGATGTGCCCCATCAGAAAGGGAGGTTATGGCGCAAGCTGTCCTAATTCGTAATAAAGTATCCGGCATAATGCGTGAGGGTTATGTCGGTTTCAGCTGGACATTCTTTTTCTTCGGTCCACTGGTCCCTCTCTTCAGAGGGGAAATTGATATGGCTGTTCTTCATGCGATATTGTCATTTCTGACATGTGGAATCTGGCAGTTTTTTTATGCCTTTTTTTATAATCGTCACTATATGACGCGTATGCTCTCACGAGAGGGTTATGAGCTGGCAGACACGCCGGAACGCAATCAATATGCGGCATGGAAATTAAATATCGTACCCTGAGAGAAGGGAGCGTCAGTCTGACGGGGGTGGAAGAGCGATGTCCAATCGTTCTTTCAGCCGGAGAAGAAGGGCCTTATCGCGGGGAATGGATGGGTTTGCGAGTTCGCGTTTCATGGCGAGCAGGATGTCTGTTGTTGCCGTTTCGACCGCCTTGCGCCACCATGAAAGGGCTTCCTCATATTTCCCCTGGGCAATGAGCGCCGTTGCGTAATTATGTTGCCCGCGATAATCGCCTCCCTCGGCAGAGCGCCGGTACCATTCAAGAGCTGATAAAGGGTCGCGGGGTGTTTCCCATCCTTCTTCCATAAACCGGGCCATGAGATTCATGGATTTGGCGTGCCCTCTTAAGGCCGCTTTCCGGAACAGGGTATAAGCCTGGGCGCGGTCCGGCTTAATTCCCAACCCTCGTAAGGTCATAATCGCCAGATTATAGCATCCCCATAAATCCCCTGCTTCAGAGGCTTTTTCGTAATAATGTACGGCATCCGTCAGGTTGAGGGGACATCCCCAGCCAAAATGAGAACAACGTCCCAGCATATTATAGGCAGGACCGTAATGTGATTGTGAGGCAATCAAAAACCACTCACGCGCCTGAACGGGATCCGGGGTGAGATAAATACTGTTCAGGAGGGCTTTTCCCCAGAGGACTTGTTCCAGAACATGGCCATTGGCTGCTTTATCATAAATTTCAGTCAATTCGGGTGGGAGAGTCCGGGAGGGAACGGTTTTCCTGATCTGAAATTTCTGTAAAAAAGTGGGGACCATTGCCTTTTGATTTTCCAGGGAGGTGCGCCGGTTCGGGAAGGAGACATCGCTTTTATGGCTCACGCTCAAAATAATCAGTAATATAGCGAAGCCAGATCAGGAGAAGACGAAAAAAGCAGCCTTCGACCGAGATCCTGTTTTTATGGTTTTAAAAAGAAATTACGTGGTGCGCACTGCGGGACTTGAACCCGCACGCTCTTACGAACCCGAGATTTTAAGTCTCGTGCGTCTACCATTCCGCCAAGCGCGCGACCATGCGCGCCTTATAGCCTATTTGTGTATGACAGGGAAGACAGGAAAGGCGTTTTTCATTCTTTCCTAAATAATGCTGAGTAAAGAACTGCCATTTGTTTTTAACCAGTGTTCAGCATCAATGCGACCTTGGTGATGACGTGGACAATAGGAGTCCACCAATTTCCAGAAATTTATTCCATGATGAAAATGGCGCAGATGAGCCAGTTCGTGAACGATAACGTAATCACGAATGGCAGGAGGAGTGAATAATAACCGCCAATTAAGCATCAGGCGCCCTTTTTGTGTGCAGCTTCCCCAACGGCTTTTTGTGTCACGAAAGGCTAATTGAGTGGGGAAGAGAGCCATTCTGTGGCTGTAATCTGTCACAACCGGCGTTATTGTTCTGAGAGCATAGTGTCTCAAAAAGTCTTTCAAACGCCGTTCAAGGTGTTCTTCCTTCCCGCTTATGTGAATGCCCTGCTGATCAAGCCAGACACCACGTTTGGCATCAGCTTCACGCAGCAGGGCAGTCGGTCGCCCTTCCAGAGGGATAGACCCTGTTTCAATGGCTCTTGCCGGCAAGGCAGAAAGGGCTTTGCTGACCCATAGGGTTTGACTGTGGAAAAAAGACAATCCCTCTTTTTGAGTCATTCCCGGGGGCAGTGTGATGATAACGGCGCGTTGTCTGGGATCAATCCGTAAGGATAAACGTCTGGCACGTGGATTGTGCTTCCAGATCAGAGGTGGCAATAACATGAAAATTCAGGCTTCATGGGGACTTGTTTTTTATGATTGCCAGGGTTCTGGCCATTCTCCGGGCCACTCGGCAAAATAGTCTTCAAGAACCGCCACAGATCGTTCATTTACAAAGCGATGTCGGACGGAAGCACCAGAAAGATGCACGGTTTCTGTCGTGCCGGAGACAAGGGGATGCCAGTCAGGAAGGTCATGGCCATCGCGTAATAAACGATAGGCACAGCTTGGGGGTAACCAGTCAAGTTGTGCCAGAAGAGCAGGCGTTAATGTGACACAATCCCGGACACGACGGTGGCGGTTTTCATAATCCTTGCAACGACATGTCTCAGAATCGAGCAGGCGACACCCTACATTCGTCCACAGGATTTCGTCCGTTTCATCTTCACGAAATTTGTGCAGGCAGCATCGTCCGCACCCATCGCACAAGGATTCCCATTGCGCTTTTGTCATGTCTTTAAGGGCAGTAATTTTCCAAAAAGGAGGTTTTTCAGTCATATATGCCCGTTATCAATCGTAAAATTATAGGCTTCTAATGCTAATTGGCCTTGAGATCCACCTTACCAGTTTCGAGCCATTTATTGAAAGCCGGTTCAAGAACAGGGGCGTGAGCCGTCCAGAAGTCATCATCAATGACCAGACTTGCGTCAGTGATATCAGGGGTTTCGTAGGAAAGATGAGGGGCTGCTTCATCGAGTATTTTTGTAACATGGTCGTGTTGGGTGGCCGGAAGGGAAGCTGGAATACCCCAGAAGCGTTTTGAATATATGGAATAGGAAAAATTCGGGGTAAAAGCGGGGTCAACTTCTATGGAAGGTGAAGACGTCAGCGCACTTAAAGGAGCAATTCCGATAATGACGCTTTTAGTGCGCATAAGTTCCTGGAACTCAGCGGGTGTATGATACCAGGAAATAAAAGGGCGAATTCTGTTAAGCAGCTTGAAAGCAAGTCTCTGCCCATCTGGTGTTGAGAGAGTGCTATAAACTTCCGATGGAGGGACCTGATTGGCCAATAAGGCAAATTCAAGAGTGCCTCGCGCCCGTTGTGGGAGCCCCCTCTTTCCTGGGTGGCGGACAACATCCCACATGGAAGCCCAGTCCGGTGGCGATGAAAAACGTTTCTTATGCCAGATCAAGGCGCTGTGAAGGTAGCCTGCCGGTTTGCCACAATGCTTATTATAAAAAGCGCTAAGCCATCCCTGTGTACAACCGAGCTCGGTTTCTTCCTCACTTAACATTATGGCGTCCCATTGGGGAGGACGGCGTTGGCTGCCTTCGGAAGCGGTCCCGGAACATCCGTCCCAGATAACGAGTTGTTCGGTAAAATTTCCGGGAACAACGAGCCAATTGTCATTTAATAACGTTTCAGCAACGGCAAAGCGCAAAAAAGGGGCCGAAGAATCCGTTTGTGAGGCTGTTGAAGCGCGCGTTTTGGCAGCAGCATCATCAAAAGAGCATAAAGCCCCAATCAGACAGGAAAGGGGAAGAAGGAAATTCCTGAGCAAAAGGTGCGTAATGTAAAAAGACGGAAATAGAGGGCACATGATTGGCTGTTCTCTGGTTGGATATACATAAAATCCGAGAAAATACGCATAGTTAGTATATCTTTCCTTAATATTAACATAATTTTAGAGAACGTAAAATTTTTCTTTTCATCCATATAAATGGATATGAGTCTATTCGTTATTATGTATGTCATCATAAGGATTAGTATTTTTTTAAATATAGTCTGCCAGACTTGCATTATCGCCTGATGAACAGGCGAGAGACCTTCCTTGGAAAGGAGAGAGTGACATGGCGGAACAATTAAAGGAACAATTAGGAAAAGCCTCGGACAAAGCGCGGGATTTTCTGAAAAATCAGGATGGCATTTCAGCTGATCAGGTCAGGAAAGGCTTTGATGAGTCTCTGAAAAAAACAGAAGGTAAGCTTGAGGAAGTCATGCCTGACCAGATAACCGGCTTAAAAAAACACGTCCGGGCACAACCTCTGGGGGCGGTTTTATTCTCACTTGTGATTGGGTTTGTCCTGGGGCGTATTTCCAAATAGAACGCAAAGAGGAGGGCACAGCAGGACAGGGCTTTAACCTTTGCGCTTATGATATTTTGCGGCTATAGACGTTGGGATAAAGCGTTCTCGAAAGAAGAGGTCAAGGACTATGAGCAGCCCTATTGATTTAGGCCAGGAAATTCTGTCCGCTCAGGGACGGATTCTGACTCATTCCGTCAAACGTCATGGTCTGAGGGCATTATTTGCCATTATGGCTTTGGTGTTCCTGTTTTTTACAGCAATTTCCTTTCATGGTGTTTTGTGGGTGCTTTTCGCAAAACTCTGTCATATGGGGCTTTTTTATGGAGCGCTTTGCGTTACAGCTGTTGATGTCCTGCTGACGCTTTTCTTTGTAATGCTTGCGATGCGTAGCCGTTACCCCTCTCATGCCGAAGAACGGGAAAAAATGGAGCGCGATCGTAAACTTCAGGAGCTTAAGCGGGCTGTTGAGGTAACCGCTTTGGCCAAGGTGGCACTTGGTCCAATTGGTCGTTTTGCGGGTGGGCATTTATGGCGTGTTGCCACTTCCCCCTTCCGGCGCAAGAAAAAGAAGTAACGTTCCCGGTTTATCGTTTTTACCTCTTTCCATTGTGGAGGGAGGTTTTTTTATGTCAGGGATTCTTCACCGGACGGAAGAACGATGGTCTCCAGGTTCCTGAGGGAAAAAGATGTGCTTTTTAGGTCAGTTGATTGCAAAAATTTATTAAATTTTCTTCTTCTGGCCCTTCATGGGTGTTCGAATTAAGAATTATTCTATAACACAGAGGCGATATATTTGATTTACGTTCGCAGAGCGTAATTGATAGCTGTCAAGGCGTCATGGGAGAGGACATCGTGGTCAATCGTGCGCGGAAGCAGGGGTTAACCTTGGTTTGCGGGGTAGAATGAACGTAGGATGTTGGCGGAAGTAAATCTTTTCGGTGTCTATGTAGCGCCTATTGCCGTTTACGCTGTCGCAGCGACGGTAGTGACACTTATATTTCGTTTTATTTTATGGCGTGTTGGAGCGCTTGGTTGGTTTTGGCATGCAGCGCTTTTTGAAATTGCCTTCTTTGTCTGCGTTTTGTGTCTTATGGTCATTTATGTCTAACAGGTATAACGCATGATCTGGGTTCGTCGCCTTGTTCGCCCTCTTCTGACATTATTAGTCGTCGCTCTTGCGGCGGGATTGGGCTACGTCGTTTGGGATCTCTACGTGCTGGACCCATGGACTCGTGATGGCAGGGTCAGGGTGTATGTGGTTGCCACTGCGCCTGAAGTTTCAGGCACGGTTGTTTCAGTTCCTGTAAAAGATAACCAGCTGGTTCATAAAGGTGACCCTCTTTTCAGGATTGATCCGCTACGTTTCCAGATCAAGATCGATGAGGCACGCGCGCGTCTGTCCGGTGCGGAAGAGGATTACCGCCTGAGTCTCTCCAATGCCCGCCGCCGTCATGGGTTGAGCGGCGTTGTGTCGCGTGAAGAGCAGGATGACTTCAACTCCGATGTGACGAGCAAAAGGGCCCTGCTTGATGAGGCCAAAGCCGCATTGGATACAGCACTTCTGAATCTTCAGCGTTCGACATTATATGCCTCTGTGGATGGCTATGTGACGAACCTTAATTTGCGAGTTGGCGATTACGTGAAAGCCGGTCAGCCATATCTTGCGGTTATTGATGCCAATAGTTACTGGCTGTACGGCTATTTTGAAGAGACCAAGATGCATGGTGTGCATGTTGGAGAGGAAGCGCGCATTAAATTGATGGGGTACCGCAAGATTTTGAAAGGTCATGTGGTCAGCATCGGGCGTGGTATTAATGACCAGAACGGGAGCTGGGATAAGCTGGGGCTGCCCACTGTTAATCCAATCTTTACCTGGGTGCGTCTTGCTCAGCGTATCCCGGTGCGAATTGCCTTTGATGATATCCCGCCAAATGTGATTTTATCAGCAGGAATGACCGCAACAGTCGCTGTTGGTAAACAGAAAAATGGCGCCAAGGGCCTCCTGACAACATGGTTGCAGAATCATCTGTAAAATGAAGAAATTTGCCCTCCCTTCTTTTCTGGGTCTTTGTTTTTTGTCAGGCTGTGCCGTCGGACCTGACTACAAGCCGGATCATTTTCCGTTGCCCAAAAATTTTGCAGGCCAGCCACATCCCACCACAAAAGAGGAAGAAGCCCAGACAGAGCGTCTTCTGAAAGACTGGTGGGGACGTTTTAACGACCCTGTCCTGAATGATTTGGTAGAGAGAGCCATTAAAGGCAATTATGATCTTCAGGTATCGTCACAGCATATCCTTGCCGAACAGGCTTTAAGGCGCCAGGCTGAATCTGACTGGTATCCACAGCTTGATGCCAATGCAGGGGGCGGAGATAACCGCTACTCCATTAATATTGATAACTGGATCACACGTCCGGGGAGCCACTTGAATCATCCCCATGCTTCTGTTCTGACCTATGGGGCTAGGGCAAATTGGGAACTGGACGTTTTTGGTCGAATTTCACGCACGGTAGAAGCCCGAAAGCGTATCGTTGATGAAACAATAGAAGAACGGAAAGGCGTTCTTGTTTCGTTGTTAAGTCAGCTGGTGAGCGATTATATCACGCTTAGAACCGTGCAGGAGCGGCTGACTGTTACCGAGAATGCCATCAAGGTTGCTCATGATGGGACAATTTTGGTGCAACGGCTCTATGATAATGGGGTTGGAAATACGCTGACGATTGCCCAGTCAAAGTCAGAGGAACATACCGAGCGTGCCCGTCTTCCAGATCTTCTGGCTCAGCAGCAGCGTCTTATTCATGCGATTGCGGTGTTGATGGGAGAAATGCCTGGCACTTTGGAACCTCAATTACAGAAGCGCCAGAAACTTCCTGTAATGCCGGTGTTCCCCAAGGCTATCCCTTCCATGGTTGTGGCAAATCGCCCCGATATTCGTGAGGCAGAGCGTCATTATGCTGAAAATACGGCCCGTATAGGGATTGCGGTTGCCCAGCTTTATCCTAATTTTAATATTCCATTGGACTTTAATCCGAATTCCTCAGCGCTCTCTCATGCTTTCCAGGTAAATGCGATGAGCTGGAGCATTCTGATGATGGCCTCTGTTCCTGTACTTCATGGCGGTAAATATAGCGCCCAGATTATGCAGGCTCGAGCAGAAGCAGAAGGCAGCCGTCTGCAATATCGTCAGACAGTGCTTAATGGTTTGCGTGAGGTAGAGGATGCCATTGTTAACTGGCAGCAGGATAATCAGCTTGTAAAAGAGCGGAAGGAAGCCGCTGAACAGGCAAATCTGGCACGTGACCGGGCCAGGCAGCTTTTTACTGCTGGGCTGACAGGCTATATCAATGTTCTGAACTCGCAGCAGACAGCTCTTAAAGCGCAGGATGATGCCGTTCTGGCCCATGGTAAGCGTCTTGATGATGCCGTTACGCTGTACGTTTCCATGGGGGCAGGGTGGCAAGGCCAGGAGCTGACCGATACACGCCTGCCTGTTGAGAAAAAAGATCAGAGCATTCTTTTACGGGCGTTCTCCCGTTAAGATCTGCAAGCCTCTATGATTCAGGATAGAGGCTGGAGAAACGGAGACTCATGGCGCGTTTTTCACCATTCTCATCAAGAACACTGGTTGTGACTGCCGGGTCAAGGCGCATGTCATCATAGCCGGCAAGGTGAATAATGCCTGCCGGCGCATGGGGATAAACATGCTCACAGATTTTTCCGGTTTTACTGTTGAAATACCAGGGCCCCATATAATTGCAGCCTGGTGGCAGAAATTCGACAGGAAGTGAATCAATATGCCCGCAGAGAGAAAGAGATAACTGATCTGAACAGAAAATCTTGCCGTGTTTTAAAACGATTTTCTGCCAGTCCCTGAGTCTCTGCCAATGCGGGGCTGTGCGGGAGAGGGCAAAAATGCCGCCATTCAAGGTTGGGCGTACGCCAATCTTGTGGCGGATGGAACGGGGCAGGCGGGCAATTGTTGAATTTTTATAGAGAATAGAGCGGATTTGGGCGAGATCAAAAGGCAGCCATCTGAGCCGGAAAGGTTTATGGAGAAAAAGTTCAGGAATGGTTGCCAGTGAGGGGGTTTTTGTCTCGGCGGCTCCAAATAAAAGCTCCAGCGCAGAGGATTCCTGCACCCACGTATCCGCATCCAGCCAGAGAATGGTCTCATAATCAGGAAAAAATGTATCGAGCCAGAGTTTTGAAAGACCTATCGTCAGACTTGGTCTTTTTTTGAGATGTCTGGCTGGTAAATCAGAAGGGATATAAGGAGATTGTACCGGAATGGCTGATTGCGTCAGTTTCTGAATCTGTTCTTGGGTTAATCCACCATCAATGCAGGCAATATCGAGTTTTTCAGTTTCGGGGAATCGCCGGATAGAAGCAATGAGCTCTTCAAGTAAAGGGAAATAACGACTGTCACATCCAGTGACAATGAGACGTTTTTTGCCAGAAGAAGGGTTAAAAGGAGGGTAAGGTGAGGCAGACATCATAACATTAACCCTTAAGTACGGCTTATATTAATATACTATAGTTGAAAAGATCAGGTAGAATAGAAGACGGTTCAGTGAGACTGGTTGTGTAGAATAAAAGGGCCAGAGCGTCAAAAAAGGTGTTTTTTCAAGTTTTTCAGGGAAATATATGCTCTGAGGAAAATGCGGTGGTAAAGTCGGATATTCACCCGGGTTCTGGTTCATCACAGGCCTCTTGAACTTCATTTTAGTGATGTACATTTCATGAAGAAAGGGAAAAAATATGAGCGAGAAACTTCCCATAGCCGATTTTTTGAGACCCAGATTAAAAAACCTTATTCATGAAGGGGTACAATCCGGTTTTACCTATGGACAGATTATTGCCGTTCTGATTGACCTCCTGGATGATACTGATTTGAAGGAATCTGATTAATAATGACTGACCCATATGCCACGTTAGGGGTAGCCAAAACAGCGGACGATAAGGAAATTCGCAGCGCTTATCGTCGTTTGGCCAAGCAATATCATCCTGACCATAACCCCGATAATGCCAAGGCCGAAGAGAAATTCAAGGCGATCAGTAAAGCTTATGAAATATTGGGAGATAAAGAAAAGAGAGCCCGTTTCGACAGAGGGGAGATCGATGCTGACGGTCAGGAGCGTGGTCCATTCGGCGGTTACGGCGGAAATGGTTACGGCGCCGGTGCCGGGGGTTTTGGTGGGCAGCATGGCTTTCAGAATAATGAGGATCTGGGAGACTTTTTCTCCAATATGTTCGGCGGGGGCGGGTTCCGTGCCTCTCAGAGAAGCCGGCGCGGAGAGGATCTTCATGGCGATCTGACGGTCTCTTTTGAGCAGGCGGCTATTGGTGACAAGCGGGAAATTGATTTAGGGACAGGGCAGCAGATTGCCGTGACCATTCCGCCTGGCGTTGAAGATGGCGTGACATTGCGTGTGAAGGGGAAAGGGATGCCCGGGCAGGCCGGCCCTTCAGGGCAGGTAGGCCCCGCAGGGGATGTTCTGCTCAAGATTCACGTCACCCCTGACTCTTATTATACGCGTGAGGGGCGGAATCTCCGCGTCACGCAGGATGTGGACCTGAAAACGGTTCTCCTGGGTGGGAAAATTCGCGTTCGCACGCCCAAGGGCACCGTAGCCGTGTCAGTCGCACCTCATTCTGATACCGGGACAGTCCTGAGATTAAAAGGGCGTGGGATTGCGGCTCATGGGCGTTCTGCCGAAGGGGATCTGCTTGTCACATTGCGTGTCAAACTTGGCAAACTTGACCCGGACCTCGAAAAGCTTATTGAGGATTATTACCGGAAAAAAGACGCTAGCTGACGCAGGATAATGCAATAATGATGATCAAGTTTCTAATGCCGATTACCACCTTGCGTGACTGGTTTCACAGAAGGGAGATTATTGGCCTCATTATTGCCATCGCCCTTGTTGCGGTGCTTATTGGTCTGGGCTTTTTGGGAGTCAGCCGCGTTCACGGCTTCCATCTTGCCGGGGGCTAGAGCTAAAAAGAAGACTGTTTTTTTCCGATAAAGGTTCTTTATGTCTTCTGCTTTGCCTTCACTATCCAGACCTTCTTCGCAGAGAAACAAGGCGTTTCTGGTCGTTCTGGCCATAGAAATCTGGGAACGCTTTGGATATTACGGCATGCAGGCCGTCCTCACTGTGTTTATGGTGCAGGCGCTGCATATGCAGGATGCGGATGTTAATCTGCTGCTCGGAGCCTTTGCTGTTCTGGCCTATAGCCTGCCGATTATTGGCGGTTTTGTAGGCGACCAATATCTTGGTACGCGCCCGACACTGATTATGGGAGCCGTTGGCTTAACGGTTGGCTATGGGCTTCTGGCTGTATCACTGCAACAAAAAAGCCTGTTTCTCCCGGCGCTGGCTTTGATTGCCTTGTCCAATGGGCTGTTTAAGCCAAATGCCGGGGCACTTGTCCGCTGTATCTATGCAGAAGATGAAACAGCGCTGGATGCCGCATTCACCCTTTATTACATGTCGATCAATGTCGGGTCGGTGATCTCCATGCTTCTATTGCCCTGGGTGCAGATGAAGTGGGGGCCCTCCATGGCCTTTAGCGGGTGCGTGCTGGGGTTGTTATTGGGGCTGTGTGTTTATGCCTGGCGTTCTTCATGGTTAGCGCCTTTTGCTCCGCTGCCTGATTTCAAACGAAATAAGAACCTGTTTTTCTGGCTTGTTTTCGTTGTGCTTATGCTCATTTTGTGGGGTGCTTCAATAGAGATGCTTTCCAAACCGGCGATCGCCCGCTCCGGCGTGATCGGAGCAGGGGTCATTCTGGCAGGGGTCTGGGGGCTTTTATGGGTCAAAGCCATGCCACAAGAGAGGCCGGGTCTGTTTCTGACCTGTCTTTTGGGCCTGCAGACTGTGGCCTATCAGATCTTTTTCCAGCAGATGCAGACATCTCTGACACTTTTTGCCCTTCGGGCCGTGTCGGGGCAATTTATGATCGGACCTGTTAAACTCTTTACGCTGACAGCCGGGCAGTTTTACGCTCTTAATCCTTTCTGGATCATGGTTTTTGGGCCTCTTCTGGCAGCCCTTTATCGTCATTGGGCTAAAAATGGTCGGGATGTTGCGCTTTTTTATAAGATTCTTGTCGGGTATGGCTTTGTCGGGCTCGGTTTTCTGGCATGGTGGCTTTCTGCCAGAATGGCGACAGGGCTCGTCTCTCCCTGGGTCATGGTTTTAGGCTACGGCCTTGTTTCGTTTGGTGAGATTCTGACCGTTGGGTTAGGGCTTTCAATTATCGCGAAATATGCCCCTGCACGGATGAATGCGGTGTTGATGGGGGCTCTTTATATGTTGTGGGGGATCGGCATGTATGTCGGCAGTCTTGTAGCTAATGGTGCGGCCATACCCACCACAGTAAGACAGCCAATCATGGCACCTCTATACGCACCCCTTTTTGAACATCTCTTTTGGGGAGCCATGATTTTATGCGTTATTCTGGCTTTATTGCTCCCATTAGTGAAAAGACTGGATGCGTTGCATCATAAAAACCTTCAGATGAAGCACTAATTCTCAAAAAGAGCCGTGCTTCATCTGAGCTTCTTTCCCTACCAGGCCTGATTCGTCGGGCCGACGGTGAATTCGCTGATATTTGTATCGGCAGGTGCGTCCACGGCCAGTGCGACGACCTGGGCGACACTTTCAGGTGAAATGGCATGCTGGTCATAGAGTTTCTGCATGGATTCAGCTGACCTGGCATCTGTAATGCTATGAAGTAATTCCGTTTTAATTGCCGCGGGATAAATCGTTGCGGTACGGATATTGGTTCCTTCCATTGCGGATTCCATACGTAGAATTTCCATGAAATCGCGCACAAACCACTTCGTGCCACCATAGATCGCACACCCCGGATAGGGTTTGAGACCCGCGACAGATGATGTGGCAATAACCTGCCCGGATTTCTGCTTGACAAAGAGGGGCATAACGGCAGCAACGCCATTCACGAACCCCTTGATATTGACATCAATCGTCTGGTGCCATTCCTCTGTTTTTAACGCAGAGACGGGAGAGGTTGGCATGATTCCGGCATTGAGGAAAATGGCGTCCAGCCGTCCGAACGTATCAAGCGCAAGTTTGACGATGGCCTCATTATCCTCGGGCTTTGTAACATCCAGCACTGAATAGAGTGCCGTGCCGCCATTGACGTTGATGTCATAGACAATCTGTTTCAGTCGGTTTTCACGGCGGGCACCGAGAATGACTTTGGCCCCCTGTTGTGCCAGAAGGCGGGCTGTCGCTTCACCAATTCCTGATGAGGCCCCTGTGATGATAATGACTTTTCCCTCGATCATAGCGATGATCCCTTATGAAGATGTTTCAGTTCCTCTGAAAATATCCCTGGGAACTGTGAGGAATAACACGATAAAACAGGAATTATCGTAAGACCAGTGTGGATAAAGTGCATACAACCCTGAAATAAATTCAAGATTGTTTCAGGGTTGTATTTTAAAAATAGTTATTTCGATATCGAATCATATTGCGCAAACAACGCTATCAGGTACATATTGTTTCATTATCGAAATGAGTAAGGTGCGCTATGAAGAATATCCGGTGCCGCAATTTCCTTCTTATCCTGGCAATAAGCGCTGTAACGCTCACTCTTTCTCATAAAAGAGCGGAAGCGGACGTTCATTCCGAACGGATACAGGGCGAAACCAACGTGAAAAACTGGTTTTCGGACATTGAGCTCGGCTTACAGATTGAAGGGGGAATCATGGCCAATACGGGCCATCCCCGGAATGGTATGAATTTCGGACAGTTGCTCACGTCCCATAGTGATGAACCACTGCTCAACCAGATCCTTCTTAATATAACAAAACCGGTTGACCCTATTGGGGGAGGATATGGGTTTGGGTTTAATTTTCAGCTTCTTTATGGGTCTGACGCCCAGGTTTACGGGATTTCCGGTATCTCGGATAAATGGATCGACAAGCGTTATCAGCTGACACCGACAGCAGCCAATATCGCCCTGCATATGCCCTGGGTGACGAAAGGGGGGCTTGATGGGCAGATTGGTATTTTACCGTCCCCTATGGGGGTGGAAGTGCTCGATGCTGCCGCACGTTCTTTCTATACGCTGGCCTATACATCGGAATATGCGGTGCCCTTTGAACTTCTAGGAGGGTATTTCCAATGGCATGTTGCAGACCATTATAACGTGCTGTTTGGCCTTGATGCGGGCAATCAGATGTCTTTTGGGAAAGGGAATAATAATGGCCGTCCCTCAGGTTATGTGGGATTTAATGGTCACGATCTTGGTGGGGGAACGGTCAGTTTTACCGATATTTTTCGAATCGGTCCCGAAAATGCGGTTGCCTCCCTTGGGAAGCAGGCCCGTTCGGCGCAGCGTTTCTGGAATGATCTGAATCTTTCCTGGCAGATCACTCCCAAATGGAATGTGACCGCTGAAGCGACCTTTCTGCATGACGAAGCTCTGGGAGAGAGCTGGAGTGGTGTTCTCTGGGGGCAGTATAAGCTGACAGAGACATTGAGCTTCAATGCCCGTATGGAGCTTTACCGTGATAATTCAGGGCAGTTTGTCATGCAGTTTCCCGGTAATCGGGATTATGCACGCGCTCTTCTGGGCCATCAGAACAGCAGTTATGGAGCATCGCCGACAACTTATGGCGATCTGACGTTCAATGCGGTCTGGAGTCCGCATCTGGGGCACGGAATCAAGACATTCCAAATCCGCCCTGAAATTCGTTTTGACCGTGCTTTAAATGGGACAAAAGTTTTTGATGATTTCCATCATCAGTCACGTATCCTCATAGGAGGAGACGCGACGATAGGATTTTAGAGGTGTTTAACCGCGGCCACGATAACCGGGAACGTCCTGCGAGGGAATCCAGACATCCTGCGGGGCGGGACCAGTCTGCCAGAAAACATCAATGGGGATGCCGCCGCGTGGGTACCAATAAGCGCCGATGCGCAGCCATTCCGGGTCAAGAAGTTCGACCAGTCTGGTGGCTATGGTGACTGAACAATCCTCATGAAAAGCACCATGATTGCGGAAGCTTCCGAGAAAAAGCTTGAGAGACTTACTTTCGACAATCCAGTCCCGCGGGATGTAATCAATAACGATATGGGCAAAGTCCGGTTGTGCGGTCACCGGGCAAAGAGACGTAAATTCAGGTGCGGTGAACCGTACCATGTAGCGTTTCCCCTTATGAGGGGCGGGGACGCGCTCAAGAACAGCCTCTTCGGGGGAAGCTGGCAAAGCAGACTGGCGCCCCAGAAGATGGAGGTTCTCTGGCTGGGAGTGAGGAGAATCAGAGGAGGAAGCAGAAGACATGGGGTGAAATCCGACCTTAATTTCAGTTTAAAATGCGGGTATTATTTGCAAAATAATCGAAATCAGTGCAGAACACACCTAACTTCTGTCTTTAATCTGTCGTTTTCTGGAAGATCGCCTTGGATATTCGTAACATCGCCATTATTGCCCATGTCGATCATGGGAAGACCACTCTTGTTGACCAGCTCCTGCAGCAGTCAGGCTCTTTCCATGAGCATCAGCACGTTGCTGAACGCGCTATGGATAATAACGACCTTGAGCGTGAGCGTGGGATCACCATTCTGGCCAAATGTACCTCAGTGGTCTGGAAAAACACGCGCATCAATATCGTTGATACCCCGGGCCACGCCGATTTCGGCGGTGAGGTTGAGCGTATCCTGAGCATGGTGGATGGTGCCGTCATTCTGGTTGATGCCGCTGAAGGGGCTCTGCCACAGACAAAATTTGTGCTTGGCAAAGCTCTGGCACGTGGGCTGCGCCCGATCGTGGTGGTTAACAAGGTTGACCGTGGCGATGCCCGTCCTGATGAAGTGCATGACGAGGTCTTTGACCTCTTTGCCGCTCTGGACGCCAATGATGAGCAGCTTGATTTCCCCATGCTTTATGCGTCTGGCCGTCAGGGCTGGGCTGATACAGAACTGGAAGGTGCCCGCAAGGATCTCTCTCCTCTGTTTGACCTGATCCTGAAGCATGTCCCTGGTCCAGGGCTGGATAAAGACAAGCCATTTGCGATGGTTTCCACCATCCTTGAGAGCGATAACTTCCTTGGCCGTATTCTGACAGGCCGTATTGAGCAGGGCCGCGCGAAGGTCAATATGCCGATTCGCGTCTTCACGCCGAATGGAGACGTTGTCGAGACAGGCCGTGCGACCAAGTTGCTGGCATTCCGCGGTCTTGACCGCGTGCCCGTCGATGAGGCTGAAGCAGGCGATATCATCGCGATTGCTGGTCTTTCTGAAGCGACGATTCCTGATACATTGGCTGACCCGGCTCTCGAAGGGCCTTTGCCTTCAACACCGGTTGACCCACCAACCCTCTCCATGACCTTCCGTATCAATGACGGACCATTGGGTGGACGTGAGGGTAAGAAGGTCACATCCCGCCAGATACGTGACCGTCTGTTCAAGGAAACAGAGGGCAACGTCGCCATTAAAGTGACTGACAGCCCTGAAAGCGAAGCTTTCGAAGTGGCCGGTCGCGGTGAGCTTCAGCTCGGCGTTCTTATTGAGACGATGCGCCGTGAAGGGTTTGAGCTGACAATCGGGCGTCCAAGAGTGCTGTTCCGTGAAAATCCTGAAACAGGTGAGCGTGAAGAGCCTTATGAAGAAGTTCTCATCGATGTGGATGAGGAATTCTCAGGCGCCGTTGTTGAGAAAATGTCCCTGCGTAAGGGCGTGATGCAGGATATGCGTCCTTCCGGCGGTGACAAGCAGCGCCTGACCTTCCTGATTCCGTCACGTGGTCTGATCGGCTATCATAATGAGTTCCTGACCGACACACGCGGCACGGGCATCATGAACCGTCTCTTCCATGCCTATATGCCTTATGCCGGGCCGATTGAAGGGCGCCGTAATGGCTCTCTGATCTCTGCTGAAGATGGTGTCACCACACAATATGCCCTGTTCTCATTGCAGGATCGTGGTACATTGTTCGTCGGTGCGGGTGAGAAGATTTATACGGGCATGATCCTGGGTGAGCATTCCCGCGAGAATGACCTCGAAGTGAACGCTGTGCGTGAAAAGAAACTCACCAATATGCGTGCTGCCGGTAAGGACGAGGCCCTTCTTCTGACACCTCCCCGTAAGATGAGCCTTGAGCAGGCAATTGCTTATATTGAGGAAGATGAGCTGGTTGAGGTCACTCCTTCAGCGATCCGGATCAGAAAGCGTTATCTGGACCCGCATGAACGCAAACGCGCTTCACGTAGCAAAGAAGTATAAGCGTTATTTTATAGGACGAAGAAAAAGGCCGGTTTATTCCGGCCTTTTTTGTTTTAGGTTCTTGTGAAAACAGACCCTAGAAAGAATAGCTTTCATTGTCCTCAGGGATTAAGAGCTGTTTGTCTATATGGTTCTGCTCAGCAAACGCTTTTAATTGCCCGCGTGTGAGGACAGCATGATTAACGGCTTCCATATGGCTCGCAATGACAACAGCATCAGGCGCTGCGTCACATACTGATTTCACATCAGGGGCATTCATGATGATGGGCTCTTTTGTGATAAGCTCTGCATCACCGGCATTGAGGACGATAATGTCGGGACGGTACTGTTTCAGGGCGTGTGCGACCTGCCCATTCCAGACCGTATCGCCGGCAATATAGAGCGTTTTTTCATCAGGATGTTGGAAAACGACACCCGAGACATCTCCAAGAATATCGTGAAACCGGGCAATGACATTCTGGCTGCCATGTGTGCCGGCTGTTTTATGCAGGGTAATCCCTTCAAAGCGTGAGTTTTCAGAAAGGATCCGAACATCTTTGAAGCCCTGTGAGCGAATGAGGGCAGCATCTTTTTCATGTTGCGCAAAAAGGGGAATGTCTTTTGATATGAGGGCGATCGCAGCGTCGTCCCAATGGTCAGGATGGGTATGGGTGACGATAACAGCATCTATATCGAGAATGTCACTCATAGGTGTTTTCAGTGAAACACGGGGATTGGAAAGCTCAGCATTCAGGGTCCCGGGGAAGCCGGGATATGTCTCCTTGTCTGCAAGATAAGGATCAATCAGAAAGCGCTTTCCTCCATAGTCCAGACGTAAGGTGGCATTGCGTATTTGCGTGATTTTCATATGATGTCTCCTTATTAGGGACCGAATGGTCCAAAATGAGTTAAAAAAATATCAGTCAAGTAAAGACAGAAAACTGGAAAGCTTTTGCTTCATCTTCTCGGGATCAGCGAGAAGGGTGGTGAAAATCTGGAGCCCCGGAAAGCCGAGAACAAGCAGAGTGGCGAGGGATCGGGCATCACGTTTATGGGTGATCGTGCCCTCTTTCTGGCCACGTTCAATAGTCAGGGTGAGGGCGAGTTCCAGACGGTTAAAATCCTCCTCAATCCGCATTTTTATGGCGTTGTCATGAGGGGCCAGCTCAATGGCCTGGTTAATGCCCATACAGCCACTCCCTTTTTCCGGGTTTCTGGCATCTGTAACAATCATACGAAAAAAACGCTCAATGGCTGCTCTTGCATGGTCGTCAGAGAGAATTTTGATCATATCCTGATAACGATCCTCTCGGTACCGATCAAACGCTTCCAGAAAGAGCCCGTATTTATTGCCAAAGCTGTTATAGAGACTGCTTTTGCTCAGCCCTGTTGCCTTCAAAATATCAGTCAAAGACGTCGCTTTATATCCATGCTGCCAGAAAAGCTTCATGGATTTTTGCAGAACAATCTCTCTGTTGAATTCCTGAGGACGGGCCATGTTTCATACTCGACTGATTTTGAAAGAGCGTACTTGTTTTGAACTGATAAGTCCATAATTAATGTGAGATGACTATTAACGGTCTGTTTGATCGTTATAGCGGCTTGGCGGTGCTCCTACGATACGTTTGAACATGGCCGTAAAATTGCCCGCTCCTTCATAGCCCATATCCAGGGCAATGGAGGTGACTGACTCGCCTGCAGCGAGGCGTGGAAGAGCGATTGAAACACAGGCCTGTTGTTTCCATTCAACAAAGCTCATACCCGTTTCACGGCGAAACAGACGTGTAAATGTCCGCCTGTTCATGCCGAGATGATCAGCCCATTCGTCTGTTGTTATGGTGGCGTCAGGATTATGAAGAAAATCCTGACATAATTTTTCCAGACAGGCATGTGCTGGAAATGGGACAGATAAGGGAAGCGTAGGTGCACGGCAGATTTCTGTCAGAAGGAGAGACATAACCAGGCCATCGCGTCCTGTCGTATCATATTCAGCAGATATTTCGGAGGATGCAATCAATAATTGCTGGAGTAGCGGGGATACGCTTATGATCTGGCAGCCTGTTCCCTTATTTAAGCTATAATCTGGTTCAATCAATACACTGCGTGTCTGGACGGCCCCGATCATGCGCACTGAATGGGGTGTATTTCCTGGGATCCATACGGCTCGTTGGGGCGGGGAGACCCACGTTCCCTGTGGGGTTCTAACGGCCATCACCCCGCTTGCTGCATAAAGAAACTGGCTGCGTCGATGATGGTGTTCTTTCAGTTCATAATCCGGGGGATAGTGATTGCCGAGTGCCAGAACAGGCCGTGAGACACTTTCATCAATTTCACACATTCTGTCCTATTATCATAAATAAATGTCTGATTCAACGAAGCAGGACGGATGATAAAGCTGTATGACGTTCGCAAGCGCCGGCAGGTTCACTTCAGTCGGGAAGGGACCCTCTGGCCGTGAAACTGAAAGTTGCGAGCTAAATATACATGAACGAGCGTAGTACTGCTTTTGCAGGTCCGTCCTCTGGTCTTTCTTCAGGTAATCCTGAAAATCCACAGAAATTTATTGTTCAGATTGTGGGGGCGGTTGCCTTTGCGCACTTGCTTAATGACCTTATTCAGGCGGTATTACCGGCAGTTTTCCCCATGTTAAAGGCTAATTATAAACTCAGTTTTACTGAAATTGGCTGGATTATATTGGTGTATCAGCTAACGGCCTCTCTTTTACAGCCATGGGTGGGACTTTATACAGACAAACGTCCCATGCCGTATCTTTTGCCTGTCGGTATGGTGGCCACATTCATTGGTATCGGGCTTCTGGCGTTTGCACCAACTTATATAATGATTCTGGTATCAGCCTGTATTATTGGCATCGGTTCTGCGACGTTTCACCCTGAGGCGGCCCGCATTGCGCGTATGGCCTCTGGCGGTCGGTTCGGTACAGCGCAATCAGCCTTCCAGGTAGGGGGGAATGTGGGTTCTGCGATGGGGCCCCTTATGGCATCATCATTGATTCTTCCCTTTGGCCAGAAAGCCATAGCCTGGCTTGACGTGGGAACCATTGCGGCAATCTGGGTGCTTTTCGGTATTACGAAATGGCGGATCGGTATAGGGCCTGTCTCAAGCGACAGGACCGGGGCAAAAACGTCTCCCTCTCCCTATAGCCGGGCAACGATGATACGCGCCATGACGGTAATCGGGGTGCTTATGTTTGCCAAATTTATTTATATAGGGTCGTTTCAGAATTACTTTACGTTTTATCTGATCAAAAGATTTGGTCTTACCGCATCACAGTCCCAGTTTTATCTTTTTGCCTATCTGGCAGCTGTTGCGATTGGGACTTTTGCAGGTGGCCCGGTTGGGGATCGCCTTGGACGCAAGGTCGTTATCTGGATTTCATTTCTTGGTGTTGTGCCTTTTGCTCTGATCCTGCCTCATGCCAATCTGTTCTGGACCGCTATTTTAGCGATTACAATCGGGCTGATTATTGCTTCCGCATTTTCTGCCCTTGTTGTTTACGCACAGGAGCTGATGCCTGGCCGCGTCGGTATGGTCTCAGGCATTATGTTCGGTCTTATGTTCGGCATTGGTGGAATAGGGGCTGCCGGTCTCGGCCACCTGGCGGACCTTTATGGCATCATCTGGGTGTATAAATTTACGGCCTTTTTGCCATTGCTCGGGCTGGTTACAGCTTTTCTGCCTAAGCTGAAAACGCACTCATAAAACAAAATTTCAACGTGGTTCTCAATGGGAAGAGAGCGCGAAAGTGGAATGTCTCGCCTCTCTCTTTGTGACCGTCTTCAAAAAGTTCGTGCTGCCATCCTGATCAGGCAGGGCTGCCAGGTTGGCCGCGGCTTGTGGAATGTTCAAAGCGCAAGGCTGTTTCAGGCCGGGCGATGTTATAGGCGGCATGGATGGCCATCGCACCCTCTGAGAAACCCTGCAAGATCAGTTTCAGTTTGCCGGGATAGGCGGCAATATCGCCAATGGCAAAGATGCCTGGTGCACTTGTTTCCAGCGTTGCCGGATTGACCGGGATGGTATTGCGGTGCGTCTGCACGTTCCACATGGCAATCGGTCCCAGATCAGTCGACAGGCCATAGAAAGCAAGCAGGTGATCCACGTCCAGTCTTCTTACTGTGCCATCAAGTGAAATGACGTCTACGCCGTCAAGCACGCCATTTTCCCCATTAAGAGCGTGAAGCTGATAAGGGACGACTTTTTCAATCCTGCCTTCTTTGACCTTTTCCTCAATCCGGGCAAGCGTTTCCGGCGCCCCCCTGAATTGTTCACGGCGGTGAAGAAGGTAAATATGGCTGGCACTATCGGAAAGTAACAACGCCCAGTCCAGAGCTGAATCACCGCCACCGGCAATGAGAAGACGCTTCCCGGCAAACTCATCTTTCCGGCGGATGAAATAATGAACGCTTCCCCCCTGTTCATAAGCGTCCAGCCCCTCAAGGGGAGGGCGATTCGGACCGAAGGCACCGGCACCGGCGGCAATAATAACGGCTTTTGCTTTTACGCGGTCCCCGCGCTCATTGGTCAGGGTGAAGTCCCCTCGCGTCCCTTCCAGAGACGTGACCCGGCTCCCCAGGATACGGGGAATATCAAAAGGTGCGATCTGCGCTTCCAGAGCCTCAATCAGTCCGCTCCCTGTAATGGAAGGGTGGGCCGGGATGTCATAAATCGGCTTTTCGGGATAGAGCGTTGCGCACTGTCCCCCCACATAGTCCAGAACGTCCATAAGCACGCATTCAAGGCGTAGCATACGGCATTCAAAGGCAGCGAAAAGAGCGGCAGGGCCCGCACCAATAATAGCAATGTCAGTTTCAAAAGAAGAGATCTGGGTCATGATACTGTTACATAAGGCCAATCACTCTATTAGACCAGTCCTGACGAAAAATACGTCCTCATTAAATAATATTCTTTACCCGAAATGAATTGACTTCTTCTTTTCCTTTCCCGCACACTCATTTCCGAAAAGTTACGATATGGCTCGGGAGACCTTTTATGTTTGACCGTCGAACCGTTACGCTGATCCCCGGTGATGGAATTGGACCTGAAATTACAGACGCAACAATTTCCGTTCTGGAGGCTCTTGAAGCCCCGTTTGTGTGGGATATTCAAAAAGCAGGCATGACAGCGCTGGAAGAGTGTGGAGATCTTCTGCCAAGCGCCACGCTGGAAAGCCTTTCCCGCACAAAGCTTGCTTTAAAGGGACCCTTAACGACTCCGGTCGGGAAGGGGTTTCGTTCCATTAACGTGACCCTGCGCCAGCGTTTTGACCTTTATGCCAATGTCAGACCCGCCAGAACACTCCTGCCAGGAGGCCGGTTTGAAGATGTTGATCTTGTCGTTGTCAGGGAAAATATCGAAGGTCTTTACGCTGCTATGGAGCATTATCTCCCTGTAGGGGGGGATCCTGAAGCTGTTGCGTACGGAGCGGGGTATAATTCCCGGCAGGAATGTGCCCGTATCGTTGAATTCGCTTTTGCCTATGCCCTCAAACATGGGCGTAAAAAGGTTACGCTGGTTCATAAGGCCAATATTCTCAAGGCGTTAAGCGGAATTTTCCTGCATGAAGGCCGCCGAATTGCCGAGCATTATAAGGGGCGAATCGCTTTTGAAGAGCGCATTGTTGATGCCTGCGCTATGGAGCTCGTCATCAAGCCTGAAACCTATGATGTCATTGTTACGACGAATCTGTTTGGTGATATTCTGTCCGATCTCGCAGCCGGATTGGTGGGCGGCCTCGGGACAGCGCCGGGAGCAAATATCGGCCCAGAAATGGCCATTTTTGAAGCTGTTCACGGCTCAGCCCCTGATATTGCGGGCCAGGACAAGGCGAATCCTCTGGCGCTCTTACGGGCAGCCATCCTGATGCTCCGTCATTGTGATTATGAGGAAAAAGCAAAAACGCTGGAAACAGCTATCGAGCAGCTCGTCGTAAAGGAAGGCATCAGGACCCCTGATCTCGGCGGAACTATCGGCACCAGAGCGTTTGCAGACTTACTGATTCAGAGACTGAGGAGCTAGTTTATGACCCGGAACGCGGATTTATGGGAAACACTGGACGTCACAGGCGCATCCTATCGCTATTTCAGTCTCAATAAACTGGCTCAGAAAATAGGGACTATGGAGCGGCTTCCCTATTCCCTGAAGATCTTGCTGGAAAATGTTGCCCGTCAGGGAGACGAAAAAAGCGCTCAGGCTTTCGGGGAGTGGTTGAAAACAAGACACTCAGATCAGGAAGTTCCTTTCAGACCGGCGCGCGTCCTGATGCAGGATTTTACGGGCGTGCCGGCGATTGTCGATCTGGCTGCCATGCGGGAAGGGGTTAAAAAGCTCGGGGGGAGTCCTGAGGCCGTTAATCCGCAGATACAGGTTGATCTGGTCATTGACCACTCTGTGCAGGTGGATGAATCCGGTCGCCCGGAGGCACTTGCTGATAATATGGCGCTTGAATTTGAGCGTAATCGTGAGCGTTATCAGTTTTTGCGGTGGGGGCAGAAAGCCTTCAGGAAGTTCCGTGTTGTGCCGCCGGGGGCAGGGATCTGCCATCAGGTCAATATTGAATATCTGGCTCCTGTTGTCTGTCAGGAAGATACCGATGAAGGAACGATCCTGTTCCCCGATAGTGTGTATGGCACTGATTCCCATACGACCATGGTGAACGCACTGGGTGTTCTTGGTTGGGGTGTCGGTGGGATCGAGGCTGAGGCCGCTATGTTGGGGCAGGCAAGCTCTTTGCTGATCCCCGATGTCATCGGGGTAAAGCTTGTCGGTAATCTGGCCGAAGGTGTAACGGCGACGGATCTTGTTCTCACAATTACCCGGGTCTTACGCGCTAAAGGTGTTGTCGGGAAATTTGTTGAGTTTTATGGCCCGGCTCTTGACCAGCTCCCGCTGGCAGACAGGGCCAGTATTGCCAATATGGCGCCTGAATATGGGGCGACAATCGGCTTTTTCCCCATAGATCAACAGACGCTTGATTATCTGCGCCAGACCGGACGTTCTGAAGACCAGATTAAGCTGGTCGAAAGCTATTGCAAAGCGCAGGGGCTTTTCAGGGATGCGTCAAGCGTTGATCCCTGTTTTACAGAGACTTTGGAGCTGGATCTGGCAACAGTGGAACCCTCTCTTGCAGGTCCGAAACGCCCTCAGGACCGTCTGTCTCTTAAAGATGTTCCCGTCTCTTTTAAAGAACTTCTGGACGGATCGGTTAAAGAGGAAGAGCGCCAGAAAGAATTTTTGTCCTCTGATGGTGCTTTCAAACTTTCACATGGGGCGGTTGTAATCGCGGCCATTACGTCCTGCACAAGCACGTCCAATCCTGAGCTTCTGATCATGGCGGGATTGGTTGCCAAAAAAGCGTGCGAATTAGGGTTGAAGTCCCAACCATGGGTCAAAACGTCTCTGGCGCCTGGTTCCCGGGTTGTGACGGATTATCTTACCAAGGCGGGTCTGCAATCCTCATTGGATGCTCTGGGATTCCAGACCGTGGGATATGGCTGTACGACCTGTATTGGAAATTCCGGCCCTCTCTCGCCGGACGTCACAACATTGATTGAGAAAAATCATCTGTTAGTGGGGGCGGTCCTTTCAGGAAACCGCAATTTTGAAGGACGAATTTCTCCTCACGTGCGTGCCAATTATCTGGCCTCTCCGCCTCTGGTGGTGGCTTATGCGCTTCTGGGGCGGATTGATGAAGATATTTCAACGGCTATCCTGGGTTATGGACAGGATGGCAGTCCCATAAAACTTTCTGACCTCTGGCCGACAAGGCATGAAGTCTCTGAAATTATGGGAAGCGCTTTAAGCCCCGATGAGTTCAGGGATTGTTACAGCAAGGTGACCGAAGGCTCCTCGGAATGGCAGGCTCTCGGAGCTGGGGGGCATTCAGCTCTTTATCAGTGGGATGAAGCGTCGAGCTATATCCAGAAACCACCTTATTTTGATGATCTTTCTCCAGAAATCCCTCCCGTAATGCCCATTGAAAAGGCCCGTATTCTGGCGTTGCTGGGTGATAATGTCACGACGGATCATATTTCCCCTGCTGGGGCCATCGCAGTGAATTCACCAGCTGGTCTGTATCTGAAAACCCAGGGGATTGAGCCTCATGATTTCAATTCCTATGGCTCACGCCGTGGGAATGACCGTGTGATGGTGAGAGGAACATTTGCCAATATCAGGCTGCGTAATGAGATGGTTCCGGGTAAGGAAGGCGGCTATACGCGTCTGTTCCCAACAGGAACGGTAACGACTATTTTTGAAGCGGCAGAAGCTTACCAAAAACAGAATACACCTCTGGTTGTTATAGGGGGGAAGGAATATGGCATGGGCTCTTCGCGCGATTGGGCTGCCAAGGGCACGAAACTTCTTGGCGTAAAAGCTGTTATTGCCGAGAGTTTTGAGCGCATCCATCGTTCCAATCTGGTAGGAATGGGGGTTCTTCCTCTCACTTTCCCGCAAGGCGTGAACAGGAAAACGCTGGGCCTGACAGGAGAGGAAATGATCTCCCTTGAAGGGATGGAAGCTCTCTCTCCACGTTCTGAGGTCATAGCGGTTATTACGGCTGCTGATGGAGGCGTGGTAAGAGTTCCGCTTTTATGCCGGATCGATACATCTGATGAGCTTCTGGCTTATCGCCATGGGGGTATTCTGCCTCTGGTTGCCCGCGACCTGGCCTGACAGAAAGGCGGGACAAAACCCTCAGAAAGACTGTGCAGGGTCATTTCTGAGGGCGCGCGTAATATAGCGCGTACTTATAGGGACTTTTTCTGCAAAGAACGGTAGGATGGGGTCATGAGATTGACCCTTTCCTCCCCCGAGCAGACCCTCTTTTTTGCTGAAACTCTGGCTGAATGCGTGAAACAGAGGGATTGCCTTGCTCTGACAGGCCCTCTCGGAGCCGGCAAAAGCACTTTTGCACGGGCTTTTTTACGCGCATTGGCTCAGGATCCGGCTCTTGAGGTGCCCAGCCCCAGTTTTTCACTCGTGCAGGCTTATGAGACGCCTCGTGGGGTAGCTTTCCATTACGATCTCTGGCGCCTTTCCGGCCCTGATGAGCTTTATGAGCTGGATTGGGACGAAGCCTGTGAATCGATCATGATCGTGGAGTGGCCTGATCGTGCTGAAACACTCCTGCCTCCTGAGGCGCTTCACCTCGAATTCAGTTATGGAAGTGGGGAAGAAGAGCGCTTCGTCACACTGAAAGGCTGGCCGGAAGAGCGGTTGAATCTCCTCAAAACGCGGTTTGATTTATGACAGTCGCCACAATTCCGGCCTCATGTTCGTTCCTCGATCAAGTCGCGCGTTTCTGGCTCGAAAAGCGGGGACTCGGCTCTGAAGGGGATGGCTCGGAACTGACGGAACGTGGCGTTATTCTCGTCCCGGGTCGCCGTGCTGCCAGAGGGTTGATGGAGGCGTTTTTACGCGTTCTGGATGGCAGAGCTGCGCTTCTGCCGGATATTATCGCCATTGGTGACGTAGGGGAGACGGATCTTTTTCCCCTGGCATTGGAAGTAGACACGCCGCCTGCGGTCGAGACCAATCGCCGTCTGGCTGTTCTGGCACAGCTGATTCTGCACGCGCCTCTTTTCCGGTCATCGCGGGAGAAAATCAGTCTTGAACGTGTCTGGCCTCTGGCTCAGGCTCTGGCAGAGTTGATGGATGAGGCTGAGCGGTGCGGGGTTGATTTAAAGGAAGCCCTTCCCAAAGCGGTCGAAGAGGAATTCGCCCATCATTGGGAACAGACTCTTCTGTTCCTTAAAATTGTGACGGATTTCTGGCCACAATGGTTGAAAGAACAGGGGCTGAGCAATCCTGTCGCCCAGCATAGATCCTTGCTGGCAGCTCATGGCCAGCTTTGGCAGGAAATACCCCCTCCAATGGTCATATGGGCCGTCGGTTTTTCAGATGGAATGGCAGGGATTGCCGAATTTCTGAAAATTGTCGCCTCCCTGCCCTTGGGAACAGTCATTTTTCAGGCCGTTGATCTGGGGCTGGATCAGGATTTATGGGAGGGCTTGCCGGAATCTCACCCCCAATATCCGTTTTCCGACCTTTTGAAACAGATGGGCATTCAGCGTTGTGACGTGGAATTATGGGGGGAAAGCCAATATTCCGGGCGTGAAGAACTCCTGCGCGATGTCATGCTGCCTGAAAAAGGATTGTCGCGCTGGACTGAGCTGCGGGAGTGCTCGGGCCTTGAGGACCTTTCTCTTATTGCTGCCTCAGATTTGCAGCAGGAAGCCGGTGCGATTGCTCTGATCTTGCGTGATGTTGCGTCTCAGCCCGGGCGGTCAGGGGCGCTGGTGACGCCGGATCGGGATCTGGCGCGCCGTGTCAGATCAGCGCTTCTGCGTTATGGCATTCATGCGGATGATAGTGCGGGCACTCGGCTGGATCAGACGCCTATTGCCGTTTTCCTGCGTCTTATTGCCGGTGCGGCCGCCAATGAATATGCGCCTGTTTCCTTATTGGCGGTGCTTAAACACCCCTTTGCCCTGTTGGGGTTGAAACCCGGGGCATGTCGCTCCTTTGCACGTTTGCTGGAACGCCACGTCCTGCGTGGTCCCGCTCCCGGTGCGGGCTTTCCCGGTCTTTATGCAGCCCTTGAAGAACGTGTTTCTGCTGAAACTGGGGGCGGGGATGCGCGGGAACTTTCTCTTAAAGAGGAACTGAAACAGTTTCTTAAGAAGCTGGAGGACGCTTTTGCCCCTTTACTGGCTCTGACAGGTTTCCAGACAATGCCTGTCTGGCTGGAAGCTCTTATCCGTTGTGCGGAATTACTGGCCTCACCAGAGGAGAAAGAGCCCGAAACCAGTCTCGCCTTATGGCAGGGTGATGATGGGGCCATGCTCTCACACCACCTGGCTGAGCTTATGACCTGGGGAGGAGATTTGCCGCCGGAAGGGATTGAGGGGATAGAAGGTTTCCTGACGGTTTCCATGGCAGGGCTTGCCTTGCAGGGGCTGAAGGGACATCAGGGGGGTGTTGAATTGGCGCATCCCCGCATCTCTATCCTTGGTGTGCTTGAGGCGCGATTGCTGTCATTTGATACTGTGGTAATGGGGGGGCTTTCAGAAGGGAACTGGCCGCCTTCTGTTGACCCCGGTCCCTGGCTCAGCCGCCCGATGAGACGTAAAATTGGCCTTTTCTCGCCTGAAAAGACGATAGGACAGAGCGCGCATGATTTTGCGACGTCTGTGCTGGCGTCAGGGAAGGCCGTTTTTGCCTATGCCCGGAGAGAAGGCGGCAAACCGACGGTTATTTCACGGTGGCTTGCCCGTTTTGAAGCGTTTCTTGCCGGGCAGACGATTCTTTCAGGAGAACAAAAAAAGCTTTATTCGCACCCTGCTCTTAAGTGGCAACATGCTCTTGATCTTCCTTGCGGAGATGCACGACCCGTTCAGCCACCAGAGCCGCGTCCTGCTGTAGCGTTAAGGCCAAAGCGTTTTTCTATTACCGATATTGATACCCTTGTGAGGGATCCTTACGGGCTTTATGCCAAACGCATCCTGCATCTGAAAGCTCTGGACCCTCTGGAGCAGGAGGCAGAACAGATCATATTCGGCAATATCGTGCATAAAGCCATGGAGGAAATGGTCAGGTCCTACCCTTCCGAATGGCCTTATAATGCGAAGGAAATATTAGAACATTATTTCGAAAAAGCGCTCGGGGAGATTTCGGTCAAGGCTTCCCTGAAAGTCTGGTGGCTGCCCCGGTTGAAAAATATTGCCGCCTGGGTGTGTGATCAGGAGCTGCCTACAAGAAGAGGGGCTGTTGCTTTCCGCTCATATGCAGAGGTGGAGGCGGATTGGCAGGGTAAACTCTCTTCTGGCCAAAAATTCCGGCTTATAGGCAAGGCTGACAGAATTGATCTGGTCACTTCTGATGATGAAGATGGGTTAACGGCCCGGATATTTGACTATAAGACCGGCTCCCTCCCGACAAAAAAAGACGTCCTGCAGGAATGGAGTGCCCAGCTTGTTCTCGAGGCGGCATTGCTGGCAGCCGGAGCGTTTAAGGGGCTTCCGGCGACCGTTGCTCAGGCATTGATTTACTGGAAACTTGGCGGTGGCGTGAAATCAGGAGACATTCTCACATTTTCTTCCCTGGGGAAAAAAGCTGATGATCTTGATTTTATAGAGACTGTTTTATCTCAGTTTACAAACCTGCTTGAGGAATATGAACGGCCGGAGCAACCTTATTTTTCACGACCAAGGCTTCATCACGTGCCGCGTTACTCGGATTATGAGCAGCTCGCTCGGGTCGATGAGTGGTTTTATAATAGCAGGGAGGGATAAATCCTTATGATGGAAACCTCTTTTCTTAAGAATGATGCTATTGCGCAGGCAGACAAGGCCCAGCTTCAGGCTTCTGACCCGCGGGCCTCTGTTTTCGTTTCCGCCTCGGCCGGCTCTGGCAAGACAAAATTGCTGATCGATCGTCTGCTGAGATTAATGTTGCCAATGACTCAGCAGCATGAGGGCAAAACGCATATTATCGAAGGCGCTCATCCCGGCAGAATTCTCTGCCTGACCTATACCAAGGCCGCCGCAGCGGAAATGGCAGGGCGTTTGCAGGCCCGGCTGGGGGAATGGGTCTCCTTACCTGATGACGCGCTGGGGCAGCAGCTGGAGCGCCTTGACGTCCCCAATACAGAGGAGACACGGCAGCAGGCGCGTGGGCTTTTCATCAAGGTTCTGGACCTTCCCGGCGGGTTGAGAATTGAGACGATTCACGCTTTTTGTCAGTCTCTTTTGCGCCGTTTCCCTCTGGAAGCGGCACTGGATCCCCATTTCTCCCTGGTTGAGGAAACAGACGGTAAGGTCATGTTAAGACAGGCCCTTGAGGGGGAAATAGCCGCTTACCCTCAAAGTGTTGCCTCTCTTGCCGGGGAGGTTTCGCTGGATGAAATGGCCAGGACACTCGGGAGTGTGCTTGAAAAACGCGAAATCTGGGCAGGTCTGGTTAAAGAATGGGCTTTAAGACCTGCTTTGCGGAGGGAGATTTATCAGACGCTTTTTGACGTGTGCGGGAAAAGCCGAAAAAGGCTGGAGGAAGAAGACCGCTCGTCACCTTTTGAAGCTGAATTTATAGAAGGATTTAAACGTGCCGGTCCCGTCATGACAGATACTGGGCAAAAATGGAGTCAGCCTCTTATAGAGTGGTTACAACAAAATCCGCAGAATCGCGCTCTTTTTTGTCTGGAATCGGTTTTTCTGACAGCCAAGCAGACCGTTCGGCAGATGGACCGTGCTATAGGGAAAGCGGCTCGAGAACGCGCACCTGATCTTGCAGCACTTCTGGAAAAAGAGGGAGAGAGGCGTCTTGAACTCTATCAGATAAGAAAATCACTGGAACTGATAGAAATCAATCAGGAGTTACTCAATCTTGCTGTTCCTGTGTTGGAGCGGTTCCAGCAGGCAAAAAATCAGCGTGGCAGCGTGGATTATAGCGACCTGATTACCTATACGCGCGCTCTTTTGAGAGATCCTGGAGCAGCCTGGGTGTTGTACAAACTTGATGGCGGGATTGACCATTTATTGCTTGATGAAGTGCAGGATACGTCCGGCCTGCAATGGGAAATCGCCGGTGCGTTAACGGAGGATTTCTTTACAGGGGATGCCGCTCAGAGTGACAATGGCCGTCCCCGCACGGTTTTTGCCGTTGGGGATTTCAAGCAGTCAATTTACAGTTTTCAGGGGGCCGAACCAGAGCAGTTTCATCTCTGGCGGCAGGAATTTGCCCGGCGCGTAAAACAGGCGCATCTGCCCTGGTGTGACCCCGAATTAAATGTGTCTTTCCGCTCTGTGCCTCCGGTTCTTTCCTTTGTGGATCATGTTTTCATGAGTAAAGAGGCAGCAGAAGGATTGGGGGAAGGAGAAAATCAGGGACCAAGGCCTCATATTTCAGCAAGACCGGGGCAGGGAGGCCGGGTTGAGCTATGGCCTCTCGTTCCCCTGCTGGAAGAACCTGATAGCGAAGACTCTCCCTGGCAGGCTCCTCATTATAATCAAAGACAGCAAAGTGCCATGCAGCGCCTGGCAGAAACATTGGCGCAATGGATCAAGGAGCAGATTGGTCGCCCCCCGCAGGAGGGGCAGGCACCGCTTAAAGCAGCCGATATTCTGGTTCTGGTTTCAAAGCGTTCAAGTTTTATCCCGGTTCTGATTAGAGCCTTAAAAACGCGTTCCGTCCCTGTGGCGAGTTTTTTACGGACTAAAGTCACAGAGCAACTTGCTGTCAAAGACCTGCTGACACTTTGTGCCACGTTGCTTCTTCCACAGGATGATTTAAGTCTGGCCTGTGTGCTGACGTCGCCTTTTGGAGGTATCAGCGATCGGTCTTTAATGGCCCTCATTACCGAAAATGGGAACCATTCTCTTTCAGGACAGAAAAAAACCGCCTTGTGGGATGTATTGCGTGAACGTCACCAGGAAAAGGAAGACTGGGATATAGCCTGGCGTCGTTTAAGCGCTCTGTACCGCCGGGTTGATTTTGAATCCCCCTATGAATTGCTCATGCAGGCTTTGGGCCCATTGGGAGGGCGGACGCGTATTCTGGCGCGTTTGGGGGCGGAAGCGTCCGATGCTGTTGATGAATTACTCACAATGGCGCTGGATTACGAAAAAGAGCATGTGCCGTCTTTACAGGGGTTCCTCAAATGGGTGGAGGAAAGTGCCCTTGATACACGTCGTGAGGCGGAAACGGCCTCTGACGAAGTCAGAATCATGACGGTACATGGGGCCAAGGGATTGCAGGCACGCCTTGTGATTCTCCCTGATACAACAGCACCCCCGGGGCGGGGGGACACCCTCTTATGGGCAGAAGAAAGAGGTGAGCACTGTCCGCTCTGGGTGCCGCGTGCTGAATATGTCACGGATTTTGTCAAAACGTTAAAAGAGAAAGAACACCTGCGGGCATTGGCGGAGAATAACCGTCTTCTTTACGTTGCTTTGACCCGTGCCAGTGACTGGCTTGTTATTTGCGGGTGGGAAAGAAAGAAAACGTCCCAGGAGTCTCCAAACTGGCATACGCTCTGTATGCAGGCTTTTGAACGGCTGGATCATAAAGAGCTTGAAGAATGCACTCTGGGGTGGGAGGGACAAACATATATTTTGCAGGAACGTCCTGAAACCAGCGAAACGAAACGGGAAACGCTTCAAAAGTCCGAGCCTGTCACATTGCCTGCATGGATGGGCACAGCGCCACAATGGCAGGCTATTGCCGCCCCTCAGGAAAGTGCCCTTGCCCGGCCATTAACCCCCAGCAAGCCTGAAGGAATTGAGTTTGGTCCTGCGCCGGCAGCACGTTCACCCCTGGATATATTACAGAAAAAAGATACGATAATTTCGCAGAAAAACGGACGGGAAAAGGCCCTTCAGCGTGGACAGATCATTCATCGTTTATTGCAGCGCCTCCCCGAAGTTCCCCCTGATGAACGGCCGGAACTGGCGCGTTCGTGGCTCGCACGACCTGCCTGGCAGCTTGATAAGGCGGAAATTGATCATTTACTGAGATCTATTTTTACAGTGCTGAATAATCCCGCTTTTGCTCCTTTATTTGGTGTTCACAGCCGGGCGGAACAATCTGTTTCAGGCACCTTATCGGCCCCTCCCGATGGGACTATGGTAACAGAAGGGCGGGTTGTCCTTGGGAAGATAGATCGTTTTTGCCTTGAGCAGGACACATTATGGTTATGTGATTACAAGACGGGTCGCTTTCCACCCCGCAGAGTCGAGGAGACTCCCTTGCCCTATTTGCGGCAGATGGCAGCTTACCGAGCTGTTATGGCGCAGATTTATCCCCACCATCATATCAAATGTTTTTTACTCTGGACCGAAGGGCCACAGGTCACAGAGCTACCGGGATCATTGTTAGAGGAACATCTTTGGAGTTAAATAGGGGCCTAAAAACCATGGTTGGGACGAGAGGTCGCTCTTGTGCTTTCCAGATGAATGACAATATCACAATGAAAGCCGTATGAACGCGGCACAAAAGAAAGGGTTTCCTTATGGCTGGAACAATTGCAGTCACAGATCAGAGTTTTGATTCAGAGGTTTTAAAAGCTGCCGGTCCCGTATTGGTGGATTTCTGGGCTGAATGGTGCGGCCCTTGCAAAATGATTGGCCCGGCTCTTGAAGATATCGCCAATGAATATCAGGATCGCCTGAAAGTGGCGAAAGTCGATATTGATTCAAACCCTGAAATCCCCACCACATATGGGATCAGAAGCATTCCGACTCTGATGGTATTCAAAGGGGGCAAACTTATTGCTCAACAGACAGGGGCTCTGCCAAAAAGTCAGTTGAAGGCATGGATTGACCAGCATCTCGGCTGATTGAAATTTTCAGCCTGACGAGAGCTGTAGCGGGTTCAGGAAGGATTGTGTAGAAGAATACCATGTCTATGAAATCTGTTTTTCCTGAACCTGTTCTCCTTACCTCCTCTGAAGATGTCGCGCGTTTTTGCGATTCTGTCAGTCAGGAAAGCTTCGTTACGATTGATACGGAGTTTGTGAGGGAAAAGACGTATTGGCCGCATCTCTGTCTTGTCCAGATTGCCGGGGCAGATAAGGTTGGCCTGATTGATGCCTGTATGGCGAATATTGATCTGTCACCTTTGAAATCTCTGTTGGCGAAGCCGGATTGCCTCAAGGTGTTTCACGCAGCACGGCAGGATCTGGAGATTTTCCTTCATATTTTTGGTGAGCTTCCTGTAGCGCTTTTTGATACGCAGATTGCGGCAATGGTGGCCGGGTTTGGCGAACAGGTCGGCTACGATACGCTTGTCGGGGCTCTGACAGGCGCACAGATTGACAAGAGTCACCGTTTTACTGACTGGGCGAGGCGTCCCTTAAGCAAGGCGCAGATTGCTTATGCGGCGGCGGACGTAACGCACCTGCGCGTTGTTTATCAGCTTTTGAAAGACAAGCTGGAAGAGCAGGGGCGCTCAGGGTGGGTTACGGCGGAATTGGGGACGCTGATGGCGGAGGAAACCTACCGCCCGGATCCTTACCAGCTATGGCGTAAATTGAAGCCCAGAACAAATAACCGGCGTATATTGGGAATTCTGCAGGAATGTGTGGCCTGGCGTGAACAGGAGGCACAGCGGGTCAATCTTCCCCGCCAACATGTGATCCGTAATGAAAGCCTTCTGGAAATCGCCACAGTCCGCCCAAAAACGGCTCAGGAACTCAGCCATATTCGTGGCGTCTCAGAGGGGTTCGCTACAGGGGCATTGGGACGTGGCTTATTAAAGGCCATTGCGCTTGGAGAGACGAAAGAGGCAGAGAGCCTTCCCATTCTCCATACCAAGAAAAAAGCCGAAATAAAGAAAGTGTCACCTCACGTCGTTGGCCTGTTAAAAGTCCTGCTGGCTATGACAAGTGAGGCTCATTCTGTCGCGCCAAAATTGGTAGCATCTGGTGAGGATCTGGAAAAAATGGTTGGAGGGGAGACTGATCTTCCTGTTTTTAAAGGATGGCGCTACGAGGTTTTTGGCAAGGAAGCTCAGGCTCTTTTGAGTGGAAAAACGGCCTTGCTCGTTAGAGATGAGGACGTGCACATCAAAGATTTATGTGTGGAACATCAATCTTTGGAAAGTTCATGATCCTGATAGGAAAAGCTTTGGTTTATCTGAAGGTCTTTGCTATCACAGATGATAAAGACTGATGCCTTTTATGGGCAGAAATTGTGGCAAGAATAACGAATTTGGCAAGAGAAGGAAGCGGAGTGTATGGACTGGACGGATGATCTCATCGCCAGATTGAGGGATTTATGGAGCCAGGGGCTCTCTACAGCTGAAATCGGTCGTCAGCTCTCCATTACCAAAAATGCAGTGGTCGGAAAGGCTCACCGTCTGGGGCTGCCACCTCGTCCTTCTCCAATCCGTAACAAGAATGCTGAAGGAGGTGACGCAGCTCCTCCGCAACGCAAGCCTGTGCCATCCCGCAAGAAGAAGCCAAAAGAAGAGACTTCTGAGAAAAAGAGCGAGGATGTCTCTGATAGTGCAGAAAAACCTAAAAAGACAAAATCAGTTAGCAAAAAGGCAGAGACAGCAGGAAGTGACCAGCCTGATCTTCTTCAGGAGCCAAAAGTTGCGGCCCCTAAAAAGAGTCCTGCTGATAAACTGAAAATTGAAAAAGAGAAAAAAGCACCTGAGAAAAAGGCAGCCGTTCCAAAGGAGAAGGTGAAAAAGACGAAATCAGAGCCCGCGCCTGAGATCAAGCCGATTGTCCGCCCTAAAAGAGTGCGCGATATTATGGAAAATCCGTTGAAACGTGGGCCGTCATGTCAGTGGCCTTTCGGGGATCCGGGAACACCTGAATTTCATTTTTGCGGAGCCAAACCCCTGCCCGGGAAACCTTATTGTGCAGAGCATGCCGCTATTGCCTATGTGAGAATTCGTGACCGGCGTGAAGGTTAGGTATTTTCTACGAGTCATTACGCGATTAAAAAAAGCCGCCTTTTGAGTAAGGCGGCTTTTTTTAATAAAAAGACTTAGATATCAATATCTGCTTTAAAGCTGTTCTCGGGTTTCGCGAGGAAACTGTCTTCAGGTTTGGAAAGCAGGGAGGGAGAAGAAACTCCGACCTTGGGTTGAGGCGTTTTGGTAATCATTTCGAGCTGACCTGTGACCTGACCACCATCTTCAACCTGGAGGCGATGACAGGAAGCTTTGCCGATAAGACGGCCCGTCGATAACAGATTCAGGCTGTCAAGAACCGTGATGTCCCCGTCCATCGTTCCGGCAATCTCAGCTTTATCGACTTCAAGCGTTCCCCTGAAAACACCGCCTTGAGCGACGACGAATTCTTTCGCGCGAATCAGATTGGCTTCAATGGTACCTTCAATGACAAGGCGCTCAACGTCCTGGACTGTTCCCTGTACGCTGATACCATGCCCGATCACCAGCGTTCTTAATTCGCTATGTTGCGGGGTTGCTGAAGTACGCTGAGAAACAGCCCCTGAAGAAGGGAATCCTGTGCCCCCTGTCCGTGGACGTGGCGTAAGAGTGGCTCCCATAGGAGGGGGGCTGGGAGGCGTTGGCTGCAAATTGCCCGGAGGAGGAGTAGGGCCATTGGCAGGGGGAGCAGGGAAAACAGGCTTGGGAGCTGTATTTTCTGGCGTTTCGGGCTTTGTGTCGTCCTGACGGTGTTTTCTGAACAAGATGTGCCTCATCGTATCTGAATTATGATGATCGCAAAGATGCTGATTCGTAAAACTGTATAAGTTCAAAAAACGATACAGCTCTAATGATAACATCCAAGTCGTTTTGGAATTATACGTAACTGGGCATGAACAACAAGCGCAACACGAAGAAATTGCTGTCTTTTAATCTTTTAAATATTTTTTGAAAGCGAAAATTAAATGATGATCACAAGAATATTGATTCACTTTCGGGAGGGACTATGGTGAAAAGGAACTGAAAACTTTCTGTAGTAGGACCTTTTTTAGATGAACCAGGCTTCAAATTCTTCCTTATATGATCTGCTTTGTATCGGTAATGCCATTGTTGACATGACTGCTTCTGTAACACCGGAAGTTTTGCAGGAGTTTGATGTTGTTCCTGGCAGTATGGTCCTCATTGATGCAGAAACAGTGCAGCGCCTGACACAACATGTGCCGATTGCACAGGTCTGCGGGGGAGGATCTGCAGCAAACAGCGCCGTTGTTGCCGCAAAAATGGGCATCGATACCGCCTTTTTAGGCAAAGTTGCCTCTGATGAAGCAGGCGAAGATTTTGCCGAGGATATGAAGGAACAGAGAATTCATTTTCCTTCCATGCCATTGGGAAGTGCCGAAGGGGATCCTGAAATTCCCACTGCCTGTTGCATTGTGCTCGTAACGCCTGACGGACAGAGGACAATGTTTACCTATCTTGGGGCATGCGTGGAATTCACTCCTGAAGATATTCTGGAAGATGTTGTTTCCGGCTCATCTGTCACCTACCTTGAGGGATATCTGTTTGACCGCGCCAAAGCGCAGAGTGCTTTTTATGAAGCCGCACGAATTGCGCATGAAGCGGGCCGGAAAATTGCCCTTTCCTTATCTGATTCATTCTGTGTAGATCGTCACAGGGCTGATTTCAGGAAGTTTGTTGAGGAATCAGTTGATATCCTTTTTGCCAATGAGGAAGAATTTCTCTCACTTTATGAGACAGACGATTTCGACAAAGCGCTTGAACTGGCGGCCGGCACAACAGGGATCGTTTCTGTAACCCGTGGCGCAAGGGGCGCGGTCATCATGGCTGACCAGCGTTATGATGTTCCGACAGAGGCCGTGGATGTTGTCGATACAACAGGGGCAGGGGACGCCTTTGCTGCCGGTTTCCTGGCAGGATATACGCGTGGCTATGGTTATGAGGAATGTGCGCGTCTGGGGAATCAGGCAGCTGGTATCATTATCACACGTCTTGGTGCCCGTCCGACTGAGGATTTCCCTCTGAAAGTTTAAGACTATTAAAGATCACGCCAGCCGATGGAAGCAATCTCTTCCTGCTCCAGAAGCTGGCGTATCTGAGGGGAAAGGAGTGTTTCAAGCTCTTTTTCCTGCTCATAGCCTGCCATTAAACAGGCCATCTGTTCATTTTGCCTGCGGGCAGGGTGGAAGTAAATTTCGCTGACGCCTTGTGGCAGATTTGGAATCAGCCTGGCAATCCGTCCCGGTACCATATGACCAGACCAGCGTAACCCAAAACAGTAATCATTGGTTTTCATGCCCGCCTGTCTGATCTGGTATCTCAAAAGCTTCGTCCATTGTTCCAGGGCGGTATCTCCTAATGAGGGTTTTGCCATGAGAGGGGCGGCAGGTTCTGAGGGTGTTCTGACGGCTTTAAGGTTGTAATCACGTCCTGTTCTGATCAGAAAAGCCCCCACGGTGGGATGAAGATGCATATGTTTATGAGCATTTGCATGGTCGAGGGTAAACCCTGTTCTGGCAAAAGCACGGAACTGGGCTTCGATTTCCTTTTTCAAGGCGCGTCGTTTGGAAGGGTTGAAAAAATAAGAGAGGCCTAATTGAAGTTGGTCACGCCCGAACCAGCCTCTGCTATCGGTTATCAGAGGGTCCTTTAAAATTGAATCGCCTTCAATAACAACCAGATGCAGGCCTAGACGTAAATCAGGAAGCCTTTGAATTCGTTTCAGAGCATCTTCAACGGCCGGTCCGGCCACCATCAGGCTGGCTGTTGTCAGAATTCCTTCCCGGTGAGCCTGTTCAATGGCCTCATTGACCTCCTGGCTCATACCAAAATCATCAGCAGAGATTATGAGACGACGGTGAGGATGAGCCATAAAGAATCCAGGGAATAGAGTGTGAGTTACAAAAAAGGGTATGGTCCTGACGATAACAGAACCATACCCTTTCCTGATATTTTCTGAAAACCGAAAGGTTCAGGAAACGTGACGTTGACGAAGGAACTGGAAGAACTCAACGCCTTCACGCAGGCGTCGTTTCATCATTTCCGGATCACGAATCATCTCATTAAGGATGGAGAGGATCTTGGAAGGACGGAAATAAAATTCCTTATAGAACGTCTCAACACTTTTGAAGATTTCTTCGTGTGAAAGATGGGGGTAATGCAATGGTGCAATCTGCACACCATTTTCATCAATCAACTCGGCTTCGTTTTCATTCAGCCAGCCATTTTCTGTTGCCTGTTTATGCAGGAATGTTCCTGGATAGGGCGCGGCAAGAGAAACCTGAAGTGTATGAGGGTTGATCTCTTTTGCAAAATTGATCGTCTCACGGATTGTCTGTTTGGTTTCTCCTGGCAGACCAAGGATAAAGGTCCCGTGAATCTTGATGCCAAGATCATGACAGTTCTTGGTAAATTCACGGGCAACTTCAATGCGCATACCCTTCTTGATGTTATGAAGGATCTGCTGGTTGCCACTTTCATAACCGACGAGGAGAAGACGAAGACCGTTTTCTTTCAGCACCTTGAGCGTTTTATAAGGGACATTCGCCTTGGCATTGCAAGACCAGGTGATACCCATTTTACCAAGCTCACGGGCGATTGCCTCGGCTCTGGGCAGATCATCGGTGAAGGTATCATCATCAAAGAAGAATTCTTTAACCTGCGGGAAATACTGCTTGGCCAGACGGATCTCGGCCGCAACATTTTCAGGGCTGCGTGTGCGGTAATGATGCCCCCCGACGGTCTGGGGCCATAGGCAGAAAGTGCAGCGTGATTTGCACCCGCGGCCTGTATAGATGGAAAGGTAGGGGTGCTTCAGATAGCCAATAAAGTAATCTTCAATATGCAGATCACGTTTATAGACTTCTGTCACGAATGGCAGGCTGTCCATATCCTCGATCATGGCGCGGTCTTTATTGGTGATAATCTCACCTTTTTCGTTGCGCCATGTAATGCCATCCACCTCAGCTAAAGGCTTGCCTTCAGCGACTTCCTTGATGGTATAGTCAAATTCGTTGCGGGCCACAAAGTCAATGGGAGCCCCTTTTTCAAGGCTTTCATTGGGCTGAACCGCCACTTTGGCACCAACCATACCGATCAGAAGTTTGGGGTTAACCTCTTTAAGCATTTTGGCGACTCTGACGTCGGATCCAAAAGAGGGTGTGGAGGTGTGAATAATAACGAGGTCACGGTTTTTGACGTCCTCCAAAATGGGACCCATGCCCATTTTGGCAGGAGGTGCATCAATCAGTCGCGAACCAGGAACAAGAGCGGCGGGCTGTGCCAGCCACGTCGGATACCAGAATGAACGGATTTCGCGTTTAGCCTGATAGCGGGAGCCGGCACCGCCGTCAAAACCATCGAATGATGGTGGTTGCAGAAAAAGGGTTCTCATCATGAGCGGGCACTCCGGTTAATAGGTGGGCTGTCTATAGGCGGACATTGAGCAGATAAAGACTTCGTCGCGCCCGCAATGGAAACGCTTTCAGCCTTGTCTGACTGTAATTTAGCAGAAGTGATAAGCACAGTTTGCCCCCGCCATGCAACGCGTGATCCGGTGGCACTTGCAATCATGACAACTGCCGAGAACCAGTCACGTATAATAAGGAAAGGGAACATGCCTTTATTGGGGCATTTCGTCAAACGGGAAATTTTTGTGACGACTAATCCTTTTAAAATCCATCCCAGCCCCAATCCGAGCCAGGGGAAGAGGGATGTGGGACAGAAAAGCACACTGAGGCTTGCCCAGAAAAGGGGAAGCTGAACAGAGGAAAGACTATAGCCAAGAGGTTCGACAGAACGCACAGTGCGCCCCCAGCGAAGCTCATGTGAAAAAAGTTCCCGGAAGTTTTCTTCAGTCACAGTTGTGCGGCATATTGTTGGCGCAATGGCAACTTTTTCCCCGAGGTTGCGGATAAGCTGCCCTAGAATCGCGTCATCAGCAATGTGATTGACGAGCGCTTTGAAACCACCGATCGTAGCCAGTTTATGGCGTGTGAGCACCATTGTGGCACCCAGGCAGTCTTCTCGTCCCAAATGGCGTGAAAGCACAACACCGGGGAGAAAGTTTGAATTAATAGCGCTGGCACCCATCCGGCGTACGAGGCGGGAATCAGCTGCCAGGCCTGCATAAAGGGTCGTTACAAGGCTGACCTCTGGCTGCTGAAGGGTCAGGACAATCTGTTTGAGATAATCGGGCTCAGCGTGAATGTCCGAATCAGAAATAACGAATATGTCGTGACGGCATTTTTTTTCAATATTGATAAGATTGCCAACTTTCCGATTGGGCCCATGCTCTGAAGTGTCAATAACGATTGAAACAGCTTGTTCCGGGTAGCGTGAGCATAAACGCTCTACAATAACCAGAGCGGGGTCAGTCGGACTATGAAGGCCAAAGACTAATTCATAAACTGGATAATCCAGACGGAAGAAGCTCTCCAGAGCCTCCTCAAGTAAAGGTTCTGTTCCACTTAACGGTTTCAGAATGCTGACAGCAGGCCAGTCCTTTTCTGAATGACTGTCATCCTGCCTTATAGTGGCAGAAGGCAAGGTCATTTCAGCGCGTTGTATAAAACGCCCCAATAGGGCAGAGCCAAGTAAGCTTTGCACATGCCCGGCGAGAGATAACGCACCTGTCAGACCCGATAAAAGCGGCAAGATACTGATCACGTGCGTTTTATACCCTCAGATAAAAATTCACTTTCATCCCCCAGTGCGCTGGAGAATGAAAGTGTCATAAAAAACCAGTTTTGCTTATTCATGCAAAAAATCGTCAGCTTTCTGATCAAACATGCGTGCCAGACCTGCAGCGCCACCCTGCGCAAAAACAGACCTGAAATCCGAACGTTGTGCCGCAACCTGGCTGATATGTCCATCCAGAAGAACATCTATGATACGCCAGCCATTAGGAGTCTGGCTCATGACGTAGTCGATGGGGGTAGGATTGGCCGGATCATCTTTGCCACCGATTGTGGAATGAATAATCGTCCGGCCTGTGCTGTCTGTTTTAGGGGTCGGAACGACAGCAAACAGAACGTCTGAGCCAGGTTTAAAGGTGGATACGTAACGGGCAACCGTAAATTTGCGGAAGGATTTTAAAAGTGTGCTCCGTTCATCAGGCGTCAGGCTATTATAATGCAGCCCGATGGAACGATGAAGGATTTCTTCCAGATTATAGGCATTATCCACTGCAGGGGTAAGCAGTTTCTGGCGCTGTCCGATATCTCCAGATGCCTTCGTTGCTTTTGCAAGAGCGTCATAAAGCCCCTGAATGGGAGCAGCCGCACTGGCCTGAGGAGCGGTGGATTCTGCATGAGCGGCCGAGACAGGCGCGAAAGATACACCCATAGCTGTCATGCTTGAGGCAGCCATAAGCGCAGGAAGCGTAATTCTAGCGATACGAATTAAGGACATACTCTTTCTCCTTGGTTGAATAAGAGCGTGGTACATAGATATTATCATCCTTCTGCCCTCTTTTATACCATGAAGACGTTGAAGGCTGTGTTAGATATGTTACAGTCAAAATGATAATGTAAGGTTTAACTGTTGAATTATCATTTGCTTACAGGATATAGGCAAGCTGGAATGATATCAATTTAACCCGCGTGAATTACGTAAATTGTTAAACAAGGTTTGTTTGCTTTTTTCAGAGGACGGGTCTGACCTGTTTATTTCTGAAGTCGCGTCGGGGAAATATATAGTCGGCAGAGCACGATCAGGCTCTCGATAAATGACCAGAGGATTGTAATGGCTGTACCATTAATGCAGGCCGTTCGGGTTGGACGGTACGTTGTGAAACAACATCTGAAGGGGCGTAAAAGATACCCGCTGGTTCTGATGCTTGAGCCATTATTTAGGTGCAATCTCGCCTGCGCGGGATGTGGCAAGATTGATTATCCCGCCCAGATTCTCAACCAGCGTCTGAGTTTGCAGGAATGTCTTGACGCCGACACGGAAGCGGGCGCTCCCGTTATCGCTATTGCGGGTGGGGAGCCTTTGCTGCACAAGGAAATGCCGCAGATTGTTGAGTCTTTGATAGCACGAAAAAAATACGTCTATCTCTGCACAAATGGCCTCCTCCTGGAAAAGAAGATTGATGATTATAAGCCATCTCCCTTCTTTTCATGGGATATCCATCTTGATGGTGACAAAGAGATGCATGATGCCTCTGTCTGTCAGGAAGGGGTTTATGAACGTGCTGTGGCAGCTATCAAGCTTGCCAAGGCCAAAGGGTTCCGCGTTTCCATAAACTGCACGCTGTTTGATGGTGCCAAGCCTGAACGTGTTGCTGCCTTTTTTGACAAAGTGATGGCAATGGGCGTGGACGGGGTCATGACCGCTCCCGGTTATGCCTATGAACGTGCGCCAGATCAGGAGCATTTTCTTAACAGGCAGAAAACCAAAAATCTTTTCCGTGATATTTTCCGTCTCGGAAAAGGTAAGAAATGGCGTTTTACCCAATCTCCGCTCTTTCTCAATTTTCTTGCCGGTAACGAATCCTATCATTGCACCCCGTGGGGCAAGCCTCTGCGTACCGTTTTCGGCTGGCAACGTCCTTGCTACCTGTTAGGTGAGGGTTATGCCAAAAGCTATAAAGAGCTGATGGAAGATACTGCCTGGGACCAGTATGGTACAGGTGCTTATGAGAAATGTGCCGACTGTATGGTTCATTCCGGTTATGA
This sequence comes from Aristophania sp. ESL1100, assembly GCF_058511235.1. NCBI lineage: Bacteria > Pseudomonadati > Pseudomonadota > Alphaproteobacteria > Acetobacterales > Acetobacteraceae > Aristophania > Aristophania sp. ESL1100. The sequence goes on along the minus strand of NZ_CP196394.1, from coordinate 1,599,332 downwards.
GGCAACGGCTGTGATGGATGCTGTAAAGCGTCCGTGGCATATTGCCAAAGTGGCTTTCACAGGTCCTGAAACTGAAAAGCCGATGGTGCCTGAAGTCTCCCTGGCCCATCAGCGTCCTGCCGAATATGATTATGATGAACTCGTCTCAGAGCAGATGGCGCATCTGGCAGCCAGCGCCAAGCCCAGCCGTGGACCGCGCGTAAGGGTTAACGGCCAGGCCGTTCCGGCGCCTGCGGCTGAATAGGAAAAGGAAAAACAAGTCTGTCATGTAGCGGGGAGGCCTATTTTTCAGGGCTTTCCCGCGATATTGCTCAGGCTGGTATCATGATTATTTCTCTAATCGTCATTATTCTGCTGATTTTCCTTAACGGCCTATTTGCAACGGGTGAGTTGGCCCTGATCTCGGCGAAAAAGACTCGTCTTGCGACCTTGGCCAAACAGAATGTCGCAGGGGCTCAAAGAGCCCTGAAACTCGCTGAAACGCCGCAGAATTTTTTGCCAACAGTTCAGATTGGCATGACACTTGTCTCTATTATTGAGGGTGCTTTTGGTGGCTCTCAATTAGAGGCGGGGGTGCAGAAATGGATCCTGCATTGGAAAGTGCTGGCTCCTTTTGCCAGTGAATTATCCATTGCCATTGTTGTTATTATTATTTCCTTTGCGATGCTGGTTTTTGGCGAATTAGTGCCCAAACAGATCGCTCTGCAACGCCCTGAGTTCATTGCTGTAAAGCTTTCTCTTTTTCTTGATGGTTTGGCTTTCATAACACGGCCATTGGTCTGGCTGTTGGGGGCAACTTCTTCTTTTGTCATGAAACTGATTGGCCTTGGTGCCCTGCCCAGAGCGGCTGTGACGGAAGAAGAGCTGAAAGCGGTTCTGGTTGAAGGAACACAGGCTGGGATCCTGGATACAGAAGAACGTGTCATGATTGAGCGTCTGCTCAGGCTGGCTGACAGGCCTGTGCGCGCTATTATGACACCTCGTAATGAGCTTTTCTGGGTAGATCGCCAGGCTGATCATGAAACATTGGTCAGCAAATTAAGACAAAGTTCTTATGCAAGAATCATTGTTTGTGATGGTGATGTCGATCATCCCGTCGGGGTGATTCTGGCCAAGGATATTATGGACCGGCTTCTTTTGGGGCTGACGATTTCCATTGATGCCGTTTTACGCAAACCTCCAGTGATTCCCGATAGTCTGACGGCTCAGGCCATGATTGAGCGCTTGCGGGGTATTACGCTTGGTGTGGTTTTTGTCCTCGACGAATATGGCTCTTTCGAAGGGATTGTGACTGCCTCTGACGTTTTTGATGCCATTATCGGAGAGGAAAGCACAGATCCAAAACTGCCTCATATCGTGACGGAACAAGGGGCAGATGATTATATTTTCGATGGATTTATTCCTGCTGATGAGGTTTCCTCGATCCTCGAAATACCACAATTTCCTGAATCAGGCAGTTACCATACGTTGGGTGGCGCCATGATGGCCCTCCTTAAACGCGTTCCAGCAAAAGGCGACAAGGTTGTTTATGCCGGATGGTTGTTTGAAATAATGGAGATGGAAAAACGTCGCGTCCTTAAAGTCAGGGCTGACCGTCTGTCTATTGCCAGAAATTAGGTAAAGATTAATTCTCTTTGCCGGAATAGCGTGCGAATTCACGTTTTTGTTAAATTATAATTCCTTTACGTTATCGTTAATATTTAAAGGAAACGACCCTTAAATCATTTAGGGACTTGGCGACTTACAAAAGGCAGGATATACAGCGCACGCAAAGGCCCTTTTTTATTGTACTTTTTAAAATAGTGCAATAAGAGCGGGGCAGCCCGTCGAATAGGATTTGTGTATGAATACGATCTCGCCGGACTATCGTCCCTCAGATAATGAACCGTTTATGAATGAACGGCAGCTTGAGTATTTCCAGAAAAAACTTTTGCATTGGCGTGCAGAGCTTCTGAGAGAGTCAGGCGATACATTAGCCAGTCTTTCTGAAGGGGGTATTCTTGAGCCAGATATTGCAGATCGTGCGACTGTCGAAACAGACCGTGCCTTCGAGCTGCGGACCCGTGACCGTGCCAGAAAACTGATCAATAAAATTGATATGGCTCTGGGGCGCATCAAAGATGGCACTTATGGTTATTGCGAAGAGACAGGGGAGCCGATTTCCCTTCTGCGCCTTGAGGCCAGGCCGATTGCGACATTGTCTATAGAGGCCCAGGAGCGTCATGAGCGCCATGAAAAAGTTTATAGAGACGATTAAAGGGGTTGCATCAAAGGCATGAACAGGCTACGAAGCCGCCATGTCTTTGCAAGCTGCTGTAGCTCAGTGGTAGAGCACTCCCTTGGTAAGGGAGAGGTCGCGAGTTCAATCCTCGCCAGCAGCACCATTTCCCCGCATTATTGACGCTTGCGGATTCTGTCTTCATGATGGACCGCATCATTAAAATAAAAAACAGGCGTCTCAATGGTGGAAAAGACACTCCAGCTTTACGGTATTAAAAACTGCTCAACCGTTAAAAAAGCTGTTTCATGGCTTGATGATCATGAAATCCCCTATCACTTTCATGATTTTAAAAAAGAGGGTCTCACCTCAGAGAAACTCGCCTTCTGGGTTCAAAAAACAGGATGGGAAAGCCTGCTGAATAAACGAGGGACAAGTTTCAGAAATTTGCCTGATGAAGAAAAAGCAGAGCTGACAGAGCAAAAAGCCTGCCGCCTTATGGTGTCGCTTCCAACTCTTATTAAAAGACCAGTTCTCGAAAAAGGTGATGAAATCCTGATTGGATTTGACGAAACTCTTTATAAAAACCTGTTAACGCCCTGAAATGGGTTAAAAAGCAGGAAGAGAGCTAATTTTTTATAAAAATACAAAAATGTTACTTCCTCGGTCTTGCATGATTTGTGTGCATGTCTGCTATACTAAAATGTAATACATGAATGGAGGAAGACGTGATGCCCCACCCAGATCAGCTAGCCCGTACGCTTCGCACACGTCATATTGTCATGATTGCTCTGGGCGGTGTTGTTGGAGCAGGTTTTTTTGTCGGTTGTTCTTCGGCAATTCTGAAAGCCGGACCGATTGTTTTCATTTCCTATATAATCTGCGGTTTATTGATCTATCTGATTAATATTTCCATGCGCGATCTGGCGCTGAAAGGGCCTGGAAAAGGCTCTTTTATGATGCAGATTCGTGAGACTCTGGGGCCGAAAGTAGGATTTGTTGCAGGTTGGGCCTATTGGCTGACATGGGTTATTGTTCTGGCCGCTGAAGTTATTGCCGGAGCAGCCATGCTCGGGCCTGTGATCCCCTGGGTGCCTCCGCTTGCTATTGAGATCTGTCTCCTCCTTCTTATGACAGGGGTCAATCTCCTCTCTGTCAGAGGATATGGCGAGTTCGAATATTGGTTTTCGGTTATCAAGCTGGTTGCCATTGCCGTTTTTGTCTTAATTGCCGTCTGGACGTTGATGAAAGGGGTCATGGGATGGGGGCCGGTAGTCCCGGTTCATCATAATCTGTTTGATTATGGTGGCCTCGTCCCCAAAGGGTGGGCAGCCATTCTGGCCGTGATTCCAACAATTCTTTTTTCAATGACAGGTAGTGAGATCGTCACGGTTGCGGCTCTGGAGTCAGATGACCCTGATGGCAATATTGTGCGCATCACCCGCACGATTGCCTGGCGTATTCTGGGGTTTTATCTGACCTCCATCGCCCTGATCCTATGTTTTGTGCCGTGGTCCAGCCTTATCCCGACAAAGTCGCCTTTTCTTGTCGTTCTGAATCAGATTGGCGTCCCGTTCTCTGAGGCTTTTGTCTGGATTGTAATTTTTTCAGCCGTGTTATCGACCCTTAATTCTGCGGTTTATGTGACCTCAAGAATTCTTTATGAGCTGGCAGAAAATGATGATGCACCAGCGTTATTTTTAAAAGTTGATGAAAAAAAGCAATTACCCAAAAGGGCCGTGATTGCAGGAACGGTTGTTGCTGTCGGGATTCTGCTCAGTGATATGGTATCGCGGGATCAGCTTTTTGCGCTGCTTTTAAGTATGGTTGGCACATTGATGCTGTTTAATAACCTTCTGATTGTTCTTGCCCGTACGAAGATTGATGAGGGATTTCACTGGGGGCCGAAAATCGCCTGTTTTCTGCTGGCCTGTACTTTTGGTGCCATGTTATGGGTGCCAGAGACACGCAGTCAGGGATTATTTGGATTTATAGCCATTTTTGTCATTTCCGGGATCTCATGGTGGCGTTATCGTGACAGTTACGCAACAGGGGACTGAAGCTCTTCTGGCAACCTCTGTAAAAAGGGAAAAGGGCCGATCATATGGAGGTTTTTTCAAGACGTTCACGCTCGTCACAGCCATTAACCTCTGATTCTTCCAAGGGAATCGCTGTTGTAACGCCGGAAAGACTGCATTCTTTTTTTGCCAGTCGCTTAAATGAAGTATGTGCCCGTTTCGAAGAATGGTCCCTTCCTTTTACGGTTGTGGGGCAATTGGGAATTGTACCTCCTGATAGTTGGAGGCGGTATGAGCCGCTTCCCTTGATTGATATGACCACCCAGGCTGAAATTGGTCTGGAAGTCGGTCTTTCTCTTCTTGAGAAGGCGGGTCTTAAAGGAGGGGATTGCGTAGAAGCGACAGGGTTTCTGAGGGCGCGTCTGGTAAAAGGGCAGGTGGTTCTTCGTTTTGAAGTGATGGATCTTCGTTCTTATGAAGAAAAATCAGAAACAACGTTTCAAAGTGAAGCGGGTATTCTCGATTTGTTAAGGGAACTTCCGGCCAGGAAACATTCTTTTCCGCAAAGTGAGGGGATGTATCTGTTTCTCGTAAATCTGGGGGCTTCAGAACGAGCAGGCGAAACTCTTAAACAGTCTCTCGGGGCTTTATGGCAGGAGCATTCTGTCCGGGCTGTAACCTTGACTGCTGCGGACCGGCAGAAGTTTTTGCAGTCTTTATTAACGATGACTGAGGATATTATCGTGATCCTCGGCGGGAAAGAGGGGCTTGGCCTTCTGGAAGATGCCTACGTCCTGAAAGCTCTTTCTGCTTGTAAGGCCTACCGGGTTCTTGTGTTGGAAAATGACACAGTGATCAACCAGGAAACAGGGGAGAAATTTCCTCCCCTCAGGTCAGTGGCAAGTCATCTGGTTGATAATTTTTTTGTCTCATCGGTCGAAGCGGGGCGTTTTATTCGCAAACAAAGCAGCCAGGCGTGGCAGCTTAAAGAAGAGGAACATGCTCGCCAGGAAGAAATGGACGCCTTGAGAGACAGCCTTGCTCATTTTGCCGACCTCCCGGATGTGTCCCGTAATTTCGGTCTATGGCGGGGGATCCTGATTGGCTCGTTAATCGGCGCCTCTTTTGTGGTGTTCTGTCTGATCGTGATCCATTTCCTGAAATTATAGCACGGTTATCTCACTTCATTGCAGAAAGTCTGATCTTTAAAAAAGGCTGTAATGGAGGAATTTGCTGCCCTAATGTCCGGGCTGCCTTTTCTGTCAGAAGAAAAAGCCCCCGCCTTATATCAAGGGGTTGAGCCTCTGGATGAGTGGAAAGCCATTCCAGGAAACCGTACAGGCTTAATCCCTCGGGCTCGTCATAAGGCGGAAGAGGGAGAACTGCGGGGGGCTGCGGCTCCATAAAGGAAATCATATTGAAATAAAGGGCTTCCCGGCCACTTTCAATCGGAAGTGTTATTAGATTGGCGCGTGTCGTAGGGCGGATGCAGGTAATCGCATAATGATCAAATGAAATGACATCATGGAGCGTGAAATCCTTACGATCCTTGCAAAAGAATGTAGCCAGCTCAGGGTAACGGTCCTGTACAAGGCATAAAACAATCCTGGGAGAGTCCTTTTCTCCGTCGGCTTCAAGAAAAGCGCCACTCGGCGTCCGCAATAGAAAGACACGTGCCATATCGTCAGAGGGATAGGCCTGGGGCGAAATGAGACGCGTTTCTTCCGGACTCATCCGGATACGTCTATAGGAAAAACCAAACCGTTTTGCTTTATCGGGGAGGGCTAAATCCCTCTCTTTAAGTGGTTCAGGAATCCATTGGCGGTCCTTAATCATCTTCTTCAGAAGTACGATACCAGCGGCAAAGAGCCTTTGATAAAGGTGGTTCTGTACAAGCCGTGTCGCGCCTAGATGGTCAAAACCTGTAATATCTCTGATATGGCGACTATTGTAATAACGCTTCATTAATGAGGATAAGGCAGAATCCTCTGATTTATGATCATCCATACAGATGTAATGAAGTATGCGTCCCCCGTTCCATAACGTCTCTGCCGGGTCAGCATCGCTCCATGCTTTCCCTGCTGCCGTGATCCATGATGAGGATGGGATGTCCAATGTAATGGGATCTTTGATATGGGCAGGCTGTCTGATTTCTGAGAGACGTGCCATGATTCTTACAAATCTATGATCTGGCAGAGTGACATCTGCTCGCCAGCCATGAGCGGCGACAAGGTGGCCTTTTGCTTTTCCGGGATGATGTTTCTCTCCAAAAAGGCACCAGCGTATCGCCATGGCACCCGTTTTCTGAGCATTTTTCAGGAACGTGGGTAAGGAGCTACCGGGGCAGAGATATTCATCAACATCTAGAAAAAGCACCCAGTCATTTTTGTCGGAAAAAAGCTCCAGTGCTTTTTGAGTGAGAAGCAGGCGCCGTTCTTCCGGTGGCATGTCAGGCCTTGAAGTCGTGGCAAGCAGCTTGACGGGTTCCTTGACTTCTAAGGCCTGGACAAGCGTTTTCGTGCCGTCTGTTGAGCCGGCATCAACAACAAGGATACCGGAAACACCGAGCGCTAAATGCCAGGACAACCAGTCTATGATGGTCTCTTCGGCATTCCTGACAAGAAGAATGATATAAAGGCGTGGGGTTTTAACGGACATTGATACGTACAACACCTTGCTTGACGGATTGATCTGTCCCTACACGGATATCAAGCTGAATGGGTAAGGCACCTGCCTGCATGATCTGTTGCGCAACAGGTGTGACCAGTTCCTTAAGAAGCGTTTTCTGACTGTTTAACTGCTCTTCAGGTGTTTTTTGAGGAGGGACGAGTCCGTCAATTGTGAAAAGAATATTGCGTTTATGGGCAAGAGCCGCTTTCACCGATTGCTGGAGCGGCGTTTTATAAACGTCGGGCGCAGTGCCTTGTATGATTTCAATAAAAGGCTTTGCAGAACTCTTCTCCTGTTTGACCTGAACAACAGGAGGACGATTGGCATTTGGATCAAAAGTCCGCTGGTCAATAGGATTACATCCCTGCATGACCATGATTACGGGTGCGAGAAGTAAAAGCCGGACGTGCATTTTATCAGGATGAAATAGACCAGAAGAAAAAGATGCAAACATAATGTCTCAATTCATTGCAGGGAAGGAATGGAAAGGCAAGAGATGATGGGAAACCGTCCGGAAAATAAAAAGCTTTTTACCCCTGTTGGAATTTGTAAAGCATGGTATCTAAAGAGTAGTCACTTTAAAGTTTTTTTGTAAGTGGAGGAATAGAGTCAATGGCTGTTAAAATTGCTATTAATGGGTTTGGTCGTATTGGTCGCCTCGTTCTGCGGGGTATTATTGAAACCGGGCGTACAGACGTTGTTCCTGTCGTCATTAATGATCTGGGCTCCGTTGAAGCCAATGCTCACCTCCTGAAATATGATAGTGTTCATGGGCGTCTTCCCGCTGATGTCGAGATTGTCGATGGCAATCTCCTGATCAAGACACATAATGGCCGCACCATTGGCCCCATCAAAGTGACAGCGCACCGCAATCCTGGAGATGTGCCTCTTCAGGGTGTCGATGTCGTTATGGAATGTACCGGTCTTTTTACAACGCGTGAGAAAGTTGAGCCTCTGTTGCAGGCGGGTGCCAAACATGTGCTGATCTCTGCGCCATCTGCTGATGCTGAAGCAACCATTGTTTACGGCGTTAATAATGACGCGCTGAAACCAGGAATGAAAGTGGTTTCAAACGCATCATGCACAACAAACTGCCTGGCTCCGATTGCTGCTGTTCTGGATGAAAAATTCGGTATTGAACGCGGCTATATGGTTACAATCCATTCTTACACAGGCGATCAGCGCACAGTTGATACCCTCCATAAAGACCCACATCGTGCCCGCGCTGCAGCGCTGAATATTATCCCGACCTCCACAGGGGCTGCCCGGGCTGTCGGTCTGGTGCTTCCACAATTGAAAGGCAAGCTGGACGGCACAGCCATTCGTGTGCCGACACCTGACGTGTCTCTGGTGTCTCTCGATTTTGTGCCGAAGACCATCCCATCTTCAGTAGAAGAGGTAAATGAAGCCCTTCTGAAAGCCTCTCAGGGAGCGCTTAAAGGGATACTGGATTATAATAATGAGCCGCTTGTCAGCTCTGATTTCATTCATATTCCAGCATCTTCAACCTTTGATGCGACACAGACAGCCCTTGTTGATGGTGGCAAACTGGTCCGCGTTGTTGCCTGGTATGATAATGAGTGGGGTTTCTCCAACCGAATGTCTGACACGGCGGCTTTGCTGGGAAAAATCTGATCATGGCGTACCGTACGCTTGATGGTGTGGAAGTACGCGGTAAACGCGTGCTTCTTCGCGCTGACCTCAATGTGCCAATGCATAATGGGGTCATTACCGATACAACACGCATTGAGCGTGTGATTCCGACCATTCGTGAGCTCGCTGATAAAGGGGCCAAGGTCATTCTTCTGAGCCACTTTGCCCGCCCTAAAGGGAAAGTGGTGCCGGATATGTCATTGGAGCCAGTCGGGCAAGCTGTCTCAAAAATATTGGGGCGTCCTGTCGGGTTCGTGCATGACTGTATTGGTCCGGATGTTAAAAAGGCGGTCGATACGATGAAGGATGGCGACGTCCTTCTGCTGGAAAATACACGCTTTCATCCTGGTGAAGAAACGAACGATCCTGACTTCTCCAAAGCACTTGCTGCAAATGGGGATCTCTATGTTGATGATGCCTTTTCAGCAGCGCACCGCGCTCATGCTTCGACAGAAGGCATTGCCAGAATTCTTCCTTCCTTCGCAGGGAGGTTGATGCAGGCTGAGCTGGGGGCTCTGACTGCCGCGCTCGAATGTCCTGAACGCCCGGTCGGAGCCATTATTGGCGGCTCAAAGATTTCGACCAAGCTTGATCTGCTTGGGAATATGATTGAGAAAGTCGATGTCCTGTTTATTGGCGGGGCTATGGCGAACACATTTCTCTCTGCTGAAGGCTATAATCTCGGCAAGTCCCTTCAGGAAGCCGACATGCACGCAACGGCGCTTGATATTGTCAAAAAGGCTAAAGAGAAGGGATGCTCCATCGTTCTGCCAGTCGATGCAGTGGTAGCGCGTGAGTTTAAAGAAAACGCTGAGACGGAAATTTGTCCGATAGACCAGATCCCAGCTGATGCGATGATGCTGGATATAGGTCCCAAGACAATTGAGCTTATGACAAGCCGTCTCTCTGAGCTTAAAACCCTTGTCTGGAACGGCCCTCTCGGAGCGTTCGAGATTGCGCCTTTCGACCGTGGAACAAATGCTGTTGCCAAGGTTGTGGGTAAATTGACGAAAGAAGGGAAGCTTCGCTCAGTTGCAGGAGGCGGTGACACAGTCTCTGCTCTGAAACATGCAGGTGTGCTTCATGAGCTCAGCTACGTTTCCACAGCGGGGGGAGCGTTTCTGGAATGGCTTGAAGGAAAATTGCTTCCAGGAATTATCGTCCTTACCAATGTCGGCCAGGATCTTGGTCTGGAATAAGCTATAGTTCCCGGTAAAAGAAAAGGCGGTCACATAATTTATATGTGGCCGCCTTTATTTTTGTCCAATTTACAGGACAGATTACTTTAATCTTCCAACCCTTGGTCTTTACGGCGGCGCTGCACTGCTTCTGCCATGGCTTTTTGCAGTTTTTCCATAGCACGTGCTTCAATTTGTCGAATACGCTCCCGGGAGACATTATAGTGCCGTGAGAGGTCTTCCAGCGTAGAGGTATCTTCCTTAAGCCGACGTTCGGTAATGATATAGCGCTCACGCGGATTAAGCGTCTGCATGGCTTCAGTGAGCAATGCCTTGCGGCTGTCCAGCTCTTCTGACTCAGCAAGGACGTCTTCCTGACTTTCATGCTCATCGACGAGCCAATCCTGCCATTCGCCTTCACCATCAATGCGTAGAGGTGCATTCAGGCTGTGATCGCCTGAAGAAAGACGCTGATTCATGGAAACAACATCCTGCTCAGGCACATCAAGTGTCTCAGCAATTTTAGTGACCTGTTCCGGCTGGAGGTCACCTTCATCAAAGGCCTGCATCTGCCCTTTCAGGCGACGAAGGTTGAAGAAGAGCTTTTTCTGGGCGGCTGTTGTCCCCATTTTGACGAGGGACCAGCTATGGAGGATATATTCCTGCATGGCTGCCCGTATCCACCACATGGCATATGTGGCAAGCCGAAACCCGCGCTCAGGATCAAAGCGCTTTACCGCTTGCATCATGCCAATATTGCCTTCGCTGATCAGCTCGCTAAGCGGCAGGCCATAGCCACGGTAACTCATGGCGATTTTAGCGACCAATCTCAAGTGAGATGTCACCAGCCGATGCGCCGCCTGCGTGTCGTCATGCTCTTTCAGACGACGTGAGAGCGTAAGCTCTTCATCCGCTGTAAGCATGGGGAAACGACGTATTTCTTGCAGGTAACGAGTTAGATTACTCTCAGGTCCGACGGTAGGGATTGCTGCAGGAGAACTCATAATTTTGACTCCTTAAACCTGAATGACGGTCCATCAGAAAGGACAGGCCTTCAGATTAAGACGCTGAAGAAAGGACCCTCTGTCGGATTTCCAGATCTCATCTTTTAAAGATTTCTTTGGAAGGAAGGGCCGCATTCAACGATGCGTCAGATGAATCCCTTTTAATAGGTTTTTCTAAAGAAGTCAAATTTTAATTAAAGTTATACCGATTATAAACTCATTTTTCCGATAAAGCGTTCAATAGCTCTGAAAAGTCAGGAGGGAGAGGGGATGTAAATTCCATTTCCGCCCCTGAACGTGGATGCAAAAATCCAAGACTGGCGGCATGTAACGCCTGGCGTGGGAAATCAAGACATTCTGCCCGGAGCGTTTTATCCAGCGAGCGTGCTGCAGAAGGGATGCGCCGTAAGTAAACAGGGTCTCCCAATAAAGGATGCCCGTTATGGGAAAGATGGACCCGGATCTGGTGTGTTCTGCCTGTTGCAAGCCGGCATTCAATCAGGCTGATACAGCCTTGTAACACAGAAAGGGTTTTAAAATGGGTAAGAGCGTGTTTGCCACCACTCTGAACGACAGCCATTCTTTTACGGTCTTTTTTATCTCGCCCGATAGCTCCTTCAAATTGTCCTTCAGGGGGCATAAGCCCCCAGACAAGGGCGCGATAAGAGCGATTAATGGTCCGGTTGGCAAAGGCATCTGAAAGGAATTGATGGGCCAGAGGTGTTTTGGCAACGACCATGACTCCAGAGGTGTCTTTATCAAGACGATGGACGATACCGGGGCGTTTCTCGCCCCCAATTCCTTCAAATTCTGGTCCGCAATGGCCGAGCAGGGCATTGACCAATGTGCCGGTTTCATTTCCAGGGGCAGGGTGGACGACAAGACCTGCGGGTTTATCAAGGACAATCAGGTCCCTGTCTTCGAACAGGATTGCAAGTTCGATCGCTTCAGCCTGAGGACGGGCTGGCTCAGGAGGAGGGATATCCAGCGTAAGGGTCATGCCCTCTCGAGCGGTCAGGGAAGGATCTTTTTTAACGGTGCCGTTACAGAGCAGGTGCCCTTCTTCAATCAGGGCTTTGATCCGCGAGCGGGAAAGATTATGATTCTGCTCAGATAAAAGACGGTCTATACGGTCTCCAGCCTGTTCAGCGGTGACTTTTATAGAAAATGAATCGTCAGAAGAGGACGATTGTGTAGTGGAGGGAGATTCGAAATTGGAAAACTCAGACATGCCAGAGACAGTAGCGGAAAGCCAGTTTCCAGGCGAGGCCCCACAATCATATTATCCTCCCCCACCGCCACCAGCTCCAAAGTGGCTTCTGGGCGCTGTGATCGTCATGGGGATCATGATTATCATCGGTGTGGCGGTTCTGCTTTGGGTCATCGTGCAGAGAACCCAGCACCATAAAGCGCTTCAGGGTAACAATGTTCCGCCAGCGGTTACGCAAATTGTTCCGGAAAAAGTGGTTGTTCCACCTCCACCTCCGCCAGAGCCTGTTCATAATGTTATGACCGCTCCTGCCACTTTAAATCTGATTTTGCGTAAAGGTGAACATCTTCAATCCCTGACACCGCGTTCTGATGGTAGCATCGCTATTGACCTGAGAGCGGGTAAAGATGGCGAGCGGGTCATTATATGGCTTCCTGATCAGGCACGTATCGGTGCCGAGCTTGAGCTGAAGCCCGATTCAACACAATCTCTGAAATAGGAAATCTATGGAGCTGGTGTTACGCCAATTCTTTCAGAACGGCATCGATAAAGCCGGGAAAGCGTGCATCAAGCTCTTCTTTTCTGAGTGAATTGATATAATTTACGCCGCGTCTGTGGGTGTAGATGATACCGCTTGCCCGTAACACACGGAAATGATGGGACATGCTGGATTTAGGCCTGTTTCCAAGCAATGTCGTGCAATTGGCTGCCCCCATTTCGTGAATTTGTTTTACCAGATCCAGCCGCACGGGGTCAGCCAGAGCACGCAGGACTGAAAGAAGCGTAACCGTGTCAATGTCAGGATGCGTGTAAGAAGAAGTCATAACGTGTCTGGAAATTACCTTGACGTTGAAAATCAGGATGCTTATTGTTCGAAATATGCCGAACAATTAGTGAGGCAATCTTATCATTTCTCATCAGAAAATCCCATCTTTCTTATCAGATCCGGGTAAAAGAGTGAGAAGGAGCGACTATGCCGACTTTATTTGATCCTCTGAAAATTGGTGCCATTACAACGTCAAATCGCGTTTTTATGGCGCCTATGACACGTGGGCGTGCTGGGCGTGATTGCGTGCCGACACCGATCATGGTGGAATATTACGGCCAGCGTGCAACGGCTGGGCTGATTATCTCTGAAGGAACAGGGATTTCCCGGCAGGGATTGGGCTGGATCAATGCGCCTGGTATCTGGAATGAGGCACAGATTGAAGGATGGAAGCCTGTCACAAAGGCCGTTCATGAGAAAGGTGGCAAAATTGTTTGTCAGCTCTGGCATATGGGGAGACTGGTCCATTCCTCCACGACGGGAGAGCAGCCTGTTGCGCCGTCTGTTTCCACAGGGCCGGGATTAATCCATACTTACGACGGCAAAAAGCCTTATGAAGAAGCCCGTGCTCTCAGGCTTGATGAAATCCCCGGTATTGTAGCAGATTATGCCAGGGCGGCTGAAAATGCAATTAAGGCTGGATTTGACGGCGTTCAGATACATTCTGCTAACGGGTATCTGATTGATGAATTTCTTCGTGATGCCTGCAATCACAGAACAGATCAATATGGTGGCACGCCTGAAAATCGTATGAGATTGCTGCGCGAGGTGACGCAGGCCATTATTGAGGCGATCGGGGCTGAACGCGTAGGCGTTAGATTGTCACCAAATGGCCGTGTTATGGGTAATGTGGATAGTCATCCTGAAAAGGTCTTTGTCCCGGCAGCGAAGATGTTGCAGGATCTGGGCATTGCCTGGCTGGAGCTGCGTGAATCAAGCAATCACAGTACTTTTGCAGGTGATGAGTCGACTGACCAGCCGAAATTATCACCTGAAATCCGCAAGGTATTTACAAATCCGCTTGTCCTGAATCAGGATTATACCGAGGAAAGTGCAAAAGAAGCGGTTGCGTCCGGACGTGCCGATGCGATCAGCTTCGGGCGCTGGTTTATTTCAAATCCAGACCTTGTTCACAGACTGAAAGATAATCTTCCTATCTGGAAAGAGGACGTTCAGAGAGATCCTGTCAAACTCTGGTATGGCGTAGAACATGGCGGAAAAGGATACACAGATTATCCTTTTGCCGATCAATAAGTTCCTGAAATCGCTATCAAACCCCGGTCATTTGCTGTAGCCGGGGTTTTTTTTCGTCTGTTCCACTCCCACCTGAAACTATGATGTTACGGCAAAATATTTAGGGAGCAGGCCCATGCCAACGTTATTTGATCCTATTCATTATGGTACAATTCGGGCGGATAATCGCATCGTTATGGCGCCTCTCACCAGAGCCAAGGCGACAAGAGAGGGCGTCCCGACGGCGATCATGGCCGAATATTATGCCCAGCGCGCAACGGCTGGACTGATTATTTCCGAGGCAACGGGTATCTCCCGTCAAGGGTTGGGCTGGGCAAATGCGCCTGGTATCTGGAATGATGAGCAGGTTGAGTGTTGGAAACCAATTGTCAATGCTGTCCATGATAAGGGCGGCAAGATCGTCTGCCAGCTCTGGCATATGGGGCGAATGGCTCATTCCATCAATAGTGGTGAGCAGCCTGTGGCGCCATCCCCTTCAACTGCGCCGGGTTACGTCCATACCTACGAAGGCAAAAAGTCTTACGAAGAAGCGCGTGCTCTCAGGCTGGACGAAATTCCCGGCCTTATTGAAGATTACGCCAGAGCGGCCAGAAATGCCGTTAAAGCCGGTTTTGATGGCGTGGAAATTCACGCCGCTAACGGCTATTTGCTTCATGAATTTCTGAGCGACGGCACCAATCACCGCACAGATTCCTATGGTGGCTCTCCTGAAAATCGTATTCGCCTGCTTCGTGAAGTCTGTGGGGCGATATGTCAGGAAATTGGTGCAGGCAATGTAGGGGTTCGTCTGTCTCCTAATGGTGTCATACAGGGGACAGGAGATAGCCATCCTGCTTCCGTCTATCTTCCGGTCGTGCAGATGTTACAGGATTTTGGGATTGCCTGGCTTGAAGTGCGGGAACTGACACCGACAAGTGTGCCTGCTACGGATCAACCGCGCCTTTCACCAGAAATTCGGAAAATCTTTGGGAATCCGCTTATTCTCAATCAAGATTATGGCGATGAGAATGCAGAGAAGGCCATTGAATCGGGGCGGGCTGATGCGATCAGTTTCGGGCGCCCCTTTATCAGTAACCCCGATCTGGTTCATCGGTTGAAAGACCACCTGCCTTTCCATCCCATTGATTATGAAACTCTTTATAGCGGGGCACAGAATATCAAGGGATATCTTGATTATCCTGTTCTCGATCAGTGGGGAAGGGAAAGAGCGGCTGAGGGGTAGATTGACATTTAAAGGAAGAAAGGTATTTTGTTCGAAAAATGTAGAACAATATCTGTAATTATCAGGGAGAGTATTTATGCCAACGTTATTTGACCCGATCCAATTAGGGTCCATTCAAGCCGCTAATCGCGTCTTTATGGCGCCTTTAACACGGGCTAAAGCAACGAAAGCCTGTGTTCCGACGCCAATTATGATCGAATATTACACACAGCGTGCGACTGCCGGGCTGATTATTTCCGAGGCAACTGGCATTTCCCGTCAAGGTCTGGGTTGGATTAATGCGCCGGGTATCTGGAATGATGAGCAGGTTGAAGCCTGGAAACCGATCGTCAAGGCAGTGCATGATAAGGGCGGTAAAATCGTCTGTCAGCTCTGGCATATGGGCCGCATGGTTCATTCCTCTGTCACTGGTGAACAACCTGTTGCACCGTCCCCTTCAACAGCGCCACGTTATATTCATACTTATGAAGGTAAAAAGCCGTATGAAGAGGCGCGGGCTCTCAGCTTGGATGAAATTCCCGGTATCGTTGAAGATTATGCAAAAGCGGCAAAAAATGCGATTAAAGCCGGTTTTGATGGTGTGCAGATTCATGCAGCCAATGGCTATCTGATTCATGAATTCCTGAGTGACGGCACCAATCACCGCACAGATTCCTATGGTGGCTCTCCCCAGAACCGTATCCGCCTGCTGCGTGAAGTGACTGAGGCTGTTATCAAGGCGGTTGGCGCTGAAAAGGTTGGGGTTCGCCTGTCACCAAATGGAGAAGTCCAGGGGACAAAGGACAGCAATCCTGAAGCTGTCTATATCCCGGCAGTAAAAATGTTGCAGGATCTTGGTATTGCGTGGCTGGAGCTGCGTGAATCACGCCCTGTAAGTGATTTCACCTTTGCTGAAACAACCAATCAGCCGAAACTCTCTCCAGAAATTCGCAAAATTTTCAAAAATCCCCTGGTTCTGAATCAGGATTACACAAGGGAAGAGGCTGAAGAAGCCGTTGAGACAGGCCGTGCTGATGCCATCAGTTTCGGACGTGACTATATCGCAAATCCAGACCTGCTACGTCGCCTGAAAGAGAAACTCCCTCTCCAGAAAGACGTCATGGAAACCTGGTACGGTGCTGAATTAGGGCCCAAAGGCTATATAGATTACCCCTTTGCTCCCTGATTATTCCTGATAAGGAAAGAATTGTTACGAAAAGCCTCATCCACTGGAAAGGATGAGGCTTTTATATTTTCAGAGTAACTCAGCAGAGTTAGACATTATCAGTGATAGACGTATCTATTCATAGTTACGCAGCGCGGCGTGAAGATATCGTATTTCGTTCTCATTATTAAAGAACAATTTTTAGTATTATATCTATATAAACATAATATTATTTAATTATCTAAAAGATCTATTAACATAAAAAAGACATATTTTTAATACGTTAATTTTTATCTTCAGGACGAAAGTTTATTAATTTTTCAATGTAGGGAAGAAAAATGAGGTTAACATTCAAAAAATTCGGGATTCTTCTTGCCGCTGTTTTTGCGACCTCTTTGCCCGGTTTGGCACAGGCCAAACATAGTGCTGCGCCTAAAGAGGCAGAGCAGACGGAGGACCTGACGCAGAAGGTTACGACTTATGAGCTCGTAAAAGAATCTGTTTCCGATTTACTTAATAACGGGGCGACATTGGTCTTCGTTAATAGCACGTTAGGGAGGCCATCAGTCGTTCTGCGGAAAGATAAAACTATTATTCTGTGTGGTCTTCATACGGGCGACCCACAAGAGGGAGAGAAAAGCACTTCAGAATGTTACCGTCTGAATTAAAAGTGTCTCTCAGTAAATAAATCGATGTAAAAAGTCAGATCCCCGCCATTCAAGGCGGGGATTATTGTTATAGAGGCCGTGTCAGCTCATAAAGCGCTACGGCAGAGGCATTGGAGACGTTCAGGCTTTCCATCGTGCCAGGCATGTGGATGGACGCAATTTCATCGCACGTTTCACGGGTGAGGCGTCTCAGCCCTGTACCCTCTGCTCCCAGAACGAGTGCCACTCGGCGATCTCCCAATGCCTCGCGACGTAATGGTGTTCCGCCTGCGTCAAGGCCGATGACCCATAGCCCGGCATTTTGTAAGTGAGCCAGGGCGCGTGAAAGATTCGTTTCTCTTAAAAGAGGGACAATATCCAGACCACCTGACGCGGCTTTAGCCATGGTGCCTGTTTCAGGTGGGGTGTTGCGGTCCTGAACCAGGACGCCTGCTGCACCGAAGGCCGCTGCTGAACGCAGGATAGCCCCAATATTGCGAGGGTCTGTGACCTGGTCAAGGACGAGAATCGGCCCATCACGTTCAAGTGCTTCTTCAATCGTCAGAGGGTCAAGCGGAGAGACATGCAGGCAGATCCCCTGATGGACAGAATCGCGTCCACAAAGTGTATCAAGCTGCTCTCGCGTTACGATACGCGGTTGCAAAGGGCTCGCCTCAGATAGGTGAAGTGCGGCCTCACGGGTGGCCAGAAGCTCATGAGCCTTCCGGTGTGGATTTTCGAGCGCTGCAATGACAGCATGCAGTCCATAAATCCAGTAATCACCTTTAGCCATAGAGGTGGAACGCTGACGCGTCTGGGAGTGTTTTTCACCTCGGCGTGAGAGATCAGGCACGGAGGAAAGGGAGCGGGGGGGACGGGATGAAATTTTTCTAGCCATAAACCCCTCTATAATAGGCTTATCTTTATTGACATAGAGTGAAATGAGATTTATTAAACGCCCATCCTTCGTGGAGGGGTGCCCGAGTGGCTAAAGGGGGCGGACTGTAAATCCGCTGGCGTACGCCTACGTTGGTTCGAATCCAACCCCCTCCACCATTTTTCCGTAAAATATAAAGAGTTAGACGCTGAGAGTATAGGAAGAGTGTTTCTATAGATCTGTCTTCTGCCATGGCGCTTTTCTGAATCCCATAAAAAAAACGCCTCCTTAGGGTCGTGCTAAGGAGGCGCAACTATTTTGCTTGTCAGTGATTTTTATTTTTTCTGATAGGGTTTGAAGCCATACTCCTCGAAAATAGCCAGTCCTTCAGGCGAACGGATGAAATCTAGCCAGCGCTGGGCGGCTTCAGGATGAGGCGCATCTTTTACGAGAGCACCTGCATAAATAGCCGTGGCATTCTGGTTCTCAGGAATTGCGATGGACGTGATGGGATGCCCCGCCTTTTCCTGGAACATGGCTTCAGACTGCCAGGTAACCCCTGCCTGCACCTTGCCCTGCATGAGCCATAAAGGCGTCTGGCGATGGTGGATCCGGGTCAGGGTCGTTGTACCTTGGGCCACTTTTGTGTCGTAAACTGCATTGGCAAGTTTTTTGCCACCAGCATGGGTCAGAGCGGCCTTGATCTGCCTTGCAATCCCTTCATAAGCGGGATCAGGCATGGCAAGCAGGACATCAGGGCGGCCAAGATCTGTCAGCCCTTTGATCTGGGCCGGATTATCGGCAGGGACCATAATCGTCAGATTATTGGTGGCATAAGGGACTGCCGGGGCAACAAGAAGCCCGGCTTTAATCTGTTTTTTAACAGCTTTCAAACCTGCGAGATAAAGGTCAGGTTTAACCGTCCATGTCATGTTGCCGACTGTAACAGTGCCACCGGCCTTGATCTGCTCAATCAGGCGACCGGGGGGAATGGTCTCCCAATAAATCTGGCCTTTATATTCCGGGTAGCGTTTTTCAAAAGCTGCAACCAGAGGAGCCATGGCGAAATAATAGTTCCCACCGACGAAAAGCGTGAGAGCGGGTTTGGCGGGGTTACCATGGAAATCAGCCAGATTATCGGCATCTGAAACTGTAAAATTCAGCCCGCGATCCACAACGTCATTATTAGCCCCATTCTGCCATGGAGGATAAAAATCATTCTGGCTGGTTTTGGTATTTGCCGTTGGGGCAGGAGCAGCCGTTTCAGCATGGGCGGAAAGACCGCCCAGTGAGGTAGAGAGCAGAACAAGTGCTGCCAGAACCGGTTTAAAATAATTCATTCCATAAATTCCTTATTTTAGCATCTGCTCTTAGAACGGCATGAAGCCGTAGCCCTGCTGTTCCAGAGTGGTGACCGTCAGAAGTGATGAATATGACAGGGTCACACCTTTGCTGATCTGGCTGTAATCAAAATGATTTTCAGGCATGGCCTGCCCGCAGACGGTCACGTCCACACCCGCCTTGCGCAACTCGGCAATCAAAGGGAGGTTCGGGTTATCGACCTTGTTGATGGCGCGGTAGGCCTCATTATTCAACACGAGGGAAGTCGCCTTGGCTGAAATAACAGCAACCATTTTCAAATGGCTCAGTGGTACGCCTGCCGATGTATAAAGATTGACCGTGCGGGCAACATGGTCGAGGCCATTATTGACCTTGCTGGGATCTTTTTCCCCATGTGTGAGCATGAAAATGATCTTGTAGGTCTTGCTTGGATCCGGCTTGTAGGCTGCCTGGTCGAGCATGTGGATCTTGCCGTAATTATGAATTGTCGGCGTTGTCCAGAAACCGGGTTTCTCATCGGCTGAAACCGTTTTCTGGGAAGACGTGTCGGCAGCCCGGGCTGTGTTGACGGAAGCTTGAGAGATAAGCCCCGTAGCGGCAAGAAGCATGGCTGAAAAAATGGTTAAACGTTTCATTGATTGTCTCCAGGGGAGGAAAGAGATTGAAATTTATTTCCCGATCTGTGCTGTGAAGGATTTTCCATCGACATCAGTCAGGCTTATGAAGGCACCCTTTGAGCAGTCCTGACCATTCGGGCAGGGAAGCGTAATGGTGGCTTTTGCGCCCATAGGAGCCTTAAAGCCGAAAGGACCAGGGCCGAACTTGTTATAGGCATAGTCATTGGCAAAAGCTGATTTGGGCAGAGCTGAGAGGCTTTGTTCATCCCATTGTGAAACGGGGTTTTTCTGGCTGTCCAGCAGGCGGGCACGAACGACATGAACAGGCGCCTCAGGCGTTCCGGCATCAAGATAGACATGGAACCGGACATTCCCATGCTCATCAATCACAGCGTGATCCAGACTGAGATGGTGTGTTTTGGGATTGACAGGGCCACTATGGAAAGGCGTGATGACCGAACCACGATAATGGCTATAGGTGCTGATATCGAACACGGCGACAAAGGCAAAAATCCAGAGACCAATTGATTTCAAAGTCTTTGGAGAGAACATGTCGAGTGGGAGAGCTCCGCTGGCAAGCCGGAACCATGATTTCTGTGCCAGAGCCGGATGACGGGTTAAAAGCAGATTATCGACTGAATAGGCCTTGCCACCAGCCAGCAATATGGTTGCACCCATTGCCAGATTACAGGCAGCCATGGTCCATTCATCAATACAGGTTGCCCCCTGCCAGCCGAAAAGCAGCATCAGAAAGACGGCGAATCCCATGGAAATAAGCGCAGACA
Source organism: Aristophania sp. ESL1100 (assembly GCF_058511235.1). Taxonomy (NCBI): domain Bacteria; kingdom Pseudomonadati; phylum Pseudomonadota; class Alphaproteobacteria; order Acetobacterales; family Acetobacteraceae; genus Aristophania; species Aristophania sp. ESL1100. The sequence goes on along the minus strand of NZ_CP196394.1, from coordinate 1,578,668 downwards.
ATCTGGTCAGGAAGCCGACCATCAAGGCCAGACCGACAAATAATTCAGCAGCACTGAATATGATTGTGGATGTATAGAGAAGCCAGAAATGTTGCAGGAGGTAGCTGACAAAATGTTCCGTCCCCAAAAGGGCGCCGGGCATAGCCGTCTGGAACTTGTTAGCCATCCAGGGATGGTGATTGGGGTCAAGTTTATAAGGGGCATAAATAAAGCGACGTGAGCCACCGCCCCAATAAATAAACCCTTGAATGAAACGGACAGAAAGGAGACCTAAGCCACAATACAGCCATGAGTTCTTTTCGTCTGTTTTGGTAGTCTCGTTGGTATTCATTGTGTTTTCTTTTAAAGTCACACTTATTCTCCGGTAACTATGCCCTCTTTTTCTCTGATGAAAAAGAGGGTTTTGTTTCGGTGAGAATTATTGATTTCAAATAATAAATCCAATATATTATTTTCATACTTTCAATAAAAGAAATTAATCAGCAGAATGACTTTAGAGCAATTACGTGTTTTCGTTGCAGTGGCTAAAACTCTTAATATGCGTGAGGCTGCTGAGACCTTATATTTGACGCAACCTGCTGTCAGTGCCGCGATTGCTGCGTTGGAAAACAGATATGATACAAAATTATTTGATCGTATCGGTCGCCGACTGGAACTCAATGCGGCTGGACGAGCCTTTTTACCAGAGGCGCAGGCGGTTTTAACCAAAGCCAGGGAAGCCGGACATGTTTTTGATGAGCTTTCCGGTCTGATACGCGGCTCATTATGTATTGCGGCCAGTCAGACCGTCTCGACCTGTTATCTCCCGCGTTATATGGCTCGTTTTTCCACCTGTTATCCGCGCCTGGCCCTTAAATTGATGGCCGGAAATACGGCACAGGCCATTGAGCGTGTCCTGTCCGGTGAAGCGGATATGGGCATTATAGAAGGTGAGGTGAAAGAAGATTTACTCGATGTTCAGGTCATAAAGGGTGATAGCTTTGGTTTTTATGTTGCGCCAAAGCATTTTTTATCCGGGCGCGTTCCGAATCGTGACGATCTTCTCAAGGCGAAATGGGTCCTGAGAGAGGAGGGGTCAGGCACACGGAATTTTGTAGCCAGAACTCTTAGGGAGCAGTTCGGTCTTGAGTTATCTGATTTGACGATCAGGCTGGGGCTGCCCACAAATGATTCTGTTCTGGAAGCCGTTGCTGAAGGGGAGCTTATGACGGCAGAAACTGACCTTTCCGCCATATTCCGCCTTAAAGCCGGCGTGATTCATCGTCTTGATTATGAGCTGGGAAACCGGAATTATTATATCATCCGCCACAAGGAACGCCGTATCAGTCACGCTGTCGGCACGTTCTATGAATTGCTTCAGGGACGCTGAACTGTTTGTTGTTTAAAAGAGGGGCGAAGGAGATATTTATGACCGAAAGCGCAGCACCTGATTACAGTGAATGGGCTGAATTTGAAAAACTCCGCCTGAAAGTCGGCGTCATCAGGGAGGTTGCCCCTAATCCGAAAGCGCGGAAACCGGCTTATATTATTAAAGTGGATTTGGGACCTCTTGGTATTAAAACCTCCAGTGCACAGCTGACGGACCATTACACGATTGAGTCATTGATCGGGAAACGGGTTTTATGTGTTTGCAATTTTGAGCCGAAGCGTATTGCAGGAATCAAGTCTGAAATATTGATTACGGGTGCCTATGATGAAGAAGGGAAAGTGGTTCTGGCCAGTTTTGACCTTCCTGTCCCAGCAGGCGCGGATTTGATGTAAAAAGCGTTTTAGAGGCCCCGCAAGTCAGGGCCTCGTTTTTGGATATTAAAAATTCAGGCTTTCTGGGCGCGTTCAAGGGCCTGCTCAAGATCGGCGATAAGGTCGTCCGGATGTTCCAATCCGATAGAGAGGCGCACATAGCCTGGAGATACGCCACTGGCCAGCTGTTCTTCGGGTGTTAATTGTGAATGAGTGGTCGAGGCCGGATGAATGGCCAGACTGCGTGCATCACCAATATTGGCAACGTGATAGAAGAGCTCAAGCGAATCAATAAAACGCTTGCCCCCTGCCAGGCCGTTTTTCAGTTCAAAACCGACGAGACCGCCATAACCTTCGGGAAGATAATGTTGTGCCCGTTTAAAGGCCTCTCCTTTTTGCATGGCAGGATAAATAACTTTTGAAACGGCAGGGTGCTTTTCAAGATAACGCGCAACGGTCACAGCATTTTCGCAATGGCGCGGCATTCTTAAAGGCAGGGTTTCAATCCCCTGAAGAAGCTGAAATGCGTTGAAAGGGGAGAGAGCAGCACCCATATCACGCAGCAATACAGCGCGGACACGCAGGGCATAAGCGATTGGACCAAAGGATTTGGCTGCTTCAGTCCAGATCGTCCCATGATAGCTGGGGTCCGGAGTGTTAAGGAGAGGGTGGCGTTCAGGTCTGGCAGTCCAGTCGAAATTGCCGCCATCAATAATAATGCCGCCAATGGAGGTGCCATGGCCGCCAATATATTTTGTGGCAGAGTAAATGACGATGGCCGCTCCGTGTTCCAGAGGATGGGCCAGCATGGGGGCTGCGGTATTGTCAACAATCAGGGGAATGGACTCTTTACGCCCCAATGCAGCAATTTCAGCCAGAGGGGGAACGACGAGTTTGGGGTTGGGAAGCATTTCCAGGTACCAGGCGCGCGTGCGTTCATCGCTGGCTTTTAAGAAAGCTTCCGGATCGGCAGGGTCAACAAAACGGACATCTATCCCCATATTGCGCAGTGTATGGGCGTAAAGATTCCAGGTTCCCCCATAAATATCTGTGCCGCAAACAATATTATCACCCGCTGAGGCAATGGTCTGCACAGAATAGGCGGAGGCGGCCTGACCGGACGCGACGGCCACAGCCGCGGCTCCCCCTTCAAGGGCTGCGAGACGTTGTTCCAGAATATCAGTCGTCGGGTTGCCAAGGCGTGTATAGATGGGTCCCGGTTCCTGAAGGGCAAAGCGCCTGGCTGCCTGGTTGCTGTCTGCAAACTGGTAGGATGTTGTCTGGTGGATAGGAGGAGCCACAGATCCCGTCACGGGGTCTGCGCGCCAACCTGCGTGGAGGGCCAATGTTTCAGGGTGATAATTACGCTTCATTTTGTAGTCTCCAGGCGATATTGTTTCTAAAAACAGGCGCTTTACTCTTTCATTATATCCGAAGAACAGGCGAGGTGACAGATTGAAGCCGGACAGAGCAGATTTAGGGTGAAAGCGCAGTCATTATGATTCCTGTTATTCTTTCCGGTGGGGTTGGTACAAGATTATGGCCCGTCTCACGCAGGAGCTATCCCAAACAATTTTGCGCATTACTGGGAGAGAATACGCCTTTTCAGGAAACATTATTGCGGGTGCGCGCTCTAGGACTTGAATCGCCCCCTGTCATTATAGGGAACCGGGAGCACAGATTCATTATGGCCGAACAGGCCCGGCAGCTTGGTGAAGAAAACGCGACCATTATTCTTGAACCGGAAGGACGCAATTCTGCAGCTGCCATGGCTGCAGCGGCTTTCTGGCAAATTGAAACTGACCCTGAGGCGGTTTTATGGTTCATGCCTGCTGATGCTCATATTAAGGGTCTTGATGATCTTTCCCAGGCTCTCAGCCAGGCAGAGAAAGCGGCTGAACTCGGTTATATTGTGACATTCGGCATGAAGCCTGAGAGAGCTGAAACAGGATATGGTTATATCGAGCAGGGTTCTGCCCTGCCAGAAATAGAGAATGTTTTTCATATTAACCGGTTTCTGGAAAAACCGGATGCAGAGGAAGCCCAAAGGCTTGTCAGTGATGGGCGCTATCTCTGGAATTCCGGCATGTTTCTAGCTAAGGCCACTATTTTTCTCGAAGAGTTGGAAAAATATGCGCCAGATATTTATGAAGCTGTAAAAAAAGCCGTAGCACTGCGTCATTCCGATCTGGGGTTTGAGTGCCTTGACCATGACAGCTTTAAACAGGCACCTTCTATTTCGATTGACTATGCGGTGGCTGAAAAAACAACACGCGCTGCCGTTGTACCAGCACATTTTGCCTGGATGGATGTGGGCAGCTGGGATGCTGTGTGGGACCTGACACCGAAAGATCAGCAGGGCAATGCCGTCAGAGGGGATGTTTTTTTAGATAAAGTTACGAATTCCTATGTGTATTCCGATAGCGTTGTAACGGCTGTAACAGGTGTTAAGGACCTGATTATCGTGGTGACGAAAGATGCCGTCATGGTGTCACACCGTGATTGCGCCCAGGATATCAGGCATATAGTGACCAACCTGCAAAAGGCCGGGCGGTCTGAAGCAGAGGGGCATCAATGCACCTATCGCCCATGGGGATTTTATGAAACCCTGTTGCGGGGTGAGCGCTATCAGGTCAAGCAAATTCACGTCAGCCCCGGTGAAAAGCTTTCGTTACAGAAACATTTTCATCGTGCTGAACATTGGGTGGTCGTTAAAGGGACGGCTCTTGTCATCCGCGATGATGAGGAAATGATTATAAGAGAAAATGAAAGTGTCTATCTTCCTGTCGGGTGTATTCACCGCCTGGAAAATCCAGGACGTATTCCCCTGATATTAATTGAGGTCCAATCAGGTCCTTATCTGGGAGAAGATGATATTATTCGTTTTCATGATATTTACCAAAGATCCTCTAATAAATAGGGCATCGGTAATGTGTATTTTTGTATGATCAATTTCTGATACATATTATAAAAATATTTTTACCTTTCAGTTCACGCTGAATTTAGTGTGTATTTAATATTCGAGGGTTGGAAAAATTTTCTGGCGCAGCTATTTCTGCTTTTGAGAAATTATATTTTTATTCTGACCATAGGATTTATATAAGGTGGCAACAGGTTTGAAACAGAAAAAATTCACTCTTTCTGCCTTTACGTCCAAATTCAGCCCTCATCAGCCAATGATGGTTTCGCCGGTCGTCACGTCCATAATGCTCCTTATCTGTATGGGGGTTGTTTTATGGAGTTGTGCGCAGGGCCTCTTTCCTGACTGGTCCCGGTGGACGGCAAGTGCTCTGATGCTGGCGGCTCTTTTATTTAATATATTTCTTATGAGGGTGGCGATCCGGGCAGGTTATCTTACCTCCATGCTTTGTTTTCTGACCAGCTGGCGCGTTGCGGCGATGAATAATGTCTGGCCCGTTGAAGTCATCTGTTTTGTGACGTTTCTTGTGATGCTCGTCCAATTTGCTGGTATGGTGATCCGGAACTGGAAGACACATGGGATCACAGGTTTTACAGAAGCTCTTATGTGGCAGCTTGCCGTCGCCCGCATGTATTTCGGCATGAATGAAATCGGCCATTCAGTGGAAAAGATATTTGCCGGACAGGCCTCTCATGAAAATCTTGTTCGCACTTTTACGACCCTGGGTACCCCGGTGCCGGATCAGTTTGTAATTCTGGCCGGGCTGATTGAATTCTCTCTTGCCTTTGGTGTCGGGTGTGGATTTCTTACGCGCCTGGCGGCGGCTGGGGGTATTCTTTATTTCCTGATCGCCACGATTCCTTTTGGGGGAGAGTGGACCCACGGTTATGCCTGGGGCGATAGAGGGTGGGAATATATTGCCTTATTGATCGTATTCTATGGCTCTCTGCTTTTTTCCGGAGCTGGCAGATTTTCACTTGATGCCTGGCTGATAGAGCGTGGCCTGATGCCTAAATGCCTCTACCCCCTTTGTGGCCCGAAGTCAGGGATCGAAGTGTACCGAAATACCGTCCCCTTTAATCATGAGACACTCTGAAAACAGAGTCAGTCGCAAGGGCGGTCTTTATACCCCTTCTGTGATTGAAATAGGTGGGGTGTGATTGTCAGGGCATCATGCCCTGACGAAGCTTTTGTGATTATCTGTCTGACAGAATATGACCCTTTATCTCAAGATCAAGATCCTGAAGGATAAAGTGCCACTCATGATTGATTTTCCGTTTCAGGGCATCTTTATCCAGGCGAGCGCTGAGGTCATAGAGGTAATTTTCGACAGATTTGCGGATTTCCGTCTCAGCTTCTGAGATGTCAGGCATATTACGCAATCTGGTGAGGGCCGTTCTGGTAACGTCCGCGCGTTTTAAAATCCACTCATTTCTATCGGATTGAGGATCTTTCATCTGAAGGCCGAATGCGTTTGCCCATTGGTTGTTATAGCGGCTTGAATCCATTTTCTTTGTCGGGTCTGCACCGCTGTTACGAGCATGCTTCCATGTCCATTCAGTCATGGATTTGAAATAGAAATGTGAAATATAAATTTCATTAAAATACCCCTTATCTGCAAAAGCAGGATCACGCGGAAAGCCCGGTGGTGGGTTGATATATTCATGCTCTTCGCCGTTTGTCAGGCGGAAATTATAAGAAGCAGACCGGTACCAGAGGGGGTGATGAGCGCGTGAATGCAAGGTCATATGTGGCCGGCATGCCGATTTAACCAGTCGCCAACCTTCTCCTATGGCACCATTGCCTACAATATTAACATTACGCTCAGTAAGGGGCACGGTGAGGTCAGAAAGGCCATTTACGTTCAATGTAGAGCCGATGAAACGCCAATTGATAGCGATGGCATCGGTCTCTTTGCGTTCAACTTCATTGAGGTAATCTGTAATTTGAGGGAAGCGTTCGGGATTGAGGGTAATAAACTCATCACCGTCCACAACAAAACACCATTTAAAGTCAAGGATATCCGGCAGGGCATTGAAAGCATGGCCATATGCCTTGAATTGAGGGCTGGTTTTGGCATCAACTTCGTTTGATATCCAGGTAATAATGCCTTTTTGGGAAAGAGATTCCAGAAGAAGGTCGGATTTATCTTCATTATTATTACTATAGATAAAGAAATGCTCTATCCCCAGCATCTGGTGATAGGCAATCCATTCAAGAAGGTAGATCCCCTCATTACGTTGGGTTGAAACCATGCAGGCACTTCGTGTCGGTTTTAATGAACGCCTGATGATATGCGTAACAGCATGGAAAAAACCGCCAAAGGAGCCATGATTATGGTTCCAGGCCAATAAAGTTTCATCAAGGGAAGACGTCAGCTTCTGTACTGGTGCCAGAGGAGCCTTAGGAGAAGCTGACCGTTTTTCTTCCCAGTCGAAAAGGCCCGGTATAATTTTATCAAGCCATAAAGTGGGTGCAGATTTTTCCTGAAGGGTTTGAAATAATGTCCTGTCTGCAAGAACAGATCTGCCGAATGTCTTAAGTTGGTCCCAATGTAGAAAAGGAAGGATCGCATCTAACACAGGTTGAATATTTGTGCCGTCATAGTCCCTGATAAAGGCGATAATATCCTGCGCCGTCACATCATAGCTGAAGAGCCGTGCCACATATCCTGCTTCTTTTGCGAGTGCTGGAGAAGGGACAGCAGGTTCAAGAGAAAACTGTTCCCATGCCATGACATGGTGGCAATCTCCGACAATATTATTGACGTCTATGCCTTCAGGGAGAGGGTGCGTTGTAAAGAATTTCCCTAATGTATGAGGGTCTTCCAAAGAGCAGAAGGCGTTTTCGTCTCCACAATATTGTAAATTGGCCGTCACGATGGTGCCGCGTGGGGCATTATAATGATCAATCCAGATAAGGGGTTTATCGGGGTGATCCGTCGTCAGGAATAATTGCCGGGGAAAGGCGCTTAATTTGAAAGCGATAACAGGGGTAAAGCCTTTTTCATCAGGGTGGAGATGCTGTTTAAGCTGCCCATCTTCCAGACACACACTCAAAATGGCCTTGTGCCATGTTCTGATTTGAAAAAAGCTGATCATGGAGTTTCCCTCAGAATAATTATATGAGTGTGTGTGTTGTTAAATAAATACGTCATTTTGCCACAAGCTTCACAATGATTAACCTCTTTTCGGAGGTACATCTCTCTTGTGCGTAGCGTAATAACCTCTGAAATGTCTTTTAAGCGTTTGCTGGCAGAATTATTAAACGCTTAAGAGTATTTTGTTAAGACCGTCATATGGTTTAATATTTTTGCCGTTATCAATAAGATTTTTGTGATTTTGTAGGCTGCCGTCATAGCACGTAGCATAATGTTGATCAGTCAATACAAGGAGATATTCTGTTATGGTTAAAGGACCCGTAAATGCCTCATCCTGTGTGAGGTTGCGTGATGGTCATAATATGCCCTGGATTGGCCTCGGCGTCTGGAAAACACCTGAGGCCGATGCAGAATCTGTTGTAGAGACAGCCGTTAAACTTGGCTATAAAGCGGTCGATACGGCAAAGCTTTATAAAAATGAGGCAGGGGTAGGGGCTGCGTTATCGCGTTATCCCGATATTTTTGTCACGACGAAACTCTGGAATGATGACCAGGGCTTTGACAAAACGTTGAGAGCTTTTGATGAAAGTGCCAGATTATTGCAGCGCGATGTCGTTGACCTTTATCTGATTCACTGGCCGATGCCGGATATGGGCCTGTATCTTGAAAGCTGGAAGGCTCTTATCCGTCTGCGTGATGAAGGGCGCATCAAATCAATCGGTGTTTCCAACTTCATGGAGGAGCAGCTCCAGCATCTGATTGATGAAACTGGAGAGGTTCCCGTGATTAACCAGATTGAGTTACATCCCTATTTCCAACAGAAGAAATTGCGCGATTTTCATAAACGCCACCAGATTCAGACAGAAGCATGGAGGCCTTTGGGGCAGGGCGCGCTTCTGTCAGATCCCATAATTGGTGAAATTGCCAGAAAATATGGCAAAACACCGGCGCAAGTCATTTTACGCTGGCACCTTCAGAATGGAATTATGGTCATTCCCAAATCGGTTCATGCAGACCGTATGAAAGAGAATATCACGCTGTTCGATTTTGAACTGCATAGTGAGGATCTGAAAAAAATTGATGCACTGGATAAGCCAGATGGCCGCATGGGGGCTGATCCGGCAAATCCGCAATTCTAAAGTGTATTCTGACTGGTCTCTGGTTCTGTCAATAACCAGAGACCAATGGGTGTATAGGGTTTAAATATCCAGGACTTCCACGTGCCTGGCGTGATCCTGAATAAAACGAAAACGCAATTCAGGCTTGCGCCCCATGAGGCTTTCGACCCTGTCTTTCGTCAATAACCGGTCTTCAGCCGGAATTGTCACACGCAGAAGCGTACGACGTTTGGGGTCCATGGTTGTTTCTTTTAAGTCAGAAACAGGCATTTCCCCCAATCCCTTAAACCGGGATATGTCAATTTTGGCCCCGGTTTTAAAATCCCGTTTAATGCGTCGGTCCTTATCGGTGTCATCCATGGCATAAACGGTTTTACTGCCGTGCGTCAGCCTGTAGAGAGGGGGCTGAGCCAGAAAAAGGTGCCCCTGTCTGATAAGTTCAGGCATTTCACGATAGAAAAATGTCATCAGCAATGAGGCAATATGAGCTCCATCGACGTCAGCATCTGTCATAATGATGATACGGCCGTAACGAAGATTGGCGTGGTTGAAGTCCTTACCCGTCCCACATCCCAGGGCTTCTGTTAAATCACGTAATTCCTGATTCGCCAGAAGCTTGTCCCTCGTTGCTGAGGCAACATTGAGGATCTTACCCCGTAAAGGGAGCACGGCCTGTGTCTCGCGGGCGCGTGCCTGACGTGCTGACCCGCCCGCTGATTCCCCTTCTACAAGAAATAATTCGGTTTTGTCCGTATCGGTGCTGGCGCAATCGGTTAACTTGCCCGGGAGGCGCAACCTTCTGGTCGCGGTTTTTCTCGTGGTTTCGCGTTTTTCACGGCGCCGCAGGCGTTCTTCTGCGCGTTCCGCCAGAAATCCGACAAGACCATCGGCCTGTTGCGGGTTCCCCCCGAGCCAATGGTCGATACGGTCACGCAGGGCACCTTCAACGAGGCGATTCGCTTCCTGTGTTGTCAGGCGGTCTTTCGTCTGTCCCTGAAATTGCGGATCACGGATAAAGACGGAAAGTTTGGCATTGATACAGCTGAATACATCTTCAGCCGTAATGGCGGCAGCCCGGCGTATCTTGCGTGTCTCCCCCCATTGGCGGAAGCCTTTTACAAGGGCCGCTCTCAATCCTGCTTCATGGGTCCCACCCTGTGGCGTGGGAATTGTATTGCAATAGGAAATGAGCGTTCCCGGCCCTTCTTCCAGAAAGGCGATGGCCCACTCAACACGGCCACCTGATTCACCATTGGCGGTGAGAGGCAAATCTGCCAGACCGCACCATAAAGGCGTAAGCAGAAGTGCCTTCTCGCCCAGTTCCGCCTGAAGGGCATCTTCCAACCCGTTGGGGAACTGTATGGTTTGTTTGACAGGGACTTCAGCGTCCTTGTCCTTGAGTAAGAGCGGTGAACAGGACCATTTGATCGTCACCCCCCTGAACAGGGCGGCTTTGCTGCGGCAGAGCTGGTAAAGACGAAGAGGGGAGAAATGCTCTCGCCCGAAAATTTCCGAGTCAGGTGAAAAACGTACGAGTGTGCCTGATTTCGTCGAGTCGGTTTCTCTTTCCTCCAATGCAGTCTGCGCAATCCCCTTGGAAAAGACCTGACGGTACAGATGGCGGTTGCGCGTAACTTCAACTTCCAGCTTTTCAGACAGTGCATTGACGACAGAACTGCCTACACCATGTAATCCACCAGATGTGGCATAGGATTTCCCTGAGAATTTTCCGCCGGCATGAAGTGTTGTAAAAATCACTTCCAACGCTGATTTGCCGGGGAAGCGCGGGTGGGGATCTGTGGGAATTCCTCGGCCGTTATCGCGTACCATCAGGGTGTGGGCGTCTTCCAGGCAGACATCAATTGTCGTGGCGTGTCCTGCTACGGCCTCGTCCATCGCATTATCGATAATCTCAGCGGCCAGATGGTGATAGGCGGCATTATCAGTGCCGCCAATATACATGCCAGGCCTTTTGCGGACAGGCTCCAGCCCTTCCAGGACTTCAATATCTCTCGCGTTATATGAATCAGTCACAACGTGCCTTTAAAGAGGAATGTCCCGGACCGGTATTTACGCTTTACGATGACGTGCAGCGCGTCTTCTGTTTGCGCGGCTCTTGGGGGCAGTGCAGCTTTCATAAGAAGCAGGTTGGAGAATATCCTTGGCCTCTGCATAATGAGCAAGATCATTGGCATTATCGAGAGCGGCAATCTCTTCAAACATGGGAGTGCGCTGGTCGCAGAAGATCGTGCCGGATTTTAATCCACCCAGAGATTGTACATCTGCCAGTTGGGTAATATAGGCATCATGCTGTTGGCGTGACCGACGGCCATATGTTGCCTGGAAATAGCGCTCAAGGCGTTTTTCTGCCACGTTCAGCTCTGATTTGAAATGGGCAACAAAAGCATTATAGCGGTCCTGCGCCTGGCAGGAGAGTGCTGTAACCATAAGCTCTGACTTAAGCCCCACCACATTAAAGGCCGCATGAACGTCCTGGGGAGGGTGGCAGCTCGCACTCGCTGTTGCTGCCTGAGCAGGTGAGAAAGCCGTGAATGCAACCGATAGGGCGATCAGGCCGATTGATGTATTTCTGTAGAAAAATGATAACATCTGCAAACTCCTATGGGTTACGGGATCACCCACGAAACGGAGCTATAACACGGTATGGGTCTCTAAAACACCAAGAATAAGAGAAAAAACGTTTTTCATCATTCTCAATTTATGAGATAGGGCCTATTCTAGGACTTATAGAGGGTCGTCTCTGTTGAGACGTAACTCTGGAAAAAGCCGGATTAGTTGAAAAAATTCCTTTGTGAGCAGGAGTGACTCGTGCCCTTGTCTGGATATGCTTTACGTTTTGGGGGAGGATGTGCCGCCCTGTTACTGTTATCAGGCTGCGTGGGGCATAAAAAGGCCCCAGCGCCTGTAGTTCTGCCAGATCCCTTTGGTTATGAAAAAGTTTCTGCCCTTTGTAAGCTGAGTCCGTTAACGACTGATGCTTTAGGCAAAATGAATGTTGAAATGACCGTTGGCAGTGATGAGGGGAAATGCGCCCTTTCCGTCAGTAAAAGCGGTGGTGGGAGCTATGTCTCATTTGGTGTTGATCAGGCACCGGAACATGGCAAGGCGTTTCTTTATAACTATAATGGCCGCACATATATCAATTATCAGCCTGTGACAGCGTATAATGGCGAGGATAGCTTTGGCGTCGATCTGATACCGGCTCACGCCCAGCCAAGAAGCCATATAACAGTCAAGGTCAAAATCGAGCTTGTCGGAGGGAATCCCGCCGTACCACCACAGGTTGCCAAACCGGCAGAGAAGACGCCTGAAAAAGCGAAAAATGGCAAAGTGAAATCCACGCGCCATACGCATAAGGCATCACGAGGCAAAAATGTCTCCAAAAAGACCGTAACAGCAAAACCCGCTGATGCTGTCAAAGAACCCGCAAAGAAAGAGCCGATAAAGAAAGAACCTGTAAAAAGCTCTGAAAAACCCAAAAACGCTGTAAAAAGTAAATAAGATAAAAAACCCGGGGAAATTTCCCCGGGTTTTTTTATGAAAGAATTATAAGCAATAATCTTCTTACTTGAAGATGATTTCAACGCGCCTGTTTTGTGGTTCTTTTACGCCAAGAGCCGTTTGCACTAACGGGCTGCTGGCACCAAGGCCGCGCACTGAAATCAAACCGGCAGCCACACCGTCACGAACCAGTTCGGATTTTATAACCTGGGCACGACGAAGCGAGAGAGTCTGGTTATGGGTTTTCCCTCTGGCTGTCTGCTCGCCGGAACTGTCTGTATAACCATTAACGATAATATGGGTCAGCTGGGCGGATGTGGAATTGCGTGCAGCCACAGCAACAATCGAACGGGCACGATCGCTCAGATCTGCCGAATCCCAGTCGAAGAAAACCAGATAACTTCTGGCCGGAGCAGGGGCAGGCGCGGCAGTCGGCGCTTCTGTAACGGCAGGGGGTGGAGGTGCCGGGTCAAATTCATAACGCAGCCCGAGCATCAGAGAATGATTGAAATCCGTGCGCGTATTCCGCCTTCCATAATAGCCACCATCACCGCCGGAATTATCCGCAACGCTATAAGCGTGGTGATTATGAGGCGCCAGAATCGTGTAGAAACGATATTCCATCGTTGTGGAAAGACCAACAACCCAGGGAACAGGCAAAGAGGCACCAATCATCCCCTGATAGGCAAAATTGCCGGACGCATCGTTAATGCGTTGCGTAAGGGCCTTTCCTGCTGACGAGTAATGCAGTCTGGTATTCATGTCCTGGCGGCCATAACCGATACCGGCACCAAAATAGGGATAGATCCAGTTCTGCCCAATATCCATATCGAAGAGGGCATTGGCCATAAAGCCATAACGCTGCTGGTGACCGCTGGTTCGTGATGAAATACCGGGGCTATGGAATCCGGAATAGCGATTCCGGCGATAATTTCCTTCGAGTTCAACACGGAAGCCGTTATCAAGTCCCCACCCGATGCTCCCTAAACCGGTAACGCCAGGGCTGAACTGATCCCGCCCTTTGGGGAACACCTTCGTGCTGGGATTTGTCGTTTGTGTCTGATTGAAGCTGGCACCGCCTGCGCCTGACATATAAAGACCGCGCACTGGCTGAGCCTGCGCGAAAGTCAATGTCATCACCGACACGCCTGAGGCCATACATATCCGGGCCATAAGGGCCGTGACAGTGGGGCGCTGTACCATGTGATTTCTCTCCAACCAAAATGCCACAATGACTGACAATAGTCTTTTCGCTGAAAGCGGTAAGAAAGGCAATCTATTTACCTGTTTCGAAGCATTAAACAAGGGACTAAAACATGTTGCAGGCAATAACCTGTTTCTCAGTCAGAAATTTTTCTCGTTTCTAGCAGAGTTTCGAGGGGGTATGCTACATCTTTAACGGTTATTTCAATAATCCATATATCCGGGTCGAAACGGGTTTGTTTGTCAAAAAAGTCATTAACGGCCATTGTCGTTTCATGTGCTGATTCCGCTTTTATTTCATGGCGTCTCCATGAGGCACCATGTTCCTGTAAAATGGCGGACTGGCCATTGACATCCGTGAGAAGCAGGAAAATTGCCCCGGCATCCTCATCGCCCTTTTTCATAATCAGGGCAGGCTGCCCCTCCTGATTGAAACGTCGAATCACGGCCCTGACCCACAGCCCGGCCTTTAACCCATAAAACATGCTGAAATCGTCTTTCTTACGGCACTGTATCAGTCAGAACAGGCACTGAGTTAAGAGCCGCCTGATAGAGTTCGGGCGAGATCAATACGCGTAGGGCGGTCTTTAAAGTTTCAGGCTTGTTCTGGGCAGGGGGGCAGAGTGAGCGTATTTTTTCAAGGTCGTCAGGCGCTGTATTATCGCGTGCCGTCCGTGATTGTAACAGCAGGGCAGCCTGCAGGGATTGCCCTATCGTTAACGCCTGGATCTGTTCATTAACGCTTGGATGTTTTGTGGATGTACAGATCTGGGGAATAACGCCAAGGAGCTGTATGGGCTCTCCGAGGGGGGCTGTATTGCGACCCCAGGTTACAAAAATTTCTCCCCCATTCGGCATTTGACCAATATCCTGAACGAGTCCCTTTCCGTAAGTGGCACTTCCGATAATGACAGCTCTGTGATGATCGGCCAGTGCGGCGGCAAGTACTTCTGCTGCACTGGCTGTATAGCGATCGACCAGGACAATAAGAGGAGCATTATTTGTGATATCCCCCCCCTGAACGGCCCATATGTGGTTAGCGGACGGGTAACGACCTGTTGTCGTCGCTATAATACCATGATCGAGGAAAAGAGCGGCGGTCATGACAGCCTGTTGTAGAACGCCGCCCTTATTCCCTCTCAAATCGAGAACAATCCCTTTCAGGGGAAGCGAATCTGAAAGAAGCTGGCTGACTTCATCGGCTGTCTGGGTTGAGAAATCAGTGAGCTGTAAAACCAGATAGTGGCCTGTATAATGTATCGCTGAGACTGTCTGAGGAGCGAGGCGTTCAAGTTGCAGTTTCTCAGATTTCGACTTGCGTTGTGAACCGCCATATTGAACGGTCAGAGTGTCAGGCTCGTCTCTTACAATCCAGGAATTAATCATCTCCAAAGGAAATCTGGCGGTATTACGACCATCGATTTTATAGATTTTCTGCCCCTCGTCAGCGCCATTTGCCCAGATGAGACTATTGGCGTTGATTTTATCTATAACTGGATAACGGCGGCCCGGTTGTTTCGCCAGAGTCAGGCCGAGAGAATATTTTGTTCCCTGACGACTCTCTCTTTCTTTTTGAGCGTTTTCAGGAGGGAGGTAGCGGGAATAGGGATCAAGATGATGAAATATTTCAGCAAAGAATAAAGAAAGCAGATTATCTTTGCCCAATGACTGAAGTGCGGGATTATTGTCCCATTCTTTTTGAATCAATGAGACGGAGAGAGCGGCCCATCCTTGATAATCACTCTCTAAAGGGAAATCTGCCTCTATAATTAAATGGTTCCCTCTGAGCGCAACAAGCTTGTGGATAGCATTTTTGCTAAGAGGAATATTTGCCTTTTTCCCATTGGTAAAAGGGGCCGACGTAATCTCTGTAATGGATAGCTCAGGGTCACGCGCTATGAAGGCATTAAGCCCCCATAAAGTGAGTTCTGAAGGATTATGAGGCTGCATCAGGCGCGGCGTTATAAACGTCAGGGCAGACTGAATAACCTGGCGCATCATATTCAGATCAGTTTCTGAAAGAGATGATCGTTCGTTTGTAATATTATGACTGATTTGCGGAATAGTCGTTACGTGGTTCTGACTGAAAATTCCATCAGGCAGAGGGTCCGCATGGACAGTAACGGTCACAACATACAGGCAGATAGCCCCTTTTGTGAAAGAGGATATGATGGCCCTTAAAAAGAAAATGAAACAGGAACAGGGTTTCGATATCAGGCAATAAAAGGAAGGCAGCAAGGCAGGGTGCACCATGATGCCTTCGGGGAAGCATATCTTTTTTTGTGAAGGATGTTTCAAATAAAGATACATTTTCAGTCCGTAATTGATACGCTTCTCACATCAGTGAGACCGAAGGCAATCCTCACCACCACGCTTAAATGGCGGTAACATTTGTGTGGTCTTGAAGGGATTTATTCCTCTGTGTTCTTTTTCCTGCGTAATGATGGCTTTTCTGTAGATGATGTCTTTTTTGCGGCTGTTTTTTTTGCCGTCGTCGTTTTTTTCGGTTTTGCAGCGGTTTTCTTTGAGGCTGTCTTACGGGCCGTCTTTTTTGTTGATTTACCCTTTTCCTTCAGAAGCACAATGGCTTCATCAAGTGTTATATCATCAAGCGAACGGTCTTTTGGCAAGGGAGCCATAGTGGAACCATGCTGTACATATGGCCCAAAACGCCCTTTCCGCACCATGACTGTCTCGCCATCCTTGGGGTGAGGGCCAAGTGTTTTCATTGAAGCGAGCTTGCGTGCCAGAGCATCAATAGCGCGGTTGAGCCCAATATGCAGTACGTCATCATCTTTATCAAGCGTGCCGTAGATTGCGCCCATTTTAACGAAGGGCCCGAAACGTCCCAGTCCCGCCTGGATGATTTCTCCTGTTTCAGGGTGCGTTCCCAGAGTGCGGGGCAGGGATAACAGCCCTAAAGCCTGCTCCAGGGTAATGGTCTCACCATCCAGATTTTTGGGGATGGCCGCCCGTTTAGGCTTAACCTTCTTGTCCTCAGGGTCAGCTTCGCCTCTTTGAATATACAGACCATAAGGCCCACGGCGGACAGTCACTTCCTCAGTCGTCTGCGGGTCCTGGCCCAGACTGCGAATGCCGTCTTTCAGCGTTGTCTGACCGTCATCTTCCAGGCTTAACGGACGGGTAAATTTACATTCCGGGTAGTTCGAGCACCCAAGAAAGGCGCCATGACGCCCGAGTTTGAGGCCAATGCGCCCAGTACCACAGGCGGTGCAAAGACGCGGGTCAGTCCCATCTGCATGAGGTGGGAAGAAATGCGGGGCAAGATCCTGATCAAGCGCATTGATGACATCGGTGATCTTAAGGTCTTTTGTCTGGTCAATACTGGCAGAAAAATCACGCCAGAAAGCTGACATGACGTCATGCCAGTCAGCACGTCCCCCTGAAATATCATCAAGCTGTTCTTCAAGAGAGGCCGTAAAACCTGTGTCAACATAACGTTCGAAAAAGGAGGTCAGGAAGGCGGTTACGAGCCTTCCCCGGTCTTCAGGAACAAATCGTTTCTGCTCAAGACGAACATAGTTGCGGTCTCTCAGGACCGTGAGAATGGAAGCATAGGTTGAGGGACGACCGATGCCGATTTCTTCCATTTTCTTGACGAGAGAAGCTTCGGAATAACGTGGTGGCGGCTGGGTAAAATGCTGGTCAGCCTTGATCTCTTTAGCGTCTATCCGGTCTCCTTCTTTCATGATGGGAAGAAGGCGGCTCTGATCATCATCCGCTTTGGGGTCGTCGTGGCTTTCTCGGTAAAGATGTAAAAAACCATCAAAGGCAATCACAGAGCCAGTCGCACGCAATAATGTCTGTTGCGCAGGATCAGACAGGGTCACGGCTGTCTGATCAATCTCTGCCGATTGCATCTGGGAGGCAACGGCTCGCTTCCAGATCAGTTCATAAAGACGTTTCTGGTCATTATTGAGAAAAGCCGCAACCTTGTCAGGTGAACGCGTCACATCTGTTGGACGGATCGCTTCATGCGCTTCCTGTGCATTTTTGGCTTTTGTTGTATAGGCACGAGGTTTTTCAGGGCAGTAAGTTTTCCCGAATGTGCCACTGATATGGCTGCGTATGGCGTCAATAGCTTCTGCAGCCATAACAACACCATCCGTTCTCATATACGTAATCAGGCCAAGAGTCTCCCCGCCGAGATCGACCCCTTCATAAAGCTGCTGAGCTGTCCGCATGGTTGTCTGGGCACTCATTCCCAGTTTGCGGGAGGCTTCCTGCTGAAGAGTGGAGGTGGTGAAAGGCGGGGCTGGGTGACGCTTTGTTCTTTTGCGCTCTATGCTGCGGACGCTCAGCTCACTTTTCTGAACGATGTCTCGTGCTGCAAAAGCCTGTTCCTGTGTAGCCAGATCAAACTGGCCAAGTTTTCTGCCATCAAGATGCGTCAGATGCGCTTCAAAACTGTCTTTACCGGGGGTTTGGAATGTGCCCGTGACGTCCCAATATTCGCGTGGTTTGAAAACTTCAATTTCAGCTTCACGTTCACAGATCAGACGGAGAGCGACCGACTGAACGCGCCCCGCGCTCCGGCTGCCAGGCAGTTTACGCCATAATACGGGAGAGAGCGTAAAGCCGACCAGATAATCCAGTGCGCGCCGTGCCAGATAGGCATCAATGAGAGGCTGGTCCAGTGCACGCGGAGCAGCCATGGCGGCCTTAATGGCGTTTTTTGTAATTTCGTTGAATGTAACGCGCTGGACTTCGATATTTTTGAGAAGATTTTTTTCTTCCAGAGCTGTCCTGACATGCCATGAAATCGCTTCCCCTTCACGGTCCGGGTCAGTGGCGAGGATAAGTTTCTGCGCGCCTTTGACAGCTTTGGCAATGGTGGCAATCTGTTTTGCCCCACGTTCATCAGTCTGCCATTTCATGGCAAAATTTTCATCAGGCAAGACACTGCCATCTTTGGGGGGCAGGTCACGTACATGGCCGAATGAGGCAATTACAGTGTAGTCACTACCCAGATACCGATTGATTGTTTTTGCTTTTGCCGGGCTTTCGACCACTACGATGCTCGTCATTGCTCTCATCCATTTATCGAGTCTAGGTTATTATTCTACAGCGTCTGGTATCAGAACGACCTGCCCACCAGGGAGACTTTCTATCACACCATCCACTTCCAGTTCACTGAGCGTCGTCATGACGTCTGATACGGAGAACTGACAGCGTGAGATCAGATCGTCAACTCTTATAGGCGTTAATGAAAGACATAAGAGCAGTTTTTCTCGAATAGTCTCGTCAGTATTTTCGAAAAAATCCTCAGATTCTTCCTCAGTTTCATCAGAATCACTGTCATTTTCAGTCAGAAAAGAGAGATCCCCTTTTTCTGAAAAACTGTCCATAACGTTATGAGCCTGGTTGAGGGTGGGATAGAGGGTCTGTTCAAAACCGCGTGGATCCGGGGCGCCAAAGAGTTTTTTATCTTCACCTTCACGACTCCATGGAGCCGGCCGTCGCATGGGCATTTCTTCGGGCAGGTTGGTGAGAATATCCTGCAGGTTCTCAACTAAAACAGCGCCCTGACGCAGGAGATCATTGCCTCCGCGGGACCGTGGATCAAGAGGTGAGCCCGGAACAGCCATAATGGTTTTATTATAGGCCGTGGCATGTCGGGCCGTAATAAGTGTGCCGGAACGCTCTGCCGCTTCTATTACGAGACAGGCCTGGCTGATTCCGGCAATCAGGCGATTACGGCGGGGAAAATGTCTGGCGAGTGTCTCGGTCCCCGGTGGGGCTTCTGTAATCAGGCAGCCTTTTTCAGCAATGGCTTCATGAAGGCGTGCATTTTCTGGTGGGTAAATAACATCGAGTGCCCCGGCAATCACAGCGACCGTCAGACCGGAATGAAGGGCTCCTTTATGGGCAGCAGTATCAATTCCGCGGGCCAGACCGGAAACAACACATATGCCCGCTGAGGCCAGTTCAGCAGACAGGCTTTCTGCAATGCGAATGCCGGCAAGGGACGCATTACGCCCTCCCACAATGGCGATACTGGTCATTGAAGCCCGATCAAGCTGGCCACGGCAGAACAGTAAAGGCGGCGCGTCAGGTGTGTAAGTCATCATAAGGGGGTAATCGGCGTCTGAGCGCAGAACGTGCCGGCTACCTGTTTTTCCCAGAAACGCGATCTCGTCTTCAATCTGCATCAGAGTTGGGGGCACAAGCTTCCGGGATTGGCTTGTCCGCGGCATTTTTGTAACAGCATCAAGCGCGCGGCTGGCTGTCCCATAAATGGCCAGAAGACGGTAAAATTTCACCGGACCGATGTGAGGAGTCCGTGCCAGCCGGATCATGGCAATGCGTTCCGCCTGCGTTTGCGCGCTCATATCATGATTCATGATAAAAGACCTCCGGGTCGGATTGATCAGCCTTCTTCCTTGAAGCGGTGTTCTTTACCTTGGACAAGGCGTACCAGATTACCGTAATGGCGGACCCAAACCAGAATGGCAATCATATCTGTTGCAACAGGGATAGGCGAGGAAACCGGATGTGTCGTCAAAGCGGGGATCAGGCAGGGGGCGATCATAAACGCAACCAGTGCCCCTGCTGAAGAGATGCGGCTCAATTTGACGGTAAAAGCCCAGACAAAGCTGCATATCAGACCGGCAGGCCAGCAAAAGGCCCATAAAATACCAATGCCCGTTGCAACACCTTTCCCGCCACGGAATTTCAGCCAGATGGGAAAGCAATGCCCGGTAATGGCTCCGAATCCTGCCAGAGCCATGCTCAGATCAGTCTTTACAGGGCAGAGTGCCTGAAAAAGAAGGACAGCAAGGAACCCCTTCAGGGCATCCATGAGCATGGTTGCAACAGCAAGGCTTTTCCTCCCGGTTCTCAGGACGTTAGTGGCTCCGATGTTTCCGGAGCCAATACGCCTGATATCACCTAATCCTGCCAGGGTTGTCAGCACAAAACCGAAAGGGATGCTCCCGATCAGGTAAGAGATGATAAAAACCAGCAATGGCCCTGGTGGATTAAGCGAAAAGAGAGCCATCGTTACAAAATCTCCCCATAGTGTTTATCCCTATAGACCTCGTGGCCTGCATGAAATGTGCGCAGGACTTTTCCTTTAATGGTGACACCATCAAAGGGTGTATTCTGTGCCCGCCCCGGTACAGTTCCGGCTTTGATGGTCCATTGAGATTCGGGATCGAAAAGGCAGAGATCCGCCTGTGAACCAACCGCCAGTGTACCGGCGTCAATACCGAGCAATCTGGCTGGAGCCGATGTGACAAGACGGAGTGCATCAAGGAGAGGAAGACCTGCTTTGAGAGTCATTCCCAGTAAGGTCACCAATCCTGTTCCACCGGCACGAGCTTGAGCGAAAGGCAGGCGTTTATCATCTGCGTCAGCAGGCGCATGGTCAGAAGCGACTGCGTCAATTGTGCCATCAGCCAGAGCCGCCTGCACAGCAGCCCGGTCTTTTTCCTGCCTCAGGGGCGGGGAGAGCTTTGCATAAGTGCGGAAATCACCAATAGCGTCTTCAGTCATGGTGAAATAAGGAGGGGCCGTATCACAGGTGACAGACAGCCCTTTCCCCTTGGCGCTGCGAATAAGATCGAGTGCCGCCTCTGTGGAGATATGAGCGAAATGGACGTGTGCTCCAGTCATTTCAGCCAGACAGAGATCACGCGCAACCATCATGGCTTCAGCCTGGGCTGGAATTTGTGGCAAGCCAAGTTTAACTGCCAGAGGCCCCGCTGTTGCACAGCCACCGCGTGCCAGAGACGGTTCTTCAGGATGAAGGACGATCATGGCGCCCAGAAAGCGGGAATATGCCAGCAGATTACGCATCTGTTTGGCATCACCCAAAGAGCGTGCCCCATCTGTAAAGGCTATGGCACCAGCCTGTTTCAGCAGGCCCATTTCAGCCATTTCCTGACCAGCACATTTCCGTGTCAGAGCGCCATAGGGATAAAGCGTTACCAGACCGGTTTCCTGTCCACGCTGCTTGATAAGCGATACGAGGGAGGGGGTATCAATTGCAGGCTCTGTATCAGGCAGGACAGCCATACTGGTGATACCACCAGCAACAGCAGCCTGTGCCCCTGATTCGATCGTCTCGCGATATTCTGCCCCCGGTTCTCCCAAAGAGACGCGCATATCGACCAGGCCAGGGCAGAGCACGGCCCCTTTGCCATCAATAACCGTTGCATCAGAAGGCGCTTCTTCTGCTTTATAGCCTGTTATTTTTCCGTTCTGGACGACCAGCTCGCTTTTTTCATCCCTGCCGGAAGCCGGGTCAATCAGGCGAATATTTTTGAAAATAAGAGTGGCGGAAGTTGGGGCCTTCATGCAGCGCTCCTCATACGCAAGAGGCGATCAAGCACAGCCATGCGAACAGCAACGCCCATTTCAACCTGTTCTGAAATAACACTTTGTGGGGAGTCAGCAACATTGGACGCGACTTCAACCCCCCGGTTCATTGGTCCCGGGTGCATGACCAGAGCGCCGGGTTTTGCACGTGAAAGGCGGCGTTGATCCAGACCGAAAAGAGCGAAATATTCCCGCTCGCTGGGCACTAGTCCCGCCCCCATACGCTCACGCTGGATACGCAGACACATGACGACATCTGCATCTTTCAGGCCCTCTTCCATTGAGTGGTAAAGTGTCACATTCTCCATGCTGGCAAAAGAGGCTGGCAGTAAGGTCGGTGGGCCGATCAGGCGCACACGGCTCCCCATGGCCAGTAACAGATGCAGATTTGAGCGTGCAACGCGGCTGTGAGCGATATCGCCACAAATGGCAATTTCGAGATTATCAAGTCTGCCAAGATGGCGCCGGATGGTCAGGGCGTCCAACAATGCCTGAGTGGGGTGTTCGTGCATGCCGTCTCCGGCATTGACCACGCAGGCTTCCACTTTTTGTGAGAGCAGCGCCGGGGCACCGGATTGTGCATGACGGACGACCAGCAGGTCGCACCGCATGGCATTCAGGGTTGACGCAGTATCGAGTAATGTCTCGCCTTTATTGACCGAACTTGTGGCAACCGTCATGTTCACAACATCAGCGCCCAGACGTTTACCGGCAATTTCAAAGCTGGTCCGGGTGCGTGTGCTGTCTTCGAAGAAAAGATTGATCAGCGTACGTCCCCGCAGGACATCTCGGGGCGCCTGACGGGAACGGCTGAGCAAGGCATAACTTTCAGCCAGATCAAGAAAAGGGACTATATCCTGCGGGCCCATTCCCTCAATGCCGAGCAGGTGAGTGCTGTGACGCCGAGGTGTCATTGACCTGTTACACTCCTTATGCGTGCAAGTACTTCATCCTTACCCAGAGCAGAGAGTGTGAGGTCAATGCCAGGTGATGTTGTTGTGCCTGTCAGAGCTGCGCGTAAGGGCTGGGCAACAGAGCCGAGTTTGAGTTCTTTCTCTTCAGCAAAGGCACGGAGGGTCTGATCAATATCTTCCGGTGTGAAAGAAGGGAGTGTTTCCAGTTTCTCACTCACGCCACGGAGAATTTCTTTTCCTTCAGCTGTAAGGAGTTTTTCTGCCTTCGGGGTGAAGGTAAGTGGAAGCTTAAATCCTGCAAAAGCCGCGTTATCAGCGAGCTCAACCATATTTTTCGCGCGTTCTTTCAGACCGGGCATCAGGGCCAGAATACGCTGGATGACGGCATCGTTGATCTCAACATCATCACGGTTGCTGAGGCGGTCAATAACGTCTCTGGTCAGGCGTTCATCGTCAGCACGGCGAAGCCAGACACCATTTATGTGAGCAAGTTTGACATAATCCATGCGGGAAGGAGACTGCCCGACACCATCAAGGTCAAAAAGTTTGATCTGTTCTTCACGGGAGAGAATTTCCGCATCACCATGCCCCCAGCCCAGACGCAGGAGATAGTTGCAGAGTGCTTCCGGCAGGATTCCCTCATCGCGGAATTCAACAACTGATTGTGCACCGTGACGTTTGGAAAGCTTTGCCCCATCGGGACCATGAATGAGCGGGAGATGTGCAAATTGTGGCAGGTCCCAGCCCATGGCTCTGTAAATCATTGCCTGACGGAACGTATTGGTCAGGTGGTCGTCCCCGCGGATAACATGCGTGATCGCCATATCATGGTCATCAACCACGACGGCCAGAAGATAAGTCGGTGTGCCGTCGGAACGCAGAAGAATCAGATCATCCATCTCCGCATTGGCGACTTTGACGTCTCCCTGCACCAGATCATGGATTATAGTCTCACCCGTCAGAGGGGCTTTCAGGCGAATGGTATAGGGAGCGCCTTTTGGTGCCTCAGCAGGGTCACGGTCGCGCCATGTGCCGTCATAGCGGGGAGGGCGTTTTTCAGCGCGCGCTTTTTCACGCATCTCCGCGAGTTCTTCAGCCGTGCAATAGCAGCGGTAAGCCTGACCTTTTTCCAGAAGTTCCTGAACAACTTCTGTATGGCGGTCCTGACGCGTTGATTGAAATACGGGTTCTTCGTCCCAATCAAGCCCCATCCATTTCAGCCCGTCAAAAATAACGTCAACGGCTTTCTGGGTGGAGCGCTCACGGTCTGTGTCCTCAATACGTAAGAGGAATTCACCGCCGTGATGACGGGCAAAGAGGTAGTTAAACAGGGCGGCTCTAGCATTGCCAATATGGAGCAGACCTGTCGGCGAGGGCGCAAAGCGGGTACGAATTTTCATAAAGAGAAATTATATCAGGTTCCACTAAACTGGTCTATCCGGTGCGTGTCAGACTGTAAGCTCTTATAAATGACAGCGAGGTCTTTGAACGGGTTTTCCAGCATAAAAACTTTTGATGAAATCCCAGCTTGGTCTGTGGCTATCACGGGTAGGAGGGGTTAAGTTTAAATTAACATATTACGTCATCCCAAGTCAGGCTGGTTTGTTGATTTAGAGTTATCAATCATTGATGGTTCATGCATTGTTTTCAGGTCCTAAAATAGAAGAGACTCTGGCAAAACAGGGGCGGAAGCTATTCTGCTGGGTCCCAGTTTTTCTCGGTATTGGAAGTGCTCTTTATTTCACCTTGTCTGCTGAGCCGGGTTTTTACAGTCTGTTCTGTGCAACTCTTGTGCTGATCACTGGGCCTGCTTTGTGGTTGATTGCTCGACCGGAGCTCTCTTTTCCCTTGATTTTAAGAATTGTGGGAGGGGGGATGACGTCTCTGTCAGTGGGGTTTTTACTGGCTTATGGGGAGGCGCATCTGCAACCGCCTTTTCCTGCGCTGCCCTATCAGGCTGCCTGGATCAGAGGTGTCATCACACAGTCAGAATTTGTGCCAACATATAGGAATGCGGGTCAGTGGCGTATCACTCTGAAAAATGTTGTTTTTGAATCGCCCTTGAATGAAAGAGCCGCCCCGCTCAGGCGCACAGTACGTATCACACTCAAGCCGGGAAGCTCATTCACCGCGAAAGTGGGAGACGCCGTAAAATTAAAGGCACTTTTGAAAAAAACGCCTCCTCCGCTTTATCCCGGTGGGACTGATTTCCAGAGAGAAAGCTGGTTTTCCGGCAGGGCAGGAGGGGGGCGTGCTCTATCAGCATTGAGGCCAGCAGAAAAAACTGTGTCTGTACAGAATGGATCAGCCCTACGCTGGACGGCTCTGAGAGAGCATATTGCTGAGCGGA
Organism: Aristophania sp. ESL1100; assembly: GCF_058511235.1. Classification (NCBI taxonomy): domain Bacteria; kingdom Pseudomonadati; phylum Pseudomonadota; class Alphaproteobacteria; order Acetobacterales; family Acetobacteraceae; genus Aristophania; species Aristophania sp. ESL1100. The sequence goes on along the minus strand of NZ_CP196394.1, from coordinate 1,553,458 downwards.
TTGGGGAGGTTCTTTCCGGCCAGAATTCTGCCTTTGTCATGACTGTTCTATGTGGGGAGACCTCTTCACTTTCTTTGCAGACACGGCAGGATTTTGCAGCGTCCGGTCTAGCGCATTTACTGGCCGTTGCCGGGCTCCATCTGGGGCTGGTGATGGCGTTTTGTGCTTTTACAGTGCGGGCTTTGCTGGTGCGGTCCCAATATATGGCACTTTACTGGCCTTGTCGGACCATTGCTTATGTGACGGCTTTGGTGATCGGTGCTGTTTATGTCGCTCTGACAGGGTTTCATGTGCCGGGTTTGCGGGCGTTAGGGATGGCCTCTCTTGTGATTCTGGCCATGTTGGCAGGGCGTCAGGCCTTGTCATTGCGGTCTCTGGCTCTGGTGGCCATTGGGCTTGAAATAACGCGTCCTTCAAGGATTTTCGATATTTCCTTTCAGATGTCGTTAATGGCGGTTATGGCCCTGATTGTCGGTTACGAAATTTTGAGAGAACCTCTATCTGACCTCAGGCAACGTTCATGGATATGGGGGAAGATAGGGCTTCCGCTTATTTTTCTGGCGCTTACCTCTTTACTTGCCGGTTCAGCGGTCCTGCCTGTCAGTATGGCCCATTTTGGAGCGGTTCAGCCCTGGTTTGTAATCGCCAATATGATAGCCGTCCCCTTAATGGGATTCTGGATCATGCCATTAGGGCTTGTTTCATTGGCGGTCATGCCACTGGGCTGGGAGAAAATACCGCTTGCGATGATGGGATGGGGCGTTGAGTTTGTGCGCCATATTGCCTCATTTATGGCTCATGTTCCTTTGGCCAGTCTGGCGGTGCCGCATTTACCGCGCTGGGGTCTGGTCGTGATTTTGCTGGGGCTCTGTCTTTTGTGCCTATGGCAGGGGAAAGCCCGATTTATCGGGATCGTTCTGCTGTTTGCAGGGATGCTCTCTCCGTGGATTGAGCAAAAACCTGTTCTCATTATCTCATCGGATGGAAAAGAAATTCTCTTCCATAATCACAAAAATCTTTACGTAAAATCTTACAGAAAGAACGATTTCAGAGTCACCACCTGGCAAAAAGCCTTTGCCTTACCGGTTGAATCACTGCCTGAATCATGCCGGAGAGGGGTGTGCTTTCTTTCCTATGAACATCAGACACTCCAGCTGTTATGGCCGGATTATAAAGACTCAACTTTGACCACAGAAGATAGTTCTTCCTGTGCATCGATCAGTCTTGTCGTGAATCTCTCCAAAGCGCGTAATCCGTGCCCCGGACGTCCGAGTGTGGATCGTAATGCCATCTGGCATGAAGGGAGCTGGGCGGTTTATAGCGCTTCTGGCGGTAGATGGAAGCTTCTATCGGACCGGCAGGTACGGGGAGACAGATTATGGGTTATGGAGCCGGATCAGGAGGGAGATCCGGGTTTGCCTCTGGCGCAGTCTGAATAAGTTTTGCTTTTCCCTTTGGTGTTTTTGTGGGTGGAAAGAGATTTTTTTCTTTATAGAGGCACAATTCTTTTGCCCGGCAACGCCAGCATTCCGGCGTGCGGGCTTTGCAGAGATAGCGCCCATGCAGGATCAGGCAATGATGAGCGTTTGGCAGAAGATCTTTCGGGATACGGGTCAGTAACGCGTCTTCCACAGCGCGGACCGTTTTCCCCGGTGCCAGGCCGGTGCGATTGCCGATACGGAAAATATGCGTATCCACAGCCATTGTCGGCTCTCCAAAGGCAACATTCAGCACGACATTTGCCGTTTTGCGCCCAACCCCTGCCAGAGCTTCCAGTGCCTCGCGGTCATGGGGAACCTCCCCTCCGTGACGTTCAATTAATTGCTGACTGAGAAGGGCAACATTATGGGCTTTGGCGCGCCATAAGCCGATTGTGCGGATATGTCGGGCAATTCCTTCCTCACCCAGAGCGGCCATAAGCTGGGGGGTAGGGGCTTCAGCAAAAAGGGAGATAGTCGCCTTATTGACAGATTTATCTGTGGCCTGAGCTGAAAGGACAACACTGACGAGGAGCTCAAAAGGGTTATGGAACACAAGTTCCGTCCGGGCATCAGGATGATCCTGCTCAAGGATTTCCATAAAAGCACGGACAGATTTCAGGCTCATTTTGGGTGTTTTTTTCGGTGTCGTACAGGCCATTTTGATCATTTACTTCCCTTGATCTGTCATAAATCTGTCGTGACATTATCTTTATAGCCTATAAGGCATCAGATCGGGTGCGACTTTTAAGGACATAATTCTCTTCATGGCTGCAAGCAAAGCTGAAAAAGACAAATCTTTTGTTTCTTTTGTCGATATAGTGCGTTTTGTCGTCAGGCGCTGGGGGCAACACCCCCTGTACTTGGCCTGGACTCTGGGTGGTGTGGCATTGGCAACATTTGCTGATATCTGCACCCCTTTATTTGCAGGGCGCCTTGTGGGAGACATTTCCCATCCGGCGCATGAAGGGCCGCTGGCTCATACAGAATTCCTACATGACGCTTTCTGGATGGTGCTGGGACTCTTTGCTCTTGGCCTGGTCAGTGTTCTTGGGCGTCGTTCCTCCTATATCGGGATCAGCCATATGACGCTGGCCATGATGCGGCGTATTCTGGGAGAGGCGTTTGCGCGTGTGCAGCGTTTTTCTTCGGAGTGGCATAGTAACAGCTTTGCCGGCTCAACAGTGCGCCGCCTGACCCGTGGAATCTGGGCACTTGATACGTTTGATGACACGATTTTGTTGCTGATTGTCCCTGAGGTTTTGATATTAATCGGAACTACAATAGTACTAATTATAAAATCACCTCTGATGGGCGCTGTACTCGGGCTTTCTGTCCTGATCTTCGCGGTCGTTTCCATTCGGTTGACGCTTTATTATGTAGCGCCGACGGCTCGGCTTTCCAATCAATGGGATACCCGGCTTGGAGCCACACTGGCTGATTCCATTACCTGTAATGCTGTGGTGAAGGCCTTTGGGGCGGAAAAGCGAGAGGAACGCCACCTCGCAAAAATTATGCGTATCTGGAGTGGGCGCACGTTGCGTGGCTGGGTTCGTGGAACAAATAGCGCCAATACACAGGCAATTTTGTCACTGATCATGCGGATGATGCTGATTGGCATGGTGGTGTGGTTCTGGTGGCGGGGAAAGGCTGGGCCAGGTGACGTCGCTTATGTGCTGACGATGATGTTTCTGGTTCAGGGATATTTACGTGATCTAGGCCAGCAGGTCAGTCAGGTGCAGCGTTCTGTCAATGAGATGGAAGAGCTGGTGGCTCTCTTTAACCTCAAACCCGATATTGAGGATAAAAAGGGGGCGCCCGCTCTGAAATTATCTCACGGGAAGATCAGCTTTGACCATGTGACGTTTCGCTATCCATCGCAGAAAAAGGCACTTTATGAGAATTTATCCCTGACGATTGAGCCCGGCACCCACGTTGCTCTTGTAGGGCCCAGTGGATCTGGCAAAACGACTCTCACACGCCTCTTGCAACGTCTTTATGATGTTCAGGAAGGACGTATCACAATTGACGGGCAGGATATTGCGTCTGTTACGCAGGAAAGTCTGCGGCGCCATATTGCCCTTGTGCCGCAGGAGCCTGTGCTTTTCCATCGTTCGCTTGCTGAAAACATCGCCTACGGACGTCCCGGAGCCTCTCATGCTGAGATTATGGAGGCTGCACGTATGGCGAATGCGCTGCCCTTTATTGAAGCTCTGCCAGAAGGGTTGGAGACTTTGGTTGGCGAACGAGGCGTCAAACTTTCAGGTGGAGAGCGCCAGCGTATTGCCATTGCACGGGCGTTTCTGGCAGATGCCCCGATTGTGTTGTTTGATGAAGCGACTGCGAGTCTTGATTCAGAATCAGAAAAACTGGTTCAGCAAGCAATGGACCGCCTGATGGAAGGGAGAACAGTCTTTATTGTGGCCCACCGTCTGGCGACAGTGCGCGATGCTGACCGGATTCTGGTTTTTAAGGGTGGCAGGATTGTCGAAGATGGGACTCATGACTCCCTGATGACCGATAAGAACGGTATGTACAGACATCTGGTTGAGTTACAGGATCTGAATACTGATCTGTAAAAGCCTGTATTATGCTTTATTTGCAATTATGTTGCCTATATGTCACGTATCTTGAAAGAAGAAAAAGAAGAATGTGTAAACTTTGCAAAGTTTATTGTGAAAATCAGGCGCACACTTAAACTTGGTGAGCGTTAAAGAGTTTTCCTGGAAGGATGTCTTTCTGTGGCGAGTGGTAAAGCTGTTCCCAAACGTCCATTTCTGGTCAGGTTGGGTAAAAAACTGCGCCCGATATGCAACAGGCTTATTGCGCGCGACTCTCTGGTCTCTAATGCTCCGTTCCTTGATTCGGAAAATTTTTTCTGGCTCAAGGCACTTGAGGAGGCTTCAGAGCATATCATCAAAGAATGTCAGCAGATTCTCTCTGAGCGCCAATCTCTTCCCTCTCTGAGAGATTTATCTCCCGACCACAGGCGTATTGCTCCTGATGAACGGTGGAAGTCTTTTTTCCTTTATGGTTACGGAATCAGGGTCCCCGAAAATTGTGCTCGGGCACCTGTAACGGCTCAGCTGGTCTCAGGGATACCGGGACTTTGTAATGCCCTTTTCTCGGTTCTGGACCCCCGTGGTGTGATTCACCCTCATTATGGGGTCACAAAAGGCATGTTAAACTGCCATCTTGGCCTGGTTGTGCCGAAGGATGGCAGCAAATGCTGGATCATGATCAACGGCCGTAAAATCAACTGGCATGAAGGCAAGGCTTTTGTCTTTGATGACACCTATCAGCATAGTGTCGAAAATGACACAGATGAGCTGCGTGCCATTCTGTTTATCCAGTTTGAGCGCCCTACCAGAGGGTTGGGGCGTCTCGTTCAGAAACTGTTTCTCAGTGGTGTGCGCCATTCAGCTTTTGTAAAAGACGTCAAAGTGAATATTGAGCGCTGGAATCAGATTCAGGCAGAAATGGAAAAAGTCTGATTTTGTTATAACGTAAGGGAAAATAAGGGGAAAATTTCCCCTTATTTTTAAATATTACAGGTAATATTCAGCCAGAGGCTCAAAACCGTTAAACCCTGTTGAGCAATAGCTTGCGACATAGGCACCTGTTGAAAGAATGGTGATTTTGTCACCACTTTTCAGTTCCTGAGGGAGCATGACAGGTGTTTTTTCATACATGACGTCAGCACTGTCACATGTTGGACCCGCCAATATATGGGGGGTAAGACCTGCCGTTGCATTGTCATAGGGCGTCTCAAAGCGGTAGCGGATCGCTTCCCCTTCCGTTTCAGCCAGGCCGCCAAAACGGCCGATATCGAGATAAACCCAGCGTGGCTCCAGCCCCTGTTCATCGCGTTGGCTGGCCAGCACAACTTCAGAATAAACAATGCCTGCATTGCCGACCATGGCACGACCTGGTTCCATGAGGAGGCGAGGTGCGTTCTCATGAAAAAGTTCGTTGATCGTTTCTGTGATCGTAGTGCCGAAACTCTCAGGAGAGGGAACCTCGTCAATGTAATGAGTCGGGAAACCACCACCGAGGTTAAGAAATGAGAGTGTGATTCCCTCAGCTTCAAGTGTCTGAAAAATCTGGGCTGCCTGGCGGATTGCCATCTGATAGGCCGCAACAGATTTCTGCTGGCTGCCAACATGGAAAGAAACGCCCACAGGCTTCAAGCCTTCCTGTGCAGCTCTGCCAAGCAACTTGATGGCCTGGCTGGCATCTGTGCCAAATTTGCGTGAGAGGGGCCAGTCAGCACCGTCATTGACGACACGAATACGGCAATAGACCTCAGCCCCTGGAGCGTATTGGGCCAGTTTTTCGAGCTCTTCAGCACTGTCAAAGGCGAAAAGTTTTACCCCCAGACGGCTGGCTTCCTGCACAGCGGCAATGGATTTTACCGTATTGCCGTATGAAAGACGGTCAACAGGAATCCCGTTTTTCAGGCAGCTTCTGATTTCTCCCAAAGAGGCGACATCAAAAAAACTGCCCAGAGCATGGAGGCGTTTGAGAATCTCGGGAGCAGGATTTGCCTTCATGGCATAATAAATTTCCGCCTGAGGCAAGGCTGCCTGCAGGGCGTGATAATTTTGCTCAACCTTGTCCAGATCGACGACGAGGCAAGGTGTTGCCGGGTTTTGCCCTGCAAGAAAGTGGTTGATTTTAGGAGTCATGAACTTCACGTCCCAAATAAAGAATTCCGTCCGATTAAAAATCGGGGCAGAATGTTGCGAAACGGTCTAACGGACCGGCGAAGTGCCTTCCTTGAAGGCCGAAGCCTGTAGAGAAGGAGCCAGAACGCTTGACGTCGTTGCGTAACCTCGAAAAAGGGCCAGTGGCACGTGCGTTGCTGCGTGGTGCGGAAAAAGCGTATTTTTATAATTTATTCAAGTAAATTCGTTTATAATTCCCTTTTTTTGTTTCAGAGGGTGTTTCCTCCATTTTGTCTAAAGGTTTATTGATGAAGTTTCTGGCCGAAAATGAAGTTCATCAAATTCGCAAGGAATAAGGAAGAAGCGTGTCAGAATCGGACCAATTGCCTAAAACTCAGCCGGGATCGGTTAAAAAGAAAAAAAAGAGCAAAAGAACGCCTCTTGGTGTCCTGCGTGAAATTATAGAGGTCAGCGGCGACGGGCGAACCTCCCTTTCAGCAGCTGGATGTGCTTTTTTTGCGACTCTGTCTCTCTTTCCAGCCTTGACGGCCTCTATTTCCATTTATGGATTGGTGTTTGATCTCCAGACAGTCGAACCACAGCTTCACGTGCTGAAAAATCTGCTTCCTGCGGCTGCTTATACACTGATTTTTGAGCGTATTCATGTCCTGGTGATGCAGCCTCATTCCTCTCTGACACTGGGTCTGTGTTTCTCCCTTGCTGTTGCTTTATGGACGGCCTCTGCGGGGAGCAAGGCCATTATATCAGCGCTTAACATGGCTTATCATGCAAAAGAGACGCGGAGTTTTTTCAGGTTCCAGTTTTTGGCATTCGGGACAACTTTTCTGACTGTGGTGGGGGCGTGTCTGACCTTATCACTCATGGTAGCGGCTCCCGCGCTGATTGATTACCTCCCGCGTTGTCTTGGCTATCTGGGACTTGATCCCCGTCATTTACCAGAGTTTATGCGGTTTCTGCTCAATCAGAGCACGCCGGTGATTGTGCGGTGGCTCGCTCCTGGCATTATGCTCTTTTTCGTTTTTATCGCTGTTTGTCTGTTTTACCGTTTTGCACCCTGCCGGGAATGGACACATTGGGGACGCATTGTCCCAGGTGCGATTATAGCGACCATTTTATGGGTTATAACCTCGATTGGTTTTTCCTGGTACGTGTCTCATTTTGCCAGTTATGGCACGACATATGGCCCTCTCGGAGCCGTGGCAGCCGTCATGATGTGGTTTTTTGTCAGCGCTTATGTCGTCATTTTCGGCGCTGTCTTTAATGCCTGCCTGGAGGAATATGACATGGGAAAAGCCACTTCATAAAAGTGTTTTCCCTGAGAGACTTGAAGATTAAGTCTCGTGATTGGGAAGGTATTTCGTGATAACGACTCTCGTTACGCCACTATGTAACATGCCCAGCCTGGCAGCAGCAGCTCTCGAGAGGTCGATGACCCGCTTCCGTGTATAGGGCCCCCGATCATTGACCACGACCACAACAGACCGGCCTGTCTGAGGAGAATGAACTAGTAATTTTGTGCCAAAAGGCAGAGAAGGGTGAGCTGCCGTAAAAGCAGGGTCTTCGATCTTACTTCGCCTGTTTATGGCCGTATCAGAGAGATTTTTATTGGTCCCTCTTCCTTCATACCAGCTTGCAAGTCCTTTTTGTGAAAATGAACGATGTGCCGATTTACGTGTATGAACAATCTTTGAAGCGGCAAAGGCCTTGTTATACTCGGGGAACGCGAAAAGAACACTCATTCCTATGCTGTAGCGTAACAGGCATGAGCAGAGAATTCTCTTTCTGAGACTTCTCCCGGAGCGGTATTTTTTTTGATATAAATCAACCATAGAACCATCTATAGCACATAATTACTGAAGAGATTATATATCGTCTTCCCTGACAGACAAGAAGATGTTATCAGCCGATCTGATGAAACGGCCTTTAATAGCAGTCCTGAACGGACCTAATCTTAATATGCTTGGTTTGCGTCAGCCGGATGTTTATGGTCAGGCGACGCTTGATGATGTCGAGCAGATATGCATTCAGGCAGCAGAACGGCTTGATGTTGCGATTGATTTCCGTCAGACAAATGGCGAGGGTGAGCTCGTTTCATGGGTGCAGGAATGTCATGGCCGGGCTAACGGTATTGTGATCAATCCCGCTGCTTACAGCCACACGTCAATTGCATTGCTTGATGCGCTTTATGCAGTGGACCTTCCTGTGATAGAGGTTCATATTTCGAATATCCATCGTCGTGAGGCGTTTCGTCAGCACAGTTACGTGTCACAAGTTGCCCGTGGTGTGATTTGTGGTCTTGGCGTGCGGGGCTATGCCCATGCACTACAAGCGATGGCAGATATAATAGAGGATGAAGGATGAGCCATATGCTCGTGGATAAAGAGGCTATTCGGGCGTTGGCCGATATTCTGACGGAAACAGGCCTGACCGAGATTGAAGTTGTGGAGGCAGATAGCCGCATCCGTGTGGCGCGTAGCGTTACAGTGCAGGCAGCGGCTCCAATTGCAGCGCCTGTTATGGCGGAGCCCGCTCCAGCAGGGGCCCCTGCGAATATCCCGGCCAAAGACAGCAACCCGGCATCTCATCCAGGTGCAGTGCCGAGCCCCATGGTCGGGGTTGCCTATCTGACGCCGGATCCATCTTCGCCACCATTTGTGACTGAAGGCTCACAGGTGACAGCGGGGCAGACCATTATGCTGATTGAAGCGATGAAGACATTCAATCAGATAAAGGCGCCACGTGCCGGCACTTTGACGAAGTTCTGTGTGACATCAGGCGAGCCGGTAGAATTTGGGGCTCCTCTGGCAATTATTGAGTAATCTTATGTTTTCCAAGATTCTGATTGCGAATCGTGGCGAAATTGCTCTGAGAGTCCTCAGGGCATGTCGTGAGATGGGGATCAAGACTGTGGCCGTGCATTCCACAGCAGATGCGGATGCCATGCATGTCCGCCTTGCTGATGAAGCCGTTTGCATTGGTCCCCCCAATTCCCGCGAATCCTATCTGAATGTGCCGGCAATTTTGTCAGCAGCCATCATTACAGGAGCTGAAGCCATTCATCCGGGCTATGGCTTCTTGTCAGAAAATGCTGATTTTGCCGAGACTGTCGTCGAGCATGGTCTGGCCTTTATCGGCCCGACTGCTGAGCATATTCGTATGATGGGTGATAAAATCACCGCCAAAACAACGATGGAAGCTCTCGGCGTTCCGCTCGTTCCCGGCTCTGATGGAGCCGTTGAGGATATTGAGACAGCGCGCCTTGTAGCAGAAAAAGTTGGCTATCCGGTTATCATCAAGGCGACAGCCGGCGGTGGTGGACGCGGTATGAAAGTGGCTCATGACGAAAGTGAGCTGGCCGAGGCATGGCGTGTTGCCAGGACTGAAGCCCAGGCCGCTTTTGGTAATGGGGATGTTTATATCGAGAAATATCTCGATCGCCCCCGTCATATTGAGCTGCAGATTATTGGTGACCATTTCGGCAATGTCATTCATCTTGGCGAACGCGATTGCTCCTTGCAGCGCCGTCACCAGAAACTGCTTGAAGAAGCTGGCTCTCCAGCGATTACGGCAGAACAGCGTGATGAAATTGGGGCGACTGTTACGACAGCTCTTTCCAAAATGGGTTATCGTAACGCCGGGACACTGGAATTTCTGTACCAGGACGGGCATTTCTGTTTTATCGAAATGAATACGCGTCTGCAGGTTGAACATCCTGTAACAGAAATGATCTCTGGTGTTGATCTGGTTCGTGAGCAGATACGCGTTGCTGCGGGTGAAAAACTTTCCTATCGGCAGGAAGATATTCATCTGAGCGGTCATTCAATAGAGTGCCGTATTACAGCTGAAGATCCTGCGACATTCGTGCCTAATCCCGGGACAGTGAATGTGTTTCATGCGCCTGGTGGATTAGGGGTAAGAATGGATAGTGCTCTTTATGCGGGCTATAAAATCCCCCCATATTACGACAGCATGATCGCCAAACTCATTGTCCATGCACCAACAAGGCAGGAAGCCATTGCCCGTATGCAAAGGGCTTTGGAGGAATGTGTTGTCGATGGTGTTAAAACAGTGATTCCACTCCATCAGAAAATCCTGGCAGACCCGGAATTCCAGAAAGGTGACTACACCATTCACTGGCTGGAAAATTTCGTTGCCAGACAGAATGAAGCTTCCTGAAGAGTGATCTTTGAAGTTTTAATTTCCGGTAGTCCCCGCTTTTGGCGGGGATTGCTGTTTATAGGGCCCAACTATGATTTAGCGGCAGGCTTCCTTAAGGCCCATTCCAGCTGCGAGAGGGCATAGAGGCAGACAGGCACAAAAAAACGCTCCCAGAAGATACAGGTTGGAAGCTGGAGAGACACCTAGCTGGCTTGCATAGGACGCAGCAGCTCCAAAAATAAGCACAGGCACACTCAGCGGGAGCCCTAAAAGAGGGAGCAGGATATTACCTCGTCGTGCGCCTAGACTGATAGAGGCAATCATTCCCCCAATCAGGGAAAGGCATGCGCTTCCTAAAGCAAGACTGCCTATCAAAACGGGAAATTCTTTCCCTTCCAATCCGAACATGAGCCCTAAAGGAAAAGCCGCAATCAGCAGAGGGACGGCAGTTGTCAGCCAGTGTGTTATGATTTTGCACAAGGCAATGCCTGAAGGTGGGACATGACACACCATGAGCTGATCGAGAGAACCATCTTCAAAATCCTGATTGAAGAGCCGGTCCAGCGCTGGAAAGCTGGCCAGAAAGAGACAGACCCAGAGAAGACCCGGCCCCATTTGATGGAGGAGCGAGGGAGAGGGACCAAGAGCCAGGGGGAAGAGGGCCGCACAGAGAATAAAGAAAAGGAGGCTTGCCAGCGTATCAGAGGCAAAGAAAAAAGCGAGCCGGATTTCACGTTCCAACAGAGCTATGAACGGAGTCATAAGATATTTTCAGCGCCTCGCAGATGGGAAGTTTCGAGAGAAAGGCTGCGGTGATGTGCCAGCGGGAGGGGGACGTGAGACGTCGCGATAATGCCGCCACCGTGAGCAAGGTGACGGCGCATAATAGTGCCTAATTGCTCAAGACTGTTTTGATCCAGCCCTACTGAAGGCTCATCGAGAAGCCATAATGGTGCTTTGCTCAGAGTGATGCGTGCCAGCGCGACACGTCTTTTCTGGCCGGCAGAGAGAAGTCGGACGGGACGGTCTGCTAAAGAAGTGAGTGAGAGGCCCGCAAGACAGTCCTGTAAGCTTCCATGCCCCAGTTTCAGGTTGAATTGAAGGTTCTCCCGCACGGTCAGAGCCGGTTTGAGAGCATCAAGATGTCCCAGCCATGCCACATCAACAGAGCGGTTGAGTTTCCCTCCAGAGAGGGGACACAGGCCTGCAATAACGCGGAGGAGTGTCGATTTCCCGGCACCATTCGGCCCTGTAAGGAGGAGAGCTTCACCGCTCTCAAGGCGCGTGGAAACGTTTCTTAAAACGAGTCTTTCCCCACGAAAAACAGAGATTGATGAAAGCTCCACTAAAGAGGATGATGCCATGGAGAAAACCCGCTTAAACGAAAATCAGTCATAAAATAGAGAAACACGCCCCCTGTGAGAAGACCCGGGGCAGGGCAGGATGGTGTAAAATTGTTTTAAAAAGGAAAAGTTTTCGTTATGAGCAAAAGTGCGTGATAGCCTGTGAATCGGGCTCTCTCCCCTGTTTGATAAAAAGGAATTCCTGAACTGACTGATCTGGTGTTACAGGCAAAAAAACTTGCCAAGTCTTTTGGTGGTCAGGAGGTACTGAAAGGTATCTCTCTCGATGTTGAACGTGGTGATCTTATTTCGATTATAGGTCCATCGGGATGTGGAAAATCAACATTTCTGCGATGTCTGAATTTTCTGGAACACCCGGATTCCGGTGAAGTGCGGATTGAAAATGTCAGTCTTGAATGTTCCGGCCGATGGAGCCGGCAGGATGAAATGCAGGCCCACAGATTGCGTGCTCACGTAGGAATGGTTTTTCAGTCCTTTAACCTTTTTCCACATTGTACAGTGTTGGAAAATATTATAATGGCCCCTGTGCACGTCAAAAAAATGCCTTCAGAGCAGGCTCAGGCCATTGCTATGGAACTGTTGGAAAAAGTCGGTCTTAAAGACGTCGCAAATCGTTATCCCGACCGTCTTTCCGGCGGTCAGAAACAACGTGCTGCGATTGCACGTGCCCTGGCAATGCGCCCTTCTGTCATGCTGTATGATGAACCGACATCTGCTCTGGATCCTGAGCTTTCTGAAGAGGTTCTGTCCGTCATGCGTGCGCTGGATGAAGAAGGGATGACCCAGCTGGTTGTGACCCATGATATGCGTTTTGCCCGCGCTGCTTCAGACAGGGTTCTCTATCTCGAGGGAGGCGAAATTGTTGAAAGTGGTCCGCCCGATCAGATTTTTGTCCATCCACAGGAAGTGCGTACACGTCGTTTCTTAAGGACTCTCCTGTCATGAAAAAATGGAGATCATTTTTTTCGGTCTGTCTGCTCCTGATCGTCTCGTCTCTGCCTGTTCTCTCGAAGGCGGAAAGCGTGGCTTATTCTGTGCCTGGAGCGCAGAATGGGACCGATCTGCCCTGGTCATCAGATGGAGAGGCAAATGTTCCTTACGTCTTTCACGACCCGGCAGATGACCGTCACATCACCGGGTTTGAATATGACCTGATGAATGAAATCGCTCCCCTGCTGCACCGTAATTCACGCTTTGTGCAAAATGGCTGGGAAGGTCTCATTCCGGGATTGTCGCGTGATCTCTATGCAATGGTCATTGACGGGATCGAGATGACTCCCGAACATAAGGCAGCTGTGCTTTTCAGCCGCCCTTATTATGTCTCGACCGATCGTATTGTTGTGCGAAAAGGCACAAAAGGGCTTGATACACTCGAATCCCTGAAGGGCCATGTTGTTGGTACGATCAAAAGTACAGCGGCGGAACGTCTCTTACTCCAGCAGGATCCGAGAAATTTTCGTTCTTATGATGAAGAAACCAACCTGTTTACCGATCTTCGAACAGGCAGGCTTGATGCGATCCTGATTGATGAGCCGATTGCTCTCTATTACTGCTCTGCCGATATGGAAATTGTCGGCAATCCCATAGGAAAAATCGCCTATGGGATTGCTTTTTCCAAAGCCAATCCTGCCTTGCGTGATGCGGTTGATCAGGCTCTGATGATTCTGATCCGCAATGGAAAGCTGCATGACATTCTGGCGAAATGGAATCTCTGGACGCCGCAAATGGCTCATTATACGGGAGATAATTCAGTGTCCCCCGTTCAGCCTGTTGCGTGGGAGCGTTATCGGACCGTGATGGCCGGGATCTCAGAGAGTGGCACAATGGCTCTGGTTCACCGTTATATAAGTTTTCTTCCCTTGATCGGGGAAGGAATGCTGATGACGCTGGCCGTTTCGGCTCTGGCAATGGTCATAGCCGTAATTCTGGGTGTGGGGCTGGCTTTATTGCGGCATTATGGTGTGTCTTCGCTGCGTTTTATCGCGGGTCTTTATATTGAGATTGTTCGTGGGACGCCGCTTCTGATCCAGATTCTCTTTATTTTCTATGGTCTGCCCACTTTGGGGATAAGATTGTCGCCATTTTTCGCAGGTGTCGTGGCTCTGGGATTGAATTACGCGGCTTATGAAGCTGAAAATTACCGGGCCGGTCTTCTTTCTGTTCCGCGGGGGCAAATGGAAGCAGCGATTGCCCTGAATATGACCCATTTTCAGGCATTGCGTCTGGTCATTGTGCCTCAGGCTTTCCGTACGGTTGTGCCGGTTATGACCAATGATTTTATTTCATTGCTGAAAGATAGCTCTCTGGTCTCAGTGATTACACTGACGGAGTTGAGCCAGACCTATATCCGTCTTTCCTCTACCTATTATGATTATATCGGTACAGGCTTGATGGTAGGAGCTGCCTACCTGCTGCTTGGTCTGCCTTTTGTCCGTCTGGCCCACATGGCTGAAAGGCGTATGGGCAAAGCCATCAGTCAGGGTCATCATTAACCGGAAGAGGTTTAATGGTTGGAGGCCGGATCATATTTCCCCCCACGGCTGCTGCTGGGGGGAAGGGTGTTATTATAGCCTTCGGTGAGAAGAGTGGCCCAGAGTGGCAGCCACTCTTTCGTTTTATTGATAAACCGTAGAGCCTGCGCATCTTTTGAAAGCACATCCTTATCCCAATGATCCGGTGGGGCCAGCAGGCGTGTGGCTCCTTTTTCCACGGGTGCCAGCAGAATATCAACAGTCGCGCCTGCGACAGCGCCGCCGGGAAGAGGGGCAAGATGTCTCCATCCGACCGTGATCATAAGAGGCGGCAGCAAAAATCCAGCCTCCCGGATGCGGGTTACAGCGGCATGAATAAAAGGGTTAAGGCTGACAACATCATCGGCCATCAAGGCATTGGCAAGAAACGTGCAATTCATCTGCCCGGGCGCGTTCCGGATGGAGGAAAGATAGTTTCGGTCGTCATGACAGGGTGTCATAAGGTTGTCAGCCAGAATTGGCGGGAGAGCCTGCTGTGAAAATTGCGCTGTAATCAACCCTGTTAGAACACTATGATCGAATCGGGCCAGCGCTATGAAGCTGACATCATCGGGGGCTTTGCCTCCTGTTTGCACAACAGGGTGCCATTCGCCACTCGGTAAAGGCAGGAGATGGCCCGAAATGGCAATATGGTCGGTAAAAGCCGCGTGCATGTCCGGGAATATAATGTCCCCCTGGCCATTCTGGTTTTCATGGTCCTTTTGCTCATTAGAGGCGATTTTATGATCAAAATGATCCTGCCCCGGTAGCCACGGAAAATGATGTTTTAACCATAATGTCGGGTAAAAAACGGACAGCCCCAGACACAGAAACGCGAGAACCAGGCACATACGCCATAGGGGAGCACGCTTCCAGAGGGAATGAAAACTGCTCATTGGTTCATCCTTTTGTCATGACAGGCGTCAGGCGTTCCTGAGCGGAGGATATTTTTCGGGCAATAAGGACATATCGTCCATCCCGATTTTCCAGAACCAGTTGAATCGGAGCAGGGTTCTTCTGGCTCAAGGCAATAAGGGTTTCGCCGATTTGATCTTCAACCAGACGGATAATTTCATGAGCTGTCAGAGCATGATCCTGCTGTTGTCTGATCAAGGGAAGAAGGAGATTTGGGTCAAGACCGCCGGCCTCAACGCTCAGCCCATAATCCTTGATCATATTTTCGAGAAGAATCGCTGAAACATGGGCCAGGTTTTCTGTCTGAAGAGGATGGAAAAGAAAAATCCGGTCACATTGATTCATAAGGGCCGTTTGTATCTTGGCATTCTGGGCTGCTTTATTTCCTGTCATTCTGCGGTTTTCAGATGTTTTATTCTCTTCAGGTGAGAGAGGGTCTGCCGTTACGTCTATCGTTTCCGTAAAGATGATGATTGCGCCCTGGAAAGGGGAGGGAGCTCCTCCCTGATTCAGCCATTTCCCCGAAAGAAGAGACCATTCCTGGGGGGTGAGGGATCGGCAATGTGTAATAACAAGAACGGCCTGAGGATTTTTCCTGATAAGTTCGGCGATCTGTTCCGTAAAAGAGGGGCCCGCCCCTGAGTGTTCTCCTGCTTTCAGAATAAAACAGGGACGCTTTAATTGTCGTGCGATCTGCTGGGCCAGGAATTTTTTCCCGGTTCCAGCTGGGCCCAGAAACAGGAAAATGCCCACAGGTCTGTGAGATTTCTGCGTCATGAGCCGCAATTTTATTTGTTGGGCAACATCTTCACAGATGAGGTCCTGCCCGATCACACGCGCTCTTAGGGAAGCAGCCAGCTCTCCGGCATCAAGTTTATGGTCCTGATAAGAGCGTGCCAGAATTTCATTGAGTTTTTGCCGGCTGGTCAAACGGTCAAGCAGCCGGAGCAGAATGCCTTGTCTCCGTCTTAACCCCAGTCGCGCCAGCCTATTGGAGGAAAGCTCATATCCATATCCAATCAGAACAGGAAAAAGGAATAAAAACGCAAGAGGGAGAAAAAAAGCTCTGCTGTGATCGATAAATTTTTCGTAAAGAGAGAGGAAACTCTGCCCTGTAACCGGTAAGAGGAAAAAAAGCTGACAGGCCGCAAGAATAATGAATAAAAGCAGCAGTACCGGCATGGATTTTGTAAGAAAATTCATCAGGGAACGTAGCATGGAAAGTGATGATCCTGGTTGGGCAATAAAATTTTCTGTAGGCTTTTGATAGGACTCTTGTTGGTTTGATGGGCAGGATAATTCTTGCTTGAAGTGAACAGATCAGGCAAGGGTTTCCTCTCTATTATGAGCTGAATCGCAATATTTCATATAGGGGAATAATGCCGTAAAGGAGAAAGCCTCTCTTATAAAAGAGAGCTTGCATCCTGGGGGCAGGAGGATTATTGTCTATGGAAGTTTAATTCATCTTCCGGTTTTTTGGGGAGGTGGTCCTATCGGGCCGCCTTTTTTGTTGGGATCAATATTTTTTCATGACTGCGTCTTCTGAATCCGTCCATGGCATTCTCCGTCTCAGCGGGCTTGAGGCACAGATTGCTGATCGCATTGCGCCGACCTTGTCCGATCTGGGATATGAGCTCGTGCGCCTGTCTGTTATGGGGCATGAGACGCCGACAGTTCAGGTGATGGCAGATAAGGCTGATGGTTCTCTGATCTCAGTGGATGATTGCGAGCAGATCAGTCACGCAGTCGGGGCGATCCTGGATGTGGATGATCCTATCCCCGGCGCCTGGACGCTGGAAGTTTCCTCTTCGGGGATTGATCGTCCCCTGACACGCCTGAAAGACTGGGAACGTTTTGCAGGGCACCTTGCTCGCGTCGAGCTGGACGTTGCTCTGGAAGGTAGAAAGAGATTTGTGGGGATCGTCATGGGTGCCAGAGAAGGCGCTGCGATTCTCAGGCTGGATGATGGAACAGAGGTTGCCTTGCCGCTCTCAGCGGTGAGAAAAGCACGTCTTGTTCTGACTGATGAGCTTATCGAAGCGAGTGCTGTTTTGGCAGGTCTGGATGAGTCTCCCGAAGAGGGAGGCCGGAAGCGCCGTGTGCCGAAATTGAATCCGAAAAAGCCGGGAAGGAAATATTCATGACCCGTCTGATGTTGGTAGGAGGTCCGATTTAATGGACACATCTGTTACACGTCCCGAATTGCTGCTGGTTGCAGAGGCTGTTTCGCGCGAGAAGAATATCGACCGCGAACAGGTGCTGGAGGCTATGGAGCAGGCCATTCAAAAGGCTGGTCGCGCTAAATATGGCCATGAAAAAGACATTCGTGCCACGATTGACCGTAAAACAGGCGAAGTGCGCCTGAGCCGCTGGACTGAAGCGGTTGAAACGGTAGAAAATGAGCACACTCAGATTCCCCTTTATATCGCGCGGAAATTTCAGCCTAATATCAAAGCTGGCGAGCATCTGATTGACCCTCTGCCACCGATTGATTTCGGGCGCATCTCAGCTCAGATGGCCAAGCAGGTCATTGTGCAGCGTGTGCGTGAGTGCGAGCGTAAACGTCAGTATAATGAGTTTAAAGACCGTATTGGTGAAGTCGTTAACGGCACCGTCAAACAGACGGAATATGGCAACCTGATGGTTGAGATCGGCAATGCGGAAGCGTTGCTGCGCCGTGACGAATTGATCCCCCGTGAATCGTTCCGGAATTCTGACCGTATCCGGGCCTATATTTACGACGTGCGTGATGAACCACGCGGGCCGCAAATTTTCCTGTCGCGCACCCATCCTGGCTTTCTGGCAAAACTTTTTGCCCAGGAAGTGCCAGAGATTTATGACGGCATTATTGAGATCAAGGCTGTCTCCCGTGACCCGGGCTCAAGGGCGAAAATGGCCGTTATGTCTCATGATGCGGCCATTGACCCTGTGGGTGCCTGCGTTGGTATGCGCGGGTCACGCGTTCAGGCTGTTGTGGCTGAATTGCAGGGTGAGAAAATTGATATCATCCCCTGGAGTGCACAGGCTGCAACCTTTGTTGTGAATGCTCTTGCTCCGGCTGAAGTCTCCAAAGTGGTGATGGATGAAGAAGCAGGCCGTGTTGAAGTCGTCGTGCCTGACGAGCAGCTTTCTCTGGCGATTGGTCGCCGTGGGCAGAATGTCCGTTTGGCAAGTCAGCTGACACGTTGGGATATTGATATCCTGACCGAGGCAGAAGAATCTGAACGCCGTCAGGAAGAGTTCCGCAAGCGTACTCAGCTCTTTGTTGAGGCCCTGGACGTTGATGATGTCATTGCCGGCCTGCTGGTAACGGAAGGCTATCACACGATCGAGGATCTGGCTTACGCCGAGGTCTCTGATCTTTATGATATTGATGGATTCGATGAGACTGTTGCTGAAGAGCTGATGACTCGCGCCAATGATTATCTGATCGGACGTGAGCAGGAGCTTGATGCACGCAGGAAAGAACTTGGCGTATCAGATGATCTGGTTGCGCTGGAATCCTTCCCGCTGAAAGTTCTTGTCGAGCTCGGTGAAAAAGGGATCAAAACCCTTGATGACCTTGCTGACCTGTCCGGTGATGAGCTTGTCGAGCTTCTGGGAAGCGATGCGGTGAGCGAAGAGGATGCCAATGAGATTATCATGGCGGCCCGTGCTCACTGGTTTGAGGGGGATTCTGCACCTAAGGCCACAGCGGAAGGTGATGACGCTGAATAATACGGATAACCTTTGCGATCTTGATGATGGTCCTGTAAGAGGAAAAGGAATGAAGACGCGTCGTCTGGCGCGTTCTTCCCAGAGGCGCTGTGTCATAACGCGCGAGCATGGAATATCAGATTTTATGCTCCGTTTTGTCATGGGGCCGGATGGGCAGATGGTGCCCGACTTTTCTGAACGCTTGCCAGGAAGGGGAATCTGGGTCAAAGCGGACCGTGACGTCCTGGATTCGCCTCGGCTGAAGCAGGTCTTTTCAAAAGCGGTCCGAAAAGAGGTGCAAATTCCTCAGGGAATGGTTAACTTTATAAGAAAGGGGCTGGCAAATCGTCTTCAGGATGGTATCAGTCTCGCACGACGAGCTGGTGAAGCCGTGTGTGGGTTTCAGAAATGTCGTGAAAGACTCGTCTCTGGCAAAGTGGGGATTCTTCTCTGTTCGTCAGATGCCAGTCGGGATGAGCTTGACAGGTTGAGGTCAGGGTGCCGGTCAGTGCCGGTTGGTCAGGTGCCGGGGCATGTGCTTGCTTCAGCATTTGGACGTGACCAGGCTATATACGCTGTGATAGGACAAGGGGCATTGGCACAGCGTCTTGTGGCGGATTGTAAGAGATTTTCGGGAGTGGCTGAAACTTCGCTCCCAGATACTGATATGGGTCAGTAAGGAACAGGCGGAACTATGAGCGACGGCAACGAGCGCAACCAGGACGGAAAGCAAACAGAAGTCTCCAACTCTGGAGACTCTAAGGAAACAAAAGGCAGAAGCGGGCGTTTGTCCCTTCGTCCCGCGGGTAGAAAGGAAGTAGGCCGTACGGTTGATGCTGGCTCAGTGCGCCAGAGTTTCAGTCACGGTCGTTCCAAGGAAGTGCGCGTTGAGGTGAGAAAGCCCAAACGCAAAACTCCGGCTGCAGGTAGCAGTGGTGTCGGTCGTGCTCGTGGAGCAGTCGGTGCACGTGGTTTGACCGCCTCAGAGCAGGAAAAGCGTCAACGCGTTCTCGAACAGCAGCAGCAACGTCAGGCAGAAGAGGAAGCCGCCCAGAAAGAGGCGGAAAAGATTCGCATTCGTTCTGCCGCGGAAGAGGAAGCTCGCCGGCAGGAAGAAGAAGCTGCTCGTCAGCGTGAGGAGCAGGAAGCCGCTCGCAAGGCAGAAGCTGAAGCAAAAGCGGAAGAGGAAGCACGCAAGGCTGCCAGAAAGAAAGCCGAGCAGGAGCCTCCACCACCGCTTGATTATAATGCCGCTTCAGGCGGTGTGCAGCTCGCAGCGCCTACGAAGCGTCTGCGTCCTCTGGCAGAGCGGGCGATTATGCCTGAACGCACAGTTCCGGCTCGTTCTGCTACACGTGACGAAGAGTCTGCTCGTCCGGCTAAGTCCGGCACGAAAAGTGCGTCCAAAAATAATGAAACGCTGCATTTGCGCAGCAACCGTGCAGCCCTTGAAGCGTCTATGGCGGAAGAAGAGAACCGCCGTGGGGGTGGTGCCCGCCGGTCGACCTCTTCAGCATCAAAGCGTGCACCTTCACGCAAAGGCGGTAGCGGTGGCGGACAGGATCGCCGTTCCGGTCGTATCGATATTCAGGCCGCTATTGAAGGTGATGATGGCAAAACGCGTTCATTGGCTTCAGTGCGCCGCCAGCGTGATCGTGAACGCCGTCAGGCAGAGTTGGAGCGTCTGCGTTCCGATCAGGTTCGCGTTGTCCGTGACGTAACAATTCCAGAGACGATTTCAGTCGCCGAATTGGCAAACCGTATGGCAGCCAGGCAGGGTGAAGTCATTAAAGCCCTTATGAAAATGGGCGTTATGGCGACAGCCACGCAGAATATCGACGCTGATACAGCTGAGCTTCTGGTGACGGAATTTGGTCACCGCGTAAAACGTGTGGCTGAAAGTGATGTTGAAATCGGTATTGAAGGGATTCAGGATCGTGAAGAGGATCTGAAACCCCGCCCACCTGTGGTGACAGTGATGGGGCATGTCGATCATGGTAAAACGTCATTGCTTGACGCCTTGCGCTCTGCCGATGTGGCAGAAGGCGAAGCTGGTGGCATTACGCAGCATATCGGCGCTTATCAGGTGACGTTGCCTGCGGGGCAGAAGATCACGTTCATTGACACTCCCGGCCATGAAGCCTTTACGGCAATGCGTGCCCGTGGTGCGTCTGTGACCGATATCGTTATTCTGGTTGTTGCAGCAGATGACGGTGTTATGCCTCAGACCGTTGAGGCGATCAAACATGCCAAGGCTGCCAATGTGCCCATTATTGTTGCGATCAACAAAATGGATAAGCCGGGAGCTGACCCTAATCGTGTCCGTAGCGAATTGCTCAATTACGAGATCGTCGTTGAAAGCATGAGTGGTGACACGCAGGATGTCGAAATATCTGCTCAGAAGAAAACCGGTCTCGACAAACTTCTTGAAGCAATCCTGCTGCAGGCTGAAATTCTTGACCTGAAGGCCAATCCTGACCGGGTGGCTGAAGGGGCCATTATTGAAAGCCGTCTGGATCGTGGTCGTGGCGCCGTTGCGACCGTTCTGGTTCAGAAAGGGACCCTGCATGGTGGTGACATTGTTGTCGCCGGAGCAGAATGGGGCCGCGTAAGAGCATTGCTGGATGATCGTGGTCGTCAGATTAAAGACGCCGGTCCGTCAATGCCGGTGGAAATTCTGGGTATGTCTGGTGTGCCTGATGCAGGCGCCCCCTTCGTGGTGGTGGAAAGCGAATCCCGTGCACGTGAGATCAGTGAATTCCGCCAGCGTGTGATCCGTGAAAAGGTCAATGCCCGTCAGGTGGCTGCACGCGGTACGCTTGATCAGATGCTTGCCCGTATTCAGGCTGGTGAGCAGAAAGAGGTTGCTCTTCTGATCAAGGCTGACGTTCAGGGCTCTGCTGAAGCTGTGGCGGCGACTGTTGAAAAACTTTCTCACGAGGAAGTCGTTGTGCGCGTGCTTAATGCGTCAGTCGGACAGATCACAGAAAGTGACGTTCAGCTCGCTAAAGCTTCCAATGCGGTCATTGTGGCCTTTAATGTCCGTGCCACGACCCAGGCCCGGGAGCTGGCACGTCGTGAAGGAGTGGATATTCGTTATTATTCGATTATCTACCAGGTGGCCGATGATGTTGAGCAGCTTGTCAAAGGCAAGATCGCACCGAAACATCGCGAGAAGTTCCTGGGTTATGCAGAAGTCCGTCAGGTCTTCTCCATTTCCCGCGTTGGCAAAGTGGCTGGCTGTTATGTCACGGAAGGTCACGTCAAGCGTGGCTGTGGCGTCCGCCTGTTGCGTGAAAATGTCGTTATTCACCAGGGTGAGCTCAGTCAGCTCAAGCGCTTTAAGGACGATGTCAAGGAAGTGGCACGTGGTTATGAGTGCGGCCTGTCTTTCGCCGGTTATAATGACCTGCGTGAGGGCGACGTGGTTGAATGTTATGAGATGGAAGTGATTCCAGTTTGAAAAAACGTTTGAAGTTCGAGTTTGGCGGGCCTGCAGGACATGATCCTTCAGGTCCCTCTATGCGGCAGAAGCGTGTAAATGAGGAAGTTCGGCGCGTTCTTGCGGGTGTCTTTGCGCGCACTGAATTTCGTGATCCGGATCTGCATGATGTGCAGATTACGGTCACTGAAGTGAGAACGTCCCCCGATTTCCGTCATGCCACGGTTTTTGTGACACGATTGGGGCGCAGTGATGTCGCGGAATCACTCCCTGCTTTAAAACGGGTTGCGCCTTTTTTGAGAACTTCTCTTTCCAAGGCGTTGAGATTGCGTATTGTGCCTGAACTTCATTTTCAGCCCGATACGTCGCTTGATTATGCCATGGAAATTGAGACATTGATCCGCTCGCCTGATGTTCAACGCGACCTTCAGGATGATGCTGCGCCAGAGAGGAAGGTTTAGCTTTTTCTATGGCACGCAAGCGGGGACGCGATATTGATGGCTGGCTGATTCTCGACAAACCTCTGGGGCCGACTTCCACTAATATGGTCAATAAGTTGCTGCATTTATTTGATGCACGTAAAGCCGGGCATGGGGGGACGCTGGACCCGCTTGCCTCAGGCGTGTTGCCGATTGCCTTCGGGCGGGCGACTGCGACGATTCCCTATATTATGGATGCGACGAAACGCTATCGTTTTACACTGAAATTCGGGGAAAGCCGCACAACGGATGATGGAGAGGGAGAGCCCCTCGCATTTTCGGATCATCGTCCTTCCGATGAGGACATTCGGTCAGTTCTGCCAGGATTTTGCGGGGAGGTTATGCAGGTCCCTCCAGTTTATTCAGCACTGAGAGTTGGCGGTAAACGCGCTTATGATCTTGCCCGAGCCGGCAAGCCTCCGGAACTGCCTCCGAGAAAAGTGCGAATCGATTCCGTTGAGTTGATAGAACGGCCAGACAGGGATTGCGCTGTATTTGAAGTACAGTCCGGGAAGGGGGTCTATATGCGCTCTCTTGCCCGCGATATTGCGCTGGCTTGTGGGACTGTGGGCCATATTACGGTCCTGCGCAGGCTTCAATGTGGACCTTTTAATCTCACTCATGCCCTCACTCTTGATGAGATATTACTAGACAAATGCTCTGAAACTAGAGACAAGTCAGGAATTCTTCCGGTCTCTTTGCTGGAAGTGGCAACCGCGCTGGCCGACATCCCGGCGCTGGCTGTGACCAAAGCTGAAGGGAAAGCGCTGGTTTGTGGGAAAACAATAGAAATTTCCTCATGGAGTGGCGTTTCATTACATAAGCCCGAGGTTTTTGCAGATGCAGATTCATTGTGGCGGGTAGTGCTTGAAGGGCACGTTATCGGTCTTTGCCGTTTTGATGAAGGACGGTTGAGGGCGGTGCGTATGTTGGAAAACCATTTATTTTTTGGAGAAAATGATGTCGATCACTCCTGAACGCCGTACCGCGTTGATCGCTGAATATCGTCTGACAGATGATGATACTGGTTCGCCTGAAGTGCAGGTCGCCCTGTTGACAGAGCGAATTGTCAATCTGACTGAACATCTCAAGACACACGCCAAGGACTTCCACTCCCGTCGTGGTCTTCTGATGCTGGTCGGTCGCCGTCGTGGTCTGTTGGACTATCTGAAGCGTAAGAGCCAGACACGTTACCAGACTCTGGTTGAACGCCTCGGCCTGCGCCGTTAGGATTTTATGACCGGGGGACCCTGTGGGTCTTCCGGTTACCTCTCAAGGCTATGAGAAGGTGGGAATGTGATAATTGGCGTTTCAGGCCACATGGTGTCGTTACGGAGTATGTGATCCGTTTTCCCCGCCATGCCGTCCGAAATGCTACTCATTTTCCTGCAATGATCTTCTGATAGTCGGACATTTAATGCTCGGAAGGAAAGAGTATGTTTGATTATTTTCGTAAAGAAATTGAGTGGGCTGGTCGCCCCCTGATTCTGGAGACTGGCAAAATTGCCCGTCAGGCTGATGGCGCTGTTATGGTCACCTATGGTGGCACAGTCGTTCTGTGTACAGCCGTCGGCGCCAAGACCGTTAAAGCAGGGCAGGACTTTTTCCCGCTGACAGTGACTTATCAGGAAAAAGCCTACGCAGCAGGCAAAATTCCAGGGGGCTTCTTCAAAAGAGAAGGTCGTCCTTCAGAAGGGGAAATTCTGAACTCCCGTCTGATCGACCGTCCTATTCGCCCTCTCTTCCCTGAGAACTTCCTCAATGAAGTGCAGGTTGTTGCGACGGTTCTCAGCCATGATATGGAAAACGACCCTGCAGTTCCGGCTATGATCGGTTGTTCGGCCGCATTGACGCTGTCCGGGATTCCTTTCTTCGGTCCGATTGCCGGGGCACGAATTGGCCAGATCAATGGTGAGTTCGTACTGAACCCGACGATTTCGGAAGTAAAAAACAGCGCTCTTGATCTCGTGGTTGCCGGGACTTCCGAAGGTGTTCTGATGGTTGAATCAGAAGCACAGGAACTCTCAGAAGAGCGTATGCTTGAAGCGGTGATTTTTGGTCACACAGCTTTCCAGCCGGTCATTGACGCCATTATCTCTCTTGCTGAAGTGGCAGCTCGTGCGCCATGGGCTCTCCCTGAGACGACGAAGGAAGAAGCCAACCTGCGCAAGCGTGTCGAGAAAGTCGGCAACAAGATCATGGTTGAGGCGTATAAAGAGCGCCAGAAGCAGGCCCGTGTTGAAAAGCTGAATGAGGCCAGAGAGCGTATTGCCCAGATTCTGACGGATGAAGGTCTGGATGCGGAACGCGCCAAGCCGATGATCAAGGAGCTTGAGGCTCAGGTTGTTCGTGGTTCCATCCTTAAAACCGGGATTCGTATTGATGGGCGGAATCTAACGACGGTCCGTCCGATCGTTGCAGAAGTTGGACTATTGCCTCGTGCTCATGGCTCAGCGCTCTTCACACGTGGTGAGACACAGGCTCTTGTCGTAGCGACATTAGGTACAGCACAGGATGAGCAGGTTATTGATGCGCTTGAAGGTGAATATCGTTCACGCTTCATGCTGCATTATAATTTCCCTCCTTATTCCGTTGGGGAATGTGGTCGTATGGGCTCTCCTGGCCGTCGTGAGATCGGGCATGGTAAACTGGCCTGGCGTGCGATCGACCCGCTTCTGCCTTCCAAAGAGGCTTTCCCATATAGTATCCGTGTTGTTTCTGAAATTACGGAAAGCAATGGTTCATCTTCCATGGCAACGGTCTGTGGTACATCTCTGGCACTGATGGATGCAGGTGTTCCAATGCCGCGCCCGGTAGCAGGGATTGCCATGGGCCTTATCAAAGAAGAACGTGGCTACGCTGTTCTGACAGATATCCTGGGGGATGAAGATCACCTCGGGGATATGGATTTCAAGGTGGCCGGTACAGAATCCGGTGTAACAGCGCTCCAGATGGATATTAAAATTACGTCCATCACTCCCGAGATCATGAAAACGGCTTTAGAGCAGGCACGGGAAGGGCGGTTACATATTCTTGGCGAAATGGCCAAGGCTCTGCCGGAAGGTCGCGTAGGTGTTTCTGATAACGCCCCTAAAATTGTGACGATGCAGATTGCCCAGGACAAGATTCGTGATGTTATCGGGTCTGGTGGTAAAGTCATCCGTGAGATTGTTGAATATTCCGGTGCCAAGATTGATATCGGGGAAGATGGAACAATCACGATTGCTGCAAGCAATGACGAGCAGTCACAAAAAGCGATCAGCCGTATTGAAGGGATTGTTGCTGAACCTGAAATTGGCCGTATTTATAACGGTAAAGTCGTCAAGACGGCAGATTTCGGTGCTTTCGTGAATTTCCTTGGTCCTCGTGATGGCCTGGTTCATATTTCAGAATTGGCCCAGGGACGTGTTGCGAAAACCACGGACGTTGTCAAACAGGGTGATGAAGTAAAAGTAAAAGTCATCGGCTTTGACGATCGTGGAAAAGTAAAATTATCCATGAGAGTGGTTGATCAGGAGAGCGGTGCAGATATAACAGAGTCAGTTGGTGAAAAAGCTGGCCGTCCGCGTCGCGAGTCAGAGTAATTTTAAGCCTTATTGAAGTGGGGCAAGGATCTTTCTTTGCCCCTGCAGGATCATGAGACTGAGTAACGGAAAGATCAGACCTCTATGAAGTCGATTAACACCATCCGTTTTTCTGGCCAGGAGGTGTTACCTCTGATTGAAGGGGGCAAGGGTGTCTCCGTTTCGACGGGTGTATCAGCTGGGTATTGGGCAGCAGCAGGCGGTATTGGCACCTTGTCTGCTGTCAATGCGGATAGTTATGATGAACAAGGCCATGTTATACCGCAGATTTATCATGGTCGCACACGCCGTGAACGGCAGGAAGAACTTATTAAATACGCTATTGCCGGTGGGATAGCGCAGGCGAGGATCGCCCGTGATATCTCTGGTGGCAAAGGGCGGATCCATGCCAATTTCCTGTGGGAAATGGGTGCGGCTGAAGAAATTATTTCCGGTATTCTTGAAGGGGCTCCGGGGCTGATCCATGGTCTGACGTGTGGGGCAGGAATGCCTTATCGTCTGAGCGAGATTGCAGCCCGTTACGGCGTTCATTATTACCCGATTGTTTCATCGGGGCGTGCTTTTAACGCGTTATGGAAACGTTCTTTCTCACGTGTGCCTGACCTGATGGGAGGCGTCGTTTACGAGGACCCCTGGCGGGCAGGTGGGCATAATGGCCTTTCCAATGCGGAAGATCCGTTAAAGCCGGAAGATCCGCTGCCTCGTGTGAAAGCACTGCGCCGTGTTATGCGCAGCTTCGGGCTGGATGAAACGCCAATCATTATGGCAGGTGGCGTCTGGTGGCTGAGCGAATGGGAAGATTGGATTGATAATCCTGAATTGGGGCCTATTGCTTTCCAGTTTGGAACGCGTCCCCTTCTGACGCAGGAAAGCCCCATTCCTGATGCCTGGAAACGACGCCTCATGACTTTGAAAAAAGGCGACGTTTATCTCAATCGTTTTTCTCCGACGGGATTTTATTCTTCAGCGGTGAATAATGGCTTCCTGCAGGAATTGAGAGGTCGCTCCGAACGCCAGGTTCCTTATAGGTCACACTCTGTTGCCCCTTATGATCAGCCTCTGGCATTAGGCGCGAGAGGGCGTGAAGTCTTTCTGACGGCCGAAGATCACGTGCGTGCCCGGCAGTGGTGTGAGGCTGGGTTTAGTGAAGCCCTTCGTACACCTGATGAAACGCTGATTTTTGTCGAGCCGGAAAAAGCACGCATGATCGTGACAGATCAGGCAAATTGCATGGGATGTCTCTCTCAATGCAATTTCTCGAACTGGTGTCAGAGAGGGCCTAAATTCACGACTGGCCAGAGAGCTGATCCACGTTCATTCTGTATCCAGAAGACCTTACAGACCGTGTCGCATTTTGATGAGTTTTCGCCACAGAAAGCTGACGAAATGATGGATCATAACCTTATGTTTGGTGGAACAAATGCCTGGCGTTTTGCGCAGGACCCATTTTACGCAAATGGTTATATCCCTACAGTGCAGGGACTGGTTGATCGGATTGTTTCCGGTTACTGAAATCAGATTGTAAAAAACCGGAAGGGGACTGAATGTCACCTTCCGGTTTCTGATTTATAAATTTCCTAGAGCAATCCCAGATCCGTCAGACGTTTTTTCAAATTGGCAGGAAGCAGATTGACACCGTTCTCTGCCTCATTCTGACCGAGATCAGAGGGAGCGTCCTCCTGCTTGAAATAGCGCCATCCCTGAAAGGGTCTCATAGGGCGTGGCTGCACGGGAATCACCTCATGAGAGACCAATATCAAAGTGCCTGTGTTTCCATCATCTCTCGTATAGGGTTCAAAGCCTTTAATCGGCTGCCGACAGAGGATCAGTCCATCCATAACGCGGTAGAGTGACCCTCCCTCAAGGATTTCCTCTGCGCGTTTAGGCATTGTTCTTGTGCGAACAAATCCATACTCCTTATAATGTTGTTGCCTGACCCAGTTCTGCAGTTCTTCAACGGTTGAACATCCAACTGCGAGTTTGATCATATGGAGCATGCGGCGGATTTTCCTTCGTCAGAGTAAAAGCCGGTTCAAAATAAGTTCGAGTCGTAAGCGCCCTTCAGGCGTTGTTCGGAGATTATCTTCAGTCAGTATTAAATAATCTTCTTCAAGACAGGCATTAAGAATTGTCTGATCAAGATGATCCAGAAGAGGTGTGCCGATTTTCTGTCTAAAATCAGAGAGAGAGATACCCTCTTTTAACCGAAGCCCCATAAGCAGCATTTCTCTTGCCTGATCCTGACGTGACAGAAGAGTCTCTTCTTTTGTTCCAACTCCCTTTGTTTCAACAAGCTTCGCCCAGGGCTCAGGGGCGCGATGGCGCCTAATGGCATAATGTTGGTTGTGTAAAGTCAGGCGGCTATGGGCACCTGGCCCGATACCGAGATAATTTTCATAACGCCAATAAGCGAGGTTATGACGGCTTTCACCCCCGGGTTTCGCATAATTTGAGACTTCGTAGGAAGAAAGGCCAAATGAAGCGGCTTGCGTTTCTGTAAGCTGATAAAGCTCAGAGGCGAGCTCATCAGAGGGAAGGGTAATTTTCCCCTGCCTGTAAAGCGCTTCAAATGTTGTGCCCTGTTCTATGGTCAATTGATAGAGAGAAAGATGATCAGCCGCCAGGGAGAGAGCTTCCCCCAGTTCCTTCTCCCAGTCCATGAGTGTCTGGTCCGGGCGGGCATAAATGAGATCAAAGGAGAGGCGCGGGAACAGGTCACGGGCAAGTTCCAGAGCCTGACGGGCCTGCGTGACAGAATGTTGGCGCCCCAGAGCTTTAAGAGCCTCTTCCCTTAAGCTTTGTATTCCCAATGAGACCCGGTTAATGCCTGCCTGACGAAAAGCCTTGAACTTGTCACGTTCAACACTGGTGGGGTTAGCCTCCAGCGTGATTTCAAGTGAATCTTCTGGTGTAAAAAGCTGCTTTGCCTCTTCAATCAGGGTAGCAACGGTCTCAGGGGCCATAAGGGAGGGAGTTCCCCCTCCAAAAAAAATAGAGCTGAGCGCGCGTTTACCATCCTGATTCAATCGCTCAGCTTCATGACGTAATTCCTGTCGTAAAGCGCGGGCAAATCGTTCCTGATCAATTTTTTCCCGGACGTGGGAATTAAAGTCGCAATAAGGGCATTTTGCCAGGCAGAATGGCCAGTGAATATAAAGTGCAAGTGACTGTGACACGTTGTCCTAGATGGCTATGCGCACCCCGAATTCCATGACGCGTTCAGGCGGAATGCGGAAGAACTCGGTCGCAGGTGTGGCGTTGTTGAGGAGATAGAGGAATATCCACATCCGCCATAGAGACATTTTCGGCACTTGTGAACGGAAAACAAGGTCATGCGTAGCGAAATACGAAGCCTGAATAGGATCAAAATCCAGCCCATGTTCTGCCGAAAGCTGCGAAAGAGCCACAGGGATATTCGGCATTTCCATAAAGCCGTAATAGATGACCACTTCATAAATATTTGTAGCCAGTTCCTTCACCGTCAGTCTTTGAGCGTCGCTGACTTCTGGCTGGTCAAGGGTGCGGACGGTCACGAAAATAATATGCTCATGAAGCATGCGGTTCAGGCGTAGATTATGAAGCAGGGAATTGGGAACTGTATCAGGGTCAGCCGTCAGAAAAACGGCCCAACCGGGGACACGGATCGTTTTCGACTGGCTTAACCGTGCCATGAAAGACCCCATGGGAACGGCATCTTTCTGGTAGCGCGCTTTGAGAAGTGAGCGCCCCCGTTTCCAGGTCGTCATAATCAGTGTGCAGATAAAGGCAATCGTAAGAGGGACCCATCCTCCTTCAGGAATTTTCAGCACGTTGGCAGAGAAAAAGGTGCCATCCATTAAGAAGAAGAAGCCAAACACACATGTAACGAGCCATGGGGCCCAATTGAAAATGCGCCGGAACACGACCATGGAAAGCACACTGGTGCATAGGAAAGTCCCCGTCACAGCAATACCATAGGCAGCGGCCAGTGCGGCGGAAGAACGGAAGGCAATTGTCAGAAGGAGCGCCCCGAAAGCCAGGATCCAGTTCAGAGAGGGGATATAAATCTGTGCTTCTTCATAAGGATTAGTATGAACAATACGCGACCGTGGAAAATATCCCAATTGAATAAGCTGACGGAAAAGCGAGAAACTGCCTGAAATACCTGCCTGGCTCGCGATAACTGTGGCCATGGTGGCGAGGATCAGAAGCGGAATCTGGAGCCAATGGGGGCCAAGGTGATAAAAGGGATTGGCTAATGTGCGGGGGTCATGGATCAGCAGGGCGGCCTGACCGAAATAGTTCAGGGAGAGAGAAGGGAGCACAAAAAACAGCCACGCATAACGAATAGGCGACCGACCGAAATGCCCCATATCAGCGTAAAGAGCCTCAGCACCCGTCACAGACAGAACAACTGAGCCCAGTGATAAAAACGAAATGGCCCCATGGGTGAAAATAAATTGCAGCGCCAGGGTTGGCGAAAGAGCCAGAAGAATCTTGGGATAATAGATAATCCCCTTGATGCCCAGAATGGCCAGAATACAGAACCAGACCAGCATAATCGGCCCGAATGCCCGTCCGATGCGGCCAGTCCCTAAAGCCTGTGCTGCAAAAAGAGCAATTAGCACCACGATGGCAACCGGGATTACAAAATCTTCAGCCCCGGGCATGGCAACACCAATCCCTTCTACGGCAGAGAGAACGGAAATGGCAGGCGTAATGATACTGTCACCAAAGAACAGACACGTCCCTGCAATGCCGATAAGCCCGATAATCCACCGCATACGATGAGATTTGCAGACACGTTGTGCCAGAGACATCAGCGCGATGATGCCACCCTCACCATTATGGTCAGCTCTCATGACCAGAAGGACATATTTAATGGTCACAACCAGCATCAGAGCCCAGAAAGTAAGGCTTGTGAGGCCCATGATCTCCCAGCTTTGAGGAGGGTGTGCGACTGAACCGACATTCTTGACAGAGGTTTGCAGAGCATAAAGAGGGCTGGTTCCGATATCGCCATAAACAACACCCAGAACAGCTAGTAAGGCACCTACCCCTTTGGGCTTTTCTGCGTGATGTGAAGGGCTTTGCACCGGATGAGTGGTCGGGCGTCCAATGGAACTCGGGTAACTTGTTTCAGCCGAAACGGGTGCAAAGTTGTCTTCTTGTTCAGTCATAAAGGAAAATCCTGGAGCCCCTGGAAAAGCGTAAAGCTGCCTTCAGAAGTAAGCCCTCTTCACTCAGGTAAGAGGACATCTGACAAAATTGTTCCTATGACATGGCAGAAGAGGGGCTCAAAAAGCAACCCCCTTCTTGCTATTAACAAATTCTATAAAGAATTCAGGCGTCTCTTTTCCCAAAAATGGCACTGCCGACACGGACGATTGTTGCCCCTTCCGCAATGGCCTCTTCAAAGTCGGCAGACATGCCCATGGAAAGAGTTTCAAGACCATGGCGCCCTGCTAATTCCGCTAAAAAACGAAAATGAGGACGGGCAGGTTCATGGGCTGGCGGAATAGCCATAAGCCCTTTGATGGATGATCCAAACCTTCTGAGGCTTTCCTCAATAAAATCGTCCGCATCCTCCCGCGAAACACCGGATTTCTGTTGTTCATCTCCTGTATTGACCTGGATCAGCAGATCAGGAAGGCGCCCCAGTTTCTGGGAAGCTTTTTCCAGAGCATCCGCAAGGGCAGGGCGGTCCAATGTCTCGATCACGTCTGCAATGCGGCAGGCTTCCAGTGCTTTATTTGTCTGGAGCCCCCCGATAATATGGAGGCGCAGATCAGGCCAGCTTTCTCTCAGAAGCGGAAATTTTGTTGCCGCTTCCTGCACTCTGTTTTCACCGAAGAGACGCTGGCCCGCTTCCAGGGCCTCTCTGACGGAGTCCAGAGGATGAAATTTACTGACAGCAACAAGGGAAACATCCTTTTCAGCACGGTGGGCCTGATGGCAGGCATGCTGAATACGGTCGTGAATCTGCTTTAAATGATCAGAAATTGCATTTTTAGTCATAATGATGAGCATGAACTCATTGCACTTCAGACCACAAGATGCAATTTCGTCATTTATGAAAGAAAATGCTCAGTCCCCTTCATCCTCTCCCAAGCGCTCCTCTTCCCGGAAGAGGCGTAACACGCCGCAGACCAAGGCAGACCCGGTAAGGGATATGGCCCTGGAAATTGTCAGGGGTGTTATGGAGCATCGTCGTATGCTTGAAACGACTCTGGACCGTAATATTATCGCCGATGGGCGTGACCGCGCTGCAGCTCATCGTCTGGCTGCAACGACGTTGCGTCGTTGGGGCAGTATGAACGAGATGATTAGCCCGCTTTTACGCAAGGAACCACCAATGGTTGTGCGTTGCGCCCTGCTTTTGGGTGTTGCACAGCTTATTCACCTTGAAACACCGCCTCATGCGGCCGTCGGTACGATTGTTGATTTGCTTCATCGTTGTAAATTATCGCCTTTTTCAGGGCTGGCGAACGCTGTATTGCGGCGTATTGCGCGTGAAGGTGCGGTGATGCTGGAAGGGCTGGACCAGGAAAGGCTTGACGTTCCTGCGTGGTTATGGAGCGCCTGGGGGCGCCGGGCCAGAGCAATTACCAGAGGATTTTATCAGGAAGCTCCACTGGACCTGACCATTCGCCCAGAAGGCGTCGTGCCTGAGGGAGGCGTGCTTTTACCGGGAGGGACAGTACGCTTCCCCGTTGGTACAAAAATGACGACGTTACCCGGTTTTGAAACCGGGGATTTCTGGGCCCAGGATGTTGCTGCCTCATTCCCGGTAAAGTTAATGGGGCCTCTTAAAGGGTTGAAGATCGCTGATCTTTGCGCGGCTCCCGGCGGAAAGACGGCCCAGCTTGTATGTGCAGGCGCTGAAGTTACCGCTTTGGAGCGAGAGGAACCCCGTGCCAGAAGATTGCAGGAAAATCTAAAGCGCCTGAAGCTGGATGCAAAAATTGTTGTTCAGGATGCCCTGACGTGGCGGCCCAAAGAGCTTCTGGATGCGGTGCTGCTGGACGCTCCTTGTTCTGCCACAGGGACGTTGCGGCGTCATCCTGACGTTTTGTGGGTGAAACGCCCTCGCGATGTCAAAGCGCTGTCTGAAGGGCAGGATCAGTTTATCGAAGCGGCTTATGAAATGCTGAAAGAAGGGGGCATGTTGCTTTATGCTGTCTGCTCTCTTCAGGATGAGGAAGGTCCTCAGCGTATTGAGGCAGCCGTGAAATCAGGCAAATGGAAATTATTGCCTTTTAGTGAAGAAGAGCTTGCAGATATTCCTGAAGCGCGCACTAAAGAAGGGTACTACCGCACACATCCGGGCATGTGGGCTGAAAAAGGCGGAATGGACGGATTTTTTGCCGCACGTCTGATAAAGCCTGGTCACTGAAGATCGGGCACGAAACTATAATTAATGGTTTATGAGAATCAAACAGGCGTTAAAAAACGATTTGTTAAGCGGCGCCTGTTTGAGATAGTAAAATCAGGATAAATTCAATTCTGAATGTTTTATATTCTTACCAGTTACGTAAGGCTGGGAATATTGAAAATTAACCAGAACCGTTAATCGTTGCGGTATTACGTATTCATCCAAAAAAAATGGCATTAAAGAGATTATTCCTCCCGTTACGTAAGGTAACATATTGATTTATCTTGATTAAAATAGAATTAACGTCATTTATTTTAAAGTATAGATAAAGATTATAAAACTATATATAAGTCGTTAAGAAAATAAAATTGGAGGATGTCGTGAGTTCAATGGTTTTTTGTCGAGGTTGTGGAAAGCAAATACATGAATCTGCAGAATCATGTCCTTTCTGCGGAGCTGTTCAACATGAAAAGGAGACTAGTAATTCGTCAGGAAATAAAAGACTGACGGCTGCAATTCTGGCTTTGTTCCTTGGTGGTTTGGGCGTTCATAAATTTTATCTTGGAAGAACAGGCCTTGGGATATTATATCTGCTGTTCTGTTGGACCCTCATTCCTTCTATCATAGCGTTCATAGAAGGTATTGTATATCTATGCCAGTCTGATGAAGATTTCGAACGTAGAAACGGATAAGTATCAGATTACTGGCATATATTTATAGATTCCAGTAATGATAGGGACGTTTTTAATTAAAGAGCCATGTCATTATACATGGCTCTTTACGTTTTAAGCCTAGATTGTCTTACATCCAGGGCGGCGTTGGGAGGTTTTTCTCTTTCAGAAACGCTGGATTAAAGAGTTTGGACTGATAGCGCGCACCGCCATCACTTAAAATCGTTACAATCCTGTGTCCCGGTCCCAGGCGTCTGGCAGTGCGGATGGCTGAGGCAATGTTAATGCCTGACGATCCTCCAACCGATAATCCCTCTTTCATGGTAAGAGCGAAAATCTGCTCAAGGGCTTCCGGGTCACTGATGCGTTCAGCACGGTCCGGGGCACTCCCTTCGAGATTGGCTGTAATGCGGGACTGGCCGATCCCTTCAGTAATAGAGGACCCCTCAATACTGAGATCATTTTTTGTAACCCATCCATAAAGGCCCGAACCTTCGGGATCAGCCAGAACGATTTCAGGTGCCTTGACATTGTCCCTTTTGGCAAGATCGCGCAATCCAAGCGCAATCCCTGCCAAGGTCCCACCTGTGCCACAGGAGCAGGTGAAAGCATCAATTTTGCCATCCATTTGCGCCCAGATTTCAGGTGCCGTGCTATGGCGGTGGCCTTCGCGGTTGGCTGTATTATCGAACTGATTAGCCCAGAAAGCGCCTGTTTCTTCTGCCAGACGGCGGGAAACATGCACGTAATTTCCGGGATCTTTATAAGGTTTTGCCGGTACCAGCCGGAGGTCAGCGCCGATCATGCGGAGGAAATCCAGCTTTTCACGGCTTTGCGTCTCGGGTACGACGATCGTTGCATTGCACCCCATGGCATGGGCAACCAATGTAAGGCCAATGCCGGTATTTCCAGCCGTTCCTTCAACAACGGTGCCTCCTTTTTTGAGAGCTCCACGGGCGAAGGCATCCTGCAATATGGCGAGGGCGGCACGATCTTTCACTGACCCGCCGGGATTCATGAACTCTGCTTTGGCGTAAATTTCGCACCCTGTTTGCTCTGATGCTTCACGTAGCAGGATCAAGGGTGTATTACCAATAGCCTGAAGCATGGAAGCCGCAGGGGTTGCGTGACTGACCTTGGTGACAGACGGAGTCTGTAAAGAATTTTTCATAGCGAGATATACCCCTGATAGAAAAGCGTAGTACTCTTATAGATATTGTAACGCATGAGGACAAAGATGAAAAATTTATCAGCCAAAGAAGCCTGGGAATTTCTGGCTAAGCATAAAGACGCCACTCTGATAGATGTCCGTACCCCTTCAGAATGGGCCTCTGTCGGGTTTCCCGATATTTCATCATTGGGGCGTGAAGCTCTGCGGCTGACATGGGTCCCCGATCAGGAAGATGCCTTTGGGAAAGCACTTCTAAATGCGCTTCCACAAAAAGAGTTCCCGGTCATGTTTATCTGCCGCTCAGGTCAGCGTTCTTCTTTTGCGGCTGATGTGGCCCGTTTGCTGGGCTATGAAAATATTCTCAATGTTGCCGATGGTTTTGAAGACAGACACGGTCCCGGCACAGGCTGGCGTGCAAGCGGCTTGCCTTTTATCCTTATCCCATTGCCTGAAAAGGCGAAGTCGGAATAGTTTCACATTCCGCTATCAGGTTCCTGCTCCGCATCATAATTGACGGCCAGAACGACAAGCCATGGGTAACGAGTGTCGTAACTGGTGCCGTCG
Organism: Aristophania sp. ESL1100; assembly: GCF_058511235.1. NCBI lineage: Bacteria > Pseudomonadati > Pseudomonadota > Alphaproteobacteria > Acetobacterales > Acetobacteraceae > Aristophania > Aristophania sp. ESL1100. The sequence goes on along the minus strand of NZ_CP196394.1, from coordinate 1,517,384 downwards.
CTTGTGGTGAGGCGGCCCTGGGCATCGGTCGGAACGTGGGTTAGTGAAACACTGTCATCCACGTTTCCTCCAACGATGCTGATTTCATGACCAAAAGGTTCAGCATTCTGATTGGTCGAAACAACGATTCCACAATGAGCTGGGAAGCCATAGGAAGTTGGTAGCATGGCAAAAGTGATCGTGCTGCTTCGTCCTCTTCCAACGCAGATCAGGTCCCCAAGTTGAGGGGCATAATCTGCGGGATTACGGGCCGTTAAACCGGGGTTCTGTCCACTGGCTGCAATATTGATGTAAGTGGCATGATTCGGGGAATAAGGGAAACGCTCATTCGCCCCGGCTACCCGCATGACATATGAAATAAAGGCGGCAGACCATGCGTAATTGCCGTCGACGGTCATGGAGAAGGACCGTCCGTCGCCGTCAGTTTTACCTGTCCAGCGTGATTCTTTTTCATAAGGGTCCTGGCCGATCCACCAATACTCGCCAATGCGTTGCCACAGTCCGGGAAGACGCTCAGGTTTCATTGCCGGGCTGGTGGGGTCAGGGCGGTCATGGGGGTCTTCATCAGCGACAGGAGAACCAAAAAGGCGCCATTCCCTCAAAGCAATGGCTGCCACATCCTGCCGGTTAAAAGGTGTGAAATTGCGCGTGGCGAAATCTGGAACATGTGTATCATAGCCCCACCCAGTCGTGCTGCCATTGGCATATTGCCCCATAGGGCCTGCAGCAGGAGGCTGGCGGGAAGAAGGAGAGGTGCATCCGGCAAGAAGCAGCATCAAACCGGCACAAGTGAGGATTTCAGGTTTGATGGCACAGATTGAAACCATGATCCATACTCCAGAAAAACGATAAAAACCTTGAATTGTCAGATGAAGGGGCAAGCATCTCTCACTCCAAGGGCGATTATAACACGGAATAAAAAGGCTGTAATCCCTATTGGTTGTAAAACAACATAGGAAAATATTAAGAAGTAATTTTCTAAATTTGTAGATATTATTAATTAAGAAAATTTTTAACATTATATAAAAATATCATTAATTAATAATATCATATATTTCTTTGTAGACATAATTTATTTAATATGCAATGTTTACCAAAACAAACAGATATTATTCAGGTAATATAAAAATGGTTTTAGAGCGTATTAGTTCGGAATTGATGGGTATTGGTTTGTTGTTGAAGCAGCGGAGACTATCCGTTCCATCATATCAGAGGCCATATACGTGGGAAGAGCCACATGTTAAACAATTGTTCGAGGACCTTATCAGAGCAAAAGGAGAAGGCAGTCAACAATATTTTGTTGGGACTGTGGTTTTAACAAAAAAAGATAAAGACAGTGAAACTAAAAATATCATAGATGGGCAACAAAGAATAGTAACATTTACTATATTAATTTCTGCGATAAGAAATTTTTTTTATGAGAAAGATGATCGAGAGAGAGCAGAAATTATTACGAAGGAATATTTAACAAAGCCTGATCTTCGCTCTAAAGAGATTTTTCCCAGTATTTTATTATCACCTGATGATGGTTTTTTTTATAAAGAATATGTGATTGATTATCACAAGCCTCGTCATAGAGCTCCAAATAATATATCGCAAACTCAAAAGCGCCTCTATGCTGCGATTAAAGAGGCCGCAAAAACAGTATCTGGAATAGTAAAAAGGTCTAAAGATCCAGAAGGTGAGCTATTTGATTTGTTAGATTTTATAAAAAATAAATCTGTTATTGTTTGCCTGGATGTTGGGAATGAATCTAATGCATTTATCATATTTGAAGTTCTCAATGATAGAGGACTAGATTTGACGGTTGTTGATTTATTGAAAAATTATATATTTAGTTTAGCCAAACAAGAAGAGAATTTGGATCAGTGTAAAACTAAGTGGAATCAAATGATTACACTTATATCGGCAGCTTTTGAACAAAATGATATTAAGAATTTTGTAAGACATGCTTGGATTGCTAAGCATGGTTTGACACGTGAAAAGGATTTGTATGAATGTATAAAAAAAGAGATAAATACATCTGAGAAATCAGTAAAATTTACAAATGATTTATATATGACCTCAAAAATATATTCTGCGTTGATTAATCCACATCATGAAATATGGGCTAAGTATTCTGAGCCCGTTCGGGATGCTTTATATTTATTCGATATTGCTAATATTAAGCAGGTTAGGCCTTTATTGATGTCGATATTTGAAAATTTTTCTGTATCCGATGTTAATAAAACAATTCCTATGCTTGTCTCGTGGAGTGTTCGATTCTTGATATGTGGGGCAGGTGGAAGCGGCGTATTAGAGGATAATTATTCGGCACGAGCAAAAGAAATTTCAGATAAGAAAATAAATAACGTTTCTCAATTATATAAGGCCTTTAAAGGTATTCCAACAGATGATGAATTCGGAAAAGCTTTTTCAATAGCTAACATATCTAAACCGTCTTTAGCTAGATGGTATTTAACGAAGTTAGAATCTATAAAGTCTGGGACTAATTTAAAACCTGTTACTAAGGATACTAACGAGGTGAATCTTGAACACATATTCCCTCAAAGTCCTGATTCTTCATGGGGTAATACTGATGAGAATATGAAAAAGTACGTTAATAGGATCGGTAATCAGACATTATTGGAAACGAAAATAAATACTGAGATTGGAAATGTAAATTTTTCAGAGAAAAAGAAGTATTTTGAAAGGTCAAGAATAGAAATAACCCGAGATATTTGTACATATAGTAAGTGGGGATTAAAAGAAATTGATCAAAGACAGAAAGAATTATCAAACTTGGCAATAAGTATATGGAAGTTATGTCCATAGGTGTCTTTTAATAATTAATAAAGGGGAATTAGGATGAAATTATATACAATACCAGGCGCCTGTTCTACGGCATGTCATATCGTTTTATGCTGGAGTGGTGGTAAATTCGATTTTGAAATTGTTGATCATACAGCTCTGAAGAAACCGGAATTTCTTAAATTAAATCCCATGGGGCAGGTACCTGTTCTTGTGGATGGAAACTTTGTTCTGACTGAAAATGTTGCCATCATGCATTATATTTCAGATCTGGTTCCAGAAGCCAGGTTATTGGGTGACGGCAGCAAGCAGCATAGAGCAATGGCCTTGCGGTGGCTGGCCTTCGTTAATTCAGACATCCATCCGTCTTTTGCCATGATTTTTGGAGGGGCTCGTATCAGCTCTGATCAGAAAGTCATTGAGGCTCTGGATCAGGCGGCACGTAAACGCTTATTGGCGCTTTATGAAATCATTGAGCGGCAGCTGGGAGGTCAGGAGTGGCTGGCTGGTTTTCGTAGTGCGGCAGATGCCTATTTGTTTATGACATTAAACTGGGCGAAAGGCGTGAATCTGGACCTTGGTGGTTATAAGAACATAACCCAATTTTTTGAGAGAATGCAGAAAAATGAGGGGGTGATCGCTGCCTGTAAGGCGGAAGGGTTGATCGCCTGATTCAATCGGTTGGCTTTATCCAACCTGTTCGATGAGAGCCATAAATATTTACGGTCTGTTCCGCCTCAATTAAAAGGTAAAACAGACCGTAAACGACTTCGTCTTTTGTAAGATTAATGTGATCGTGCTGGAGGGGCCATAAAGCTGGGATCTATCGGGGTAGGGGTATGGCGTTTTAAAATAGCCTGGACTTCTTTTTTGTCTTCTTCAGTAAGGTGCCAGTCAAAAACGTCCCTTATACCGGAAATCTGCTCCGGCTTGCGAGCGCCCCATAGAGCGATGGTCGGTCCCTGATCCAATACCCAGCGTATGGCAAAGACCATGGGGGATTTTCCGTGTTTTTCAGCCAGTTTCTTAAGTTCCTCGACTGCAGCCAGGTAATGAGGGAAATGCACTTTCTGAAATTTAGGATCGCTGGATCTTAAATCAGATTCCGGAAAGGTCTGGCCGATTTTCATTTTCCCTGTAAGTAAGCCACGGCAAAGAGGGCCGTATGCCAGCATGATCATTTTATGTGTTTCGGCATAAGGAAGAATGTCTTTACCGGCATCCTGCTCAAAAATATTGTAAGGAGACTGTATGGTGGCAAGCGGGGCAACCTGGCGGAAGATGTCCATTTGTTCCGGTGAATAGTTACTGACACCTAAGGCAGCGATTTTCCCTTCCTTATGGAGTTTTTCAAGCTCACGAGCAGAATCCTCAATCGGTGTTTTGGGATCCGGCCAATGGATTTGCTCAAGGTCAATCCGTTCAACTTTCAGACGACGAAGAGAGTCTTCAACTTCCTGCCGGATACGGGCAGGGCGTGAATCACGAAAGACTTTCCCCTCTTTCCAGTTCAGTCCAAGTTTCGTGGCAATATAGGCTTTATGAGGTTTTTCTGCCAAAGCACGCCCGACGATTTCTTCTGAATGGCCAAACCCGTAAACAGGGGCCGTATCAATCAGCGTGACGCCTTCATCAAGGGCTTTGTGAATTGTGCGAACAGCATTATCATCGTCCGGTCCACCCCACATCCAGCCTCCGATGGCCCATGTGCCGAGCGCAACACGGCTGACGGGGTCCTCAAGTCCGGGAATATGGATGTCATTCTGGCTCATGTGTTTCTACCTTTCGTCAGGTTGTTGAAGAAACTATTCTGCATAGGATGATTTTTGGAGAAATCAGGTAATAATCCTTCACTTTAGAAAAGAATGTTTTTATGAGATGATCTGTTAAAGTGAATTTTTTTATATTGATAACACAAAATCTAAAATATTATGTTTATAATTTATTGTATTATTCTTAATTTGATTAAAATTATAATATAGGGGGCAATATGGCAGAATTTTCTATTAAGGAATTGTCTCAATTCTGGGGGAAAGCTCGTCCTAACGTGGCTTCAGACTCTGCCATGCATCCCCTTATAGCCCATATGTTGGACGTGGCAGCAGTGGCGATGGCTTTGCCATTAGCGAAGAGTTGCGGACTTGATATTCGTTTGGTTGGCTTCCTGGTTGCTTTGCATGACATAGGCAAATTATCACCACCTTTTCAAAAAAAAGTTCCCGAATATAGTCCCTCGTTCTTGCCACCTAAATCAACAGTTTCTGAAGATCATACAGTTGTTACGTTACAGATACTGAGCGAGTGGTTTGAAAACGGCGAAGGCATCCTGAAACCGCTTTTTCAAAATATTATTCAGGGAAAAGGCCTCAAAAAATATAAATATCTTAAGGCGTTACAAGATATTTTGAGGGGTGTAGCCGGTCACCATGGCAAGCCGATAGAAGCACGATATTCAGGTAGCCTTGACATAGAGACGATGCAACGTGCTGAAAAAATAGCCGCTTTATTACTGGATGTTTTTCAACCGCCGCCTTTCCCAATATCTATTTTGGAGTCTATTACGGAGGTGGAATGGAAGCTCACGGCTTTGACCATTCAGGCCGATTGGGTGGGCTCTCGTCAGGAATGGTTTCCTTATGTGGCAGTAGGGACGGTTTATAACCCCAGGGAGTATTTTGAAAATATTGCTGTTCCGCAAGCAAAAAAAGCTGTGAAGGAAGCAGGCTTAGCAGCGATTCCTGTTGCTGAGTTCAGAGGTATAAAAAATCTTTTTCCAGTTATTGAGAAACCTTCTCCTCTTCAGAGCTTAATGGAAAATGCACCGTTTCCAGATAGTCCAGCTCTGATCATTATTGAAGATATGACAGGGAGTGGCAAAACAGAGGCCGCTTTGACGGCCGCTCATCGCCTGATGAGAAAAACATCTGATAATCATGGGACGGCAGGGTTATTTGTTGGTCTTCCTACAATGGCAACGGCTAATGCGATGTATGAGCGCCTTGCTGAAGCTTATCAAAGGCTTTTTGTCCGAGCGGAAATATCGCCTTCTTTAGCGCTGGCTCATGGCCGGGCAGATTTATATGAGAATTTTTGTGCGGCGATTATGCCTGAAGAAGCCAATAAGAGTTTTAATCCTGATTCAGCGGAGTTTTATTGCACAGCCTGGTTGGGTAATGAGTCCCGTCGAGCTCTTATGGCCCAAGTTGGCGTTGGAACAATTGATCAGGCTTTGTTGTCTGTACTACCCGTCCGTCATACGGCTATTCGGCAGGCGGGTCTTGCTCATAAGGTCATCTTAATTGATGAATGTCACGCCTTTGATTCTTATATGAATGAGGAAATTTACGCACTTTTGAGGTTTCATGCGGCGTTAGGTGGTTCGGCAATCCTGCTTTCTGCGACCTTGACCAGAGCGATGAGAGAAAAACTGGTTGAAGCTTTCCAGGAAGGATTGGGAGAAACTCAATCTTGTTATCTGGAAAATATGTCCTATCCTCTGGTTACAATTGCAGGTTTGTCTTTCAGAAGAGAGCTTCCTTGTGATTTGCGTGAAGGTCTTGCCAGAACAATCAAGGTGACACGTTTAAATAGCCCCGAAGAAGTAGAATCTGTTCTACTGGATGGCTTTCATAAAGGGGCTGCCTGTTGTTGGATACGCAATACGGTTGATGATGTCATAACAACAGCGCGTGCTCTTTCTGCTCAAGGAGTGGATGTAACGGTTTTCCATGCACGTTTTGCAATGATTGATCGATTAGAGATCGAAAAGAAAGTCATTGCTTGTTTTGGTAAAAAAAGCAAAGATTCTGAGCGTGCGGGCCTATTAATTGCGTCCCAGGTCATTGAACAAAGCCTCGATTTGGATTTCGATGTCTTATGCACAGACCTTGCTCCCATGGATCTGATTTTGCAGCGTGCGGGACGTTTGCGTCGCCATAAGCGTGAAAGGCGTCCGGTTGATAAGGCGGAATTATGTGTCCTATCGCCTGAGCCTGTTGAAAAACCGGACCGCCTGTGGATCAGGTCATTTCTACCCGGAACGGCAGCTATATACGGGGATCCCACTTTATTATGGTGTACGGCAAAGGGATTGTTCAGGCGGGGAACGATTTCTTTACCTGAAGATATGCGCGATTTGATCGAAGAGGTCGATCACAGGCAAGATTTTGGAGCTGATCTTTCTGCTTTGGAGAATGAAGCTAATAATAAAGAGGGAGATAATAAGGCGGCCGCCCGTCAGGGGCGCCATAATGTACTGCGCTTTAACGCGGGATATGATCTTGATAAAGCGTTATGGGGGCCAGAGGAGAAAACACCAACACGTTTGGAAACAAGCCGTTACGTAACGGTTCGATTGGCTTATGAAAAAGAGGGGCTTGTTTTACCCTGGGCTGCAAGAAAAGATAAAACATTAGCGTCTTTCAGCAATAGACGGAAAGCATGGTCCTTGTCTGAAATATCTGTTAGGCGCAATCGCCTGGCCAATGTTGTAACGCCGCTTCATTTAGTTGAGGCTGTTCAAAAAGCGCGCTCAGAATGGTCGAAATGGGAACGCGATGACACTGAAAATTATTTACTGCTCGTTATAAGACCGTGTGAGAATGGCTGGGAGGCTGAAGGTATTGATGGGAAAGAATGTAAAATAACTATTTATTATAGTGGTAAATATGGGTTGGATATTAATAAACAATAAAAGTTTATTAACTAAAAGTGAATCTTTAAACGTAAAAAAATCTATAATAAACAGTATGTTTTCAGAGTTTTTTATGTTTTAATAATTTCAATATTTGTTTTGTGAGTTCGTGATATGGCCAGTGGCGTTTACTTTAATCTCATCCATGATGCCTGGATCCCTGTCCGTCGTCTATCAGGAGCGTGTCAGAGAATTAGGCCAGCTCAGATTCTTGACCAACTTAAGTCTGATCCTGTGATTTCTTTTGAGTGGGCGCGTCCTGATTTTCAGATCGCATGTCATGAATTTATGATTGGATTGCTGGCTACAGCTTTTCCTCCTGCTACAACTAATGAGTGGGAAGAACTTTGGGATCATCCTCCCAGTGTTAAAGAGTTGGATGAGGCTTTCGGAAAACTGGACGAGGCTTTTTATCTTAATCGTCCGGAAAAATGTTTTTTACAGGATTTTTCAGAGCTTGAATCCTCAATAGAGCTAGTTGAGCGATTACTGATTGAATCTCCTGGTGACAATACTGTCAAAAAGAATAAAGATCTTTTTGTTCATAGAGGGCGTATGTCAGTTCTGTCTTTGCCAGACGCTGCTATGGCACTTTATACGCTTCAATCATGGGCTCCTGCTGGTGGTTCGGGCCATAGAACGGGTGTTCGAGGCGGAGGGCCAATGGTGGTTCTAGTGCTCCCATGCCGTATAGATCCTGACTGTCCAGATAAAACACTTCCTGAAACATTATGGGATAGACTTTGGGCTAATACACCTTGTGGCCGCGTGGTTGAAGAACAGGACATGCCCAAGGTGTTTCCGTGGTTAGCTCCCACAATTACGTCCGATGAACAGGGGCGAGAGGTTGGTCCGGAAGATGCAGCGGTCGATAAAAGGCAGTGTTGGTGGGGTATGCCAAGGCGCATCAGGTTCTGTTTTGGCAAAGGTGAAGAGGGTGATTTCGTAACAGGCTGGAAGCAGCGCCCTAAGGGAATGGACTATACAGGATGGATAGGGGAGCCACTTTATGATGAGAAAGGGGGAGCAGGGAATGTTATTCACCCTTTGACGCCTCGTTATCGCGTAAAACCGGATTCAGAATGGCTTAGTCTTCACCCGAAACCAGGCGGTGTTCATTATAAACATTGGGTAGGGTTGGTGACTGTTGGCGGAAATGAAAATCGCCTCCCGGCAGATAATGTGATTGCATGGCGTAGTGAGCGCGCAGTCTGCACAGGCTTATCTCCCAAGCAAAGTAAGAATGTGCGTCTCCTTGCAGCTGGCTATGATATGGACAAAGCGAAGGTGCGTAATTTTCTGGAAAGTGAAATGCCGTTGCCTGGAATGGGTGATCTGGCGCTTCTGGAACAATATGATAACTGGGCAGAGAGAGCTGTTAATGCATCCATAATGGTTCTGAAACTTTTAAAGAAGACGATTACGGATGCCACTCCGAATAAAAGGGATGCTGCCAATGATGCGACATTTTATGAGACGATTGAGCAGCAATTTACCGAACTGACCGAAAATGATTTCTTCAATTTATTGATGTCAGACAAGGACAATCAGGAACGGTCTGAGTTTTGGAGAAATTCTATGCAAAAATCAGCGCTTAAAATTTTTGATTCTGTCGTCCCTTTAATGCCGGAGACCCCTTTGGAGAGAGCGGCTAAAATTGTTTTGGCCAAAAGACGTCTGGCAGCCATGGTGAGTGGCAAAGGGAAAAAAGAAGGCAGGAAATTAGTCGAATGTCTTGATCTTCCAGTTAATAATTAATCATAATTGATTACGGAACAGAAATAATATGTCTGATAAGCCTGATAATAACTGGCGTGCTGAAGTCATCAAGGAGTGGTGGCAGAAAATGCAGCCAGAGAGTTCTTCTCATAAACAAAAGCCATTGGATCGTGCATCCCTGGCGCGTTTACGGCGCTGTAACACTATTGCAGATTCTTTGAATGAAGTAGCAACCATAGGGTTGGCTCGGCGTTGTAAGGTCGAAAGCGACTATGATCTGATGCGTGTCGGGTTGATAGCGTCTGTTCTTTCTCACGTGAGGGCAGATGACGAAAAGTCCTCTAATGCGCGTATCATTGGCCCTAACAAGCAGGATGATGATTCAACGGCTCTTTGCAAAGCTGCCCGTTTCCGACGTTTGTTGGCGACAGAAGATGTAGAAGGTTGTCAAAAAGCCTTTCGCCGTTTGGTTGCCTTAATGGGGGGCAAGGCAAATGTGTTTGATCTTGCGTCTTCCTTATGGGAGTGGCCCTTTTTCCCGATGCAGGAAGAACGATCAAAATGGCGTCGTGTTCGTTGGGTGAGTGATTATTGGGATGTCGGAATGTCAGAAAAATAGACATTCCAGTTTTTAATCATAACGCCGCTTTCATTTAATGAAGACATAAATTTTTCATAAGGATTTTTTTCATGAGCCGTTTTCTTCAGTTACATTTTCTAACTTTTTATCCTCCTTCAAACGTAAATCGGGATGATACAGGGGCCCCAAAGACGGCCACTGTAGGAGGAGCGCCTCGTTTGCGTATTTCGTCTCAGGCTCTCAAAAGAGCATGGAGAACGTCACCACAGTTCAAAAAAGCACTTGAAGGTCATATGGGCCAGAGAACTCAGCGTCTGGCTGAAGAGATTTTTAAATATCTGCGCAGTAAGGATATAAATGAGAAAACGGCAACGGATATTTCTCGTCAGATAGCCGGTGTTTTTGGCAAGATTAAAAAAGAAGAAGGCGTCCTTCTTACGGAGCAGTTGGCTTTTATTTCACCTGATGAACGAGAAGCCGCTTTTTCTATGGCTGAGCGGATTGCCAATGGAGAAAAGATCGATCCTTCAAAAGAAAAAGACTCCCTTCTTTTTAAGGCTGATACAGCCGTTGATATTGCTTTATTTGGCCGTATGTTAGCCGATACGCCCGAGAGAAACCGTGAGGCTGCGGCTCAGGTCGCGCATGCTATTACAACACATCGCGTGATTGTCGAGGATGATTATTACACTGCGATTGATGACCTGAAAACAGCAGAGACTGATAGTGGTGCCGGGTTTATTGGCGAAGCCGGTTTTGGATCAGGCGTGTTCTACCTCTATCTCTGTATTAATCTCGATCTGTTTAAGAAAAATCTCGGTCCGAAAGCTGATGAACGCCTTATAAATATCGCGTTGAAAGCTTTAATTGAAGCGGCGACAAAAGTTACACCATCCGGGAAGCAAAACAGTTTTGCTGCTTTTGCGAGAGCTGGCTATATTTTAGCTGAGAAGGGCGATGAGCAACCCCGTACGCTTGCAGGTGCTTTTTCCAGACCTGTTGTGGGTGAGGATTTGATGCAAAGCTCAATCAAAGCACTCACAACTTTCAGAGATGATTTAGAAGCTGTTTATGGCACTTCTGCAGATCAGAAAAGTTATGAAGTCTCAGTCGGGAAGTCTGATGGGCATAATCTGGAGAAACTTGTAGAATTCTGTCAGATATAAAGGCACATTTTATGGGACAATTCCTGACATTTGCCCTTATAGCGCCTATGGCCTCTTTTGGAGATATTGCTGTTGGCGGTCTTCGTGATGGTTATACCAGGCCTGCACGTTCAGCTATTTTGGGTCTTATTGCTGGTTGCCTTGGTTTGACACGTGAGGAAGAAGAAAAACATCACGCACTTTCAGATCATTATGCTGTGGCTCTTCTCTGCGAAGCCGCTGGAGAGTTGTTGATTGATTACCAGACTGCGCAAATGCCACCGGGCACGAGGAAAAGGACCTACGCAACACGAGCGGAAGAGCTTTCTGTTGATCCGCAAGATATTGCGACGGTTCTGTCCCGCCGTGAGTATCGGACAGGGAGCTGGCACCTTGGAGCTTTATGGTTACGTGATGATCAAGGACCATGGTCATTAGCCGATATTCAAAATGCTATGAAGAGGCCCGTTTTTGCGCCTTATCTGGGACGTAAATCCTGTCCTCTTGGCTTATCTTTTGCTCCACAAATCGTGGAAGATGCTTCTGCTACAGAGGCTTTATGGGAGCGGCGTAATAGCGGGAAAGAGATGGAACTCTCTTTTGGTTATGCACGACGAGAAAGAGAGAAAGCGACCGATCAGAAGGAAGAAAGTATTTCTGAAAAATCGGTTACTTTATATCACGACCGGCATATTCGTGAGGCAGTTTCACAGTCCAGAGAACAAAGACAGATTGTTATTGTCATGGACGTAGCGGATGTCAAAACATATGGTGGGGATTGGGTTATGAGACACCGTATTACACGTCGTGACCAACCTTTATCACGAAAAGATTGGCAGTTTGGTCTGCGGGAAGAAGCTGTTTTAACCATGTCCGGGCAAGGAGAGCAGCTATGAGTGGTCTGTTCCTTTCTCGTGTTTCGATCAGTCATCAGCCGTCAGTTCAAACAATTACAAAACTTTTGCAGCAGATGAGGCGCGTTCCTGAGCAGCGAAAAGAAAGGGGCGATAAGAACGCACAAAATGTTGTCATGTCCCATTCCCTGATCTGGTCTTTATTCGGTGATGAACCTGATCGCAGACGTGATTTTCTGTGGCGGGAGACTGGAGATGGATCATATATTACGTTATCAGAACGATTACCTGATAATAAACACGCTCTTTTCGACGTCGAAAGTAAATCTTTTGATCCACAGTTAAAGGAAGGTGATAAGCTGCGCTTTCAGCTTTATGTTAACGCAACAATCTCCAGAAAAGAGGCATCTTCTTCACATAATACTCGGATAAGAGGGAAAAGAGAAGATGTTGTCATGGATGCTTTATATAAACTTACTAAAGCAGAACGTGCTGAAAAAAGAGTTGAATTAACAAAAGAAGCAGCAATGACGTGGCTTTCAAAGCAAGGAGAAAAAGCCGGTTTCAGCTTGACCGAAGATTTCACGGTGACGTCTTGCGGTGTTTTACGCCTTCCAAGGCAAGGAAAATCTGCCCCGGCTACTTTCGGCGTTATGGACCTGACGGGTATTTTACATGTGACTGAACCGGAAGTTTTTATAAAGAAAATAAAAGAAGGTTTTGGCAGAGCGAAAGCCTTTGGTTGTGGCCTTATGCTCATACGTCGTGCCTCATAACATATGTCGGATAAGCTTACAGGCCTTCCACCGCCACGTCCCATTCCCTTGAAAGAACGTTCTTCTATTCTGTTCGTGGAAAAAGGGCAGTTGGATGTGCTGGATGGAGCGTTTGTCCTCGTTGATAAAAATGGGACGCGAATGCACATTCCTATTGGTGGCCTGGCGTGTCTGATGCTGGAGCCAGGTACAAGAGTGAGTCATAAAGCTGTATGGCTTGCGGCGAGGGCCGGGACATTGCTGATCTGGGTTGGTGAAGCAGGGGTAAGGCTTTATGCAGCCGGTCAGCCAGGGGGAGCTCGTGCTGATCGACTTCTTTTTCAGGCAAAACTGGCTTTAGATGATACAGCCCGGTTAAAAGTGGTTCGCAAAATGTATGCCTTGCGCTTTGAGGAAGATGCTCCTGACAAACGTTCTGTAGACCAGTTAAGAGGAATTGAGGGTAGTAGAGTCAGGAAGACCTATATCCACTTGGCACATCAGTATGGTGTCGAGTGGGATGGAAGGAATTATAATCCCCGTGATTGGGATACGGCCAATGTTGTAAATCGTTGCCTTTCGGCAGCGACGTCATCGCTTTACGGAATTACGGAAGCGGCTATTCTGGCGGCCGGTTATGCACCTGCTATTGGGTTTCTTCATACAGGGAAACCTCAAAGCTTCGTGTATGATATTGCTGACATCGTTAAGTTTGAAACAGTTGTACCTGAGGCTTTTCGCGTAGCTGCAGCAGTGCAAAAAAATAAACCACTCGATGGCAGGGTTATTTCCGACCCTGTGAGCACAACCAGAAGACGTTGCCGGGATGCTTTCCGGCGTAAATCTATCCTGAATAGACTCATCCCCCTTATTGCTGAGGTGTTGGCAGCAGGTGAGCTAACCATGCCGGAAGCAAATGAGGAAGCAATGCCCGTTGCTTTTAAAGATCCGGAAGGATTGGGTGATGCTGGTCATCGTGGTTGAAAATGCTCCTCCGCGTTTGAGAGGGCGTCTTGCTGTATGGTTGTTGGAGATCAGAGCGGGAGTTTATGTCGGTTCATATGGCCGGAAAGTCAGAGAAATGATCTGGCAGCAAGTTTGTTCAGCCATAGAGGAAGGAAATGCTGTCATTGTCTGGTCTGCTCCAAATGATGCAGGTTTTGAATTTGATACATGTGGCGCCAATCGTCGTGTTCCCGTTGATTTTGATGATTTGAAATTGGTTGCATTCGGCCCGGAAGCCGCTTTACCTGCCACGATCATCTTCCCGACACGCTGACCTTTTTACATATCCTCGCATAAGAATTTAAATAAGCTTTTAATGCCTATTATTTAGGCAATAATTTGGTAAATTTCTTGACAGTATTTTTCTCCTATAATAACAATAGCTTCCAACAAGAGTGTTCCCCGCACACGCGGGGATGAACCGTGTAGCCGCGACAGCCAATGGACCCCGGATATGTGTTCCCCGCACACGCGGGGATGAACCGGCGTTTTATCCTGGTTGATATTGAGTCTGATGGTGTTCCCCGCACACGCGGGGATGAACCGCATTGAAGAAGTCGTTAGATGATGGTCAGGAAGTGTTCCCCGCACACGCGGGGATGAACCGGGAAGGGATGAGGTCAATCCCTTCACTTATGCGTGTTCCCCGCACACGCGGGGATGAACCGCCGCTTCTCTGCCTCGGTTAGAGGGTAAACTAGTGTTCCCCGCACACGCGGGGATGAACCGATAAGCGGGCTGCCCGCGTACCTCTCCAAACCGTGTTCCCCGCACACGCGGGGATGAACCGCGCCTTTACTTCAAAATAGTCATACCCGTTAAGTGTTCCCCGCACACGCGGGGATGAACCGCTGTTTCCTGTGGCTCATTTTGTTTTTCCTTCGTGTTCCCCGCACACGCGGGGATGAACCGAAACCGACAGGCTTTCGATTGATCTATGATATGTGTTCCCCGCACACGCGGGGATGAACCGTCCACTGTGCGCCTTCCGTAGGCTGGCCGATAGTGTTCCCCGCACACGCGGGGATGAACCGGCACAAAACATGATAAGCGCCTTTACTTCAAAGTGTTCCCCGCACACGCGGGGATGAACCGTTTGTGGCGGCTGTATTTGATAAACCGACTCAGTGTTCCCCGCACACGCGGGGATGAACCGGGGCTTGAGCCGCAGACGCTTGAGTTCACTCAGTGTTCCCCGCACACGCGGGGATGAACCGATGGGACGCCTGTGAGTGCTACGACTCCGGCTGTGTTCCCCGCACACGCGGGGATGAACCGGGTTGCTTGAGCACCGACTGGACAGACGGCGGGTGTTCCCCGCACACGCGGGGATGAACCGTATCTGTGATACTTCTTCCGCGGTCTTACCTTGTGTTCCCCGCACACGCGGGGATGAACCGCCAGAAAAATCATCTTGAGCAGATTCGCCTTGGTGTTCCCCGCACACGCGGGGATGAACCGCAGATAAGAAAGTTCTGAACTATCTTAAATACGTGTTCCCCGCACACGCGGGGATGAACCGCGTGACAGGCTACAGATATGGGCTGAGGCTGTGTGTTCCCCGCACACGCGGGGATGAACCGCTGCCTGAGACGATACAGCGCGGAAACACCGAGTGTTCCCCGCACACGCGGGGATGAACCGGTTAGAGTTATAGAGGTAGGCACAATGAACACGTGTTCCCCGCACACGCGGGGATGAACCGCCGGCCCCGGTTGTGGAGCCAGTGATAAAAGAGTGTTCCCCGCACACGCGGGGATGAACCGGGATCAATTCCTGTATTTCGTATAATCGTATTGTGTTCCCCGCACACGCGGGGATGAACCGCTCAATTCCGGCGGTCTCGATATTTACTCCGTGTGTTCCCCGCACACGCGGGGATGAACCGGCTTCCCGGGTTTCATTTGAGGGTTATAGGTCGTGTTCCCCGCACACGCGGGGATGAACCGATTGCCCAGGAAATTTTTGAAGGGAAGCGTGAGTGTTCCCCGCACACGCGGGGATGAACCGTTCTGAGGAGAGATCAATTTCATCTAATATTGGTGTTCCCCGCACACGCGGGGATGAACCGGCCCGCCGGTGTTTTGTCGGTTGGGGATACCCGTGTTCCCCGCACACGCGGGGATGAACCGAAATCCTGTCTTATTTTAGCGTGCCACACGTCGTGTTCCCCGCACACGCGGGGATGAACCGCGTGATGTAGCCTCGTTTCGTATCACGAACGAGTGTTCCCCGCACACGCGGGGATGAACCGGGAACAGGAACGGCGCATTAAGGCCCTCGCACGTGTTCCCCGCACACGCGGGGATGAACCGAAGCTAACGCGCAAATAGTCAATATGCAGCATGTGTTCCCCGCACACGCGGGGATGAACCGGTAAAAGAGTTTTCATAAGAGGTGAGTTAAAAGTGTTCCCCGCACACGCGGGGATGAACCGCTAAATTAATAGGACGCGTTCCAAGGAAAACGGTGTTCCCCGCACACGCGGGGATGAACCGTGCGCAATAAGAAAGCAGATAAGAAGGTCCTGGTGTTCCCCGCACACGCGGGGATGAACCGTTAAACAGGATGCTGAAGGGCGTTTTTGTTTAAATGATTGCCATAAGGCAAGCGGTGGCGAAAATAGTAAACATCCGGGCTTATGGCTTGCTAACAAACAAGCGCGAAAACTTGCACAAGAAATGGCGGAAAACTCTCAAAGCAGGAATTCCTGCTTTGACGGGAAACAGCCAATTTCCACAATTATAGGGGGTAATAAGGCGGGCACATATGTCTGCAAAGAACTGTTCTATGCTTATGCCATGTGGATTAGCCCTAAATTCCATCTAACGGTCATCCGTGCCTTTGATGCCATGATGCAGAATAAGGGCGACATTCCGGTTCCTGTCACATCCACCACATCAGAGCCCCCACGCTTTCGCAATATGAGCAATGCCTTCCGGCAGATGATGCAGGTGGCTCTTATTTGTGGCTGCACACCAAGGCAGGCCGCTGAGCGTGCCGGGCTGGGAGTTGAAAAACATTGGGTCATCAACCCGCTTAAAGAAATGAACCTTCTTTCAGAAAACAGAAGCCTCTTTGACCTGACTGAGAAAGGGTCACACAATGCTTGATCTTTCCCTCATCGATGCTTCTGCCGTTATCACCCTGTTACTGGATGGTGTCGTTGCCCGTAATGACCTGGAATTAGGGAATGAAGCCGTTTACGGCCTCAATATTGTCCTTAGTGCGATTAAAACCACAATGGATAAAACCATCTCTGAAATGGAAACAGAGCAGAAGAACGCTTAATAATAAAAAAGCTACCTTATGACACTCATAGGGTAGCTTGAAATAGATATGTCTTATCTATCTTGTTATTTTTGTTTTCCTATATGCCAATTATTTCATTTATTCCTTTATCAGTGATCTTAAAACAATGTTTCATTTCTCCATTAATGGGGAGTTCTTTATGACAAATTAGTCCGTCATCAATACATAATTGCATAACATCCTCCCACCATGAATAAGGAACAGGACCTTTGACAAAGTCCATATATTCAGGCGGAATTTGAGACAACATTTTGGAATTTGCACCACCAAGGTATATAGTTACAGATTCCTTACATATCTTCTCAGAAAACGGTAATCTAAGAACAATATCCGGCCATGTAAGATATCTATAATGCCCTTCCTTTTTATCTGGATAGAGAGGAAATCGTGCCGTTGCCTCGTATTTTAAAATAATCATTATTCTAATACCAGAAGCACACATTTTTTTCTCAATTTCTCTCATAATTATTCCGTTTTTAAAAAAACTCATATTATTCTCCTGAAATATTACATTCATAATTTAATGAAGAATCACCACAAAACAATTTAAGTGGTCGTGTATTTTCACGTACTTTTTATATATGTGCAAGAAGAAAAGGAATATTGTAAAATATTAAAGATCAACTCGATTTATAATAGCACATGTTTTCTGTTCTTTTATGGTTTATATGATCCTTAATTACCTAATTGAGGATCATATAAAGATCATCAGTCAGCCCACTCGATGGAACCCCATCCCATAACGGTTCTGCATAGCCTTCAGCGCTTCAATGACCTTTTGTGCTTGCGGTTCTGTCAGGAAATTTGGGTCTGAAACGCCGCTCATACGCTCGACAAACGCCCGCAAACCGCTTCTTGATCCTTTGCACTCAAGGTGAGCCGACAGGCTTTTCCAGAGGGCGAAAACTTTCCGCACGTCCGGGTGAATGGAAAGAGCACCTTTGAAGTGTTTTTCCGGCTTCCATCCCAACCGTTTAAACTCTGCCAGAACGTTCCGCATCTGGCTTTCTGTCATGTTTTTGGCGGACTTTTTGCCTGTTACCCGGTGGGGAAGAGCGTGGTAGATCTCCTTCTCCAATGCCAGGGCTTTGCGGGCTATGTGAATGGAAGCCAGCAATTTGCGGCGATCAGGCATGATCGTCTCCTTTCAGGATCTGCCTGACTTCATCAAGAGCATTACAGGCTTCTGTGAGGTGCCTGAAAATCCATTTTTTAGCGTCTTCTTCCAGATAAGGATTATCCAGCTGCATCTAAAAAAAGAGCGTGGCCTGTATTGTGTTCCCCGCATACGCGAGAATGGTCTCTGACTTTTCTTTTGCATTTGTATGATAAGAATGAAACTTTCTCACTTTTAGGTGAAACCGGCTCGCTGGGCGTGTCACATTCAGGGAGCTCTGTTATGCTCGCTCTGTTTTACGATGAAAGACTATAGGCCTGCATAGCTCTGTTTGAAGAGCGCAATGAGTTTTCTTTGGGGTTCTGGGATGGAACATTTAAAGGATATCATCATTGCTCTTGATGAGGGGACAACAAACGCCAAGGCGATTGCTGTTGGGCGTGATGGTGGGATATTGGCTAAAGCTTCCCGCCCTCTGACGATCATGACCCCGCAGGATGGGTGGGTTGAGCAATCAGGCGAAGCCCTTATTGAAGCTTCGTTGGGTGTCTTGGGGGACGTCATTAAAGAGCTTGATCCTCAACGTATTGCGGGGATCGCAATCAGTAATCAACGTGAAACGGTGGTTGGATGGCATCGTGATACTGGCCGATCAATCGGCCCTGCCTTGACATGGCAATGTTCCAGAACGGCTGAATTTTGCGAACAACTTCGTCAGAACGCTTATCAGGAAAAGGTCCGCTCTATTACCGGTTTGCCGATTGCGCCGCTATTTTCTGCGTCCAAAATGCGCTGGCTGCTTGAATCATGGCCTGAAGGTTTTGAACTGGCTGAAGCGGGAAAGATTTGTCTTGGCACGATTGATAGCTGGCTTTTATGGAATTTAACGGGAGGGAAAAGTTTCAAATGTGACGTTTCAAACGCCTCCCGTACTCAGCTTTATAATATTGTTGAAGGTGATTGGGATAAAGAGATGCTTTCTTTATTCCAGATTCCGCAGCATGCCCTCCCGGAGGTTTGTCCGTCCAGCTCATATTTTGGTTATACACAAGGTTTAGCGTCACTTCCTGACGGTTTGCCGATCCTCTCCATGATCGGGGATTCACATGCAGCTCTTTACGGCCATGCCATGGGTAAGGCGGGATGCGTCAAGGCAACCTATGGAACCGGCTCTTCCGTAATGGCTCCCGTAAAGGAGGCCTGCTCGTCGATCAAAATGCTGGCAACAACGATCGCATGGGATGATGGTGAGAGCGTGACCTATGGTCTGGAAGGAAATATCGCCCATACGGGTGATGCCGTCGCCTGGATGTGTGAGGTAACGGGCATGGCTACGACCGACCATGTGACGATCTCAGAAGAGATGTCACGCATCCCTGCTTCTGTTGACTCTACAGTAGGGGTTTATTTTGTTCCTGCTTTGACAGGGCTGGGGGCCCCATGGTGGGACGATCAGGCACGCGGCATAATTTGCGGTCTTTCACGGGGGACGACACGTGCTCATCTTGTCAGGGCCGCTCTGGAGAGCATTACCTATCAGATCGCTGATGTTATCGCAGCGATGAAGCACCATCCCGATTTTGCCTTAAAAGCCCTGATGGTAGATGGGGGGCCAACGCGTAATGACTGGCTCATGCAGTATCAGGCCGATTTACTGGGCTGCTCGGTGATGCGGAGCGATGTTGTCGAACTTTCAGCATTGGGGGCAGCGCTTCTGGCACGCAAAACTTATGAAAAGCTCAGTGCCTGTGAGATGGCGCAATTTGCCGGACATCATACAGAGTTCAAGCCTGATCCTTCACGACATGAGCGTTTGCAGAAAAGATGGAACGAATGGCAGCTCGCTGTGAAAAGGGCTCGCTGGCAGCCGTAATCTGGTGCCGCATAGGGAAGTTTTCAGTTGGGGCTATTTCATGATTTCTGAAGCTGTGAGGGAATCTGTAATGAGAACGTCAATATAACCGCCCTTCAAGGCCCCACATATGGCTTTGATTTTATCTTTTCCCGCGGCAAGAGCGATCTTATGCGTGCATTTTTTTAATTTATCGAGGGAAATGCCAATAACAGGGTCCTCATCTTCATTGAGGACCGCTTCACCCTGTTGGTCGAAATAACGCAGACATAAATCTCCGACCGCTCCACGTTCGGCTAATCGTTCAAGCATGGCTTCATCATAATAATTGCCGGAATTTTTCAGTAATTGTGAAGGTTCAAGCTTCCCAATCCCGACAATGGCAATGCTGACTTCGTCAAAGCGATCAAGCACATGGGAGACATCAGGGGTTGCCATAAGTGTTTTCTGGGCACTGACGGATTGTTCGATTGATTGAGAGGGAAGGAGCCATGCGTCGCAATGAAGCTGTTGGGCCAATGCCTGGGTCAGAAGTGTTGCCTGCACATTTCCATTCGCGCCAACACCTCCTAGAAGCTGGATGACACCTTGTGCTTTTAGTGTGTTTGAATGGAGTTCATCAACCATTGCGCGAATGGTTGAGCTCCAGGAAGAAATCCCAACCAGATCAGTGGGTTTAAGCCGCGTTTCAAGATAATGGGCAGCGGCCGAACCGATGGCTCTTTTAACCATCTGTTCCGGTTCATCAGCTTGTACATCAACGCATATAACCTGTCTGATCTTAAAACGTTCCTGAATGCTCTTTTCCAGATCAATATGCATGGCTGAGGGAGGGATGACGCTGACTTTGACAATTCCTTCCTGCTGGCAGCGTGTCAGAGCACGGGAAATAAAGGATTGGGAAAGAGAGAGCTTTTGCGAAATCTCGGTTTGTTTCAGTCCTTCAAGGTAATAAAGGCTGGCTATTTTAACGAGAAGTCTCTGTTCATCCTGACGTGACATGGGCTGACCTTTTTGAATGTCCTATGAGTGATGCGTCTGACAATAAGTAAAAAAGATGTGAAACAGCCTGATTATGGAAATGTTCAGCATTAAACAGGCTGGACAAGTTTTTATAGAAAACCTAGCATGAAAATATAAAACCATTATTGAATATTTATTCAAAGAATATGCAGGACTCTTTCTCGTAAAACAAGCCTGATGTTTCGCATTTTCTCTGATCATTCATAGCGCTCTTATGTGAATATATATTCAATAGTAAATTATTTTGCAGATAAAGAGTTCCAGGAGGTATCATGAATCCCTTCAAATTATCAGTTCCTGAGCTTGAAACAAAAGCCCGCCAGGTCAGGCGTGATATTATCAGACTGAATGCCTATAGTCCTGCGGGGGGGCATACGGGGGCTGATCTGTCGCAGGCTGACCTTCTGACGGCTCTTTATTTCCGTATTCTCAATTGCTCACCAGACCGGCTGAATGATCCTTTGCGTGATATTTATATTCAGTCCAAAGGCCATGCAGTCGGGTCCTATTATTGCGTATTGGCAGAGGCTGGCTATTTCCCCAAAGAGTGGCTTTCAACTTATCAGCATGCGGATTCACATTTGCCAGGTCATCCTGTCAGGCAGAAAACGCCGGGGATTGAGCTCAATACAGGGGCTTTGGGTCACGGATTTCCTGTCGCGGTCGGGATGGCGATTGCGGCGAAAAAAGACCGTAATCCACGCCGTATTTTCCTGATTACAGGCGATGGAGAACTCGATGAGGGCAGTAACTGGGAGGCTGCTCTGGTCGCGGTGAAATATGGGCTGGATAATCTTGTCATTATTAATGACAAAAACGGTTTGCAGCTTGCGGGGAAAACGCAGGATATTCTGCCGACGGATCCTTTGGATAAAAAGTGGCAGGCTTTTGGTCTGGAAGTTTCCGAATGTCAGGGAAATGATATGGCTTCCATTGTGGAGACTCTTGAACATCTGCCCCGCACAGGAAAACCCAACATCGTTATTGCCCATACAACAAAAGGAGCTGGCATCTCTTTTATTGCCGGTAAGGCCGAGTGGCATCATCGCGTCCCTAAAGGTGCTGAAATTGAACAGGCATTGGAGGAGCTGAAAGATGAGTGAAGCAAAACATTTCGCCAATGTAATGGTAGAGGCCTTTATTGAGGCTGTTGAGAGAGGTGTTGATCTGATTCCTGTGGTGGCCGATTCAACATCAACGGCTAAAATTGCATCCTTCATGGAGAAATTTCCTGACAGGCTGGTCAATGTCGGGATCGCCGAACAGGCGATGGTCAGTACAGCCGCCGGGCTCGCTCTGGCAGGGAAAATTGCCGTCACGTGTAATGCCGCACCCTTTCTTGTTTCACGGGCAAATGAGCAGGTAAAAGTCGATATCTGTTATAATAAGACTAACGTTAAATTATTCGGCCTGAACGCCGGAGCCAGCTATGGCCCGCTTGCCAGTACTCATCATGCTGTTGATGATGTTTCAATCATGCGCGGTTTTGGAAATATCCAGATCTTCGCCCCCTCATCACCGTGTCAATGCAGGCAGATTATTGATTATGCCCTTGCTTATGACGGGCCAATCTATATCCGTATGGATGGGAAGGCTTTGCCTGAAATTCACGATCCATCCTACCAGTTTTCCCCAGGGGCTCCCGTTCTTTTATCTGAAGGGGATGATATTGCTCTGGTTGCCATGGGCTCTGTTGTCCATGAAGCTGTAGATGCTGTTATTTTGCTGAAAAATATGGGAATTTCTGCCAGATTAATTGATCTCCCCTCAATCCGTCCCTGCCATAGTGAAGAGCTGGTCGCCTCTCTTGCGGATATGACGCATATTATTACGGTAGAGGAACATAATATCAATGGCGGCTTAGGGAGTCTGATTGCGGAAGTCATGGCAGAGCATGGGCTCAATGGCCGTCTGAAGCGCCTTGGTATCCGTGATGGGGGCTATGCTTTGGCAGCGGACCGTAAAGCGATGCGGGCTTATCACAAGATTGATGCCAAAGGCATTACTGAAACAGCTCTGACAATGTTGGAGAAATGAGAAGCTTGGTTATGGAATTTCCGTGGCATCAGGAGATGATCCTGACGCCACGGAAGTTTTCAGCTCCGTTACCAACAGCAAAATCCACCATCAACAAGCAGATTAATGCCTGTGCAGTAAGAGGATGCTTTACTGGCAAGGAAAATTGCCGGTCCGACCATTTCCTGCACGGAGGCCATACGGTGCATGGGGGTCTGGTCTTCAAACTCTTTGGTTTGATGAACCATCTCCGGGCGGGTGTTCATAGGGGTGGCCGTATAGCCGGGGCTGATGGAATTGACCCTGATATTCTGGCCGACCATTTCCATGGCAAGGCTCTTGCTAAGGTGAATCACACCGGCTTTGGACGCGTTATAATGCGCCTGATTGAGGCCACGATTGATGATGACGCCGGACATGGAACCGATATTGATGATCGAACCACCGCCGCTTTTAATCATGGCTTCGGCTTCTGCCTTGCAGGAGTTCCAGACTCCGGTGAGGTTGATATCAATCACGCGCTGCCACTGGTCTTCCTCCATTTCCAGAGCAAGATTGGCATTGGCAATTCCGGCAGCATTGACCGCAATATCAAGCTTGCCATAAAGCGACACAGCCTTTGCAACTGCCTGGCGCATATCGTCAATCCTGCGCACGTCTCCCGTTGCCGGAAAGGCTTTTCCGCCGATGGATTCAATATTTTTAACCGTTTCGGTAAGGCCGCCTTCTTCAACCAGGTCAAAACATCCGACACTGGCACCGGCACTTGCCAGGCCATAGGCAACCATCTGGCCAATACCGCTGGCGGCACCTGTAACAAATGCAACCTTATCTTTCAGGGAGAATAAATTTTGAGAGAAATTTTTATCAATCACAACAAAACTCCTTTTGTTATGACATAATAATACATCCTATATATTAATTATAAATACACATATACGTGTATAATAATGGATTATTGATACTATATATTTTAATATAGTAAATACTTTTATTTATATGTTATTGTGTCCATTATTTATAAATTAATAATGGACACTCTTGGTTTTATTTTGTCGATTTTAGGGTGAAAATCCTTCAAGAACGATTTTCCCTTTTGTTTTGCCGCTTTCAATGACGCTATGGGCACGTTTCAGATTTTCTGCGTTAATGGTTCCAAAATGTGCTCCAATTGTGGTGCGTATGTCTCCGCACTCAATAAGGTTTGAAATTTTATCGAGTATTTTCCCTTGTTCAGCCATGTCGCCTGTATTGAATAGAGACCGCGTGAACATCAGCTCCCAGTGAAGAGACAGGCTTTTCTTTTTTAATGGGACAGCATCAAGAAACTCCGGGTCATCAATCAATCCAAGATGGCCTTGTGGTGCGATTAATGACGTAATATCAGCGATGTGTTGAAGCGTTTCATTTGTTGAAAAGACGTAGTGTGGCGCCTTAACCGGCAGCCTGTCCATTTGTGCGGCGAGAGGCTGGTTATGGTCAATCACATAATGCGCACCAAGGTCCCGAACCCAGTTTTGCGTTTCCGGTCGTGAGGCTGTTGCAATAACATCCAGAGGGGTTAATGCGCGTGCCAGTTGTATCGCCATAGAGCTGACCCCTCCGCCCCCGCCGATAATAAGGAGGGTCTCTTTTTGGGTGGTGTCGTTATGAGTGATTTTAAAACGATCAAAAAGCATTTCCCAAGCGGTGAGAGAGGTCAGGGGGAGGGCGGCTGCCTCTGCCCAGTTTAATGTTTGCGGCTTGTGGCCAACAAGCCTTTCATCAACGAGATGAAATTCAGCATTTGTGCCTGGCCGCGTTAAAGCACCTGCATAGAAAACATGGTCTCCAACTGAAAAATTTTCGACATCCTCTCCTCGTGCCACGACAATTCCGGCAGCATCCCATCCAAGAACGCGCCCTTGATCGGTCTGGGGAGAGGCATTTTGGCGGATTTTAACATCAACCGGATTAACCGATACCGCCTTGATCTCTACCAGAAGGTCACGTCCTGTCGCCACCGGCTGTGGCAATGTAACGTCACGTAGGGATTCAGGGGCGTCAATAGGAAGAGATTTTTTGAAGATAACAGCACGCATAGTCTAGCTCCTTTATTGAATAAAGGAACAGTAAGGTGCTACGTCTCTTAAAGACAAGAACGCACATAAATCGCTCATAGTATCGGAAATGATACCATTATGCCCCGTATTCGTCATAAAACCCTGGAATGTAGCCCTGGTTGTGCTGTCGAAGCGACATTGCAACTGATTGATGGAAAATGGAAAGGCGTCATCCTTTACCACCTCTTTCAGGGGACATTACGCTTTAATGAGATTCGCAAACGTTTGCCCATGATTACCCAACGTATGCTGACGACTCAGCTCCGTGATCTGGAACTCCATGGTTTTATAGCGCGTAAAGTGTATGCCCAGGTTCCCCCGAAGGTAGAATATAGTCTTACGAATCACGGGCGTACTCTGGAGCCGGTTATAATGGCGCTCAAGGAGTGGGGTGATCGTTATGGAGGGTTTGGGAAGAAGGAGGAATGTTCCGAAAAGAAAAGTGAGACATGATATCTGGAATCTCTTTTCTGGTCGGTTCTTCAGTATTTTCGGGTAAAAATAAAGCTCCCATTATGTGTCAAAAAGCGTATTCTGAACGTCTTGATATGTTGAAATTTTATAATAAAGGAACAGATTCATGACGGTTTCAGAACAGCAGAATGAAACGCAGGACACCGTTCCTGTTACTGTTTTGACGGGGTTTCTGGGGGCCGGAAAAACGACCCTGCTCAACCATATCCTTACGACCGATCACGGGCGTAAATATGCCGTTGTTGTCAATGAGTTCGGCGAACTTGGTATTGATAACGACCTCGTTGTTGATGCGGATGAAGAAGTTTTCGAGATGAATAATGGGTGCATTTGCTGCACCGTTCGGGGTGACCTCATCCGTATTCTTACGAAATTACTCCGCAAACGTGGTCGTTTTGATGGCATTATTGTCGAAACGACTGGTTTGGCTGATCCTGCCCCCGTTGCACAAACGTTCTTTGTTGATGAGCATGTCCGCAACAAGGCACGGCTTGATGCGGTCGTCACTGTGATTGACGCATATAATATTCTCCCGACATTGGAAGAAAGCCCTGAAGCGGTTCATCAGATTGCTTTTGCTGATGTGATCATTCTTAATAAATGTGATCTTGTTGATGCGGCGAAGCAGGAAGAGATTATCAAAAAGATCCGTTCCATCAATGCAGTTGCGCAGATTCATAAAGTAGAGCGTGGTCAGGCAGATCTGGCTGATATTCTCGATAAAGGCGGTTTTGATCTCAATCGTGCTCTGACGACCATGCCGGACTTTCTGGAAAGCGACCATCATCATCATGAAGAGGGTGTCTATAGCGTCTCTTTCAGCCTCAAAGGCGAAATTGATGAGCAGCGCTTTCATGAATGGATCGGGAAAATTCTTCAGGAGCAGGGACCCGATATCCTTCGGGCCAAAGGCATCCTGCATTTTAAAGGGGAAAAGCGCCGTTTTGCTTTCCAGGCTGTGCATATGATGGCTGATGGTGATTTCATTGGTGAGGCAAAAGATCCCTCCACTGATGAGGAATCCCGCCTCGTCTTTATCGGCCGTAATCTCAATAGGCCGGCACTGCGTCGCGGCTTTGAAAGCTGCCTTGCTTCATGAGTAGCGAACATCCTTTAAGCCACGAAGTGCTCGCAACCCGCGGTGCGGAGAGGCAGTTTGAAAGCCCTGTAATCGGCGTAAAAGTTTCCCGCGATAACAAAATGATTGCGGCACTGACGTCAGATGGTGAAGTTGTTCTGATGAACCGTCTGATGATGCGCGATCCCGAAACATGGCAGACACTGACGCTGCATGATGGTGGTCTTTCCATTGCTCAAGGATGTGAGGGGAACAGCTTCCTGACAGGAGGAGAGGATGGCCGTGTGCTCAAAATCCTTCCTGATGGAAGCCATGAAGAACTCTATACGGGCAAAGGCTGGATTGAGACGCTTGCAAGCACGCCATCTCACTATGCTTTTTCAGTCAAAAAAGAGGTCAAACTGCGTGACGCGGCAGGGAAGGAAGAGCTGAAAAGCCTGGAACATCCCTCAACTGTGACGGGGATTGCCTTTGATAAAAAGGGGCTGAAAATTGCAGCCTCTCATTATAATGGCGTGTCCTTATGGTTCGTCAAGGCAAAGGAAAGCTCGCCACGTTCCTATGAATGGAAGGGCAGTCATATCGGGGTTGTGATCCATCCTGAGAATGAAGCGATTGTGACCTCCATGCAGGAAAATGAGCTTCATGGCTGGCGGTTATCCGATGGGCATAATATGCGCATGAGCGGTTATCCCCGACAGGTGCGTTCCATGGAGTTTACACGCAAAGGACGCTGGCTGGCCACAGCCGGGGCCGATGCTGCCGTTCTCTGGCCTTTCTTTGGTGGCGGCCCCATGGGCAAACCACCACTCGAACTGGCCCGTCTTCCGGGTCTC
The DNA here is from genome assembly GCF_058511235.1 of Aristophania sp. ESL1100. NCBI lineage: Bacteria > Pseudomonadati > Pseudomonadota > Alphaproteobacteria > Acetobacterales > Acetobacteraceae > Aristophania > Aristophania sp. ESL1100. Next base: position 1,490,033 of record NZ_CP196394.1, on the reverse strand, counting down.
TTCAGCACGGTTGTCGCAACACATCCCACGCAGGATATTGTTGCGATCGGTTACGAAGATGGCGCGATCATCATTGCTGAAATTGGTGGTGAAGAGCAAAGAGCCATCCCCGTCTGTCGCGGTGCTAAAAGCAAAGGCATCGCTCGTGGTGCGATCACATCCCTCAGCTTCTCCCCCGATGGCGGCATGATGGCTTTTGGGACAGAAGAAGGCTATTGCGGCGTCGTGGATCTCTCTGCGGAGGGGTAAAAGATACTGTTAGTGTAATTAAAAATGACGATGGGGCAATCTTATCGTCATTTTCTATAAATATCATTTTTAATGACTACGAGAACCTAATTATTAGGCAAAATAATTTGTGGATTTCTTGACAGTATTTTTGTTAGGAATAACAATAACTTCCGAGAAGAGTGTTCCCCGCACATGTGGAGATGATTCGGTGAATATTATACGTTCAGCAGGATAAACGGCGTCTTCCCGGTTTGTGCACAGATGACTCGCTGACGTTGTTCTTGATTTTTCCCTTATAGTGAACGTTCATTATTTTTTGCAATGAAAAGAACGTATCAAGGAACGTACTATGCGCCGTGAGGATCTGGTTGATCTTAATGCTTTTATGAGGGTTGCTGAGGAGCAGAGTTTTACACGGGCTGCAGCAAAATTGGGCACCTCGCAATCGACCTTAAGCCATAGGATCAGACGATTGGAAACGCGGTTGAACGTGCGGCTTTTGGCGCGCACAACCCGTTCTGTTGCTTTGACAAAAGCTGGGGAAAGGCTGCTACAAAAGCTGGTTCCCGCTCTCGGAATGATCGCTGATGAGATGGCTTCTCTTAGTGAGCTTTCGGACAAACCGGCGGGCACCGTCAGGATCACAACGTCAGAACATGCGGCAACGACTGTCATTTGGCCCGTTCTTCGGAAAATTTTGCCAGACTATCCTGACTTACATGTTGAATTGGAAATTGAGTCCGGATTAACCGATATTGTTTCTGAACATTTTGATGCTGGTGTCAGACTGGAGGAAACCATCGCTCGTGATATGATCGCGATTCCTATCGGTCCACCACTTCGTATGGCAGTCATAGGGGCCCCATCCTATTTTGAACATCATCCGGCTCCCTTAACGCCGAAAGATTTATCTCAGCATAAATGTATTAATTTGCGCTTATCGAGCGCTGGTGGTGTCTATGCGTGGGAATTGGAAAAAGGGAAACGTGCACTTCACGTTCGCGTAGAGGGATCTCTTATATTTAATACGGTGCCCATGGTTCTTCAGGCGGCGCTGGATGGATTTGGTCTGGCCTGCGTTATGGAGGACCAGGCTCAGCCTTATGTAAATGATAAAAGATTAATCCGGGTTTTAGAGAATTGGTGCCCCTCTTTCCCAGGTTATCATTTATATTATCCCAGCCGAAGACACTCTTCTGCGGCGTTCCGGCTGGTTGTTGACGCTTTACGTTATAGGGGGTCTTCCTAATCCAGGTGGTTTACTTATTGTGCGGAATAACCACCATCAACTGAGAGCGCATGTCCCAGCACGAAACTGGCTTGGGGACTGCATAGCCAAAGGACGGCATGAGCCACTTCTTCCGGCTTTCCCAAACGGCCGATGGGCTGGGGTTTGACCAGCTCTGCTTTTGCGGCTTCATCACCATGCGTCAGCCCGTTTAGCATAGGTGTATCAATCACTCCCGGACATACCGCATTAACCCGAATGTTTTTGGTGGCACATTCAAGCGCGACTGATTTTGTGAGACCTATAACCCCATGCTTTGATGCAATATAAGCTGGCAGACCAGCTACCCCGTTTAATCCCCCAATCGAAGATGAATTGACAATAGCCCCATGACCTTGTTTTAACATCTGGCGAAGTTCATGCTTAAGGCAATAATATGTGCCCTTTAAGTTAACAGACATGATGCGGTCCCATTCGCTTTCGGGAAGATCAACAGTACTGTGATGCTGGCTAATGACGCCCGCATTATTAAAGGCGCAATCAAGCTTTCCAAAATGACGTAAGGTCTCTTCTATAGCAGATTGGACGTCGTCTTCATGGGCAACATTACATTTTAGGGGGAGAGCTTCTTTCCCTTCCTGCATTAATTTTTCTGCGGCTCTAGCCGCGGCTTCAAAATTTACATCGGCCAGAACGACAGAGGCTCCAGCCTGAGCAAATGCTCTGGCCGTTGCTAGTCCCATCCCGGCGCCGGCTCCTGTGACAAACGCGATTTTTCCTGAAAATGACTGCGGCATGGTCTTATTCCCCTCGTTTTTATTGAAGGGAATAAGAATGAAGCGGTCTATCCTTTATGATTAGATGCTATAATACGCATGACGTTATCGTTTTAATCCATAAATGATAATGTGCAGGTTGGTTTTTTATTCTTCCTTAGAACCAACCCCTTCAAGCACGATTTTCCCTTTGGCTTTGTCGCTTTCAATCAAAGCATGCGCGCGTTTTAAATTTGTGGCGTTAATGGAGCCGAAGCTGGTCGCGAGTGTGGTGCGCAGGGTGACTTTGTCAACCAGTTTTGAAACCTGCTTTAAAATCTTACCTTGTTCCGCCTGATCGGGGGTCTCGAAGAGAGAGCGTGTGAACATTAATTCCCAATAGAGGGACAAGCTTTTCTTTTTCATGGGAGCAACATCGAGGACGTCAGGGGCGTCAATTAAGCCAAAATGACCCTGGGGCGCTATGAGTGTGATGATGTCATTGATGTGCTGGAGCGTCTCATTTGTCGAAAAAACATATTTTGGGTCTTTGACGGGCAGGTCAGACACTTGCTGAGTCAGGGCACGACTATGATCAATCACGTAATGAGTGCCGAAGTCTTTAACCCAGCTTATGGTTTCCGGCCGACAAGCCTTTCATCAACCAGATGAAACTCAGCATTTGTGCCAGCTCTATTGAGGACGTCAGCATAATAAACGTGATCACCAATCGAAAAATTTTCGACCTCTTCACCTACAGCAACGACGATTCCAGCGGCATCCCAGCCCAGAATACGGCCTTGATCGTTTTGGAAACTTTGGCGGATTTTGACATCAACCGGGTTAACAGAAACCGCTTTGATCTCAACCAGAAGGTCGCGTCCTGCTGCCACAGGCTGTGGCAATCTCATCGTCATTTTCTATAAATATCATTTTTAATTACTACGCGATACACGAGCGCCTTTGGCGATGGCGTCTTTTTCGCAAAGCTCTTCGCCTTGTTTGGTGTTGTTATACCAGGGGCTGCCTTGATAGTGGTAAATCATGCTGCGTGTATTCAGCCAGACTTTTCGCCCGCAGGCAGAATTATTCTGTTGTGTCTGGTTATGTGAATGAGCGTGTTTTTTAGTGTGAGTCTGGGCCTTTTGTATAGGCGGGTTATTTTGTGAATCATCAGCCATCACAGGCGATAGGAAAGATATAAATAACGCACTTAAAATGACTATTCTCAGTAATTTCATTGATAACGACCTTATCTTTTCAGATATGTCGTTATTTTACGAACCAGATTTTAACAAAAGGTTTAAAAAGAGTGCGTTATTGCCAGAGCGTTATAGCTCCCCGATCAGACTGAAATAGGCACTGCGTCTCTGGCCGTATTGGGGCTGGAAAATGCCGATCCCGCTGCCATCATGGAGTGTGTAATGTTTATCAAAGAGGTTCATAACATCCACACGTGCTTTGATTTTATGGCCGGGGATAAGGTGGAGAAAGCTATATTGGTAGCTTAGATTGAACACGTCATAGGGGGCCTGTTTTCCCATATTGGCAAAGCCTTTCCTCAGGCCGTTTCCATAAAGAAAGTCCAGTGACACAAGCTGACGTTTCGTGTGCCATGAGATACCGGCGCTGGCCGTATATTTCCCTTGGTGATCGAGGGGAATACGGTGGTTCCTGATGTGATCGAGCTCATCGTGATCAAAATGATATTGCCCTGAGCTGATCCCTTGCCCATAGGTCTGGACGTAAGAGAAATTGCCGAAAATCTGCCAGGGGCCTGAATGGTAGGAAAGCCCTGTCTCAGCCCCATAAATCTGGCCGCGCCGGTAATTAAAGGGCGTTGTGATAATGGCCTGACCAAATTGCCCTGTATCAAGCAAATTATGAGCCCATTTGCTGAATCCATCGAGACTGAAGTCAAGATGTGGGGTCAGGGCAGCTGTCAGTCCGGCATCAATATAATGAGACGTTTCAACCTTGGGGGCTCCATTCTGACTTGTTTCAGGCGCATTTGTTGTGTTTTCGAAATATTTTAGGGATTTCGAGGAGAGATATTGTGGTGAAGGCGGCGTGAAATAACGTGCGTAGCCCAAATGGAGGGTGATTTTCCGGGTGGGTTTCCAGATAAAGGAAGCCCGCGGGCTGAGTTGGTTGCCGTGGGTAAAGGACGATGAAAAATTATCGTATCGCACACCGTAATTAAAAGTAAGGTAACGGCTGATATGGAATTCATCCTGAATATAAGCGCTGGATTCAATGGCCCAGTTTCCGGAATGATCAATCAGGCGCCGTGGGATTGAAGAGGTTGCATTGCCTTCATGATCTGCTGGAAAGGCAAGGGTGTTCGTATCGAGTTTTTCGTCCGTATAATGTCCCAGCAGGCCGGCGCGTAGAATATGGCCGGGGGCGATGTCCCAATGCAGATCAACCTGCATTCCGCCTGTCGTAAAATCATTGATCTGTTTCTGGGCAACACCCTGATAAATGAGGTCCTTTTGCTCATCAGGGAAATAAGCCAGCCTGCCATAACGGAAATAGGGGGAAACCTGAAGCCCGAAGTCATTCTGCTTATAATTATAAGAGAGAATGGCGTAATGATTCTGCTCATTCTGCTGGTCTTTAATAAAGCGCGAATTGAGATGATGGGGCTGTTCGTCTCCCATCCCTTCAGGAGGATAAAGAGGTTCCAGGTTTGGGGTGGAAGGGAGATGAAAATCCCCATAGGCAGTACTGGTTATGAGGGTCAGGCTGTTATGAGCATCAAAATTCCAGGAAAGATAGGAAAACCCTTTTGCCTGTTGCGTCAGATCGTGAATAGGTCGAAACGAATTTGTCGGGTTTTCAATGCCGAGCGTATTATGATTATAAGAAAGGCTGATAAAATAATCGAGTTTGCCGTGATTGCCTCCCAGCTGAAGGGAGGGATTGATCGTATTATAGCTTCCGCCATAAAGAGAGAGCTCATTATGATTGAGACCCGCTCCCTTCTTGGTCGTAATATCCACAATTCCGGCAGTGTGAAGCCCATATTGGGCAGGTAAAATACCAGTCAGAAGGTTAAAGGATTGCACAATGCGTGTATCAACAACCTGTCCGAACCCTTGCAGACTTTCCGGCAGTAAGACACCATTGATACGGTAAGTCAGGTTTCCATGCTCGCCACGTACATGTACTTCACCATAGCTGTCCCCGACGACGCCGGGCATATGCAGCATAACCTGATTGAAAGAGGCGTTTTCTCCCTGTGGCAGGGTTTCAATATTTTGTGACGAAAGATGATAAGACGTCGCCCCTGAAGAGGTGACCTGTGAACGGCCGGGATTGGAAGCGCGGACGGTAATATGATCTTCAGTGCGTTTATGAGGCTCAGATGTGACGTCTTCTGCCAATAAAGGCGTTACAGCAGAGAGCCATCCAATGGCTGTTATTGACCAGAAAAAGCCGGAACGTAAAAGAATGGCCAAGAAAAACGCTCACAAAAAAAACCATAAAACCGGAAATATTGAATTTCATGTGAGCGAAAAGTCAATAAAATTTCTTGTAATGTGCTGGCTGCTGATCTCGGCAACACGTGTCCTGATTTATGACAATGTCAGAACGTGACGATGCTTCTGGCCTGAGCGCTTTTCCTCTTCAGCAACCGTTTCAGGTTCGACATGAATATTAATGGAGGCGTCTCCCAGATAATCGCGGATAGCGGCTTCAATTTTATCGCAGATATCGTGCGCTTTAGTAATGGACATGTCATCGATGACGACAAGATGGAAATCGACAAAATAGAGAGCTCCAACCCGGCGCATCCGTAAATCATGGGCTTCGAGTGCCTCTTTACCGCTTTGGGCGATGACGTTCTGAACACCTTTTACCAGTTCCGGATCAGGGGATTCATCCATTAGCCCTTTGGTCGATTGCTTCATCATGCCAAAACCGGTCCGCAATACGTTCAGTGCAACCAGCATGGAAAGAACCGGGTCGAGCCATAGCCAATGCAGAAGCGGGATGAGAGACACACCAATGACCAGAGCCAGACTGGCCCAGACATCAGACAGAACATGCTCTCCCGCTGAGGCCAGAGCCTGTGAATGACGCTTCCGCCCTATGGAAATCATGATGAGCGCCCAGATGAGGTTTATAATCCCGGCAAGGGCGTTGAGCAGAACCCCGAAAAAGGGCTCTTTCAAGGGGGCAGGGTGCAGAAGATCATAACAGGCGATCAGGAAAATGCCGATGGCTGTCAGAACGACCAGTGTCCCCTCAATAACGGCCCAGAGATATTCCGCCTTGCCATGACCGTAAGGGTGCTTGGTGTCAGCGGGGTGAGACGCAATGGTGACAGCCCCTAAAGTCCCGATTGCGGCAATGACGTTAAGAATTGTTTCAATCGTGTCGGAGAGGAGGGCACTGGAATGAGAAACCGCATAGGCCCCATATTTAATGGCCAGAACAATGATACTGACAGCAATGGAAAAGCGGGCAATTTTAAGTTGTAGAGACGTCATGATTCAGAAAAGGGATTAGTGATGGTGGTGCGCATGGTCATGACAGGACGGAGCATGTGTAGCCTCGCCATGTTCGGCAGGCGGAAGGGATTCTGAACAGGACTGACCGGGGCATTGCTCATCAGGGCAGACATTATCCTGCTCAGTGGAGATGCGGTCTTCAATCTGAAAGGTCGGATGATGAATGGAGAAGCGCTGCCTCAGCATTTCATGCCCTTCTGCAATAATCTGCCGCGCCTGGGTAATAAGCTGGGAAGCGGTTGGAGAGGGCGTCAGAGCCCGGGGCACGATGTGAACAGTCAGAGCCGTTTCCGTTGTGCTCATGGCCCATATATGGAGATGATGAAGATCGGCGACTTCCGGCAGGGTCCGCAGGGCCTGTTCAACTTCGCTTGTGTTAATTGATGTCGGCACGCCGTCCAGAGCCAGATTAAGAGATTGTATCAGTAAAGACCACGTGGCCCAGATGATGGTGAATGAGACAATCAGACTGACAATGGGGTCAATAATATTCCAGCCCGTTCCTGCAATAAGCACACCCGCAATGACGACAGCCAGAGCCATCACCGCATCAGACGCCATATGGAGGAAGGCACCGCGCATATTGAGGTCATGGGTCGAGCCTTTCATAAACAGCAATGCTGTTCCGCCATTTACGAGGATCCCGATAAAAGCCACGATGCTTACGGCTGCGCCCTGGACTGTTTCAGGGTGGATGAGATGAAGGATAGCTTCCCAGATAATCCCCCCTGTGACCAGCAGCAAGATAACGGCATTGGTCAGAGCGGTCAGGATCGTGGCGCGTTTCAGACCATATGTGAATCGCCCGGAAGGGGCTCTTTTCGCCAGGGACTGGGCAAACCAGGCAGCCGCCAGACCCAGCACGTCCGAGAGATTATGCCCTGCATCGGCCAGCAATGAGAGAGAGTGAGCCAGAACGCCCCAGAGAGCCTCACCCAGCACATAGACCATATTGAGCGTAATGCCGATGGCAAAAGCCGCTCCGAAAGAGGCCGGTGCGTGATGATGATGGTGACCAAATCCTCCCTCGTGAGAATGGGAGTGGTCATGATGATCATCATGGCTATGGGAGTGATGCGAAATGTGGCTCATAGGGAGGTGATAGCCCATGCAGAGGCAGCAAGGTAAGAAAAAACTATTTCTACAACTGAATTTACTTTAGAAAAAGGGGTTTATCGCCTTGGTATAAGCCACACAAAATTAAAGAGTTCATCAGTGCTTCGTATTACAGACCTTCGCCTGCCGCTTACGCATATAACAGAGGACCTGAAACAGGCTGTTCTGGAACGGTTGGGCATTGAAGAACAGGCATTGCTGAGCTTCCATGTGTTTCGTCGTGGCTATGATGCCCGCAAGCGCCATAATATTCATTTTATTTATACGATTGATTGTGAGCTTGCTTCTGAAGCCACAGTGCTTGAACGATTTCAGAACGATCCCCATATCCGCCTGACACCTGATATGAGCTGGTCACAGCCTCTTGCCAACCTGGCGTCTGAAGCAGACAGGCCGGTTGTGATCGGGGCTGGACCTTGCGGGCTTCTCGCTGGTCTGATTCTGGCCCGCGCAGGATTGAAGCCAATTATCTGCGAGCGCGGCCGTGACGTTCGCACCCGCACCGTTGATACATTTGCTCTCTGGCGGAAATCTGTTTTCACAGCGGAAAGCAATGTGCAGTTCGGGGAAGGGGGAGCCGGGACTTTTTCTGACGGCAAACTCTATTCCGGCGTTTCGGACCCGCGGCATTTAGGCCGCAAGGTGCTCGAAGAGTTTGTAAAAGCGGGAGCTCCTGAGGAAATTCTGTATCTCTCGAAACCGCATATCGGCACATTCCGTCTGGTCAGTCTGGTGCAATCCTTCCGGGAACAGATTGAGGCTTTGGGCGGTGAGTATCGCTTTAATACGCGTGTTGATGGTTTTGAGACAGAGGGTGAAAGTGGTGAGCGCCGCCTGAAGGCGCTTTCTCTCTCCAATGGAGAAACGCTTCCAGCCCGTCATGTAATCCTGGCCGTGGGACATTCTGCGAGAGATACATTCCGAATCCTTCATGAGCTTGGCATTGCCATGAAAGCCAAGCCTTTTTCTATTGGTGTGCGTATAGAACACCCGCAATCACTGATTGACTGCGAGCGTTTTGGCCAGGAGGCTGGCAATAAATTATTGGGTGCTGCCGATTATAAACTCGTCCATCATGGCTCTAATGGCCGGGGTGTTTATTCTTTCTGCATGTGTCCGGGCGGCCAGGTTGTGGCCGCAACGTCTGAAGAGGGGCAGGTTGTTACAAACGGCATGAGCCAATATTCACGTGCGGAACGCAATGCCAATAGTGGCATTGTTGTCGAGGTAAAACCGGGCATTGATTATGCGGCAGATGATGTGATGGCGGGAATTGAGTTCCAGCGTCATTGGGAGAAAGCAGCCTTTAAAGCCGGTGGGGGCGATTATAAAGCCCCTGCGCAAAAAGTCGGGGATTTTCTGGCAGGACGTGCTTCTGTGACGTTGGGTGAGGTTGAGCCTTCCTATAAACCGGGTGTGACACCCGCGGATCTGCGGGACTGCCTTCCTGATTTCGTCACTGAAAGTCTCAAAGAGGCGCTTCCCCAATTTGACCGCAAACTCAAGGGTTTTACGATGGAAGACGCTGTGATGACCGGCGTTGAAACCCGCACGTCATCGCCCTTGCGGATTGAGCGCGATGAGACCGGACAAAGCCCGACCATCAAGGGACTTTTCCCCGCCGGAGAAGGAGCCGGTTATGCGGGGGGAATTCTGTCTGCCGGAATTGACGGGATTAGAGCGGCTGAATGGTTGATTGAAAGTTTAAGACCTTAAAAGGATGTGACCCTCTAAAAACCGAGAGGGCGTATTTCCCGGATAAGTTCTATAAGCAGTTTCAGCCCTAGTGGCACTTGCTGGCGGCTGGAATAGTAAATGTAATATCCGGGCCCCGTTACAGACCAGTCCTCCAGAACAATTCTGGTCTGTCCCGTGGCCAGTAAGGCTGCCTGAACGGGTTCTGCGGCAAAAAACAGGCCCGCACCATTCTGTACTAAGGCGAGGCCTGTCTGGCTCTCATTAATTGTGATCGTGCCGGGAACGGAAAGAGAAAATTCTTTGCCTTCTTTTTGAAATTCCCATTGATAAATATCTTCATTGCCTAATCTGATCCGCAGGCATTGATGGTGCTTCAGATCATAGGGCGTCTGAGGCACACCATAACGCTCCAGGTAAGCAGGGGAACCTGTTACAATCCAGCGAATGTCGCCCGACAGGCGCTGGATAATCATATCCTGGGGGACCGTACCCCCATAACGAATTCCAGCGTCATAACCTTCCTTGATGATATCCACCATACGGTTTGTTGAGGTTATTTCAATTTTAATATGCGGATAACGTTCCATAAAGATCGGAAGTACTGGGCCGAGTAAAAGGGGCCCCGCATCTGTAACGATATTGAGGCGCAGACATCCCGCTGGTTCATTTCGGAACCGGTTCAAATCCTCGAAGGTTTTTTCAATTGTTTTAAAAGGGGCGCTGATCGAATCCTGTAAGGCGCTTCCGGCTGCGGTGAGCGTGACGCTTCGGTTGGTCCGGTTGATAAGACGAACGCCTAATCGTGTTTCGAGGGATTTAAGAGAGTGACTTAAAGCAGAGGCACTGACGCCCATTTCCAGCCCTGCTTTTCTGAAATTTCCATGCCGTGCAATGGCAAGAAAATAAACACAGTCAGCAAGGTCAGAGCGCTCAAGTTTTATCAAGGCAGGAATACTCTCTTTTACGGTTTATTCTGTTTTATGATCCGGGCTGTTACAATGAGTAACATAGCAGGATTTTGATAAAAGATGGTTTTTCAATAGTGAGAATATCTCATTATTATAATGAATAAAGTTCATCACAAATCAAGAAAAATGGCGGTTTTCTCTCAAATTATGGGTTATGAGACACTCTTTCAGAAGAGTGGTCAATGAAGTCTGTCAGGTTCTTCTGGTTGATGAAGAGAGAGCTGAGGCGCATCCTGTAACAGGCATTGAGGGAGGATCGCATAAAAAAACCTTTCCAGAAAAATAACTGCCAGAAAAACAACTGAATGTTTCTCTCAAACGGGGAGTTTGGATCATGACTGAAAAACCTGTAGCGGCTCGTAAAAGTTTTGGTGATATTGCGCCTGAACTTGCAGAAATTTCTGATGACATATTATTTGGTCGCGTGTGGGCCAATACAACTTTATCGCAACGTGAACGCAGTATTGTCACGATTTCCAGCCTGATTTCTCTTTACCGGGACAATGAGCTTCCGTTTCATTTACGCAAAGCACTGGAAAATGGTGTCACAAAAGAGGAGATCATTGGAATTATCACCCATCTGGCTTTTTATTCAGGATGGCCAACAGCGATGACCGCCCTACAGGTGGCACGGCAGGTATTTGCTGAGACAGAAACACCCACATAACTGAATAGATTTATATAAGAGGTTCTGATGAAATATCGTTATCTTGGTAAAAGTGCTCTGAAAGTCTCGCCTTTATGCCTCGGGACCATGATGTTTGGCGGGGAAACAGGAGAGCAGGCGGCAGGGAGAATTATTGGGAGCGCCTATGATCAGGGGATCAATTTCCTCGATACGGCAGATGTCTATCAAGGCGGCAATTCAGAAACCGTTATCGGGAAAGCGCTGGCAGCGCGGCGTGATGACTGGGTTATTGCTTCCAAGTTCGGCTATGGGCGTGCAGATTCCGGGCCCAATCAGCAAGGCCAGTCCAGAAAATGGATCATACAGACTGTTGAGGCAAGCCTGAAGCGTTTGCAGACGGATTATATTGATATTCTCTATTTCCACCGTGCCCTCGTTGAGGCGCCTCTTGAAGAAGGGCTGCGGGCGGTCAGTGACCTGATCCGTCAGGGGAAAGTGCGCTATTATGGCGTCTCGAATTTCAGAGGATGGCGGATTGCCGAGCTTGTCCGCCTTGCCGATAAATTGGGGATGGAGCGCCCTGTTGTCAGCCAGCCCCTCTATAATATCGTTGATCGCACCTGTGAGGTGGAGCAGCTTCCCGCGGCTGAGGCTTACGGCCTCGGAGTTGTGCCATACAGCCCGCTTGCGCGTGGTGTGCTGACAGGCAAATACGCACCCGGCGCCCCTCCAGCAGCCGATACACGGGCCGGGCGTGGGGATATGCGCATTATGCAGACAGAATGGCGCCCGGAATCACTGAGAATAGCCCGTGAAATTGCTGATTATTGCAAAAGCCGGAATGTGAGCTCTGTGGCGTTTGCCCTGGCATGGATCTTGAACAACCAGCTGGTCAGTTCCGTTATTGCCGGTCCAAGAACCTACGAACAATGGGAAAGCTATGGCGCTGCTCTCGATGTGACTATTACAGCAGAGGACGAAGCCTTTATCAATAATCTGGTAAAGCCCGGCCATTGTTCCACACCCGGATATACTGACCCGGGATATCCGGTGGAAGGACGCAAGGTTCTTTAATTAAGGACGAGTATAAAGACAGTATTGTCCGGTTTTAGTGAGGACATACTGTCTTTATGGTTGCATGGTGGGACAAACTCAGAATTTTGGCATGTCTTTGGGTTTATAAAGAGCGCTGAGTGCTGTCAGAACGCTGGAGCCTAATACAAAAGCTACGGCTGAAAGAGGAAGTGTGGCCGCTGTTGCTCCAAAGAATGGAACAATTTTCCCGGCCAGTCCTTGCCCCAGTGAACCGAGGGCATAACTTACCCCCATACCAAAGCTGCGTTGGTCGGAAGGAAAGCGTTGGGCCAGGTAGTGGGGTATCAGGGCAAAAATGCCAGAGGCCGCTCCACCGGTAATAAAGGCTGACACTAAAAGTAAAGTCTGGTTTTCAATGCAGAGAAAAGGCCAGATCATGACCATAACGGTGAGAATTGCGCCGATCATGACTTTGGTATTACCAAAATGATCGGCCAGTTTCCCACATAAAATTTTACCGCTGAAAGACCCTAGGCAATAAAGGGTAATAGGCCAGAAAACGGCCTGCGGAGACAAGTGATGATAGCTGCGTAAAATGGTTGGATAAAATGTGTAAAGAGCTGCTTTTTGAAAAGCGAGAATGCTCATCAGACTGATTGCCTGGATGGCAGCATGGCTCCATGTAAAGTGGAAAGGCGGTCCCTGCTTTACGTCTCTTTCTTTCTGGCGGTTTAGGCGTTGAGCCAGCCAAATGGGGCTTTCTTTCACTCCAAAGCGAATAAAAAGTGACAGTAAAGCGGGAATAATACCGATGAAAAAGAGCACTCTCCAGCCAAAGTGAGGCAGAATCAGGGCTTGTGCCCCTGCGGCAGCAAAATAACCAAGTTCATAACCCGACATCATAATGGCTGAGGCAAGAGAACGTAGGGACCCCGGCACTGTTTCCATCAATAATGTCGCAGAGGCCGTCCATTCCCCTCCAAACCCGATCCCGAACAGGAATTGAACGATCATGAGGGTGAGTAAAGAGTGAGAAAAACCTGTAAGGGCAGAAAAGACGGCGAACCAGAGGACGCCGATCATAAAAGCAGGCTTGCGGCCATAATGGTCTGCCAGCCATCCCCAGAGTGTATTGCCTATAAATCTGCCAATAGATTGTCCCAGTAATACACCACCCAGCATCGAAATGGTACATCCCAGATCTTTGGCAATGTCAGGGATTGTGAACATGAAAGTGGTCAGGTCAAACCCGTCAAGAAACCAGCCCATAAAGGCTGCAAAAGTGACCTGCCAATAGGGAAAAAGAGCTTTAAAACCAGATTGTGAGGAAGGAATTTCTGTAGTCATGAAGAAGGAAAAGGAACCAGACAAGGAATTGGGAAAAAGTCTGAGGGGATTAACATTATTTTCCAGAAAGGAGCAAAATTTTATCTGTCCGCTTTCCCATCACTTATTGGAGCGCGTTTCTCAGTCAGAGAAACGTGAATGAACGACGCCTTTAATGAGATAGACAACGAGTGAGGCAGTGAGCTGTTTGTAACTGTTGGATATGTCTGGTTTTTTCGAGACGGTCTTTATCTCGTAAATAAGCAGAGTTTACTTGAAAAAAAGATAATGGGCGAATAGGGTCAGCGCGATCATTATCTTTAAAAAGCCGTAGCGCGGTTTCTGTTTTCAGTAATCCCGTCTGGGGAAGGAAGAGATCGTTCTGCGAGGAAAGAGTATTATTTCATGGATTATGACAGTCTGTTTCAGAAAGCCCTTAATGGTTTACATGCTGACGGGAGTTATCGTTATTTTGCAGAGCTGGAGCGGAAAGCCGGGGATTTTCCCAGAGCCTTTCACCACGGCATAGGGCGGGACGTAACGGTCTGGTGCTCCAATGATTATCTTGGCATGGGGCAACATCCCGAGGTTTTGAAGGCGATGCATAAAGCGCTGGATGAAACAGGCGCAGGGGCTGGCGGGACGCGCAATATTTCCGGGACCAATCATTATCATGTGGCTCTTGAAGCAGAACTGGCAGCCCTTCATGGCAAGGAAAGTGCGCTCCTGTTTAATTCAGGCTATCTTTCAAACTGGGTCACTCTCGGGACGATTGCTGCACGCCTGAAAGATTGTGTCGTGCTCTCTGATGCGCTTAATCATGCGTCCATGATTGAAGGGATTCGTCATTCACGGGCAGAGAAAAGAATTTTCCGCCATAATGACCTTGAGGATCTTGAGCGTCACCTCAAGGAAATCCCTCTTGAAACGCCCAAGATTATTGCCTTTGAATCCGTCTATTCCATGGAAGGGGACGTCTCCCCGATCGAGGCGATCTGCGATCTGGCAGACCGTTACAATGCCATGACCTATCTCGATGAAGTTCATGCAGTCGGTATGTATGGCGCTCAGGGAGGGGGGCTTGCCCAGGAGCTGGGGCTTGAGCACCGCCTGACAATTATTGAAGGGACTTTGGGAAAATCCTTCGGCGTGGTTGGCGGCTATATTGCCGGTTCAGCGGCTTTATGCGACTTTGTGCGTTCATTTGGCTCAGGCTTTATCTTCTCAACTTCCTTGCCACCTGTTATTGCAGCAGGTGTGCTTGCCAGTGTGAAGCATCTCAGAGCCAGCAATGTTGAACGTAATGGCCAGAAGCATGCAGTTGCCTATCTGCGCAAAAAGCTGGATCAGGCACGTATTCCCTATTTGATGAACCCGACTCATATCGTCCCGGTTATGGTGAGGGATGCCAAACTCTGTCGCCAGATCTGTGATGATCTGCTCAACCGGTTTGATCATTACGTCCAGCCGATCAATTATCCGACTGTCCCACGCGGGACAGAGCGTATGCGCTTAACGCCGGGGCCCCTGCATAAAGATGCTGATATTGATTCACTGGTCGCCGCTCTGGCGACGTTATGGGATGAATATCACCTCGAATATGCCAGGGTGAAAGCCGCCTGATTTTGCTACGTAAAAGCGCCGGATGAAAAATCGGCGTTTTTTTCTAGAAGCCGGCAACGAGCTGAAAATCACAGAAAGCCCCTTTGGGTTCTGCAAAGGCCGTCATGGGAACATGTCTTAATCGCCACCCCACATCAAAGGTGATGTTAAGGTGGCGGTTGACTGTGCTGTTCACATCAATCCCGACGCTGGAAAGGGTTGCGGAGCGCGACGTATCAGAGGTCCTCTTAACCTGCCTTGTATCGACCCAATCCCAGAAAAAACCGAGTTTCTGGGTATCTTCAAGCAGAGGTAGGTGCAGCAGTTTTGCAAGAGAGAAAGAGGGCAGAAACAGCTCTTCACTAAAGCTGTTGGCGTTGCTGCCGAACGAACTATTTACAAAATAACCTCGCCCGTTACTCAGCCCCCCTGCTGAAAGTTGTTCACTATAAAGCAGGTTTTTTGAAGCGCGTTGAAACGTGACTTTGGTGGTAGTGGAAAATTTCCAGGGGAGGGAAAAAGAGCGCGTCAGTGAAAGACGGTCATAAACATAACGGGGCCCACTTCCTTCAGCGATGGAGTTATAGGCTTTTTTTGTGTCATGATGGGTCAGACCGCCCGGACCGTAATAAAACTGGTTATTCAGTTTGGTCTGCCCCCAGGGGTCCTGAACAGAGCCATCATAACCAATGACAAACTGGTTTGTATCAGCGTTCGAAATATAGGCATGGCGTTTTATCACCGGCATGTAGGGTTTATATGTGTCTGAATTGGTCGTTTTCCAGTCAAAACCAATTTGCAGAATGCCGTCCAGTCCAAAATTTTTTCCCAGGGTTATATGGTCAATCATGTGGAGCCAGCGAATGGAGACCTGGCCGCTTTTACCGGTATCTTTTTCGTTCTCATCGTCAGAGAAGGGGTGTGTCTGGGAATAACTGCCATAGATCTGGATCGCGGTGCGACGGGGCAACGGGATTGTCCAGCTGGCAGCGTGATTATTGGAACGTCCTGTATCAGAACGGTTGAATTGATAGGTCAGGATCTGCCCAAGATTAAAAGCATTTCCCCATGAGGTCCCTACGTACCAGTTCAGGCGCCCTGTGGTCGGGTCTCCCTGATTGGAAAAAGCCGCATAACCATAAACGGGAAAGCGGTCAGCGACACTGAGCTCCACGTCGGTATGGCCATTTTCCTTCCCTGGATAAAAAATCATATCAACTGTGTGAAAAGGGTTTCGGTTGATCCAGTTCAGATCAGTCTGGAGCGTGACCAGACTGAGGGGCTTTTCCGGCAGAAGGGCGCTATCACGGCGAATGGTCCAGTCAGGGCTCCAATGGTTATGCTGAACGGTAATTCTTCCCAGGCGATATTCCAGCAGAGCTACGTGCAATAGGCCTTTCTTTACGACCTGTGGGGGGACACTCACAGAGAGAAACGCCTTGTCATGAAGGCGAAAAAAGATGCTGAGCTTGCCTTTCAGAATATCAATTTGTGCAAAGGATAAAGGATGACCTATATAGGCTGCGATTATCTTTCCTATGGCTTTGGAATGGGTGAGTTTTAAAAGAGACGGCGAGAGAGGAGGCGTTTTATGATTTCCCTCCCTTGCAGGCTGCTGCTCAAAAATAATGCCCCGCAGGAGGGGAAGCGCTGTTTTACCTTCCTCCTTTCTGGTTTCGGCCATCGCTATGTCATGAGAGAGAAGAAGGCCCAGTAATATGGTTCTGCAAAAACAGAAAGATTTCATGGACCTATCCGCACATCGCTGGGCCCATAAGGGGACGTGCTGATAAGTTTTACGTCTCCATCAGGTAAAGTCGTTGCTTTATTGGCATCGCTGACATCATTACGATTGCCGGCAAGGGTGAAAATATTGCCACTGACAGAGGCCAGAGAGGCAGCGGCCCCCATTGTCAGGCTATGATCATTTTTTTCATCCCCAATGCAGGGTGACGGTACCACGTAAACACCAGAAGGAGCAAAAGAGGCATTAAGTGTTGCCCTGCGACTATGGTTGGGCTGAGTGCTGACACCGATCAGAACCGTTTCAAATTTTTTCTCCAGTGGGGCAAATGTGAAACGGTAGCGACTATTCTGTGGTGCCTGACGATTGCCGCGCGAGGTGCAGCCCTTATTAACAATGAGCCCATTGGGGGCAATGATCGTCCCATCCGCTGTAACTTTATATTGTGCACCTGTCGCGCTGGTCTGTGATTTAACCGGTGAATTGCGATTTCCGACCACATTATCCAGCATGGTGTTGCTGGTTGTTGAACTCCGTGCCCCTGCCGCAAAACCAGCTGCGCGCTGGGCGTCAGCTCTTGATAGAGACGCTATGGATAGCACGCTTAGTATCAAGGGGAGGGGGCGCGACAAAAAGGGGGAAGGAGACATAAACTGATGCTCAGAATCATGAAAAGGCAATTGATCCGAAGAATGAGGATGATCCTTACGGAAACATGACCATGGCATGAAGTGGTTGATAAACTCTTACCTCAAGACCATTTATAATCAGGCTTCGTTGCCTATTTTCTTGCTCATTCTCTCAAGACATTGCATCATCATTTTATGACTGGCTCAGTATCTGAAAAAAAAGCATCCTGTCAGAAACAGGAAAGTGTCGATCGTGTGGCTGATCTTGCAGGTGCCTGTATTCTGGCTTACCTGCGGAGAGAAAAACCACATCTTGCTCAGACAAGTGCCGCTTTTCTACGTAATCTTGAAATGTTATGGAAACAGCAAAATATTGATTTCCGGGAAGTCTGGGCCGAACTGGATGAACGTATTGCCTTGTCTGAAGATCTGCTTCGTCGGGGAATAAGGGCTCGAAAGGGCGGTCCCTACCGCACGACGAAGCTGCCGTAATATCCTTTTGGTTCAGGCTGTACTATATAATTAACAGAGATATGTTTTATGGACGAAGAGCCCCCTCCACCAAACGATCCCGGAACACCGGAGCAGGCCATCCCGGCACCTGGTGATCCATCATCAGCCCCCCCTTCCGATACCGCAACAGCCGGGCAGGATGCGGTTGTAAATCCTGGAGCAGCAGGTCCCACCCCGGATGCCGCTGCTTCGGGGCATGTAAATGGTGTCGATAGCAGCCATTTGATTGATCAGCTGCATAAGTTGAGCTCATTTGATACAGCTTGTCTGATATTTTTTGGTCTTTCAGTGTTACTGGGCCTGATAAGAGGGGGCTCACGCGAGCTTTCCGGCATTCTGGTCTGGATTGGTGCCTTGTGGCTGGCACTCAGGTCGAGCAATGCCGTCATGGCGTGGGCTAATCCCTCCTTGCCGCAGGCTCTTCAGAATTCCAATATTGCTCTCTGGGTGACAAGGATTGCTGTTTTTATAATCGGTGTGCTCGTTTTCAGTACACTGGTGGACCGGGTTTCCTATATCGCCAAAAGTAATTTATCGAGAAGTCTGGATGGTCTGCTTGGTCTGGCTTTTGGTGGAATTCGCGGATATGCCTTGATTGTTGTGTTCTGCCTGGTGGCCGGTTGGGCATCAGGAAACTGGCTTTCATCTGTGACACAGGGCAGCGTTTTTATGCCTGCTATTACAAAGGGGATACAAATTTTGCAGGGATATGTGCCCCCTTCCTTGCAATCGTACCTTGCCTTACCAGATACAAATACATTACAGGAAACGAACAGTCAGTGAAGGGGTGTTGCAGGCTGAGCGTGTCTTTGTATCCCTGGTGTTTATTTGCTTTAAGGCGGGGATTCCCCCATAGGTTGGGCCTTTATGTCACTTGTTGAAATTTCAAACCGTCCTCATGAAGAATGTGGCGTCTTTGGTGTATGGGGGATGCCGGATGCGGCGGCTCTCGTTGCATTGGGACTTCACGCTTTGCAACATAGAGGGCAGGAATCTGCGGGGATCGTCAGTTTTGATGGTAAGATTTTCCATCAGCACAGAGGCCTCGGGCTTGTGGGAGAAGTCTTTGCCGATAGCGGAGTGATTGCGTCCCTGCCAGGGGCTGCGGCAATCGGGCATAATCGTTATGCCACGACGGGTGGTACGCATTTACGCAATGTACAGCCTTTTTACGCTGATTACGCGTTTGGTGGATTGGCCGTTGCCCATAATGGCAATTTAACCAATGCGGCCACCTTGCGCAAAGTTCTGGTTAATCGCGGCTGTATTTTCCAGTCCAGCACGGATACAGAAGTTTTTGTTCATCTGATTGCGATCTCTCTTTATAGCACGGTTGTTGAGCGGTTGATCGACGCTGCCAAGCAGGTCAAGGGTGCTTATTCACTGATCGCTCTGACACCTGATAATGGTTTGATCGGGATGCGTGACCCGCTGGGAGTGAGACCTCTCGTTTTAGGACGTGTTCCCGGCTATGAAGAAGAAAATGGCGGTTGGGTTCTGGCCAGTGAGACCTGTGCGCTTGATATTATCGGTGCTGACTTTGTGCGCGATATTGAGCCCGGTGAAATGGTCGTTATCAACCATAAAGGTGTTGAGTCGATCCGGCCATTCGGCAAAACAGGCCATCGCTTCTGCGTCTTTGAATATATTTATTTCGCTCGCCCTGATTCCGTTCTGGAAGATCGCTCAGTTTATAATAGCCGCACGCGTATCGGGGCTGAACTTGCGCGTGAAGCTGCTATAGAGGCCGACGTTATTGTGCCTGTCCCGGATTCAGGTGTTCCTTCTGCAATTGGCTATGCTGAAGAAAGCGGTATCCCTTTCGAATTGGGAATTATCCGCAATCATTATGTGGGGCGCACCTTCATTGAGCCGACAGATCAGATTCGCCATCTGGGGGTGAAAATGAAGCACTCAGCCAATCGGGCAGTTCTGAAAGGGAAACGGGTTGTTCTGGTTGATGACTCTATTGTGAGAGGCACAACATCCCGCAAAATTGTTGATATGGTAAGGGCTGCCGGAGCGACGGAAGTGCATATGCGCATTACCTCTCCCCCGACAAAGCACCCCTGCTTCTATGGGATTGATACGCCAGATGAAAGCAAACTTCTGGCGGCAACGCATACACTTGAGGAAATGCGGGAAGCGATCGGGGTTGATAGTCTTGCTTTCATCAGTTTTGATGGGCTTTACCGTGCCTTGAATTATCCCGGACGGGAAGAAGCGCGTCATCGTTATTGTGACGCCTGTTTCAGCGGTGATTACCCTATTTCACTTGTTGATAAAGAGGGTAACCTTCTCAAATAAAGAATCTTGTTTTCTATTCTATGTAATACCCGTTTCTATATCTATAGAAACGGGTATTCTTTTATTTAAAGAACATTAATATAGTTTACTTTTTATTAAGCATAAAAAGTAAAATCCGTAACTATAACACAGAAATTTTATTACAAAAAAACATAGAATTTTTTGTGTTGAAAATTAATCATTATTAATGTATAAAATCGATATTAATTCTGTCGAATTACAATTCATTCTTGAAGAATGATGTGAAAATCACTTTTTAAATATTAAGTGATCATTCAAAATTTTTCATCTTTATTGGAAGTATATTCTTATAAGGTGAAATAATTAAGTTATATAAAAGGGGACATAATGTCAAAATTTAATAATTGTTTGATGAGTATTTTTGAATCTCTATGCTGGTTACGCGTTCTGTAAATATATCCTTAAATATGTGTGTGGAGATATTTTAGATATGTAAGCGACTTGCGATAAGGAGGTAGGGCATGAAAGATACAGATGTAGGGATTACCCCTTCTGACGATCAGGGGCTGTCTCTTAACGCAAAATGGACTTTGGTGACAGCGGCTTTGATTTCAGGGAGCTGTGGTGGACTTTATGGGTATGATACCGGCATTATTTCTGGTGCGCTCTTACTGATTACGCGCGAATTTCATCTTAACGCGTTTTTACAGGAAATTGTTACAGCGGCTATCCTGTTAGGGGCTGTTATCGGGGCTTTAGGTGCAGGTTATTTTTCTGAAAGATATGGGCGCAGGGCAACGATTATTCTGGTTTCAGGGATTTTTGTTGTAGGCGCAACATGGTGTACGGTCTCCCCTGATATCGCAAGTCTGATCGCTGCCAGAGTCTTTTTGGGGTGTGCTGTTGGTGGGTCCTCTCAGGTTGTGCCCATGTATATATCAGAGCTGGCGCCGGCGGCCAGTCGTGGCACATTGGCGCTTTTCTTTAACGTTTCCATCGGGGTAGGGATCCTGCTGGCCAATATTATTGGCCTGACCGCCCAGCAGAGTCTGGGGTGGCGGGGAATGATCTTTCTTGGTGTGTTGCCAGCTGCTTTTGTATTTATCGTAATGTTTTTTATGCCTAAAAGTTTTCGTTGGGTTGCGGAAAATATCAGTGTTAAAGCAGCGGTTCCTATTCTTGAGACACTGCGCGATGACCGACAGGAAATTAAAGAGGAAATTGCCCAGATTAAGGAAAATATTGCCTCTTCTGAAGAAGAAAATCAGGGGTGGCGGGGTTTGTGCCAGCCCTGGGTGAGACCCGCTCTGGTGGCCGCATTGGGCGTCGCTTTCTTCACACAGGCTGGCGGCCTGGAAATGATGATCTATTATGCTCCGACCTTTCTGGAGGATGCAGGGTTTGGTGATTCATCGGCCTTATTGGCCAGTCTCGGGATCGGGATTATTTATCTGACCATGACCTTTCTGGGGTGTCTGTTTGTAGACAGGATTGGCCGCCGCCGTCTGGTCCTGATTATGGCGCCTGGGTCTGTTCTGTCTCTTATAGGGCTTGGAATCATGTTTCTGCTTCATCCCGCTCAAGGGAGTGTTGGGTCCTATCTTGTCATTGCCTTTATGCTGCTTTTCATGATGTTCAATTCTGGCAGTATTCAGGTCATAGGATGGCTTTTGGGCGCTGAAATGTTCCCTCTTTCCATGCGCGGTCAGGCGACGTCACTTCATGCTGCTGTGCTGTGGGGGAGTGACCTGCTGGTAACAGTGACGGCCCTCTCTCTGGTAAAGCTTATTTCATTAGGAGGGACGATGTGGTTTTATGCAGGGATTAATCTGCTTTCTCTGATCTTTGTTTATTTCTTGGTGCCGGAAACAGCAGGAGCAACCCTCGAAGATATTGAGACCGCTTTAAAAAACGGCACATTCCGCCCGCGGAAAGGCCATACCAGTATCGCTCATGAAGCGGAAACATCCTCGTAGCGGAGGAGAGGCATAGAGGGCTTCATGCGTGCCCTCTATGACGTGGTTTTTCTTCAGCTAATATTGGGTTTCAGCATTGATTTTGGATCAGCGACACGGTCATAATCCTCGGCACTGATAAAGCCCAGCTTCAAGGCGGCGTCTTTTGGGCTTAAATCGTGTTCCATAGCGTAATGGGCGACTTGTGAGGCTTTATCATAGCCGATAACGGGAGATAACGCTGTGACGAGAACGAGGGAATGATCCAGGGCTTTCTGTATCTGCGCCCTGTTAGGCTGAATTCCCTCAAGACAGAATTTCCGGAAATTTTCCATACCGTCATGAAGCAGGGTCAGGCTTTGCATGATATTATGAATCATGAGCGGCTTATAGGCATTCATATCCAGCATACCATTTGCCCCGCCGAGAGCTGTTGCCAGGTCATTGCCCATAACCTGGATGCAAAGCATTGTCAGGGCTTCTGCCTGGGTCGGGTTGATTTTTCCCGGCATGATAGAGGAGCCTGGCTCATTGGCAGGAAGGGTCAGCTCACCGAAACCTGCACGTGGCCCACAGGCCAGCAGGCGTATATCATTGGCGATTTTGAAAAGACTGCCAGCCAGTGTGCGCAGGCAGCTAGAAAGATGCACCAGCGCGTCATGAGCCCCCTGCAAGGCGAACTTATTCCTGCCACTATGGAAATCAAGCCCTGTAAGCTGTGCAATTTCGTAACAGGCTTTTTCCGCAAAGTCAGCTTCAGTGTTGACGCCTGTGCCAAGGGCGGTTCCACCAAGAGCGAGGGAGAGCAAGCCTTTCAGAGCGTCTTCAAGGCGTGTTCTGTTATCCTGGATCATGCCTGTATAACCCAGCCATTCCTGGCCAAGTGTAATGGGCACGGCATCCTGTAGATGCGTGCGCCCTACCTTGACGATATCAGCCCACTCTTTTGCCTTGCAGGCAAGGGCGTCTTCAAAACGTGTCAGTGCTGGAAGGAGCGTGTTCTGTAGAGCAAGCGCGCTGGCGATATACATCGCGGTGGGGAAGTTATCATTGGTTGACTGTGCCATATTGACATCGTCATTAGGATGTAGGGGTTTTTTACTTCCCAGGGCCTGTCCGGTCATCTGACTGGCCCGGTTGGCGATGACCTCATTCACGTTCATATTGAATTGTGTCCCGGACCCTGTCATCCAGACATGGAGGGGGAACATTCTGTTATGCTTGCCTTCTCTGATTTCGTCACAAATTGTAACGATGAGGGCAGATTTTTCCTGAGATAACCGTCCGCTTGAAGCATTTGCCAGAGCGCAGGAGCGCTTCATGATGGCATAAGCTTCAATCATTTCATAAGGGATAAAGTCATGGCCTATGCTGAAATAATGGAGAGAACGCTGGGTCTGCGCGCCCCATAATACATCTTCAGGGACCTGAATTTCCCCCATGCCATCAGTTTCTGTACGGTATTTCATGAGTGTGTCTTTCTAATAAATCAGGAGGCGAGGCTATAGGGACGGTAAACAGGTTGCCAGCTTAAAGCAGCGATATTCTGCTCAAGGGTGGCATCGTCAAAATCCGGGCAAAGTTTGTCTTCACGCGCCTGAAGTGCCACAGCACGGGCCACTTTCAGGGCAACAGTCTTGATCTTTGAAAGAGGCGGCAGAAGGGTTTCGCTGTGCATGGCGTGCACGGTTTCAGCTACAGCCTGTGCTGCAGCCATTAACATTCTGTCATTGATTTCGGTTGCCTGACAGGCCAGGGCCCCGAGCCCAAGACCGGGAAAGACATAAGCATTATTGGTCTGATCAATGATGATGGAACGATCACCAAACGAGACAGGAGGGAAGGGACTTCCTGTGCTGACAATGGCTTTGCCGTCCGTCCAACGTAAAATATCTTCAGGTGTTGCTTCAACGTGACTGGTTGGGTTTGAAAGAGGGAAGATCAGAGGAGCAGGGCAATGTTGTGCCAGTTTGACGATCATATCTTTTGTGAAAAGACCTGCCTGCCCTGAAACGCCTATGAGAATGGTCGGGCGAATTTCATCAACAATCTGAGCCAGTTCAGCATGTGTGCCACAGGATAGAGCGTCTGCACGGGCGAAGAATTTCTGGCCTTCTGTTAAATCATTCATGGATTTGAGAAGCAGACCAGGACGGTCGAACAGATAGAAACGCTCCAATGCATCTTTCTCACTCTGCCCTTCAGCCAGGCAGGCCTGATAAAGCTGCGTTGCAATACCGCATCCGGCAGAACCACCACCGACGATCATGACCCGTTGCTGGGAAAGTGTTTCGTCTTTTTTCTTCAGACCAGACAGGATCGCGGCTGTTGCGATCGCCGCGGTTCCCTGAATATCATCATTAAAGCTTAAAATTTCGTGACGGTACCGTTGAAGAAGAGGGGCGGCATTCCGCCCGGCAAAATCTTCCCAATGAAGCAGGATATTCGGCCAGCGTGCCTTGATCGTTGTCACAAATTCTTCAATGAAATCGTCATATTCCTGCCCACGGAGGCGAGGTTGCTTCAGCCCGATATAGGCAGGGTCATTGAGAAGTGTTTCATTTTCGGTCCCTACGTCCAGAGTCACCGGCAACATGCAGGACGGGTTGATACCAGCGCAGGCGGTATAGAGAGACAGCTTGCCAATGGGAATGCCCATCCCATTGGCGCCGAGGTCTCCCAATCCCAGAATACGTTCCCCATCCGTAACAATAATCATGCGGATCGCATCATAATCAGAAGAGGCGAAGATATCGGCCATCCGGCCAGTGTCACGGGCTGTGATATAAAGCCCTCTTGGACGGTGCCAGATTTTGGAAAAATTCAGACAGGCTTCTCCCACGCCGGGGGTGTAGACCAGAGGCATCATCTCAAGGAGATGTTTTTCCATCAGGGCATAAAAGACGGTTTCATTTTCATCCTGCAAGGCCCGTAGTGCAACATGCTGGCTTAATGTGTCCTTCAGATTTGTAACAGATTCATAGGCAGCTATTACCTGTTGCTCCAATGTCAGTTCACCAGCAGGGAGCAATCCTTCAAGAGCAAAGGTTTTTCTCTCAGAATCCGGGAAAGCCAGCCCTTTATTGAGGAAAGGGTCATTGAGCAGATCAGAACCTGTCAGTGAGATCGGAAGGGGTGTCGGCATTATTAAAATCTTTCAAAGCCAGAAAGGATGCAGAAAAAATGTTCTGGCGCAGTGCTCTGCATTTTCAGAAGGAAAATGACGCGTAAAATAAAAGGCTGTTTTTCACGGAGCGGGAACGCGGAGTGAAGGGAGAAATACTCTCCCTTCTATAACAGAGTCGTTCATTGTTTGTGGTCTTTATCATGCTCCCCAGTGGCAATTCTGGTTTCCACCGCCAGGCGCCAGGGGGCATCCGGTGGGGCTGCATCAAGGGCTTTATGGTAAAGTTCCAGAGCTTCTGGAGACACATGCCCTGTTTGTTCGGTTTCAGATTCGGCAACCTTGAGTGCCAGTTCCGGGGTGAAATGCCCTTTCAGGGCAAGTTTCCATTCTTCAAGAGCAGGCTGTGGCAGTCCAATCTGGGCTTTCAGATCGCCTAACTGCTCATGCACAAGGCTATAGCGTTTATCCATTGGAGAAAGGCTTGCGGCCTGTTTGCCAAGCTGGTTTATCTGAGCCAGTTGGGGGTTGAAGTTTTTGGGAGACCATTGATGGGCGGGTTTTTCAGAGAGGAAAGAGGGGACGCCATTTTCCGCATAAATCCAGATAGCCATCAGGGGTATGAGCACCATGGAACTGATCAGAATCAGTTTCTGGGAACCACCTTCCTTTTCTCTTACAGGGGGAGGCGGGACCGGGCTGTTGAGTAAACGGCGCTCTATTTCTGTCCGGGCATTATCATAGGATTGCTGGTCAATCAGATTGGCTTTCAGCTCTTTCTGTAAATGGTCAAGCTGTGTTGTATAAAGATCAACAGTGCTATCCGTTGTCTCCCTCGTGGCAACAGAGCGCTGCCATAAACTCATCCCAAGAGGAATGAGGACAATAATCGTAATGAGAAACGCACCCAGAAGGAAGGACATAGGCTCACTCTTTATGTAACAGGGTCTTAAGGCGTTCTTTTTCTTCGTCACTTAATGCCTGAATGTCTGTTTCAGGCCGTCTCCAGAGACGCCAGGCTGCGAACGAGCCTATTATAAAAGCTAAGGCTGGCATAAACCAGAGTAATGCTGTTTGTAGGTTGAAAACAGGCCGCAGACGGATGAAATCACCGTAACGTTGTGTCATCCATTCCATAATCTGCTGATCGGATTGCCCTTTTTTGACCTGCTCACGTACGATGCGACGTAAATCCCGTGCAAGGTCGGCACTGCTATCCTCGATACTTTCATTCTGGCAGACAAGACACCGTAATTGGGAGCCCAGATGTTCGGCTCTCTGCTCCAGAGCGGGATCACTCAGTTTTTCCTGCGGACTGTCCAGCGCTATCGCTCTTAAAGGGAGAGTGAAAAGGAGGAGGATCAAGAGAAGGCGTTTCATCCTTTAGCCGCTTGCGCTAGAAGTGGGCGGACTTCCCGCTGGAAAGTTTCCTTATTCAGGGCGGCACTGGCGTGCCAGACGATTTTCCCTCCCGGGAAGATCAGAAAGCTTTCCGGCACGCCTGTAACGCCCCATTCAATGCCAGCAGTTCCTTGTGGATCCTGTCCAATGCGTTGATAGGGGGCGCCATTGCGCTGAATAAAGGCCCCAGCGCGCTCTGCCTTATCTTTATAAACAATACCCCATATCGCAACTTCTGACGCAACAGTCTTCAGAAAGGGCATTTCCAGAACGCAGGGGACGCACCAGGAAGCCATAAAATTAATAAGAACAGGCGAAGTCTGAGCGCGAAGATCTGCTGATGAAAATCCCTCTCTGAGCCCGTTCAGTCCTTCAAGGGAAGGGAAATCTGGTAGTTTCCGGTCAAGGATAGGGGTATCGATCGCGTGGGGATCAAACTGCCCGGTTTTCATATTTTTCAGCATTTCTCCAAAGCCAATCCCGATGGCGGCAGTGCCCAGTACCGGTAAAGCTGTAAGGAGGTGACGGCGTGTCAAAGCCATAAATAATTTTATCCTGCTGGTTCGGTTGTGACCTGAAGATGTTTTTGACGTTCTTTTAAACGATGCTTGGCGCCTTTATGGAAACGTCTATGTGTTAGGGTGATAAACCCACCCAGCGCCATGAATAACCCGCCCA
Source organism: Aristophania sp. ESL1100 (assembly GCF_058511235.1). Taxonomy (NCBI): domain Bacteria; kingdom Pseudomonadati; phylum Pseudomonadota; class Alphaproteobacteria; order Acetobacterales; family Acetobacteraceae; genus Aristophania; species Aristophania sp. ESL1100. Next base: position 1,462,614 of record NZ_CP196394.1, on the reverse strand, counting down.
ACCATATCCATGGAGCAAGGGGGTTGTTATGCAGGCGGAGAATATAGCTTGTTTGGGGCCCGTCTTCGTGAATATCGCCCAATACGGCGTAAAGGTCTCTCATGAGATTTGTATGAATGGAGACGTACATCGTGCTTTGGTTCTGCTGGGCAAAATAGCGTTTTTCAGGATGCATGACCGCTACGATATGGTCCTTCCGGCGTACAATGATGTCAGCCCTTTTAGCGGTATAATTTCGTGCAAACACGTCATGCACGTCCTGGAGCTGCCAGTCATAGCCAGCGAGAGAAAAATGCTCCCCTTTATGCGCTTCCACAACAGTCTGTTGGGCAGCGGACATACCGCATAATCCCAGAATGGTAATAGCAACGCCACAATGAGACAGCACACTCCCGATGAGAAAGCGCGGAACATGCCATAAGGATGTCAGAGCTTTGCGACGGTACCAGAAATCACCAAGGCTGGCAGCAATCACCCAGAAGGCCAATCCAGCACAGAGAGAGGCCAGAAGGCTATGAAGCTGGAAGAGAGAAAGAACAAATCCGGCAACACCAATGATAAACGGCAGTCTGAGGCGTTTGAGCAGAGGGAGCAGCTTGGCATGTTTCCAGGAAAGACCAAGGCCAAATCCCATTACGATGAGGAGCGGAATGGTCAGAGGAATGGTTGTGGCATCAAAAAAGGGTTTCCCGACGGAGAGGGTTTGCCCGAAGAGAAGCTGCATGAAGGGCGGATACATTGTACCGGTCAGTACGACCGCACAAAGTGAACAAAGCAGGATATTATTAACGACCAGAGCGCTCTCCCGGGAGATGGGGGCAAAAAAACCGCTCCCTGCCGAGAGAGAAGGAGCTCGCCAGGCAAAAAGAATCAGGCTGCCACCAGTGATAATTCCCAGAAGAGAGAGGATGAAAATCCCTCGGGCGGGGTCGTTGGCAAAAGCATGTACAGAGTTCAGAATTCCCGAGCGGACCAGAAATGTCCCGGAAAGTGAAAAGGAGAAACAGCAAAGAGCCAGGAAAACCGTCCATATCTTGAGCGATTCACGTTTCTCCACCACCAGGGCAGAATGAAGCAGGGCTGTACTGCTGAGCCAGGGGATGAGAGAGGCATTTTCCACCGGGTCCCAGAACCAGTATCCTCCCCATCCCAGGACGTAATAGGACCACCATGACCCCATGGTGATTCCACAGGTGAGGAAAGCCCATGCTGCGACCGTCCAGTTACGAACCCACCAGCCCCATAGGGCATTGACGTGCCCCTCCCATAAAGCAGCAACGCCGAAAGCAAAAGGTACTGCAAACCCCACGTAGCCTGTATAGAGAATGGGAGGGTGAAAAGCCAAGCCGGGGTCCTGCAAAAGAGGGTTCATCCCCGCTCCATCAATTGGAGGAGGAAAAAGGCGGCTGAAAGGGTTTGACGTCAAAATACAGAAAAGTCCAAACCCGGTGGAAATAGCGCCTAATATGGATAAGACACGTGCCCGAAGTGTGGCAGGAAGTTTGACCTTGCCGCGGCGGCCGGTAAAGGCAACAGCCATGCCGCACAGTCCCAAAATCAGCAACCAGAGAAGGATGGAGCCTTCATGATTACCCCATACGCCGGTGATTTTATAGAGAAGCGGCTTGCTGATGGCGGAGTTTTCAGCAATGTTCCGGACGGAAAAATCATCGCGCAGCGCAGCGGATATGAGGCAGATAAAACTATAGAGCAGCGCCAATGCCTGGCTGACGGCAAAGGCTGAAGCCATGTTGATCAGACGAAGACGGTGAGAATGCAGCCCCCATGCGGGGATAAGACACTGCCAGAAAGCAATGACGATGCTGAGAGCCAGTGCAAATAAACCATTTTCCGGACCAAATAGCTCAAGCATTATAACTTACCCGTTGTTGAAGGATGAGGTTTGGTGGCAGGTTCCGTCATTTTGTCCCAACTTGCTGCGTCAGGGGGAGGGCCGAACCTTGGGTCCCATTTCCCGCTTTTTTTCAAAGCAGCAGCGACCTCTTTAGGCATGTATGTTTCATCATGCTTGGCGAGGACGGTCTCTGCATTGAAGGAACCATCCTGATCCATATGTCCCAGGGTAACCACACTTTGTCCTTCACGGAAAAGATCAGGCAAAATCCCACTATAATGGACTGTGACAGCTGCCTGTCCATCGGTTACATCAAACAGGGTAAGGGGGTGCTGGCCAATGGTTGTTTTATGGACACTCCCTGCAACAACCATTCCCCCCAGGCGAAATTGCCTCGAAACCGCAGGAGGGTGGTTCTTTACCTGTGAAGGGGCCATGAAAAACATGATCGAGCTGGAAAAGGCTCTCAACATTAAAAAAGAGGCAGCAGAAAGACATAATGCGCAGGCAATGACGATCCAGAGCCTTCTGGTCTTGCGTGAGGTGGAGGAGAGGGCCGCCATTATGAAACCTCCCCGCGCGTAATGAGAGAGAACTCCGCCTCATCATCAGATTGTGCCCCGAGGGACTGCTCTATGGAACGCAGGCGGTTTTGGGAACGTCTGAAGCGTATAAAGGCTGTCACGGCCAGGATGGTACAGCACAGACAGACCAGCATATAACTGACAATGACGTAGCTCCAGCTATGAAGCAGACTATGCAGATCGTTCATATAGTGGCTTCCCTGGCCAGTAATCTCTGAAAACGCCGTTCATTGATCCGCGCGCACATACGCGCAAAAATCAAGGCGAGCGTGCAGAGTGTAAAGCCTAATGTGCAGAGGAGCAAAGGAAGAAGGATACTTAATGAAATCGTCGGAGCATTACTGAGGGTCAGGCTGGCAGGCTGGTGGAGGGTGTTCCACCATTTGACGCTGAATTTAATAATGGGCAGGTCAACAGCACCGATCAAGGCCAGTATTGCAGCGGCCTTCTGCCCTCTATTGGGATCATCAAAGGCACGCATAAGGGTGATATGACCAAGATAAAGAAAGAAAAGGATCAGCATTGAAGTCAGGCGGGCGTCCCAGACCCACCAGGTCCCCCAGGTAGGTTTGCCCCATAAAGAGCCCGTTATCAGGCAGAGTGCTGTTGCGCAGGCTCCCACCGGGCCAATTTCCAGCGCAGCAATGTCAGCAATGGGATGGCGCCAGACCAGCGATATGACACCGCAGACGGCCAGAGAGGCATAACAGGCGGTGCCGAGCCACGCCATGGGAACATGGAGATACATGATCCGTACGGTCTCTCCCTGTTGCCAGTCGGCAGGAGAGAAAAACAGGCCGTCACAAAGTCCTGTAAGGAGAATAACCAGCCCTAATCCCGCAAAATAGGCGATACAGGGGCGTGCAACGCGGTAAAAAGCACCAGGATTGGCAAAACGATGGAAAAAAGAAGGTTGTTTCTTCACAGGGTCTCGGGATCTGTTTTCTGAAATGTTTTTACACATTTAGGCGAACTTCTCTAAACTGCAAAGAAACTTTAGGCGTTACAAAACCATTAGTAGTACAAAAAATGGTTATCAGGGAAAACATTGCAATGAGACATTACTGGTTGATCAAGTCTGAGCCTTCTTCCTTCTCCTGGGATGAGCAGGTTAAAAATGACGTGGAACCGTGGACAGGGGTGCGTAATTATCAGGCACGCAATAATCTGGCCGCTATGAAAAAAGGAGATCTGGCCCTTTTTTACCATTCTGTGACGCAAAAAGCTATTGTTGGCGTTGTGGAGATCGTCCGTGAAGCCTACCAGGATCCGACTTCCGAAGATGAGCGCTGGGTCTGCGTGGACGTCCGGGCAAAAGGAGGCTTTGCCAGAAATGTTACTCTCGCTGAAATTAAGGCCGATCCCGAGCTTTCTGAAATGGCTCTGTTAAAACAGTCCCGTCTTTCAGTCGCTCCGGTAACGGAAAAAGAGTTTGTTCATCTGACACGATCAGGAGCGTGGAAAGAGCGGGCGTAATAGCCTCTATTTTTTCGTGATCTTTGCCTTGAAGTCCGGTAAACTGGCTGCGCTGTAAAGGAGATTTATTTCATGGCGCCCCAAAGCACTTCCGGTCACAATGAGCAACTTCCCAGCACGACGCTTAATTTCAAGCCAATGGATGCGGAGACGCTTGAGCAGCTTCGCCAGGTCCTTTCTGAAGTGGAAGCGGGAAAAGGAGTCCTGATAAGGCTGGCTGATCTTATGGGGGGCGCCGTCGGGCAAGCCGCAAAAATGGGGATGCAGGGGCTTTCCCTCGTTCCGGGATTGCAGGAAAAAATACAGAAAATCTCCGAGTTTTCGCTTAATCAGGCTTTTAATATTGCCGTTCTGGGCATGAAGAAAAAAGAAAATCGCCCGCGTTCCCCTGTAAAGGAGAATCTGGCTCAGGCTGTCGTGGCTGTGTCAGGGGCAATGGGGGGCTTTGGTGGTGTGCTCAGTATGGGCCCTGATATTGGCCTGACGACTCTTGCCATTATGCGTGAAATTGCCTCCATTGCCGTGGAAAATGGTGAAGATCTTTCTGATGAAGATACCAGAAGGGCCTGTCTGGAAGTGTTTGCGCTTTCGTCCATCGTGACTGGCAATAAAGAGAAAAACGAAAAAGAACTGGGTTTCTTTGCAGCGCGTGCCCTTATGAGAGGGCAGCCTCTGGTGCTGCTTATGGCAGAAGTTGCCGGACATTATGGAATAGGGCTGTCACGCCAGTTTGCTGCGAAGATGGTGCCTGTGGCCGGTGCTCTTTGCGGGGCGTCTCTTAATACGGCGTTCCTGGCCCATTATCGTGCGGTTGCGCGGGCTCATTTCACCATTCGCAGGCTGGAGCGCACTTATGGTTCTTCCGTTCAGGAAGCGGCAGAACATTATCACGGGGAAGGGGACGTGGCCTGAAAAGGGCTATAAATCCCCGATATTTTTGCCGTATTTGCGGTCAAGATAATATTCGAACAAGCCTGACAGAACGATAAAAACGATCCAGATCACTTCCAGAATTTTCATCAAAGGGGAAAGCTGGGGGAAAAAGTAATGTACAGCGGCCGTAATCAAAAGCACGATGACATAGACATAGGTCTGAGGTACGTGGAACATGCCTGTGATCTTTCGGCAAGGAAGTGAGTTTTCTAATTATAACGTATTTGTCGGAAACTGCCAGAATGGTGTGCACCAGTTCGGTTTTTCGTAAAGATTTGCAGCATAAAGCCGGAGTTATTATGATAGCTTCTGATGGATATTACACCTGAAATTTTATTATCAGCTTATGCTCAGGGCCTTTTTCCAATGGCCCCGGACAGAGACAGTGAAGAGCTGGATTGGTACAAGCCGGAAAAGAGGGGGATTATCCCTCTTCATGATCCTTATATCCCCCGGCGCTTACTCAGGACTGTTCTTTCTGGTCGGTATAATGTCTGCACAGATAATAATTTTGATGAAATGATTGAAGCCTGTTCCCGCCCGCTTCCCGGGCGAGAGGAAACATGGATTAGCCCCAAAATCAGGGAATTGTACGGACAGTTACATAAAATGGGCTTTGCGCATTCTGTTGAGGTGCGTGACCAGAAGGGAAATCTTGCCGGGGGGCTCTATGGCGTGGCCCTTGGTGGTGCTTTTTTCGGGGAAAGCATGGTATCGTTTGAACGCGATACATCAAAGATTGCACTGGTTCATCTCATTGCAGCGTTGCGCAAGGGAGGGTATCATCTCCTTGATACACAATTCATAACACCTCATTTGGCAAAGTTGGGTGGGATTGAAATTGATTCAGTTCATTACCAGACCCTGTTAACACAGGCATTGAAGAAAGAAGCATTCTGGCCCGATGATATCAGTCTGACGGGTCTAGGAACATTCATCGGGGATTTACGTCACCTGACCATTAGGAAGCAGAAAGAATTACTATGAATTTTTATAAGACTGTTTTGCAGGGTGGCGTGGGAGTGGCCTTCTCCCTGATGTTCCTGAATCCTGTCATGGCGGACTCTTCTGCCCCTCAGGAAGCTCTTCCCTCTCTGGACCATCCCAGGCTTTCTCCTGAACGTGACGTGGTTGTGACGTATCGTTTCCAGACAAATGAGCGTCCCGCAACGGCCAATGATGTTAATGAGGTGAGTGTTTCTTTTGCGTCTTCAGGGGACCGGTTACGGATTGATCCGGCCAATCACAAGACCGCTACCATTCTGGACCGTCCTGCCCAGAAAGTAACACTGATCAATATGGAAACGAAAACCTACGCCCAGCTGATGCCCATGCATGGATTGCGCAATCCATTTCTGCTGGATTTGAGTATGACCTATAAAGCAGCCGACCATAAGACAATTGCAGGTCATTCATGCCAGAACTGGCTGATCAGCAGTGCTGAAGGAAAAGCGCAGGCATGCGTTACTGATGACGGCATTATCCTCTCGGAAGAAGGGGTGGATGCAGATGGAATTAGCGGCCATCTTGAAGCAATTGCTGTTGATTATCATGATCTTCCTGCCACAGAATTTAACCCTCCCGCTGATTTTAAAAAGCTGATGCCACGGTTCAGGAACCAGAAAGGGGCAGAAAATCCGGTTCCCGGAACCGTCATTCCGGAAGCGAATGCACCGGCAGAGGCACCCCCGTCCGCTCCTCCTTCGGGTGATATGCAGCCGCCACCAGCTGACGTACCGTCAGAACAGGATGAGCAGGATAAAACGCAGCCAAGTCTTCCTAATGATTCCGCTACGGATGGAAGTGTGACCCATGCTGATCAGCCGGGAGCTCAATAATGACAAAGCTTTCTTTACAGAAGGGGGACCAGGCCCCAACATTTGAGCTGCCGTCTTTCGGCCCGCAGGGTGAAAAGACGTGTAACAGCCTTTCCCTGAAGGGACAGGTTTATCTGATTTATTTTTATCCTAAAGCCATGACGCCAGGCTGCACGACACAGGCCTGTGCCCTGCGTGATGCTTTGCCCGAACTTCATGGCCTGAATGGGCTTTCATTGCCTGTGTTCGGCGTCAGCCCGGACCCTGTCAAAAGACTGGCGCGTTTTTACGAAAAAGAGGGACTGAATTTTACACTCCTATCGGATGAAGATCATACCCTGTCAGAGGCCTATGGCGTGTGGGTGTCGAAATCCATGTATGGGCGCACTTATATGGGGATCGAAAGAAGCGCCTTTTTGATTGATGGGGATGGAAAGGTCATAGAGGCCAAATATAAAATTCGCCCTGCAGAACAGGTTGAGTGGGTGCAGGCGGCCCTGGCAGGGCTGAAGGGGTAATTGGCTTTGAGCGGGGTGGACCATGATTCTTCCACTTCGGTCACCCTGAAACAGGGGCGCTTCCGGCGTTTTGCGAAATCTGTTCTAAAAGTCCTTTTGGCAAGTGTGGGTGGGATGCTGATCCTGCTCATGGTCGCTGCAAGTGTGTTCTTATGGCGCCTTTCACGGGGGCCCCTTGATGTTACGGCTCTGTCTCATTACCTGGGGCCTGTTACAATTTATAAAAATCCCCAGAATAGTCAGAAAAATATTGCGCTCACATGGGCGGGCCTTTCTGTACAGTGGCTTCCAGGAAAACACACTGAGCCTTCGGCTCTGGATATTGACGCGCGGGATCTAAAAACTGTCTCAGGAAGCGGGCAGGTTTTCGATCATGTGTCTGACGTGCATTTTGCACTTGATCTCTCGTCTCTCTGGCATGGTTCTATCAAAGTTTTACGAGCCCACGCAGAAGATGGCGCCATCGGTCTGGTTCAGAGGGGAAAGGCCTATTGGGCGGTCGGGGGAACTCTTCCACTGGGGCAGAAAGAGCCTCCTTCTTCAGGAGTGCTATCGTTTGATTTTTCCGCTTTTCCCAGGCTTGATATAAACCATATAAAGGTCGTGCTTGCTAAAGAAGTCCCGGAATATGCAGAACTGGTTTTGACTCTTTCAAAACTGTCCGTTCTCTATCGCAGGGATAGTGGTTGGGAAGGGCAGTCAGCGTTCTCTCTGGACCAAAATCTGAAAGCGGCCCCTCTTGCCGATAAGCACGTTGATTTTACACTTTCTGTTCACCCCGATGGGGCGGGTAAGACAAAATGGTCAGCACATTCGTCATTTTTGAAGCCCGGCGATTATAAAAACTGGATTCCAGGCGCCGCTCAGACCCTTTCCACCTTTGACTTTCCGGTTTCGCTGGAAGGATCTGGCCTTGTTCTGCGCCGGAAGATGGCTGGTGAATGGCAGGATTTTACGCTTCATCTTCTGACAGGAGAAGGGCTCTACCGGCAGAGTAGGGCAGCCCCCTTAAATGTTAAACAGGCAGATTTCACGTTTTATGGGCAGAAGCAGGAAAAAGGCGGAATTGCTGTAAAGGTGAAGAAGGGGGCCTTGCTTTTGTATGATGATGCCAGGCAGGAAGCCCGTTTTTCCTTCACAGGACATATGGAAGCCGATGATCTTTTATCGCCCCGGACGATAAAGATCATTTTTGCCTTTAAGGTGCCGAAACTTGATTTTGCACATCTTCCATCCGTCTGGCCAATAGATGTGGCAAAAGGTGGTCGCCGCTGGATGGGGGCCAATATGACGTCTGGCACAGCTGAGAATTTTACACTTAAAGTAACCTTAGAGAGCAAAACGGGTTGGGATGACCTCAATGATACCAATCTTGAGGGTGACGTCTGGGGTCATGACCTGACCGTCTATTGGCTGAAGCCATTGCCACCGGTCAAACATGTTGAAGCTTACGGGCATTTCCTTTCTGCGGATGCTATGAAGATTGATCTGAAGAAAGGGTTTATGGAGGTTGAAGGCAAGAGGGGAATTGCCGTTCCTGAAGGGACTGTTTTACTGACCGGGTTAGCCAAGCCGGACCAGATGGGCGATATAAGGCTTGATCTGAAAGGTGATGTGAAGGATTTCCTGACCGTTCTGGTTCACCCTCGTCTGCATCTTCTTTCGCGCTACCCCATATCACTAACGCACGTAAAGGGCATAATGGAGGGGAAGCTTGGGGTCGTTCTGCCGCTTGATGCCAATGTGTTGATGTCAGAAATAGGATTTGACAGTCAGGCTCATTTCAGAAATGTCGGATTTTATCATAAAATGACAGGCCCTGTCAGTGAAGGACAAGGCGCCTTTCATGTCACGAGCGATGAAATTTCTACGGACGTAAAGGCAAAAATCCGGCAGATTCCTCTGAGCTTTTCCTTTTGGGATTCCTTTAGGAAAAAGCCCCTTGGCGAGGTGAATCGTTCCGTTAAGGCGAAAGCCAGTATTGACCGGGCAGGTTTGAAATCATTCGGTATCACGATTCCTTCCGGAATGATGAACGGCACCATCATTGCCAAAGCAGGATATGACCAGAAAGAAATTGCTGAAAAGAAACAACAGGCAGATCTTAATCTTTCCCTGAATTTGACGCCGGCTGCCTTTAACGCGACAGTCTGGAAAAAGCCGAAAGAGGCACCAGCTTATATTCTGGCGCACGCCCAGTGGCTTAATGGCAGGCTCCATGCTCTTGATTCGCTGAAAGGGGAAGGCCCGGAGCTGGCGATTAAAGGGACGGGACTGGTTACAAATGGTGAGGTTACAGGCTTGAGGGTCAACCCGCTTTATATCGGGCGTAATAAGGGAAATCTGACGGTTAACTGGCCTGGCTCTCATAGTGTCAGACCGGATTATAAAGTTTTTTTTGAGGGAGATTCTCTTGATGTTTCGCCTCTCTTGAAGCTGGACGAGCCTCATAAAAAAGATACCAGAAAAAAAAGGAAAACAGGCCCGTTATTGACGCCGATTACGCTTCCCCAAGGGAATTGGGCTGTCGCTCTGAAAACCCATAAACTCTATTACAGGGATCAGAGAGCCTTTACGTCCGTTCTGGCTGGTGCACACTGGTCCCGAAAATCTCTCCAGGAGGCGCATATAACCCTGGTGCGCCCATATAGATTTAATCTGGCTATGGGACATAAACCTCTTGGCCCGGGGGAGAAATCCTTTTCTCTCTATGCTCAGAATCTGGGAGCGATTTTGGCTGACTTTAATGTCGTGAAAAGGCTTGAAGGGGGCCATTTTTCCATAAAGGGATATTTTGCCCCAAAAGGGAAAAAGGACAGTAAGGAAACGGCTCTGGGGCTTGGATTGGGGACCTTTTATGGCCGAGCTGAATTAGATGATATCGCTTTGATTCATCCGCCTGTATTTTTAAAACTGGCGACCCTGTTGACGCCTTCAGAGTGGCGGCAGGTAGGGACGGACCGTTTGGGGCATATCAAGGCATCGGTTGACTTCAAGATGGATGACAGACATTTTGAGTTCCAGAAGGGCCAGTTAGGAAACGCCGTATTGGGTGGACGTTTCAGAGGCACGATCACTATGCTCGATCGTCATTTTGACATGTTGGGAACGGTATCGCCTTTTTTCTCCTATAAAAATCCTTCTCAACACCCTCTGGTAACGAGGCAATCGGAAGACCTTAAAAAATCATTTAGCCTTATAAGCCTGACTTATAAAATTGACGGCACAATAGATGATCCCCATCTTAAGGTTTGTCCGTTTTCCAGTTTTTCACCCGCCCCCTGAATTTTTTATTTGAAAGTTTTTGCATGTCCCAAGCGGAGAACGATCTTTTCGGCCTCTCGGATGTTTCCGCCTCTTCGCCTGAAACCTCTGGACGTATGGCCAATAAGCGCTCAGTGATGCCGAGACACCAGCCCCTGGCAGACAGGATACGCCCACAAACCCTTGAGGAAGTCAGCGGGCAGGGTCATTTACTGGGGCAGGATGGAACATTAAGCCGCATGTTTGAAAGCGGCTCTCTGCCCAGCCTTATTCTATGGGGTGGCCCGGGCTGTGGAAAAACGACGATTGCCCGTTTGCTGGCCGAGCGCGCAAATCTCTATTTCGCACAGATCTCTGCTGTATTTTCCAATGTTTCTGAGCTGAGAAAAGCCTTTGATGAGGCTGATCGCAGGCAGGAGGCAACAGGGAAAGGCACTCTGCTTTTTGTTGATGAGATCCATCGTTTCAACCGCGCCCAGCAGGATAGTTTCCTCCCCTTTGTAGAGAGGGGAACAGTGGTTCTTGTGGGCGCTACGACTGAAAATCCGTCCTTCTCGCTGAATGCGGCTTTATTATCGCGCTGTCAGGTTCTGGTTCTGAACCGCCTTGATGCGCAGGCCCTTGAAGAGCTTCTGAAAAGGGCAGAAGGCAACATCGGACGTTCTTTGCCCTTAACGCCGGAAGCGCGGCAGTCTCTTTGTGCCATGGCCGATGGGGACGGGCGTTATCTTCTTAACATGGCTGAACAGATTTTTGCCCAGACGGCCAAAAGAGCAGAAGAGCCGCCCTTGGGCACCTCGGAACTGGCACGTATGTTAACTCGTCGGCCGGTTTTATATGACCGTGATCGTGATGAGCATTATAACCTGATTTCCGCTTTGCATAAGTCATTACGGGGTAGTGACCCCGATGCGGCTCTTTACTGGTTTGCGCGTATGCTGGAAGGGGGGGAGGACCCTCGCTACATTGCGCGCCGTCTGGTTCGTTTCGCCAGTGAGGATGTTGGCGAGGCCGATCCAACATCCCTCCCGCTCGCACAGGCCGCCGCAACAGCTTATGAAAGGCTTGGTTCGCCAGAGGGAGAACTGGCTCTGGCACAGCTTGTGGTGCATCTTGCCGTCGCATCGAAATCTAATGCGGTTTACGTGGCCTATAATGAGGCACGTCGTCTGGCAAAGAAAACCGGAAGCCTCATTCCGCCCGCTCATATTCGCAATGCGCCAACAAAATTGATGAAAGAGCTTGGTTATGGGAAGGATTACGCCTATGACCATAATGAAGAAGACGCATTTTCAGGGCAGAATTACTTCCCTGACGGAATGGAGCGAGTCACGCTATACCGTCCGACCAATCGTGGCTTTGAAGAAAGAATACAAAAACGCCTGGATTTCCTGGCTCAGAAACGAGCATCCCGTTCCTCATGACTGTTCAAAATCTTATTGTTACTGAAGATGAATCCGACCTGCGGCTTGATCGCTGGTTCCGTCGCCATTACCCCAATCTGACGCAAGGTGCTGTGCAGAAACTCTGCCGTAAAGGGCAGATCCGTGTGGATGGTGGCCGCGTCCAGGCGAATCAGCGCCTTTATCCCGGGCAGAAGATCCGTGTCCCTCCTTTGCCTGATGTGAGCCAGCCAGCACCCCCTCCACCATTGGACCCGATGGTGCTGAAACGTCTTGAATCCATGGTTCTTTATCAGGACGATCAGTTGATCGTGCTCAATAAACCTTCAGGTCTGGCAACGCAGGGTGGTCCCGGTATTACGGAACATGTGGACCAGATGATTGAGGCGTTTCGTCCGCCAGGCGGGGACCGTCCCAGACTGGTGCACAGGCTGGACCGTGATACGTCGGGTGTGTTGCTGCTGGCACGTACGCCAGGGGTGGCTGCAAAGCTGGCGGCCTCTTTCCGTACAAGAGAGGTGGAAAAGACCTATTGGGCTGTTGTTGTCGGACGGCCGAGCCCGACTGAAGGTATTATTGACCAGCCATTGGCCAAGGTGGGTGCTGGCGGTGCCGCCTTGATTGTCCCTGCCCAGCGAGGCGATGAAGATGCGGTCTCTGCCAAAAGCTCTTACGAACTGATCGATTGTGCAGGCCGGAAATTCAGCTGGCTCAAGCTTTCTCCTCTGACGGGGCGAACGCACCAGCTTCGTGTCCATTGTGAGAGTTTGAAAACACCGATTGTCGGCGATCCTCGCTATGGTGGGAAAGCGGCCCATCCGGAAGGATTTCCTGATCGGCTTCATCTGCATGCAAGGCAATTGGAGTTCCCCCATCCAAAGGGTGGGACCTTGCGGGTGACGGCGCCATTACCGCCGCATATGGTGGAAAGTTTCAAGTCATTGGGTTTCGAAGCGGGTAGAACAGAGGCTCCTAAAAGGACGCGCTAGGAAAGAAAGAGAGTAAGGCTGGATGAAAAAGATTCTCGCAGGTTTTGTTGCCGTAATACTCCTCTTTGTTGCGGTGACGGTTGGCTCTTATTTTCTGCTTGACCAGAAGGTGATCCGGCAACAGGTCGTGCAGGCGGTCAAACAGCAAAGCAATCTTGACCTGAAAATGTCTCGAGCGTCCTTTCAGCTCCTGCCATGGCCCTCATTTCATGCTGAAGAGTTAACTCTTGCGCGCCCGGATTGTAAGCCTTTTATAACCGCCCATTCAGCGCATGCAGATATTGCGTTCCTGCCATTATTCCACCGTGAAATCGCTTTGCAGGATTTTACAGTGGAAAACGGAAAAGCCTCTTTTCAAGAAGGTGACGATCAAAGCTGCATGGCGTGGGGAACGGATTTGTTCTCCAAAAAACAGGACAAGCCCGTTTCTGGCCAAAAGAGCGATCCTTCATCTTCAGCGCATTCTCCCTGGAGCGTCAGTTTTAAAAATTTCAGGATTAAAGACACGATTCTTGAATGGAGTGGAAAAGAAGGAGCTCTGTCTTCCACGCAGAACAGACTTTCTATAGAGCATTTCGTTCTGAGTGATTTGAAAACAAATAATCCGAAACTGGATTTTAAAGGGGCATGGGGGAGCGATCATCTATCCCTTCAAGGTCGCCTGGGCCCCATCCATGAGCTTCTGGTGCCAACATCTCGCCCATGGGTGTTCAGCCTTGGTGTGACGCTCGGTGAAAAAAGCGGAAATGACCAGCTTACCGCCGATGGCGTCATTAAGGATATTGGAGATGGTGGTAAGGCAACCATAACCCTTCAGGGTCATAGTGATACGCTTCAGGATTGGAAAAATCTCTTCCCCCAGGCTGCTTTGCCTGACGCCCGTAATCTGGAAGGGAAAGTCACGCTTGAGATCGGTGATGATATTTCAGCGCCGCTTTTCTTACTATGGGGGCATAAAGTCCTGCCTACGGCCGTTACCCTTCATATAGGGGAGGTGAGGAATGTTTTTTCCTCACAAAGTCAGCCTGCCAGCATGAAGGATGTGGCATTAACAGCAACAGGGTCCACAGCTCCTATGAAAATAGAAGGTTTGTTGGAGGCTGGATCGCAACCATGGCATTTTATGGGGGATTCCGGGACGTTAAGCCAGCTGGCAGCTCTCCGAGGCGGAGAGGAAGGCGCTTCCTTACCGCTTGACGTAAAGATCAGGCAGAGCAAAGCGGGTCAGGTTGCTGATCAGGACAATCAGACACAATTTCAGATACAGGGACAGCTTGGTCAGCAATCCAGCCATGTGACCGTGACAGGAAGTGGTGGGCAGTTCCAGATTCCTGGCAAAAATTTCCTGCCAGCCTTCTGGAATGGCTTGTTATCAGAGAGTTCATTGCGTGATTTTACATTTCAGACCGATGTAACGTCCGGTCCTCTTTCAGAAGAGGGAAAGCTTGAGACTCTCTCTTTTGATAAGACGCAGATTAAAAGCAGTTCTTTAAATGGCGAGGGGACGCTCGCTCTTTCCCGTCTGACTCAGTCAATTCCGCGCTTTGTGGCGCATTTTCACTTTGATCGTTTGGATGGAAACCAGTTTTTATCTTCCTCAGATGAGAAAAAGACGCGCGCGAAAGAAAGTGGAACAACTGACAATACAGCCTTTCCAGATAATCTGATTGCTTTATCGAAAAAGTGGGATGGTCTGGTTGATTTGAAGCTGGATCACTTCATGTTAGGAGATCTGACCTATCGTGATCTGTCTTTTTACGGGCTGATGGGAGATGGGAAACTTACAATTGATCCCCTTTCAGCCCAGCTTGATGATATTCCGCTCAAAGCCTCTTTCTCTCTGGGGCAAAGTGATGGGAAATCCTACCTTCAGTTAGACGCCCAATCATTACAATTACCGGCGCCTCTTTTGTTAAAGCTGGCTCATCAGAAGGAATTTCTGGAAGGGAACATTCAGTTTGACGGGCAGCTTTCAGCAGAGGGACGCAACCGGACTGAACTTGTGAATTCCCTTAAAGGATCTCTGGGCATTTCCATGACAAAGGGACGGATTCAAAAATCAGTCTTAATGCCATTGGTCGGGCCTGCAGCCGGTTTGCTGAAACTGGGCAAATCGAGTCTGAAATTGCGGTGCCTTGCCGGGAAGTTTGATTTTCATTCTGCCCAGGCAGAGATTGTAACACTGGCCATGGAAGCAAAACATTATGCCTTGGCAGGAAAAGGTCAGATCAATCTGCCCGATCAGACTCTTGATATGCTTCTTTTCCCTCATATTGAGCTGGCAGATAATGAAGTTTCGACCCCTCTTCAGGTTACAGGCTCATTAAATGATCCACGGCTTGTTCCAGCGCGCAATGAGCAGGGTTATTACCAGATGAATATCGGAGGTTCTTCCGACCGAGATTCCTGTGCAGAAGCCGTTCAGGCGGCCCGTGGAGGGCATAATGGGCCCGTTCTGGAGAAAAAGGAAAAGCATGAAAGTAAAGTCGGGGGCATTTTGAAGTCTCTGGGGATTGGAGGGAAGTTCTGATGGCTGCATTACCAAAATGTTTCTGGAAAAAGGTCACGCTTGAGCAAGGGGGAGAGGGGCTTTATGGCCCTGTTCTGGATGGCAGAGCTGTACGGTTGACGGGGGGAGAGAAACTTCTGGTTCGCTCGCTTCCTTTGGCAGAGGCTCTGGTGGAAGAGTGGGCTGCTTTCAGTCCCGGGCAGGAAATCAGCCCGGATAAAATTCCTCTGACACGAATTGTCGGAAGCCAGATTGAGCAGATCGCCCCTTACCTGGCTGAAACGCAGGAGGCTCTGTTTGTTTTTGGTCTGGATGAAGCATTGTGTTACCCAAGCCCGGCCCAGGACCCGGAGATTGCTGAGCGTATCAAGGACTGGATGCTCGAGCAGGGAGAAGCGTTTATTCTGCCACAAGCAACTGATTTAACGCCTATTGAGCATAAGGAACGTTACAAACAGGCTTTAAAGCATCTTATACAAAAGCAATCTGTCGAGCGTCTGACGGCCTTGCGCATCATGGCTCCCCTGCTTAGCAGCTTCTGGCTTCCCTTTGCCCTGACATCAGGTGTCATGACACCGGAAGAAGGGTTCGCCTTCAGCTATGCCGATGAATATAACCAGCTTGAGGAATGGGGCGATGATGCAGAATTTTCAACCTCACTGGAACGCAAACAGCAGGAACTTCTGGACGTTATGCGCTACTGGAATCTGGTACAGTCTGTGGTGTGAGGATGATGAATAGACACCGTGTCTCTATCATTTCAGGATGAAACGATATGTTCCCTTTTCCTGAAAAAGGCGTTCTGGATGGCCTTTACGTTCGATTGGAGCCCCTGGATGCCGTAAAGCATAGTCAGACGTTATTTGAGATGTCGGTCGCGCCAGGGAAAGAGGAACGCTTTCGATATTTGTTTGATGAGCCCCCTCAAAATCTCGAAGAGCAGCGTTTATGGACCCGGAATGCTTCAACCCATTCTGATCCTTTATTTTTTGCTGTGATTGATAAAAAGACGAGACGAGCAGAGGGGAGGCAGGCCTTGATGCGGATTGACCCTTCTAATGGTGTTATGGAAATCGGAAATATTTTATGGGGCCCCGCGATCGCGCGCACAAATGTCGCAACGGAAGCCTTTTTCCTGATGGCCGATTACGTGTTTAAGCTGGGCTATCGTCGGCTTGAATGGAAGTGCGACAGCCTCAATCACCCTTCCAGAAAAGCGGCAGAGCGTTTTGGTTTTACGTTTGAAGGACTGTTTCGCCAGCACATGATTGTGAAAGGTCGAAACAGGGATACGACGTGGTTTTCGATTATTGATAGTGAATGGCCAAGGCTGAGGCAAGGTTATCAGCAATGGCTGAGCCCGGCTAATTTTGATGAAACCGGAACTCAGATTCATCAACTGAAATTTTTTCAAATGAGTGATTTATAATTGAAATTAAAATCCCGGTCTCAGGAGAGAGACCGGGATCAATAAAAATGACTTTTCCTGTAGGAGACGCTATTCAGCGTCATCCGGGACCATAATGCTGACGGCAGCTGTTGCCGCAATGCCTTCTTCCCGCCCTGTAAAGCCGAGTTTTTCAGTTGTGGTGGCTTTGACAGAAATACGTGATAGGGGTACTTTCAGTAAATCAGCCAGGCGCTCCCTCATAGCTTGAGCGTGAGGGCCGATTTTGGGGCGTTCACAAATAAGCGTAATGTCGGCATTGACCAGAAAGCCCCCTTTCTGACGGATAAGATCGCCCGCATGGATTAAAAAACGTGCTGAATCCATATCGCGCCATTGATTGTCACTGGGTGGGAAATGACGGCCGATATCACCTTCAGCCAAAGCCCCATAAATTGCGTCGCAGAGCGTATGAATGCCTACGTCTGCGTCTGAATGACCGGCCAGTCCTTTCTCATAGGGAACGTCTATTCCGCAGAGAATGAGTTTGCGCCCTTCGGCAAAAGCGTGAACGTCATAGCCTAGCCCTACTCGTGGCACTAACGTCTGAGAAGTGTGTGTCATAATACGTTCCAGTCTGATAAGGTCTTCAGCGACAGTCAGTTTAATATTGTCTTCTGATCCTTGTACTATGGCTACGTGATGGCCTTCAAGTTCAAGCAATGCCGCATCATCTGTTCTGGCATCGCGATGCCTCTGATGGAGATCGAGCAGGAGCGGGAAGGAAAAACCCTGAGGAGTCTGGGCGCGCCAGAGATTTTCGCGCGAGACAGTATCAATGATGATCCCATCTGAAACTTTTTTGAGCGTATCACTGACTGGAACCGCCGGAATAACGCCTTCATGAGTCTCAAGGGCTTTCAAGGTGGCAAGGATTACAGCCTCTGGAACGAAAGGCCTTGCTCCGTCATGAACCAATACAAGATCAGGCGGTTCGGGCAGGCTGGCAAGGGCCTCAAGCCCGTTACGCACACTGTCATGCCGCTCATCACCACCGTCAATGGCAGGCAGAAGATCAAGCCCTTCTAAAGCCTTATTGAGTAAGGGATCTCCTCCGACGGGTTGGATCACGTCCACATAGGGCAAAAGTGCCAATGCCGCATGGCGAATAACGGGGAGACCCCTTAAAAGCTGAAATTGCTTGCTGATAGCGGTGTCATTGGATGAACCAGCTGCAAAGCGCCGGCCTTTCCCTGCAGCCAGAAGCAAGGCAGCAACACGTTTTTTGCGGGAGGGGGAAGAGGGTGCCAAGCCTGGCTCTCCTTGAGTTGTTAGTGCACCAGTCTGTTCTGATAGGGGCTATCAAGACTGAACATGGGAATCGTCACTTCAAAAAAATGATCTTCATCAACGAGGCGGGCATGATAAATGCCGGACATAAAACCCGACGATGTTTTAAGCTCTGTGCCGGAGGTATATTCGAAATGCTCATGGGGGGCGATCACAGGAAGCTGGCCGCCAATGCCCTCATTATAAGTGCGGATTTCGTTACCGGAACTGTCAAAAATGCTCCAGGTACGCCCCGTAAGCTGAAGGGCCGTTTCACCACCATTTTCGATAACGACGTGATACACCCACGTAAAAACGTGATCTTTCACTTCTGACAGTTCTTCGATCCAGATAGGGCGTACTGTTACCGTAATCTCACCCGTTTGAGCTGTATAGCTGTGCGGAGCGATCACGGACGTAGCGTCAGTCGTATCAAATTCACCTGGGTCGGTAAATTCCACAGTCCGGTCAAACATAATCTTCCCTCACGTGGATGTCAGACGGGCCTTTCCCTTGTCGGAAAAGGCCTTTCATAGAGGCTGGCCCCTTTTTTATTGAGGGGAAAACCCTTCTGAAAAATTAAAGAGCCAGTGCTGCGTCTGTAGCCTGTTTTAGCTCTTCGATCAAATCAAGAGGATCTTCAAGGCCGACTGAAAGACGTATGACGCCGTCATGGATCCCGAGTTGAGCGCGTTCTTCTGCTGTTATTTTTTTATGTGTCGTCGTTGCGGGATGTGTGGCCAGGCTGCGCGCATCTCCCAGATTATTGGAAATGGCAATGATCGAAAAAGCGTTCATGCAGGCAAAAGCACCTTCTTTGCCATTAACGACTTCAAAGGCGATCATTGATCCGCCATCGCGCATCTGTTTTTTAACGAGTGCTGCCTGAGGGTGGTCGGTAAATCCTGTATAGCGCACATTTTTCACGCCCTTCATCTCTCTGAGAGCGTGAGCAACCTGGGAGGCATTCTGTGCCATGGTTCTGGCGCGCAGATCCAGCGTTTCAAGCCCTTTAAGCATGACCCAGGCATTGAAAGGGGAGAGGCTATTGCCAGTATTGCGAACAAAAGGCTGCAGGACGTCGGTAACCCAGCTTTTGCTACCCAGAACGGCGCCCCCCAATGTGCGGCCCTGGCCATCTAGATGCTTGGTACAGGAATAAATGACAACGTCCGCTCCCAGTGCAAGGGGGCGTTGCCCGACAGGGGTGGCAAAAACATTATCAACCATCAAGATAGCGCCGGCGTTATGGGCGTACCGGGCAATCAGCTCAATATCAAGAACATCAAGCATCGGGTTGGATGGCGTTTCAATCAGAACAGCCTTTGTCGGGACGGAGAGAGCCTCTTTCCAGGCATTTTCATCAAGTCCATCAACCAGGACTGTTTCGACTCCATAGCTGGGAAGTAGATTGGTCATCAGCCAATGTGTTGATCCAAACAAGGCATTGGAGGCAACAACACGGTCACCTGCTTTGACCTGGCTTAACAATGCGCAGGAAATAGCCCCCATCCCTGAGGACATGGTCAGGCAGGCTTCAGCGCCTTCCAGAAGAGCCAGTCGTTCCTGAAGGGTGTCGACAGTCGGGCTGCCATAACGGGAATATTGATAATGCTCGACCGTTCCTTCAAAAGTAGCAGCTGCCTGTTCAGCACTGTCATAGACAAAACCTGATGTCAGGAAAATGGCTTCCGATGTCTCCCCATGGGGCGTTCTGTTCGGTGCATTATGCAAAAGCTGCGTCGCAATACGCCAGCCGGGTTGGGATGCAGATTGTCTGGATGATGATGACATAAAACCCTCCACGTGTTCGTGCCCTTTGAGAAAGCAGGCACAATAATCGATGGCGGGCCGTGGAAGTCCTGTTCATATCTGGAAACAGGGCCTCTTTAGCGCAGTTTTTTAACCTCGCCGCAAGCCGGCCGCTCAAATCACGAGGATCATTTTATAAATGACCTGGCGATAATGCAGCCTGACCATTCCGGCGTCAAGAGAGGCTGTTTTGAAAAGAGGGGATTGCAGATCAGAGCTGAAATAGGATATAGAACGACGAACGCAAGGCGGATGTAGTTCAATGGTAGAACGGCAGCTTCCCAAGCTGCATACGGGGGTTCGATTCCCCTCATCCGCTCCATAACGCTCCCATTTAAAGTGTTATCTCTTATTCAGGCATCGTGTCCTGATACGTCTCTCCGTTCCATATCCATTTATCATTATTGTCAATAAGCAGATCGTACATGCCTTTATGGCGGGTATGGAGCACAGTAATATCGCCATTTACGGCATCAATAACCGTGATCCACTCAGTGCCTTTATGAAGGTAAACCGACGTTGTGCATCCGGAAGAGCCGCACAGGCGGGGGGATTGAATCTGAACAAACAGACCTTCGTCTTTTCTGTCAGGTGACAAAGCGGCTGAGCCAATCAAAAACAAGGGTGTGTCGTGATGCCGGGCAGAATCATCAATAATGTCCTGGTTTAAAGAACGAGCGACCTTGTCATAAGGAGAGTCCGGCATGGCTTTGAGCGTGACGTATCCCTTTTGCCCGTGATTATGACCAGGAAGCGCTTTGGCCGAAAAAGAAAGGGCAAGCGTGCTTGTAAGAAGCGCGGTCGCAGCAAGAATTCTATATACGGTCCGGTAAGAGGGATATGTCATAAAATCACCTGTTTTGTAAAAGGTCGGTTTTATTCATGTCTTAAGGTTACGACCAGAACATCACGGTAAGCAGGTTTCAGGGGGTCTTCCGGCTCAACATTTGTGACGCCATGATAGACTTTATGGTCATTGACAATCGCAGTATCAAGAGGCTCTGACAAGGTAAAACTTCCCAGAAGTGTCTCTTTGTTCAAGGCGTGAATGGTTGTGACGCCTTCCTTGATATTTTCACGGTGGATCATGACGACCAATACGAGATCAACACCATCGCGGTGCATACCTTCGGGTGTGGGTTTGCCAATCGCCCCGGTAGCGGCTTCAATCCGGAACTGGTGGACCTCAACATGCCACGAGGCAGGTGGTTTATGACCGTCAGGAACAAGCTGATCAGCCAGAAAAGCACCATCACGGATGATGGAGAGGAGAGCAGGATGCTCGCCAATAGAGTCCTTAAGAGGGCTGAACCAGCGTTCAATCCCGCCATTTAAAAGATTATAGTCACGACTCTGATAATGAGGCTGATGGGCTTTGCGGACGATGTCATTTTTTGTAACGGAATAGGTGCCGTAACGCCTCCGGCGGTACCGACCGCCATCGGCCATATAGCGGTCCAGTCCCAGATCATTCCAGCTACTGGCAAAACTCTCCCAGTTTTTCAGGCCAGCGAGCTTGTAAAAAGCCCTGGCTTCAGGAGCTGGAAGAAAGGAGAAATCCCGTTCTTTCAACTCCTTGATGACTGAGGCTGCCTCAGGACTTTGAGAGAGAAGAGATGTAAGACTCATGACCATAAAACCTCTGTTCAGGGGTATTCATGTGCCAGAGTTACAAACTCTTCCATCCCAGTAAAGGACTTCTTTCAGGAAAGAGGCTTTGAAGCATCTTTCTCGGAAGTTTCAGCCTCCATCTCTGGATGATGGTGAGAAAAATGCTCATGAAGCGTTGCACTGGCTGTGTGCATCAATCCCGTCAGGTCAAACTGGTGCTGGCGATAGAGTCCTTCATGGATGAAATGGGCAAAACTTGCGCCCATTCCGCCACCGCCAAAGGCCTTTTTCGAAGGCCACATGCCCCAGGCGTTATAATTGCCCAGGACAACAACGGCACCACGATCAACATATTTGAACGGTTGAGGGGCTTTTCCGTTAATCAGTGCCGGCAGGGCAACCTGGCCAACGTAACGGCCTTCCTGGCGGGCGACCTGTGCGGTGGGAGGGATAGGGGCTGACTCGATGCGGGAGCAGTCACCAATCGCAAAGACAGAAGGATCTTTCGTGCTTTGCAGGGTTGGTGTCACCAGAATTTGTCCTGCACGGCTTATTTCAAGACCTGAGAAGAGTTCTGTCGCTTTGGAAGCCTGAACGCCAGCAGCCCAGATGCGCAGTTTTGCATCAATATGGCGGCCATCCTTCAGCTCAATGCCCGTGGGGTCAATCGCACTGACCATAGCGCCGGTCATGACTTCAAACCCGATATCGGTAAATTGTTTCTTGGCTTCTTCAGAGACGGATTCAGGGAAGGCAGGGAGGATACGCGCTGCTGCTTCCAGCAACATAGGTTTAAGATACTTCTTACGGCCTTCTTTGCCCATACCGGGAACAGAATCCAGGGCTTTGCAGAATTCAGCTGCCAGTTGAACGCCTGTAGCTCCGCCACCGATAATTGCCAGAGTTAAAGGTTGTTCAGTCGCTTTTGCTTCCTTGATGGCCTCAAAGAAAACCTTGTTGAGGTGATGAGCATCATTGATATTGTCCAGAAACAGACAATTTTCCTGAACGCCAGGTGTTCCAAAATCGTTGATATGCCCGCCAATTGACACAACGAGATAATCATAATCGAGAACAGCGCCGTTCTTGAGGGTCACTTTTTTACCAGCACTATCGATTTGTGTTGGTGAACTCTGGATAAATTTGAACCCGAACTTGCTGGCAAGTTTCTCAAAAGGGAATTCATTTGCAGCGGCTTCGAGGGTTCCTGCTGCGAATTCATGCAAGACTGGTTTCCAGACATGCACAGCATTTGCATCGATCAATGTTACAGTAGTATTTTTTTGTGAACGTAAGGCCGTGGCGACCTCAAGGCCACCAATCCCGCCTCCTAAAATAACGACGCGTTTTTCAGCAGACATAAAACTAACCTTCATTTGCAGAGCACGACGTCACACAAAGAGCATGCTCGGTATTGACTGAAAATATACAGGGACGATTTAATACTCTGGCAAGAGAACTATACAATCCATGGTTCGGTAATATAATCGTTATGATAGTATCAGAACGATATAAATCCATACGCGGTAGCAATAATAAAAAATTATTTAAGAAGCCAGAGTATTTATGTAAATGAAGCCATAGTTTTTTTTATTAATCTATAGCAAAAATTTATAGTGTAAAGTTCTAACTTCGGTAAGACCCATTTATGTCAATGTAACCATGCGTCAGATCACAGGTCCAGAGGTGGGCGCTACCATTGCCCAGGGCGAGGTCAACAGTGATGGTAATTTCCTGCCCCTTCATATAGCGGGTCACCAGCTCATCATTGAAATCTGGTGAAACAGTCCCGTTGCGGGCCACCCAGCTGTCACCAATGGCAATGGAGAGGCGGTCACGGTCTGCCGGTTCGCCACTTTTCCCTACCGCCATGACAATCCGCCCCCAATTGGCATCTTCCCCGGCAATCGCGGTTTTGACGAGCGGAGAATCTCCAATAGACCGTGCAATGCGTTGTGCTGAAAGATCATCATGGGCATTTTGTACAACGATTTTGACAAGCTTGGTTGCGCCTTCACCATCGCGGATCACTTTCAAGGCCAATTCAAGCATCAGGTCGTCGAGGGCCTGTTTGAACTCTGTTAATTTGGGATCATAGGCGTCTGAGATATCGGGGTTGTCAGCCTGACAGGTTGCAAAAGCCATCACCATGTCAGACGTGGATGTATCGGAATCAACGCTGATGGCATTGAAGCTGTTAACAACGCCCTTACTCAGCAAAGCCTGTAACACAGATTGAGACAGTGAAGCATCCGTCACGATATAGCTGAGCATCGTTGCCATATCGGGGGCAATCATGCCCGAGCCTTTTGCGATACCCTGAATTGTAACAGTTGTTTCCCCTATTCTGGCAGTACGACAGGCTGCTTTTGGAAACGTGTCCGTCGTCATAATTGCCTGGGCGGCCTCTTTCCACCCATCAGAATTGAGCGAGGCTGTGAGGTCGGGTAGAGCCTCCACGATTTTCTGATAAGGTAGAATCTCGCCGATCACGCCGGTGGAAGCGACAAATATGTCTTCTTTATCGCAGCCTAACTTCTCAGAGAGGGCGTCGACACAGTGAATGACGGCGTCATCACCAGCCTTGCCGGTAAATACGTTGGCGTTCCCGGAATTCACCAGTAAGGCCCGTGCTGTAGGGGAGTAGGAAAGGGCCTTTTGACACCATGGAATCGGGGCCCCTGGGCAGCGGTTACGCGTAAATACGCCTGCCGCTACCGTGGAAGGTGCAAAGACCATCAGCATGAGGTCTGTGCGCCCTTTATAGCGGATACCCGCGGCCACACTCCCAAGTTCCACTCCCTTGATTGTGCCAAGCTCGGGAAGAGGCAGAGCGAGGGGAGAGACTGAGTGCGGCGCGGCCATGATCGGGTATCCTGTCTGTATTAAAGTAAGTTAAATGATCGTTTAGTGTTTTACTGGAGCAGCTGTTTCGGGGAGCGGCTTGCCATGCTCGTCATAACGAACAATTTTTACGTGCTTTTCAGCTGCGTCCACAACTTTGGTAATCTCGTCTTTCAGCATTTCCTGACGGATCGCGCCCTGAACTTCCTCATATTTGGGGATAGGTGCTGTGCGTGTGCCAAGGACCTGAATAATATGCCAGCCATAAACAGTTTTCACGGGCTGTTTTGTATAGGTGTTTGGCTTCATGGCAAAAGCTGCTTTCGAGAAGTCAGGGATCATATCGCCGCTTTTGAACCATCCGAGATCACCGCCATTATTTTTGGCTGTTGCGGTGTCTGAAGAGTTTTCAGTCGCTAATTTTGCGAAGTCTGCCCCTTTATCAAGCTGGCTGATCAGATCTTTTGCTTTTGCTTCTGAATCAACCAGAATATGGCGGGCATGCACTTCCTCTTCCGGTTTTTTGTTGGCGTAATGAGCGTCGTAATACGCTTTCATGGAGCTATCGGTGATTTTGGGAGCGACCTGATCTTTGATATAAGCGTTCATGAGAGCGGCTTCTGAGGCCTGCTTCATGGCTGCTTTGACGTCAGCTTTGTTTTCGAGGCGGGATTTCTTTGCAGCAAGCTCGATGGCTTTCTGGCTGATTAACTGATTTAGAACCAGCGGTACGATTTTCTCACGAGGAACACTCATAACGGCAGGAGGAAGCTGCTCGAGAGCACCTTGCATATCACCGACAGTGATTTTCTGTCCGTCTACAGTTGCAACAACGGTCTCAGGAGAGGCAGGCTTGGAAGCGTCCTGTGTTGTGGTGGTTTTTTTCGCAGGTGCCGGGGCAGGCGCTGCGAGAGCAGGAAGTGAGCCAGCGGTTGTCAGAGAAAGACCGCCGATAAGAGTCGTACACGCTAGAAGAAAGCGATTAATCTGCATGATAAACCTCAATAATCATTATGATTAAAAAAACCTGCCCGACCATGACAAAGGCTGAGCTTTACTGCAAGGGGGCAGGCGGGCAAATTCTGGAGAGGGTCTCTGGGGAATAGAGTAAGCGAGCAAAGAGAGTAGAGCAGATAAAGGGTGAAAAACTGCATTATCTCAACTGTTTTTTGAATATCTAACAGACAAATGAAATGGATATCGGGCAAAATTTAAGCTTTTGTAATATTCGTCATAAATAAGGCTTTCGCCTGATTACGTCCCTGTTTTTCTGATAGGTCTGATGTGGTGAATGTTCCATGGCGTGACAAACTGCGTCAATATGCCTAGTTAAGGGGAGATTGATGAGGGGGCTTCGTTTTTTACTCATCATGGATTACACTGACACATCTTTCTGAGCGAAGTTATTTTCAGGGTTTTATATGATTGCACGTCTTGCCCGCGCCATTTTTGGTTCCGCTAATGATCGTTATCTGAAACGTTATCAGAAACGTGTACCGGAGATTAATGCGCTCGAGCCTGCAATACAGCCTTTGAGTGATGAGGCGTTACGTCAGAAGACAGATGAGTTTCGTGAACGCCTCGCCAAGGGTGAAACGCTGGATGATATTCTTGTGGAAGCCTTTGCGGTGTGCCGTGAGGCGTCAAAGCGTGTTCTCGGAATGCGGCATTTTGATGTGCAGCTGATCGGTGGCATGGTTCTGCATGATGGGCGCATTGCAGAAATGCGCACTGGTGAGGGTAAGACACTGGTTGCGACTCTGCCCGTTTATCTTAATGCGCTGACAGGTAAGGGCGTTCACGTTGTCACCGTGAATGACTATCTTGCCAAACGTGATGCAGAGGAAATGGCGCAGCTTTACAGGTTCCTCGGTCTGAGTACAGGGGTTATCATCCCTGATATGACCGATGAGGCTCGGCGCGAGGCTTATTATTGCGATATTACGTACGGAACGAATAATGAATTCGGCTTCGACTATCTGCGCGATAATATGAAATATTCGCTCGATGAGATGGTTCAGCGTTCTTTCAATTACGCAATCGTTGATGAAGTTGACAGTATTCTGATTGATGAAGCCCGGACGCCCCTGATTATTTCAGGACCTGCAGAAGACAGCTCTGACCTTTATCGCCAGGTTGATGCTGTTATTCTGAAACTGGTCGAAGATCCTGCGACCTATGATAAGGACGAAAAACTCCGTACGGTTACATTGACGGAATTCGGGTCTGATAAAGTTGAGGAGCTCCTCCGTGAGGCAGGGATCCTGACTGATGGCAATCTTTATGACGCACAGAATGTCGCGATTGTTCACCATGTTCAGCAATCATTACGGGCTCATACGCTCTTTGCCAGAGATGTCGATTATATCGTCAGAGACGACAAACTTATCCTGATTGATGAATTTACCGGCCGCATGATGGATGGACGGCGTTATTCAGATGGCCTGCATCAGGCGTTGGAGGCCAAGGAACACGTTGAAATCCAGCAGGAAAACCAGACTCTGGCCTCAATTACGTTCCAGAATTATTTCAGACTTTATCCCAAGCTTTCCGGTATGACCGGTACAGCCATGACTGAGGCTGACGAATTTGCCGAGATTTATAAGCTGGACGTTGTGGAAATCCCGACCAATCTTCCTGTTAGGCGTAAGGACGGGGATGATGAAGTCTATTTGACGGCCAGAGAAAAATATAAGGCCGTCGCTGAATTGATCAAGCAGGTTCACGTTTCCGGGCAACCTATCCTGGTCGGGACGACATCGATCGAAAAAAGCGAATATCTCTCAGAAATTCTGAAGGATATGAAGATCCCCCATAACGTCCTCAATGCCCGGCATCATGAAAAGGAAGCCGTTATTGTTGCGCAGGCGGGTGCTCCCGGTGCCATTACGATTGCAACGAATATGGCAGGGCGCGGCACGGATATCAAACTGGGCGGCAATGTCGAGATGCTGATAAAACAGAAAACCTCTGCAGAGGAGGATGAGGATCAGCATGAGCGAATTGCTCATGAAATTCGTGAAGAAGTGGCTAAAAACCGTAAAATCGTCGAACAGGCAGGCGGTTTGTTTGTTATTGGTACTGAACGTCATGAAAGTCGCCGCGTTGATAACCAGTTGCGGGGTCGTTCCGGGCGGCAGGGTGATCCGGGGAACTCACGTTTCTTCCTGTCATTGGAAGATGATCTGATCCGTATTTTCGGGACTCATCGTATGGGCGGTATGATGCAGAAAATGGGGCTGAAAGAGGGGGAAGCGATCATTCACCCCTGGCTCAATCGTGCCCTTGAAAAAGCCCAGAAAAAAGTCGAGGCCCGCAATTTTGATATGCGGAAGAACACTCTGAAATATGATGACGTCATGAATGATCAGCGGCGTGAGGTCTATAATCAGCGCCGTGAATATATGTCATCAGAGGATGTGTCTCCTGTCATCAAGGAGTTGAGACAGCAGGTTATTGAGGAACTCGTTGAATCTCATATTCCTGAAAAGTCTTTCCCTGAGGCCTGGGATATGGCCGGGCTCCATAAAGAGCTGGTGGATACACTGGCGCTTGATTTGCCTGTTGAAGAATGGGCAAAAGAAGACGGTATTGACGAAGAACATGTCATGGACCGCATCGAGGAGGAAGCCGTTAAGGCACATGCCTTACGGGCAACAGCCATGGGGCCTGATATGATGCGTCTGGTGGAAAAACATATTCTGCTGACGTCCTTTGACAGTGCCTGGAAAGAACATCTGCATGCTCTTGATCAGCTCCGTCAGGGGATTGGTCTGCGTGCATACGGTCAAAGAGATCCGCTGAACGAGTACAAGCATGAAGCGTTCCAGATGTTTACGCATATGCTTTCTGAAATGAGGCAGAGAACAATACAGACATTGTCACATATTCAGACAGTGACTGAAGCTCCTGAGCCGCCTCCGATGCCTTCTGATATGCATTATGAAGCGGCGCCGGAAAGTGAGGATGATGTTATTGATGCTGAGACGCTAGCACTCTGGAATAGCAGAACGCCCCGCAATGCTCCCTGTCCCTGTGGCTCAGGCATGAAATTCAAGCATTGCCATGGCAGAATTATTCAGTAATCAAGCACGTTTGAAATAGAAAAGATAAAAAGAGGGTCTGATGGCAGGTCATTCACAATTTAAAAACATTATGCACCGTAAGGGCGCGCAGGATGCCCGGCGTGCCAAACAGTTCGGAAAAGTCATTCGCGAGATCACTGTCGCAACACGTTCCGGCCTTCCTGATCCTGCTATGAACCCACGTCTGCGTGCAGCCATTATCGCAGCACGTGAAGTGAATATGCCGAAAGATACAGTCGAACGTGCCATCCGTAAGGCCTCAGGTGCCGGCGGTGGGGACGATTATGAAGAAGTCCGTTATGAAGGCTACGGTCCCGCCGGTGTTGCCATTATTGTTGAGGGGTTGACGGATAACCGTAACCGTACGGCCTCTGAAGTCCGGGCAGCATTTTCCAAACATGGGGGTTCATTGGGAGAAACCAATTCAGTTTCTTTCATGTTCCAGCATATTGGTGTTGTAACCTACCCGCTGGAAGCAGCCTCGGAAGAGGAAATGCTGGAAGCTGCAATTGAAGCCGGGGCCGATAATGTTGAGGTAGTCGACGGGCTGCACGAAATTACCAGCTCAATGGAAGCGCATATTAAAGTGCGTGATGAGCTTGAGAAACGTTTTGGGGAAGCCCGTTCAGCCAAATTGGACTGGCGTCCGGAAACGTCTGTTCCCCTGGATGAGGATAAAGCCCGTTCTGTGTTGAAGCTGATTGATGTTCTCGATGAGAATGATGACGTTCAGGCAGTTTATGCGAATTTTGACCTGCCTGATGATGTCGCTGAGGCATTGAGCGCTTGACGCGTCTGATTGGTCTTGACCCCGGCCTGCGTTTTATGGGCTGGGGGGTGATTGAAGCTGAAGGGAACAGATTGCGCCATATCGCCGATGGCGTATTGGCGACTGATAGCGCTGATTCTGTACCGCAACGTCTCTGCACACTTTATGACGGCCTGAGAAAGCTGATTGAGCATTTTGAGCCGACTGAAGCAGCTGTCGAAGAAACGTATGTTAATCGTAATGGCGCTTCGACTTTGAAGCTCGGATATGCACGCAGTGTGGCGCTTCTGGTGCCGGCGCTTTCCAATATTACGGTCAGTGAATATGGGGCCAAATCTGTCAAACGCTCTCTTGTCGGAACGGGGGCGGCAACCAAGGAGCAGGTTACGATGATGGTAAAGCGTCTCCTGCCAGGTGCTGTCATCAAACGCGCAGATGCTTCTGATGCACTGGCCGTCGCTATCTGTCATGCACATTTCAGGGCAACGGCCCAGCATGTGAGGCAGGGGGTTACGATGGCAGGAGCGTATGGCCGATGATTGGTCAGTTGACAGGTTTTGTCAGACAGATTGAAGCAGATCGCTGTCTGGTTGACGTTAACGGGGTTGGGTATGTTGTATCTGCTTCGACCCAGACCTTGGGGAGCCTTCCCAAACCGCCAGAGATTGCCTGTGTGCTGATTGAAACGGTTGTGCGGGAAGACGCTATCCAGCTTTTTGGTTTTGCTGATGCTGAAGAACGTGAGTGGTTCCGGTTATTGACAACAGTGCAGGGCGTTGGCTCACGCGTCGCACTTGCTATTTTGTCAGTTAGTCAACCCGCACTGTTGCTCCAGGCCATTAATGCGGGAGACAAAGCGGTTTTTACGCAGGCTTCAGGTGTAGGGCCCCGTCTTGCGACACGGCTTTTAACAGAATTAAAACCAAAAGTTGCGAAGATGCCTGGCCTGTCTCAGGTCGCCCAGATCTCTGAGGTAGAAATGGCGCCAGGGGCAAGCTTGGAAGCGGATGCGCTGATGGCTCTGGAAGGACTTGGTTTCAGGCGTGTTGAAATCTGGCCTGTTGTCAGTCGTCTAATGCAGGAAGATGGATCATTGCAGCTTGACCAGATTATTCGCCTTGCCCTGAAGGAGCTTGCCCGTTCGTGAAAGAACCATGGGACATACCGGCCGAGCGCTCTCCTGAGACGGATGCCTCAAAACACCCTGATGATGTCGCAGAAACCACTCTACGTCCTCAGACTCTGGCAGATTTTACAGGCCAGAAAGCCAGCCGGGAAAATCTCGCGATTTTTATTAAAGCCGCCAAAGCCCGTGGAGAGGCGTTGGATCATGTTCTGCTTCATGGTCCCCCGGGCCTGGGGAAAACGACTTTGGCGCAGATTGTGGCTCATGAACTCGGGGTTGGATTTCGGGCGACATCCGGTCCTGTGATACAGAGAGCCGGCGATCTAGCGGCGATCCTGACAAATCTTCAGCCACGGGATGTTCTGTTTATTGACGAGATTCATCGTCTTCAACCTGCGATTGAAGAAATCCTTTATCCTGCGATGGAGGATTTTCAGCTTGATTTGGTGATTGGTGAGGGACCGGCAGCGCGGTCCGTCAGGATTGATCTCGCTCCTTTTACGCTAGTTGCGGCAACAACGCGGGCAGGGCTTCTGGCAACTCCCTTACGGGATCGTTTTGGAATTCCCTTAAGGCTGGTGTTTTATACACCTGAAGAGTTGCAGCAAATTGTCTCCCGGGGGGCTGGCAAACTTGGAATGAATTTGACGGTCGAAGGGGCTGCTGAAATCGCTCGTCGCTCACGGGGAACACCGCGCATTGCAGGAAGATTGTTGCGCAGGGTGCGTGATTTTGCCCTTGTATCGAAAAAAGAGACAATAGACCGTGAAACGGCTGATCTCGCTCTGTCACGGCTGGAAGTGGACAGCCATGGTCTCGACGCGATGGACCGTCGTTACTTGCGTCGTATTGCCGAGCATCATCACGGTGGCCCGGTTGGGGTGGAAACTCTGGCAGCAGCTTTGGCTGAAGCGCGTGACACGTTGGAAGATGTCATTGAACCTTACCTGATTCAGGAAGGTCTTATTCTGCGCACATCTCGCGGGCGAATGCTGGGGGAACCTGGCTGGCGTTACCTGGGGCTGAAGCCGCCAACTGATTCAGCCCCGACATTATTTTAGGACATATCTCTTTTTTCGAAGGGTAATCATGACTCATTGCATTACGTTCCGTGTTTATTACGAAGATACAGATGCAGGGGGGATTGTTTATCACGCCCGTTATCTCGGTTTTGCTGAGCGTGCCCGGACAGAAGCCTTGAGAGGGCTGGGTATGCCCATAGGGTATCTGGCCGAAAAAGAGAATTTGGGATTTGTTGTCGCAAATCTTTCAGCCAGCTACAAAAGCCCCGCCCGTCTGGATGATGTGCTGGAAGTTGAAACGCAAATGCTCAAATTGGGCTCTGTCAGGCTTGTGTTGCAACAAACTATCTCGACGCTTGAAGAGATAATGCCAGGTCAGATAAAAAAACGCGTTAATGCCGTTTTGAAGGTGGAGCTGGCCACAATGAACCTAATTCCCCTAAAGATGAGGCAATTACCCGTTCATTATAAAGAAAAATTATCCTCTCTTATGTCAGAAAAATAAGATGTTTTCATATATTTTATAATGACTTGATTAATGTCCCATAAAAGATAAGAATAATTTTTGTGGTATTTATATTTTAGAAATTATTAAAAAATTTGATTTTATATAATGATCTCGATATTTATGCGCGAAAGTTTTCCAAATAGCTTTTATGGGCCGTTCGGAAATAGGTTTGAACATGATTTGTGTGTGATAATCATATGAAAAAACTATCAGATTTTAATAAACTAATTATCTTTTCTTTCGCCTTATTACTAAGTGCCTGTGCCGGTTTTGATGAAAAATTTGACCCGGAGCAGGTAAAATGGTCTCAGGAAGTCGGAGATAAAACCGTCATAGTTCGCGGTTACTATATCACTGCTGATGATAAAAGTGAGTCACGATGTAGTAGTATTTCTGACAAGGCGACGTTAATGCCAGATACACCTTATTTTCGTGAATGGCTACAGATTCTAGCGACACCTTACGCTTTCCATTCTTCTCCATCAAACAAAGCACTTGAGTTTGTTCGCCATACTCCATGGCAAGAGGATTGTATCTATAAGTTCAATAATGTTCCTGCCGGTAACTGGCTCCTTATGATTAATATCAGGCCTAGATGGGAAAGAACGTGCAGTAAATATGGTTGCAGTGGCGCATATCTCGTTCCATATTATTTATATGTACCTCTTGTTGTTAAGCCAGAGGATACAATCGTTAAAAAGAATGCCGTCATAGATTATAGTAATGTTGGTTGGTTTACGTGGCGCCGGCAGTTGAGACCGGGTGCGTTATATGATTGGACCGATCCTGTTAAATAAAGCATAGCCATAGATAATCGATTTGAGGGCTTTGAGAGAATGAGAGTAAATCTCTATCTCAAAGCCCCTGATATAATGGCTGTATTCAAGAACTTATTTTGAGCTCAAGACGTATTTATAAATAATCTCCATCTACTCAGGCTTGGAACTATGTCCGTGTTGCTTGATGGCGCCCTAACTATATCAATATTTATGCACGGAATTTTTCCAAATGGTTTTTACGGGTCGTCTGGGGATAGGCTTAAATATAATTTATTGCGTGCTTTTATATGAAAAAACGATCAAATTTTAATAAACTGCTTATTTGTTCTTTGGTTTTGTTACTAAGTGGCTGTGCCAGTTTTGATGAAAAATTTGACCCGGAGCAGGCAAAATGGTCTCAGAAAGTCGGAGATAAAACCGTTACAGTAAGAGGTTATTATATAACGGCTCATGACAAGAGCGAAACACGTTGTGATGCCGATGCAGGTGAGGCAGTGTTAATGCCAGATACGCCTTATTTTCGTGATCTGCTTCGCATTTTAGGGATGACACTAGCATTTAAATCATCTCCATCACATAAAGCACAACAATTTATTCGTTGGAGTTCGTGGCATGAGAACTGTATCTATAATTTTACAAAGGTTCCTCCCGGGAATTGGCTCATTATAATTAATATCGATCCACGAAGGGAGCATGGGTGTACTGTATCATCTGGTTGCGGGATCAATGTAATTCCTTATTATCTATATGTGCCTCTTGTGGTTAAACCAGAGGATACAATTGTTAAAAAGAATGCTGTCCTTGATTACAGTAATATCGGATTTTTTTCTCTAGCCCGCCAGATGCAGGCAGGTGAGTTGCATGACTGGACTGAGCCAATGGCTCAAATAAAGCATCGTTATAGATAATCGATTTGGGGGCTTTGAGAGAATTACAAGAAATTTCTATCTCAAAGTCTCTGATATAATTACGGCATTAAAGAACTCATTTTTATATAAAGTGTTCATGATTTATTTCATATAAATGCAATATTATTCTGTTTTTGTTTTCTTATATGGAGAATATATATTCGATTTTAAAGAGAAGTTTCAGTCAGAGCAGGCATTATGGTCTCAGTCGAAAGGGGATGAAACATTCATCCTGAGAGGATATTACAGATAGGAATAAAATAAAAAGAGATTCTTACGTGTAATTATATGGACAAGCAGAAAATAGTGTTCTTACGTATGGTTCTATTTTTTAATCTTAATTATAATAACTGTTTGAATTTATAGATAAATTTCATAATGGATTATTGTTTCTTGAAGTTAAACTCAGATATGATAGATACGTCTTAAAAATTCAGTTTATTACTCATTGTATTTTTGAGATGGAATATGAATAAACTATCCCTTCTTGATAAAATATTTATTTGTTTTTTCTCTCTAATACTCAGTGGTTGCGCTTCTTTCAAGCAGCCATTCAATCCGCAGGAAGCGGCATGGTCCTCTGTAAAAGGGGATAAAAACGTCCTTCTTCGAGGATATTATACGACTCCCGAGGATAGTAACGAACATAGATGCACCGGCATCTCAGGGGACGCATATTTAATGCCGGACACGCCCTATTTTCGTGACTGGATGCGTATTTTGAGCTCGAGAAGTCCTTTTAAAGAATCTCCGTCTGCTCAGGCCTGGAACTATATCCGGGTTGCTCGGTGGTACCCCAACTGTATCTATTTATTTATGCACGTTCCTCCGGGAAACTGGTTGTTTCTGATGCATATGAATAAATATACCTATTATGAGACTGTTAAAAATGACGATCAGGATGTGTACGACAAACATGGTCATTTATTATACACAATAACAGATACTGGCACTCATTTGGAATCTCATGAAGTTGACGATAAAGTATATGTGCCTGTTGTTGTTAATCCAGAAGATCGCATTGTTGGGCGTAATGTTGTTTTGGATTATAACAAGTGGACTGATCGCGGTTTCAGGATATTTCTACCCTCACGAGATACAGTGCCAGCGGATTTATATAAATGGACCAATCCTTACAAATAAATAGACTTCAGGCGTATTAAGTCGGTGGCCCTTCTATGTTGCGCAGTTTCGTCCTGAGGTAACGTAATGAACGCTCAGGGCAATATTGCAGAGTTGCAGGATTGCCGTTCGTCTCTTCACGCTTTTTATGGATGGAGGAGGATCTTTTCTGAACGAACGGTAATAAAAAAACCACTTTTCTGTTACATGAAATACTGTCATGTATGAGAGACAGAATGAAGCAGACGAGTTGACCTGTTAGAGTCTGTGGCTTGAAAGAGCAAAAAGTCGGGAGAACGTGGAGTGGACCAAACGGTGAGTTCAGCAGCCCTCGGTGCTGTAAGTGCAGCAGGGTTGTCGCCGGTGCAATTATTCCTGCATGCGTCTATTGTCGTCAAACTGGTGATGATCGGTCTGGCAGCGTGCAGTATTTTCGTCTGGGCAGTCATTATTGAAAAGATCCTCCTGATCCGCCGTGTCAATCGGGAAGCATCAGCTTTTGAAGATCATTTCTGGGCGGGTGGATCGCTTGATGATCTTTATGAAAGTGACGGGGCCCGTCCTGTCCATCCTATGGCGGCGGTTTTTGGCGCTGCTATGGGAGAGTGGCGTCGTTCATCACGTATTGAAAATGTTGATATGGTCAGGGGTGGGACACAAACCCGCATTGACCGGGCTATCAATATCACCATTGCACGTGAAAATGACCGTCTCTCACGTTATGTGACAACGCTTGCTACCATTGGTCCTGTCGCTCCCTTTGTCGGATTGTTCGGAACCGTCTGGGGTATTATGCACGCTTTTGGTTCCATTGCTGCCATGCATAATACGAACCTCTCTGTCGTGGCTCCGGGTATTTCGGAAGCCCTTTTTGCGACAGCCATTGGTCTGTTAACGGCTATTCCCGCTTATGTGGCTTATAATATGATCAGCCGTGCCCTTGATAATTTTTCAGAACGGATGGAAGGATTTGGTATAGAATTTGCCGCGATCCTGTCTCGCCAGTCTGAAGAACGCAAAGCAGGAAGAGGCTAGGCATTATGGCACTGTCAGGAGGGGGGCCTGTTTCAGGGCGCCGTCGTCACAGACCAGCTGCAGAGATCAACGTTACGCCTTTAGTGGACGTAATGCTTGTGCTGCTTATTATTTTTATGGTGACGGCTCCCATGATGACAAGTGGCGTGAATGTCGATTTGCCAAAAACGAGTGCTAGCCCGATCAATACAGACAGTAAGCCCATTACGGTGTCTCTGCGAAGTGACGGGAGTCTCTATCTGGGTGATGAGCATGTCAGCGCAGAAGAGTTGGTAACGCGTTTGAAGCAGGCTGCTGACAATGATGCGTCCCGCCGTATTTTCGTGAAAGCTGATGCCAAAATCGATTATGGTCAGGTTATGCGCGTTATGGGGCAGATTACAACGGGCGGTTTCAGCCATGTTGCGCTTCTGGCCCAGCAACCTCAGACAGGCCCCTGAGGAAGGGGGAGCTTGCCAGTGCAGTCTGGATTACCGTTTGAAAATAAGGATGCAGATCCCCGTTCCTTTGGGAACGGGGAGATCATTCCTGAAAAGCGCCTGAGTCTGGTAGGGGCGGTCCTGTCTATTATGGGCCATGCGGGAATTGTGGGGGCTTTATTGTGGCATCATGTTGCGCCATTGCCAGAGCCCCCGCCACCCCAACCGGTTGAAATGGTGTTTGATACTGAGGGGATGAATGCGCCTCCTCATAAATCGTCACATAAAGCGGAAATTCCGAAGCCTCATGCTGAAAAAGACAGCGATGAAGAGCCGTCTCCCGAACAGCCCAAAGAGGCGCCGCATGAGCCTCCTCCACCTACCGCGCCACCGCCTCCCCCAGCAACTGCTGCGCCTGATCCTTCCAGGACTGAAGCAAAAACGGAATTGCAGCAGAAAACAGAATTGCATGAAAAGGGGGAAGTAAGTGCCGAGGCGAAAAAGAAACCTCAGCCAGCGAAAAAACCGGCTGACCTGAAAGCACCTCCGGTGCCTGAACGGAAGGCTGTCAAGAATCCTCAGGATTCCAAAACGCATCAGCCGAATGAGGCCAAAAAGACGCAGTCTGATAGTCATTCTCTGCTGGCGACATTGGATAGTTTCCGCACGGAGCAGAAACAGACTCACCCGCCTAAAGCGCACGCCAACCCATCTCGTGGGGGATCCACGCGCGGTGGTGGTGATCCTGATGGAGATACCAAATCGCTGAATATGGGAGAGCAGAAAGCAATCGGCGCTTCAGTCAGGCGATGCTATCAGGAGGATACGGCGGCAAAGAATTATGCAAGCTTTGTCGCTCATATGATTGTAACAGTTGATGCAACAGGTGAGGCCAGAATTGCCGAATTTGCGCCTGATACTGCTGCCCGTATGGCGTCAGATCCTTCTTACCGTGTGCTGGCTGAGCGTGCCCGGGATGCAGTGTTAAGTCCGACTTGTGCGCACTTGCCTGTTCCAGGGCGTTTACTGGGGAAGACCAGACAGTTTCGTTTTGTTTTCAGACCATAATTCTGTAAAATAATCCAACCCTTAAAGTTGAGGTAACCTGTTATGTCATTTTTTACCGACACCGAGGCTGAAAGCCTGAAACAGCATTTCACTCGTCGTTCCGTTATAACGGGAGCAGGGCAGGGCGCTCTGGCTTTAGGGGGAATTATGGCCTTTCCCTTGTCAGGCCATGCCGCTGCGTCTTCTGGCGCGGCTGGTGAAGCAGAAATTACCGTCGATCAGGCCCATCAGGCGCCTATTCCTATTATCATACCGGATTTCGGGGCAGGAATGGGAACACGCATTTCGGAAGTTATTTCGGCTGATCTGGGCAATACAGGGTTGTTTCAGGTTATGTCAGGTGACGTGCCGGCAGGGGCACAGCCTGATTTCAGTGCGCTGAAGGCTAGAGGAGCCAGGGCAGCTGTCGCTGGTTCCACCACCGGAACCGGCAATGTTCGTGTTGAAATGAGGCTATGGGACGTCCTGGCTGGTCAGCAACTTCAGGGGACAGCCTATACGGCCTCTGAGGCGAATTGGCGGCGGGTTGCTCATATTATTGCTGACGTAATTTATCAGCGTCTTCTGGGGGAGAGAGGTTATTTTGATACCAGAATTGCCTATGTTGCCCGTACAGGACCACGCCGGAAGCAGGAAACACGCCTGGCTATTATGGATCAGGATGGCGCGAATTCTCATATTCTGACCAGTGGCCAATGGCTGACATTGGAGCCGCGTTTTAGTCCTGTCAGTCAGCAAATCGCGTTCCTTTCCTATTATCAGAACCGTCCACGCGTCTATATTTATGACCTTAACTCCGGTCAGCAGAGCATTCTGGGAACCTTCAACGGAATTTCCTTCGCCCCTCGTTTTTCTCCCGATGGGTCAAGTGTCATCATGTCTGTGACGACCCAGAACGGAGGGTCAGATATCTACCGCGTTGATATGGGAAGTCATTCACGTGCCCGCCTGACAAATAGCGGAGGGGTCATTGATACGAGTCCCTGTTTCAGCCCGGATGGTCAGCAGATCGTCTTCAACTCTGATCGTGCCGGTAGCCCGCAGCTTTATATCATGAATGCATCTGGTGGGAATGTCAGGCGTATTTCTTATGGCAAAGGGCATTATGGATCGCCCGTCTGGTCTCCAAGAGGTGATATTATTGCCTTTACAAGGCTCAATAGTGGGGGCTTCTCTCTGGGGGTTATGAATCCGGACGGAACGGGTGAGCGTATTCTGACGCAGGGCTTTACGGTAGAAAGCCCGAGTTTTGCCCCCAATGGACGAGCCATAACATTCTGTCGTCAGTCAGCAGCTGGCAGGGGTGGTGTCGGGTTCAGTTCGACAATCAGTGTGATTGACGTCGCTGGATTTAATGAACATGTGATCCCGACTGCAACCGGGGCTTCTGATCCCGCATGGTCGTCTTTCCGCCACTAAAAGCAGTTTCTTTTTATGTAAAAGCATAGAATACTTGACAGATTTTGAAATAAGAGAGAAGCTTTCTGACAAAGGGCGCGTTTCTTTTTAAATCAAGAGGGCCTTTTCCATTTGACTCCCTTTAGAGTCTTCCTGAGGTTAAGAACATGAAATTCAAGGCATTTGGTATATTAGGTTTAACACTTGCTCTGGCAGCTTGCGGTGGTTCGCACGAGAAGCAGGCCAGCGTAGGGGATGGTGTGTCTCAGCAGAGCGGTCCTGTTCCAGGCAGCGAGGCTGACCTCGTAGCGAGTGCTGGCGATCGCATCTTTTTCGCTCTGGCACAGAACAAGCTGACGCCGGAAGCTCGTGCAACTCTGGACAAACAGATTGCATGGCTGCAGCGTTACCCTCAGGTTAATATCCTGATCGCTGGTAACTGCGACGATCGTGGCACAGAGGAATATAACATTGCTCTTGGCGAACGTCGTGCTAATGCTGCACGCGATTATCTGCTGGCTCACGGTGTTAGCGCCAATCGTATTAATACCATTTCCTATGGTAAAGATCGTCCTACGGTTGATGGCGATAACGAGGAAGCCTGGGCACAGAATCGTAACGCGATTACATCTGTTCAGTAAAAAAGGCTATCAGCTGTCGTGGGCGCCAAGCCCGCTGTGATCCTTTTGGGAAAGGCCAGGCAGAGGAGTTCTCTCTTCTGAATGGCCTTTTGCATGATAATAATGGGAAGGAAAAGAGGTTTTAACATGGCGCGTTTCATACTGTTAGGGGGACTGCGGAAGTCTCTTCCTTTGAGGTTTGTTGCATTGTCGTGTGTGGTCTCATCTTTTTCGGTCATGGCGGCTTATGGCGCTGATGGTTTATCCCGGGAGGATATTTTAAGGCAGCACCAGCAGCTGGAACGGCAACATGACGACCCTGCGTCTGTTGATGATAGCCAGGGAACGGGAATGGCACCGCCGCTTGCTCCTTCTTCTTCCGGTCTGGATGCTCCAGCTCCGCAAGATGCCCCTTATGAAAGTCCTGCATCCGCAAGACGGGGGAAAGGTGATGCTGAAAGTGCTGATAATTCCTCCGAAAGTCTGACGGCACGCCTTCTGCAACGTGTGAATAATCTTGAATCACAGATGCGGGATATGAGAGGCGAGCTGGACCAATTGACGAACCAGGTGCAACAAGGCCAGGCGGATATGGATAAAAAGCTTGGAGATATGCAGTTTGCCCAGCAAAATAGAGGCACGACACGCAGTAATAGTGATGTTACGTCTCGCGCTTCGTCTTCTGTTGCGGCAGCGGGAGGGGATGAAAGTCCCAAACCGTCTCTGACGCCGGTTAAATCCGGCCAGGAAGCAATCAGGGCTCGGCATTATGAAGATGCAGAATATTATGCACGAGCAGCGCTGAAATCCGCTAAAAGCAAGTCTGTCAAAGCGGAGGCGAATTTTCTCCTTGCGCAATCCATGGCTGGACAGAAGGATTATCGCCAGTCAGCAGTCTCCTATTTTGACGCTTACCATGCGGACCCATCATCGGCTCGGGCACCGGAAGCTCTTTTGGGGGTCGCAGCTTCTATGCTTTCCCTGCAAAATAAATCAGCAGCGTGTGAAGCTTTAAATAAATTAAATGATGAATTTCCTGACGCAAGTGCGCGTGTGAAATCCAGTGCCAAGGTTTTTCGTGCCCGCGCATCCTGTCACTAATGCCGAATTTGCCTCATTAATAAGCGCTCTTGGGCCTTTCGGGCCTGATGAGGCGGCATCGCCGGTGGCACTTGCTGTATCAGGGGGAGGGGATTCCATGGCTTTGGCTTATTTGGCCAGAGCATGGAGGTTTCATATTATTGCCTTTATTGTCGATCATGCTCTCCGCCCGGAATCACGGGAAGAAGCAGAGCTGACGGGGCAGAGGCTGACACAGATGGGCATTCCTTTTCGTATTTTAACGCTTGATAAGCTGAAGCCAGGCGGCTTGCAGGAACGGGCACGGGATGCACGTTATGTGGTTCTTGAACAGGCCTGTCATGACGTAGGGGCGTCTATTCTGATGTTGGCTCATCACCAGGCTGATCAGGAAGAAACGCTTTGGATGAGGATGGAGAAAAAAACCGGTCTTGAGGGAATGACGGGAATGGCACCGCGTACAAATCGCGGGCAGATAACGCTTATCCGTCCTTTCCTTTCGTTGCGGCCTGAGCGTTTAAAAGAGACTCTTCGCCAAAAGGGGCTAGAATGGTGTGAGGATCCTTCCAACGAGAACAGGCGGTTTAAGCGTGTTCAGATCAGGCAGGATTTAACAGAGGATGACCGGTTTTTTGTGCGTGCCAGACTGGCAGATTCAGTGCAGCATTTTCAGAGACTGGAAGAGCGTGTTGCCGCCTTATTACCGGAAAGGGTAAGGGAGCAGGCAGAGGGCTGGATGGTTTTATCACCGGAACTCTTCAAAGATCTCGATTCCGAACTGTCTCTTTTTCTGTTGGGGCGTTTGATAAGATATATCGGGGGAAGGGCCTATCTTCCCTCTGACGACTCCCTGCGCATTCTTCTTACAAAAAAAGAGGGGAGTTTGGGCGGTGCAGTCCTTAAAAAGCGTTTTGTTCAGGGGCAGCTGAAAGATTTTATTCTA
This sequence comes from Aristophania sp. ESL1100, assembly GCF_058511235.1. Lineage (NCBI taxonomy): Bacteria > Pseudomonadati > Pseudomonadota > Alphaproteobacteria > Acetobacterales > Acetobacteraceae > Aristophania > Aristophania sp. ESL1100. The sequence continues at coordinate 1,421,401 of NZ_CP196394.1, read as the reverse complement.
TATCGTGAATTCCGGGACATAACCCCGCTTGAATGTGCAAAAAAAAGATCATTATGGGACCGTCGCTGGCTTTATCTGGGGCCAGATAAAAAAGAGTGCAGGATTGACGCTCTGGGTGAGCAGGCCAGTGTCGTAAGGGCGGAAAGAGAGGTTCCTGTTGCGGTGCTTAAAACAATGCCCGCTTTATGGCAGAACGATAAACTGGTCGCTGTGGCTGATTGCGCCAGAGGGATCTCTGAAAATGTACCTCGGGCTTCTTTTTTGTGGCAAGGTGGTATGAAAATTGTGGGTGCTAAACTATTTTACTAAAAATTTAGGATATCGTGTGCTGTTTTTCCCCTTGCGGGGACTAGGAAAGCCTTTTTAATGTCTTATCTTTAGAAGATAATTTTTTGCCATACAGTCTCATCCTGAGTGAGGATATAGAATTAAGATGAATAATATAGGTCGCAATGTTGTAATCTGGGTCATCGTCATTATGGCGGCCATCGTCATGCTGACGGCTTTCCAGCCCGGGTCAAGCCGTCAGGCTGTACAGCAACTGGCTTATTCTGACTTTATTCATGGTGTTGAACAACATCAGGTCCGCTCAGTGGTCATACAGGATCAGAATATTACAGGTAAGCTGAGTAATGGTACTTCGTTTAAAACCTATGCACCGTTTGATCCTGCAATGGTGCCGGTTTTGACGAAAGCCGGGGTTGAAGTGACAGCACGGCCTCTGCAAAGTGCTGAGAGTCCGATCTTACGTTATATTGCAGCTTATCTGCCTATCGTCCTGATGCTGGGGCTGGGCTTTATGATTTTCCGTCAGATGCAGGCGGGTGCGGGTGGCCGTGGCGCCATGGGATTTGGCAAGTCCAAGGCAAAACTTCTGAACGAAAAGCAGGGTCGTGTTACTTTTGCTGATGTTGCCGGGATTGATGAAGCGAAAGCCGAACTTGAAGAGATCGTAGATTTTCTGAAAGATCCACATAAATTTACGCGTCTTGGCGGAAAAATTCCCAAAGGTGTCCTGCTGGTTGGACCTCCGGGAACCGGTAAAACGCTCCTTGCCCGTTCCGTTGCTGGTGAAGCGAACGTACCGTTCTTCAGTATCTCTGGTTCTGATTTTGTGGAGATGTTTGTCGGCGTTGGGGCATCGCGTGTTCGTGATATGTTCGAGCAGGGGAAAAAGTCAGCGCCGTGCATTATTTTTATTGATGAGATTGACGCTGTGGGTCGCCATCGTGGCATTGGTCTGGGAGGCGGCAACGATGAACGTGAGCAGACCCTCAACCAGATGCTGGTCGAAATGGACGGCTTTGAAAGTAATGAGGGTGTGATTATTATTGCAGCGACCAACCGACCGGATGTGTTGGATCCTGCGCTATTGCGTCCTGGCCGCTTCGATCGTCAGGTTGTGGTTTCCAATCCTGACGTCAGCGGGCGCGAGAAAATCCTGCGCGTTCATATGAAGAAGTTGCCTCTGTTCGCTGATGTGGATGCCCGTATTATTGCCCGCGGCACTCCTGGCTTCTCCGGTGCGGACTTGGCTAATCTGGTTAACGAGGCCGCATTGTTTGCCGCACGGCAGGGAAGTCGCTCGGTTTCGATGGCACAGTTTGAGCAGGCCAAGGACAAAGTCATGATGGGCGCCGAAAGACGCTCAATGGTCATGACTGAAGAAGAGAAGAGAACCACAGCCTATCATGAAGGGGCGCATGCTCTCTGTGCCTATCTCACCCCCGGAAGTGATGCGATCCATAAAGCGACCATCATCCCACGTGGTCAGGCTTTGGGTATGGTCATGACCCTGCCTGAGAAAGATAATATTTCTTACAGCCGTAAATGGTGTCTGGCTCGTCTGGTGATCGCCATGGGTGGACGCGTCGGCGAAGAGGTTATTTTCGGTCATGAAAATGTAAGCGCTGGTGCCTCGGGAGATATCAAGGGAGCGACTGATATTGCTCGCCGTATGGTCAAACAATGGGGTATGAGCGACAAGCTTGGTATGGTCGCTTATGATAATCCTGACGAAGTTTCAACCGAAATGGCTGATGAAATTGATCAGGAAGTCAGAGCCCTGATTGATACAGCCTATGCCCAGGCCAAACAGCTCGTTCTGGATCATATTGATGACCTCCATCGTCTGGCCGAAGCGTTGCTTGAATATGAAACGCTGACGGGCGATGAAGTGGGGAAGGTGATCCGTGGGGAGCCCCTTGATCGCTCCGAGGATGGCGATAATCGTTCTCTTGGAGGAGAAAAAGGCTCCGTACCGTCCTTCCGCCCTCCCCAGATCGGGCTCAATACTCAGACAGTCTGAGATTTTCTGGATATGTTCTTTTAGGGCAGGCACCTGGTGATAAATCAGGTGCCTGTTTCTATTGGGGTTTTGGAAAAATTCCGGTATGAAGCTCTTCAGGTTACTTTGCGACTTGTAATATATGGATCGGGAAGGAGCATTGGCTCATGGCTGGCACGAGAGTTTTTTTTGGTACAGATGGAATTCGTGGTCGTGCCAATCTCGCTCCCATGACGGTAGAAATTGCCCAGAAGCTGGGGCAGGCGGCCGGTCTATATTTCAAGAGACGTCAGAATCGTCATACAGTCCTTCTGGGCAAGGATACGCGCCTGTCAGGGTACATGATTGAGTGTGCTCTTGTTTCAGGCTTTTTGTCAGCAGGTATGGATGTGACGTTGGTTGGGCCGCTTCCAACCCCGGCAATCGCCTTTTTAACGCGTTCTCTGCGGGCGGATCTGGGGGTTATGATTTCAGCCTCGCATAACCCTTTTACCGATAATGGCATAAAATTATTCGGGCCTGATGGTTTTAAACTTTCGGATCAGGCAGAAAGTGAGATCGAAGCTCTGATGGAGAAAGATCTCTCCGGGTTACTTGCCTCCCCGGAAGAAATTGGTCGTGCTTCACGCCTTAATGATGCGGCTGGGCGTTATATTGAATGCGTCAAATCGTCATTCCCACGGGGCTACCGTCTTGATGGGCTGAAAATTGTCCTCGATTGTGCAAATGGTTCTGCTTATCGTGTGGCGCCTACAGCCTTATGGGAATTAGGGGCTGAGGTGATCCGTATCGGGTGTGAGCCAAATGGGACCAATATTAATGAACATGTTGGTTCAACATGCCCACAAACCTTATGTGAGGCGGTTAAAACACATAAAGCTGATTTCGGGATCGCTCTTGATGGGGATGCGGACCGCGTCCTGATTTCTGACGAACAGGGTCAGCTTGTGGATGGAGACCAGATCCTGGCCTTGATCGCCACCTCCTGGAAAAAACAGGGGAAATTGCGCGGTAGCGAAATTGTGGCAACCGTCATGTCTAATTTAGGCTTGGAACACTATCTGAAGTCTCAAGAGCTGACACTCTATAGAACGGCTGTGGGGGACCGTTACGTTGTGGAAAGAATGCGCAAAAGTGGTGCCAATCTGGGAGGAGAGCAATCAGGTCACATGGTCCTCACAGATTATGCAACCACGGGAGACGGCCTCCTGGCGGCTTTGCAAATTCTGGCCGTCATGGTTGAAGCACAAAAACCTGCAAGCGAAGTTTGCCGGCTCTTCTCGCCTTATCCTCAGATTTTAAAAAATCTACGCTATACAGGGACAAATCCCATTAATCGGCCCGAAATGAAAGAAATCTGCCAATGGGCCGAAGAAAAGCTCAAAAGACGCGGCAGACTGGTCCTGCGGGCGAGTGGAACAGAGCCCTTGATAAGGGTCATGGTGGAAGCAGAAGATGAAGCAATGGTTCAGAATATGGTCGGGGAAATCTGCGATAAAATAAAGAAGCTGGTCTGAAGCCTCTGCTTCAACATTATGGAAGCCGTTTATGGTGTGAAACAGGCTCCATCCTGCCGTCGTGACTTAATTTTCCCCTTTTCTCCGGATGTAACATAAACCGGTGAGATGTGATTTTATCACACCCTGTCTGCTGTTAATTCGGGGATAAGGGAATGAACCTGATTTTGGCTTGGGGGCTTGATGTCAGAGTCATTGGTATCACGCATGATATAACCTCTTCCCCATACGGTTGTAATGAGATTGCCCAAGCCGTAATTTTGTAATTTTCGCCTTAATTTACAAATAAAGACGTCAATAATTTTCATTTCCGGTTCGTCAATGCCGCCATAGAGGTGGTTTAAGAACGTGTCTTTGGCAAGGACTGTATTTTTCCGCACAACTAACAGTTCAAGAATAGAATATTCTTTACCTGTAAGATGTAATGGACGGCCGGATACACTGACGATTCTACTTTCGAGATTCAACTCCAGGTCACCGACTTTCAATAATGAGTCGGCATAACCACGTGAGCGTCGTATCAAAGCTCTGCAGCGTGCAATTAATTCCTCTGTGTCAAAAGGCCTGACAAGGTAATCGTCCGCTCCCATGGAGAAGGCTTTTACTTTAACCTGCGATTGGCTGACAGAAGAGAGAACCATAACAGGTAATTTTAATTGCGAACGTCGCGTCTGGCGAATAAGTTCCGGTGCGTCCATATCTACGAGATTAAGATCGGTAATCAACAGGTCAAAATCATAATGACGCATCATATCCAAAGCGTCTTCTCCTGTTTTGACATGGTCTACCGCATAAGCTGCTCCCTGAAGGATTTGCACCAGGGGGTTGGCACTGGAAAGGTCACTCTCGGCAATTAAAATGCGCATTTTTTTATCCTATTAACTAGGCTGTCATGAGAATTATTACCTATCGAACGAATACAACCTCTGATTGTTTCTAAGCTAAAACACTTCTTTATTCAATCATTTTTTATGGTGTGTTTGCGCGTATCACAAATAAGAGACAGCTTATTTTTATTAATTGAGTTTTAATAATCCGTAAAAATTTCACAGAATTTAGGATAAAATTTCTTTTGGGATATTAATGCAACAATTTATACTATATGGTTTAGTCCTATTTATATGTAAAAGATTATTTAACTACAAAAAGTTAATCTCTGTTCTCATGGGAATGATTGAAAGCTTCAGAGAAGGTTAAGAAAGTTCTGTGCTATGGAAAAAGAGAAAGATCGTTTAGCTGAAACGCTTTTTTATGACTTGCTACAGCTTGAGAATAAGGCGCTTGGAGAGCTTCAGTCCGCTGAAGAGACACTCATGATGCGTTATAACGCTGCAAGCGATCCGGAAACTGACGATGTCACAGTCGAAGAGTTCAGCAAGTGGCTTCATGAAGGGCGTCAGGAGATAGAGCAGGCCCGTGCCAGGCTGGCAGCTGTTACTTTGGAGCGGGGATTAGTCCGTGACGCGCTTATCACCAGTCAGGCTCCTGTAAAGAGCGCCTGACCGGGCTGGATGGGCTTCGGATGGGAGCCCCCCTTAATGGTGCGACCGTAGCGAGTTCAGAAGAGCTGAAGAGGTTCCAATCACAGCGCAGGCGACTGGGTGCTCGCTATCTCTTACCAGAAGTAGAAATATCTTTTTCTGATCGGGAAAAAGGTCGCATTCAATTTCAAAGATGCTCGGTAAAACCGACTTTGGGGTTTCCTGTTCCAGGAGCCGGTAGGTTTTAGCCGCTTCCTGCAGGAAACGAGCGGAGACTTTTTCCAGGGCGATGAGAAGAGCTTCATCACTCAGGGGAACAGACTTACTGTGGAGTGTTTTTAACCGTGCCCAGTCTTCTTGCAGAATGAAGCATGGAATTCCGCCGTCTTCTGTCTGGCGTTCAGACCGGACGATTTGCCCGGACTGAGCCAGTTTTACGATATCAAGAGCGGGAAGTTTGGTAGGGTCAAGGGTAATGGACATAAAAACTAGACCCATTCCCCCTGTCGCATCAGAGGCTGGCTGACGCCATCTTTAACACCGTCTACATCAATATGTTCTGAGCCGATCATCCAGTCTATATGAATGATGGACTGATTGGCGCCCCGGGCAAGGAGCTGTTCTTCAGTGTGTCCTTCTGCGTCCATCATGCATTTTGTATAAGATTGCCCCAGGGCAATGTGGCTTGAGGCGTTTTCATCAAAAAGCGTATTACGGTATAAAATGCCGCTTTGCGAGAGGGGGGAGGAGTGAGGGACAAGAGCCACTTCTCCGATACGGCGTGCTCCTTCATCGCTTTCAAGAAGGCGTTCCAGAACGTCCTGCCCGATAGCAGCATTGGCTTCGACAATTTTCCCATCCTGAAATCGTACGCGGATCATATCAATCAGCGAACCCTGATGAAAAAGGGGCTTTGTGCTTGAGATCGTGCCATTCACGCGGGCGCAATGGGGAGTCGTAAACACTTCTTCGGTCGGGATATTGGGATTGCAGATAATATTGTTGGTCGTTGTTTCAGCCCCGCCGGCCCAGAAATGCCCTTCTGCGAGTCCGATTGTGATGTCTGTGCCTGGCCCCTTGAAGGAAAGGGCATCAAAACGCAGGTCATTAAGTTGTCTGGAGCGTTCATGAAGGAGTCGATTATGTTCCTTCCAGGCACTTATGGGGTCATCATTATCGACGCGTGAGGCCTTGAAAATTCCTTCCCAGAGGGCAGCGAGCGCATCTTTTTCCGGTAAATTGGGGAAGACCTGCCTTGCCCAGGCCGGGTTGGCAGCGGCGACAATTGTCCAGTTTGTGGCAAATTGCGTAATGGCTTCCATCGCGGGACGATTAACCCTGGAGCTGGCTTTGCTGGCTCGGGAAATATAATCAGGATTCTGCCCTTTAAGGAGAGTCGGGTTACCACCTGTAATGGCAAGGCGGGCAGCGCCTTCCTGATAGGCCTGTGCCATAGCATTCGCGAGCCATCCATTAGCTACGTCAAAGCTTTCAGGGGAGGCATAAAGGTAGCGCGCCAGAGTGCTTTCATCATCATTGAAGAATGTCGTAACGAGAGAAGCTCCTGCCTTATAGGCATGCTCTGTGATACGGCGCACTAAAGGCGCTGCATCAAGGGGAGCTGTCACAAAAACCTGTTGTTGGGGAACCAGGTTAAGCCCGACGCGCACAGCAACTTCGCCTAAGCGATCAAGTAATTGCTCATGGGTATATTCTGTAGAAGACATGATCTGAACTCTTCTGGAGTGATATGGATGAGGAAAGAGGGGTCAAGGTTCCAGCCTTGAAGAGAATGTCATTTCCCTCTTCAGAGAGGCCCGTTTTTAGGGCGTATAATCTGGTCAAGAACGTTAACCAGCTGTTCACATTGCTCTTTAGATCCGATTGTTATACGCAGCCATTGCCTGATGCGTTCGATAGAAGAGAGATGCCGCACCAGAATACCGTGCTCTCTCAATAAGCCTGTGAGGCTGAAAGCATCATAATCGGGGTGTTGAACCAGGATAAAATTGGCTTTGGACGGTACAACCTGAAAGCCCCGTGCCCTTAGTTCCGGGATGAGCGCATCACGCGTGGCCATAACTCTGGTTGTGTTTTTTAAAAACCAGTCCTGATCCAGTAATGAGGCCGTGGCTCCTGCCTGGGAAAGACGGGAAAGAGGATAGGAGTTAAAGCTGTCTTTGACGCGTATCATTCCTTCGATCAAGGCAGGATCCCCCAGCGCATAGCCGACACGTAATCCGGCAAGAGACGAGGACTTGGAGAATGTCCGCACAATAAGCAGATTGTCATAATGTCTGATGAGTGGAACGGCTGTTTCCGCTCCAAAATCGACATAGGCTTCATCGATGATGACGACACGATCAGGCTGTGCCTTCAGCAGTTTTTCGATATCGCTGACAGAAATAGCACGCCCTGTCTGGGCATTGGGGTTGGCTATGGCAATTCCCCCACAAGGGCCGGTATAATCCTCTACATTGAGAGAGAAATCCTGCTGCAATGGGACAGAGCGGTAGGAAAAACCAAAAAGCGTGCAATAGACGGGATAAAATCCGTAAGTAACGTCAGCAAAAAGGACGTCTTCATCCTCTCTGAAGAGAGCCCGAAAGGCATGAGCCAGGACTTCGTCTGACCCATTTCCTACAAAAACATTCTCGGGCTTCAGGTCAAATTGCCGGGCAATGGTCTGGCAGAGAGTCGAAGACGTGGGATCAGGATAAAGACGAAGGTTGTCATTTACCGCGTCTTCCATGGCTTTTAAGGCTCTGGGGCTGGGGCCGTATGGGGATTCGTTGGTATTAAGCTTGATCAACCCCGGGGTCTGTGGCTGTTCGCCAGGTACGTAAGGGTGAAGCAGGTGAACTGAAGAATTCCAGAAACGGCTCATAATGTTACCCCGGTTTAGTGGCTATGATGTAAAATCATTCTATCGTGAGCATGCACGAAAAGAAATCAGCTGAAAAGATGACCAATCCCCTGGTTCTGGGCCAGCATACGGGCTGAAACGCCTTCTATGTCCTTATGGTCCGGGTTGGCGCCAGCAGTAAGAAGCTTTTTGGCCATGCTTTCCCGCCCGAACATGATGGCAAACATCAAAGGCGTTCTTCCGGCATGGTTGGGTTTGTCAATGGAAGCGCCTTTTTCGATTAGAAGATCAGCTATAGCGTCATAGCCCTTGAAGGCGACCCCTGAGAGGGCCGTTGCCCCTTTGAGGTCCGTCGCATCAGGATCGGCACCATGGTCTAATAAAAAACGGGCCGCTTCCAAGTGGTTATTGTAGGTGGTTACAATAAGAGGCGTGTATCCACGGCTGTCTGTACAATCAATTGGCATGCCTGCATCAAGAAATTGTGATAATAGATCAATATCGCTGCTTCGTGCGGCTTCAATAAATAGGGCGGTTATCTGCTCTGGTGTAAAATTTATTTTATGCTGTGTCATAAACACCTCTGTTTTATACAGGAAATGCCAAATCAATGTCTAACAGAAAGGGTTTTCTTTCTTAAGGGCTCCATTATGACGAAAAGCTTTATCAAACGCCAAAATGTTTATCATTTGCGCTTTCATAATAAAGAGCAGCAGCGTCTTGTGCCAGATTTTTTTGCTTTTTTGTCAGTGGGTTCGGATAAGGTTTTGACTATTTTGTGAGTATGTAAATGCTCAGAAGAGCTGGACAGGGTCTCTTGCAGAAGTGCACACTGTCGGGGAAACATATTATAGATCTTATGAATTGGGGATTTTCAACGTGACTGAAGCACTATCGAAACTTAGCATTGATACCATTCGCACTCTTTCGATGGATGGGGTGCAGCGTGCCAATTCCGGTCACCCTGGTACAGCCATGGCGCTGGCACCAGCGATGTATGCGTTATGGCAGCATGATATGAATTATGACCCAGCCAATCCGCTCTGGCCGGCACGAGACCGTTTTGTGCTCTCTGGCGGTCATGCGTCAATGCTGCTTTATTCCCTGATTCATCTTGCCGGTATCCATAAGGTTAAAGATGGCACTGTTCTTGAAACGCCCTCTCTGACACTTAAGGATCTGGAATCCTTTCGTCAGTTGGGCTCCCTCACACCGGGGCACCCTGAATATCATCATACAACAGGCGTCGAAACAACGACGGGCCCCTTAGGGCAGGGCTGTGGAATGTCCGTCGGGATGGCGATGGCAGAGCGTTGGCTTGCAGCACGTTATAACCGCCCTGGGTTTAACCTATTCGACTATCATGTCACGACATTCTGTGGTGATGGTGATATGATGGAAGGTGTTGTTTCCGAGGCGGCATCTCTGGCCGGACATCTGGCCTTAAGTAATATTACCTGGGTTTATGATCGTAACCACATCTCCATTGAAGGTTCAACCGAGCTGACCTTTACCGAAGATGTTGGAAAGCGTTTTGAAGCTTATGGCTGGCATGTCGTTCATGTTGATGATGGCAATGATCTGAAGGCTATTCTGGCAGCCCTGAAAGAATGTAGACAGGTTAAGGACAAGCCGAGCCTGATCGTTCTGACAACGGTTATTGGCTATGGCGCCCCGCATAAGGCTGGAACAGCCTCAGCGCATGGGGAACCCCTTGGTGACGAGGAAATTGCCGGTGCGAAGGCTGCCTATGGTTGGCCGAAAGATGCGCCGCCCTTCTTTGTGCCTGAAGGCGTGAAAGAGCATTTCGCAGAAGGACTTGGTCAACGTGGGGCCAAAGCCAGCGCGAAATGGTATGAGCTTTTTGCAGAATATGAGAAAAAATATCCTGAACTCGCAGCTGAATTGAAAGCGATTTTCGCAGGTGACCTTCCTGCTGGCTGGGATAAAGATCTGCCGGTCTATCCTGCCAATGAAAAAGGAATTGCTTCTCGTGCAAGCTCTGGTGACGTCCTTAACGATGTTGCAAGAAATCTCCCATGGATGATTGGTGGCTCAGCAGATCTTTCACCGTCAACCAAAACGACCATTAAAGATGGTGGTTCTTTCCAGCCTGCCAAATGGAACGGCTCTTATAGCGGGCGTAATATCCACTTCGGGGTGCGTGAGCACGCCATGGGAGCGATCTGTAACGGTCTGGCTCTGGCAGGATTGCGCAGTTTCTGTTCAGGGTTCCTGATCTTCTCTGATTACATGAAGAACCCCATCAGACTTTCAGCATTGATGAACCTGCCTGTAACCTACGTGTTTACCCATGATTCAATTGGCGTGGGTGAAGATGGACCAACGCATCAGCCAATCGAGCAGCTGGTTCAGCTGAGGGCAACGCCGAATGTGGTTGTGATGCGTCCTGCTGACGCCAATGAGGTTTCAGAAGCATGGCGTTATACAACGCAGCATAAAACCGGCCCTGTCGCTTTTGCTCTGAGCCGCCAGACTCTGCCAACGATTGACCGCACAAGATATGCTTCCGCTTCCGGTCTGGCAAAAGGGGCTTACGTTCTCGGCTGTTGTGGGCAGACGCCCGATATCATTCTTATGGCGACGGGCTCTGAAGTGGATCTGGTTGTTAAAGTCTATGAACGCCTGATTGAAGAAGGCGTGAAAGCCCGCGTCGTTTCCATGCCCAGCCTTGATATTTTTGAAGAGCAGGACCTGGCTTATCGTGAGTCAGTGTTGCCTCCATCAGTAAAGGCGCGTGTGGGTGTTGAAATGGCATCTCCCATTGGATGGGACCGTTACGTCGGTCCGACAGGAACCATGATTGCCATGCGTGGTTATGGAGCGTCAGCTCCGGCAGGAGAGCTGATGAAGAAATTCGGCTTTACAGTTGAGGAAGTATATAAAGCAGCAAAAGCCCAGCTGGCTGCTCATAAGTAATATAGTAGAACGCGTAATAATACATAAAGGAAGAGAAATGACCCAGAATAAAGAGGGAAATTCCTTGCAGGGACTGGCCGAATATGGCCAGTCACCCTGGTTTGATTTCATCCGTCGTGATTTTACTGCCAACGGATCTCTGAAAAAGATGGTCTTGGAGGATGGATTAAAAGGGGTAACTTCCAACCCTGCGATTTTCGAAAAAGCAATCGGCCATGGGGCTGAATATGAAGAGGAAGTGCGTTCTCTCCTCTCAAAAGAAAATCTTTCAGCTGGTGAGCTTTATGAGCGCATCGCCATTGAAGATATTCGTGATGCCTGTGCTGTTCTGAAACCGGTTTTTGATGAAACCCGGAAGCGTGATGGCTATGTAAGCCTCGAGGTATCGCCTTATATTGCGTACGATCAGAAAGCGACCATCGCGGATGCGCGTCGCCTCTGGAAAGAGGTTCATCGTGAGAACCTCATGATCAAGATCCCTGCAACGAAAGAAGGGACGGCGGCTGTAAAAGAAGCGATTGCTGACGGTATTAATGTCAATGTAACGCTTCTTTTCTCACTGGATGCCTATAAGGCTGTTCTTGAAGCCTATATTCAGGGCCTTGAAGAACGGGTTCAGAAAGGTCAGGCGATTGATCACCTGGCAAGTGTGGCTTCTTTCTTTGTCAGCCGGATCGATAGTAAAATTGACGCCGAGATTGACCGCCGTGTCGCCGCTCATGACCCGGAATCCGCTGCATTGAAAGCATTGCGTGGCAAGGTTGCGATTGCCAATGCGAAACTTGCCTATCAGCACTATCTTGACGTGATCAGGAGCCCACGCTGGAAAGCTCTTGAAGCCAAAGGAGCACAGTCGCAACGTCTTCTGTGGGCCAGTACCGGCACCAAGGACAAAGCCTATAGCGATGTGCTGTATGTTGAGGAACTGATTGGTGGTGATACGGTTAACACCATCCCACCTGCCACGTTTGATGCTTTCCGTGACCATGGAAAATTAAGAGCCAGCCTGGTTGAAAATGTCGAAGAAGCGCGCAAGGTGCTTTCTGAGACAGAGAGGCTGGGCCTTGATCTGCAGAAAGTCACTGACATTCTGGTAACAGAAGGTTGTGCCTCTTTCTGTGTTGCCTTTGACGCCCTGCTTGGTGCTGTGGAAGCGCGCCGTGAGGCTGTTCTGGGTGACCGGCTTGCCTCTGTAGGGATCACTCTGTCAGACGATATTTCAAATGCTGTTGTAGCGGCTGAGAAGAAATGGGCGCAGGATGGTGATATTCGCCGTATCTGGGCTCGTGACCCTGCTGTCTGGACAAATGGACCGGAAAGCAAGTGGTTAGGCTGGCTTAATGGCCCAGCTGACAGTCTGGAGCGCTGTGACGTTTATGAAAAATTTGCTCAGGAAGTAAAGGCGCGTCATTATAGCGACATTCTTCTTCTGGGAATGGGCGGGTCCAGCCTTGGGCCGGAAGTGCTGGAAAAAACCTTCGGTCACGTTGCGGGTTTCCCGCGTCTGCATGTCCTTGACAGCACTGACCCTCAGCAGATTGCGAGTTTTGAAAAGAAAATTGATCTTAAAAAGACGCTTTTCATTGTTTCCAGTAAATCAGGCAGCACATTGGAGCCCAATATCCTCTTTGCCTATTTCTGGGAGCAGGCCAAGAACGCTCTGGGTCAGGAACCGGGAGCAAACTTTGTTGCGGTAACAGATCCGGGCTCAGCGTTTGAGAAGAAAGCGAAAGACCATAAATTCGGACATATTTTCTATGGCAATCCGGAAATTGGTGGGCGCTATTCAGTGATTTCGGCTTTCGGCCTCGTTCCTGCGGCCGCTGCTGGGTATAATGTGCGCGCTATTTTGGAGAGCGCCATGCTGATGGTTGGCTCCTGTGATGGCAGCGTGCCTCCCTTTATGAACCCCGGAGCCCGCATCGGGCTGACATGGGGTGTGGCGGCCAGAACCTTCGGGCGTGATAAAATCACGATTGTTGCCTCTGAAAGTTTTGCCTCTCTCGGTGCCTGGCTGGAGCAGCTCGTTGCTGAAAGTACAGGCAAAAAAGGTACAGGTCTGATTCCTATTGATGGGGAAACGCTGGCCGATCCTGCTGTCTATGGCAAAGATCGTGTCTTTGTGGAGCTTCGCCTGGTGAATGAAGCCCCTGATCCGCGTCTGAAAGCCTTACGTGAGGCGGGACATCCTGTCGTGGCAATCCATCTTTGTAATAAAGAGCAATTGGCACAGGCATTCTTTGTCCTTGAATTTGCGACCGCCGTTGCCGGTGCGGTTCTGGGAATTGATCCTTTTGACCAGCCGGATGTTGAATTCAGCAAAGTCGAAACACGTAAACTGACTTCTGCTTATGAAGAAACAGGTCGTCTCCCGGCGGAAGCGCCTTTCGTGACAGATGGCTCTCTTGAGTTCTACGCGGATGACAAAAATGCCAAGGTTCTTGGGAATGGTGACGGAGTTTCTGTCCTGAAAGCTCATTTTGCGCGTGTCAAGAAGAGCGATTACGTTGGCCTGCTTGCTTATATTGAGCAAAATCAGCCTCACAGTGCCTGGGAGCAGCATTTGCGCCTGACGCTGAGAGACCTTCTTCATGTGGCTGTCGCGGCTGAGTTCGGGCCACGGTTCCTCCATTCAACCGGGCAGGCTTATAAAGGGGGGCCTGATAGTGGCGTCTTCCTCCAGATTACGGCAGATGATGTTGCTGATTTAAAGGTTCCTGGATCCAGCTACACATTTGGTGTTGTGAAAGCTGCGCAGGCGCGGGGAGATTTTGACGTTCTTGCCTCTCGGGGTCGTCGTGCTCTTCGGGTACATGTAAAAGGCTCGCTTGAGGACGGCCTGAAACGCCTGACCAGCCTTGTTACAGAAGCTCTTAAAGGAACAAAATAAATGCATATCGGAATTATTGGTCTTGGTCGAATGGGCGGTAATATCGCGGCACGCCTGACCCGCCATGGCCATGATGTTGTTTTGCTTGATCGCACTCCACAGACCTATATTGATACGGTCGCCAAATGCGCCGAGGGTAAAGCCCATGGGGTTCATAGCCTTGAAGAAATGGTTGAGGCTCTCGGTAAATCAGGTGAAGCGCGTCGCGTAATCTGGATTATGTTGCCTGCGGGAGACATTACTGAGGAGATGGTCTCCAAAGCGGGTGATCTGCTTGGCAAAGGTGACATCGTTATTGATGGTGGCAACACTTATTATAAAGATGATATCCGCCGCGCCAGAACACTGGCTGAGAAGGGCATTTCCTATATCGATGTCGGTACTTCAGGCGGTGTCTGGGGTCTGGAACGCGGTTATTGCCTTATGTATGGAGGGGCGAAGGAAGCAGCCGATTATGTTGATCCTTTCCTGAAAGCTCTGGCACCGGGCGTTGGCGATGTTGTGCCTTCTCCCAACCGCACGTCAGGTAAACACGACTCTCGTGCTGAGCAGGGTTATCTTTATTGCGGCCCTGCTGGTTCCGGTCATTTTGTAAAAATGGTTCATAACGGGATCGAATATGGCATGATGCAGGCATTTGCAGAGGGGTTTGACGTGCTCAAATCCAAAAACTCTGAAAAACTGCCTGAAGAGGAACGTTTTGACCTCAATGTCGCAGATATTGCAGAAGTCTGGCGTCGCGGAAGTGTGGTCTCCTCATGGCTGCTGGATTTGACAGCATCGGCTCTCGCCAATAACGGCGAACTCAGTGAGTTCAGTGGTGAAGTCCAGGATTCAGGAGAAGGCCGCTGGACCATTGAAGCGGCTATTGAGGAAGATGTTCCGGCACCTGTTATGACGGCGGCATTATTTACACGCTTCAGATCTCGTTCTGGCAATAACTTTGCTGAGAAAATGCTTTCAGCAATGCGCTTTGGCTTTGGTGGTCACGTAGAGCCAAAATAAACTATGACCAATAAAGGGCATCAGGTTTTATGCCTGGTGCCCTTATCAGAAAAAGGATTTTCGTTTTATGGGTGAAGAGCGTCTCCCAATCAAACTTGTCGTTTCGGATATGGACGGCACTCTCCTCCCGAAAAACAAAATCCTGACGGCAAGAACACTTGAAGCGATCAGGCAGCTTGAAAAAGCGGGGATCACTTTATGTCTTGCCAGCGCGCGCCCTCCCGGCGGAATGATGCGTTATATAAATCAGCTTCATTTAACGTCACTCTGTGCCGGTTTTAATGGCAGTGTTATTTTTACGCCTCATAAACAGGTTCATCAGGATATTACATTACCTCTGGCTCTGGTGCGTGAGCTTATAGATCTCCTGGCTTCCTACCCTGTGGAAGTGTGGTTGCAGGATTATAAATTATGGCTCGTAGAGGATAAAATGACGCCTCTTGTCCAGCATGAACATGATGTAACGGATGTGAAACCCGTTCAGGTTCCCAGCCTGCGTGAGAACGCTGTGCCGGTTAATCGTGTGGTTGTCATGGGGCAGGACGCTGAAGCCCTGATTGAGCTGGAACAGATGTTAAATGCCCGTTATCAGGGGCGTATTGCAGCGCTGCGGTCCAATCCGCACATGCTTGATATTACGGCACCTTTAGCAACAAAAGGGAACGCCGTCAGAAAAATTGCTGAGCTTTATGGCGTTAAACCTGAGCAGGTTGCGGGTTTAGGGGATGCCGATAATGATATTTCGCTCCTGCAGGCGGCAGGTGTCAGTATTGCCATGGGACAGGCTTCGCAGATTGTAAAAGATGCGGCCTCTTTTGTCACAGCCAGCAATGAGGAAGAGGGATGGGCTAGGGCGATTGAAGAGTTTGTATTGCCTGCCGCTTCCTGACAGGCGGAATAGGCAGATCGTGAGAGTAAAATGATATGATAATGACTATGAAAACCGCGTCGACCGAAGTTCTGGCTGATACTGATGCCGTGGCGCAGCGTATGGCGGCTTTACTGATTCACGCAATCAGTGTTTCCAAAGAGCCAAAAGTCCGGATTGCTCTTTCTGGGGGTTCGACCCCGAAACGTCTTTTTGAATATCTTGCCCAGCCAGAAATGGCCCGGAAAATTGACTGGTCACGCCTTGAGATTTTTTATGGTGATGACCGCCATATTCCTTATGATCATGAAGATAGTAACCATAAAATGGCAATGGAAACATTTCTTTCCAAAGTGCCTTTGGACCCCTCACAGATTTACCCAATTCCTGTCTCCGGGACAGCCGAAGAGGATGCAGCGTCCTATCAGCGAACCCTCCAGAAGACATATGGTAGTGACAGGTTACAGTCTGGTAAACCCCTATTTGAGGTTGTCATGTTAGGGCTTGGACCTGATGGCCATACAGCGTCTCTTTTCCCTGAACAGAAAGTGTTAAATGAGCGTAATGACTGGGTGGGTGTTGCCAGACCGACTCATGTGCCTTATGAGCGCGTAACATTGACTTATCCTGCGATTGCCTCAAGTCGTCTCGTGGTGTTTCTGGTGACAGGTGCCAGCAAAACAGCGATGCTTGAGAGGCTGAAAGCAGGTGACGAAACGATTCCTGCCGGACGTATTTCATCTGAAGGCAGGATTGTTATTTTGGCTGATAGGGCCGCCGCTGGAGCTGGTTAGATGAATATGGATGCATGCAAGGAGGCAGCAGCGCAAAAGGCTGTCTCTTTTGTTGAGCCCGGTATGATTGTGGGACTTGGGACCGGGACGACAGCCGCTTTCATGGTGAAGTGCCTCGGTCAACGTGTTGCCAATGGGCTGGAGATTACAGGGATTCCCACGTCAGAGGCGACGGCGGCTCTGGCTCGCAGCTTGGGGATTAAACTGGGCACACTTGATGAGTATCCCGAGCTTGATATTGCCATAGACGGAGCTGATGAAGTTGAGAAAGGGACGCTTCATCTTATAAAAGGTCTTGGTGGCGCCTTGTTCCGGGAGAAAATGATCGCCCAGGCGACAAAGCGTTTTATTGTTATTGTGGATGAAACCAAGCCTGTTGAGACATTGGGGGAGCGTGTTCCTGTTCCGGTGGAAGTTGTGCCTTTTGGTGCCAGAAGCACTGTGACCCGTCTATTAAAAGTGGGTGCCCAGAATGTCGTGGAACGTAGGACAGGACAGGGGGAGCGCTTTATTACCGATAACGGTAATTATATCTTTGATTGTCATTTCGGCCCCATCGAAAACCCTGTCCTTCTGGAGCAGACTCTGGATTCAATTGTTGGTGTTGTAGAGCATGGCCTGTTTGTGAATATGACGCAGGATGTCATCATCGCCAAAAAGGAAGAAATTGTGCAATGGTCTCTTTAAAAGGAGACGTTACGATTAAAGAACAACCGGTTATGACACCGCGTTATCTGGTGGTGATGGGTGTTTCCGGTACAGGGAAAACAACATTGGCCGAAGGGCTGGCAAAAAGACTGTGCTGGCCTTTTCAGGAAGGGGACGCCCTTCATCCAGCCTGCAATGTGGCTAAAATGGCTGCCGGTCATCCTTTAAATGATGAAGATCGGGCACCATGGCTCAAACTATGCCATGAATGGCTTGAGAAGCAGGTCAGGAGAGGGCAGGGTGCCATATTAACCTGTTCCGCTTTGAAACGGAGTTACAGGGAGATCTTGTCCCGGGGATTACCCGTGCAGTTTATTTATCTGTGCCCTGCGCCGGAAGTCGTAAAAGAGCGCCTCCAACATCGATCAGGGCATTATATGCCGCCTTCTTTGCTCCCCAGCCAGTATGCAACGCTGGAAGAGCCAGGGGAAGACGAACCAGTCTTACGTTTTTCCAGCCTGGATGAGCCTGGATCCTTGCTGAGTAGCGTTCTTGAACGTCTTTTCAGCCCCCGAAAGATACTCTGAAAGACGGGCGAAATTACAAATCCTGCGAGCGGGACAGAATTTCCATAATTGACGCAGATGTCTCTTCAATGGAGCGCCTTGTTACGTCAATAACAGGCCATTTATGGGTCCGGCAGAGACGTTTGGCCCAGTTGAGTTCTTCTTCCACTTTTTCGTAATTGATATAATCAGTCTGTTGTGCGTGAGCGCTCTGTCCCTTTTCAGGGATAATCTGTGAAAGTCGTGTTTTGCGGATATCAATGAGCGTCTGTGTGGAGATGGTCAGACCGATAATGGGACAGGAGGCTTCAAACAGGGTGGAAGGGGGCTCAATTCCCATGACAAGGGGAATATTGGCCGCCAGGATGCCACGATTGGCGAGATAAAAACAGGTTGGTGTTTTTGAAACGCGTGAGACACCGACCAGAATGACATCGGCTCCTTTGAGGTCCTGCACCTGCTGACCATCATCATGGGCCAGAACATAGTGCATGGCCGTAATACGGCGATTATAGCTTTCATCCATAATATATTGGCCACCGGGGCGGCCGTTAGGGGTCTCTCCCGTTTCTTCTGCCAGAAAGCTTATGGCGCTGTTCAGGACGTCAAGAAGACGGACATGAAGCGCATCACATCCCGCTTTCAGTTCGGCCTGAAGTTTGGGGTCTGTGAAAGAGGACATAACAAGTCCTGGTTTTGCTTCAATCTGCTCAAGAACGTGGCGTAATTGCAAAGGCGACCGGATCAGATTCCAATGGCGCAGACGAATTTTCAGCATGGGGAACTGAGCTGTGCAGGCACGGGCGACAGCATCAAGTGTCTGCCCTGTTGCGTCTGAGATCAGGTGTAATGTGAGTGTTTTTGCCATAAATCCTCCTTTTATAAAATCAGTGATAAAAAAGACCGCTTTTATAAAAAGCGGCCTTTTAAAACTGTTATAAAAGCTTTGGTCTCAGCCTTATTTTTTAGCGTTGGTGCTCAAAGCAGCCTGTGCCGCAGCCAGGCGGGCAACAGGAACGCGGAAAGGCGAGCATGAAACATAATCCAGCCCGACCTCTTCAAAGAAGCTGATAGAGCGTGGATCGCCGCCATGTTCACCGCAAATCCCGAGTTTGAGCCCTGGTTTGGTTGAACGGCCTTTCTCAACGCCCATACGAACCAGAGCGCCGACACCTTCCTGGTCAATGGAAATGAAAGGATCCTGTGGCAGAAGCCCTATCTCTACATAGGAGGGGAGGAAGGAGCTCGCATCATCACGCGAAAGCCCTAGGGTCGTCTGGGTCAGATCATTTGTCCCGAAGGAGAAGAAATCTGCACTTTCTGCAATCTTGTCTGCCATAAGGGCTGCTCTTGGCAGCTCAATCATGGTGCCGATCTGGTAAGGGAGTTCGGCCTTCTGCTCTTCCAGCACATCAGAGACAACTTTTTCACAGATTTTGCGGAGCAGATCGAGTTCAGCCTTTGTGCCAACAAGCGGGATCATGATTTCAGGGGTGACGGAACGTCCTGTTTCCTTACCGACAATCAGAGCCGCTTCAATCAGGGCACGAACCTGCATTTCGTAAATTTCAGGGTAGCTGATGCCTAGGCGGCAACCGCGATGGCCCAGCATCGGGTTGGCTTCTGAAAGGGCGGTTCTGCGGTCACGTAATGATTCCACATCCTGCCCGAGAGCCCGAGCCACTTCAGCAAGTTCATGCTCTCCATGGGGAAGGAACTCATGAAGTGGCGGGTCAAGCAGACGCACTGTTACTGGCAGTCCTGCCATCGTGCGGAAAAGAGACGTAAAATCGTCACGCTGGAAGGGCAGCAGGGCATTAATGGCACGAGCTCGGGCATCCTGTTCTTGTGCCATAATCATCTGACGTACATGACCGATGCGTTCCGGGCCAAAGAACATATGCTCTGTACGGCAGAGGCCGATCCCTTCAGCACCAAAGCGCAGGGCCGTTTCGGCATCATCCAGTGTTTCAGCATTCGCACGGACGCCAAGGCGGCGGACTGAATCAGCCCATTGCATAAGCGTTGTAAAATCCCCGGAGAGAGACGGGGGAACGGTCGGAACGCGACCGAGGAAAACCTCGCCTGTGCTGCCATCCAGGGTAATCCAGTCACCTGCTTTGAGGGTATGGCCATTCACGCTTAATGTCTGGGCATTGTAATTGACGGCAATCGTTCCAGCACCGGCAACGCAGACGCGCCCCATGCCGCGAGCAACAACAGCGGCATGAGAGGTCATGCCCCCACGTGTCGTCAGAACGCCGCGTGCAGCATGCATCCCGTGAACATCTTCAGGAGACGTTTCGATACGGACAAGAATCACGTCCTCACCGCGGGCGGCACGGTCTTCCACATCTTCGGCACTAAAGGCAATGACACCCGTGGCCGCTCCGGGAGAAGCCGGGAGGCCTTTTGTCATAACGATACGTTCGGCTTTTGGGTCAAGAACAGGATGCAGGAGCTGATCAAGCGATGAAGGAGCAACCTGTTTGATGGCTTCTTCTTTCGTGATCAGGCCCTCTTTCGCCATATCAATGGCAATACGTAAGGAAGCAGCCGCTGTGCGTTTACCATTACGTGTCTGAAGCAGATAGAGTTTGTTGCTCTGGACCGTAAACTCAATATCCTGCATGTCATGATAATGACGTTCCAGCAGTTCACGGACTTTCAGGAGCTCTTTATAGGCATTGGGAAGAGCTTTCTCCATGGAGATCTGGCCGGAAGAGGCTTTTGCTTCGGCCATAGGCTGAGGCGTGCGGATACCGGCAACAACGTCTTCACCCTGGGCATTGATAAGATATTCCCCGTAGAAAATATTCTCACCTGTGGAAGGGTCACGGGTAAAGCAGACACCTGTTGCGCAATCATCGCCCATATTGCCGAAAACCATCGACTGGACATTGACCGCCGTGCCCCAGCTAGCGGGAATGTCATGCAGACGGCGATAGGTGTTGGCGCGGGGATTCATCCAGGAATTAAAGACGGCACTGATGGCGCCCCATAATTGTTCCTTGGGGTCTGATGGGAAAGGAGTTCCTGCTTCATTGAGAACCAGGGCTTTGTAATCCTCAATCAGCAGTTTCCAGTCTTCAGCGGTCAGTTCCGTGTCGTCTGTTTTATGGAGGGTATGTTTTGCCCGTTCCAGGATTTCTTCAAAATGATGATGCGGGACTCCCATAACAACAGAGCCATACATCTGGATAAAGCGGCGGTAACTATCCCATGCGAAACGATCATCACCTGATGATCTGGCAAGGCCTTCAACGGTCTGGTCATTCAGCCCAAGGTTGAGGACGGTGTCCATCATACCCGGCATGGAAACGCGTGCGCCGGAGCGGACGGAAACAAGCAGGGGAGCCTGAGCATCCCCAAAGCGCAATCCCATCGCTTTTTCGATGCCTGCCATAGCCTCTTCAAGCTGCTTTTGCAGATCTGAAGGGTAAGAACGCCCATTCTCATAGAAAGCGGAACAGACTTCTGTCGTGATAGTAAAACCTGGAGGGACGGGAAGCCCTATTCTCGCCATTTCTGCGAGATTGGCACCTTTACCACCCAGAAGGTTACGCATATCAGCGCTTCCTTCATTCAGTCCGGGTCCGAAACTATAAATCCACTTGCTCATCGCTTGCCCACTCATTTTGTCCTGTCCTGATCGTTGGAGATAAGGGCAGGAATTATCCCTTCTGTAAGGCAGAGGATGCCCGTAAGCCCCTCTGATTCTTCAGAATTTGAATCATGACTTTTTCTGTTGAAAGCTGCAATGGATTTTTAAAATTTTTTTTAAATAAAAGATGAAAATTATGTAAGTCTATGCGCTTTTATCGTTTGAGAGGGGGAAGAATGTCTCATAACTTCTTGTAAGTAAAGGATATGATGTCAATCAAGAGAGGTCTGCCAGGCAGGACCGATGATCGCAACAGCACGCTTTCCTGCTTCTTCACGCAAAATAATCATCTCACATTCCTCTAGGTAATGAAGTTGACGGCGTGCACGGCTGAGAGAGTGTGTGCCATAGATTCTGGCAAGCATTTCATCGGTCGGGCAGGAGGATTGAGCTCGTGCAGACTGGGCCAGAAGAAGATAAAGGCTCTGAAGGTCTTCAGGCAGTGTTTCGGAGCGTCTGAGAATATCCTGCCACTCTTCAGAAAGAGAGTCTTCATAGGAAATTCCTGAGCGTACAGAGCCAAGAAGGCGCCTGAAACCGTTCATATCGAGAACGGAACGTGGCAGCCCATGAAGGCGCGCTCTCATCTGAAAGTCCTGATAAAGAGTGGCTAAAGCGTGATAATAGCTTTTCTCATCGCTGGTTGTCTCACTGACCAACCTCCATAACTCAGTGGGATCACTCTCCTGAGGTTGAAGCGACGTCGTTTCTTCCTGAGCGGTTTCATGAGCGCGCCTGTCAGCATAGGCATCAAGCTGGGCCAGAAGGTCAGGTGCGGGCGGAGGGGGTTCCCGTCTTGCGCGCGGCGTAAGTTCAGGCTCATCCTGTAAAATGAGGTCTCGCAATTCCTCAACCGGGACAGAGGGTTTCTCCAATGGCATGAGCATGGGGCCAGATCCGCGGCTCATTGTGGCTACAGGGCCTATGGTGATGCGTTTTGGGCGGCGGGACAAGGCGGGACCCAGCGCCATGAACTGGCCCCGTTCGAGATCCCGGAAAGCCTCAGCCGCTCTTCGTTCCATTCCCAGAAGGTCTGCTGCGCGTGCCATATCAATATCGAGGAACGTTCTCCCCATCAGGAAGTTTGATGCTTCAGCAGCGACGTTTTTGGCCAGTTTGGCCAAACGTTGTGTGGCGATGATCCCTGCAAGCCCTCTTTTGCGGCCACGGCACATCAAATTGGTCATGGCTCCCAGAGAAAGCCGGCGTGCTTCGTCAGAGGTATCGCCGCCTACAGCAGGGGCAAAAAGCTGGGCTTCATCGACGATGACGAGAACAGGATACCAATAAGCGCGTGGTGCCTCAAAAAGACCGTTCAGAAAAGCGCCTACGGCCCGTAACTGTCTTTCCGCTTCTAATGATTCGAGATTGAGGACCACAGAAACACGGTGAATACGGGCCCGTTCTCCAGCGGCCTGCAGCGCAGCCTCACTCTGGGCTTCCACGTTAATGACAAGGTGATCATAAGGCTCAGCCAGAGTGACAAAATCTCCCTCGGGATCAATGATAATCTGCTGCACAAGGGTGGCTGTCTGTTCCAGCAGGCGTCTGAGAAGGTGTGACTTCCCGGAGCCTGAATTGCCTTGCACAAGCAGGCGTGTCGCGAGAAGTTCCGGCAGGTCCAGAACAGCATTGGCCCCGGTCCTGTCATGGCCGAGAGAAATGGAAGCAGAAGAAGCAGTTGTCATAGAATTATAGTTTAGCGGGCAATGAAGAAGAGAGCCAGTGCTCAACACCCTGACTGACAGTATAGGCCGTGGAAAAACAGGCCTGGAGGAGATATCCGCCTGTTGGAGCTTCCCAATCCAGCATCTCCCCACAGGCAAAAACGCCTGGGTGATTTTTCAGCATGAAATTTTCATCCAGAGCCGAAAAACGCAGACCCCCCGCCGTTGAAATAGCACGGTCGAGCGTGTCTGTGGCTGTCAGAGTAAGAGGAAATTGTTTCACTGATTGAGCCAGAGAGGCAGGGTCTGAGCCTTTGGTAGTTTGATGAGCGATCAGAGAGGCTGAAAATTTATCGAATTTCAGAGCTTTGCGAAGGCGGTTTGTGAGCGTTTCCCGTGGGCGCTGATGGGCCAGCCGTTCCTCGATCATATCACGTGTCAGAGACGGCCTGAAATCAAGAAGAAGCGTTGCAGAACCTTGCTCTTTCAGCTGTTCGCGCAAAAGTGGTGACAGAGCGTAAAGAGGGGCCCCCTCAAGCCCTCTTTGTGTCACTGTCAGATCGCCTCGTGCTTTTTGCCCTGCAAAGCTGAGGGAAACCGATTTCAGGTGTGATCCCTCATATTTCTGGCAAAATTCGGGAGACCAGTCGGGAAGAAAGCCGCAATTTGAAGGTTCGAAGGGAGCGCAAAGCTCAGTAAAAAGATGGGACCATTTGCCATTGCTCCCCAGACGGGGCCAGCTTGCGCCGCCCATGGCAAGGATGCAGCTCCCAAAGGACAAAGTGACACTTCCCTGATTGTTCTTAAAAGTGGCGGTTTGTCCTTCGAGCCCGATCAGCTCATGGCGAGGATGGAAAACAACGTTCAGCTCTTCCAGTCTCCGAAGCCATGCCCGGAGCAGAGGGGAAGCCCTGAATGATGAAAGAAAAATTCTTCCCGAACTGCCTTTAAAGCAGGATTGACCGAGCCCTTCAGCCCATTCAATCAGAGCTTCCGGAGGGAAAGTCCGTATGGATTTTTCAAGTTCTGGTTGTGCTGTGCCGTAACGGGAAAGGAAACGTTCCAGCGGTTCACTATGCGTAAGATTGAGCCCGCTCCTACCTGCCATGAGAAATTTCCTGCCAGGCCGGCTCATATGATCAAAAAGATGGACAGAATAGCCTTTTTGCGCCAGACATTCCGCAGAAAACAGGCCAGATGGCCCTGCTCCGATAATGATGACCGTATTATTGACAGAGGAAGAGACAGGGATATGGGTCATCAGCGAAAATAGTTCTTTCAGAGTGGTTTGTTTCTCTATAAAGGGCTGGAACGTTATTGAGAAGGATTTGACATGAAACGTTGCACGACGATCAACGGTCTCCGTCAGGCACGTGCTGACTATAAGCAGGTTGGGTTTGTACCGACAATGGGGTTCCTCCATGAAGGGCACCTCTCACTTGTCAGACAGGCCAAAGCAGAGAATGAAGCTGTTATTGTCAGTATTTTTGTCAATCCAACCCAGTTTGGCCCGCAGGAAGATTTTGCCAGCTATCCACGCGATATGGAGCGTGATCTTGCTCTTTTGGCAAAAGAGGGTGTCGATGTGGTTTTTACGCCTGAAGCATCAGAATTTTATCCCTCTGATTTTGCCACCACAATAGAGGTCGGCGGTGTTGCGGAGCAATTGGAAGGGGCTTCCAGACCAGGACATTTTTCAGGGGTGGCGACGGTTGTCACCAAACTCTTTAATATCGTGCAGCCTGATAAAGCCTATTTTGGTCAGAAAGATGCGCAACAATGTGCCGTTATCAAACGTCTGGTCACTGATTTGAATATGCCGGTTGCGCTCAGAATTGTGCCAACAGGACGCGAAGAAGATGGGCTTGCCTGCTCCAGCCGTAATGTCAGGCTGAGTGAGGAAGAGCGAGCTCTGGCACCTGGGTTATATAAAGCGCTTCAAGGTGTTCAGGCACTTTTTCAGTCAGGAGAGCGCGACCGTTCTATTCTTGAGACACGTCTGAAAGAACTGTTAGGTCAGAATAATATTCCGCAACCGGATTATGCTGTCATTGTCGATCCTCAGAGCTTTGAGGCTGTCTCTCCTGTCACTGAGGATGCTCTGGCGCTTCTGGCCGTTCCTTTCAAAACCGTCAGACTTATTGATAATCTGCCATTAGGAATGAAGTAAGACCTCCGCTTTATAATAGGAGACCAGGGCGCTCCTTAAAATTAAGGGGGCTTCTTTTTTCTTCTTTGGCAGGCGGATGAAAAGCCATGAGACTTAATCAGGCGACTCTTGGTCTTCTTCTGGCTCTGGCCGGATTTGCGTCTCTTTCCATAAGTGACATGTTTTCCAAATTGCTGGCAGGGCAGCTTAATCCGTTTGAAGTGGCTTTCTCAGGAGGCGTCTTCGGAATTCTTTTGCTGCCGGTTGTGAAAAAGAAGCATGAAAGTTTTGCCGAGATCATTCCTTATAAGCGTGAGATCCCGCTTTGGATTTTGCGGGCATTGGCAATCTTTACGGCGACAGCGGTCAGTGTTGAGGCTTTCATGCTGCTTTCCATGCCGGAAGCTTTGTCGCTGATGTTTTTAATGCCGTTTATGGCAAATATACTTTCGGCCCTATTTTTGAAAGAACGAATTTCCGCGGCCTCATGGTGTTCCGTTTTTATCGGTTTTATCGGCGTTCTGATTGTTTTAAGGCCAGGTGTCAGACCTTTTAACCTAGGCTATGCCTGTGCCCTGATTTCTGCTTTTGCCAATGCCATCAGTGTTATCGCCTATAAAGTTTCAGCAGGTAAAACCAGTCGGCTGGATTTGCTGGGTTCCACCCTTGCAGGCCCTCTTATTGGTAACGGTTTGTTAATGATGGGCCATTTTTCCTGGCCTCGGGACATAAGTGCCTGGGTCTATTTGTTTGGTTATGGGTTCCTTGCGGCTTTAGGTCAGCTTTTTCTGATGACGGCAGCGCAGAAAACTCCCGCAAGCAGAGTTTCCATTTCCCAATATAGCCAGATGATCTGGGCGGTTCTTTTCAGTCAGATTATTTTTCATGATCATATGGACCGCTGGACGGTGCTGGGCGTTGTGATCGTTACCTTTTCCGGCACAGTCAACTGGCTTGCCCGGTATCTTGTGCTCGTTATGTCAGGGAAATTTTCTTTGTCAAACGAGCTGAAAAAGCACCGGAACTCCGTCTCATAATAAATTTACAAGACCATTATAAGTATAATTTTATAAGGGTTGCGGCGAATATGCTGGAAGAGAGGTAGGTGAGAGGTATAGGCTGGAAGCGTAGCGAAAAAACAGTAACGTCAGGGAGTATGAAAGATGCCTCATGAAATTCCTCGTTCGGTCACATCGCCCAAGAAATTCATTATCGGCAATGGGTTGCTTGCCCAATTACCTGATTTTGTAAAGGATTTTGGCGATAATGCACTGATTATCAGTGACGTTTTTATTGTTGAACGCGTCAAAAAGGAAAGCGTCACAGCTTTGGAGCAAGCCGGGCTGAAAGGCTATGCCGAGCAATTTGCCTATGAATGTACTGATGGCGAAATAAAGCGTCTTGGCGAGCTGGCGATGGCCAAAGGAGCCAACGTAATTGTCGGTGTCGGTGGTGGGAAAACCCTTGATACGGCAAAAGCGGTTGCTCATTATTATAAATTGCCCGTCATTCTCTACCCGACAATCGCCTCGACGGATGCTCCGTGCACGGCACTGGCCGTTATTTATACAAAAGAGGGTCAGTTCGATCGCTATCTTTACCTGCCGCAAAATCCTGATGCGATTATAGCGGATATGGATATTGTAGCAGCTGCTCCTGCGCGCTTCTTCGCTGCCGGGGTAGGGGACGCATTGGCGACCTATTTTGAGGCACGGGCCTGTTACAGGGCAAATGGCCTTAATCTTGTCTTGAAAAAGCCGTCTCATACAGGGCTTGGCCTTGCCAGAATGTGTTATGAGTTTTTGTGTGAGAATGTTGAGAAAGCCATGTATGGGATACGCAACAGCCTTTCCATCCCGGCGGTTGAACAGACGGTGGAAGCGACGATTTATCTCAGTGGAATTGGCGCTGAATCCGGTGGGCTTGCAGCGGCCCATGCCATTAATAATGGTATGAGTGCTGTGCCTGACCTCCATAAGGCCCAGCATGGAGAAAAAGTGGTGTTCGGGCTCCTGACGCAGCTTGTTCTCGAAAATGCCCCGACAGCAGAAATCGAATCGGTTATCAGAGTGATCAAGGCAGCGGGATTGCCTATGACGTTGGCTGAGCTGGGGGTGAAGACGTTCAAGGAAGAGGAATGGCGGAACGTTGCCCATTTGGCCTGTGATAAAAATGATACGATGGGCAATATGCCGTTCGAAGTGACGGAAGACGTTGTTTATCGTGCCATGGTCGCGGCTAATACAATGGCGGAATTTTATCGTAAGAACTAGAATTTCATAAAACCTCTTCCTTCAAGGACTCCAGAGGGTTTTTGAGGGGAGAGGGGTTTGTTCTTACTAAAGTTCCTAAGGGGAGTTTTGTTGCGTGACCGATATAATAGATGTGTCAGGTTATAAATTTAAGGCGTTAATATTTGATTGTGATAATACAATCGCCAAAACGGCTCCCCTTCATTATGCATCCTTCGGGGCCGCGTTGAAAAATGCCGGGTATGAACTTCCACGCGACTGGTATTTTGAGCGGGTGGGCGTTTCCGGTCCTGATATGCTCAGGGAATTTAAGGAAACTTTCGGCGCCAGCTTTGATGTTGATCAGGTCAATGACGAAAGTTCCGCCTTATTTCAGAAAAATATTGAACATGTTTCAGAAGTTGGGCCCGTGGCACAGCTTGCCCGTGATTATTATCGTCACGTCCCTATGGCCGTGGCTTCAGGAGGGCAGCGCTCTGTTGTGGAAGCGACATTACAGGCCATTGGGGTCAGAGATCTCTTTGAGATTATTGTGACGGTTAATGACGTAAGAAAAGGCAAACCTTCACCGGACCTGTTTTTGCTGGCAGCGGAAAAGATGGGGATTGCTCCGGAGCAATGCCTTGTTTTTGAAGATAGTGATGAAGGTATCGCGGCAGCGCATACTGCAAATATGAAGGTGATTGACGTTCGTCAGGCTCTGGGTCCTTCATATTTGCAGTAAAAAGAGCTTGGAGAGCAGGTTTCTAGCGGGGTTTGGGCTGCGCAGTTCTGGCCTTGTCTTTTATAGACAGGATCACAGCACCCAGAGCCTCGTCTCCCTGCGGGACGCTCCCGCTGAAGTGGCCCTTATTATCTTCCAGCATCCCATAATGAGTAATACGGCCGAGATATTTGCCTTTCTGATCTTCGACCTTTCCATCTTTTTTCAGGCGTCCATTATAGACCCCGTTACTATCCTCAAAATGGCCATTTTCATCGACACGCCCGGCATAGCGGCCTTCGGGATTTTCGATCGTGCCGTCGTTTTTTATACTTCCTGCGAAATGACCGTTGCGGTCCTTAATCGTCCCCTCATCATCAATATGGCCAACATACTGGCCCGCAGCATTGGTGATGGCGCCTTCATGGCCAACGCCTTTTATCTCATCTGCATAAGAAGCTTGAATCAGAGTAAAGCCTCCGATGAAGAGTGCTCCCGAGAAAGATGGGAGAAACCATTCTGATTTTCTTTTCATAATGTTACCTCCGCCATGAAAAGACGAAAATTTTAGTGAGATTATCGCTTTGTTTAATAAGACTTTTTATCGTTAACTATAGAAATTTCAAGATGTTATTCCACGAGAGATCACGCCCTTTCCTTTTGAAAAAGATTGATATCGGGACAGGTTTTTGAGAGGTTGGGGTCTCATTTCTTTCGGGTTCCTGTGGATATGAAAAGAGATAATAATTCCCTTCTACAAGTTCCAGTCTGGCAATCACTTTTTTTAAGTCCCGTCTGGAGTGGTGCTTTTCTGTTCCTGGCCTCTCTGGCGGGATTTATTTGTGCAAATTCGCCTCTTTCTTTTCTGTATCATCAGGCGCTGCAGAAAGAGATCATGTTCCCAGGCGTCGAGATTCATGAAACATGTGAAGAGCTGATCTCTATCGGTCCGATGTCTCTTTTCTTTATGCTTGTGACGATCGAAATCAAAAAGGAATTCCTATCAGGGCATTTATCATCACGGCGCGTTGCATTCCTGCCTGTTATTTCAGCTTTAGGGGGTGTGATTTTACCGGCTTTACTTTATGTCGCGGTAAGCCATAGTGATCCTCAGGCTCTGAAGGGGTGGGCTATCCCTGTTGCGACAGATGCTGCGTTCACGCTTCCCCTGACACTTGCTCTGGCCAGATATGTTTCGGATGGTGCCCGTATCTGGCTGATGGCTTTGGCTGTTTTTGATGATATTATTGGTATCGTTATTATTGCCTTATGTTATAGCGGGCCAATCAATAATGTGGCTCTTGGTGTGGCCTTTTTCACCACTTTTTGTGCCATAGGTCTGAACCGGGCCTGTATTCAGTCATTATGGGCTTATATGGGGGCAGGCTGTGTGTTGTGGGGAAGCTTGTTTGTCTCGGGCATCCATCCAACGATTTCAGGTGTCATAACAGCTTTATGCCTTCCTGGTTATAGCCGGTTAGGAGAAGAGGCTCCTTTACAAAAAATGGAAAGAAAACTCTATCCATGGGTTACGTGGCTGATTATGCCTCTTTTCGGGTTTGTCAGTGTTGGCATTCCATTGGATGTCATGAACGTTCATATGATTTTTGCGCCGGTGACATTAGCGGTTCTAGCCGGTTTGCTGCTCGGGAAGCCACTGGGAGTTTTCGGAGCGACATGGCTGGCTGTTAAATTGAAAATTGCGGATCTGCCGACTGACAGCTCTCTGACTATGGTTTTTGGTCTTTCTATTTTATGCGGCATTGGCTTCACAATCAGTCTGTTTATAGCCAATCTCGCTTTCTATAGTCCTGAACTGATCATGCAGGCCCGTTTTGCTATTCTGTCCGGTTCCATCCTGGCGGCCATTATAGGCTGTTTCTGGCTGAAAGTTGCACATTCCTCCACCTATTAAGTGCGTATTAAGACCAGAGCGAGCTCATTCTTGTCATGATCGTAAACAGGGAAATAGCTGTAAAAAGCAAAGGCGGAACGTAATCAAACCAGCGGAGGTTTTTCAGGAGGTGGGAAACTGAATTGGCGAAAAAAGCAACAGACAGATTTACAGCCAGACCGCCAGCATTAAAGATCAGACCGTAAAGGAGAAAGCGTTCTGCCCCACTATTTGCCGGAACGAATTGTGGAATGAGGCTGATGAAAAACAGGACGATTTTGGGATTGGTGAGATTAATGAGCAATCCTTTGAGAAATGTTTTGTGTCCCTGTATCCCGGCAATGTTTTTGGGTGATTTTGGGCTGTTACGTGGCCAGCTTTTATAGGCCAGATAAAGCAGATAAACCGCTCCGATAAGCTGAAACAAAACATAAAGGGTCGGATATTCTTTAAAGAAAGCGGCAATCCCCAGGGCTGTGAGGATTACATAAATAAAAACGCCTGTTTCGACCCCCAGAGCAGCCAATAGTCCATTTCTCAGCCCATATGCCTGGGACTGTTGAAGGGTGAACATCATGGCAGGTCCGGGAGAAATATTGATAATAAAAACAGTGCCCAGAAATGCCAGAAACAAACTATTTATCATGAGCCATTTCCATAAAAGGAGAATGAACGGAATTTTACTATAATAGTGCAGTGCAAAAAGAAAAGAATATAACAATAAAATTTATATTAAAGAGAAATTTACCTTCAGTTACCTCATGTAAATCCTGTCACTCTGGCGTTTTTAAATGATTTTATGGAGTCATGATTCTCAAAGGACGGTCAGAAATGGAGATATCAGCTTCCGATGCCTCGTAACCGTCACCATCAATCTGCATGTCTATGGTGTGATGGGGCAGAATCTTTACATTCCGGGCTGTTATGATTGAAATATATTTGTTCTCTTTCCGAAATAAAATAAGAAAGAGGACGGCTTTTAAGAATGAGCCTAACGTCTTGCAGCGAAACAGGATCACTTCAAAACTCTGGCTTTCCTGTGGGGAAGAAGGAATGATCTGGAATTTCCCCCCATAATAGCGCCCTTTTGTAAGAATGGCGGCTGTGGCAGTTTTCGCAATGCCATCCAGAGTGAGCGAGAAGGGGGTAAATTTGTAGCATAGGGCGCATTGCAGGGCTGAAATGACATAAGCCGTGCGGCCGATATATTTTTTGAGATGAGTGGAGACGTGGTGCACGATCCATCCATCTGGCCCCATACCTAACATCTGTATGAAAATCGTTTGTCCTTCAGGGGCTTTTACGATACCAGGCCAGATGGTTTTTATCGCTGATTGACTGAAAACACGATCAATCATCAGAGCATTGTCTTTGTCATTAAAAGGAATGGATAATTCCCGTGCCAGCACATTGGCTGAGCCAATGGGGAAAATCGCCATGGGGACAGAAGATCCAAGAAGTGCCTGCGCTACTTCAGAAAGTGTGCCATCACCTCCTCCAACAATGATCAGATCAACTTTCCCACGTTTCAACGCTTCCTGCGCGATCAGCCGTCCATTTCCGCGATAAGAGGTAGGTGCAATCTCAACCTCCCAGCCACAACCGCGCAAGGTGCTGACAAACAACCTCAATCTCTGCGGTTTATAATGCCCTGCCACCGGGTTGAAAATCAGAAGGGCATGGTTGGGGGAAGGTGACATAATCAGTGATATTATCTCCATGATTTATGAGATAAAGCAGGGGAAACACTGCTTTTTTGTTAAAATACCATACCCTTTTATAGTGTCATATAAGAATGGATAAGTTTTATAAAATGGCTATATACCAAACGTGCTGACCTATCATTGGCCTGGGGAGACAAACAATCAGCGCACCAAAATCGTCATCGTTACAAAGAGCGTTTGGGCATTTTGCTCTTGATGTAAAACATGAAAAAAGAAGTACTGCTCTGGCGCATCTGGAGCAGGGTGGCTGCAGCCGTCTGCTGTTTCCCCGTCTTTATCAGGGTAAGGGAACGTCTCAGCTTGAAGCCGTAACGGTCAATATTTCCGGGGGAATGGCAGGGGGAGACGTTCTTCAGGGACGGATAAAGGTCGGTGAGGGTGCCGAGCTTTTACTGACCAGTCAGGCTCATGAGCGTATTTACAGAGCCAGAATGGAGGATGAAGCGGCTTGTATGACGTTTCAGTGCAGTCTGGAACGTCATGCTCTTTTTGAATGGTTGCCGCATGGCACTATTTTCTTTGATGGAGCCCGTCTTCAGCGCACCATGGATGTGGATATGGCTGAAGATGCGTGCTTTCTTTATTATGAGAGCCGTATTTTCGGGCGTTATGGATCTGATGAAATCCTCAAAAAGCTCGAGCTGAAGGACCATTTGCAAATCAAGCGTGGTGGTGAGCTGATCTTGCGGGATTCCGTTCTTCTTGATGAGCAGAGCTGTGAATCGTTCTTTAAACGTTCGGTGATCATGGGTGGCAGAATTGTGACCGCCACACTTATTCTTGTTGCGCCTTGCGCAGAAAAATTATTGCCGGAAATAAGAAATGTGGAAAGCGAAGAGACCAACTGCTTATTGGCCTCTTCAGCGTGGAATGGTATGCTCGTTCTGCGTATTCTGGCGGAAAGAAGCTGGGACCTGGAGCAGCTTATGAGAAGGCTTCTGCCTCTTGTAAGACAGAGCCGGCCAATGCCTTCTTCCTGGCGTCATTAAGGAAGAACAGGGTTTTACATTATGAAGCTGACCCCACGGGAAAAAGATAAATTGCTGGTTGCCATGGCAGCCATTATTGCCCGCAAAAGGTTGGAGCGTGGGGTCTTGCTGAACTACCCTGAAGCTGTCGCCCTGATTACTGAACATGTGATTGAAGGGGCACGGGATGGCAGAAGCGTCTCTGAACTCATGAGTAGTGGTGGGCAGGTCTTAACGCGTGCGCAGGTCATGCCGGGCGTTGCAGAAATGATTCATGATGTGCAGGTTGAAGCAACGTTCCCCGATGGGACCAAATTGGTGACAGTCCATGCCCCGATCCGCTGATATCCTGCCCGAAGGGGCGATCCCCGGTGAAATTCTGCCCTGTGAGGGTGAGATTGAACTGAATAAAAACCAGCCTGTGATCCGGTTGATGGTGGTCAATAAAGGAGACCGCCCCATACAAATCGGGAGTCACTATCATTTTGCTGAAGTGAATAAAGCGCTGATTTTTGACCGCCGGAAAGCGATGGGTTACCGCCTTGATATTCCATCAGGAGGAGCGGTTCGCTTTGAACCCGGGCAGGAATGGGAAGTGAAGCTGATACCTTTCGGGGGAGAACGACGCATCATCGGGTTTCGCGGTGAGGTGATGGGACCGGTTGTAGGGGATGCAGGAGAGACGAATTTATGAGCCGCCTGTCTCGTCATGATTATGCGCATTTATATGGCCCGACCGTTGGAGATCGGGTCAGGTTGGCAGATACAGCCTTATTGGTGGAAGTCGAAAAGGACTTTACCCGCTATGGGGAGGAAGTCTGTTTCGGCGGCGGCAAGACGATCCGCGATGGTATGGGGCAATCACCCTATAGCCGGGCGGAAGGTGCCGTCGATACTGTCATAACGAATGCCCTGATTATTGATCATTGGGGCATTGTGAAAGCGGATATCGGCTTGAAAGCTGGACGTATCATCGCGATCGGCAAAGCAGGAAATCCCGATATTCAGGACGGTGTGACAATCATTATCGGCCCCGGAACAGAAGTGATCGCTGCGGAAGGGAAGATCATTACAGCGGGGGGAATTGATAGCCATATTCATTTCATCTGCCCACAACAGGTGGAAGAAGCTTTATCATCCGGGATTACAACGCTTCTCGGTGGAGGCACAGGTCCAGCGACCGGTACGGCCGCGACGACCTGCACACCGGGACCCTGGCATATGGCCCGTATGTTGCAGGCGGCTGAAGGGTTGCCCGTCAATCTTGCCTTTGCCGGAAAGGGCAATGCGTCCCGCCCGCAGGCTCTTGAGGAAATGGTGCGGGCAGGGGCAACCTGTCTCAAACTTCATGAAGACTGGGGGAGCACGCCTGCGGCCATTGATTGCTGCTTGAGCGTGGCTGATGAGATGGATGTGCAGGTCATGATCCATACAGATACGCTTAATGAAAGTGGCTTTGTTGAAGATACAATCGCCGCTTTTAAAGGCCGGACCATTCACGCCTTCCATACAGAAGGGGCCGGGGGAGGTCATGCACCTGATATTATCAAGGTTGCCGGTTTGCCTCATGTTCTTCCTTCCTCAACCAATCCCACCCGCCCTTTTACGGTCAATACGCTGGATGAACATCTGGATATGTTGATGGTGTGTCATCATCTTAACCCACATGTGCCGGAAGATATTGCGTTTGCTGAGAGCCGCATCCGCAGGGAAACCATCGCTGCGGAAGATATTTTTCACGATATGGGTGTGCTTTCCATGATGTCTTCAGACAGTCAGGCCATGGGGCGTGTGGGAGAAGTGCCGCTTCGCACATGGCAGACCGCACATAAAATGAAAGTGCAGAGAGGCCCGCTTTCAGGCGATCATGACAGGGCAGATAATAACCGGGTGAAACGTTATATTGCCAAATATACCATTAACCCGGCGATTGCCCATGGTCTCTCACATGAAATAGGCTCTGTCGAGGTAGGGAAACTGGCTGATCTTGTGTTGTGGGATCCGATGTTTTTTGGTGTCAAGCCAGAGCTGGTTATCAAAGGCGGGGCCATTTCCTATGCCATGATGGGTGACCCCAACGGCTCTATTCCCACCCCTCAACCGGTCCATGGTCGTATGATGTTCGGAGCCTATGGCGGGGCATTGGCTGAAACATGCCTGACATTTGTCTCTCAGGCGGCTCTGGAGGATGATATCGGGCGGAAATTGGGCTTGAAACGGCGTCTGTCAGCGGTCAGAAATACGCGTGGTGGCATTGGTAAAAAAGATATGATTCATAATAACGCCATGCCTCAGATCGAAGTGGATCCTGAGACCTATGAGGTCCGGGCAGATGGGGTCCTATTGAGTTGCGAGCCGGCAGAAATTCTTCCCATGGCACAAAGGTATTTTCTTTTCTGATGAAACAGATTGTCCGGATTCTGCCCGCAGGGCAGTATGAAAATGATAAAGTCAGTGATGTGTTTCTGGCAGATTATGAGGGGCGTCATCGTCGCCGTATGGTGCTGACACTCCAGAGTGGTGAACAGATCCTGTTAAATCTGAAACAGGCCCGTCTTTTACAGGGAGGCGAGGCTCTGGAGCTTGATGATGGCCGTCTGGTCCGCGTTGAGGCCAAGCCGGAAGCTTTAATCAAAGTGACGGCGCATAATCCCCATCATCTTCTGAAACTGGCATGGCATTTGGGCAACCGGCATTTACCCGCCATGATTGAGCAGGATTATATTCTGATCCGGCAGGACCGGGTGATTGAAGACATGGTGAAGGGGCGGGGGGGACATATTCAGGAGCTGGAAGCGCCTTTTGACCCTGAAAATGGCGCTTATGGCGGCCGTTCGGAAGAGGCTGGGCATCATGGGCATCACCATCATCACGGGCATGAAGAACACGATTAAGACGTCATGATGGAAAGTGCTTTTTTATCACTCCTGTCATGGGTTTCTCCAGCCTTTCCAACAGGGAGTTATGCCTATAGTCACGGGCTTGAATGGGCTGTTGAGAAAGGGGACGTGCATAATGTCTCCTCCCTATGTGACTGGCTTGAGGGCCTTTTGCTTTCTGGCTCTCTGGGGAATGATCTCATTTTTCTGCATTATGGCTGGAAGCAGGCAGGTGATGAGTATGCCTTGAGAGAGCTTGCCTCTCTGGGAAAGGTCTGTGCCTCTTCGCAGGAGCGATATCAGGAAACGATCTGGCAGGGAGATGCCTTCATGCGGGCAGCCTGTGTCTGGCAGCCAGAGCTTGAGAGGTTGAGATCCATAACGTCATGGCCCCTCCCAATTGCGCAGGGTGTGGTTTTTCAGCGTGGTGGCGTGACGTGCCGCAAGGCGATGCTGGCAGGGGCCTATAGTGCGGTGGCTGCCCTTGTTTCGGCAACCGTCAGATTGGTGCCCCTCGGGCAGACCGATGGGCTGAGGGCTCTGAAATTATTGGACTCTGTCCTGGAGCAAGCCGTTCTTCAGGCGGAACAAAGAACCATTGATGATCTTGGTGGCGCGTGTTTTTACGCTGATATAGCTGCCATGAAACATGAAACCCAGAGAACAAGGCTTTTCAGAACATGACAAAAACAGCATCCCTTAATGGCCCTCTGCGCGTTGGTATTGGTGGGCCTGTCGGGACGGGAAAAACCGCTCTGATGGACGCCCTTTGCCGCTATTTCCGAGATATATGCAGCTTAGCCGCTATTACAAATGATATTTATACAAAGGAAGATGCGGAATTCCTGACTCGGGCAGGCTCTTTGCCGCCTGAGCGTATTCTGGGGATCGAAACCGGGGGATGCCCTCACACCGCTATTCGCGAGGATGCCAGCATTAATCTGGCAGGGGTCGAAACCTTGATCAAGCGTTTTGATAATCTTGATCTTATTTTGATTGAGAGTGGGGGCGATAATCTTTCAGCAACGTTCAGCCCTGAACTGGCTGACCTCACAATTTATGTCATAGATGTTTCCGCGGGAGATAAAATTCCCCGCAAAGGGGGCCCCGGTATTACGCGGAGTGATCTGCTCGTTATCAATAAAACAGATCTGGCTCCTTATGTTGGAGCTGACCTGGGCGTGATGGAGCGTGACAGCCGTAAGATGAGGGGAGACAAGCCTTTTGTTTTCACCAATATCCGTGCGGGAGACAGGGTGGAAGAGGTGGCCCGTTTTATCCGCGCGCAGGGCGGTCTTTGATAGAGTGACTTCTGGTATAGACGCTGTATCCTGCCCATAGGAGCAAAAACAGGGTCACAATAACAACACCCAGTTCCTCAGCATGGTCTTCACACCAGTGCAAGAGAGGTGTGAAGGGCGTGCTTTCCAGATTGAAGAGAGATACCAGCTCCATACCTCCAATAAAGAGGGCAACCAGGCTTGAGAGAATGGTAATGCTCAGCCGGTAGCTGGCCCGCCCCCGTGAAGGAGTGCTGCTTTTTTCGGTCCAGGCACGGACCATGACCAGATTATCCAGGCTGTCAATCAAGGCCATAGCCCCGGTAAAAAGCAAGGGTAAAATCAGGCAGGGAAGAAACGTCTTTTCCATCGTCTGCTGGGCAGAGGTCAGGCTAAGGAGACTGATCTCGCTGGCCGTATCAAATCCCAGTCCGAATAGCATACCCAGTAACAGCACCTGCCAGCCTTTCCAGCGATGTGCGTTTTTAAACCATAATGGAGTGGTTTTTGTAAAAACACTCTGTCTTTTAAGAGCACGCCCCTGTTGCCATGCGGAATAGGCCGTTAAAACGCCCATAATGATAAGAAAACTCCCGGAAACTGTCCCGCCAATGACCCCTCCCCTTAAATGAAGCCATTGAAACAACCATGAGGCAGGGAGTGCCACAAGCAAAGATGTCGCCAGAATCACAATAGTTGAGTGACCAAGTGAGAAGAAAAGACCAATCAGATAAGGCTTTTTACCCTCTTCCATTAATTGGCGGGTAATGGTGTCGATAGCGGCAATATGATCGGCATCCAGGGCATGGCGTGCACCAAAAATCCATGCAAGCAGGGCTGTGCTGAGCATGAGGAGATGATGAGCTGAAAGAAGTGCGGCAAGCCCCCAGAGGCAGAGATTACCCCCCAGTAGGCTCAGGAGAAGAAAAAAAGGTGTTATCGCACGAGGCATGCTGTGGTTATTCGGTTGTTTCATGTTTGAGGCAGACGCAAAGAGAACAGACAGTTTTCTCAAGTCGGAGTGAATAAAGCATGTCAGGGCGCTCAAAACCAGCCCCGCAACTTTCACATTCATAGACGGACGTACTGGCAAGCCCGGAAGGGAGAAAGCGTGGTTCATCAATCCCGTCATGCTGGCGCCGAAGATAGGTACGTCCCTTTGTGAGCCAGGCCAGAAGAGGGGTCGTGATAAAGGCGATTATAACCGCCACCATGGCAGAATATGGCTGGAGGGCAGGACCGAAAAGATTCTTATAGGTCATGATAGAGAGCGTTGTGGCCAGGAGAAAAGCGATTACCCCGACCGGATTGATGGCAGGGAGCATTTCCCGCCGGTATTCAGGCTCTTTGGGAGAAAGGCCAAAGAGGTATTTATTGAGTGTGATGTCTGCACAGACGGTCATGATCCATGCAAGGGCACAATCTGCATAGAGGCTTAGAATGGACTGAAGAAAGGAAAACATATTCCCTTCCATTAGGGCCAGAGCAATGAGCAGATTAATGACAAGAAACACCAGTCTTCCGGGGAAGTGCCCTGTCAGGCGCGTATAGGCGCTTGTCCATGCCAGAGAGCCGGAATAAGCGTTGGTGACGTTAATCTTGATCTGACTGATAACGACCAGAACAACAGCCAGAAACATGGCAAGTTGCGGTGAACAGAAGGTGCCCAAAGTGGCCAGAAATTGCTCTACAGGTTCCTGTGCCAGAGCGGGGCCGACACTATGGAGGATGAAAAGGCACAAAAAGGCGCCAATAATCTGTTTAAGAGCCCCTAATATGACCCAACCTGGACCGGCGGCGATCATGCTGCACCACCAGGAAAGACGGTTTTGCGCTGTTTTATTAGGCATGAAGCGGAGATAGTCGATCTGTTCTCCAATCTGGGCCATCATGGCCAGAGCGACACCTGCTGAAAGGGTAATGGCGGGGAAGGAAAGAGTTTGCTGGCCGGAAAGTCCTTTAAAGGAAAGAAATTGCGGGACCAGTGAGGGTTGTGAGGTCACCAGATAGAGAACAGGCCCTAACATGAGCAGCAGCCAGATCGGGGTTGTCCAGACCTGCATTTTGGTGAGGGCTTTCATGCCATAAAGGACGAATGGAAAGACAATCAGGGTTGAGACAAGATACCCTGCCCATAGGGGCAATCCGGTGCCCAGTTGCAGGCCCTGTGCCATGATGGAGCCTTCAAGGGCGAAGAGAATACAGGTGAAACTCGCAAAAACAAGAGACGTCAGAATAGAGCCGGCATAGCCAAAACCCGCACCGCGAGAGATGAGATCGAGATCAATATTATAACGTGAGGCATACCAGGCGAGGGGGAAACTGCCAGCAAAGATAAGAATAGCGGCCAGTAGAATCCCTAAAATAGCGTTTAGAGCGCCATAGGAAAGGGCAATGGAGGCGCCGATTGAAAAATCAGCCAGATAGGCAATCCCACCCAGCGCTGTGATGGCAATGACTGCCGGTGACCACTGGCGGTAATGTGCGGGTGCATAGCGCAGGGGATAGTCATCTTCTGAACGATTTTTCCTGTTGGATGGGCGTTCTGACGGTGGATTATGAAAAATGTGCTCTGTCATCATATCCCTTTCACATTCCTGAAAGCTGTGAACAGGACTATATAACGATATCGAAATAATTACCTATTAATTTATTCTGATATGAGAATATTTTTTGGAAAACTCAGAAGAAATGTCATGACTTTACCCTGCCGGAAATGGAGAAAAACATCCCTGTTGCGCAAAAGACACATGATGCAAAAACTTGTCAAAATTTTGACAACAAAACGGCAAAAAAATAGTACCAATCTGTATAGTTAATGAATAAAAATTTATATATTTCATATGCTTAGATATTTTAAGAAAAATCCTGAGTTTTAAAAAGTAAAAATTGAAGGAATCATTAATCTATAAATCGGTTGTAATTAATATTTAATTCACCAATTATGAAAATAATGCCTGTTAGGTGATTAGAGATATTTTTCTTCAATTGATTCGTGAGGCATGTGATGTCCATCTTTAACTCCAATAATGATATCAAAACGGTGCCCTCAGCTGTTGCCGCTTTAGGTTCTGTCCTGCAGAAACGGGGGAGTTTAAAACTCTCACTTCTGTCTGCCTCGTGCCTGCTTTTAGCTATGCCTTATCATCAGGCCATGGCGGATTGTACGACAGGGGCGTCAGTTGTCTGTACGGGCAATACAGGCACAACAAGTGGTACTGGCACGAATGATGCATTAATTGGAAAAGGGCCGAATGAGACGACCATTACGAGCGTCACAGTTGAAGAAGGTGCAACGGTTGCTGACCCGGCCGTCGTTATCAGCACGGGATCCGGTTCAGATAGTACGGCTGTTGGGGTAGATGACCCTGTCGGGACCAATTCGGGGCGTAATCTTATCACGATTAATGGTGCAGCCCATGGCGGCGGCCAGGAGGTTAATGGTCCTTACGGCGCTAGTGGAAATGTCGTTGAGTTTGGCAATAACACAGATCTTGTCGTAGGGCAGAATGGCGAAATTATTTCTGAGGATAATGGTGGTTCCCCCAATAATGTGGAGGCCGTAAACCCGACAGGTGATAACAACCGTCTTATCAATCATGGTGTGATTGCAACCGATAATAAATCGACCGCAATCTGGTTTGAGGGGACACACGGCCAGGGCGTTAATATCATTGATAATTATGGTGAAATCAGGTCTGGTACAAATGGGGATCAGAACGTTATCGGGAGTTCTGTCGGGAGCATCGATCTCATAAACCGGGAGGGCGGACAGATACTCGGTAATGTGGAACTGGTTGATGGGAAACAGAATAATATCACCTTATATAATGGGTCATATCTTGATGGTGATCTTTATGGAGGCGGCCAGAAAGCAGTCTTGAACCTGACAGGTGACCAGGGAAAAGACGTCCTGCCGGATGGCTCAAACAGTGCTGTGACAGGTGATGTTTACGGATTTGGCACTGTTAATAAGACCGGTGCAGGCACTTGGGTCATGGGCTCCGCTGAAACCGATATGGCCGATTTCAATTATGATCCTCATACCAAGACCAAAGCAGATTTCCAGATAAATGTGGATGATGGCACGCTGGTTATTGCCGGTAATGCCGGGTTTAAAAATGAAACCAACAAGGCTGTAGCGGTTATCAACCAGGGGGGAACCTTACAGCTGGGAAATGGGGCTGCAGAAGGCTGGATCAATGAGATCCAGCAAAATGATGGCACATTAGCCCTGGACTGGTCGCAGGACAGAACGTTCGATAAAGTTGTTACCGGGTCTGGTGGCCTCCATAAAATGGGTGATAATACCGTTACCCTTACCGGAGATCAGGGTTATACCGGCGTCACTGAAATTGATGCAGGCGGTACGTTACAGCTGGGTGACGGCACGACGGATGGGACGATTAATAATGGATCCGGCATTACCGATAACGGGACGCTGGCCGTAAATAATAATAACGAGACGACCATCCATCAGGTTATATCGGGGACAGGGGGCTTAACGCAGCAGGGCGCTGGAAAGACGATCCTCACGAATGTAGAGACGTATACAGGCCAGACCACGATTTCGGGTGGGGGACTGCAATTAGGTGATGGTGTCTCTTCCAATAATAATGGTCGATTGAATGGCAGTTCGGGCATTGTGCTCGATCATGCTGATTTCACGATTAACGATACCAGCCAGGTACAAATTGCCCAACAGATCACTGGGGAAGGCAATCTTAATGTCATCGGAAAGGGTGGCGCGCGGCTGATCGCCCATAATAATTTCACAGGTGATACCAATATTGACCACAGTTTCCTTTATTTAGGGGACGGGCAGAATGCTTCCAATGATGGCTCTCTGACCTCAGATATTGCCATTAATGGTGGGGAAAATGCTCTTTTAGCGGTTAATAATGTCAATGACACAACCTTTCAGCAAAATATCTCAGGTGATGGATATCTGACGACAAATGGTCCTGGCAAAACGATTATTGCGCATGACAATAGTGGGTATACCGGAAATGTTATTATCGTCGGCAATTCATCAATGCAGCTTGGTGATGGGGCTGGTCATGATGGTTTCCTTAATAATGCCAATAGCTTTGGCATTGGTGGAACCGGCTTAACGGTCAATAATAGCGGAGATACGACCCTCCATGGAATCTGGGGGAGCAGCGACCTCGTTCAGGCAGGTTCCGGCACGACCTCTATTACAGGGGATGGTTTTACAGATGCCGGTGGAAGTGCCACCTATAGTGGCGCGATTACGATTGATAAGGGAACCCTGCAATTAGGCGATGGCACGACCGATGGAACCTTGAGAGCAGATAGTAATACTGGCCAGCAAAGCACGATTACAGTCGCGGAAGGTGCTAATTTTGCTGTTAATAACACCGGTGACACAAC
Organism: Aristophania sp. ESL1100; assembly: GCF_058511235.1. Classification (NCBI taxonomy): domain Bacteria; kingdom Pseudomonadati; phylum Pseudomonadota; class Alphaproteobacteria; order Acetobacterales; family Acetobacteraceae; genus Aristophania; species Aristophania sp. ESL1100. Next base: position 1,378,965 of record NZ_CP196394.1, on the reverse strand, counting down.
GGTCAGTCAATCCATCTCAGGGGCGGGTAATTTTGTCCAAAAAGGGTCAGGTACGACTGTTCTGTTGGGCGATAAGGATTATACAGGCACAACGACCATCAGCGATGGTGTGTTACAGCTTGGTGATGGCACAACAAATGGGACGCTTTCAGCGACATCCGGGATCGTTGATAATGCAAAACTCGTTGTCGATAATCACCCCGGGTCATTTCATAACCAGGCCGAAACAATTTTACATGATATTACAGGGACTGGCAGTTTTGAAACCCAGTCCCAGACGTTGCTGACAGGAAATAATAATACCTATTCCGGGGAAACAATTATTGCAGAAGGCGGTGAGCTTGATCTGGGTAATGTTACCTATAGAGCCGGGGGAGCCAACGGATTTATTACCGGGACGTCCAATATCGTTAATAATGGCAAATTACGCGTTGATAATAACGCAAAAAATGAAACGGTCCTGCATGATATTTCAGGAACCGGTGAGCTGCAATTAATTGGCGGCAGCCACGCAACGCTCCGGGGGGAAAATAGCTATAGCGGCGAGACGTCCATCGCGCGTGGAACAAGATTGCAATTAGGTGACGAGACGGCAGATGGGACCCTCTCACAGGATTCCAAGATTGTAAATGACGGAATGCTGACGGTTAAAAATCAGGGAGATACGGCGCTTCATGATATTACAGATGACAAAGGCGGGGTTGGTACCTTTGAGCAGGCTGGCAGCGGTAAAACTGTCTTAACAGGTGATAATACGTATCATGGTGAGACGATTATCAGTAACGGCACGTTGCAAATCGGTGATGGTACAACAGACGGCCTCCTGTCAAATACGTCAGATATTCTCGATAACAGCCACTTTATCGTTAATAATCAAGGCGATACAGCCTTACATGACATTAATGGGACAGGCACTTTTGAACAGGCTGGGACTGGCACAACCACACTGACCGGTGACAATGGCTATCAAGGCACGACGACCATCAGCGATGGTGTTTTACAGCTAGGTGATGGGACAACAGACGGCACAATCAGCAATAGTTCCGCTATTATTGATAATGCAAAACTGGTTGTGAATAACCAGAACGACACAACATTACACGGTATCAGTGGTAGCGGGGCTTTTGAGCAGGCAGGAACAGGCACAACGACCCTGACTGGAGAGAATAGTTACACTGGTACGACGAGCATTGATAAGGACCGTACACTTCAATTAGGTGATGGTAAGACAGATGGGACGATCAATAACAGTTCCGATGTTGTTGATAATGGCACATTAGCCGTTCATAACCAGAACGAGACAAAACTACAGAATATCAGTGGTACAGGTAGTCTCGAACAGGATGGAACTGGTAAGACTATCCTGACAGGTGAAAACACCTATGCCGGTACAACGACGATCAATCAGGGCACGTTACAGCTTGGTGATGGGACAACAGATGGAACATTGTCGGGTGTCGGGTCCGGCGTGGCGGGGTCTGCTGGTGCTGGTATTCTCAATAACGGGACTTTAGCCGTCGATAATAATGGTGAAACGGCCCTGAATAATATTCATGGTAATGGAGCCTTTGAACAGGATGGCAAGGGAACAACAATCCTGTATGGGGATAATAGCTATTCCGGCACGACCACGATTAAAGATGGCGTTCTGCAAATAGGTGACGGGACAAACGGGGGCCATATTACTGGCACGTCTTCCATTTTGAATGATGGGAAACTGGTTTTCGACAGCAAGGATGGTAATACGGTTCATGATCTCACAGGGACAGGTGCTCTTGAGGTTGCGACAGGTTCGGTAACGATGCAGGGCGATAACGCCTATACAGGTGAGACCGTTATCGACCAGGGGGCAACCCTTGATTTAGGGGGATCTGCTGAGGCTGTTGGAGATGGATTTATTTCCGGCACGTCGAATATCGTCAATAATGGATCCATTAGCGTCTATAATACAGCAGATACAAAGCTGCATGATATTTCAGGAACGGGTAGTCTGGAAACACAAGGGGATGCAAAGGTTATTCTTACTGGCGATAACTCTTATAGTGGTTCTACAGATATTAATTATGGAGGGACGATCCAGTTAGGTGATGGCACCACTGACGGGACCCTTGATCAGACCTCGCAGATCAAGGATTACGGCACATTGGTGGTTGCTAACAAGGGAGCAACGACCCTTCACAATGTTACGAATGGCCCCAGCCCTTATGCGATGCCTGGGAGCCTGCAACAGATTGGTAGTGGTACGACCACACTTATAGGCGATAATGACTATAAAGGTGAGACCATCATCAGCGATGGCACTTTGCAGCTGGGCGACGGTACTACGGATGGTACAATCAGCAAAACATCGGCGATTACGGATGATAGTCATCTGGTTGTTAATAATCAGGGCGATACAGCCTTACATGACATTAATGGTAAAGGCACATTTGAACAGGCTGGGACTGGTACAACAACCCTGACCGGTGATAATGGCTATAAAGGTACGACGACCATCAGCCAGGGTGTTTTACAGCTGGGTGATGGGACAACAAACGGCACAATCAGCAATAGTTCCGCTATTATTGATAACGCGAAACTGGTTGTGAATAACCAAAATGACACATCATTACACGATATCAGTGGTACAGGCGCCTTTGAGCAGGCAGGCACAGGCACAACGACCCTGACTGGAGATAACAGTTACACTGGAACGACAAGTATTGATGAGAACAGTACGCTCCAATTAGGTGATGGTAAGACTGATGGAACAATCAATAGCAGTTCCAGCATCACGGATAATGGCACTTTAACGGTTAATAATCAGGGTGCGACGACTTTACATGAAGTCTCAGGCACAGGTGTGCTGGATCAGAATGGAAGTGGCACAACCACACTGGTAGGCAATAATAGCTATACGGGTGGAACGAACATCAATAATGGTACCTTGCAATTAGGTGATGGTACGACCGATGGGACGATCGCCAGCGGATCCCAGCTTGTTGATAACAGCAAAATGGTCGTCAATAATAATGCCGATACGACCCTGGATTTCAGACATGGCTTTATTAATGGTGCTGGCGATTTTGAGCAGAAAGGCCCTGGTAAAACAACTTTAATCGGGACGATTGGTTACGCGGGAACAACAACGATTGATGAAGGTAGAGTTCTTCAGTTCGGTAATGGAAGCACAACGGATATTACCTGGCTGGGAAGTACATCTAAAATCGTTGATAATGGCACATTAATTGTCAACACCAATAATGCTGCCATTGTAAAGCCAGCAGCTCCTGTCTTTCACGATATTGAAGGGACAGGTGGTTTAACGCTTGATGGTGGAGACACGGTATCCTTAAAAGGGGATAATAGTTACACAGGTGTCACGCAGATCAATCACGGCACGTTGCTGCTGGGCCTGAATGATAATGATAATGATGGCTTTATCAGCGGCACGTCAGCGATCAATATTGGCAGTGATGGGGCTCTGGCCGTAGCCAACCATGGCGATACGACATTGCAGCATATCAGTGGTGCTGGCGCTCTTAATCAAAAAGGCACTGGTACAACGACACTGCTCGGAGAGAATGCTGATTATCAGGGCACTGTAACGATCGATCAGGGCGTTTTACAGCTGGGTGACGATACAACAGATGGGACGATTAATAACAGTGCCGCCATTATTGATAACAGCCATTTAACGGTTAATAATCAGGGCGAGACAGCCTTGAAGAACATTAGTGGCTCGGGTGATTTTGAGCAGAAAGGGGCTGGCACAACCACACTGACAGGTGACAATAGCTATCAAGGTGTGACGACGATCAGTGATGGTGCGTTACAACTTGGTGACGGAACGACTGATGGTACATTGTCAGGGACGTCCGGTATTGTTGATAACAGCCACTTAACGGTTAATAATCAGGGTGATACAGCGTTAAAGAACATTAGTGGCTCAGGTGATTTTGAGCAGAAAGGGACCGGCACAACCACACTAACAGGCGATAATAGCTATCAAGGTGTGACGACGATCAGTCATGGTGCGTTACAACTTGGTGATGGAACGACTGATGGTACATTGTCAGGGACGTCCGGTATTGTTGATAACAGCCATTTAGCGGTTAATAATCAGGGTGATACAGCGTTAAAGACCATTAGTGGCTCGGGTGATTTTGAACAGAAAGGGACTGGCACCACCACACTAACAGGCGATAATAGCTATCAAGGTGTGACGACGATCAGTCATGGTGCGTTACAGCTTGGTGACGGAACGACTGATGGAACATTGTCGGGGACGTCCGGTATTGTTGATAACAGCCATTTAACGGTTAATAATCAGGGTGATACGGCCTTGAAGAACATCAGTGGCTCGGGTGATTTTGAGCAGAAAGGGACCGGCACCACCACACTGACAGGCGATAATAGCTATCAAGGTGTGACGACGATCAGTCATGGTGCGTTACAACTTGGTGACGGAACGACTGATGGTACATTATCGGGGACGTCCGGTATTGTTGATAACAGCCATTTAGCGGTCAATAATCAGGGCGAGACAGCCTTGAATGGCATCAGTGGCTCGGGTGATTTTGAGCAGAAAGGGACCGGCATAACGACGCTCACAGGTGAGAATAGTCTTTCAGGGGCCACAACTGTTAGCCGAGGAACGCTGGATGTAGAGGGTTCATTAGAACAGTCAAACGTAACAGCGAAATCTGGTGCGATCCTGGCAGGGGCGGGATCTGTTGGTGATCTGACTGCTGAGGCTGGCGCCACAGTGAAACCTGGTTCTCAAGCAGGAACGCAAATCGGGAACATGACGGTCAAAGGCGATTATCATCAGGAATCTGGTTCGACTTATGTGGTGAAAGTTGTTCCTAATGATGCTGATGGGAGTTCTCTGACAAAAGCTGAACAAAATCAGTCTGATCATGTTGATGTCTATGGGACAGCAACGCTTGATTCCGGCTCGATCCTGCATGTGCAGAAAGCTGGTCCTGGTATTTACTCTATTGGGACAAAATATAACGTCCTGACGGCAACAGGCGGTGTCAATGGGACCTATCAGCCAGCAGGTCAGCTGACAGCTTTCTATACATTGCAGGCGACCTATGATCCGAACAATGTCTATCTTGAAATTATTCAGGATAGAGATTTTTATACCGCGGCAAAAACCCGGAACCAGATAGCAGCCTCCTCAGCATTACAATCTCTCGCTGCAGATAATCCTGTTAGGAATGCGGTCGGCTCTCTTGATAATGATTCCGAGGCGCGTCAGGCATTTGATGCTCTGTCCGGTGAAATTCATGCCTCGGTTCGTACAGCCCTGATTGAAGAGAGCTACTATACGAGGGATGCTGCCATTGACCGGTTGCGGGCAATTGATTGTGGACCAGCTGCCGGGACGACCATGAAAGTTCACCATATCGGTGAGAAGAACAATAAAAAAGATAATGGCGACGAAGCCTGTGAGGGTTCAGGTCCGGCAGCGTGGATGCAGGCCTATGGATCATGGGGCAGCAATAGTGGTAACGGCAATGCCTCCCGGCTGCATCATTCATCAGGTGGCTTCATCATGGGTGTTGATACACCAATTGGTGAGTCAAACTGGCATGCTGGTGCCATGATCGGGTATGGTTTTACCGGCTTTGACGTGTCAGGCCGTAGATCAAACGGTCATAGTAACAATGTGACAATTGGTGCTTATGGCGGAACCCATTGGGGGCATTTAGGCTTGCGTCTGGGCGCTTCCTATACGTGGAATATCATGCATATGGGCCGCACAGCCGATTTTGCTAATTATTCCCATCGTCTGAACAGTGATTATAATGGTGGCACAGCCCAGGCCTTTGCGGATATTGGCTACCGGATTGACCTGTTTAAAAGGACCACTCTGGAGCCATTCGCCAATGTGGCCTACGTGAATCAGGAGACGGACAGCTTTACAGAACACGGAGACTATAACGCAGCCTTGCATGGCAGGAACCAGGACACAGGTGTGACCTATTCAACCTTTGGGGTGCGTATGGCTTCACAGTTTAATATCAATAAAGCGATCCTGATCCCGAACCTGACCATTGGCTACAGACATGCGTTTGGTGAATTAACGCCCACGGCCAAACAGCGTTTCCTTTCCGGGGGGGATGCCTTTACAATCGCCGGCGTGCCTCTGGCAAAAGATACCGCTCTGGTTGATGTTGGATTGAAAGCCAAAATCACACCCAATATGACGGCTGGTGTTTCCTATGTCGGTCAATATGGCAGCAGTTATAAAGATAGCGGGCTGCGTGGGGACTTCTCCTGGAAGTTCTAAGCTCGGACGTAGCTAACGTAAAACACCCCGGAAAGGTCTCCCTCTCCGGGGTGTTTTACGTTTAACCCTTTTCTGACTATGTCAGATATGAAGAATGAAAATGGTCAGGCCAGCTTCTTTGTAATGTTGGCGACGTGTTCTCCCAGGAATCGGGCACCAGCCAGTTCATTTTCTGAAGGCTGACGTGATCCATCCCCAGCGGCAATCGTTGTTGCGCCATAAGGGGCTCCCCCACTGACTTCATCAAGTGCCAATTGCCCCTGGAAGCTATAAGGCAGACCGCTGATAATCATGCCATGATGAATCAAATTGGACATAAGGGAGTAGAGGGTGGTTTCCTGGCCGCCATGCTGGCTTGCCGTAGACGTGAAGACCGCACCGACCTTGCCAATCAGGGCACCTTTTGCCCATAGACCGCCTGTCTGGTCCCAGAAATTCGCCATTTGTGCCGGGAGGCGGCCAAAACGTGTCGGGGCTCCCAGAATAATCGCATCATAATGCGGGAGATCATCAGGTGTGGCGATTGGTGCAGACTGGTCCGTTTTGAAATGATGTGCTTTTGCGGCTTCTTCAGGCACTAGCTCGGGGACGCGTTTGACATCAACATCAAGCCCGGCTGCTTTGACGCCTTCTGCGATGGAATAAGCCATTTTTTCTACGTGACCGTAAGAAGAATAATAAAGAACAAGAACTTTAGACAAAGCCATTCCTTCCTTTAACAGAGATTACAAAATGTTTCTTACAGGAGAGGGACTTCTTTTTTTCGGTCCATGAGGGCATCGAATGAAAAGGCCCCGGGTCCTGTAATAACCAGGGTAAGAAACCCACATCCCATGATAAGGCTTTCATAAAAGAAAACACACATTTCATGCTGCTCTATGGCGGAATCTCCCCAGTAATGATAACCGAGCAACGCCGTGGCCACACTATAAAGTGCCAACAGGAAAGGAAGTGACGAGCTGAACGCTCCTGCCATAACAAATATTCCACTTCCCAGCTCGATCATAAAGGCAATGATTGTATGAGACGTACTTAAATGCGCATTACTAAGCTTCTCCCAGCCTATCATCATAAAAGCTGCAGCAAGCGTAATGCGAAATAGAAGCAGAATAACGTTATTAATACCGGAGCGTGGCATTTTCTTCATTCTTTCAAACAATAAAGCTTGATGGAATATTAGGTGTACATTTTATGAATGTATATATGATTCTTGATAGCAAAATTGTAACAGCATGTTTCATTTTTGAACTGTTAAGACTGTAAAGGAAAAGGATGAATTTATTAGATATATAAGTATAATTTATAGTTTAACGTAAGGTTGAAGAATGGACTTGATAAGTATTAAGTGAGGTAACTTGTAAAAAGAGACAGGTCGTAACAGATAAATTTGAGAAAGAATCGCCCATTATTATAGTAGAAATATTTTGCTCTTAAGACGGTGGGGAGATAGGAGGAGGGGAAAAGATAGTTTTTAAAAACTGCCCCAAAACCCCTTGATGAGTGGGCTGATGGACTTACGTCACTTCAAAGTGAAATCTTTAATATGTTTTGAAATTCATGAGCAGAAGAGAGCGCTCAATCTGGCAGCTTTTCCCGGAAATTTATCGGCTTAGTGTGCCGAAGAATAAATTGTGACGTAAGGTGAACTGGTGGACCCGGCGCGATTCGAACGCGCGGCCTTTGCCTTCGGAGGGCAACGCTCTATCCAGCTGAGCTACGGGTCCAGCGAGCAGAACAACCTTTTAGAAGTTCACAGGGGGTTTGCCTAGTCCCTAAATGTGGCAAAAATTGCTTTTGCGGAGATAAGGCTGTTGCAAATATGATCTTATAAAGCTCGCATTATCGTGATAAGCCAAGAAATGACAAAAGGCTTATCGTTCGCCGAAGTTTAAAACAATCTATGGGTTGTAAGAGGTTTATAATGAAGCGTTTCTGCAATCATCGTAATCTTATTGTTAATGAGGCTGTTAACGGCCTGATTCGTTCATCTTATGGCGCATATTTGCAGAAATTGGGTGGTGACGACGGTGTGAATGTCGTCCTGCGTAAGGACTGGGACAAAAGTCAGGTGGCTGTTGTCTCGGGTGGCGGGTCAGGTCACGAGCCGGCTCATGCAGGATTTGTCGGTGAAGGGATGCTGACCGCTGCTGTCTGTGGTGCTTTATTTGCCTCGCCCAGTGTTGATGCCATTCTGGCAGCTATTCTGGCAGTGACAGGTGAGGCAGGTTGTCTTCTTCTGGTTAAGAATTACACAGGGGACCGGCTGAATTTCGGCATAGCTGCCGAGCAGGCCCGTGCCATGGGTTATAAGGTCGAAGTCGTCATGATTCATGATGATATTGCTCTCGGGCAGACCAAAAAAGCCCGTGCCATTGCCGGAACGGTTCTGGTTCAGAAGATTGCCGGTTATAAAGCGGCGCAGGGCGCTTCTCTTGACGAGGTGGCTCAATTCGCCCGTGACGCAGTGGATGCTGTTAAATCTCTTGGTCTTGCTCTGACAGATTGTGACGTTTTTGAACCGGATCATTGCAGCCGCCTCTCGCAACACGAAATTGAATTGGGTCTGGGAATTCATGGAGAGCCTGGGGCAAAACGCCTCCCAATGGCGTCTCTTGATGAATTGACCAATCATGTGATTGAGGCTCTGGCCCCTGCCTTGCCAGAGCAAGAGCTGGTTCTGATGGTGAATATGCTGGGTGCTGTTCCGGTTATTGAAGCCCAGGCCATTATGGATTCAATCGCACGGCATGAATTTTCTTCACGTATCAAATGGGTGATCGGGCCTGCCCCGCTTATGACCGCACTTGATATGGTTGGTTTCTCACTGACGATTATGCCGGCAAATCCGCAATTTGTAGAGGCGCTTTCTGCCAAAGTGGGCGTTCCCGTCTGGCCGGGAATGGTACCGTTTCAAGCGCAGGTTCCCACTGTCGCCATGCCGGAACTGCCTGAAACCTTTAAATATCGAGCATCATCAAATGCTGTGATGGAAAAAGCGATTCAGGAAGGCGCCCGCATCCTTGAAGAAAATGAGCAATCTCTCAATGCTCTGGATGAGAAAATTGGCGATGGTGACGCCGGGTCTACATTTGCAGAATCAGGACGCCAGATTCTCAAGGCACTTTCGCGCTTGCCGCTTAATTCTCCCAAAGAGCTCTGTGAGACATTAAGCAACCTTCTGGCACGCTATTCCGGTGGGTCCAGTGGGGTGCTTCTTTCTATTCTGTTCTCGGCAGCAGGTCGTCATGAAAACTGGAAAGAGGGTCTTCTGGCCGGGGTGAAACTTATGCAGCATTATGGTGGCGCCTCTTTAGGCGATCGCACCATGATTGATGCGCTTCTCCCCGCGTTTGAAGCCCTGAAAGAAACAGGGAACTTATCAGACGCAGCACAGGCTGCGCGAGCCGGGGCAGAAAAAACGAAGTCCATGAAAGCAAGAGCGGGGCGAGCTTCCTATGTGCCGGAAGATCAGCTTGCTTCTATTCCAGACCCGGGGGCTGAAGCAATTGCGCGACTCTTTGAGGGACTGAATAAGGCGTTTTCCTGAAAAAGAAATGTGCCTCTCCTCTGGCAGATGTTATCAAACTGCCAGAGGAGAAAGCTTATGCCTTCTCAGTCTTTCCAGGCGGTGCTGTCTTTTACAATAATCGCGAACATATCGGCCAGCTCCGTCAGGGCAACGCGGCGAATGGTTTCTGCTGGAATGGTTTCCCCGGTGAGTGGGTCAGTAGCGTCACGGGCTGCAATAGCATCCGCTACGAGCGTGACACGCAGCCCATATTCTTCTGCTGCGGCACGTGTGGTTGTGGAAATACAGACACCTGCCGTATCGCCTACAATGATGACTTCGTTTCGGCCTGTTTTCTTAATATGCTCGGCCAGCCCGGTCCCCTGAAAGGCATTTGAGAACGTTTTATAAAGCACAACTTCACCGTCTCGAGGGGTGACTTGTGGGAGGAACCCGCAATAAGCGCCATCACTGGCGAACGCTCCCGCGCCAGGCGGGGCTTTTTGTGCGATATGAAAGACAGGGACGCCCTTGCGCCGTGCAAGTTCGAGAACGCGGCCAGCTTCATCAGCGGCTTCATCAACATTGGCAAGAGGCACGCGGCCATCTCGATATTCCCGTTGAATATCGATCAGGATCAGGACCGAACGATCCAGGGGAGAAAGCGTATTATCAAGACCGTAAATATCACGAAAAGTCTCAAGGGCCATCGGTACGTTCCTTTTACTGACAAACCTCCCTGGCGCAGCGAGGCTTATATTGCGTGAAGCCGCTAAGTCCGGGAGTTCCTATATATTGTGACGGTGGCTATGAGCGTCGCATGGTCTGAGCTTTTCTGTCAAACGGGTCCTTTATTTTATAATCGTTACAAAATTAAGGATTATGGGGCATATTTTCCCATGTGGCGGCGGCAATATCGCCTCCCGAGGGCAGGAATTTATCGGGCGTTAGAAGCCATGAAGCGATATCAGCGCTCACTCTTTCGCGGTTTCTGCTTAGAAGATGATAACCATTATCCAGCAGGTCAAAGCGTGTAGAAGGAGGGAGGTTCTTACGCATGATTGTATAGGCGTTAGGAAATATGAATTGATCGTGAGCGCCCCAGATAACAAGAAGAGGCATAGAGGCGGTCGTTAATGTTCCACACGCCTCTTTCATGAGATTTGTCAGGCCATAAAGGGCATGGACAGTGGTATCATGGCGTGTCAGAGGGTCAAAATAGAGGCGTCTCAAAGCGCGATAATTATCGGAAGCAATATGATGGCCCGGTACGTTGGATTCAGTAAGGAGCATGTCAGGTGTCAGCCCGTTCCAGAGGGTCAGAAGCGCGTTCAGGGGGAAGGGTAGTGTCATGATAGCTGGAGACAGAAGAATTGTTCCTGACACATAAGGTGTTGTTCTGGCACTGAGTAACGCCAGAGCGCCCCCCATGCTCTCTCCCATAAGATAAAGAGGTGTATGAGGATAATTTTGGTGAATCCAGAGAGCTTCCTCCTGGACATCCCCGATTAATCTTCTGGCAGAGGACCAGCGTAAAGAGGGTGTTACACCGCCGAACCCCCGGATATCAGGAGCTATGATCGTAAAACCCTGACGATTTAAGGCAGGTGCCATAATTTCCCAGGCATCCCGGCTGTCATTAAAGCCATGCAACGCCAGAATAATGCCCCGTAAGGGTGGGGCTGTTTTATAAAAACGGAGAGGAACAAGGGCGCCATCACTCATTTTCAGAGTTGTATCTGGAGCAAGAAAGGCACTTTCCTGCGTGGTATGAGGCAGACTCTGGGGCTGAGGGGGCGTGGCGCATCCTGCAATCAAAAGGAAAAAGAGCAGTCTTGCTTTCAAGGAACGTTTCAAAAAACACATGAATCTAGCTATCATAGGCACACATAAGTAAAAGTCATAAAGACGACGAGGTAGGAGAGTGAATGTGACGTCAGCAAAAAGACAGATCGTGCTGGTGGATGGGTCTGGATTTATTTTTCGGGCTTTTCACGCCTTACCCCCTATGAGTAGCCCTGACGGCACGCCTGTCAATGCAGTCTATGGCTTTACCAATATGTTATCGCGGCTGCTCAAGGACTATGAAGGGCAGTCAGTGGCTGTGATTTTTGATGCAGCCCGTGAGACGTTCCGTAATGAAATCTACCCGGATTATAAAGCGCACCGTCCCCCGGCGCCTGAAGATCTGGTTCCCCAGTTTGCCCTTATCCGTGAGGCAACAGAGGCTTTTAACCTTCTGGCAATCGAGCTCCCGGGCTGGGAGGCGGATGACCTTCTGGCAACTTACGCCCGTCAGGCTGTTGAGCGGGGCGAAGAATGTACTATTATCTCCTCAGACAAGGATTTGATGCAGCTTGTAAGGCCCGGGGTACGCCTGATGGACCCGATGAAGCAGAAGCCTATTGGTGAAGCAGAAGTTGAGGCCAAATTTGGTGTCCATCCCTCACAGGTTGTGGATGTGCAGGCTCTGATGGGGGATTCGACTGACAATGTGCCGGGTGTTCCCGGGATTGGCCCTAAAGGAGCGGCTCAGCTGATTGGAGAATATGGCACGCTTGAAGCTGTCCTCGAGGCCGCTCCGACTATGAAACCCTCCAAAAGACGGCAAAATCTGATCGATTATGCTGAATCCGCCCGTATTTCTCTCAAGCTCGTGCAGCTGGCTGATGATGTGCCTGTCCCTTATAGCCTCGATGAAATGCAGGTGCAGAAGCCAGATGAAACTCTGTTGCGTTCATGGCTGGAGAAAATGGGGTTTGGTTCCATTCTCCAGCGTCTTGGCTTGAAGAACGGCAAACCAGCAAGTGCCTTGTCTCATCACACTTCGCCAAAAACCGCTGAGAGCGCGACGTCTCTGCACGCTTCAGTAAAAGAACTTCCTTTCGGTCCTTATGAGAGTGTTACGTCGCTGGAGCGCCTGCAGGAGTGGGTTAAGCAGGCGCAGAAAAATGGCGTTGTTGCCGTGGATACAGAAACAGACAGCCTCAATGCCCGCAAAGCGCAACTGGTGGGGATTTCCCTCGCAACAGAAGCCGGAAAGGCTTGTTACATTCCCCTCCGTCATGAGGGGACGCTTGAAGCGCCCGTTCCGGCACAGCTTGGGGTTGAAGAGGTTATTGAGTGCCTTAAACCGCTTATGGCTGATGAGAGTGTTCTGAAAATCTTTCAGAATGCAAAATATGACCTGACTGTTTTTGAAACAGTTGGCCTTGATCATATTGCGCCAATTGATGACACGATGCTGCTTTCCTACGCACAGTCAGCTGGTGAGCATGGTCAGGGAATGGATGAGCTCTCTCATCTGCATCTCGGGCATGATCCCATTACCTATGATGCCGTAACAGGCACAGGACGGCAGCGCATCTCTTTTGCTCAGGTGCCTTTGGAAAAAGCGACAGAATATGCTGCTGAGGATGCTGACGTCACATTGAGGTTATGGTCTGTCCTGCGTCCCTCTCTGCGGGTGAATAAGGCCGTTGCCTTATATGAGACGATGGAACGCCCTTTAATTAAAGTGCTGCTGGGTATGGAAAGAGCCGGTGTCCGCGTGGATGCGGCAGAGCTGCGTCATCTTTCAGAAGATTTCAACAAGCGTATGGTCTCTATTGAAGGAGAGCTTCATGAACTTGTCGGGCGTTCCTTCAATCTTGGATCACCCAAGCAGTTAGGTGAAATTCTCTTTGATGAAATGCAGCTTCCTGGCGGGAAGAAGACCAAAAGCGGGTCATGGGGAACCGATTCCAGTGTGTTGGAAGAGCTGGCAGGGCAGGGATATGAATTGCCAGCTAAAATCCTGTCCTGGCGCCAGATGGCGAAATTGAAATCCACTTATGCAGATGCGCTGGTTAAATTAATGGATCCGCAAACGCAGCGTGTCCATACCACATTTCATATGGCCGGGACGTCCACAGGGCGTCTGTCATCCAATGAGCCGAACCTGCAGAATATTCCGATTCGTACAGAGGAAGGGCGGCGCATAAGACAGACTTTTGTAGCATCTCCCGGCCACCTATTGGTCTCAGCAGATTATAGCCAGATAGAACTGCGCCTATTGGCTGATGTTGCCAATATTGAACCTCTGATTGAGGCCTTCCAGCTTGGTCAGGATATTCATGCGCGTACAGCGTCTGAAGTGTTTGGTGTTCCGCTCGAAGAGATGGACAGTGTAACGCGGCGCCGGGCCAAGGCGATTAATTTCGGCATTATTTATGGAATTTCCGCTTTCGGTCTGGCACGTCAGCTGCAAATTTCGCCTGCTGAGGCCAAGAGCTATATAGACACTTATTTCCAGCGTTATCCCGGTATTCGTAATTATATGGAAAATGCAAAGGAAGAGGCACGCACTTATGGCTATGTTACGACACCTTTCGGGCGCCGTTGTTACGTGCCGGGGATCAGGGATCGTAACGGTGCAAAGAAAGGCTATGCTGAACGACAGGCGATTAACGCCCCCTTACAGGGTGGAGCTGCTGATATCATCAAGCGAGCCATGATCAGCGTTGACCGGGTCCTCCAGGAAGAGGCTCTCCCGGGACGTATGGTTCTACAGGTGCATGACGAACTTCTTTTTGAGGTGCAGGAAGAGAAAGCGCAGTATTTCGCTGAGCGTGTCAAAAAACAGATGGAAAATGTTGCCCATCTGAAAGTTGCCCTTGCTGTTGAGACAGGAATAGGGCGCAATTGGGCTGATGCACATTAAAGGTAAAGAAAGAATAGAATGATGACAAATGCCAGTGATACCTTAAAACGCGGGTCCTTACTGTTTGGCCTGCTTGTTATAGTGGCGGCTCTCATTGGCTTTGCTGCCTTTGAAGTCAGCTCCACACTCGGCCAGAAACATCTTGTCCAGTCGAATGGAAACCCCGTTGGCGGCAGTTTCAAGGTCGTGACGTTAACGGGAGGGACCGCGACGAACAGTGATTATCTTGGCCGCTGGCTTCTGGTATGGTTTGTTGATCCCCGCTGTCCCAAGGCAGTTTGCTTCCCTCAATTAAAACATCTTGATCAGGCTCTGGCTCGGTTGAAGGATGAGCGTCACCCGATTGTGCCAGTTGTTGTCTCACTCGATTATTCAGCACCTGATACAGATGATCTGGAGGATTATTTCAAAGAGGCTTCTCCCGGCATTATGCCTTTTTACGCATCAGAAAACATGATTCGCGCCATGACGAAGCTCTATCATGCTCCTTTAGTGAAAGAAGAGGGCGGATATTATGCTCCGGCATCCGATTTTGTTCTGATGAATCCAAAGGGCCGATATGCAGGCTCTATTTCGGCCAGTTTATCCGTTGATGAACTGCACGGATCTTTGCTGAAACTGATGGACGCTTCTGCAAAGAATTGATACCCCTCCTTTTGTCCGCTGGTTACGGGTGAGTATGACGGTAGCCAGCGGATATTCTTTTCCTATTTAACTTTAACGCCTCTCAGGGAAACTGCATAATGGCTTTCCTGAGGGGAGCCTGTACTGTGAGAAGAAGGAGATGGTTGTGATTTTATACAAAAATAATATTGTTTTATTGTGAGTGTTGTTTCGTTAACGTATTATAAAATAGAATATAATTATTAATATAAATAATTAAGATTTAGTTAATAATACAAATTTTAATATATAAAAATACATTAAAAGACTATTTATAATATTTCCAATGTAAATATAAATTAAATTTATTCATAAAAATAATGATATATTTTATTCGTAAAATTTTATATTATTATAATTAATTATGTTGCAAAATATAATATTAATGTAATTGTAAAATAATATATTTGGTAATAAATTAACTAATTGTTTACAAAATTGTGGCCATCTTTTGTTATTGACATTAATAGGTGCGCTCTGCATTAACGATGGTGGCTGTATTAACTGTCTTGGATAACAAGGGTGATATGGAAACTTCGGTAATATTTTATAAGAAAAGACTTTTTTGGTGGGTTTGTGGAATTCCCTCGCTCCTGTCATGCTTTTACTTGTTTATCTGGGCGACCCCTCGTTACGAAAGCACAGCCATAGTCCGTGTTTATGAAGCGGGCCAAGGTGCTCAGCAAGGTGGTGAAAGTGCCATGGAGGGGATGAGTGGCGCCAGTCTGAGTCCCGGGTCGCATGTTCTCGTTAAATATATCGCCAGTTGGGATGCCTTTCAGGCGTTGGATCCCAAAAGGCTGAAGAAACACTGGTCAAGTGGAGACCTGATCTCGCGTTTCGGGGGGCCTTTATCGCTTTTTTCATCCAACCAGATGTGGTTATGGAATTATTATAAGTGGCATGTGACAGCCCATCTTGATGAAGAGTCAGGGTTGATCATCTTGAACGTGGATAGCTATTCACCTGACTTTTCCTGGGAATTGAACAGGGAAGTTTTAAAGCTCGGTCAGAAAGAGCTGGTAGAAAGTGGGATCAAGGCTGATCAGGCCGAACGGGTTATGCTGATCAGTAAATTAAGACAGGACAAAATCAATTTAAGTGATGATCTCGATAAAATATCCGAATTACAGCATCAAGCCGGTATTTCTGACCTGAGGAGTGACTATCAGGCAGTCCTCAGTGAGCTCTCTGTGGCTGAAAAAGAACGGATTTCCATCGATACACGTGCTGCGGCGACCGCCTATCTTGCCAATAGAGGGCAACAGATGGAGACGTTGAAAGTACAGCTGGCGGCTTTGGACAAAGAGATTGAGAAGCAGCGCAAGGATATCGCCAGAAAATCACAGCTTTACAAGAAATATGGAGAAGCTGAGGATCAGGTAAAGCGTGATTCACAGGTGATTATGCTTGATGATCAGAGTCTTCTTGAAAATGAACAGAACTCTGTAAGACATGCCTATTACATGGATTATATTGAAAATCCAATCCATCCAACAGATGCGACGCGTCCAATGGCACTGAAATGGACACTCATTATTCTGGTTGTGTCATTTATTATTTATCTAATTGTCAAATGAGGTCTCCTGATGCTGTGTCGCAAATATTTTAAGGTTGATCCAATGTCTGTCGAAGCTTTTGCCGGGAAAAAGAGCCGTTTAAAAATTATAATTGGCTGTTTTTTATTAAGCACGACTGCCGGATGTGCCTTTATGCCCTCGGTCGGTCCTCATGCTGATTATATTAAGGATCAGGTAAAAGAACATAAAGCCCCGCCTCTGATTAATGTTGATACAAATATTGCGAAGGATCTCTCTGTAAAATCAAAATTAAAAAGTGAAGAGCAGGAAAGAAATCTTCTTTCGGATCTCAATAGCAGTTTCCATGGTGGAGAAGTCAGCAGGGTTTATCCTGGTGACAGGGTTCGTATTGTTATCTGGACACAGGGAGGCGGTCAGGCAGCAGCTTCGGCAGGGGCGTCGGACGGAGGGAGTAATGCGACGGCTCCTGGCACGATGTCCCCGGTTCAATCAAGGTTGGGTGCTTATCCCGTAGATGCCATGGGGCGGATTGATATCCCTTATGCCGGTCTGGTCACCATAAAAGGAATGACCCTTCATGAGGCACAAAAAGTCATTCAGGCACAGCTTGCTGCAACGCATGACTTTGAAACTGTTGAAGTCTCTGTGCAGTTTGAG
Source organism: Aristophania sp. ESL1100 (assembly GCF_058511235.1). Taxonomy (NCBI): domain Bacteria; kingdom Pseudomonadati; phylum Pseudomonadota; class Alphaproteobacteria; order Acetobacterales; family Acetobacteraceae; genus Aristophania; species Aristophania sp. ESL1100. The sequence continues at coordinate 1,361,611 of NZ_CP196394.1, read as the reverse complement.
ATGAGTCATGGGCAGAATATTATTGTCATGGGCTCGGTCAATAAACCTTCCATTATTAACTGGAATGAAGGTGGCGTGAATCTGGATGAAGCCATTGCAGAGGCCGGCGGTTACGTGAATGGAGAGCCTCTGCATGGGAGCGATCTCGGGATGAATGTCATGCTGGTGCGCCAGGCGCGGAGTTACGATATTCCTTTAAGAACGGCTCTGATGCATGAAATCGCGTTGGAACCAGGCGATAAAGTTGCGCTGCAGCATAAACCCACTGTGCGGGTTCTTTGTCTGGGGGCTGGATGGACGTCAGCCAGAATGGCGCCTTTCACCGAAACGCCAACTTTGTCGCAGGTTATGGCCGCAGTTGACGGTCTCAATCCCCAGACAGCACAGGGCAGGGCGATCTTCATTCTCAAGAAGGATCAGTCTGTCATGTACAAAATCAATTTTGACCGAGTGGAAGGCATGGAAGCGTCCCAGATTATGCCGATTGAGGATGGGGACATGGTCTACTCGCCTGTGGCGCGTTCTGTGACCATGCAGCAGGTTCTGGGCATGTTTATGTTTATGGCAGGGCAAGGCATGTCGGCAGCCGCAGTGAAGTAATCGTCCTGCCTAGAGTTTCAGATGATTTTGTGAATCAAATGTAAGGATCAGGTCAGATGAGTGCATTAAGAGATTTTTCAGCCACGTACAGGGGCGATCAGGATTTAACTGAAACGCTTTCTGATTATTCGAAAAGCAACTCTCCCAAAAAGGGAACGATCATTGAAGATCTGGCTGAAGAATTAGCCTCTCCTGTTAATCGCCATTGGCAGCCTCCTGTGAAAAAACCGCAGTCTTTAAAGGTTATAAAGGAAAATGAAAGGGTTAAAGAGGCTCTATTGAATTATGTCTTATACTAACAGATTGTCAGATAAGGCTTATGATTCTCTTTTAAAGAATTTACGTAAACAGCGTGGCCTTGTCCTCTTCATGTTTGCGGTGATCCAGTTCTGCCTTTTAATGATCTTTGGTTTATTCCAGATGTCTGTGAACGGGGTCAGTTATTATATCGCTCTTCCCATCTGTCTTTGTGCCTCACTTTTGACCTCTCTGGGCGGGTCAATGTTTCTTCTTTTTATTTTCGGAGCCTATACGGCTCTCAAACCTTTAAAGAAGGACGTTTTAAATCCGATAAATCGGGCTCTGCCTTTAAAAGAAGATACGCGTATCGCTATTTTAATGCCCATCTATCATGAGGACCCTGCCCGTGTCGGGGGAGGGCTTATGGCAATGATGGAAGAGCTGGCCCAGCATGAAGAAGCTGTGCATTTTGACTGGTTTATCCTTTCTGATAGCCGCAAAGAGGATATTGTGGTTCAGGAGGAATTTCTGGTCTTTTTACTTCGTGAGAAGTTTCCTCAATTCCATATCGCATATAGACACAGAATCAGTAATACGTTTTCCAAGGTTGGCAATATATCTGATTTCTACAGAAGATGGGGCAGTCACTATAAATATGTTGTTATGCTTGACGCAGACAGCATTTTACCGGGAAATTCCTGTGTAACATTAGCGCGCTCAATGGAGGGGAATAATAATACAGCGCTTATACAGTCACGCTTTATGGAAATAAATTCCTCTACGTTATTTGGTATGGTCAGTAATTTCCGGTTCATGTTCGATAATTACCTCTATACATATTATTATAATTATTTTAACCCCGGCAGGGGGTTCTATATGGGGCATAACGCCATCATAAGAGTGAAAGCTTTTATGGAGTGCTGTAATCTGCCCGTTGCTGAGAAAACGCGTTTTTTCCCTGAAGGAAAAATGATCTCTCATGATTATTATGAAGGGTCGCTCCTGCTTGGTGGGGGGTATGATACATGGATTTTGCCGCAAATTATTTCGTTTGACGAACAACTTCATAATATCATCAATTTTTATGCGCGCGAGAGACGGTGGCTCGTAGGGGCCCAGACCTGGTTTCGCTTCTTTATGTCAAAAAGTCTGTCCAATTTTGGAAAGATCAATATGTTTCAAAGAGCGATATTTTATTATGCAGCAACAATAGGTATTTTTTCTTTTATATTATCTTTTTATGGTCTCCATTATACGTTTTCCCATCCTCTGAAAACGCATATGGCGCTGCTTTATATGAAGCAGCATGCCCATATGGGATATATGAAATATGCCGTTTTATTAGGCCTCGTCCTATTAGTTCCATCAACGACACAAATAACAGTGTACTATTTGACCTTTTGTAAAAAAGGGGAGCTCAGGAAAATGGGAGGGCATGTAAAATATATCATATCCTATTTCATATTTTCCTTTCTTCAGGGCAATATCATGCTGATTGCCATGTGCCTTATTAACAAATTCCTGTTTGACTGGTTTCGAAGAAAAGAGCTCGTCTGGGGCTCGCAGGACAGAGACGGCACACTTTTATCCTGGAGAGTCTGTATTCAGACTCTCTATCCCCTGTCTATTCTGGGATTTTTTCTGATTGCCTATACGCTGATCGACATATTTCCTTATATGACAGAGCGAACAATGCGTCTCATGCATTTGCCGATACATGGGTTTTATCTGTTTCTTTTGCAGGTGGGGATTATCTTTTCACCAATCGTTTTGCTCTGTGCACCTGTTTTTGCTCATCTTACCAGTAAAAAATACCCCTGGTTCAAGAAGATGAGGTGGTTGCAGACACCTTATGATGAGGCAAACCGTTATCCTGTTGTGAATAATACCTATAAATATACAGCAGAATTAAGAAAGATTATTCCTGCTGATCTTACGTTTGAAGAGGCTCTTCATAATCGCTGGTTTGTCAAAAACCACTTATACAGCCTGCAACCCCGCCCCCGAAAATATCAATTCTGGGAGAGTAAGTTAAAGGAAAAAACAATCGCTGAATGTTCCCGGTTGGAGAAGTTCGTTATTTTCAGATGTCCCGAGCTTTGGAAAGAATTTTATTTAAAGGAAAGTCAGGGCAAATAGGCACGATGATCGTCACGCTTTGAAACAGCAAGAGAAAGAGGAGGCATAAAACCTCCTCTTTTATTGACGATTAAGCGCCAATATCGCTGCGTAACATTTTATCGCTCCATTGGATTGCGGCTGCTGCTTCATAGGCGCGGCTGCGTGCTTTTTCTGCTGTTTTGGCTCTGGCACAAATTGTCAGAACGCGTCCCCCAGCGGCTACCAGGTTTCCATCCTGCATTCTGGTTCCGGCATGAAAGACGGAAACACCTGGTTGTGCTTCGGCTGTTTCAAGACCCGTGATAATGCCACCGGTCACCGGGCTTTCAGGGTAGCCCCGGGCCGCCAATACCAGAGAGAGGGAAGGCTGATCCGAGAAAGTGACACTATCGTGGGAAAGACGATTATGTGCGAGCGCATCGAGAGCAGGCAACAGGTCACTTTCCAGTCTTATAAGAAGGGCCTGGGCTTCAGGATCACCAAAACGGACATTATATTCGATCAGTTTCGGACCCTCGTCAGTGAGCATCAGTCCGGCAAAAATAACGCCTTTAAAAGGTGTGCCGCGTTTCGCCATTTCTGCCAACATTGGCCGGACCGTAAGATCCAGGGCTTTTTCCTGAGCTTCATGATCAAAATCAGGAGGAGGGCAGACAGCGCCCATACCGCCTGTATTGGGCCCTTTATTGCCATCATAGGCCCGTTTATGATCGCGAGCAGCCCCTATTAAAACAGCTTCAGTGCCAGAGCAGAATGCGAATAGGGAGACTTCCTTGCCGTAGAGACATTCTTCAACCACCAGGGGGAGGTCCAGTTTCTCAAGGGCTTCTTCAGCTTCCTGCAGGGTCTGGGCAACGATAACCCCTTTCCCCGCAGCAAGCCCGTCAGTTTTGAGGACAATAGGGGCTCCCTGCTGGCGGATATAGGCAAGAGCCTCTTCCTTACTGGTCTCAAAACGTTGCCATTTTGCTGTGGGAATAGAGGCAGCATCGGCAATTTCTTTGGTGAAGCTTTTGCTGCCTTCAAGCTGGGCCGCAGCCATGGAAGGCCCCGCACAGGCAATGCCGGCTTTCTCGCATTGATCGGCAATTCCGGCTACCAGAGAGACTTCAGGTCCGGGAACCACCAGATCAATTTTCTCTTTCTTTGCAAAATCAACAAGCCCCTCAATATCATCTGCTTTTATAGTCACGCAGTGGGCAATTTTACTGATTCCAGGATTGCCTGGGGCAACGTAAAGAGCAGTCAGGAGGGGAGAGCGTGCAATTGCCTGTGCCAAAGCATGTTCCCTGCCGCCAGATCCAATAAGAAGAACACGCATGAGGCTATCCTTTATCATAAATTCGGGCTTCGTTTCTGCGTTTCTTTAGCATAAAATGACGTCATGATGGAGAGCTCAATTTTTGATCAGGCAGAAGACTCTGCGCCACTGCGTTCAAATATCACCGAATATTCTGTTTCAGATATTTCCGGTGCCATCAAGCGCACTCTTGAAAGCACGTTCGGTCGGGTGCGCGTCCGGGGAGAAATTACGGAACTCAAGCGCTACCCGTCTGGCCATATTTATCTTTCCCTGAAGGATGAAAATGCCAAGATATCAGGGGTGATCTGGCGGGGCAGTGTCGCCCGTTTGGGACTCGCGCCGGAAAATGGGACTGAAGTTATCGCAACAGGGCGTATTTCCTCTTATGGAGAACGGTCGAATTATCAGCTTATTATTGACCGTATGGAGTTCGCCGGGGAAGGGGCTCTTCTTGCGCGTATTGAGCATTTAAGACGTAAATTCCAGCAGGAAGGGCTCTTTGAGCAGGATCGTAAAAAGCCCTTGCCGTTTCTGCCTCGCCGGATTGGTGTGATTACGTCTCGTGCCGGGGCTGTGTTGCATGATATATGCACAACATTGGCGCGGCGTTTCCCCAGTGAAGTGGTCCTCTGGCCAGTTGTCGTGCAGGGCGAAGGAGCTGCAGCACAGATTAAAGCGGCCCTTGAAGGCATAGTGAAGGAGGCCGTTCCGCCTGACGTGATTATTGTTGCCCGTGGGGGCGGCTCGCTTGAAGATCTGATGGCGTTTAACGATGAACAGGTCATCCGCGCCGTTGCATCCTGTCCCATTCCGGTTATCTCAGCTGTGGGGCATGAAACCGATACGACCCTGATTGATTTTGTTTCAGACCGGCGGGCCCCGACGCCTACAGCCGCTGCTGAAATGGCCATGCCGTTACGCTCAGAGTTGGTTGCAGATCTGGCGCATCGCACTGCGCGCCTGACCAATAGTTTTGTGGCGATTAAACAAAGATTGCAGATGAGACTGGAACGTCTCGTTGCCGCCTTGCCGGACCTGCCCTCATTGCTTGATGTCGCCAGAATGCGCCTGGATGATAGAAGCCAGCGTTTGTTTCTTGCGCTTCCGGCCCAGCTGGTAAAGGCGCGGGCAGCCCTGAATCATAAATCATCCACATTGCCTTCTCTGGACTATCTTCTTGAAAGAAAGAAAGCAGCGCTTTCGATCGTCCAGGAAGCGCTTCAGTCAGCCTGCCAGCGCTTTATGCAGAAAGAGCATATGAGATTGCTGCGTGTGACCCTCAGGCCGGAAATTTTAAGGGACCGTCTACACCTTGAAGAAACACGCCTGAAAGGAATAGGGAGACATCTTGCAGCCGTTTCTCCGCGTGCTATTCTGGAACGTGGTTATGTTCTGGTGCAGGATGAAGAGGGCAGAACAGTGACCTCTTCTGCCTCATTGGAAAAACAGGCCTTTGTGAATTTACATTTCGCTGATGGTGAACGGAGCGCTCAGCTTGATCCGTCTTTACCGGAAGCAGGGTGTCAGAGGAAAAAGAGTTCCAGGATAAAAGCTCCGCAAAAAGCAGGGCTGAAACAATTGAAACAGGGCGAGCTTGGATTATGAAATTCTCATTTCAGAAAATAGCAACATTGTCTTACTTATGCCTTCTGGCCTCCTGTGCTCATGCACCTTCCGGCTCACAACAGACCGCCCAGTCCGCTGCGCCCGCGGTGCAGCCGCAAAGTTTCGCGCCAGAGACGGTTTCCAGCGGTCCTGTTACGTCCAGTGCTGATCACCGGGTAAAATATAATGTGCCTTCTGCTCCTTTAACGACGCCGCTATGTGGAACGGCTATGCAGGAACAGGCACAAACAGGGCAGAAAATTTACACGCAGAGTGTCATAAGCGGAAATAGCTGTGTGCAAAATGCCTGTTTTCAGCCTTTGACAGGGGTTTATATTTCGCAGACGGGCAATCCGGTCGTTTGTCGCTGAAAATTTCAGTGCCATAAAAAATGGCCGGAACAAGGTCCGGCCATTTCAGAAGACATTTCAGATTAGCGTTTCCACCAACCAACACGTCTTTTAGCGGGGCGCGCTTCATCAACATTAATAGGTTGAGGTGCAGCGCTATTTTCCTCCAACGCAGATTTGTTCTCCTTTTTAGGATTATCTGCGGAAGTTGGTTCAGCCTGTTCGGTTTTCTTGCGCTGAGCCGGTGTCCGACGTCGACGGGCAGGGGCTTTTGCCTTTTCTTCCACCGGAGCTTCAGAAGAAGGCGCGTCCATGCTTTCCGGCTGTGTTTGAGGTTCCTCAACAGCTTTGGTGGAACGCCGCCGGCGGGTTGGCCTGGCAGGTTTGGTTTCTGCTGCGACTGGCGCTGCTTCTTCTGGAGATGAAGTGATCGTTTCGTCAGAAGGAGCCGTCGTCACCTCGTCAGTCTTACGAGACCGTGCTGGGCGTCTTCCTGAACGGCGAGCAGGTTTTTTCTCATCCGCTACTGCCTGAGATTGTTCCACTTCCGCCTTGTGAGAGGGAGCTGCGGCAGGGACGTCCTGCTCATCATGCTGCTCGATCGCTTCAAAGATATCAAATCCTCCAAACGGATCGGCTGGCGTAGGGCCCTGATAGGCTGAACGAGGCGATTGCTGATTGTCAGCCAGAGACTCTTCGGCTCCTTCATGTCTCCGCTCTCTGCGCGGGTTGTTCAGGCGGCGCGTGCGTGTGCGGCGGCGCCCGGGAGCCAATTCCCTATCGTTATTACTTTCAGAAATGGCAGATGGGATTTCAGCGCTCTCCGGCTCAATCGCAGCCACGTCCTCTGGAGCACCCTCAGGTAAAGCAGAAAACTCTCTTTCCTGAGAATCACGATTCTGATTATGACGGCGCCCATTTCTGCGGCGGCGACGGCGGCCATTTGGTTCCTGATCCTGTTCAGGGGACGCTTCGGCCTGGTCTGAAACAGGAGTATGAGAGGGGAGTTCACCTTCTGTGATCTCAATGGTTCTGACTTTCTCAGGAGCAGGAGAACGGGTATTTCCTCTGCCTTCCTGCGCAGGTCTTTCACGGCGTTGTGCGTCCACCCACTCGATTTTCACCTTATTGCCCACAGGGTTTTCGCCCAGTGTCTCATCAGTCCTGAAGGTGATCGCGACGTGATGCTGTGCCTCAATTGTGTTCAACCAGTCACGTTTGGCATTGAGCATATAGAGCACAATGTCAGACAATGTTGAGACATAAAGGGTTGTATTGGGGTGTCTGGCGGCTTCTTCCTCAATGGAGCGCAAAACATGCAATGCGTTGCTCTCTGTTCCACGGACCGTTCCTGTTCCATGGCAATGAGGGCATGGCGTCAGCATGGTCTCGGCAAGGGAGGGGTGAAGGCGCTGGCGGGACATTTCCAAAAGACCGAAATGAGAGATACGGCCAATCTGGATCCGTGCACGGTCCTGCTTCAGGGCTTCTTTTAACCGGCGTTCGACCTGCATGTTATGGCGCCGATTTTCCATATCAATGAAATCGATCACGATAAGGCCGGCAAGGTCACGCAGTCTCAGCTGGCGAGCGATCTCATCAGCCGCTTCAAGATTCGTGCGGACAGCTGTCTCTTCAATATTGCGCTGGGAAGTGGACTTGCCTGAATTGACGTCAATGGAGACAAGGGCTTCCGTCTGGTTGATGACCAGATACCCACCTGATTCAAGCTGAGCGATGGGGGAATACATCGCATCCAGAGCGGCTTCGACATTATAGTGGGAGAATAATGTCTGGCCTCTGTTCTGCCAGAGTTTTATCTTGCGGGCATTATGCGGGATCAGGAGGCGGGCAAAATCACGCGCACTTTTCCAAGCTTTTTCACCATCGATATAAATATCTTCAATATCGCGTGAAAACAGATCGCGGATGGCCCGTTTAATCAGTGTCGCTTCTTCATAAACCAGAACCGGGGCAATGGAAGAAAGGGCGTGTGCACGGATATCGTCCCAGAGCTGGAGCAGATAATCACAATCCTTGATGATTTCCTGCTCAGGGCGCCCTGCACCGGCTGTGCGGATAATCATGGCCATGGAACGGGGAAGTTCCAGCTGGCTGATGATGTCCTTTAAGCGCCGGCGATCAGTGTCAGAAGTGATTTTGCGGGAAACGCCACCGCCACGCAGTGCATTCGGCATGAGCACACAATAGCGCCCGGCCAGTGAAATATAAGTCGTCAGAGCAGCGCCTTTATTGCCACGCTCTTCTTTGACAACCTGCACCAGGATGATCTGCCGGCGACGGATGACTTCCTGAATCCGGTAATTGCGCAAAAAGCGGGATGTCCGGCGTGTGGCGGTTTCCTCATCGCCTGTGTCATGTTCGCCACTGACCATTTCAGGTGAGTCGTCATCTTCATCAATGAATGACTCATCAGCCTCGGTTCCCTCTTCCGAGAACGTCTCAGATTGTTCCTGGAGGGTTTCCTCTTCCTGCAACGCAAGGAGCTTTTCACGGTCTGCGACAGGGATCTGGAAATAATCGGGATGAATTTCACTGAAGGCTAAAAATCCATGACGATTACCACCATAATCAACAAACGCAGCCTGAAGGCTAGGTTCGACACGGATCACCTTGGCGAGATAGATATTTCCTTTTAATTGGCGGCGAGAGGATGATTCAACGTCATAATCATCAATGCGTCTGCCATCCATAACCACAACGCGTGTTTCTTCAGCGTGTGTGGCGTCTATGAGCATATGTTTTGTCATAAAAGACTAAACTCCGAGGTGCGCTGCCTTAGGGTGGCAGTCTTGAAATAGCACCGAAAATTGTGACGGAGACAGAGGTGGCGGAGGGGCGTGACATCAGGGTGAATGAAGAGCTGTCTCTCATTTTCAGAATCACTGTGACACGCTTTGAACAATACCGGCCTCTGCAATGTACGGTCCGGCTTTTATGAAGAGCCGGAATTAACAAAACTCCCGGGTTTATCCCTTATATTTCTGGGGATTAAGCCGGTCTTCAAATTCCTCTATGAACATCCTGCAGCCAGGGTGAGAGATGATTTGCTTCTTAAAAGCCATCGTCAACACCAAACAGTTGTAGAATGTCACAGTGTCAGGCTTGCGGGAGCAGGGTCTCAGTCCTGTTTGAGAGCATTCACACGCAGCTTTCTTGTTGCGTGTGGTCGGACGGGAGTGTCATCTGCATCGACAGCCTTTACATAAAGGAAAATGGCCTAAAAAAGCCTCAAAGGCAAGCGTGTTCAAACAAAACGATCATATATTGTGGATTGTTTGTTCATGAGAAGGAAGAATTAGCCTATGATAACGTGGTTATAACGCCAGAACGTAAGAGAGAGATGTGTTAATAACGATCGTAAGTAGTGATATATGCTGACCAGACGCAGGATCATCGGATGGCTTGCCGTTGCTGCCTGTCTGCCGGAGAAGGTTTGGGCCAGTGTCCGAAAATCTTCCCGCTCTCACATGACTTCCAGAAAGGTCGTTCATGGAGCGACGCACCATTCTGTTAAACATACTGATGGCGGCAGGAGCCTCCACGCTCCGGCGATCAGTCGCAAGGCGGCTCCTCCCAAACCGGTCATCATGCTGGATCCCGGCCACGGGGGGAAAGACCCCGGTGCCATTGGCGTTTCCGGAACGTATGAAAAACATATCGCACAGGCAACAGCTCATGAATTGCAGAGGATATTGCGGAGTTCGGGCCATTATGATGTTGTTCTGACGCGTTCTGAAGATAAGTTTATTCCCCTTCAGGGGCGGGTGGAGCTGGCGCATAAGCATAAGGCCCAGCTTTTTATTTCCATGCATGCAGATGCCTTGCTGGATCATAATGTCAGAGGTGCAAGTGTCTATACGCTTTCAAGTGGCGCCTCGGATCGCCAGACGGCATTCCTTGCGAAGAGGGAAAATAGTGCTGACCGCTTCGCTTCAGCATCATTTCATGGATTATCGCCTGAAGTTCAGCAAATTCTGGCCAGTCTTGTTACTGAAGAGACCCGGGCGGGCTCAGCTCATATGGCCAATAGTGTTGTCCGTTCATTCCGTAGCCGTATCAAGCTGCTTACGCATCCATCTCGACATGCAGGGTTTATGGTTCTGAAATCAGCAGATATCCCCTCAGTTCTGGTGGAGATGGGTTTTATGTCCAACCGGTTGGATGAACAGGCTTTGCGGCAGGAAGTACATCGTCAGCAGGTTGCTCTGGCAATGAAGCAGGCAATTGATGTTTATTTTTCGTCACAGAAAAACAGATTTGGATAATAATGATACGTAAAGTTGATTTTCAAAATTAAATAACCTGCTTGCGTTACGTTGAATGATTGTTTAATCATCATCAGTGATATGAAATTCTGTTCTTGCCTCCTTCTTCGACTTATTAGCCCCTGAGCGCTTGGCCACGCAGGTTTGTAGGGCTGTGTTCAGGGGATACGGGATTATAAACTTCTTTTAAAAGTCAGTTCAGACGAGGCAATTTTTCATGACATTCCAGCATCCTTCTTTTGGTAAAATAACAGACGACCGTGTCATTATTTTTGACACCACGTTACGCGATGGTGAGCAATCGCCCGGTTTTTCCATGAACCTGGGAGAAAAATTACGGATTGCTCAGGCTCTTTCAGAATTGGGTGTTGATGTTATTGAAGCAGGCTTTCCTGTGGCGTCCAGCGGCGATTTTGAAAGCGTTCAGTCCATTGCTGAACAGATCCAGGGCCCTGTCATCTGCGCTTTGGCTCGCAGCGGAGGGCCACGCGATATCGAGGCTGCGGGGGAGGCTCTGAAAAAAGCCGAACGACGCCGTATCCATAATTTCATCTCAACATCACCGCTGCATATGAAATATAAATTGCGGATGGAACCTGAGACCGTTCTGGAAATTATTGCCACTGGTAATAAGCAGGCCCGTCAGTTTACAGATGATGTCGAATGGTCTGCCGAGGATGGTTGCCGTACGGAGCCGGATTTTCTATGCCGTGCGGTTGAAGCTGCGATCAAAAACGGCGCTACAACGATCAATATCCCTGATACCGTCGGGTTCTCTCTTCCTGAAGAAATCCAGGCAATTTTTACGATGCTGCGTGAGCGTGTTCCAGGCGCTGATCAGGTGATTTTTTCTTCCCACAACCATAACGACCTGGGGCTGGGTGTTGCCAATACATTGGCAGCGCTGGAAGGAGGAGCGCGTCAGGTCGAGTGTACAATCAATGGGATTGGTGAACGGGCTGGGAATGCTGCGCTGGAAGAAATTGTGATGGCCTTGCGTACGAGGAAAGATCATTTCGGTCTGAGCACGGGTATTACAACAGAACGTCTGCTGGGTCTATCTCGCTTATTGGCGGGAATTACGGGTTTTGATGTGCAGCCTAACAAGGCGATCGTCGGGCGTAATGCCTTTGCGCATGAAAGTGGCATTCATCAGGACGGCGTTTTGAAACATGCCGCAACTTATGAGATCATGACTCCTGAAAGTGTCGGATGGACGAGTTCTTCCATGGTGATGGGGAAACATTCCGGCCGTGCTGCCTTCCGTGATAAGCTGAAGGCTATGGGCTATGCTGATCTGCCTGAAGATGCCTTTATGGATGCGTTTAAGCGCTTCAAGGATCTGGCCGATCAGAAAAAAGTTGTTTTCGAGGATGATATTCGTGCTCTCATTGACGAGAGTGGTAGAAGCAATGAGCATATCAAGCTTGTCGATCTGCACGTCCAGGCAGGGACGGTTCATCCTGCGAAAATTAAACTGACTCTTTTGATTGATGGTGCTGAGAAAACGGTCGAGACAAGTGGCAATGGCCCTGTTGATGCTGTCTTTAAGGCCATTAATGAAGCCTTTCCACATCAGGCCACTTTAGGACTTTTCTCGGTTGCCAATGTAACCCAGGGAACAGATGCTCAGGCCCTTACCACAGTCCGTCTGGAAGAAAATGGTCGTCTTGTGGATGGGCAGGGGGCCGATGTGGATACGGTTGTTTCAGCGGCCAGAGCGTATCTTCATGCCTTGAATAAGCTCCTTGTAAAGCGCAAGCGTACAGCGCCTGAGGATATTACGTCGTAAAGCATCGTCATGACTGCCTCCTTCGGGAGGCATTTTGCAAGCTACCGGAGCATGGGCATGGCACATGGGTGGGTTTTTACAGCGCTGGGGCTGGTTGTTGGCTTTCTGGTAGGTATGACAGGCGTTGGTGGTGGCTCACTCATGACGCCTCTGCTGATCTTTCTCTGTGGCTTTAAACCGCAATTAGCTGTCGGGACTGACCTTTTTTACGCAGCGTTAACAAAGCTTGCGGGGACGATGCTGAACCGCCATCTGGGAACGATCAGCTGGAATATTGTAGGCCTTCTGTTAACAGGCAGTATTCCGGGTTCTCTGCTTTGTCTGGTTTTTCTTCATTATTTTTCCACTGAACCTCTTTCGTCCCATCTCACACATATTGTTCTCGGCCTTGCGTTATTGATTACGGCTCCTGCTGTTATTTTCAGGCCCCAGCTGCATCAATGGGCTCATCGCCACACGGTTGAGGGAAGTCACAAAGTATTGATCTTTACCTGGCTGCTTGGGTTTGTTCTTGGCGCTATGGTGACACTTTCTTCGGTCGGTGCGGGGGCGATTGGCATGGCAGCCCTGCTGATCCTTTACCCGGCCCTGCCGATACGGACGCTGGTTGCAACCGATATCGCTCATGCTGTGCCTCTGACCTTGATTGCCGGCGGAGGGCATTGGTTTGAAGGGGGGGTAGATGTTGGAGTCCTGCTGCGCCTGCTGGCGGGTTCCATTCCCGGTATCATGGTGGGGACGTTATGTGCAGGGCGCCTGAATGAACGGTTCCAGCGTTGGTTTATGGGAATTTTATTGCTGATTATCGGCTTGCGGATGTTTTGAAAATTATTTTTACATTTTATGCTCATCAAAGGGTTGATTCATAAGGGGGCGTTAGGGCTAATAAGGGGCGCGACTGACTCGCCTGGTCTGGGGAAATAAAGCTATTGTTTCTTGTGCTGTCGGCTGGTGGTCTCTGATTAATTGTTCTGACTTCTCTGTGGGAGAGGTTTTGTCAGGAGTTTCGGATGTTTTCTCGTCTGCTGGGTCTCATGTCGGCTGACATGGCCATTGACCTAGGCACAGCCAATACACTTGTTTACGTTAAAGGTAGGGGTATTGTTCTTAATGAGCCTTCGGTAGTTGCTGTCTCTGATGTTCGTGGCCGCCGTCAGGTTCTGGCGGTTGGCGATGAAGCGAAACAGATGGTTGGCCGTACTCCCGGTAATATTACGGTCATTCGTCCGCTGCGTGATGGTGTTATCGCCGATTTTGAGAGTGCGGAGGAAATGATCAAATATTTCATCCGTAAAGTTCATAATCGGAGCGCTTTTTTCAGCCCACAGATTGTTATTTGTGTTCCCTCCGGCTCAACACCTGTCGAACGTCGCGCTATTCAGGAAAGTGCCGAGAGCGCAGGAGCGCGGAAGGTTTATCTTATCGAAGAACCTATGGCGGCAGCGATTGGAGCCGGCCTGTCTGTTACAGAACCTTCAGGCAGCATGATTGTTGATATCGGTGGCGGAACGACTGAAGTTGCGGTCATTTCTCTGGGCGGTATTGTCTATGCACGCTCTGCCCGTGTGGGGGGAGACCAGATGGATGAAGCGATTATCGCTTATATCCGCCGTAACTATAATCTTCTGATTGGTGAAAGCTCAGCCGAGCGTATTAAAATCGAGCTCGGAGCGGCAACGGTTCCAGCCGAAGGAAGTGATGGCCCTCTTCAGACGCTTAAAGGGCGCGACCTAGTCAATGGTGTGCCGCGTGAAGTGACGGTTGGACAGGCCCAGATTGCTGAAGCCCTCCAGGAGCCTGTTGCTGATATTGTTGAGGCCGTGGTAACGGTTCTTGAGAACACACCTCCCGAGCTGGCTGCTGATATTGTTGAAAAAGGCATTGTGCTTTCTGGCGGCGGGTCGCTTCTTTATCGCCTTGATGAAGTTCTGCGTGATGCAACGGGCCTCCCTGTTTTTGTGGCTGAAAACACCCTTTCCTGCGTGGCTCTCGGGACAGGACGGGCATTGGAGGAAATGCCCCGTCTCAAAACCGTTTTAAGCAGCATGTACTGAGGTTAAAAGGAGGGCTGTTAGCCTTTAAGAATGTTATCCATTCAGGCAAGACAAATACTGGCGGGTTTTATACTGCCCATTTTAATGGTAATCTCAATAGGGATTATATTTATCGGGCATGTATGGCCGTCTGCTGTTTCTTTTGTGCGCCTGAGTGTCATGGAGAAAATGACACCTGTTTATGCGGTGATGGTCTATCCGCAAAAGCAGGTGCAAAGCTGGATTTCTGATTTCAAGGGTGTCACAAACCTGACAGCGGAAAACAGGCGCTTAAGGCAGGAAAATCACGATCTGCAGGTGCAGATTGAATTGGCAAAGAAAATTGAAACAGAAAATGCCCGTTTAAAATCCCTGCTTCATTGGGGCACTGATCTCAAGATCAATTATGTCGCCGGCCAGGTTATACGTGATGAGACAGGGCCGTATTTACGAGCTGTTCTGCTTGATACAGGCGAAGGACATAATATTCGCACAGGAAGTGTTGCCGTTGATTCCCTTGGGCTCGTCGGTCGTGTCAGTGAAGTAGGGCCACATATTGTAAGGGTTCTCCTTATTACAGATTCTGCGAGCAGGATCCCTGTGACGATGGTTTCTTCACAGAGCGATGCCATCATGACGGGTGATAATTCCAGCCTGCCACGGTTGCTTTATTATTCACCAGATCACCGGCCTCTTGAGGGTGAGCAGGTTGAGACACATTCCCAACAGGGTCTGCCAGGTGGTGTGGTGGTTGGTCACGTGCATTATAACCAGCAGGGGCGGCCCGTCGTTGTGCCTGTTGCAGATATTTCCCACTTCTCTATTATCAGGGTCTTTGATGGGGGAGAGCCCTCAGACGCGCCTCCTGCAGAGGGGAGGGTCCGTGAACGCGTTCCCATAGAACCACTGACTCCCCAGACAACAAAACCATCAGGGTGGCAGGACCTGCAGAAATTCTGGCCGTTTTCGCATATAGGGAATGGCTGAAATACGCGCCGGAAGGGAAAAGAGGGAAAAGAGATGATAAGGCGTTTCTGGCGGCAGCTTGTCCCGTCTCTCATTATTATTGTCACAGCTGTTGTTCTTTCCGCTCCGTTTGCGTTTCCCGGGCAAAGTGAACTTCAGGCTGCCCTCATCCTTGGAGAAGTCTGGTTCTGGACACTTTATAAACCGGCGGCACTTCCCCTTCTTTCAGTATTCGTCTGTGGCCTGATTGCAGAAATTTTTCGCACGTCTCCTTTCGGTGTTCTGCTTTTATGGATGTTGGTCACGGCAGGGATAGCGGATAGTGCGCGTCTTCAGCTGTCACGTGGTGGTTTTTTGCGCTCATGGAGCCTCTTTTCCATAACAATGATTGGCGGTGTGATGGTTGAGTGGGGCTTTATGTGCTTCAGGGCAGGTACTCTTCTTTCCCCGATATTGGCATTCTTTCAATTGGCACTGACGGTTGGGCTTTATCCCTGTGTCCATGTTTTTTTTCTGGGCATGTTAAAACTACCAGGACGTAATAAAATCGGATAAGTTATTTACAGAGTAACAGCTAATTCGCTAGATTGACGACCACTGAAGACCTTTAGTGGCTAAGTGTCTGATTTAAATGTTTTTTAAACGTCCCAGAATGCGTTCCAGAGCCTCTAAGGAGGGCGGGGGACGCCATCCCTCGAGTCGTGGAGGCGAGGCTTCACGTGCAGGGAGAAGTGTGTTCACACGCAGAGCTCTTTTGCTCATGGGGGCGCAATTCAGTGTCGTCGGAATCCTTGGTGAGCGTCTGTACTCTTTGCAGGTCCTTAAAGGTGGTGAGCTGAAAGAGCGGGCCAAGCGCAACCGGATCAGCAAGCGCCTGCTTGCACCACCACGCGGGACAATCTACGACCGTTCAGGAACTCTGGTTGCGGGAAACCGCCTGAATTGGCGTGCCCTGCTGATGCCGGAGGAAACGACCGACCTTCAAGGGGTCATAGACCATTTTGCAACGATTGTTCCCCTTGATGATCATGACCGGGCCCGTATAGAACATGACCGGAAACATCTGAAACGCTATGTCCCGCTGATGTTGAAGGAGTTCCTCAGTTGGGACGATATGGCTCGTATCGGCCTGAGTGCCCCGCGGCTGCCCGGTGTTCTGATTGATGTGGGGACGACGCGGGAATACCCCCATAAAGAGCTTATGGCCCATATTATCGGCTACGTGGCTCCTCCTAATGAAAAGGATGTAGAGCAGGACGCCGCTCTGGCCCTTCCGGGTATGCGGGTTGGGCGCGCAGGTCTTGAGCAAACGCAGGAAACGTCCCTCAAGGGGGAGCCTGGATCTGTTGAAATGGAAGTCAATGCGCCTGGGCGTGTTATCGGGGAAATTGAGCGTGTTGAAGGTGTCCCTGGCCACAAACTTGGCCTGACGATTGATACTGTCCTGCAATCGCAGGTTCTTTCCCGTCTGGGGGACAGGATTGCAAGTTCTGTCGTTATGGATTGTCAGAATGGGGAGGTCATGGCTTTAGTCAGCACGCCTTCCTTTGATCCGACATTATTTGATAGTGGTGTCAGTCATAAACAGTGGAAGGAGTGGATGGATGACCCCCATACCCCACTGGTTGATAAGGCAGTGGCAGGGGTTTATCCACCTGGCTCAACATTTAAGCCGGCAGTTGCCTTGGCCGCGCTCTCGTCAGGTAAGGTTTCCCCGACGGAACGTATTCAATGTCCTGGCTATCTGGATATGGGGGGTGTGCGTTTCCATTGCTGGAACCGCTATGGTCATGGCTCCCTGAACATGCATGAAGGGCTCAAATATTCCTGCGACGTATACTTCTATCAGGTTGCTCGCCGCTGCGGGATGGAAGAGATCAAAAAAGCATCAGAAAGCCTGGGTCTTGGCGTAAAGCCCGGGATTGAACTGCCTCATGTTCGTTCAGGCATGATTCCGACCCCGCAATGGCGCCGCAAACATGGATTTCACTGGAATGGTGGCGATACGGTAAATGCGGGGATCGGTCAGGGTTTTGTGCAGGTGACTCCCCTTGCATTGGCCACCTATGTTTCCAGTCTGGCAGTAGGAAAGCGGGTTTATCCGCATCTTCTCAAAACAATTGATGACCATGGACGTATGGATGTGGAGCACATTACGCCGACGTCACTCCCTTTCAAAAAAGAGCATCTTGATATCGTAAGGGGTGGGATGTTTGCTGTGGTCAATGAGCCACATGGGACGGCACCGGCCGCCCGTCTGGAGCTTCCCGGTGTTCTGATGGCAGGGAAGACGGGTTCAGCACAGGTCAGGCGCGTGTCTCGTGCCATGCGCGAAAGCGGTCATTTCAATTCCATGAATTTGCCATGGGAATATCGGCCTCATGCTTTATTTATCTGTTTTGCGCCATATGATAATCCGCGTTACGCTGTTTCGGTCGTTGTGGAGCATGGGAATGCCGGTGCCTCAGAGGCAGCGCCTCTTGCAAAACAGATTATGACAGATACCCTGTTAAGAGATCCTGCCAGCCGTTCCAATATGACGAAAGGCGTTGTGGCAAGTGCAGATTCTTTTCATGACTGAGGATTATTACGGCGTCCTTTCGGGAGCGGTCTTATGATTAACGCAACCATCCCCAGAACGATGCGCCGTCTCTTGCGCACAGAGCCTAATCTTCATATTTTTTCACGTTTTTTACGGATTAACTGGTTTTTTGTCCTGCTTATCTGCCTGCTTGCTGCAGTCGGGTACGTCGCCCTTTATTCTGCGGGTGGAGGAAACGCCAAGCTGTATGCCGAGCCACAGGCTATAAGATTTGGCTTTGGATTGATCATGATGATCTGTCTAGCCTTTTTCTCACCGCGTATGCTGCGTTTCATGTCTGTTCCGCTTTATGCGGTTTCAATTATCCTGTTAACACTCGTTCTGAAAATCGGACATGTCGGCAAGGGGGCGGAGCGCTGGATTAATCTGGGAGGATTCCAGTTTCAGCCTTCCGAGTTTGCTAAAATTGCTCTGGTATTAATGCTGGCAACGTGGTTCCAGCGCGTAACAAGGCAGGAAATGGGAAATCCGCTAAGGTTGATTATTCCGGCTTTATTGACGTTGCTGCCTGTTATTCTGGTCCTGAAAGAACCTAATCTCGGCACAGCGACCATTATAGGCCTGCTCGGCGCGTCTTTGTTCTTTGCGGCGGGGATGCGGTGGTGGCTGATTGCTCTTATCGTAGCGCCTCTGCCTTTTTTGGGAAAATTTGTTTATGCGCATCTCCATGATTATCAGAAGGCCCGCATTCAGACATTTTTAAATCCTGAGCAGGATCCACTTGGGGCAGGCTATAATATCATCCAGTCAAAAATTGCCCTGGGTTCAGGAGGGATGTGGGGCGAAGGCTACCTTCACGGAAGTCAGGGGCAGCTTAACTTCCTTCCTGAAAAACAGACCGATTTCATTTTCACCATGATTGGTGAGGAATGGGGTTATATCGGTGGTATTGTTGTCATCGGCCTTTTAATGCTGATTGTTGTAAGTGGCATGCTGATGGCGTTGCGGTGTCGTAACCGTTTTGGGAAGTTGCTGGCGCTCGGCATTACGATGGATTTCTTTTTTTATTGTGCCGTCAATCTTTCAATGGTGATGGGCGCCATTCCTGTGGGTGGGGTGCCTTTACCGCTGATTTCCTATGGTGGGTCTGCCATGTTGACTATGATGTTCGGTTTTGGTCTTCTGCTGTCCACCTGGGTCCATCGTGACGATCCAGATCCGGAAACAAAACGCTTTTTCTGATTGAATTTATCATTATGCTTCATCAATACGTGCTGCCCCTGCTGGTCTTTGGCGCGGCTTCGATTATTTTTGCCATGATTCCCGGTCTTGATACCGTCATGGTGCTGCGGACTTCCACGAAAGAGGGCCATATAGCCGGCATGGGGGCCGTGATTGGTGTGGGAATGGGGTTACTTGTCTGGGGAGGGGCTGCAGCTTTTGGGCTCTCAGCTTTGATCGCGGCGTCTCAAACAGCTTTCATGGTTTTGAAATATCTGGGCGCTGCCTATCTGACGTGGCTGGGGATTCAATCACTTTTCCGGCCCAGAAAGATGTTGGGAATGGGGACTGAGGAGGGAGAAGAGGCGAGCCGAAATCTGTTTTACAGAGGGCTGCGCAGAGGGATTTTGTCAAATCTGCTCAATCCCAAGATTGGCATTATCATCCTGACTCTTTATCCACAATTTATTCCTCATCAGGCTAATGTGGCCCTTTTTACAATCCTGATGACCGTGATTCAGATTATTGCGGCGTCTCTTTGGTTAAGCCTGCTTGTCTTTTTAACAATTCCGTTAGGCAGGTTCCTTAAAAGACCCAGAGTGGTTCAATGGCTGGACCGTATTGCCGGCGTGATTTTTATCGGTTTTGGCATAAAGCTGATAACGGCCCATAATTCCGCCACGTAGAAATTTCCCCCTGAAAAATCTGTCTTTTCAGGGGGAAACTTATTTAGCCATCTATTTTGTTGAAATCAGCGATAGAGGATGCTTCTTCACAGAAGGCAGCCAGAAGAAGAAGCCTGTTTTTACGCTGCTCAGCTTCTGGCGCATTAACGGTCACTTTATCAAAGAACTGGTCCATAAAGGGCCGTAACTGTGCAAGATGCCGCATCGCGCCGGAGAAATCATCATTTTTGAGATGTGACTGCAGCAAAGGAGCACACTCAAAAAGAGCTTTCTGGAGGGCGTGCTCCTCATCCTGTGTGAAAAGAGAGGTATCAGGCTGGCCGATATGGGGGCCATCTTTCTTATTCTCAATTCGGAGAATATTGGCCGCGCGGCGATAGGCTGCAAGCAGATTGCGGCCATCTTCATGCTCAATCATCTCGGAAAGGGCATCAACACGGTTCAAAAGCCGGACAAGATCACCATCAAGATGGTCCTTGAACAGGGTATTGCCTTCGATCGCGGGCGTTACCGCTAAAGTGGCATCCAGAACGTCATGACGTTTGCCTTCTGTTTTAAGCTGCACTTTAAGACGTTCTGTGAAAAAGGCCTCAAGCGTTTTTAAGGCATTTCCAGCAGTCCGGCGGTCAGAAAGGCAGTCTGCTGCCTGATGGAGCAATAATCCAAGGTCAAAGCGCAGGCCATGCTCCCGGATGATACGGATCACGCCAAGCGCAGCGCGTCTCAGGCCGTAGGGATCACCCGATCCTGTAGGCACTTCACCAATGCTATAAAATCCCGCCAGCATATCCAGACGGTCCGCCAGTGCCACTGCGGCGGAAACCGGAGATGAGGGGAGGTCATCATCCTGCCCGCGGGGCCTGTATTGTTCTGAAATTGCCGTGGAAACAGCCGATTCTTCTCCATCATGGGCAGCGTAATATCCACCCATAATGCCTTGTAATTCCGGGAACTCACCAACCATGCCGGTCGTAAGGTCCGTTTTGGCAAGAAGGCCAGCGCGCTCAGCTTGAGCTTTTTCAGCTGCGGACAGGTTCATGGCATCGGCAATCAGGCCAGCCAGATGGCTTATCCGTCTTGCGCGTTCTTCCTGTGTCCCTAACTTGGCATGGAAGGTCACAGCCTTGAGGTCATTGACCCGGTCTGCCAGTTTTGTTTTCCGGTCCAGATCCCAGAAATGACGCGCATCAGCAAAACGGGCGCGCAGAACGCGCTCATTGCCTGCAATACAGAGGGCGCCACCATCTGCGAATGTGCGGTTGGCAACAAAGGCGAAATAGGGGGCTGCTTTGCCATCAGCGGTACGCAGAGCGAAATAACGCTGATTAACCCGCATGGAGACCTGCATAACCTCAGGGGGCAGGTCCATGAATTGGGGGTCAATGGAGCCGAGAAGAGGAACAGGATACTCCACAAGACCGCTGATTTCTTCAGTCAGGGATGTATCTTCTGCCAGTTTCAGGTTTTTCTCATCGGCAAGGGCATGGACGCCGTTTTCAATAAGAGTGCGCCTTTGAGCATCCTCAGTGATGACAAAACGCTTCTGAAGTTCCTGACGCCATTGTTCTGCGCCGGTCACGACAAACGTTTCCGGAGCAAGAAAACGGTGCCCTTCCGAAAGATTGCCGGACTGTAAACCATGAGCATCATCCCCTTCGTGCGCGAGGGAGAAAGGAACAGTAACGCCATCGAGCAGGCAGGTAATGTGGTGGAGAGGTCTCACCCATGAAAAGCCTGATCCCTTGCCCCAACGCATTGCTTTGGGCCAGGGGAACGTCCATAGCAAATCCGGAAGAGATTCACATAGAATGGCAGAAGCAGGGCGTTCAGGAAGGCTGCGTTCCAGAACCCAGAACCCATTTTCTTTCTTCAATTCGTCACGAGTGGCATTATGCTTGCGCATAAAGCCTTCAAGAGCTTTCTCCGGAGCTGTTTCACGTGGCCCCCGTTCGCTATGGGTACGAGCCGGGAGTGAAGGTTTAAGAGACAAAGACAGGGCTATGCGGCGTGCTCCATAAAAAGGATGCACATTTTCAGGGTCAAGCTCGGATAATGCTTTTGTGACCAGTCTTGCAAGATCATGTGCCGCACGGGCCTGCATGCCGGCAGGGATTTCTTCGCTCAGGAGTTCAAGAAATAATTCAGCCATGAATAGGTGCTCCCTCAGAGCGTTCTTTGTCTTCTGCATCTTCAGGGGCAAGCCATGCTTCACAGGCAGCCCTGGCCAGGGTTCTTACGCGGGCAATATAGGAGGCGCGTTCAGAAACGGAGATAACGCCTCTGGCATCCAGCAGATTGAAAAGATGTGAGGCTTTCAGACATTGGTCAAAGGCGGGTTGTGCGACCCCGGCCTCTGAAAGGCGCAGGGATTCCTTTTCACAGTCATTGAAATGGGACAGAAGCATTTTTGTGTCAGCCAGTTCGAAATTATAGCGGGAATAATCTTTCTCTGCCCGTAGAAAGACGTCGCCATAAGTCAGACCTTTGCCATTGAAATCAAGGTCATAGACATTTTCGACTCCCTGCACATACATGGCAAGGCGTTCAAGTCCGTAAGTCAGCTCCGTTGAAGGCATCACAGTCGGGATACCGCCAACCTGCTGGAAATATGTAAATTGTGTGACTTCCATACCATCACACCAGACTTCCCATCCCAGGCCCCAGGCCCCGATGGTCGGGTTTTCCCAATCGTCCTCGACAAAGCGAATATCGTGTTTTTCAGGATCAATACCAATGGCACGATAGCTTTCCAGAAGAAGGTTCTGACTTTCTTCGGGGGTTGGTTTCAGCAGCACCTGATATTGATAATAATGCTGAAGCCTGTTGGGATTTTCACCATAACGGCCATCAGAAGGGCGCCGGCAGGGCTGAACGTAGGCGGCAGCCCACGGTTTTTTTCCTAGTGCCCGTAAGGTGGTGTAGGGGGACAGAGTGCCTGCACCCAGTTCTGTGTCATAAGGTTGCAGGATCGCGCATCCCTTCTCAGCCCAGAAATTATGGAGGCGTAAGATAAGGTCCTGAAAGCAAGGAGGCCGGATGATAGACAAGTCTGGAGGCTCCATTCATAAACATAAATAAAAGCAGATTTCCCCTCATATTACATGATGGCCAGACACATCACTAGAGCAGATAATGTCATGAGAGGAGGAGGGGAGGAATTTTATGACAGAAGATTAATCAGAATTCCTTTAATATCTTTGCTATTAATAAACCAGGATGGTTTTCTGAAATGCCGGGCAGGACGAAGCTCTTGCCAGCTCGATGAAAGCGCATCATATCTTTTGCAATAGAGAGATGGAGTGACTGCCTCTTTACGGGTTATACTCGCGGTGAAATGAGGCAGATCGTTTGAAACAGGAAGGGCACTTTCATGAATTCAGAAGAACGGGACCTTATCAGTCGATTTGTCGCTCGCGTAGGGGGTGGCCAGGGTAATCAGGCTGGCCAGGGCGGTCAGGTTGCCCTGCCACCAATTGACCCGGAAGCAGACCGGTTTATCGAGGAAAATTTCCAGAAATATCCTGAAGCCCGCTACCGTATTACCCAGCTTGCTGTCGTGCAGGAAGCGGCATTGGCCCAGGCGCAGAACCGTATTCGTGATTTGGAATTCCAGTTGCAGCAGGCCCGTAGCCAGGCCGCACAAGCTCAGCAGCATCCCTCAGGGGGTGGTTTTCTGAGCGGCCTTTTCGGCGGAAATCGTCAGGCTCCTCCGCAACGGCAGAATAACTTTCCGCCAGGATGGGGGCCGCAAGGTGGAGCGGCTCCGCGCCCTGTTGCTCCTGGATATCAACAGGGGGGCTATGCGCCACCTCCGGGTTATCAGCCAGGGATGTTCCAGCGGTCTGGAACGGGTTTTCTGGGGTCTGCCCTTTCTACGGCTGCCGGTGTTGCAGGCGGGATGATGGCTGCCAATGCGCTGGAAGGTTTATTTTCAGGCCATCATGGTGCAACGGATGGCGCGGCAGGAGCTGGCGCTGGCGTGGGAACAGGAAGCGATTCTACGGCAGGTGGCTTTGCGGCCCCTGCATCGTCTGATGATCCATTTGCAGGGTCCGGCACAGAAGCATCCGGTTTCAGTGACAGTGATTTCCCCCAGCAGGATGATTCCTTCTTTAGCGGCAATGATGACAACGGTTTTGACGATAGTGGTTATGACGATGGGGGAGATGATGGGAGCTTTGATGACGGAGGATCTGACGACTTTTAAGTCCTGATTTGTCTTAAAAACCTGCCTGAACCAGAGGAAAGATAGGATGACCGATACCGTTGCGGGGCAAACATTCCACGATGTCATTGCTTTTGATGAACTCGAGGAAGGAAAATTGTACCCGCTTTCGGTAGCGGGCATATCGGTTGTTCTTCTGCGGGAAGGTGATACGGTCAGAGCTCTGGGGGGTAAATGCCCTCATAAAGGGGCGCCTATGGAACAGGGTGCCTACTGCCTGAGGAAAGAGCATGGCGACGTTATTGTCTGCCCCTGGCATAAGAGCGTTTTTGATATGGCGACCGGTGCTGTGGTTGAGCCGGTCGCATTTGCGTCCCTTCCGGTTTATCCCGTTGAGGTGATTCAGGGGCGGGTCCTGGTCGGAACTGTTCCCATTCCTGAAGGAGAGCCGGTCCCGGTCCGGGAAAATGAATCGGTATTGATTATCGGGGGCGGCGGTGCTGCGGCCAGTGCCGTATATACGCTGCGCCAGGGGGGCTTTGCTGGTACCATTATAATGGTATGTGGTGAAAAAAAGCTCCCTTATAACCGTACGGCCCTGAGTAAAGCGGTATTACTCAGTGATCCTGAGAAAATAAAAGTCCCGGTCCTGTTGGATGAAGCTTATTACGAGAGTCATAATGTCTCAATTATTTATGATTCAGTAACGAATTTTGACAGTGTGACACAGGTGGCAACCTTATCATCGGGGCAGACCCTTCGCGGCAGTCATGTGCTTCTGGCGATGGGGGCGAGCCCGAACCTGCTGGACCTTCCGGGAAGTCAGCTTTCTGGAGTCAGGCATCTTTATACGCTTGATGACGCGCAGTCCATTTCAGCAGGCATTAATCCGGAAGACGCTGTCGTACTTATAGGAGGCGGTTTTATCTGTCTGGAAGTGTCTTCCGCCTTGAGACAGAAAGGGGTTGGTGTAACAATTGTCAGCCCTGAAGCCGTGCCGATGGAAGGGCAGTTCGGGCGGGAGCTCGGCTCACGCCTTCTACAGCTTCATGAGGAAAATAGCGTTGCTTTCATCCATGATAGCAAAGTTGTTAAAATCCTTGGTGAGCAGAAAGTGGAAGGGGTAGAGCTTGATGACGGGACGATGCTGTCCTGCACTCACGTTGTGCCTGCTCTAGGGGGGCACCCCAATACTGATTTCATTAATGATCTGCCCAAGGATGAGGCTGGGGCTATTCCCGTTGATGAAGCGATGAGAGTCCGGGGAAATATTTATGCGGCAGGAGATGTTGCCTCTCTTAAATGGGGCGACAGCACATGGAATTTCCCTCATTGGCGCCATGCTCTTGTAATGGGACGGATTGCAGCCTGTTCCATTCTTGGCTATCCGCCGGGCGATATTCCTACCCCATGGTTCTGGACGCAGCAATTTGGCAAAAAGCTTGAATATCTGGGCTGGGGTGAGCCGTTTAATCACGTTACGATTGAAGGTGATCTGAGAAATTTTGAATTTCTGGCGACGTTGAGAAATCAGGATAATGTCGTTGGTCTTGTCAGTTCAGGAAAACCTGTCGAAATGTCGGAAGCAGCCCTGAATTATAGAAAATTTATCACTGAAGAGATTAGTGAAGCACCTGTGTGAGTGTCTTTTAACAGAGAAACTCTTGACAGGAGGGGGTCGCCTCGGCTTCCTGCATGTCTAATATAGTTTTGAGTTTGTAAATTATAGCCGGAGCAATGAGGGTTTTATCCATGCATCAATACCGTACTCACACTTGTAACGCCTTGCGTGTGGAGGACGCGGGAAAAACCGCACGGCTTTCCGGCTGGATACACAGTAAACGCGACCATGGTGGCCTGCTTTTCATTGATTTGCGGGATCATTATGGCGTGACGCAGATTGTTGTCCCTGCTGGGGGTGAGCTTCTTTCCCAGGCCGAGCGCCTGCGTGTTGAAAGCGTGATCACAGTCACAGGTGAGGTCGTTGAACGTGAGGATGGACAACGCAACGGTCATCTTCCCACAGGTGATATTGAGCTGCGCGCTCAGGAAATCACGGTGCAATCCACTGCAGATGTGCTTCCTTTCCAGGTGGCAGGACAGGAAAATTATCCTGAAGAGCTACGTCTGAAATATCGTTATCTTGACCTGCGCCGTGAGAAAATGCAGCGTAACCTTCTTTTGCGCAGTCGTGTTATTGCCAGTATGCGCCGCCGTATGCAGGATCAGGGATTTGTCGAATTCCAGACACCCATCCTGACGGCATCATCACCTGAAGGGGCGCGGGACTTTCTGGTGCCGGCACGTTTGCACCCCGGGAAATTCTATGCGCTGCCTCAGGCACCCCAACAGTTCAAGCAGCTTGCCATGGTGGCCGGGTTTGAGCGTTATTTCCAGATTGCACCCTGCTTCCGTGATGAAGCGTCTCGTGCGGATCGTAGTCCGGGTGAATTCTACCAGCTTGATTTTGAGATGTCCTTTGCAACGCAGGAAGATGTTTTTGGCGTTCTGGAACCAGTCCTTGCAGGGCTTTTTGAGGAATTCACACCTGAAGGATGGCAGATTACAGAGGGTGCTTTCCCACGGATTCCCTATGCAGATGCTTTGCGCGATTACGGTTCTGATAAACCTGATCTCCGTAATCCCCTGATCATTAAAGATGTCACAGAGGTTTTTGATGGTTCCGGTTTCGGTTTGTTCGCTAAAATTGCCGCTTCTGGCGGTCAGGTGAAAGCCATTCCGGCACCAGGTGCCGGGGACAAACCACGGGCTTTCTTTGATAAGCTGAATAACTGGGCCCGTGAGCAGGGAGCAGGCGGCCTGGGCTACGTCATTTTCGAAGAGGAAGGCGGGAAAGGCCCGATTGCGAAAAATCTGGAAGCCGAACGTCTGACAAAGTTGCGCGAAATTTGTGGGCTTAAGGCAGGGGACGCTGTGTTCTTCGCGGCAGGGAAAGGTGACGAAGTCACAAAATTCTCTGGTGTGGTGCGGACCAAAATTGCGACCGAACTTGATCTGATCGAGAAAAATGCCTTCCGTTTCTGCTGGGTTGTTGACTTCCCCATGTTTGAACGCAACGAGGAAACTGGGCAGATTGATTTCTCCCATAATCCTTTCTCAATGCCACAGGGCGGCCTTGAAGCGCTGGAGACACAGGACCCGCTGACCATTAAAGCCTATCAATATGATATCGTTTGTAACGGTGTAGAGCTGTCTTCGGGAGCGATCAGAAACCATCGCCCTGACATCATGCTCAAGGCTTTTGCGATTGCAGGTTATGGCCCCGAAGTCGTTGAAGAACGCTTTGGCGGTATGTTGAATGCCTTCCGTTATGGCGCTCCGCCTCATGGTGGTGCAGCACCGGGGGTTGATCGTATTGTCATGCTTCTGGCTGATGAACCCAATATCCGTGAAGTCATCCTCTTCCCACTCAATCAGAGTGGTGAGGACCTGATGATGGAAGCGCCAGCCCCTGTCGAGCCAGCTCGTCTGAAAGAGCTTTCCCTGAAGCTGGATCTGCCAAAACCGAAAGTGACAGCCTCTCATTCATAAGAATAAGAGACTTCCTTTAAATGAGCCTCCCTTTCTCTATAAGGAAAGGGAGGTTTTTTATTTCAGAGTAACGAGAAGCGGGACATGGTCAGAGGGTTTTTCCTTTGCCCGCTCATCACGGTCAATTTTCACCGCTTCAAGCCGATCTGCCAGAGAAGGGGATAGAAGGGCTATGTCGATTCTAAGCCCGGAATTTCTCTGAAACGCTGCTGCCTGATAATCCCAGAAGGTATAAAGTCTTTCATCGGGGTGAAGTGCCCTTGTGGCATCCGTCAGACCGGACCAGAGAAGGCGCCGGTATCCAGCACGGCTTTCTGGCGCAATAAGGGCATCTCCCGCAGAAAGTGCGCCGGGTGTCAGATCCTCGTCAGTCGGGCAGACATTATAATCACCGATGAACGTGAAGGGCGTGTTTTCTTTCAGGAGGGTTTGGGCTCTGTGATAGAGGGCCTCCATGAAAGAGAGTTTTTTCTTAAATCCTTCTTCTCCGCCTGAATTGCCGTTTGGAAGATAGAGATTTCCGATTCTGACATCATGAATCGTGACTTCCAGATAACGTGACGCCGTGTCGTCAAAACCGGGAAGATGGTCTGTCACAAGTGTTATGGGCTGGCGGCTGATAAAGGCGACGCCATTATATGATTTTTGCCCTTTCACAATGCAATGAAAGCCATTTTCCTCAAAAATGGAAGGGAACTGGCTTGTCTCACATTTGATTTCCTGTAGCGCCAGTATCTGGCACTCAGGATGGCGCTCAAGCCAGTCCAGGACCAGATGGGCACGCATGCGAACGGAGTTGATATTCCAGGAGGCAAAACTGAAGGACATAAGGAAGTGAGGCTTTCAGAGATTTTTAAAAGACTTTATGCGAGGGAAAAGCTGCTGCCGCACCCACAGGAAGAGGCGGCATTGGGATTATTGACGACGAAATGAGCCCCCATAAGCTTGTCGATGAAATCCAGTTCAGCGCCTTCCAATAAGGCAAGACTGGCTGGGTCAACCAGAACGGTCGCGCCATCTGACTGAATGAGCGTATCATCTCCGTGGCGGCCGCGGTCCAGTTTGAACTGATATTGAAAACCGTTACATCCCCCCGCATTGACGGCGACGCGCAAAGCCAGTCCTTCCTTATCGTCCTGTGCTTCTATGATCTCAATAATACGGGCACGCGCTGTGGGGGAAATGCGGAAACTCTCTGTCATAAAATTTTTCCCGGAGAAGAAACTCTCAATTCTGGAGGAGGAAATAGGTCACTTACGCTTGACTATAAGGCAAGCCGGGTCAAGAATCGACGATAATCATCGTGATCCTTCTCGATAATAAAAGCCGGTAGAATGAAAGGTAACTTATGGTCGCGCCTTATGCCGTTCAGCTCCAGAATGCCCGCGGGCGTCTTTATGAAGAAGAAAAATTATCTGAAAGCAGCACATTTTGTGTCAGGTCTCCCTGGCAACGTGATCGTGACCGTGTCCTCCATTCTACGGGGTTCAGGACACTGCAATATAAGACGCAGGTTTTTCTCAATCATGAAGGTGATTTTTTCCGCACCCGTCTGACCCATTCTCTCGAAGTCGCCCAGAT
This sequence comes from Aristophania sp. ESL1100, assembly GCF_058511235.1. NCBI lineage: Bacteria > Pseudomonadati > Pseudomonadota > Alphaproteobacteria > Acetobacterales > Acetobacteraceae > Aristophania > Aristophania sp. ESL1100. The sequence continues at coordinate 1,332,565 of NZ_CP196394.1, read as the reverse complement.
TGCCCGTTCTGTGGCACGAAATCTGGATGTTAATGAAGATCTGACAGAAGTGATTGCCCTGGCGCATGATCTTGGTCACACCCCCTTCGGTCATGCCGGGGAGGATGCCCTTGCCGAGGCCATGAAAGGATGGGGTGGTTTCAACCATAATGCTCAATCCTTAAGGTTGGTGACTGAAGTTGAGTCCCGCTATCACGGGTTTAATGGCCTTAATTTGACGTGGGAGACGCTCGAGGGGCTGGCCAAACATAATGGGCCGGTTAAGAAACCATCAGCATGGCTGGTTGAGTTTGATGAAATTTATCCTCTGGATCTGATCCATTACCCCTCAGTGGAAGCGCAGATCGCGGCCATTTGTGATGATATTGCCTATCATGGGCATGATCTTGATGATGGGTTGCGTGCGGGACTTCTCACATTTGAAGATCTTGAAGAGGTGCCCTTGCTGAAGACATGTCTTGATGAGGTCAGAAAATTGGACTGGTCTCTTTATGAGCCATTGGAGCGCGCGCAGAGAATGCGCCATGAGCTGGTCAGGCGTGTGATTAACGCCCTGATTCGGGATTTAACGGAAAATAGTTCCAGCCTCTTAAAGGAGCTGGCGCCTCGGACGGTTGATGATATACGTCACGCCAGACAGGGTGTTATCGCGCTTTCTGCCGATATGGCGCAGAAAAACAAGGAAGTTCGTAAATTCCTTTATGCTAAAATGTACCGTCATTGGCGCGTTATGCGCATGGCACGCAAAGCCAGACTGGCCTTAAAGGAAATATTTGCCATCCTTAGCGAAGAGCCGCGCCTGCTCCCCAGTCCCTGGCGTGAAAAAGCCCTTGCAAAACATGGCATACAGGAAGAAGGGGGATCGCGCCGTGTTATTGCGGATTATATTGCCAGTATGAGCGACAGGAACGCGATGGAGGAACATAAGCGTCTGACAGACTTATCCATCATTGTTTAGGGGGGTGATAAAAATTATGACTGCCCTTATAAGAGCGATTATAAAACATTTTCAGTAAAAAGCCTTTAAGCAGGGCTGGTCTCTTTTTCAGCCAGGCCCGCTCCAGACAGGAACATATATATGCCCGTTTCTACAGCGTCATCGACAATCTCAGACTGTTTTTTCGCCCAGATGCTGGAGAAAGTTGTAGAGTGCGTGAGTGAGCTCCTGCCTGATCTGCCGGGGGATGTTCTGGCCCGGATCGAGCTCACTCCGACAAGAGATCCCTCACATGGAGATATGGCGACAAATGCGGCCCTGCTGGTGGCAAAACCGGCCAGAAGCAAGCCACGGGATATTGCTGAGAAGCTTGCGGATCTGTTGGCAGCGCGCCCTGAAATTGAGAAAGTTGACGTGGCCGGTCCGGGCTTTGTTAATCTGACGTTAAAAACGCAATTCTGGCAGAAAATCGTCTCTGTTGTGCTGGAAAAAGGCGAACACCTTTATGGTCGCTCTTCTATCGGGCAAGGGAAGAGAGTGAATGTGGAATATGTTTCGGCCAATCCAACGGGACCGATGCATGTAGGGCATTGCCGTGGTGCGGTTGTTGGTGATGCTCTGGCAAACCTTATGGGGGCCGCTGGCTATAAGGTTACCAAGGAATATTACATCAATGATGCAGGCACGCAGGTCAATGCCTTAAGCTGGGCAGCTTACTGGCGTTATCTTCAGGCACTTGGGACCTTTATCCCGGCAGAAGAGTTTGACAAGCTGTCCCCCAATGGATTGCAATATCAGGGTGATTACCTGATTGCCGTAGGAGAAGCACTGGCAAAATCCTATGGAAGTTCACTGGCTGGGGACAATAATAGCCCGGCCGATCCGTCAGTCTGGTTTGAAATTGTGCGCAAGGTAACGCTTGAGCATATGATGGCCATGATCAAGGAAGATCTGGCGGCTCTGGGCATTCACCATGAAATCTTCAGCAGTGAAGCGTCTGTTCTGGCAGAGGGTGATGTTGATAAAGCCATCGCTGTTCTTGAAAAGAAAGAGCTGCTTTATCAAGGTGTTCTGGAACCTCCCAAAGGCAAATTGCCTGATGACTGGGAAGCTCGCCCCCAAACGCTTTTCCGCTCAACTGACTTCGGAGATGACACTGACCGTGCCTTGAGAAAGGCCGATGGAACGAACACCTATTTCGCCAATGATATTGGTTATCATGCCCGGAAAGCCCAAAGGTCAGATCTGATTATCGACGTTCTGGGTGCGGATCATGGCGGTTACGTTTCCCGTATGCGTGCGGCTGTGAGTGCCTTGACTGACGGGAAAACAGACTTTGAAGCGGTTTTATGTCAGATCGTGCGTGTTGTAAAAGATGGTGAGCCTGTAAGGATGTCAAAGCGTGCAGGGACTTTTGTAACCCTGCGTGACCTGCTTGATGAGGTGGGACGCGATGCTGTCAGGTTTATTATGCTGACGCGCAAGGCAGATGCCCAGATGGAGTTTGACCTGAATGCAGCGGTTGCCCAGACGCGCGATAATCCTGTCTTTTACGTCAATTATGCGCATGCACGCTGCTGCTCTGTCCTGCGCCACGGGACTGAATTATTCGGGGCAGAGGCACTGTCAGAAGCAGCCTTGGCAAAAGTTGATCTCTCCGGGCTGACTCTGCCTGAAGAATTGGCGGTGCTCCGCCGTATAGCGGCGTTCCCTCGTCAGATAGAGGCGGCCGCTACGGCACGTGAACCACACCGTATTGCAACCTATTGCATTGATCTTGCTTCTGATTTCCATGCATTGTGGAATAAAGGCCGGGAAGAGACACGCCTGCGCTTTATTCAGGAAAATGCCCCGGAAGAGACATTTGCGCGTTTGGCGCTGGTGTCGGCTATCGCGACAACCATAAGAGCCGGGTTGGGCATATTGGGCGTTCAGGCTTTGGAGGAGTTACGTTAAATGTATGAGCGTAATGATGAAAAGAGAGTCAATCTGACACCCCCGCAACCTGACGAGCGTCTCGGGGGCGCTGATTATGCAGATGGCCCTCGTTCACGTCTGGGTGGTAATCCCGGGTCAGAACAGCCTGAGCGGCAATTTAGAAAAAGTCAGCAGAAAAATTTTCTGCTTTCCCTTTTAGGGCAGGACCCTGCGACCCGTAAATTGATGGGCGGGGCTCTCGCAATTGTGGTTCTGCTTCTTCTTTCCGTCGGGGTCTGGTCCCTGTTTGGGGAGAAACGTCATCAGGGCGTTCCTGTTATTGCACCTCCTTCCATGGCCTTAAAGGACCGTCCGGCTGATCCCGGTGGAATGCAGATTATGAGCGATGATTCCCTGAAAGGGGACGTTACAGGGAAAGGGGAAGTCCATCTGGCTCCTCCAGCAGAACAGCCTGATGAGCGTATCCTGGCGGGTAAGGATGGCCGATCTGTAACCCCGCCTGTTCAGCACCCTTTGCAGAGTGATATTCCGTCAGCAGATAAAACGGCTCCAGGGACACCGACAGTTCCTGTTCCTCCGCCTTCAGAACCTGCCAAGGGGATTCAGTCAGACATGGTCTCTCCTGATGGGAAAAAGCCGGAAACAGCCACTCCCACTGTTGAACAGCAGCCCGTGAAACCGATAGCTGAAAGCACGGAGAAGAAGTCCGAGGAGGCTGCCGGTAAAAAAGCAGCAGCTACTTCTGAGTCCCATCATACGGCTAAAAAAGAAACGACTTCCCAGACTTTGCCTCCGCCAAAAGCATTACCTCAGAGTGGTTCTTATCAGGTTCAGCTTGCCGCTCTGGATAGTAAGGAAAAAGCCAGACAGGTCTGGACGCGTTTGCAGAAAAAATATCCTGAGCTCTTTGGTAGAAGGTCAGCTCTTTATAGCCAGACGAGCCACGGCGGACATACGTTTATTCGTCTCAGGACCGGTGGATTTTCTGACTTGAAGGCGGCGAAGGCATTCTGTGCTCAGGCGCAGGCTCATTCTGTCTCCTGTACTCCCGCCTTTTTCTAGGAGTGCTGTGTGACGGAGAGTCTTCATCTTCGTTTGGAAGGATATGAGGGCCCGCTCGATCTTTTGCTGGATCTGGCACGAAGGCAGAAGATCGACCTGTCAGAGATATCCATCCTGCAACTGGTCGATCAGTTCCTGGCCGTTGTTGAAGAAGCCAAAGATGAGGCGCGCCGTTTCGATCTGGACGTAACAGCGGACTGGCTGGTCATGACAGCGTGGCTGACCTGGCTGAAATCCCGTCTCTTGCTGGAAAGCCCGGAAGCCGAGGTTGAAGAGGCGGTGGATTTGCTCCATGGGCGCCTGATTGAGCTCGAACGCATGAGGGAGGCGGTCAAATGGCTGGAGGCGCGGCCCCGTCTGGGAATTGACGTTTTTGAACGCCCGGTGGCGGAGGAATATGTTGAAATTGACCGTTCTCAATTAAAAACAGATCTTCCGTCCCTCATTAAGGCCTATCTTGCAGCAAACAGGCGCAGGCAGCGGAAGCAGGTTTATCGTCCCCGGAAAATCCGTTACTGGAGTGTTCAGGAAGCTCATATGGTTTTGTCTCGTTTATTGGGGCAGGAAATCAGTATGCGGTGGCAATCATTAGTGTCACTCCTGCCTGCTCTTGAATCGCAGACCCATCTTGAAGAAAAGGCTGCCATAGCTGGGGCGTTTCTCGCCAGTCTGGAAATGGCTAAAGGTGGCCGTCTCGAATTAAGACAGGCATCGGCTTTTACAACCATTGAATGGCGGAGCCGGAAAGATGTCTGATGAGCAGACTCAGGCTGACCAGCTTGCCTTGATTGAAGCCTATATTTTTGCCAGTGCAGAACCAGTTTCGTCTCAGAGTGTGCTGTCTTTCCTTCTTGCGCAAAATCATCATGTGGAGAAAGAGGAACTTTCCGTTCTAATAGAAGCGCTGCAGAAACGTTTTGAGACTCATTCATTTGAATTATGTTCTGTTGCGCGTGGATGGCAGTTCCGGACGAAAGCGGAATTTGCGCCAGCTCTTACAAAAATGATTGAAAAACCTCGCCGTCTTTCCCGTGGGGCTATGGAAACTCTTGCCATCGTCGCTTATCATCAGCCTTGTACAAGGGCCGATATTGAGACCATAAGGGGGGTCAGTCTGGGGCAGAATATTCTTGATACTCTTCTGGAGGAAGAGCTTCTCACGCCAAAAGGGCGCCGGGAAGTGCCAGGCCGTCCTGTTTTGTGGGGAACGACAACCCGTTTTTTAAGAGTGTTCGGTCTGAATTCCCTCAGTGATCTTCCGAGGAAAGAAGAACTTGTCATTGATCCTGCCCTGTTAAATCAAGATGGCGGTGATATGACGCAGGAAAAGGGGGGAACAGGCGAAAGCGATGTTTGATTTCAGCTGGACAGAAATTGCCCTTTTTGCTGTTGTCGTGCTGATTTTTATCAAGCCGAAAGACCTCCCTGTTGCCATGCGGGCGCTTTCCAGGGCGATAAAGGCAATCCGCCGGATGGCAGGCGAATTTCAGAACCATATTGATGAAATGGTGCGTGAGGCTGATCTGTCTGAAGCGCGTGAGCAGATCAAGGAGTTAAGGCAGTTCAATATTCGCGATCAGGTTAAAAGAGCGATTGATCCTGATGGTGGGTTGAAAAAGTCCCTCACGATTGAAGAGGGAGATTTCGTTGATAATCTCCCCTCTGTGCCGTCTCCCCCTGCCTCGGAAATCGGGGACTATAAGCCGGGGGAAAGCCAGCCTTATAATGCCCGGATGGAAGCACAGGCTGAAGCCTTGAAAAATGCACCAGCCATGATTCCCCCTCCAACAGCAATGCGTCTGATTGATGAGGCGGAATATTGGCACACACCTACCATTATTCCGCCGGAAATTGCCTTACATCATGGAAGGCGCATCCGTATTCTCTCTGACCCATCTTCCAGGAAAGCCGATATGAGGCAGCATGGCTGATTCGAACAATACGATTCATGATAAAGCGATGCCGTTGCTTGATCATATCATTGAATTAAGAAAACGTATTATCTGGTCGCTGGCGACCTTCATGATTGCTTTTGGGATCTGCTACCATTTTTCCGGCGAGATTTATCATTTTCTTTCCGCACCTCTGGCTGACATCATGCGCCAGAAAGGTGAGCAGCCTCATCTGATTTATACAGCTTTGTACGAAGCTTTTTTTACCTACGTCAAAGTCGCGGTTTTCGGAGCAATTTTCCTATCTTTTCCCATGATTGCCATTCAGGCCTGGATTTTTATTGCGCCGGGACTGTATCGCAATGAAAAGAAAGCTTTTGCCCCTTTTCTGATTGCAACACCGGTTTTGTTCCTTCTTGGGGCAGCCTTGGCCTATTACGTCGTCTTTCCCTTTGCCTGGCGTTTTTTCCTTTCCTTTCAGCAGGCAGGAGGGACGAACCAGATCGGCATTGAATTACAGGCCCGCGTCTCTGAATATCTCAATCTTGTCACCAAAATGATTCTGGCATTCGGGATCTGTTTTGAGCTCCCTGTTGCTTTGACCCTGATCGTTAAAGCCGGACTTGTGAGAACCCAGACTTTGAAAAAAGTGCGCCGTTATGCCTATGTCGCAGCGTTCGCGGTTGCAGGCATTATTGCCCCGCCTGATGCGATTACCATGTTAAGCCTCGCTATTCCGCTGGTCGGGCTTTATGAGCTTTCGATTTTTGCCGCTCGTCTGGTAGAACCCCGCTATGATAGCACCGCTGAAGAAAACACTTCCGAAGAGGCGTCTTCCGTTCCGGAGCTACCGGAATTTAAACAGATAGAAACTGATAAAACAGGGGGAGCATCCTGAGTCTATGCATGATCTTAAAAAATTAAGGGCCAACCCTGCTGCTTTTGATGAAGCTCTGGCACGGCGTGGAATCAGCCCCGTGGCAGAACGTCTGGTGCAGGAAGATGAAGAACGCAGGGCAGCGCTCTCGGAACTTCATCAGGCTCAGGCTGAGCGTAAAAACATTGCGCGCGATATCGGTCAGGCAAAGAGGCAGGGGCAGGATAGTGCAGCGCTTGAAGAAAAAGCCGTGCAGCTGCGCGACCATATTGCCGCACTTGAAGCGCGCTCTGATTCCCTCACAAAGCAGATTGAGGATGTGCTGAAAACACTGCCCAATCAGCTGGACGCTTCTGTTCCTGATGGACGGGACGAAAGTGACAATGTCGTTATCCATCAGACAGGAGAAATCCCTCAATTCCCATTTACGCCCAAGCAGCATTTTGAGCTTGGAGAAGCGTTGGGTTTGATGGATTTTCCAACAGCTGCCAAATTATCAGGCGCCCGTTTTGTCATGCTTAAGGGGGCTCTGGCACGGTTGGAGCGGGCAATCGGGCAGTATATGCTTGATACGCATACGCAGGAATTTGGCTATCAGGAAACAACAGTTCCCCTTCTGGTCAATGACGCAGCCATGTATGGCACGGACAAACTGCCCAAATTTGCCGAGGATTCATTCCATACAGATGATGGAAGGTGGCTGATCCCGACCGGGGAAGTGCCGCTGACAGCAACGGTCATGGGGGAAATGCTCCCGGCAGATAGTCTACCTCTCCGTTTAACAACGCTTTCGTCCTGTTTCCGTTCTGAAGCCGGCTCAGCCGGGCGTGACGTAAGAGGGATGTTGCGGCAACATCAATTTACGAAATGTGAGCTTGTCTCAATCGTCAAACCTGAAGCAAGCGACGCTGAGCATGAACGCATGACCAGAGCTGCGGAAACAATTCTTGATAGGCTGGGGCTTCCTTACAGGCGCGTTCTGTTATGCGCGGGAGATACAGGCTTTGGCGCAGCAAAAACTTTTGACCTGGAAGCATGGCTACCCGGTCAGCAGGCATGGCGTGAGGTTTCCTCCTGCTCCAATACCAAAGATTTCCAGGCAAGACGCATGAATGCCCGTTTTAGAAGTGAAGAAGGCCCTGCCTTCGTCCATACCTTAAATGGCTCAGGTCTGGCCGTAGGCCGCGTTATGATCGCCTTAATGGAAGTTTATCAGACCGAAGACGGACGAATTAACATTCCAGAAGCCCTCAAACCCTATATGGGGGGACTGGAACAAATCGGATAAGTCTGAAACTCCGATTAAGAAAGATCTTAGTTTTGAGACCCTGCCTGATCGTTCAGGCAGGGTTTTTGTCACGGTTTCCGGTTATGAGTGGGGCTTTTTCCTTTTCCCGGAATAAGGTTTTTTCTTTTTATGGGACGAGGCCGCGTGATCGTTCTGTTTGGGATGGGTGTTATCTTTCCCTTTAGGGCCACGGCGTTTGGGACCAAGCTTGCGGGCTGATTCTTTCATGCGGCTTTTGGTACGCAGCACGCTTTCAATCCAGTCATTAAGGCGCGCGGCATTTTGCTCAGCATCCTGCAAGGCCGGATAATATTCGGGAAAGCGCATGGCAAGCCAGCGCCAGCTTACCAGGCGTTTATGCCGTTTCTCGGCACGTTCCAGCTCGCTATTTCCTGCATTGGCTGGTGGGGGCAGCTTGCCAGTGCCGGGCGGATGTACAACCTGCCCGCGTGCATGGGCTGCTGCCCATTCAATAAGGCGTGGTATGCCATTATCGCGCACATCAACTGGGCACATGGCGTAAGTCCAGCGTGTATTCAGATCGAGCTTATCCACCCCTTCAAGGGCCGAGGCAATTTCAAGAGCCTGTTCCATATCAGCAAGGCGGTAATTGGGGTCATCAGGGCGCAAAACGGCTCGCTTGATGCGGGTCAGGACACCATAAAGGCTTTGGGAGCCTATTTCCTGGGCAACAGCCTGCACAATGTCGGAATCAGGCTGAACCAGAGGACGAAGTTCTTTTAATTCCTCGGGAGGGGCCTCAAGCATAGTGCGTACAAAAGATGGACTTCCACCCCCATCAAGAACACAGACGAGGCCGTGCTCATGCTTGCCATAACGGCCCGCGCGTCCTCCGATCTGTTTGACCTCCTGGGAGGTGAGGTTGCGTGTGTTCCGGCCATCATATTTACGTAATGTGCTGAAGATCACTCTTTTTATGGAGAGATTCAGCCCCATGCCGATGGCGTCAGTCGCAATCAGAATGTCTGCTTCCCCGTGATTGAAGCGGGCGGCTTCTGCACGCCGGACTTCAGGGCTGAGGGCCCCATAAATGACGGCAACGCTTTTATTCTTTTCGAGTAATTGCGCGCGGTAATCCAGAACGTCACGCCTGGAGAAAGCGATCAATGCATCACCGGAACGCAAATCTCCCAAAGCGAGGGTATGTCCAGCCTTGAGGGGGCTTTTGCGCTCAAGATGGATTTCATCAACCGGGTCATTACAAAGTGCAGCAATGCGTTTGACCAGGGGGATGCAGTCAGGAGCGCCCAGAATGAAGATATGTCGCGCAGGCACCCCCATAATGGCCGCTGTCCAGGCCGCTCCTCGGTCCGGGTCGGTCAGCATCTGTGCTTCATCAATGATGGCCACATCGACCGGATTATGAAAGGGGCACATCTCAACCGTTGCGGCCAGATGACGCGCCGTAGGGTCAATAATGCGCTCTTCCCCCGTTGTGAGGGAGACGGCGACGCCACGGCTTAACAAGGCTTCCCGGAATTCATGAGCCAGAAGCCGCAAGGGCGCGAGGGCGATCCCGGATTCCGCTTCTGCCAGTGCCTGGAGGGCAGTATGCGATTTTCCGGAATTTGTCGGTCCCGTAACGAGCGTGATACGTCGCTTAAGAGCCCGAGCTGTGCGGAAATGAGCGGCAAACCGGTCCAGTGCTGCGACGCGGGCAATGGCTTCATTTCCGATTTTAGTCTCAGATTCCGACTTCTTGTTGCTTTTATCTTTCTTTGACAGACCTTTGCGCCATAACGGCACTTCAGGAAGAAGTTTTTCAATTTCAACAGGATCGAAAAGGAAAATCTCCCGGCCGTCAGGCTGTGTTTCGCGCTTTGCGATGGGGAGACGGCTTTCAGCAATCCAGCGTAACACTTCCCGGATGGAGCAATGAAGGATCGCCGGTAGCCTGTCATATTCTATAAGCGTCTTTTCCCAGTTTTCCAGCCGTTCCAGCTCTGCCTGACGGCGCATCTCGGCGCGCTTGCGGATTTCTTCCTGTTCTTGCTGTCTTTTTTCCTCATAGAGAATGAGATCATCTTCGAAGCCGAGATCGATCCCGCCAAAAGCCCGGGCAATGCTATGAGAGAGCTCTTCAATCTGGCGGGCTGAAAGATGGGAGCCTTTATCGGCCATATCTGACCTGACTTCCTCGAGAACATCGCGGGGACGGTCAGCAATGTCGCGCCATTTTTCTTCCAGAACCGAATCGAGCAGAGCCGATAAGGCCTCTATTTTGACAAGCGGGTCATTAACGCGTTCTGCGGCTGTCAGCACATCTTCTTTCTGCACCCAGATATGGCCCTGACCATGAGCCATTTTCATGAGCGCGCTGGCCCACTGGCGCCTTCTTACCTGACAAAGTGCGTGCAGGAGCTCTGGAAGAGTGATGTCTGTTTTTTCAGTGTTCAGTCTTCTGGCAATCTGTCGCAAGAGGGCAGGGCGCTCTTTTGACGTGATAGCGAGTTCTCCATCCCATTCTGCTTCAGCATGGTTGAGAGCAATTTCAGCAGGGGAGAGAGCGTGATCATTCATGAAAATGGAAACCTGTGGGAAAATTTAAGCAAGTGTTAAGTAAGGGGAAAGCCGCTTTTGAACGGCCAGTTAATGTTTTTGCATGGGGCGAAAACGTATGATGGCTTTCCGTTTTCTGCAATAATAGGCTAAAACCATGTCACAATTAACAATAACGGGCTTTCTGCCTTAATTCCTTTTGTTCTTATTGTCCAATGGAGACAAAGACGGATATGACCACACCATTCCCAACTGATTCTGCACCTGTTCCGACTCTGGACGCCCCTTTGAGCGGACTTGTCCCTTACGAAGGCCACGACCGTCAATATCGTCTGGCGAAGCCGAGCAAGGAATATAGTCATCTTTACCCTGCCGAGGTGAAGCAGGTCCATCATTGGACGAACCGTCTTTTCAGCTTTACGACGACTCGTGATCCCGGCCTGCGTTTCGAAAACGGTCAGTTCACAATGATCGGTATTGAAGTTGATGGCAAACCCCTTTTGCGTGCTTATTCAATCGCTTCAGCCAATTATGAGGATCAGATGGAGTTTCTCTCCATCGCTGTTGAGAATGGCCCTCTGACATCACGTCTGCGTCATGTCAAAGTGGGTGATACAGTTTTGATTGGCCGTAAGCCGGTTGGCACATTATTGCTGGATAATCTTAAACCCGGTCGTAATCTTTATTTCCTTTCAACAGGCACCGGTCTGGCTCCTTTTATGAGCCTTATTAAAGACCCCGATGCCTATGAGCGTTATGATAACATTATTCTGACCCATACAGTGCGTGAGCGTGGTGAACTGGCGTATAATGATTTCATTAAAAACATTCTGCCGGAAAATGAATTCCTGGGAGAAGATGTCAAGGCAAAGCTGAAATATTACCCTGCTGTGACGCGTGAAGAATTCCCTGTGCAGGAACGTATTACCAGCCTGATTCAGAGCGGTCGTATTTTCCGTGATCTGAATATCCCTGAGCTGGATCCTGAGCATGATCGGGTCATGATCTGTGGGTCACCTGAAATGCTTGCTGATACAGAGAAACTTCTTGAAAGCCGTGGCTTTGAAGAGGGTAACATGAGTAATCAGGGTTCTTACGTGGTTGAGAAAGCCTTTGCCGAACGGTAAGTTTTTTCAATAAGGAGCTGAGTTGATGCAGGAATTTGATCTCTTTATCATAGGTGCCGGTTCTGGCGGCGTACGCTGTGCCCGTATTGCAGCCCAGAACGGTGCCAAGGTCGGTATTGTCGAAAGGCAGCACTGGGGAGGGACCTGCGTCAATATTGGCTGCGTGCCCAAAAAACTTATGGTTTATGCTGCTGAAGCGGGCCGGGCGGTTCATGATGCTCCTGCCTATGGGTGGGACGCGTCGGAGAACGGGCATGACTGGTCGCGCTTCATGGCGGCGAAAAATAAGGAAATTGAACGCCTGAATGGCATTTATGTTTCCTTGCTGAAACGTTCTGGTGTTGAGCTTTTTACAGGAGATGCCAGCCTGCTGGACGGCCATACGGTGACAATTGCGCCGTCTGCATTGGAGCCTCAAGCGCAACCTCAGACAATCAGGGCCAGAAATATTGTGCTGGCGACCGGGTCTACGCCTGTAAGGCTTGATTTCCCGGGGGCTGAGTATGCTCTCGTTTCAGATGATCTCTTCTCCCTGCCAGAGCGCCCTGAACGCCTTGCGATTATTGGCAGTGGCTATATAGGGATTGAATTTGCCGGTATTTTCGCGGGACTGGGTTCAAGTGTGGAACTTGTTTACCGTCAGCCCCTGCCATTAAAAGGGTTTGATCAGGATCTGCGTGAGCGGATGCATATGCTGATCGATCAAAGAGCCATTAAGCAGCATCATGGAGTAACCCCTGAGAAAATAGAAAAAACAGCTGATGGGTTGTTGCTTTCTCTTTCGAATGGCAAGGTTCTTGAGGTTGACGCTGTATTAATGGCAACAGGACGGAAGCCGGCTATTGAGGGACTTGGTCTCGATAAGGCCGGTGTAAAGGTTGAGAATGGTAGCGTCGTCATTAACGAAGCCTTCTCGAGCTCTGTTCGGTCTATCTATGCGATTGGTGATATTACAAACCATTATAATCTGACGCCGACAGCCATTGCAGAAGGGCATATGCTCGCTGAGGCGCTTTTTCATCCTCAGGGTCGTGAATGGTCTTTTGAAACAACGCCTAAAGCCGTCTTTTTCTCTCCCCCTCTGGCAAGCGTGGGGCTGAGTGAAGAAGAGGCACGCACTCAGCATGATCTTGAAATTTATACGGCAGAATTTACCCCGATGGGGCATATATTACCCCAGAGACCCGGTAAGTGCTTCATGAAACTCATTATTGACGGCCGCAGTGGTGTTATACTGGGTGCGCATATGATAGGTCCTGAAGCCCCGGAGATCATACAAATTATGGCGGTAGCCGTTACAGCCGGTCTGACCAAGGCTGAAATAGACCGCACTGTGGCCCTTCACCCGACTTTAGCTGAGGAATTTGTCACAATGCGTATGCCCGATAGAAAAGTTCCCCGGGCACATTCATGAAGCAGCTGGTTTAAATAAAAATGAGGCAGTTGCTAAAGGAGGATAATGAAGCGACCGTTATTGGAACCTGACGCAGTAAGTGCCGCACTTTTTGCCTTAAGGACAACGGTTGTCTCTTTGATTGCTCTGGCTATTGCCTTCTGGATGGAACTGGACCAGCCCCAATGGGCAGCTATGACTGTGTGGATTGTGGCCCAGAACTCCCGGGGAATGAGCCATTCCAAAGGAAAATGGCGTATTATCGGTACAGTGGGAGGTGTGGTTTCCGCTCTGGCGTTAATTGCACTTTATCCGCAATATCCCTGGCTTTTCTTTGTATCACTGGCACTATTGGCGGGGTTATGTACGGGGCTATCTTCGGTCACAAATAACTTTCGCAGTTATGCGCTTGTCCTTGTCGCCTATACAGGGGCAATTATTGCTTTAAGTGCTTTGGAGCGGCCAGATAAAGTCTTTGATATCGCAGTTTCCCGCGGCACCTATATTATTTTAGGTGTGGTCTGCGAAATGATCGGGGGCATGATCTGTGTCCCCAATTCTGTCAAAGACGCTCTCGAGGATCTTCATAAACGTTTTTCGCACCTGATCGGGCAGTCTGCTCTGGCGCTGGCTGGTATTGCCCTTGATCGTCCTCACGCTGTGACGACCTTGAGCAATCTTTTAGGAACGTTGCAGAAATTCAATGACAGTCTCGAGTTTGTTCGCTCGGCAACCCAGCAGGCTGGTGGCGATATTGCGCGTGCCCATAAGGTACTGACACTGATTGCCATAGTTCTTTCAAGGGGGCTTGGGCTTCATTCCCGTCTGATGTCTGTGGGAGAGCTATCAGGCACTTTGAAAGCAGACCTGCGCTTTTTAGCCACAGAGCTGGAGAAACTCCCTGATATTATGGCGGTTCGGGGTCAGGGAGGGATCGCGGTTGATCGTCTGGAAGAGCTGAAAGCGGTTTTTCATAAGAAATTGCAGATGGCCCTGATGAAAGATGATGATGACTCGCTCAAGTCAGCCATTATCTATTCCGGCATTGATTTTATGCTGAAGGATTTTATCGTTGCTCTTTCAGCGCATCATTTCAGCCGCAAGGACTATCCACTTAACAATTTTCCTTCCCTCAGGCGGCAGCCGGACTGGCGCTCTGCTTTTTCAAATGGGGGGAGAACCGTTGTCGCTCTTCTGGTTGGGGCACTTGTCTGGGAAGTGACAGCCTGGTCTGAAGGACCGGCTTATCTCAGTCTCCTGGCCGTTGTCTGCACGCGTTTTGCAACGTTTGATAATACCGTATTGGTGAGCCGACAATTTTTTTACGGGGCATTCTGGGCTGTTATTGCCAGTATTATCCCGGTTTTTTTCATCATCCCTGTAACATCGAGCTACGTTCTGTTTGGTCTGGCAATCGGGCTCATCATGTTTCTGGGAGGCCTTGGTTTACGTTACCTGCCGACTTTGACGATCGCTGCTTCATTTTCCAATTTTTTCCCCTGGGTGCTGGGGCTGGATAATCAGACACGTCTTGATGAGGTCAGCTGGTTTAATACCTCTCTCGCGCTGTTATTGGCTTTATGGAGCGGGGTTGTTGTGTTCCGGGTTGTTTTTCCATTTACAGCACCACAGGCATGGCATGCCCTGAGAGGGCATCTTGCCAGAGGGTTGAAGCGCCTGTTGCGCCAATCAGGCCACGTTAGCAAATTTTCCCAGATCGACTGGATCGCCGATACAGCCCAGCGTATGGAGCAGGTATTTCGCTATGCCGGGCAGCTGCCCGAACACCATGTTGAGGATATGGTGAAAGGGACTTTGTCTATTATGACAGTGGGGCGCAATCTGCTCATGCTGGAGAGTTTCTCTCAGGAAGGGCGTCTGCCGCGTGATATGAGTTACGAAGGTGAGAAGATTGTCAGTTCTCTGATTCAATCTCCCAGGGCATCGGATACCCATAATGGGCTTCCTTCTCTTCTGGACCTGAAGTCCAGTCTTGAGGAGTTACGAGAAAAGTTGTCGAGGACCTATGATTTTTTTGAGCGCAGGGACATCGTGCTGGCTCTGGGAT
Organism: Aristophania sp. ESL1100; assembly: GCF_058511235.1. Taxonomy (NCBI): domain Bacteria; kingdom Pseudomonadati; phylum Pseudomonadota; class Alphaproteobacteria; order Acetobacterales; family Acetobacteraceae; genus Aristophania; species Aristophania sp. ESL1100. Next base: position 1,317,463 of record NZ_CP196394.1, on the reverse strand, counting down.
CACTGATGATTTTAAGATTTGAATATATGACCAGCCGTATTTTCCTAACAAAACCTATTATTACCTCAGGCAAGTCAGAAGGCCTGGGATAGAGTGCGGTAAGGCAGGAATGAGGTGGGTCCTTTTCCCGCCTTACAGAATAAAGGCACAATCAGTATTGGAACCCGTTTCCACGCGGAGCGACCCAGCCATTGCCCGTTGCGTCTCCCAGTTCACCTTGCTGTGTCGGGTTGCTATCGCGGTAGGACGTGCCGAATTTACTGAGGTCCGTACCGGTTGTTTTATCCCTCTGAACCTTGGCCTGATGGTCTGGATCAGGGCCGTTCTGGAATTCCATTGAGGGGGCTTCCTGATATCCGGGCGGTGGGGGGCGCGTTCCGCGGGCATGATAGTGCTCGCCCCCATGTACAGCCTGGCTTTTGGGTGCAGCTTTAGGACTATTGGGGTTATTATTCTGGTCAAAAGGCTGATCAAAATGGACTTCCTGAGCATTAGCCTCAGTAATGAAAGAGCCAACCCCTTGAGAGATGCCTAGAATGAAAGCTGTTGAACTGATCAGTGAAACAACTTTGCGACCTGTAAGTAATCTCATGATTCTTCCTGACGAAGAGAAAAACAATTTTCCCCATAATTGACCTCAAATACAAAAGCTTCAAGCCCCTACATTCAGGAAGCCGTTAATGGCAGAAAAAAGAACAGATTTTTTTAATCTTTATATCCTGTTCAGAAACTCTATTTTATTAAGACATAACGCTTTGCAACGTAGCAAAAAACAACGATAAAGTATAATGAATTGGCCTTATTAGCCGCGACGTAAGCTGGAGAATGAAGAATGGCAGAGGTTAGTAAAACCCCTGATACTGTAAAATCCGCTGCCCTTAATGGGTGGTCCGTTGAAAGTTGGCGTTCCCGCCCGGGGCGTCAAATGCCATCTTATACGGATCAGGCCTCTCTCAAAGCTGTAGAATCCCGTCTGGCCAAATATCCTCCGCTTGTTTTTGCCGGTGAGGCCCGGCGCCTGAAATCCAGGCTGGCTCAGGCAGGCAGGGGAGAGGCTTTCGTGTTGCAGGGGGGGAACTGCGCCGAAAGCTTTAATGAATATACCGCTGATATCGTTCGTGACACATTTCGTGTCTTATTGCAGATGGCTGTGGTTCTGACGTTCGGGGCAAAGGTTCCTGTCGTTAAAATCGGGCGTATGGCTGGCCAATATGCCAAACCACGTTCATCAGATACGGAAACAATTAACGGCGAAAGCCTGCCTTCCTATCGGGGCGATATTATTAACGGCCCTGAATTTACAGCAGAAGCCCGTGAGCCGGATCCCCGCAGGATGGAAACGGCTTATTTCCAGTCAGCAGGTGTCATGAATCTGCTCCGGGCGTTTTCCAATGGCGGTTATGCCAATCTTCATCGCGTCCATGGCTGGAACCTCGATTTTGTTGCCCGTTCCCCGATGGCAGAGCTCTATCAGGATCTTTCCAACCGGATTGATGAGACACTTTCTTTCATCAAGGCCTGTGGCTTGAACGGGGATTCAGCTCATATTGATGAGACTGAGTTCTATACGTCACATGAGGCTCTTTTGCTGCCTTATGAACAGGCCCTGACGCGGATAGACAGTACATCGGGCCGTTATTATGACTGTTCGGCTCATTTCCTCTGGATCGGGGACCGCACACGTCAGCCTGATGGGGCACATGTTGAGTTCCTTCGTGGCGTTGAAAATCCTATTGGTGTGAAAGTCGGTCCTACCACAACGATTGAGGATCTTGAGAAGCTTCTCGAAATTCTTAATCCATTGGATGAAGAAGGCCGTATCACGCTGATTTCGCGTATGGGACGTAACAAGGTTCATGAATTCCTGCCGCCTTTGCTGGAAGCTGTGCAGCGCACGGGCCGTCATGTGACATGGTTGTGTGACCCTATGCATGGGAATACGACAACAACGTCCGCCAAGGTCAAAACGCGTTCTTTTGAGGATGTTCTGGCTGAGGTAATCGGATTCTTCGAGGTCTTCAAACAGGCAGGTCTGCGCCCAGGGGGTGTGCATTTTGAAATGACGGGCCAGAATGTGACCGAATGTATTGGTGGGGCACATCGTTTGTCAGAAGATGACCTTGGTTTGCGCTATGAAACATTCTGTGACCCTCGTCTGAACGCAGAGCAGTCTTTGGAAATGGCTTTTCTGCTGACGAAAGCTCTGGCTGAGTCAAAGGGTGGCAAATAAGCCTTCCATGTTAATCTTATGCCTGTGAAAGAGCGTGTTCATGGCAACTCCAGAAGAAGCCCTTGCGTCTGCCCTTGGTCCGGAGCAGACCCTGACTGAAGAAGAAATTCTTGCAAGGACAGATGCTTATTTCGAGCGGACGCGTGCAGTCGTGCGCCATTTTGGTGATGAACGCGTTACCTACGCTGTTTTTATTCGCCGCCCTGTCATTGCAGCCTGCGGGCTGGCTCTGGCCTGGGTCAGAAATGTGGCAAAGGAACAGGGGTTCGAAATTGAGATTGAAGAACTTTTCCCCGAAGGCGCCTGGGTGGGCGCCGGAGAGGCCCTGTTTTATCTGACAGGCAATTTTTCTGATCTGGTTTTGCTGGAAACAATGGTTCTGCAAAAAACAGGTGCTGCCTGTGTAGCCGCCTATAATGCCTATCAGATGGCGGTAACGCTGCCTTCTGTCCCATTTCTGGCCATGGAAGCACGTCATTGCGCCGGGGCTGAAATGCAGGAGCTGATGGCTTATGCCGCTTCTGTGGGGTCGCGGGCGGCTCAGATGGAAGGGGCAAAGGGATTTATTGGCAACGCCAATCACGGAACGTCCGGCTTTTTTGGCATGAAGGTCGGTCTTGGGACAATGCCTCATGCCCTGGTCGGTTATGCCGGTTCAACCGTGCGGGCTGCCGAGATGTATGCTGAGCTTTATCCGCAGGATCAATTAGTCGTTCTGGTTGATTATTTTGGTTATGAGATCACAGACGCACTTGCCGTCTGCCATCGCTTTCCTGAAAGGGCCATGCGGGGCGAGATCAGTGTCCGGCTGGATACGCATGGAGGGCGCTTTCTGGAGGGGCTTGATACGACATCCTCATACGAAGTACTGGAGCGGCATAATCCGGGTATTATCCGTCATTATTGCTCTGACAAGGAGCGACATTATCTGGTCGGTATGGGCGTCTCGGCAGCGGCGATATGGTATATGAGAGAGGCTTTGAATAAAGCGGGCTTTCCAAAGGTGAAGATCATTGTTTCATCTGGTTTCAGTATTACGAAATGTATCACCATGAAGAAGGCTCATGCCCCGATTGATGTCGTGGGGACGGGCTCATTTCTACCCAAAAGCTGGTCTGAAACCTATGCAACGGCTGATATTATCGTTTACGGAGAGCAGAGGCGTGTTAAGGTTGGACGCGAATTTCTCCTGAACAGATTCCGCCAGAAACCATAAGTCCAGGAACCATCATAAGTAAAGCAGAGTTTATGAGCCATACAGAAACAAAATCTGACCCTCAGGAATGGGTTGTCAGGATCATCGATCAGTCGGGTGCGACGGAAGATGATACGATTGAGGAAGTGAAAGGGTTTCTTGACCTTGCTCATGCCAACGCTTTCTGTCGTGCCTATGTTCGCGATAGTATAGAACGGTGTCGTGTTCCCGGCGCATCCGGGCGCGAAGTGCTGGAAAGCTGGTTCTCTTTTGGAGAGAATGCTGAAGTAATTGATGCAGGAGATGATGGCTGGAAAGCAAATTCCGAGCTGGATGATTTTGTTTCCTCTCCTGCAACCCGCATGGAGCGCGACTGGCGCAGCCTTGACCCCCGCCGGCTGGTTGAGGAAGAGGATGTGTTTGAAGAACTGAACGATGATGAAGACGATGAGTTGGACCCATCTGACGTAACCCGGCATTAAGATTGTTATTTAATTCTAATTGAGACTATTCCTGATATGAAACTCCGCTTTGCTCCGTCTCCGACCGGTTCTCTCCATGTAGGGAATGCGCGTCTTGCTGTTGCCAATTACCTCTTTGCACGCAAGCATAAAGGCACTTTTCTGCTGCGTATGGATGATACCGATACGCAACGGGGGAAGAAGGAATATGAGGAAGCCATCAGACGTGACCTGAAATGGCTGGGGCTGGAGTGGGATGAAGAGGCGTGGCAGTCCAAAAGGCTGGAACGTTACGCTGAGCAGGTTGAAGCCCTGAAAGCATCAGGAAGGCTTTATCCTTGTTTTGAAAGTGAATTGGAGCTCAAGATCAAGCGTGAACAACGCTTGCGCGCAGGAAAGCCACCAATTTATGACCGGGCCATGCTTAAGCTGACTGCGGAGCAGCGTGAAAAGGCAGAAGCCAACGGAAAAGTGCCTTATTGGCGGTTCAGACTCTCTGACCAGACCCGTCACTGGAATGACCTGGTCATGGGAGAGATGAGCGTCAAGCTGACCGCTATTTCCGACCCGGTTCTCATCCGTGCGGATGGCAGCATTCTCTATACTCTGGCGTCTGTGATCGATGATCTCGATATGGGTGTAACCCATATTATGCGTGGTGAGGACCATATCACCAATACAGGCGTTCAGCTTGATATCGCTGAAGCTCTAGGTGCAAAGCCGAAACATTTTACGTTTGCTCATCTGCCACTTCTGGTCGGAGGCGGCGGTGAGAAGCTTTCCAAACGTCTAGGCGGCCTTGCTTTATCGACGCTGCGCCATGATGGCATCGAACCACAGGCGATTGTAGCGTACCTGGCTCGTCTGGGAACGTCAGATGACCCGGAAGTACTGCCGATGGATGAGCTGATTGCCAGCTATAATATCAATCATGTGTCAAAATCCGCAGCGCGCTTTGATATGACCCAGCTTCTGGCCCTTAATCGCCGCACGTTGCATAATCTTGCTTTTGAAGACGTTAAGACCCGGTTGCCTGAAGGGGCTGATGAAGCATTCTGGCTGGCGATCCGGGGCAATATTGACCTGATAGCAGAAGTCCCTCATTGGTGGGATGTGTTCCATGGTTCCATTGTTCCGCTCTCTTTGCCTGATGAGCGTGATTTTCTGGCAAAAGCCAAAGAACTTCTCCCACCTGAACCATGGGATGAGACTTTCTGGAAAAGCTGGATTGATGCTCTGAAAGCTGAGACAGGGCGGAAAGGAAAACAACTTTTCATGCCGCTTCGCCTGGCCTTAACCGGAGAGGAAGCCGGGCCGGAACTGGCTCATATTATGCAGGTTATGGGAAGGGCGAAGGTGATACAGCGCCTCAATGACGCCTTGACCAGCTAAAAGTAAGAAAAGAGCGAATAAAAAGAAAATGCCCCTTTTAAAGGGGCATTTTTTATGGTGTTTCAGACCGTCCGTAATCATGGGATAGTGCTCTGACCACACCATGGAGTGTGCGCAATTCCTGTTCTGTCACTTCTCCACGGGTGAAAAGGTGACGAATATTGCGGATCATACCGGGCTTTTTCTGTTCATTGCGTAAAAAGCCTGTTTTTCCCAGATCACCCAGGAGATGATTCATGAAATTATTCACTTCACCTTTCGTGGCGACGTGGGTTTCATTCGTCATTAATGTGCGTTCCGGGGTCTGATCTTCTGTCAAAAACCATTCATAAGCCATAATCAAGACAGCTTGAGCCAGGTTAAGTGACATGAAACCGGGATTGAGCGGATAGCGAATAAGCGTATCGGCTCTCGCCATATCCTCATTATCAAGGCCTGCGCGTTCAGGGCCGAAAAGAATTCCCGCCTTAAGCTGACGCTGGCTGATGGCGCGTAATTCAGTCGCAGCTCCCCGTGCCGTCATTAAAGGCTTGATGATGTGGCGTGGGCGTGGGCATGTCGCAAAAACACGGTGCAGATCAGCAACAGCCTCATCAACCGTCTCAAAAACCTGAGCCGCTTCCAAAATACGGTCTGCCCCCGATGAGGCATACCAGGCACGTTCCTGGGGCCAGCCATCACGTGGGGCAACGAGGCGGAGATGAAATAATCCGCCATTCGCCATGGCACGGGCTGTTGTGCCAATATTTACGGCAAGCTGTGGGCGTACTAAAATGACAACAGGGTCATAAGGGCCAAGGGGCGCAAGATCGGCGCCACCATCACGTCCGGTCATGAAAACTTATCCTTTGCGCCAGGTTGTGCCCTGTGGGCCGTCTTCCAGGAGAATATTTTGTGCTGCCAGTTCAGCGCGAATTTCATCAGCGCGGGCAAAGTTCTTCTCTTTTTTGGCGGCCTGTCGTTCAGCAATCAAGGCTTCAATTTTATCTGTGGAGAGAGACACATCTCCCTGAAACCATTGGGAAGGTGAGACATGAAACAGCCCCAGGAGTCTTCCACCATTATAAAGATCGTCCGCTCCCTGCTGGTTGCCTGCCATGGCAAGATCAGCAAATTTATGCAGCTCAGCGAGGGCCTGAGCTGTGTTCAGATCCTCATAAAGAGCATTTAACAGGCTTGGAGGGAGTGCCTTATTTTTCTCGGAAGGAGGGGTTTTTTCCAAAGCGCGATAGAAGCGGTCGAGCGTTTTACGGGCGTCTTCAAGTTTCTCCCAGGAAAAATCCAGTGTTGAGCGGTAATGGGAGCCAAGGTAAAGCAGGCGCAATGCCTCAGCGGGGAAACGCTCCAGAACCTCTCTGATTGTATGAAAATTTCCCAGTGATTTGGACATTTTCTCTCCATTGGAGAGAAGCATCCCTACATGGAGCCAATAACGGGCAAAATGGCTCCCTGGATGAGCACAGAGTGATTGTGCCCGCTCATTTTCATGATGAGGGAAGAGGAGGTCATTGCCACCACCGTGAATATCGAAATTCTCGCCCAGATAATGCTGAGCCATGGCAGAACATTCAATATGCCAGCCCGGGCGGCCTCTTCCATAAGGGCTTTCCCAGCCCGGTTCGTCCGGGGAGGAGGGTTTCCACAACACGAAATCACCCGGATCGCGTTTATAAGGCGCAACCTCAACTCGTGCACCTGCGCGCATATCATCAAGCGAACGCCCTGAGAGAGCGCCATAATCAGGGAATGAACGCACATCAAAAAGAACATGACCTTCTGCGACATAGGCGTGGTTCTGTTCAATTAACTGGCCGATCATCTCAAGCATGTCAGCAATATGGGTGGTTGCCTGAGGTTCGATATCGGGCGGCAGGATTTCCAACGCTTTCAGATCCTGATGGAATTCCTCTGTTGTGCGCCTGGTCAGGGCAGAAATTTCCTCCCCTGAGCTTTGGGCACGCTGAATAATCTTGTCATCAATATCAGTGATGTTGCGTACAAAAGTGACACGCTTATAGAGCGTTCTCAGGACACGGACGAGTATATCGGCGCATAGCATGGCTCTGAGATTGCCAAGATGCACCAGGTCATAAACAGTAGGACCACAGAAATAGAGCTTGATATGGCCGGGGTCTAAGGGAACGAAGCGCTCCAGCTTATGGCTGTGGCTGTTATAAAGACGGAAAACAGGGGAGGAAGGAGTTTCATTCATAAAGTGATCAATGCATGAGCGAAAAGTTTTGGGCAATTCTTTTCATACAGTAAAATACTTGTTTTGCATAAGAAGCACGTTATGAGTGGGGTATGACCTCACAGACTCCATCAAAGAATTCGACGCAGATTTCGTATAGCAGCCATGCTTTTTCTCTTATACGGGTCGGTCTGCCATTAGCCCTGTCCCAGCTTTCTGAAATGGCCATGGGCGTGACCGATACAATCCTGCTGGGGGGGCTCAGTGTCTCGGCAGTGGCGATTGGTGGCATTGCCAATAATTTCTTTTTCACGACGATGGTGATTTTTCAGGCAGTTCTCGGTGGTGTGGGGGTCATGCTTTCCCATGCCAGAGGCGCGCGAGATCACGGCTATAATATCGCCCATGATGGCAGAAGCATCATGAGTGCCGGTTTTGTGTTGGCGCTCCTGGCCTTTATCCCGTGTTTTATCATCCTGTCATCTTCTGGCTGGCTTTTCTCACTGATGGGTGAACCCGCTGAGGTCATGGATAAGGGGGTTCGTTTCATTACGATCCTGCTTTATTCACTCCTACCGCATATCGTTGTTCTGGGTGTTTTTCGCGTAGCCCTGCCGTCATTGGGGGCAGAGACCTTACTGCTCTGGATCATGCCGGCGATGGCGCTCTGTAATGGTGTGACCAATGCCGCCTTGATTCATGGTTGGTTTGGATTGCCAGCTTACGGGTTGTTTGGCTCAGCCCGGGCAACGACTCTGACCGGCTGGGCAATTACGTGCGCAATGGTGATTCTCTGCTGGCGTCGCCCGGAAGTAAGAGAGGTCATGCGTCCTGCTCCGATAAAGCTTCCCGTTCTTAAAGGGCTGGCTCATCTGGGATTTCCTATGATGGCGTCTGCTGCGGCGGAACTTCTTATGTTCCAGATCGCAACGTTAAGAGCCGGTAGTCTGGGAACGCAAAGCCTGGCAGCTCATCAGGTTGCTTTAAGTACAGCCTCTCTTTTGTTCATGGTCAGTCTTGCGATCGGGCAGGCGACGAATGTGCGGGTTGCTTATTGGCGTGGGGCAGCCAGAATGGATCAGGCACGGCGCTCCGCTGTCATGGCGGTTATGCTTGTATTGCTCTGGTCCTTTACGACTGGAGCTGTGCTTGAATTATTTCCTGAAACGATTGCACATTTTTATTTCAGGGGAAGCTCAACAGATACCCTGACCGTAGCAACAACTGTGACCTTATTGAAAATTGCCGGAATCTTCCAAATGGTGGATGGCCTGCAAACCGTTTTTGGAGGTGCCTTGCGCGGGTGTGGTGATGTCTATGGCCCCATGATGCTGACAGTGGGTAGTTACGGCATTATAGGGCTTGGCCTTGGGGAGTATCTGGCCTTTTATCAGCATGTCGGTGTTGCCGGTCTGTGGATTGGCCTGGCATCAGGGCTGGGGGTTGCCGCCCTGACGCTTGGCTATCGGGCTTACCGGGTCATGCACCGTATCTCTTAAGAGGCGGTGCGTTTCTTCACAGCGAGTGCAGTCAGATAAATCACCAGACCACCGGCTGAAAGAATGGCTCCTCCCCACCCAGCAGCATGATAACCGAATCCGGCATCAAGAAGTTTTGCAACAAACCACGGCCCTAATGCATTGGCAAAGTTAAAGGCTGAATGATTGAGGGCTGCGGCCAATGTCTGTGCCTCACCAGCCACATCCATCAGGCGCGTCTGAAGAGCGGGGCTGATAATGATACAGCCGGCGGGAACAAGGAAGCAGGATATCAGTGCCAGCCATGGATAAGGTAGCGTCAGCCAGAAGCCGAGCAGGAAAAAAATACTGGCCAGCAAGGCAAAAATCACGGTTTTGTCCAGGTTACGGTCAACCATGGCACTGCCAAAGGCATTCCCTGCGACCAGACCAAGCCCACAAACAACCTGATAGAGAGAAATCGTCCAATGATTGAGATGAGTGACTTCAGAGAGAGCAGAGGTCAGGAAGGTATAGACGCCAAATAACCCGGCAAAACCGATGGCTCCGGTAAAAAAGGTGAACCAGACCTGAGGAACAAGAAGAGCTTTCAGCTCATTGAGCGGCTTTGCTCCAGGGTGAGGTTTATCCATTGGGACAAAATAGAGCACACTGCCAATGCAGAGGACACCAAACAAGGCAATCAACACGTAAATAACGTGCCAGGAGACATATTGGGACAGAACTGTGAAAGCAGGAGCCGCTACGACGGTGGAAATCGTAATCCCTGTAAAAACAAGGCCGATGGCTCGCCCACGATGGGAGTAATCCACCAGAGAGGCGGCAATGAGAGCCGCAATCCCGAAAAATGCCCCATGCGGCAGCCCTGTAATAAAACGCAGGATCTCAATGGAAGGAAGGGTTGCGCATAACATAGTGCCAAGATTGCCGATGACAAAAAGGCTCATCAGCAAAATAACCAATATCTTACGCGGGAGTCTGGCACCAGCAACAGCAAGAACCGGTGCTCCGATAACAACACCCATGGCGTAACTTGATATCGAGGTGGATGCCTGTTCAACCGTAAGATGAAGGGAATCGGCAAGTGGCTGCAGGATACTCATAGTGCCGAATTCGGTGGTACCGATTGCAAAAGTGCCGGTGGCAAGAGCTATCAATGCCGGTTTTACACCATGAATAGAGCGCACATGTTCAATCTCATCATGCGCAGTTTCAGCGTTCATAATCTTAGAAGTCCGATAGGGGGATGTGGAAAGGGCTCTCAGCCATACAGGGTGAAAGGATTGCCTAAAAAGTAAAATAGATTTTTAGTCAAGAGAGTGAATTGTACTATATATCTTATATTTTGATTTAGAAAAAATAAGAGACTGTTTTATAAGAAGACAACGCTTTGAGAGCGGGTAGATATAACCTCATTTATTGACAGAAGCACCTATTTCGTGTAACCGCGCACTTATTGCCGGGAAAGTGGGTGTTTCGGCAGTCTATGAAAAGACAGGCTGTGTGTCTTTTTCGGGCTGTAGCGTCATATCCCGTTCCGCCTTACGGAAAGGTGGAGACTACCGGCGCAACAAAGGGTCTGCCAGCACAGTATCGGGCAGGTCCGAATTGAGAACTAGGGATTACCTGTGTCCAAGCGTCTTGCGAGTAAGTATAAAATCAACCGTCGTCTCGGTGCCAACCTCTGGGGCCGTGCGAAGTCTCCTGTAAATCGTCGTGAATATGGTCCTGGCCAGCATGGTCAGCGTCGTCGTTCCAAGCCTTCTGACTATTCCGTCCAGCTGATGGGTAAGCAGAAACTTAAAGGCTATTACGGCAATATCAGCGAGAAACAGTTCCGTCGTTATTATGACGAGGCAGTGCGTCGCAAGGGTGACACATCAGAGAACATGATCGGGCTGCTGGAGCGTCGTCTTGATGCCGTGATCTATCGCATGAAATTTGCGATCACGCCTTTTGCTGCCCGTCAGTTTGTGAACCATGGTCACATTCTGGTTAATGGTAAGCGCGTCAATATTCCTTCTTACCTCGTTAAAGAAGGTGATGTGATTGAAGTGCGTGAAAAATCAAAGCAGCTTGCTGTTCTGCTTGATGCCGTTCAGAGCGCTGAGCGTGACGTTCCGGAATATATGGAAGTTGATCATCGTCAGATGAAAGGCACCTTCCTGCGCGTGCCTCAGCTTTCTGACGTTCCATACCCTGTGCAGATGGAACCAAATCTGGTCGTCGAGTTCTACTCACGTTAAGACCGGTTTTTCGGTTACAGACTTTATCAGTTGCGGAGCGCCGGGCGGGAATTTCCGCCCGGCGTTTTGTTATTATTGTTTCCTTGGTAGTAGGCTTTCATGTCCGACACACTCTCTGCGAATGAATTATCGCATGAAATTTCCAGACGCAGGACTTTTGCGATTATTTCTCACCCGGATGCTGGTAAAACGACTTTAACAGAGCGTATTTTGCGGGCTGGCGGGGCGATTCAGATGGCCGGTAATGTCCGTGCCAAAGGGGAGAGAAGGCGTACTCGTTCGGACTGGATGGGCATTGAGCGTGACCGTGGTATTTCGGTTGTGACCTCTGTGATGACCTTCAATTATGGGGGGTGTGTCTTTAATCTTTTGGATACGCCGGGCCATGAAGACTTCTCGGAAGACACCTACAGGACACTGACAGCCGTCGATTGCGCTGTTATGGTGATTGATGCGGCAAAGGGTATTGAAGAACGTACGCGCAAATTATTCGAAATTTGCCGTCTACGCGATATTCCCATTGTCACCTTTATCAACAAGATGGACCGCGAAGCTCAGGATTGTTTTGCTCTGTTGGATGAAATTGCCAATAGTCTGGCTCTGGACGTCTCTCCAGCAACCTGGCCGGTCGGGCGTGCTGCGAAGTTTGTCGGAACATATGATCTGCGGACCAAAGAGCTCCATGTCAAAGAGCCTCTGGCAGAAAATGATCCCCGTCTGGAAGAACTTGAGGAAGAATGTGGTCTCGCAGAAGCCGCTCTTCCGGCTTTTGATAAAGAATCTTTTGATGAAGGGCATCTGACACCTGTTTTCTTTGGTTCTGCCATGAAAGAAATTGGCGTAACCGATTTGCTTGACGCTCTTGTGGCTTATGGTCCACCCCCGCGCGCTCAGAAAACTGAAACGAGAGAGGTGCGGGCTGATGAAGAGAAGGTCACGGCGCTTATCTTTAAAATTCAGGCCAATATGGACCCCAATCATCGTGACCGTATGGCGTTTGCGCGTGTCTGCTCTGGCCGCCTGACACGGGGAATGCGTCTCAAGCATGTCAGGATCAACAAACAATTTGCGCTCCATACACCACAATTCTTTTTTGCCCAGGATCGTCAGCTTGTTGAGGAGGCCTTTGGAGGGGATGTTGTTGGTATTCCCAACCATGGAACGTTACGGATTGGTGATACCCTGACAGAGGGTGAAGATCTTCGCTTTACGGGAGTGCCGTATTTTGCGCCTGAAATTTTGCGCCGTGTACGCCTTGATGATGCGATGAAAGCCAAAAAACTTCGCCAGGCTCTGACAGAGTTGGCCGAGGAAGGTGTTGTGCAGCTTTTCCGCCCGCAGGATGGCGCACCGCCTATCGTGGGTGTTGTCGGGACCTTGCAGCTTGATGTTTTGCAATCAAGACTATCTGCCGAATATAACGTCCCCGTTGGTTTTGACAGCACACCTTATAATCTTGCCCGTTGGGTGACGGGTGATAAGGATGCGATAGAGAATTTTGCCTCTCTTAATCGTACGGCTATGGCTGATGACATTGATGGCGATCCCGTCTTTCTTGCAAGTTCTTCCTTCATGATGAACCGTGCAGCAGAAATGAATCCAAAGCTTGCGTTCCACGATATCAAGCAGATTGGTCTTTCCGGGACGTAAATTCTAAGGCAGGTCGAGTGTGGCTGAAACAGGACAATGATCACTGATCATGTCCGTGTTTCGGTCAAAACGGAAGGTCAGGACGTGGAGACTTCCGGGGGTAAGCCATTTCCGGGCTGTGCCTCCCAGAATGATATGGTCAATAAAACGGCTGCCTCCGCGACATGGGCTTGCCAACCCTGCTGTGACCAATGTCAGGGGAGCGTCCTCCTTCAACGCCAGATAGGCTGGATCTTTCAAGGTTAAGCGACGATTGAAGTCGCCAAGTATGACATAGGGGACGCCTTCATCCTCACGGTCCAGAATCCAGTTTTCAAGCACGGAAAGTTGCCGGACCAGAAGAGGGCAGGAATGCCTAGTGTCAGAAAGAGGAACCGCCCAACAGCCTGTTTTGAGGTGAACGACAAGTAAACGCAGTGTGGTGCTGCCATCATGAAGGGTCACGTCGAGGCCACTTCGGAGCGCATGTCTGGCACCGGGTGGTTTGACATTAAAGGCTGTAACATCAGGATTAATCGTTACAGAGAGGGATTTGCGCACTACCAGGCCAACACGCTGCACAATGTGATCACGGCTTAAAACAAAATTATAATGGCGGGGATCAAAGATTTTACGAAGGGCTGCTTCGCTTTCAACTTCTTCGACGGCAATAAGATCACTGTTAAGGCGGTTGGCATAAAATTTTAAACGGGCATAATCCTGATCGGAACGAAAGGGGATATCAGCAGGAACCTCTGTGTCCCCGGGTGAACGAAGGGTCAGCCAATTCATATTCCACGTCGTCACTTTCACCCTGTGGGCAGAGGCGGGGTCTGCCCACAGGGTGAAGATTAAACAGGAAACCAGAAAAAGTTTCTTTAAAAACAATCGTGTTATCAGGATTTTACGCGCTGTCTTAAAGCGGCAAGCTCTTCTTTGGCGGGGCGGAATTTTCCGCTTTCTTCATTCAGAACAAAAATCTTGCCATTCTGAATATCGTAATACCAGCCTTCTATGCTGACCTCATTGCGTGCTAATGCCCCGGCAACAATAGGGTGAGTTTTCAGATGAGTTAACTGGAGCTTTACGTTGGCTTCAGTGAGGGAGCGTATTTCCGCTGGTCCTGCATCCTCAGCTTTCAGCTCGGCAAATTGCGCTTTGGCTGCCTCTGCATTTCTAAGCCATTTTCTGACCGTTGGAAGGGAATCAAGCTTGGAGTGATTGAGGTCGAGCAAAGCATGCATGGCCCCGCAATTTGAATGGCCGCAAATAATGACATTTTTAACCTTGAGGCTGCCAATAGCATATTCAATTGCAGAGGAAACACCACCCACCATATTGCCATAGGCAGGCACAATATTTCCAACGTTACGGATCAGAAATAGTTCACCAGGTTCCGTCTGGGTAATCATACCCGGGCTGATCCGGCTGTCCGCACAGGTGATGAACAGGATTGGAGGGGACTGATCATAGGCAAGGCTATGGAAAAGTTCCTTGTTCCGAGGATAAACCTCCTCTTCGAATTTACAGACACCTTCGAGAAGCTCAGAGAGGGTATTTCTATGAAAAGCCATAATGAAGCTCCTGTTAATTCTTGTTTTATCGTTTAGCTGAAGATGTTTGGATCCTTGATCAGACTAGGACGTACAGAGGGGAAGAAACACCTTAAATTTTTGTAAGGTGTTAAAGAAACACTCCGTGGGAAAAAGCCTTTCCCACGGAAATGAATATTTAAGCCTGCTCGATTTTGCTGCGAATCATATCAAAGACGGCTTTTTCAGCTACGTCCGTCCCGCCAGCCTGAGCCATATCCGGGCGGCCACCTCCGCCTTTGCCACCCATGAGAGGAGAGGCGTCTCTCACCAGATCAACAGCGCTGATACGGTCAGTGAGGTCCGAGGAAACAGCAATGACGAGGCTGCCACGCTCATTGGCGCTGGAGAGAAGCGCAACAATTCCTGAACCAAGCTGTTTCAGCAACGTTTCTGCCAACCCTTTCAGATCGCGTGGATTAACGTCTCCGAGGTTACGTCCGGCAAACTTGATGTTGTTGACCGTCTCGATAGCCTCAGCAGTGCCACCTGTAGCCAGCTTGTGCTGGAGAGAGGATATCTGGGCATTAAGGCTTTTGCGTTCTTCCAGAAGTCCTTCAATACGATGAGGCACTTCGCCGGGAGCTACTTTTAGAAGATCGGCAATTTTCTGCAATAAGGCATCTGTTGAATTGGCAGCCTCTTCGGCCGCGATACCACAGACAGCTTCAATACGCCGCACACCTGAAGAAACGCCTGTTTCAGAAAGAATACGGAACAGGCCGATATCTCCAAGTCTTTCAACGTGAGTGCCCCCGCAAAGCTCAATGGAGTAGGCAGAACGATTCCCTTCTCCATTCCCCATTGTGACGACGCGCACTTCATCTCCGTATTTTTCACCAAAAAGAGCCATAGCCCCTTCAGCGACGGCCTGGTCTTTGGTGAGCAAACGTGTCTGAACCTCGGAATTCTGGCGGATCAGGCTGTTAACTTCCTGTTCGACGGCCTTGAGTTCCTCTGCGGTTAGTGGACGTGGCTGGCTGATATCAAAGCGGAGTCGGTCAGGGGCGTTCAAGCTGCCTTTCTGGGCAACATGCTCACCGATCTGACGTCTGAGAACTTCATGCAATAAGTGCGTAGCGGAATGATGTGCGCGGATTCTTGAACGGCGTTCATGATCAATCTCAGCATGCACTGTCATACCGGGCTTCAGGACCCCTTCTATGACTTTGCCATAATGGACGACAAGATCGCCATTTTTCTTCTGGGTATCCGTGATTTTAACGAGGAGATGATCCCCTGTTAATGTCCCGTGATCTCCAACCTGGCCGCCGCTTTCTCCATAAAAAGGTGTCTGATTTAAAACGATCGCAATTTCAGAACCGGCAGGAGCTTCAGCCAGCTCATCCTGTCCACGGAATATGGCCTGGACTTCGGCATCAGCCGTTTCTGTCACGTAGCCAAGGAATTCAGTTGCGCCCAGTTTATCACGTGCATCAAACCAGATGGTTTCCACGCCACTATCACCAGACCCCACCCAGGCAGCACGGGCACGCTTGCGCTGCTCAGCCATCGCTTCCTCAAAGCCCTTTTCATCCACTTTATGGCCTTGTTCACGCAGGACATCCTGAGTCAGATCAAGGGGGAAACCAAAGGTATCGTACAGTTTGAAAGCGACTGTTCCGGCAAGCGTTCCATTTTGTGGCAGACGTGAAACCTCATCTTCCAGCAGGGCCAGCCCCCGGGTCAGAAGGGCCTCAAAACGCTCTTCTTCACCTTTTATCGTTTCGGTAATAAGGGCTTTATGCTGGGAAAGTTCGGGATAGGCGTTCCCCATTTCCTGAATCAAGGCAGGCAGGAGGCGGTAAAATACCGGCTCTCTAGCCCCCATAATATGGAGATGGCGCATGGCGCGGCGCATGATACGGCGCAGCACATAGCCCCGTCCTTCACTTGAAGGAAGTACGCCATCGGCAATCAGGAACGCAGTGGAGCGCAAGTGATCAGCAACAACACGGTGGCTTGTCTTAAAAGGACCATCCGCATCCTGATGAAGTGTTTCGGCAGAGGCCTCAATTAAGGCGCGCAGTGTGTCTGTGTCGTAATTATCACATTTGCCCTGCATGACGGCCGCAAAACGTTCCAGCCCCATACCCGTATCGATAGAAGGTCTTGGCAGATTTGAACGTTTCCCACCCGCTTCTTCCATAAACTGCATAAAGACGAGGTTCCAGATTTCGACAAATCGGTCACCATCTTCATCAGGGCTTCCAGGAGGGCCACCAGCTATTTGTGGACCGTGATCATAGAAAATTTCAGAGCAGGGACCGCATGGCCCTGTGTCACCCATGCGCCAGAAATTGTCTGTTGTGGCGATACGGATGATTTTATCGTCTGAAAAACCAGCAATTTTTTTCCATAAAGTCGCTGCTTCCTCATCTTCGGCATAGACCGTTGCTAAAAGCCTGTCTTTGGAAATCCCGAATTTTTTCGTAAGCAGGTTCCAGGCAAATTCAATCGCTTCAGCCTTGAAATAATCTCCAAAGCTGAAATTTCCCATCATTTCAAAGAATGTATGATGCCGGGCTGTATAGCCGACATTATCAAGGTCATTATGCTTTCCACCGGCACGAACAACCTTTTGTGCGGTTGTAGCCCTTTTATAGGGACGTGTTTCCTGGCCTGTGAAAATATTCTTGAAAGGCACCATTCCTGCATTGGTAAAAAGCAATGTAGGATCATTCTGTGGGACCAGAGACGCTGAGGGAAGAATCTGATGTCCTTCCGCAGCGAAATGATTAAGAAAAGCGGAGCGGATGTCGTTCGTGCTGGTCATGGTTTGGTATTTCTGCTTCCAGACATAGACGTAAAATTATCTCTTTTCCTAACCGATTGTTACGGTCTTGGAAATGGAGAAGGATATTTTGCCTGCTAAAATAGGATTATTTTATCGAACGGGAAATGCTTGCGACGTTTCTTAACAGCTTATGTGGCAGAAAATACACAATATTTTGTCAGAAGAAAATTAATTGTCATGCCTCCCAGGGCTCCGCAGAAAAGAATCATCAGATTTTTCTGACTGAGAGCAGGGACATAATAATGAAGGGCCAGGGTGATCCCCCGATTGACGCAAAACCCTGGCACCGTTGCAAGAATAAATCGCCCCCATTGCACTGAGGCTTTGTGATGATCGTGGCTTGTTCTACGGAACGTCCAAATACGGTTAAGCAACCAGTTCCATGAGGCTGAGATGACGTAAGCACAACTGACTGCTGGAGGAAAAGGCAACAGCACAAGCAGAAGATTCAAACATAACCAGTCAATGACAAGGCCTGTTGAGCCGACGATTCCAAAGCGTATGAATTGTAAAAAAATTGTCCAGCTCATTAAGATTTCACAATAATTTTTCGATTTTTGAAGAGCTTACAAAAAAAGGATGCCCCCGTGTAAGAGGCATCCTTCTTAAAGTGAGACCGTAAAGGCCGTATCGTGATTATTTCAGGATAATCTCGACGCGACGGTTCTGAGGTTCACGGGTGTTAGGTCCTGTAGCAACCAGAGGATGAGCCTCACCGTAACCATGGATATCGATGGCAGTTGCCGGGACACCATCACGGACGAGCTCAGCCTTTACGCTGTTGGCACGGCGCAGGGAGAGGCCCATGTTATATTTCTGTCCGCGTGGGCCAGGATGAGCAGCGGAGTTATCGGTATAGCCGTTAACTTCGATGCGTGTTGTCTGGACATGCGTTGAAGCCTGAGCAGCCTGAGCGACGATCTCGCGAGCGCGTGGTGTCAGGTTTGATTTATCCCAGTCGAAGAAGACGAGATAAGTGCGAGCAGGTGTTCTCTGAGGAGGAACGACAACATGAGCCGGTGCTGGTGGCGGTGGAGGTGCATTGTTGAACGCATAACGCAGACCAAGGATGAACTGGTGCTGGTAGCGTGAGCCCGTATGCATGCGAGCGCCATTGGCATGATAAGTACCGATATTCACACCTGAGCCGCTACCCGTCTGAGCGAGGAAACGGTACTGGGTTGTAATGGCAAGCCCAGGAACGCCCGGGATGTCGTAAGCAGCACCGACGATTGCCTGAGCCGCAAAACCACCGCCTGTAGAACGCATAATGCGTCCAACGCCACTGCCTGAATTGCCGTGAATGTGATATTTTTCCCACATGTAACCGGCACCAATACCGACGAATGGTGTGATGGGAACGTCAATACCGAACTGTGCCAGGTCAATATCATAGAGGACGTTAACGAGAGCACCATAGCCCTGGTTACGACCGCCAGTCCGTGTTTTATGGCCACCTATGGCGCCATGATGGCTCATGGAATTATTGTTGCTCTGGGTATAAATACCTTCGAGTTCGACCCGAAGACCGTTACCAAATCCCCAACCACCTGACAGGAAGCCTGTATAGCCATCTGATTGATGAATACGGCCTTTTGTGCCTGCTGATTTAACTTTATACGTCTGGCTTTGTGTCAGATTATAGCCGGCGCCTAAATCGACATAAGGTCCGGTGATCGTACTTGCCAATGCCAGAGTAGGCGCAGCGGCCAAAGCTGACACAGCAAGAAGTGCTGTACGTATACGCATTTTCATTCGTCCTTTAAAACTACGAATTTGTATAATCTGCGTTACAGACTGGTTAGCGACATCTTATGAGAGATATCCAGCCCCACGAGATCGACCGGGTTAATATAAAATGAATATATTTTTTTTTAAAGATAACTGAGGTCGTCATACAACGAAAGCGCTGCCTTATGTTGTAAGGAAGACACAGTATAGCTATCAGATAATGACAGAATGAAATGATTTCCTGTCAGTTTTATATAAAGAGGATGTTCCTGAGTGAGAAACATCCTCTTTTATTTGGGACTCGGCTAGAATCCTGTCGTGATTATTTCAGGATAATCTCGACGCGACGGTTCTGAGGTTCACGAGTGTTAGGTCCTGTAGCGACGAGAGGACGTTCCTCACCGTAACCATGGATATCGATCGCTGTTGCTGGGACACCATTGCGGATCAGTTCAGCCTTTACGCTGTTTGCACGACGCAGGGAGAGGCCCATGTTATATTTCTGTCCGCGTGGGCCAGGATGAGCAGCGGAGTTATCGGTATAGCCGTTCACTTCGATGCGTGTTGTCTGGACATGCGTTGAAGCCTGAGCAGCCTGAGCGACGATCTCGCGAGCGCGTGGTGTCAGGTTTGATTTATCCCAGTCGAAGAAGACGAGATAAGTGCGAGCAGGTGTTCTCTGAGGAGGAACGACAACATGAGCCGGTGCTGGTGGCGGTGGAGGTGCATTATTGAACGCATAACGCAGACCAAGGATGAACTGGTGCTGGTAGCGCGTGCCACTATGGACTTTATTATGATAAGGGGAGGAGTCGTGTAATGTCCCGTTATTCACACCAGACTGGCTGCCCGTCTGAGCGAGGAAACGGTACTGGGTTGTAATGGCAAGACCTGGAACGCCCGGGATATCATAAGCGGCACCGACGATTGCCTGAGCCGCAAAACCGCCATTTGTGGAGCGCATGTAATTTGATTTGTGGTAAACGGGGCCGTCCAGATATTTCCCGGCGCTACCATGGAGATTATATTTTTCCCACATATAACCGGCACCGATACCGACGAAGGGTGTAACGGGGACGTCAAGGCCGAATTGAGCGAGGTCAATGTCATAAAGGATGTTGACCAAAGCGCCATAACCGTTATTGGCACCTTTGGCGTCAACTTTATGGTGTTCCCCGCCTTTGGTATGGCCTGTCATGGAGGTGTTGTAACTGTGAGTATAAATACCTTCCAGTTCAACCCGGATGCCGTTACCGAATCCCCAACCTGCGGAAAGAAAGCCGGTATAGCCGTCTGATTGATGGACTCTCCCTTTAATTGCGCCGCCTCTGTTAACGACGTTATTTTTATTGACATCTTTATATGTCTGGCTTTGTGTCAGATTATAGCCGGCGCCGAGATCGACATAAGGGCCGGTAATTGTGCTTGCCAGCGCCAAAGTAGGCGCAGCAGCTAATGTTGTCACAGCAAGAAGTGCTGTACGGATATTCATTTTCATTCGTCCTTTAGAACTACGAATTTATATAATCTACACTTCAGTCTGGCGATTTTATTAAATAAAAAGGCTCAGCCTTCGTAAGATGTCTGTTTATTAACATAAAATAAACACATTCTTTTTAAAAGATTGAGATGCAGAGCTTTATACTAAAACCCCACACTCTGTGACTAAAAAGACACGGTAAGTCTTTTTCCGATATGAATAAAAACTGCTTTTTGAAGAGCTTACAAAAAAAGGATGCCCCCGTGTAAGAGGCATCCTTCTTAAAGTGAGACCGTAAAGGTCGTATCGTGATTATTTCAGGATAATCTCGACGCGACGGTTCTGAGGTTCACGAGTGTTAGGTCCTGTAGCGACGAGAGGACGTTCCTCACCATAACCATGGATATCGATCGCTGTTGCCGGGACACCATCACGGACGAGCTCAGCCTTGACGCTGTTTGCACGGCGCAGGGAGAGGCCCATGTTATATTTCTGTCCGCGTGGGCCAGGATGAGCAGCGGAGTTATCGGTATAGCCGTTCACTTCGATGCGTGTTGTCTGGACATGCGTTGAAGCCTGAGCAGCCTGAGCGACGATCTCGCGAGCGCGTGGTGTCAGGTTTGATTTATCCCAGTCGAAGAAGACGAGATAAGTGCGAGCAGGTGTTCTCTGAGGAGGAACGACAACATGAGCCGGTGCTGGTGGCGGTGGAGGTGCATTATTGAACGCATAACGCAGACCAAGGATGAACTGGTGCTGGTAGCGCGTGCCACTATGGACTTTATTATGATAAGGGGAGGAGTCGTGTAATGTCCCGTTATTCACACCAGACTGGCTGCCCGTCTGAGCGAGGAAACGGTACTGGGTTGTAATGGCAAGACCTGGAACGCCCGGGATATCATAAGCGGCACCGACGATTGCCTGAGCCGCAAAACCGCCATTTGTGGAGCGCATGTAATTTGATTTGTGGTAAACGGGGCCGTCCAGATATTTCCCGGCGCTACCATGGAGATTATATTTTTCCCACATATAACCGGCACCGATACCGACGAAGGGTGTAACGGGGACGTCAAGGCCGAATTGAGCGAGGTCAATGTCATAAAGGATGTTGACCAAAGCGCCATAACCGTTATTGGCACCTTTGGCGTCAACTTTATGGTGTTCCCCGCCTTTGGTATGGCCTGTCATGGAGGTGTTGTAACTGTGAGTATAAATACCTTCCAGTTCAACCCGGATGCCGTTACCGAATCCCCAACCTGCGGAAAGAAAGCCGGTATAGCCGTCTGATTGATGGACTCTCCCTTTAATTGCGCCGCCTCTGTTAACGACGTTATTTTTATTGACATCTTTATATGTCTGGCTTTGTGTCAGATTATAACCAGCGCCTAAATCGACATAAGGGCCGGTAATTGTGCTTGCCAGTGCCAGAGTAGGCGCAGCCACTAAAGCTGACATAGCGAGAAGTGCTGTACGCATACGCATTTTATTCGTCCTTTAAACAACAATTTTATTAATCTACGCGTAAGGCCAATCGATTTCTTTTGAAGGAAACTAGGTCTATGCGGGATTGATGTTTATTAACGTAAAATAAACATATTATTTTTTAAAGGTTAACGTGAATAATTTTATTATTAATTCATACTTATGTCACCAAAAAGACACATTGTGTTATTTAGAACTTTACCAGTACTGTATATTGTCGTAACCAAAGACTTATCTTTATGATTTCCTGAATAAAAAAGGATGCCTCCGTGTAGAAGGCATCCTTCTTAAAGCGAGACCGTAAAGGCCGTATCGTGATTATTTCAGGATAATCTCGACGCGACGGTTCTGAGGTTCACGAGTGTTAGGTCCTGTAGCAACCAGAGGATGAGCTTCACCGTAACCATGGATGTCGATCGCTGTTGCAGGGACCCCATTGCGGATGAGCTCAGCCTTTACGCTGTTTGCACGACGCAGGGAGAGTCCCATATTATATCTCTGTCCGCGTGGGCCAGGATGAGCAGCGGAGTTATCGGTATAGCCGTTCACTTCGATGCGTGTTGTCTGGACATGCGTTGAAGCCTGAGCAGCCTGAGCAACGATCTCGCGAGCGCGTGGTGTCAAGTTTGATTTATCCCAATCGAAGAAGACGAGATAAGTACGTGCTGCGGTTCTCTGAGGAGGAACGACAACATGAGCCGGCGCTGGTGGAGGAGGAGGTGCATTGTCGAATGCATAGCGCAGACCGAGAATGAACATATGCTCATAACGTGAACCTGTGCGTACTTTATGATGGGAATCATCATGATAGGTGCCGATATTCACGCCCGATCCACTGCCTGTCTGAGCCAGGAAGCGGTATTGGGTTGTAATGGCAAGACCAGGAACGCCCGGGATGTCGTAAGCAGCACCGACGATTGCCTGAGCGGCGAAACCACCGCCGGTGGAATGCATTGAGTTTGCAACAGCATTTGAGTGGTTCATGCTGTATTTTTCCCACATATAACCGGCACCAATACCGACGAAGGGAGTTACAGGAGCGTCAATGCCGAATTGTGCGAGATCAATATCATAAAGGATATTTACCAGTCCGCCATACCCCTGATTTGAGCCGCCGCTATAGCCTTTGCGTCCATGGCTTCTAAAGTTGGTATTATAATTCTGGTTATAAATGCCTTCCAGCTCCAGGCGAAGCCCGTTGCCAAAGCCCCAACCGCCGGCAAGATAGCCGTTATATCCGTCAGATTGATGCAGGCGGCCAGACTTGCCAGCTGTGTGGGATGACATTGTCTGTGACTGTGACAGGGTGTAACCAGCGCCGAGGTCTACATAAGGGCCTGTGATCGTGCTTGCCAGTGCCAGGGTAGGCGCAGCTACCAGAGCGGTTACGGCAAGGAGTGCTGTACGTGTACGCATTCTCGTTCGTCCTTGTTTAAGGTTTAATCATAAACACTCATTCACGTCAGACGATCTGTTATTATTAATAGCAGCTCACCCAGACGATCTCAGACAAAAATAAACGAGCGATGGTTAATAATTTCTGGACAACGATTTATTAAATAGGGCGTTTCCAGAAGATGATGGCGGTCTGTTGCGTAAAAAACACAGTCTTGAAAAGCCGGGGGCAGGATGTCACTCAGGACATCCTTCTTCCCTGTAAAGCTCTTTAACAAGCCCGAATTCCACGTCGCGGCAGGTAAAGGCTTTTCCAATGCCGTGGAGCAATACAAAGGTCAGGCAGCCATTATGCACTTTTTTATCCCTGGTCATATGATCCAGTAAGGCTGAAATAGAGGGACGTTCCGGCAGGTCAGCAATGTTCCCCGGCATGTGCAGAGCTTTAAGGTGAGCATCAAGACGTTTGAGATCACTTTCCGGAGCCAGACCCATTTTGACAGAGAGTGCCAGTGCCAGATGGAGCCCGATGGATACGGCCTCACCATGAAGAAGCCGCCCGTCATAATGGAATTCCGCCTCCAGGGCATGAGCGAAACTATGTCCTAGATTGAGAAGGGCTCTGCCGCCTTTTGATGCTTGCTCGCGTTCATCGGCGCAAACGATCTGGGCTTTAAAGGCACAGGCTTTTTTTACAGCTTCACTGAGCAGAGTCGCGTCACCATTGAGCAAAGCCTGTCCATTTTTTTCACACCACTCAAAGAGAGCGGGGTCCGAAATAAGCCCTGCTTTGATGATTTCCGCGTAGCCGGCCATGAGTTGCCGCTTGGGAAGCGTCTCAAGTGTTGAGATATCGGCCAGGACCAGTTGAGGTTGCCAGAAGGCGCCTACAAGATTTTTCCCAATTCTGGTGTTGATCCCTGTCTTTCCGCCAACAGAGCTATCCACCTGGGAAAGAAGGGTTGTAGGGATCTGGATGAAAGGCACACCTCGCATGGCTGTTGCGGCAATAAAGCCCGCCAGATCTCCGACAACGCCGCCGCCCAATGCAATAATGGTCGAACTGCGCTCAAGGCCCAATGCCAGACAATCTTCCATAACACGCTGGTAGGTTGCAAAGGATTTGCTGCCCTCACCGGGGGAGACGGCAATCGTATCAAGGCGCACGCGGCTGTGCTCGAAGGATGCTTTAAATGTCGCGAGATGATGGAGTGCCACGGTCTCATCAGTGATGAGGATGGCATGATTATTTTTAAGAAAAGGCTCTATATAAGTCGCTGCTTTAGCAAGCAGATCACGCCCGATAATAACGTCATAGCGATGATGGGAAAGATTCACTGTAACTTTTTGTGGAGGTTCATAAGCGTCAAGGGCAGCAACGAGTTTATGGACAGCTTCATCCACGGTTTCATCTCCAAAGTTAAGGACCATATCAGCCTGAGCATAAAAAGGATGCCGTGCGGAAGCGAGCCGTTCAAGCGTTTCATGCAGGCTTTCTTTTCGCTGGTGTAAAACAGGCCTTTTGGCTTTGTTGTGTACAAGCCGTGAATGGAGGACAGGAAGGGGAACGTGTAACCAGATTGAACGCGTGCCGGGTGTGTTCTTCACCAACTCGCGGGTGCGTTCATCCATCCAGGCACCTCCCCCTGTGGCCAGAACGCAACTTGAGCCATTGAGCAGGCGGCGGATGACTTTATGCTCTCCTTCCCGGAAATGAGCTTCCCCATGTGTTGAAAAAATTTCCGCAACAGAGCGTCCGGCAGCCTTCTCAATTTCGCTGTCGAGGTCAATAAAAGGGAGCTTGAGAGTTTGGGCCAGACGACGCCCCAAAGTTGTCTTTCCAGCCCCCATATGGCCAATCAGGACGATAATCCGCGGAATTTTCGTCATTCAGTCCGGTTCCCATAAATAAGATAATAAAAAACTTTCTATCACGAAGTATGAAAGAAGCCATAATTTTGTCCGGCAAGACTTTATGCGATTGCAAAAATCCAGTAAATTCAAAAGAACTATGCTGCATTTTATGCAACGTTTCTGGCAAATTTTTTGCCTAAAAAGTCATGAGGGTCGTGGGTATGGCGCAGTCATCAAAAGGGGGCTTTGTAATCTCAGGGCTCGTTATTCTTCTTATACTCGCAGCCCTGGGTGGAGGAGCGCTTTATCTTGGTAAGGTTTCCCCTCCTAATCAGACCAATGTGCATCACGTTCTGAAACAGGCACCCCAGACATCGTCAGGTGATACGCATGCTCTGCCTGATCTTCCTGCGGTGACGCCGCCTGCAGAATGATGTGACCGGGAAAGCTCGGAATCTTCAGATCTGGCCATGAATTCTCTTATTGAGCGTTTTCTTGAAATGTATGCCTCGGAAAAAGGGGCGGCATTCCGAACGAGACTTGCCTATCAGGCAGATCTTGAAGAATTTGCCTCATGGTGTGGAGAGAGAACTCTGGTCAGCATCCAACCGGAAGATATTCGGGCTTATCTGGGGAAAAGGAGCCAGGAAGGGCTTGCACCACGTTCCCTGGCGCGGCATCTCTCCTGCCTGAAACAGTTTTATCGGTTCCTTTTTCAGGAAAAACTGATTTCCCTCAATCCAACCTCTGATCTGTCCGGTTTTCGTTATAGGGCGTCTTTGCCGCATCCTTTGACGGAAGAGGAAATAAAGCGTCTCATTGAGGTAGGAACCTGTCATCATGATGATCCGCGCCGCGATATTGTAGCAAAAGCGGCTTTGGAACTTCTTTACACAACGGGGTTGCGAATTTCCGAACTTCTATCCCTGCCATCTTCCATTACCCAGCGAGGGGAAGGGATGCTGCTGATAAAAGGGAAGGGCGGGCGTGAGAGACTGGTCCCCTTTGCCGAATCGTCTCGTCAGGCTGCGGCGGCGCTCGTGCGTTATGATTCCATTTTGGACAGCCCATGGCTTTTCCCCGGGCGCAATCCTCTCAAACCTTTGACAAGGCAGGGTTTTGACCGGATCCTGCGGGCATGTGCCCTCAAGGCAGGAATAGATCCACAGCGAGTCAGCCCGCATGTTCTGCGTCATTCTTTTGCGACTCACCTTCTCAATCGTGGGGCGGATCTGCGCGCGTTACAAATGCTTTTAGGGCATGTCGATATCGCGACGACCCAGATTTACACGCAGGTTATGAGTGAGCGACTGAAAGAAATTGTGGCTCATTACCATCCTTTATCGTCAGAACATTCCTGATGCGCGTTGGTGGGACGGACATAAATTTAGAGAGCAGGATTAAATAAAGACTGTTTCTTCTGCGCTGCACATGCTATCGCGCAATCTATGCGCCAGTTCCTAGATTTTGAAAAATCAGTCGCCGAGCTTGAAACCAAGATCGACGAATTACGCCAGATGGGACGCCGTGAAGACGGGTTCGGTCTGGATGGTTTAGACATTGATGAAGAAATAACGCGTTTGTCTGAAAAGGCCGACAAGCAGCTTCGTCTCGTCTATGGAAAATTAACGCCTTTGCAGAAAGTGCAGGTTGCCCGGCATGCCCAGCGTCCTCATGCACTTGATTATATCGGGCGTCTTATGACGGATTTCACGCCTTTAGCGGGGGATCGTGTTTTTGGCGATGACCACGCAATGGTGGGGGGGCTTGCCCGTTTCCGCGGGCAGCCTGTCGTTGTTCTGGGGACGGAAAGAGGATCCGACACGGAAAGTCGCCTCAAGCATAATTTCGGTATGGCCAGACCAGAAGGCTACCGCAAGGCCCAGCGTCTTATGAAGCTTGCAGCGCAATTCAAGCTGCCAGTGGTGAGCTTTGTTGATACAGCCGGTGCATGGCCCGGTATTGATGCAGAGGCACGAGGGCAGGCGGAAGCAATCGCGCGTTCCATTGACGTGTCTCTGGGGCTGTCTGTCCCTGTGATCGCGACTGTGATTGGAGAGGGTGGCTCAGGGGGCGCTATTGCGATTGCTGCGGCTGATAAGGTCTTCATGCTGGAGCATGCGATCTACTCGGTCATTTCACCTGAAGCGGCTGCCTCTATCCTGTGGCGTGATGCCAAATTGGCTCCTGCTGCGGCAGAGGCGTTGAAATTAACAGCGCAGGATCTGAAGAAATTCAATCTGATTGATGAGATTGTGCCAGAACCTGTTGGTGGTGCTCAGCGCCAACCTGGTGTTGTTATTGATACAGTTGGGACCATGATTGAGACTGGCCTGTCTGAATTAATGCCTTTGGCACCGGAAATGCTTGTTGAAAAAAGGCGTGAACGTTATCTCGCCATGACCAGAGAGCATTAAGTTTCCCGGATTTTACAGAGGCTCACCCTCAAAAGGGGTGGCCTCGACGGATTCGATAATTGATTTAAGCTTGCTTCCGGCCTCTTTGACAGCGTGTTCGTTATATCCTTTGGCAACCAGGGCAACGCCCTTTTTACCGTTACGTGTGAAAGGATAGGAGCCGAGGTCCAGGTCCGGATAGTCATTCTGCAAATCACTGAAGGCTTTGGCGATTCTGCTTTCGTAAATATCGAACCCGTACCAGGCTTGTGAGCATAAAGGCGTGCCCTTGGGGAGGCGCGGGACCTGCCACTCGACCATGGACTGGAAAATTGCCGGGACTCCAGCCATAACGTAAATATTGGCAATAGAAAAACCAGGCGCTATTGAAACAGAACTCCGGATGGGTGTTGCTCCTTCCGGGAAATAGGCCATACGCTGGGCGGCTTCATTGAAAGTGCCGGGCTTGAAAGCTTTTTCAAGAAGCTCGAAAGTTTCTTTATGGCAAATGAAGGGGCATTTCAGAGCTTTTGCGATGGAAGCGCTGGTAATATCGTCATGTGTCGGGCCGATGCCCCCACTTGTGAAGATAAAATCAAATTGGGAACGACATTCATTCACGGTGGAAATGATGCGCGCTTCGTTATCAGGAATGACGCGTATTTCATCGAGTTTAATACCCTGATGATTAAGGGCATTGGCCAAGACGACCGTGTTGGCCTCCTGCGTGCGTCCAGAAAGGATTTCGTTGCCGATCACGATAAAACAGGCTGTTTTGGGAGACATGGCGATTGTATCCTTTTCTTTGAAGCAGGGAGACTATTTTAAAGATTAAAGCCTATAAGGGAAAAGAGATAGCATTTTTCAGGATAAGATTCTTGTGATGGCCCACCTTTTTAATCAACCTGTCTGTATTCTTGATTTGAAAGCAACTCTGGGTGAAGGCCCTTATTGGTCTGATCGTGAGAAGGCTCTTTATTTCGTCGATATTTCCGGTCACAGACTTCACCGTTATCAGCCTGAAAATGGTACCCTCTCTGCGTGGGAGGCGCCTTCTCATTCAGCCTTCATTCTCCCTGTCAGTGATGGCTCCTTCATCGTTGGGCAGAGAGAAGGTCTCTACCGTTTCGACTGCCAGACCGGGCTTTTTTCTCTGATCTATAAGGTGGAAAATAAAGAGAACGGAAATCGACTGAATGATGGGTGTCTTGATACGGCCGGGCGGCTATGGTTCGGAACAATGAATCTTGAGGAAAAAGAGCCGACAGGCGCTCTCTTCTGCTTTGAGCATCTTCAGCAGGATCTATCACTCCGCAAGGTCGATGAGGGATATATTGTCTCGAACGGTCCGGCGATCTCGCCGGAAGGGAAAGTTCTTTACGTCGCTGATAGTCCGCGGCGCTGTATTTATGCCTTTGACCTCGCTGAAAATGGCAGTTTGTCAGGAAAGAGGGTTTTTGCCCGTTTGACGAAGGGTTATCCGGATGGTCTTGCAACCGATAGCCAGGGAAATCTGTGGTGCGGTGTCTGGGGTGGGGGATGTATTGCCCGTTTCCGTCCTGATGGCAGTCCGCTGCCTTTTATTGAGATGCCAGTGAGCAATGTCACAAAAATCTGCTTTGGGGGTGTGGATTACCAGACGGTTTATGTAACAACCGCCCGGGCAGGATTAAGCGAGGAAACCCTTGCCAGAGAGCCTCAGGCAGGAGGGGTTTTTACGTTCAGGACAGAAATTCCGGGCTGGAAGCTGCCCCGTTTTCCGAGTTTTTCAATGTTAGAGGCAGTTAATCTGAAAAATGTTTGAAGAATTCCTGAATTTTGGGGACTAACGGGAGATCCGGCTCCGGCATGGCGTATGTTCCCAATTCAGACGCACGTACCCATTTAAGGGCTTGCCCCTCTTTTCCTCTTGGCGAGCCTCTCCATTCTGTCAGTGTGTAAAGGACCATCAAAAGGTGGAATTTTTCACAATCTTTACTGACAAACGTAAAGGGCTTTAAAGCCTGTTCTTCAACATGAATATCAAGCTCTTCAGACAATTCTCTACGTAAGGCGTGCTCAGGCGTTTCGCCTGTTTCAATTTTACCTCCGGGAAACTCCCATAGCCCCGAAAGAGGTTTTCCTTCCGGGCGTTGGGCTAATAAAATCTGACGATTCGGATCGATCAGAATAGCGGCTGAAACCATGACCAGGCGTTTAGGAGGGATTACTGTCATTTGGCTGTCGGGACTTCGAGTTCTGCTGTAAGGGCCGTAATGAACTGGCTCGCAACCCGCCCGGAACGGCTGCCGCGTGCCATGGCCCATTGCAGGGCTTTTTCTGCAAGCACTTCATCATCAATAGGCAATGATTTTGCCCGGGCATACGTCCTGACAATTGTCAGATAATCATCCTGGGACGCACTATAAAGCCCGATCCACAGGCCAAAACGGTCTGAAAGAGAGACTTTTTCTTCAATGGCTTCCCCTGGATTGATCGAAGAGCTTGCCTCATTTTCAATCATATCCCGTGGCATGAGGTGTTTACGGTTGGACGTTGCATAGACCACGACATTTTCAGGTCTTCCAGCAATCCCTCCATCCAGAACTGATTTCAGGGATTTATAATCGGCATCCTGAGATTCAAAGGACAAATCATCACAAAAGAGGATGATGCGTCGTTCAGTCTGCCTTAGCAAAGCCAGAAGCTGGGGGAGCGTGGAAAGTTCATCACGAGGAATTTCAATCAGGGCGAGGGGAGTTTTCCCAAGAGAGCGCTGCGTTTTATTGACGTCCAACACGCAGGCTTTAACGAGCGATGATTTTCCCATCCCCCGCGCCCCCCATAACATGACATTATTTGCCTGACGTCCGGCGGCGAAATGTTGCGTGTTGTTCAGAACGGTATCGCACTGCCTTTGAATACCGCAAAGATAGGAAAGCGGGACAGCCTGCACTTTCTGGACGGGTAGGAGCGTTCCTGCGGCGCCACTCCAGAGAAAAGCGTCAATAGAGTGGTCTTCAAGCAGGCTTGCATCGGCTTTTTTCGGTGCCATACGTTCCAGACTATCGGCGATACGGGTCAGAATAGGCAGTAAATCAGCAGTGGAAGAAATATTCTGTGACATAATAACTCTTGATTGAACGCTTGACGTCAGTTCTCTTCACGATATGGTCGCTGGCATTAATTAGCAAGATGGAAGCTCGAATCTAATGTTTACACTCCTGTTTTCAACCGCTTACGCAGCCGATCAGGCCGCCGCTGCAGGGGGCGCGTTCTCGCCTCAGGCTCTTATGCAGTATGCACCGATTGTGTTGATTTTTGTGGTGTTTTATTTCCTGTTGATCAAACCACAACAAAAACGCCAGCGCGAGTTGCGTGAAAAACAGAGTGGGTTGCGTCGTGGTGATAAAATCGTAACAGCCGGGGGTATTGTGGGTGTTGTTCAGGCAACACGCGATGATTCACCAGAAATTGATGTGGAAATTGCCCCTAATGTCCGCGTGAAAATTGTGCGCAGCACGATTACGACCGTTATTCCGCGTGATCAGCCGGCAAATGACGCTTAAATTTCAACGCGCTCTATAATAAAAAAGCCTCTGCACCATGATGATCAGGTGCAGAGGCTTTTTTTATAACTGTGCTTTACGCTGAAAGAAGCTGGGCTTCTGCGAATTCATAATTGGCCAGTTTATCAAGGAAGTTTGTTGTATAGTCAGGGCGGCGATTGCGGAAATCAAGATAATAAGCATGTTCCCAGACATCGAATGTCAGAAGGGGACGGTCTGTTTTTTCAGCAATTGGAGTGCCGGCATTGCCTGTTTTTGTGATTTTCAGCTTTCCTTCGGGGCTGAGAACAAGCCATGCCCAACCGGAGCCGAACTGACTGGTTGCAGCCTGTTTGAAAGCCGCTTTAAACTGATCGACGGATCCAAAGTCTTCAATGATCTTGGCTTCCAGTTTGGAGGGCATTCTGCCGCCTGTAGGGGAGAGGCATGTCCAGAAGAAGCTGTGATTCCAATGCTGCCCGGCATTGTTGAAAACCGGTGTCAGATCAGCCTTGTTGAAAGAAAGCTGTATCAGCTCTTCAAGAGATTTCCCCTGTAAAGAGGGGTTGCCTTCAACGAGTGTATTGAGTGTGTTGACATAAGCCTGATGATGTTTGCCGTGGTGATATTCCAGTGTTTCCTGGCACATTCCGGCCTGAGCAAGTGCGTTCTCTGCATAAGGCAGTGAAGGAAGAATAAATGTCATAAATCATACTCCGTAATGAGAGAGCCATTGAGACCAATAGCTCTTATGCTCCATTAGCTATGAAGTGCAGAAGCACCCGTCAAGGACTGAACCCTTGTTTGAACCCTGTTTCAGGAATGCTGTCCAGAGAGGGCCTTTTTTTCAAGCTCGCCGATCAGTGCTGAATAGTCTTCGTCTTTATGCTCTTTATTGGAACGGGCAAGTGCCTGTTCAGTCACACTCATGCCGGAAAGCGTTGCTGATGTGTTCTGTCCGGCATCGAGAAGAAGCCTCATATCTTTGAGCATCAGGCGTGTGGGAAACTGTGGCGGGAAGGACCTGTTCTGGGCCATTTTAAGTTTGCGCTTGTGATGAGGGCTGATAACGGCGAGCTCCTGCAGACTGTTATAGAGAACATCACGATCAATGCCCGCAGCCAGGCCGTAGGAAACACCTTCAGCAACGATATTGAGTGTCGCACCCATGATGCCGTTAATGACCAGCTTGAGGCGCGCTGCTGAGCCGGCAGGCCCTGTACGGATTGTAATGCGCCCGACGCAATCCAGGACGGGTTTTGCACGGTCAATGACGGCGTCATTTCCGCCAGCCAGCATAATCAGCTCGCCCTTTTCTGCTTCCGGTGTGCTGCCGGACATAGGGCAGTCAATGATCTGCACGCCATGGCTCTGCATAAGCTCAGCCATATGATCCGCCCATTCAGGGGAAACAGTGGAGGTATCAAGGATCAGCTGGCCTTTTTTCAGCCCTGCAAGAAGACCATATTCACCTTCGAGCATTTTCTTTTCGGCGTTGTCATCAGGGACGCAGAGAATAATAATATCTGATTTCTCGGCAATTTCCCGTGGAGAGGAAAGCATGGGAACGGGAGATTTTTCTCCGAGCACGAGGCCTGATGGGGTATAGGCGACGACCTCATATCCCGCTTTGATCAGGTTTTTCCCCATTAGGGACGCCATAGCTCCGTAACCAACGAAACCAATAATCTGGTCATTCATAATATCTGCTCCAGACTGAATCTTAAGTAAGAAAGTTGCCAGTTGTCCGGCCATTCTATCCTATAAGGCGAGAGTTTGTGAGATTAATAGCGAAAACGTGATGAAGTGCCAGGGCATTGCCGCTTTGTTTCTTTTGATTGCGTTGCGGCGTAGAGTCGTGATACTTACCATGAAAGCTATTTTCCCTTCTTTGGTTTAAATAAAGGAATTCTGCCCTATGGCACGCGTGACTGTTGAGGACTGCATTGAAAAAGTTCCAAACCGTTTTGAGTTGGTTCTTCTTGCTGCCCAGCGTGCAAGAGGGCTGAGCCGCGGTGAGGAACTGACCATTCCCCGTGATAATGATAAAAATACAGTGATCGCATTGCGTGAAATTGCGGAAGAAAATGTCTCTCTTGACGGACTGCGTAATGCGATTGTCCGCTCCATGGGGCATCAGCCGGAAGTTGAGCCCGCAGATGAAGAGGTTATGGATCTGATCCCGACAGACCAGAATATTTTTGGTCTTCAGGATGTCACGGCTGAAGAGGAAGCCAGTCATATGGCGTCTGACGAAGCTTCAAAAAGGTCCAGAAAACGCTAAGAGGCTGAACCTGGCAGGATTTTCCAGTTTTACTGAATGTGAAGGCGGGCTGTGACTGAATATCCCTCATTTCCATTCAGTTCCGTTTTTTTTGAAAAAGACAGTGGGGCGGGGAGTCCCATTGCATGCGGGCTGGTACATAAAGAGGGGGAATCAGGTTTCGTGTCGCCTGATTTTCATCCCCCCATTCCAGGGCTCCTGAGACGTGTTGCCGAGTATTGCAGTGAGGCTGACGTCCAGGAAATTCAGGATGCCTATGATATGGCGGCCATTGCTCACAAGGGGCAATGCCGCGATAACGGTGATCCTTATATAACGCACCCCGTTGCCGTGGCGTCCATTCTGGCTGGTTTAAGAATGGATAAGACCTCTATTATTGTAGGGTTGCTTCACGACACGATTGAAGACACTGATCTCACCTATGAACAGCTGGAAAAACAGTTTGGGTCTGACGTAGCCTCCATCGTTGATGGGGTTACGAAACTGACGCGACTGGAACTCCAGTCTGACCGGACCAAACAGGCGGAGAATTTCCGGAAACTTGTTTTGGCAATGTCACGCGATATCCGTGTTCTTGTCGTTAAACTCTCTGACCGGCTGCATAATATGCGGACTCTCCATTATGTGGAGAGCGAAGCGCGGAGAAGGAGGATTTCGCGGGAGACGCTCGATATTTACGCTCCGCTGGCTGAGCGTATCGGGATGGACAGGGTCAAAACCGAGTTACAGAATATCGCCTTTATCAATCTTGAGCCAGAAGCGGATGCGACAATTCGCGCCCGCCTGAATTATCTGCGTGGCCAGGGCGCAGATATGATTGAGGATATTGTCAAAGAGCTGAAAAAGCTTTGTCATGAAGCCGGTATTGAAAATGTAGAAGTCACAGGACGGGAAAAATCGGCTTATTCCATCTGGGAGAAAATGAAGCGGCGCAATGTCGCCTTCGAGCAGCTCTCAGATATTATGGCGTTCCGTATTATCGTTCCGACCCGTGAAAATTGTTATATGGCACTGGGTGCTGTGCATGCGGCCTATCCTATGATAGCCGGGCGTTTCAAAGATTATATTTCAACACCTAAAGCCAATGGCTACCAGTCACTTCATACGGGTGTGACGCTTTACCGCCCACAAAGCCAGAAGATTGAAATTCAGATCCGAACGGATGTGATGCACGACCTTGCTGAAAATGGAGTGGCATCACATTGGTCATATAAGGAAAACGGTGATTCAGAAGTAGAAACGGAAATGTTGTCAGAGAATTTTGGCAGCTATACCCGTAAATTGCGCTGGGTGCAGGACCTTCTCGAAATTCTGGAAGACAGTCAGGAGCTCAATGAGTTTCTGGAGAATACGAAACTTGAACTCTATCAGGATCAGGTTTTCTGCTTTACCCCGAAAGGGGAACTGATCTCTCTGCCGCGTGGTGCGACCCCTGTTGATTTTGCTTATGCTGTGCATAGTCAGGTCGGGGATTGTTGCGTCGGCGCCAAAGTCAATGGCCGCCTTGTTCCCTTGCGTTACGTTCTGGAAAATGGTGACCAGATTGAGATTATGACGGCAAGAGGTGGTCAGCCCTCGCCGTCATGGGAGCGTTTTGTTGTTACAGGGAAAGCGCGGGCTCGTATCCGCCGCTTTGTGGCAGCGCAGCAGAAACAGGTTTATCTTGATAATGGCAAGGCCGCTGTTGCCCGAGCTTTCCGTCAGGAAGGTGTTGCAAAATCAGATAAAATCCTTGAAGAGCATCTCGGTGAATTGCGTCAGAGTTCACTGACGGATTTATATATTGCTGTTGGAAATGGTCAGCTTCTCGCCCGTGATGTTGTAAAGGCCGCCTATCCTGAACTTGGGCGTCGCAATCGGGCACCGCGTCTGGTCCCGGGGCTGCCGCAATCCGCGCCGGGGGGCAAGGGGGGGAAACTCGACCGTAAAGATGACCGACCTGAAGGAGAAATTCTCCGAGATGTTGGTCGCGGGATCGAGATCCATTTTGCCGGATGCTGCCGCCCTGTGCCGGGAGATCCTATTATCGGGATCATAATGCAGGGAAAAGGAATCTCGGTTCATCAGAAAAACTGTCATAATCTGAGCAGTTTTGCCGATACGCCTGAACGCCTGATGGAAGTTGAATGGAACCCGGCCCTTCTTGAAAGAAAGGGGAATTGCCGTTACGTGGCCCGGCTCTCTGTCGTTGCCGGAAATGACCCCCATATTCTAGCCTCTATGACCAATATAGCCTCGCGTCATGATAGTAGTGTCGTGAATTTGAGAATAGCGCATAGGCAGCTGGATTTTATGGAGATTTTTGTGGATGTGCAGGTCTGCAACCTGGCTCATTTATCAATAATTCTCGCGGCCTTCAGGGCTGAAGAAGGCGTTATTCACGTTGAGCGGGCTAAAAGTTAAATAGAAAGTGTGAGTCATGATTTTGGGGATTGGGGCTGACATCTGTCTGATAACACGCCTGAAGAAAGTTATAGATCGTTACGGTGATGTCTTTTTGAACAGGGTTTTCCTTCCTGAAGAGCGGAGTTATGTCGAACACCTCTCTGCGAGAATGCGTTTTGGAAGTTATGCCAAGAGATGGGCTGCGAAAGAGGCTTGTGTCAAAGCGTTGGGGACAGGCTTTGCGCAGGGTGTGCAATTTCATGATATCCGGGTGACGACAAACAATTATGGTGCTCCCGGGTTAATCCTGCTAGGAGAGGCGAAGTCTGTGCTTGAGCGACTTTTACCGGCAGGGTATGAGGCACAACTTTTTCTGACGATGAGTGATGATGCTCCCTATGCAATGGCGAATGTCATAATCCAGGGTTTGCCCCGTAGAGAGCTCGGCTGAAAAGAAGACAGAGGGATTTTATCCTTCTCTGTATGGATTGTGATTGTGGTTATGAAAATGAGGGTGGCGAAATAATATGAATGAAGCGGGAAAGAATGATATGGGAGAAAAGAAAGAGACATTTGCTGGCTTTATAAGCCAGTGCGTTGTTATAATCGTCTGTGTTTTTTTGATCCGCTCATTATTGATCGAGCCTTTTAATATCCCTTCAGGCTCTATGATCCCGACCTTGCAGATTGGTGATTTTGTAGCTGTTTCCAAATATAGTTACGGTTATTCACATTATTCTTTTCCATTCTCTCCGCCCTTATTCAAGGGGCGTATTATGGGGCGGGAGCCTGCTCGTGGCGATGTTGCCGTATTTCGTTATACGCAGGATACCTCCATCGATTATATTAAACGTGTCATTGGCCTACCGGGTGATCATATCCGTATGGAAGAGGGAAATCTCTTTATCAATGATCATGAAGTCCCGCGGGATTCCATGGGGCATTATGAAGTAAGAGATGAACGGGGCAATCTGCTCAGTGGTACGCGTTACCGGGAAAAACTTCCTGCATCAAACACCAAAGGTGTTGTTGCGCATGAAATTCTGAAAATGCGTAAAGATGATGACGCCAATAACACGCAGGAATATGTCGTTCCCGAGGGGTGCCTTTTCATGATGGGGGACGACCGTGATGACAGCGCCGATAGCCGTTTCCAGGGGGGAAGAGAAACGGGGAAATGTGCTGCCCCTCCGGGAAATGATTTCCTGAAAGTCTCTGATCACGATCTGGGCTTCGTTCCCATGGAAAATCTTGTTGGGAAAGCACAGAGAATCATGTTCTCTATTGATTTGAAACATCCAGCCTGGGAGTTCTGGTACTGGCCGTCTGAAATCAGATGGGGGCGGACTTTCCACGGTATAGATTAATATGGACCGCACTGAAATTCTCATGGCCCTGCAAAAACGTCTGGGCCATGCTTTTGAGCATAACAGCTTATTGCAAGAGGCATTGACGCACCGTTCAGCTTTGGCCAGGCGGCCAGGAAAGCGGCATGGTAAAATGGATATGCATGACACAATCAACGGTCATCATGGAGCCAGAACCTCGAATGAACGGCTTGAATTTATTGGTGACCGTGTTTTAGGTCTGGTTATTGCTGAATGGTTGTTTGAACGCTTCCCCAAAGAGCAGGAAGGGGCCTTGGGGGCGCGTCATGCGCATCTGGTTTCCCGCCCTGTTCTGGCTGATATTGCGCAGACCATTGGATTGGCTGAGGCGCTGTTGATCGCCCGTCACGAAGAAGCTGCCGGTATCAGGGAGCTGGCCAGTGTGAAAGCCGATGCGATGGAAGCCATTCTGGGAGCGGTCTATCTTGATGCCGGACTGGAAAAGGTTCGCAAGCTGATTCACCGTTTCTGGAAACACGCCATAGACCGTGAAAAAATGCCTCATAAAGAGCCCAAGACACTCCTGCAGGAATATGTTCTGGCTAAAGGCAATAATTTGCCACATTATGAACTCGTCTCTGCGGAAGGGCCCTCTCATGAGCCCATCTTTCGCGTAAAGGTGTCAGCGCTTGGCCGCAGTGGCAATGGTGAAGCCCGGAGCAAAAGGCTCGCTGAAACGGCGGCCGCTGTCGATCTTCTGCAAAATCTTGGACAGGAAACAAAAAGTGTCTGATCAAACCCAAACAGTTTGCGGCTTTGTCGCTCTTGTCGGAGCTCCTAATGCAGGGAAATCAACTCTTCTGAACAGAATGGCGGGAGCCAAGCTCTCCATCGTCAGTCCCAAGGCGCAAACGACCCGTTTCCGCACATTGGGAATTGTTATGCGGGGGCATAGTCAGATCATTTTCGTTGATCTGCCAGGAATTTTCAAACCCAGACGTCGGCTTGACCGGGCGATGGTCAATGCGGCCTGGAACGGTGCGCAGGATGCTGATCTGACTCTGTTTTTGGTTGACGCGCGCAAAGGGCTGAAAGAGGACGTGCGCGAGATCGCGGAAAAATTGCAGAAAAGTGAGCGTCCAGTCTGGCTGATTCTCAATAAGACGGATCTTGTTTCGCCAGAAACGCTTCTGCCTTTAACGAAGGAACTGACCGAGCTCCTTCCCGTTGAGCATGTTTTTATGCTGAGTGCCAGAATGGGGAAAGGAGTTGATGAACTTCTCGACCATCTGGCGGCTTCCCTTCCTGTCGGGCCTTATCTTTATCCTGAAGATGATCTTACTGATCTGCCTGATCGTCTGCTTGCCGCTGAAATTGTACGCGAACAGATTTTTTTCCAGACGCAGGAAGAAGTCCCTTATCAGACAACAGTTGAAACTGAGAGCTATAAAGACCGGCCAGATGGTTCTGTGCGGATAGAGGTGACAATTTATGTTTCCCGCCCAGGTCATAAAGCGATCCTGATTGGCGAAAAAGGGCAGAGGATACGCGAAATAGGTATGAAAGCCCGTAAGCAGCTTGAATCGCTTCTAGGACACCCCTGTCATCTCTTTCTGAATGTGAAAGAGCGTGCAGGCTGGGATGAGGAAACAGCTCGCCTGAAAGCATTGGGCTTATCAGACTTTGCATAGTGAGAACGTTTCTGACTGGTCTTGTTGAGTTGAAAGCAGACTTGTAAGAAAGGACTATGTGCGGATTTTATGGGAGTAGAGCGAATCATGAGTCATAATCTTCAAAAAGAAAATCTCCCATATAAAAGAGTCCTGCTTAAAGTGTCGGGTGAGGCACTTATGGGGCAGGGCAATTTTGGAATAGACCCAGCGATGGTCGAAATGGTTGCAGATGACATTGCCAATGTGTCCAGCCAGGGCGTGCAGGTCTGCCTTGTCGTGGGCGGAGGCAATATTTTTCGTGGTGTTGCAGCAGCAGCCAAAGGGATGGATCGGGCGCAAGGTGATTACGCCGGGATGCTTGCAACAGTGATCAACGCGTTGATGGTTCAGAACGCCCTTGAGAGGCGCAATGTGGAAACGCGGGTTATGTCAGCAATTCATATGGCCTCAATTGCAGAGCCTTATATCCGCCGGCGTGCCGTTCGACACATGGAAAAAGGGCGTGTTGTGATTTTTGCTGCCGGAACAGGAAATCCTTTTTTCACAACGGATACAGCCGCAGCCTTGAGAGCCAGTGAGATGGAATGTGACGCCCTCTTTAAGGGAACGCAGGTGGATGGTGTTTATTCTGCCGATCCCAGAAAGAACCCTGAAGCAGTGCGTTATGATCACCTGAGCTATACCGAGGTCCTGACACGTGACCTGCGTGTGATGGATGCAACGGCGATCAGTCTGGCTCGTGAAAATAGCCTGCCGATCGTTGTTTTTGATATGCACGTACCGGGTGCTTTTGGTGCGGTAATCAAAGGTGAAGGCCGTTTTACAAAAATTGTGGAAGCCTGATCGGTTATTCGTTTTGTTCAGGTGGTTCCTGATTTTTGGGTGAAAGACCTGATTTTTAATAAAAAGGAAGTCTCATTATGAGTGCAGAGCTTAAAGACCTGATTGCAGATTTGCAGCGCCGCATGGATGGTGCTCTGGAAAGTCTGCGTCGTGATTTTTCAGGTTTGCGGTCTGGACGTGCAAGCCCCAACCTTCTTGAGCCGGTGCGTGTAGAAGTTTATGGGTCCGTTGTTCCTTTGTCACAAGTCGGGTCAGTGGCTGTTCCAGAGGCACGCATGCTCACTGTTTCCGTATGGGATCGCAGTGTTGTCGGCGCCGTGGAAAAAGCGATTCGTGACAGTGGGTTAGGTCTGAACCCTGCTTCGGAAGGGCAGACGATTCGCGTTCCTATTCCGCAGCTTACAGAGGAAAGACGTAATGAGCTTGCGAAGGCAGCAGCTCGTTATGCTGAAAACGCCCGTATTGCCGTACGCGGTGTCCGACGTGATGGCATGGATAAAGCCAAATCGTTCGAGAAAAAAAGCGAAATCAGTCAGGACGATCTGAAAAGCTGGGGCGATTCAATTCAGAAACTGACAGATGATTATATCGGTCGGATTGACAAAATTCTGTCAGAAAAAGAACGCGATATCAAACAGGTTTAATGGTTTTACTCTGCCAGTGCATTCTTCTGACAATCATATAATACCCTTAGAGCAGACGCCTAAGCATGTTGCCATTATTATGGATGGTAACGGGCGCTGGGCGCGCTCTCGTGGCGCGTCTGTGGCTTATGGGCACCGAGAGGGGGCCGAAGCGGTTCAGCGTTGCGTTCGTGGTGCTATTGCGCATCAGGTTAAATATCTGACGCTCTATGCGTTTTCGTCAGAAAACTGGAGGCGCTCCGAGGAAGAGATCAGTAACCTTACGGCGCTATTGCGCTTTTATCTGCGTTATAAGCTGGCAGAGCTGCACAAACAGGGTGTGCGTCTGCAGGTTATTGGAGAGCCGGAGCGTTTTGGGAAGGCAGTGCTGGAGGAGTTGCGCGTCGCAGAGCAAAAAACACGCCAGAATACGACACTCACTTTAACATTAGCTCTTTCTTATGGAGGTCGGTTGGAAATTGCTACTG
Source organism: Aristophania sp. ESL1100 (assembly GCF_058511235.1). Taxonomy (NCBI): domain Bacteria; kingdom Pseudomonadati; phylum Pseudomonadota; class Alphaproteobacteria; order Acetobacterales; family Acetobacteraceae; genus Aristophania; species Aristophania sp. ESL1100. Next base: position 1,276,763 of record NZ_CP196394.1, on the reverse strand, counting down.
CTGCACGTACCCTGGCGCAGGCAGTTTCTGACGGGACATTGTCCCCGGAAGACATTACTGAAGAAAAATTCGCGGCCCATCTTCAGACATCAGGCATGCCTGATCCTGATATCATTGCTCGTACAAGTGGGGAGCACAGGCTTTCAAACTTTCTTTTATGGCAGGCCGCTTATGCAGAGCTTTTATTTCTTGATGTGTTGTGGCCTGACTTCAAGGAGAACCATTTTAGCGAGATAATCGATCATTATACAGGTCGTGACCGTCGGTTCGGAGGGCGCTCATCATGAAGTCATTTGCACAATGGAATGAATTTCAAAAGAGAGTTGCTTCAAGTCTTGTGCTGATCCCTGTTGCTTTGTTCTGTTTATGGTATGGGCGCTGGTTTTATAACGGCCTGATCCTGCTCGTGATGGTAGGACTTGTGTGGGAGGGGGAAACGCTTTTAAAACAGCCGATGAAGAGCTGGCGGGGCGTCCTTTTTCTTTTATGGCCTTTTGTGGGAGGGCTTATTGCCATAAAAGGGGCTTTTCTGCCTCTTCTATATTTCTCTCTTTCCGCCCTGTTATTTGGTTTCCGGTGTTGGTGTCCTGTTATTATTTCAATTATCGGTGGCACGTCCCTGCTTTTTTTGAGAGCAAGAGGTGATGGCTTTCTGGAAGTTGCTCTCGTTCTGGGGTGCGTTATTGCAAGTGATAGTGGGGCGTATCTTTCAGGGCGTCTGATTGGTGGGCCGAAACTGGCGCCTCGTATTTCACCAGGCAAAACGATCTCCGGTTCACTGGGCGGAATGGTGGGGGCGACCTTATTTTCAGGGCTCCTGATAGGCTGGGGAACGGGTGAATGGTCAATCAGTCCCTTTTTCTGGGGAGGCGTTTTAAGCATTGCGGCACAGTGTGGTGACCTGGCTGAAAGTGCTTTTAAGCGACGTGTTGGTGTGAAAGATTCCGGGAAACTCATTCCTGGCCATGGGGGGCTTCTGGATCGCTTTGATGGGTTACTGGCAGCAGCGCCATTGGCAGCCTGTCTGGCTCTTCTTTCAGGATCAGCCCCTTTCTGGCAATTAGGGCAGACCTTGTTGAAATAACTACATCAAATATATTTGGACGAAACAGGCAATAACGTAAAAGGAAACAGGAATCATGAGCGTTGGGGCTGGGGCGAAGAGACGCCGTATCAGTGTATTGGGCAGCACAGGAAGTATCGGAACGTCAACAGTCGATCTTCTCAAAACACTGGGGGACGAGATTGAAGTGCGTGCTCTGGTCGGTGGGAGTAATGCTGCTCTCCTGGCGCAACAGGCTCGCGAATTAAACGCTGAGCTTGCCGTGATTAATGATGAAACACGTCTCGATGAGCTGAAAGAACTTCTGAAAGGAACGGCAACCAAAGTTGCAGCAGGTCGGCAGGCGGTTATAGAAGCCGGCGCAATGGAAGCTGACTGGACCATGGCAGCCATTACAGGGGCAGCCGGTCTTGAGCCGACTTTGGCGGCCGTGCGTAATGGTCACGCGGTGGCTCTGGCAAATAAGGAAGCCTTGGTCTGTGCCGGGAATCTGATGCTGAAACTGGTGGAAGAGGCCGGTGCAAAGCTTCTGCCTGTTGATTCAGAGCATAATGCGATTGCCCAGTCCCTGGCTGGGTGTGATATGGCGCAGGTGGATAAATTAATTCTGACAGCGTCAGGGGGGCCTTTCAGACGCTCCAGTTTGGAAGAGATGGCTGTTGCGACACCGGAAAAAGCACTCCGTCATCCCACATGGTCCATGGGGGCAAAAATCACGATTGATTCGGCATCCATGGCCAATAAAGGGCTGGAAGTCATTGAGGCCGCTCGTTTGTTCGGGGTGGAAGAAGACAGAATCGATGTGATTGTTCACCCGCAATCAGTTGTGCATGGAATGGTCTCTTTTAAAGATGGAAGTTTCGTTGCGCAGTTAGGGAGCGCTGATATGCGTATTCCCATTTCTCATTGCCTTGCGTGGCCGGATCGGATGAGAACGAATTGTGAGCGGCTTGACCTGGCGAAGCTGGCCAAGCTTGATTTTGAGCCGGTTGATGAAGTGCGTTTTCGTCCATTAGCGCTGGCGCGCCAGGTATTGCGGGCTGGTGGTGTGGCACCAACTGTTTTCTCTGCCGCTAACGAAGTCGCTGTTGAGGCCTTTCTCTCAGGGCGGATACGCTTCCTTGGGATTGGTGAACTGATAGATGCCTCTCTGCAGGCTATGCCTGAAAACCCTGTTCCCATGACATTGGATGATGTCCTTTTCTGGGATCAGAAAGGGAGAGCTCTTGCAAAAGAGCAGATCGAGCGAGTTTAAAATTATGCATGGTTTGCACAATATTATTGTCGGGTTGCTGGTCTTTGGTGTCATCGTGTTTATTCACGAAATGGGGCATTATCTGGCAGCGCGCTGGTGTAAGGTGCGTGTTGATGTCTTTTCCATTGGCTTTGGGCCGGCCTTGTATAAATGGAAAGATCGGGTTGGCACGGATTGGCAGTTAAGCGCTGTCCCACTGGGGGGGTATGTCAAACTTCATGGTTTTGAAGGCGATGCCAGTGCCGAACACCCTGAAGGAAACCCGGAATCCTTTCATAGTAAACCTGTCTGGGCTCGTGCGCTTGTTACCGTTATGGGGCCTGTTTTTAACATTATCCTGACAGTCATGCTTCTGGCCATTATCTTCAGCCTTTATGGCCGTCCTGAAGTTAAACCTGAAATCAGCATGGTGGCACCACACAGCGCTGCCGAACAGGCAGGTCTCCAAAAAGGTGATAATTTCATCCGGTTTAATGGAAAGAAAATCCTCGGAGTGGCGGACCTGCAGTCTCTTGTGGCGTCTCATCCTGGTGAGACTGTTACCATGGGTATTGTCAGAGGAAACGAACCCAAAGATATTGCAGTGACTCTGGCAAACCTGACCAGGGGTGAAAAGCATTATGGGCAATTAGGGGTAGGGTTTACAGCCGTTCAGGCGACTCCTATGCCTGTCTATAAAGCCATTCCGGCGGCCATAGAGGGGACAGGAAAGCTATTTTCCCAGATTTTTGAAAGTTTGTGGCAGATCATCAGTGGCCAGAGAAGTCCGCGCCAGCTGGCAGGAACAATCGGTATTATTGCCATGTCCGGTCAGGCGGCTGATAATGGAGCCGCCAGTTTGCTCTTTTTTGTCGCTATGCTTTCAGCCAATCTCGGGTTAATTAATCTTTTCCCAATTCCTATGCTTGACGGTGGGCACCTGCTTTTTTACGCAGTGGAAGCCATCCGGGGTAAGCCTCTTTCCATGAAAGTGCGGGAAATGGCCTTGCAGGCTGGCCTTATGCTGGTTATAGCGCTGTTTTTATATACAGCCTATAATGATATCAGGGGCTTAGGGTTGTTCAAATGGTTAGGGTCTCATTTCTGAAACTGGACTTTGACTATAGAGTTTTGAATATGAGCAGTTGGAAAGAGAGCATCTTTTGTTTAAAAAGAACTGGCTCTTTTAATAGAGGCTCTTGCGTATAAAGATGATTTTTGGATAATTCTGTTTCCAAGCGGAAAGAACTATCTGTGAAATCTGGAAACGAGGGATACCGGTTTTGTCAGGATTGTGCTCTAAAAGTTTCCGGCCTGTAGCTATTAGGTTGGCTTTACTGGCTTCAGCGTGTCTATTTCCGACGGTATGTCATTCGTCGCAAGCACAGACAACACGTCACCAGGATGCGAGTCCCTCTAATAAAGCAGCAGGTAAGCACAAAACTGCAGCGCAAGGGCATGTTCTGCCTGACAGCATCATTCAATCTATCGTTGTTAAGGGAAATACCCGGATCGAGACAGGGACCATCCTGTCCTATATGGTCGTGCAACCCGGGGATTCGTTTGATAAAAACGAATTGAACCGCTCTTTAAAGACACTTTATGCAACCGGTTTGTTTCGTGATGTGACGATGCAGCGTCACGGTGGGACGTTGGTCGTTCAGCTCGTTGAGAATCCTGTCGTGAACCGAATCGTTTTTGAGGGCAATCATGCTCTTAAAGACAATGATATGCTCAAAGAGATCAGTCTCAAGCCCAGGGCAGTCTTTTCTGCCCAGACTGTGGCAGCAGACCGACAGAAGATCTTAGGGCTTTATGCAAAAAAAGCGCGTTATGGCGCGACAGTAACCCCGCAGATTATTCGCCTCTCCAATAACAGGGTTGATGTGGTGTTTCAGGTTAATGAAGCACGCCAGACGCTCGTGAAGAAAATTGTTTTTGTAGGCAATAAATCTTTTACGGAATCAGCATTATCCAGCGTTATTTCGTCCAAAGAGACAGCATGGTACCGGTTCTTCTCTTCAGCAGATGAGTATAACCCTGAACGAATCCGTTATGATGCCGAGTTGTTGAGACGTCATTACCTCCATAATGGGTTTGTTGATTTTAAAATGATTGATGCGACAGGTGAACTGTCGCCTGATCATAATACATTTTATATCACCTTTACGATCAATGAGGGCCCTCGCTATAAATTGGCGAAAATTGATGTGCGTTCAGATGTGCATGGCGTTACGAACAAGACACTGAAAAAGCATATCGAGCTCTTTGCAAACCAATATTATGATGGCACAGCGATCCAGGATAATGCCAATGACATGCAGGAGTGGCTCCAGGAAAGTGGGCATCCTTTTGCCTTAGTCAGAACAGAAATTGCGCGTAATCCCGAGAAAAAGACAATCAACCTTCTTTATGATGTCGTGCAGGGGCCGCGTGTTTATGTTGAACGTATTGATATTAACGGTAATACCATAACGCGAGATCCCGTTATCCGGCGTAATCTGCCTATGGCAGAAGGGGATGCCTATACCCCTTATGACCGTAAATACGCAAAGCTCGGCTTACAGGATATGGGCTATTTCAAGTCTGTTACAGTTGAGCAGACACAAGGGTCTGCGCCTGACAAGACGAACCTTGCTGTTAACGTGACAGAAAAACCAACGGGTGAGTTCTCTCTTGGTGGCGGTTACTCAACAGACGTTGGTGTCATGGGTAACCTCGGCCTTAAACAGCATAATCTGCTTGGTACTGGGATTGATGCCGGTTTCTCCGGGACGGTCGCCTATTATGAAAAACAGGTTGATCTTTCTGTAACGGATGCTAATTTCCTGGGGCGTAACTTTGTTGCTGGTGCAGATATTTATTATATGCAGAATTCCGGTCAGACGTACCAGAGTTATGATGAAGATCAATATGGTCTTTCATTCCGTATGGGCTATGCCTTCAATCGTTACCTGTCACAATCCTGGACCTACTCGCTTGTCAATCGTAAGGTCAGTCATACCCACCCAAGGCGGAAATGGTGCCGGGGTGATGAAGGATGGTGTAAAGATGATACATCTTCAGTATACGTGCAGGATGCAGCGGGCTGGTCACTTCTTTCTCAGTTGAGTACGACCGTTACCTATGACCGTCGTGATAATACAGTAGATCCACATTCCGGTTATATCATCCGTGCCACAGGTGATTTTGCCGGTATTGGTGGAAACTCCAAATATCTGCGCGGCAAGGTTAGTGGTTCCTATTATGTTCCTCTCGATAAGCTGACGGCCAGCCATGACTGGACGATCCAGCTGAGAGGCGGTGTCGGGTATATGGGAGATTGGAGCGGGGATAGTAATCGTAATATTATCGATAACTTCTATCTTGGTGGTGAAAACCTCCGCGGCTTCCTTCAGGGCGGTGTCGGGCCTCGGTCAGGGCATTACCGTTGTTCCAGTGGTGGACGCAATGGCTTCTGTCCAGAAATGGGACAGGAAGACTTGCTCGGGGGCCGGTTCATGTATACGGCCTCTGTCCAGCTTAACTATCCGTTCCCCTATGGTGAGAGTCTGGGCATGAAAGGCAGAGCCTTTGTTGATGCTGGTAGTTTGACAGGTACGCGTGTGAAACGTCACCATACAAGTGCTTCTCAGGACGGGAAAGACTATACGCCAATTAACGGAAATACCTATGTTCCGCGTGTGGCAGCTGGTCTTGGTTTCTCCTGGAAAAGTCCATTCGGGCTGGTCAATATTGACGGGGCTGTTCCTATTCATAAGGAACATGGAGACAGGGTCTATCCATTGCGTTTCGGCTTTGGACAACAATTCTAAAAATAGTTCGTGATAATTTTTGTAGTGAGTTCATAGAGGTGTTTTATGGTTATGCGTTTTAAGGCCCGTTTGTCATTAGCCTGTTCACTTCTTGCTATTGGGGCCATGACGGTTCCAGCGCTTGCGGCCACAGATTCCTCCAAATCTGGAGCTAAGGCGAATAACCCCGGCTGGTTTGTGCCAAAGACGGAACAACCTCATACGGCTAAAGCTCCGGCACATTCTCATAGAGCGGCAGCAGCTCCTGTCCCTATGGAGAGTGATGATGACGATTCTTCAGGCATGGGGCCTTCCACGCAAAATCCACCTGTGCTTCCGCTGCCACCTGTCCCGGCGACATCAGCTATTGCGAAAGAAAATCCTCCTCCACCGGCAGTGATCGGTGTCATCAGTGTTCCTGGTGTCATGCAATTCTCAACAGCTGCCCAGGAAATGCAGCAGGTTCTGGGAGAACGTCGTGATAAATTGGCCCAGGAAGTCCAGAAGGAAGAAGCTTCCTGGAGAGCAGAGCAGCAGAAGCTTCAGGTTCAGGCTCGGACATTGACGTCAGATCAGATTCAAATTCGTGAACGTCACCTTCAGGAACGTCGTGCCAAGGACCAACGTGATTTTGGGAATAAGGCCCGTATTATACAGGAAGCCTACCAGGTCGCCTTCCACCAGATTGAGCGTGAGCTTGAACAGAGAGATGGTATTATTGCTCGCGTGGCCGCGGCTCATAACATGAATCTGGTTCTGCATGCCGAGCAGGCTGTGCTGCATGTTGGTGAGCAGGATATCACTGAGGAAGTCGCCGAACGCCTTAATAAAATCCTTCCTCACGTTTTTATCCCAAAGGCTGGGGTTGACCCTGAGCAGTTGGCTAAATCTGGTCAGATGCCAACGACAGCGGATGAAGAGAAAGAATTGCAACAGGCAGAAACACCTAAAGTGGTCGGAGCGCCAGCGCAGTCAGTCGTTCGTCAGAAACGCTGACCCTGAGTTTATTCAAGCTCATGGATCGCTCACAGGAAGATTGTTCTGATACCGGGGATGCTCGTTTTTTCTCAAGACGGGGTCCCTTTACACTTTCCGATATCGTGTCTCATCTGCGTCTGGATGTGTCGTGTGAACATCTGGATGATGAGCGCCCGTTTACGGGGGTTGCACCACTTCATACAGCAGGCAGTACAGAAATCAGTTTTCTGGATAATCGCCGTTATGTTGATCTGTTGGATACAACCAAAGCGGGTGTTGTTATTGTGGCGCCCGCTTTTAAAGATAGAGTCCCTGAAGGCTGTATAGCTCTTATTTGCAAGGAGCCTTATCTCGCCTGGGCGCGTTTGGCGCAGCTTTTTTATCCGCTGCCCCCTTCTACGGGACAGATACATCCAACAGCGGTTCTGGGACAGAATGTTTCATTGGGAAAAACAGTCCAGATCGGGCCACTCGCTGTGATTGGGGATAATGTTACAATAGGGGACGGATGTGTCATCGGAAGCCACGCCGTCATTGGTGAGGGGGTAAAGATTGGCGATAATTGCCGCATAGGCTCTCACGTCAGTATTTCACACTCATTACTAGGCAATCGTATTACTCTGTTTCCTGGGGCGCGGATCGGGCAGGACGGTTTTGGTTTTGCCGTGACATCGCAGGGTTTTGAAACAGTACCGCAGTTGGGACGCGTTATCCTGCAGGATGATGTGGAAATAGGGGCGAATTCAACCATTGATCGTGGTTCAATGAAGGACACGGTTATCGGGGCTGGAAGCAGAATCGACAACCTTGTTCAGATTGGCCATAATGTCCAGATGGGGCGTTGTTGCATTGTCGTTTCACAGGCAGGGATTTCCGGTTCAACGACATTAGGTGACTTCGTCACGATCGCGGCTCAGGCAGGTCTTATTGGCCATATTCAGATCGGCTCCAAGGCACGTATAGGGGCACAATGTGGCGTCATGTCGGATATTGAAGCAGCATCGGACGTGATCGGGAGCCCTGCAATGCCTTTCAGGGAGTTCTTTCGTAATGTGGCAACTTTGCGTAAGTTGTCGCGTAAAGAATGATCCTGATAGTATTTTAACATATATTTTGTTAGAAATTGGCACTATTCCTGACATGGTGCTTTTCGGCCATGCAGTGGTCAGTAATATTGGGACTTAAGCCAGGAAAGGTATTGCACGTGAACGCAAAATCGGATCAGGATCATATTGTTCCCGAAACCGTAGATATTCTGCAAATTATGCAGGCTATTCCGCATCGTTATCCGTTCTTGCTGATTGATCGGATGGAAGAGATTAAAGCAGGGGAATCAGCGATAGGGATTAAGAATGTCACTGCGACTGAGCCTTTTTTCCAGGGACATTTTCCTTCACGCCCGGTAATGCCCGGTGTTTTGATTGTCGAATCGATGGCCCAGACAGCTGCGACGCTGGTGGTTCTGACACTCGGAAAAGAGTTTGAGGGTAAACTCGTTTATTTTATGACAATAGAAGGCGCAAAATTTCGTCGGCCAGTCGGTCCGGGGGATCAGTTGCGTATTCATGTTCAGAAAGAACGGGCCCGGGCAAATGTCTGGCGTTTTAATGGAATTGCCAAGGTTAATGATGTCGTTGTGGCAGAAGCAACTTTCAGTGCCATGATTATGGGCTAGGTTTGTGAAGAACTCTAAAGTGGATTCGACAGTCCCTTTTATTCACCCAACGGCGCTTGTTGATCCGAAAGCGTCTTTGGGAGCAAATGTCGTCATCGGTCCCTGGTGTATGATTGGGCCGGATGTGACTTTGCAGGACGGCGTAAAATTACATGCCTCGGTTGTTATTGAAGGTCGTACTCAGCTTGGAAAGCACGTAGAGGTCTATCCTTTTACGACGATCGGAATGGCACCTCAGGATCAGAAATATGCCGGTGAGCCCACCTCCTGTCATATTGGAGACAGTACAATTGTCCGTGAAAATGTGACGATCCATAGAGGTACGTCACAAGGCGAGGGTATCACGCGCATAGGCAGGGCCTGCCTGATAATGGCCAATGCTCACGTCGCTCATGATTGCGTTCTGGGCGATGAGGTCATCATCGTCAATAATGTTGTCATGGGAGGGCATGTCAATATAGGCGATCAGGCCCGGGTCATGGGGTCTGCTGCGATTCACCAATTTGTACGTATCGGGAAAGGCGCTGTTATAGGCGGTCTTTGCGGCGTCGAAATGGATGTCCTGCCTTATGGAAGTGTTCTGGGAAATCGTGCACGCCTCGTGGGGTTGAACTGGGTTGGGTTAAAACGCTCCGGGGTCGGCACTGATGAAATGCAGACTTTGAGACGAGCCTTCCGTCAATTATACCCTCGTTTAAATGATTCAGGTGATGTGCTCAGTCGCAGGATAAAGAAACTTCGTCAGGAATTTGGACATATAGAACGTTTCATCGAAATGCTTGATTTTATGGAAGCCCCCAGCCGCCGTGGTCTGACGCGGGCCGTCCGTAGAGAAAGTGACGATTACGCAGAAAGTCTATGCTGAAAGCGTCTCCGGCGATAGGTATTCTGGCTGGTGGAGGTCCCCTTCCATCGCAGCTGGCCCAAAAGCTGAGAGAACAGGGACATTCGATATTTATTGTGGGTTTTGAAGGTTTTGTAGAGCCTGACCTGATTAAAAATTATCCTTATAAATTAATACGCCTCGCAGCAGCCGGAGAGATTTTGAAATCTCTCCGAGATCATAACTGTAGAGATCTGGTCCTTATTGGTCCGGTCAAGCGGCCATCATGGCGTGATTTACGTCCCGATATGGAAGGGACCAGAATATTGGCCCGTCTGGGGAAGGCTATTTTTAAAGGCGATGACGGTCTTTTGAGCGCCATCATCACAATTCTGGAGGAAGAAGGCTTCCGCATTAGGGGCGCTCATGAATTTTTGGAGAGTGCGGTCGGGCGAGAGGGGGCTTTAGGCAAATTTTCTCCTTCTGCCCAGGCATGGAATGACCTTAAAAAAGCTGCTCATATTCTGACCGTGATGGCGCCGCTTGATGTCGGTCAAGGATGTGTCGTGCGAAATGGTGTGACACTGGCAATAGAAACAATAGAAGGCACAGACGCCATGCTTGAGCGTTGTCGGTGTTTTCAGGAAGGGCAAAAAGGGGGTATCTTGCTGAAGATGCCTAAAAAGGGGCAGGATATCAGGGCAGATATGCCGGCCATCGGTCCCGTGACGATTGAAAAAGCGGCTTCGGCAGGCTTGGAGGGTATTGCCTTTATGGCAGGAGGTACTCTGTTAACTCATGGTGAAATCTGTAGAATAAAAGCTGATCAGAAAGGCATTTTTTTATACGGGTTGCCGCATGATATGCTGCTGAAGTGGCAGGAAGAGAAGGAATGATCATATGAGTACTTTTTTACATACAATGGTGCGCGTAAGGGACATTGAGCGTAGTCTCGCATTTTATAATTTATTGGGTATGCACGAACTTCGACGTTGTGAAGTCAGAGAAGGGCGCTATACGCTCGTTTATATCGGTTTTGCGGACAATAAACACGGCCAGGCTGAAATCGAGCTTACCTATAATTGGGACCAGGAAAAAGACTACGATATCGGGAATGGCTTCGGGCATTTTGCGATAGGGGTGCCCAATGTGGCAGATGCCGTAGAAAAGGTACGCCTTGGGGGCGGTAAAGTCACACGCGAGGCGGGGCCCCTTAAGTTCGGGACAACGGTTATTGCTTTCGTTGAGGATCCCGATGGCTATAAAATGGAGCTCATTGAGGTGACCGAATCTCCTTGATGATTTTTAGAGTGGCGTCTAGTGAATCCATAATCATTTGAGCCTCGTGGCGTACATTGGGATCTTTATGATGGGTAAGATGATCGGCGACCATGACAGCTGGCGAAAGCTTGTTTCGTAAGTCATGCCGGAATTCTGACAGAAAAGATTCCAGATTATGTGGCGCAGTAGAAGGCTTTGAGCTGGTATCTGTCATGGATATCTCCTGATGTTAGGATTGACACTTTAGGACAAGCCGCTTAAAAGCACCACAAAATAGCTGAGAAATTGCTAAGGGCGTCTATCGCCCGATTTTTTGATATGTTTCGGCGTATCTGTGTTTTAGGGGAATGAAGAGTATGAAGCGCACTTATCAGCCTTCTCGTTTGGTTCGTAAACGTCGTCATGGCTTTCGTACACGTTCTGCGACAGTCGGTGGACGTCGCGTTCTGGCAAATCGCCGCGCAAAAGGACGTAAAAAACTTTCAGCCTGATTGACGCATAGATGATCCGCCTGACTCGCCTGAAAAAAAGGGCAGAGTTTCTCAGGATGGCTCAAAAAGGGCGAAAGGTTGTGACCCCTGGTCTTATTGGCCAGGTTGCGGCTTCCGAAAAGGCACCGGAAATGCGTGTCGGATTCACAGTGACTAAAAAAGTTGGTAACGCTGTGACCCGTAATCGTGTGAAGCGACGGCTGAGAGAAGCCAGTCGCCTGGTCATAAAAGAAAACGGTGCTCTTTCTGGAGATATGGTGTTGATCGGACGGAATCAGACGATCAGCAGACCATTTTCGTTATTGAAAAATGACGTTCTGAAGACCGTGAAAGCGATGCAGGAAAACAGGAACAGTCAGGGGTGAGGTTTGCGCTCACAAAATGCTGTTTGTTCCTTATTGCATTTTACCGCGTGGCGATCAGTCCTTTTCTGGGACGAAACTGCAGATTTCACCCGACATGTAGCGCTTATGCAGCGATTGTCATCAGGCGCTATGGTCCTTTCCGGGGCGGGTGGCTTGCCTTGAAGCGGATTTTAAAATGTCATCCTTTTCACAAGGGGGGAGAGGATCCTCCACCGTGAAATTAAAATTATAGCCTAAATAATGGCCTCACCCTGTTTTATGGGTTGAGAGAAATGCTACTTTGTGGAAAAACCTTCTGGGTCGTTTAACAGGGTAATTTTCCGTCTCCTATAAGGGAGGGTAAGCCCTTGTAGTATGATGAAAGAGTGGCTTCAGCTCGATGGAAAATAATAAACGTGTTCTTCTAGCCGTCGTTATTTCGGCTATGATCCTTCTGGGGTTTAACGTGTTACTGCCTAAACCGCCTCATCATGATGATGCGGTTACCAAGCAGGCTCCTGTGTCCAAAACGCTCCCACCAGCAGCGTCGTCTTCGCCGGGGAATGCGGCTTCTGATGGCGCGGATAATTCAGCGCAGCCTGATGCAGCAGATCATGCCGAACATCGTCTGGTTGTTGCAGGGCGCGATGTCCAGGGATCGATCAACCTTCGCGGGGCGCGCCTGGATGATCTGGTCCTGACGCATTATAAAGAGACGTTAAAGCCCAATAGTAAGCTGGTGCGTTTGCTGGATAAGGCTGGAAGTGACAAGCCGAGCTATGTTTACCCAGGCTGGACCAATGGTGAAGGAAGCTCAGTCAAACTTCCAGGGTTGAACACACTCTGGCAGAGTAGCGGTGATAAACTGACCCCAGAACATCCAGTGACGTTGAGCTGGAAGAATGGCGAAGGCATTGAGTTTCTGATTCATCTCTCGTTGGATGATCATTATATGTTCACCATCCAGCAGGAAGTCAGAAATACATCGGACAAGCCAGTTGTGCTGAGACCATTCCAGAGAGTGCAGCGGGATTATCTTCCTGAATCTACAGGGTCCTACACGGCTTATGAAGGTCCAGTTGCTGTTATGAATGGCAAACTGGCAGATAAAAGCTATAAGGATGTCCGGAAAGGGGTCTCTGAACCAGGACAGATTGCCTGGCAGACCACAGGAAAAGGTGGCTGGGGCGGTATTACAGATAAATACTGGCTGACCTCTGTCGGAGCTGATTCCTCCTCTCTTGTAACGGCGCAATATGCCTATCATCCTGTCGGAAAAGGTGTTTATCAGGTTACGTTCCTTTCCCGTGATGGACAGACCGTTCAGCCTGGCGCGTCTTTAGTGCAGAAAAGCTATGTTTTCGCCGGTGCGAAAGTTCCAGGCCTGCTGAAAAGCTACGAGAAAAAATATGCTTTGCCTGATTTCGATAAATCGATCGATTTTGGTTATCTGAGCCTGCTCACACGTCCCATTCTTTACGTTTCACATTGGCTCTATATTCACATTGGTAATTTCGGTCTTGCCCTGATGGCGCTGACCCTGATTGTGAAGATCATTCTCTATCCACTGGCCGTGAAAGCAGCTGTATCCTCTGCCCGTATGCGTCTTCTGGCGCCTAAGATTACGGAACTCAGAGAACAGAATAAAGATGATCCTATGGCCGTGAATCAAAAGATCATGGCTCTTTATAGAGAGGAAAAAGTCAATCCGGCAGGCGGCTGTCTCCCCATCCTGATTCAGGCGCCGATTTTCTTCTGTCTGTATAAGATTCTCAATCTCAGCATTGATGAAAGACACGCGCCGTTCTTTGGCTGGATTCATGATCTGTCTGTTCCTGACCCAACCAATATTCTCAATCTTTTTGGTCTTCTGCCTTTTGACCCGACCGATATTGCCTCTTTCCTCCATGTCAGTATCTGGGGCATCGCCCTGGGTGTGACCTTCTGGCTTCTGCAACGTCAGAGCATGGTCAGTATGGACCCGGTGCAGGCACGGATCATGCAGTTTATGCCGATTGTTTATGTGTTTGTGATGTCCAGTTTCCCTGCCGGACTGATGGTTTATTATACATGGAACAATGTGCTGACTCTCGCACAGCAGGCCATCATTCAACGCAGGACCAAACTTCCTGTCCCACTCTATAAAGTAAAAGCAAAGAAATAGGTCTTATGTCCAAAGAGCAACCAGGCCCTCCTTCAGAGGAGCAGATCGAAGAAGGACGCAAGCTCTTTGCTGGGGAATGCAATTTCTTTTTCGGCGCGCAAAAGCTTGAGCAGCTGCCAGATGCCCGAAAGCCAGAAATTGCATTTGCCGGACGCTCCAACGTCGGGAAGTCCAGCCTTATTAATGCTCTGACAGGGCGGAAAGCTCTTGCTCGGGCGTCATCCGAACCGGGTAGAACGAAACAGCTCAATTTTTTCAATCTGGGTGATAGGCTTACCCTCGTTGATATGCCGGGTTATGGTTTTGCCAAGGCTTCCAAGTCGGTCAAGGAGGACTGGCAGGGAATGATGTTTGGTTACCTTCGCGGCCGTCCTGAGCTGGCAAGGGTTATTCTGTTGATTGATAGCAGAGTGGGGCTGAAATCATCGGACCGCGAGGTCTGTGATCTGTTGGATAAAGCGGCTGTTGTGTATCAGGTTGTTTTAACCAAATGTGATGCTGTGAAAGCCAATGAGCTGGAAAAACGTCTTGAAGAAATCACCCAGTTTCTAAAGACACATCCGGCAGCCTTTCCCTATATTCTGTCCACCAGTAGCGAGAAAATGCATAATATAGCCGAGTTACGCGGATTATTATCACAGTTCGCTGAACCAGCTTTTTCGTCTTAGAGCGGCCAATAAGAGAGGCAAAAGGTCATGTCTGGAAAATCCCTTGAGGATCGATTAATGGTTCCTGTGCCAGAGGAGCTTTTGGCGGCAGAGAGCCTTACGGAAGAGCAGAAGGCAGCAGTACTGGCTGAGGCTCTTCCTTATCTGCGCGGTTATGCCGGTGATACCATCGTTGTAAAATATGGCGGACACGCCATGGTTGAAAATAACCTGGCAGCGACATTCGGGCGTGATATTTCATTATTGAAACTCGTTGGCGTCAATCCGATTATCGTCCATGGAGGCGGTCCCCAGATCAACTCTGTCTTGCGCCAGTTAAATATTGAATCACGTTTTATCGATGGTCTGCGTGTCACGGATTCGTCCATGATCGGCGTGATTGAAATGGTTCTCTCAGGGACTGTGAACAAACAGGTTGCGGATCTGATTAATCGTGCCGGCGCGCTTGCGGTTGGCATTTCAGGTCGTGACGGCAGATTGATCCAGGCGCGCAAACTCTATCATAATGGCCCCTCCGCCAATGGTGAGCCAGTTGATCTCGGTTTTGTCGGCACGCCGGAAACAATTGACCCACGTGTACTTTACGCCCTTTTGGGGGCCGGTTTAATTCCGGTGGTCGCTCCAGTCGGTGCGGGGGATAATGGCGAGATCTATAACATTAATGCAGATACGGCAGCAGGCGCTATTGCCGGTGCCGTCGGTGCTTCACGCCTGCTGATGTTGACAGACGTGCCCGGTGTCCTTGATGAAAATGGAAACAGGCTTCCTGAACTGACAGCTGACGAAGTGCAATGGCGGATTGAAAAAGGCCTGATCACCGGTGGCATGATTCCCAAAGTGGAAACCTGCCTTAAAGCGGTAAGAGCGGGGGCAAAAGCAGCCGTCATCCTTGATGGGCGCGTCCCTCATACCTGCCTGCTTGAGCTTTTTACACCGGCAGGTCTGGGGACTTTGATCAAAGCCGAATAAGAGGCCCCTTGAATGAAAGACAGTCAGGCGTTCTGATGTGCAAAATGCCACAAACGACCTGACTTTCTTTCCGTTGTCTTTTTTAAGGCAAGCATGGCCTGTTCCATGACTTCATCAATCGTTTCACGGCTTAATGGTTCGCGGCAACACAGGCCCATTTGCAGTGACAAGGTGGTTTTACGGAGAAATGGCGGGGTGATCCCCTGGGAGGTTATGCTTTCAGCGCGTTCTGCCGCTGCGTAACGATCAGCTCCATCAAGCCAGATTACAAAGAGCGGGCCACCAATTCGCCCGATTGAGTCGGTAGGGCGGATGGCATGTTCCAGAACGGCTACGCTGTGGGCAAGAATCTTTTCTTCTATTTCCGGACCATAGGTTAAAGCCAGGGCGGAAAGGCCATTAATTTGCACGAGAATGAGGGTGCCTGCCAGACCGTCACGGTCCAGCCTTGGGAAACGACGGAGAATGGTCTGACGTAATGCAGGCCAGGTCAGCACACCGGTTGCGGGGTCATGGCGTGTTTTTTTGATGGCCGTGATGTAAAGATTTTCAAGCTCCATCAAAAGAGCGGATATTTTCCAGAAATACGTTATGATTCTTTCATCATTTTTCTGCCAGGAAGCTTTGCGCCAGAGTAAAAGAATGGCCCATTCATTCTGCCGTAATTTCTGATAACAGGCGAATATTTCTATGTCATTAATCTTGAATGTGAAACTATTTTCGTTGGGAACATTCGGCGTTGCAAGATAGTGGAGAACTGTCTGGTCCATAAAGCCTGAGACAAGAGAGCCGGCTTTAAAAGGGTCATAAATAAGGGACGCTGTTTTCTCAGAAGGAGATTGACCATCCTCTATAACCAGGCTTTTCAGGAGAGCTCCCTGGCAGTTATAGTAAGAAAAAAGCTGATCAGAAGCGGCACAAATGCCTCTGTAGGGTGTTATCCCATTGCGCAAGGCATCAAGCAGGTTTGATAATAGATCGGGCTGCTCAGTGCTCTGAGAGGTTTTAAGAGGGTGTTCAAACACAGACACTGTTCTGTTCCTCCTATTTCTGGAAAAACGTGGATTGTCTTTGCAATAATACCAATTTTCTGTAGTTGACTTCCACGTCCGTGGACCTCATGGTCCACATATCTTATTCGTTATTAGATAGTTTGGGTTAATACGTCATGCAATATGATCAACTCCGTTCAGCAATTGAGAGATTGTGGGAAGAACGTGAATCTCTCTCATCTCAGACGACAGGTGAGGCACGCGATCTCATTGAGGAAGCTCTCACTGGTCTCGATACTGGTGTTATGCGTGTTGCAGAAAATAATGAAAATGGGGTCATCGTTCACGAATGGCTGAAGAAAGCCGTTTTAATGTCTTTCCGCCTTTATGACTCGGAGCCAATGGCTCAGGCTTGCGGTGGTGCACCGGGATTTGACAAGGTCCCCCTGAAATTCAGTGGCTGGGGCAAGGCTGAGTTTGACAAAGCCGGGTTCAGAGCTGTTCCCGGGGCAATCGTACGTCGTTCAGCCTTTATTGCTCCCGGTGTTGTGTTGATGCCAAGCTTCGTCAATCTCGGAGCACGCGTTGATAGTGGGACAATGATCGATACATGGGCAACCGTTGGTTCCTGCGCACAGATTGGTAAAAACTGTCATATCAGTGGCGGCGCAGGAATTGGTGGCGTTCTGGAGCCTTTGCAGGCTTCTCCCGTTATTATCGGTGATAACTGCTTCATCGGTGCCCGTTCAGAGGTTGCTGAAGGCGTTGTCGTGGAAACGGGTTCTGTTCTGTCCATGGGCGTTTTCCTGGGAGCATCCACCAAGATTATCGACCGTGCAACGGGTGATATCTATATGGGGCGTGTGCCTGCATATTCTGTTGTGGTGCCGGGAACACTTCCTCCCAAAACACCAGGTGGCCCGGCTCTGGCCTGTGCGGTCATTGTTAAAAAAGTTGACGAGCGCACGCGTTCCAAAACCTCTATTAACGATCTGTTGCGCGATTAATGATGGTAAAGCCTGTTTCTGATAAGACTGACCCGGTTCTTTTGTTGAAAACCTTGTTGCAGTGTCGTTCTGTAACCCCTGCTGATGACGGGGCTTTGGGCATTGTGGGTCACATGCTTGAGGAAATGGGCTTTGACGTCAAACGCCTGGATTTTGGCCCAGCCGGTGCTTCGACACCCAATCTATATGCCCGGTTAGGCCAGGGAAAACCTCATTTCTGTTTTGCAGGCCATACAGATGTGGTGCCTGTCGGAGAGGGATGGTTGCATGACCCCTTCTCTGGCGAGATAGAGGGCGATTTCATTTACGGCCGGGGTGCGGCTGATATGAAAGGGGGCATAGCCAGTTTTCTGGCTGCTCTTGCGCGTTTCCTGAAAGAAAATCCCCTTAAGGGAAGCTGTTCTTTATTGATTACCGGCGATGAAGAAGGCCCTGCCCATTATGGGACGAAAGAAGTCTTGCGCTGGATGGAAAAGGAAGGCGAGATTCCTGATTTCTGTCTGGTTGGCGAACCGACCAATCCACATGAAATGGGTGACGTCATTAAAATTGGCCGTAGGGGCAGCCTGAATGCGGTCATTACGGTCAAGGGAAGGGAAGGTCACGTTGCTTACCCCAATCTGGCTGATAACCCGATCCATAAGCTGATTCCTCTGCTTGAGGCCTTGACGCGGGAGCCTCTGGATCAGGGAAGTGAGTGGTTTGCGCCATCCTCTTTGCAGATTACAAGTGTGGATGTCGGGAATCAGGCGACCAATGTCATCCCTTCTGAAGCCGTTATCAGGCTAAATATCCGTTTTAACGATCTTCATAGTGGTGCCTCTCTTTCAGAGTGGCTTCAGACACTTGTTGAGCGCTTTACACCAGAGGCGGAACTGAAGATTGCCATCAGTGGTGAATCCTTTCTGACGCAACCAGGTCCTTTTGTGAAGCAGATTACAGACGCAGTGGAGCAGGTGACTGGGCGCAAACCTCGTCTGGACACGGGCGGTGGAACGTCAGACGCCCGCTTTATTACGCGTTATTGTCCTGTTGCAGAGTTCGGGCTTGTGGGGGCGACCATGCATAAGCGTGATGAGTGCGTCTCTCTGGCCTCTCTGGAGATACTGACACAGATCTATCAGACTTTAATGATAAGGCTCGGTCTCTGAGCCTTATAGCGATGTTATGAAAGGGTCGTCGGGGTAACCGACCCCGATAAAACAGAGACCGCTTGCCGGTGCCGTCGGGCCGGCAACGCAACGGTTACGGGCTTCCAGCACTTCATGCATTTTTTCAGGAAGCCATTGCCCTTTCCCGACAAGTGATAATGTGCCGACCATATTTCTTACCTGATGATGCAGGAAAGAACGGGCCTGGGTCTCAATAATAATGGTTTCTCCCTGACGTGTGACCGTAAGCTCATCAAGCGTGCGCAGAGCGTCTCTGGCCTGACAGGCTGCGGCCCTGAAGGAGGAGAAATCATGCCGTCCGAGCAGATAATCAGCCCCTTCCTGCATGGCTTTTTCATCAAGTAGCGGTTTGACGTGCCACACCGTATTGCTGCTGAACGTAGGGCGGGAGGGACGGTTGAGAATCGTATAACGATAGCGCCGCCATAAGGCTGAAAAACGCGCACTCCAGTCGGGAGCAACCGGAGCTGCCTCCAATATAACAATAGGATGAGGCTTGAGATGAAAATTAATGCCGTCGCGCATGGAATGGGCCGCCACTGAACTGTCGGCAGGGACATCCATATGAACGACCATACCGGAGGCATGGACACCGGCATCTGTTCGACCTGACGTCGTTGTCGTGATGGGCTGCCCCTTGAAAAGGCGAGCAGCGGCCTCCTCCAGTGATTGCTGAATGGAGGGGCTATGGTCCTGCCTTTGCCATCCCGCGTAAGCGGTGCCATCAAATTCAAGCCGTAAAGCCCAGCGCCTGGTTGGGAAAGGCAGTGCGTTATTCAAAGCGGGTTCCCTTGGGGAGAGGATTCCCTCTTAAAAAGGCTTCAGCGTTCATCATGTTACGCCCTGGTTTCTGAAGGAGTGTCAGGCGCAGGGCACTGTGATCGCCACAGGCGATGGTCAGGTAATCATCCAGAACCGTCCCTGGTTCACTCTCTGAGTGAGGGGGGGGCGTTATAATCTGGGCCGCACCTATACGAATTGCCTGTCCTCCCAGCATAGTAAAATTGCCGGGCCAGGGGGTGAAAGCGCGAATCTGACAGTCAATTTCCCGGGCGGAGCGTTTCCAGTCAATTCTCCCATCGTCTCTCTGAAGGCGGGGGGCATAACAGCTTCCTTCCTCAGATTGAGGGGTAGGAAGAGGGTTCGTATCAAGGACCTTTAATAAGGTGTCACTGCCGAGTAAAGCGAGGCGATCATGGAGCGTCTCTGCCGTATCATGGCTCGTAATTTCAGTCTCGGCGCGTAAAAGAACAGCGCCTGTATCAAGTCCTTCATCCATCTGCATTATGCAGATACCTGTTTTTTGATCTCCAGCTCTCAGGGCAGACTGGATCGGCGAGGCACCACGCCATCGGGGAAGAAGACTTGCATGAATGTTTAAACAGCCTTTCTCTGGCAGGGATAAAATCTCTGGAGGGAGAATAAGACCATAGGCTGCGACAATGATCGCATCAGGCTGAAGTGATTTCAGATAATCACGTTCTTCCTGATTATGGCGCAGTTTTACGGGTGTCCTGACCTCAAGATTATATTTTTCAGCGGTCAGGTGAACAGGCTGTTTCTGTACAGTCTTGCCACGTCCTGCCGGGCGTGGAGGTTGCGTATAAACTGCCGCAATTTCGTGCCCCGCCTTAATGAGACCCTCAAGTGCTGGAACGGCAAAATCAGGTGATCCCATGAAAACCAGTTTCATAGGGTCAGGACTTTCTTTTCTGCTCTTTCGCCAGGCGGCGCATAAGCATATTGCGTTTCAGGGTTGAAAGATGATCGACAAATAAAATCCCGTCTAAATGGTCAATCTCATGTTGTATGCAGGTTGCCAGCAGGCCAGTTGCCTCCAATGTGGTTTCGTGACCATTCAGATCGCTATAGCGCACTTTGATAAAAGCAGGTCTTTCAACTTCGGCATATTGATTGGGGACGGAAAGACAGCCCTCTTCATGCACGGAGAAGTCTTCGCTTTCCTCAATAATTTCCGGATTGATGAGCACCATTGGTTCTGGGGGCGCATCTTTTTCTGAAACATCCATAATCAGAAAGCGTTTGCTGATGCCAACCTGCGGGGCCGCCAGGCCAATGCCGGGAGCTTTATACATTGCAGAGAACATGGCAGGTAACGCGTTTTTAACCGTTTCCATTTCCTCAATGGTAACGGCCGTTGCAACCTGTTTCAGGACAGGATGGGGTGCCACCAGAATGGGCATGGGATCAATGGTGTCGATACGATCGAGAAATTCAAATGTCATCATAAGAGGGAATTTACCGGGCAATTGGATTTTGTTCCAGAGCAAAATCCGGGGCATGAAAGAAATGGATCAAGGAAAAGATTTCTGCTGCCCCTTGCACAGAAAGCAAAAATTTCTTTATTTAGTTAAAGAAGAGGGTAATGCCTTCAAAGGGTTACCTGTTTCGTCTCGCTCCATGAGGAGGCTTATTGTCACGTGTCAAATCGTCTTTTTACGTCCCCGATGTTTCTGGGGTTCGATCATCTTGAGCAAATGCTTGAGAGGGTCTCCAAATCTACGTCTGATAGTTATCCCCCTTATAATATAGAGCAGCTCAGCAATACCGCCCTGCGTATCACGCTTGCTGTAGCCGGTTTCGTGATGGATGATTTGCAGATTACTCAGGAAGATAACCAGCTGGTTATCCGTGGTCGGCAGGCTGATGACAGTCAGGGGCGTGTTTTTCTGCATAGAGGGATTGCCGCGCGACAGTTCCACAGGGCTTTTGTGCTGGCAGAAGGAATTGAGATCAGCGGTGCCTGGCTGGATAACGGGTTGCTCCATATTGATCTTGTACGCCCGCGCCCGGAAGTACGTGTGAAACATATTGCGATTTCACAGGGGCACCAGAAATCGCATATCCTGTCCGAAACAGCAGGCACCAAGTCCTCTTCCCGGGGGCGCAATGCGCGAAGCCTGCATAATCCTGAGTCAGACAGGAGAGGGGATGATGGCTAAAAACAAATCTCCGAGTACGAAGCCCTTTATCCTCCCTCGGGAAACCATCATGAGTGGCCAGGAATTCAGGGGGCTGGGAATGGCACAGACTGCTTACTTAAAGCCAATGATCCATGAAGGCGTCAGAATGATCGCAATTCATGCGGCAGATGGAACGCCGATTGCGATGGCAGAAGATGAAAAAAGTGCGGTGGACGTTATTTTGAAATCGCAGCTGATTCCGAGTTTCGTGCAATAAAGGACTTCTGGAAATTTCAGTCATTTCCAGAAGTAGACAGAGTCTTACATGGTAAAATGTTCACCAAGATAGACGCGTCTGACATCTTCATTAGCGACAATGGCTTCAGGCGTTCCTTCCATAAGGACTTCACCGCTATGAAGGATATAGGCACGATCAATAACTTCCAGCGTTTCCCTGACATTATGGTCTGTGATTAAAACGCCGATTCCGCGATCTTTCAAATGAGAGACGAGCCCTCTGATTTCACTGACTGCAATAGGATCAATCCCGGCCAAAGGTTCATCAAGCAGAATATAATTAGGCTGACTGGCCAGAGCGCGAGCAATTTCCAGTCTTCTGCGCTCACCGCCTGAAAGTGCGAGGGCAGGGGAGTGGCGTAAGTGGGTGATCCCAAACTCGGCTAAAAGACCATTGAGCATCTCATGTCGTTTTTCCGGGTCGGATTCTATGACCTCCAGAGCGACCATGATGTTCTGCTCGACATTAAGGCCACGAAAAATACTGGCTTCCTGAGGGAGGTAGCCGACGCCAAGGCGGGCCCGGCGATACATCGGGAGCTGCGTAATATCAGAGCCATCGAGCATGATGGCGCCTGTATCAGCACGGACAAGGCCGACGATCATATAAAAGCTTGTTGTTTTACCGGCCCCATTAGGACCTAATAATCCGACAGCTTCGCCACGCTGAACATGCAGCGAAACGTCTTTGACGACAGGTCTCTTTTTATAGGTTTTGCCAATGCCGTGCGCGACCAGCCCGGGACCTTTATATAATTCGGAATACATTACTGATGTGTCTCATTCGGAACGACCAGTCCCTGAATAGGCGAACTCTGACCTGGCAGCATGGTAGCGATTCCTGTTTTCATATTCACGACAGCCTGTGAACCATTATTCTGGTTCTGTCCCTGCGTGATGTGGACGTGTCCGATCACACGGGCGAGCTGCGGTCCGAAAAGATAGACGCCTCTGTCACCTGTGGCAACTTGTTTATCTGTTTTAATGACAACATGTCCCCACCCATAAGCGCGGTCCAGAGAACCGTTATTATCAGTGTTGCTATTTTTGTCTTTCTGCTTCTGTCGTTCCGCTTTCTGGGCATCTGTCAGGCCGACAGATTTCAGGATATCAGCCGTGACACGCTTCCCTTCATCATTTGTGACAGAGGCGTCGCCACGGCCAATGGTAATCCGTTCCTTGGGGTAATATTCAACAAGGTCACGCGCTGTCATAACCTGATGCGGCGTCGTGAATTTCATATTCTGCCCTGTCAGCAGAATAACGGCTTTATCGACATCATAGATTCCATGGTCGCCCCAGCCCTGACTTGTCCTGTTATAAAAATGAACATGCCCGATGGCTTCGACACGGTAAAGTTCCATGTCCCCGCCCATCATATCATTATTATTTTTGGGTTTTGGGGTCGCTGGCGCCACTTTATGACGCAGATAGCCGATAAGGGTATCGGCATCCAGCGTAACCTCTCCCCTGACAGCTCGTGCACCGCCAGTCAGTGTTACAGTCTGTTTATTATGATCGTAGATTTCTTCCTGTTTCCAATAAAGCTGGATAGGCTGACCGTGGGATTTGTCCGCCGCAGGGCCCGTTTGTGTTTTGTCTGATGATGAAACAGCCGATGATGATTCGGCTTTTCCTGATAAAGGGAAGAGCAGAGCGGAAAGAGTAAGAAAACAGGAAGATAAAAGATAAATACGCTTAAACATGATCTGACTAAGTCCCTTTCGCAGGGGAAGAAGGGGGATCTTTATCATCATTATGGACAGTCAGACCGGGCCCTGTAAACTGAATTGTCTTGGTGTTCTGATCAAGAAAAGCGCCTTCAGCATCCTGCGTGCCAAAAGGGCCTTCTGCATGAACCCAGCTGGCGGTAGAGATAATATTTCTTTTTAGGTCAATATCTGCTGTGGGGCTGTTGAGCAGAATGCCATCATTGCGATACACGACAACATGACCTGTCAGTGTCAGAGTTTGCTCATCGCGCATATAAACTCCCTGATCAGCCCGAATATTCAGCCAGACATTATTTTTCATTAAAATATCAGCAACAGGGTAGACCAGGTCAATATGGTCCTTACCGATCTGGCGTGCATTTTGTGACGTTAGGGTATAAGGGCGCTCTTTTGAGTCAATATCATGATAAATTGCGTGTTCTATAGCGCCTGTCAGATGCTGGAAACGCTGCATCTCTTTGAGAGATTTCCTGTTCAGATTCACAAGATGAGAAATTTCAGGCCACGCAGCGAGTGACACCAATATCAGGGCTGCCAGAGAAGGAAGCCCCCAGCGGGCCAGTTTCAATCGGGCTTGTCTGCGCGACATTTCCTCAGCGCTGGGAGGGCGCCGCACACGCTGAAATGATTCGCTACGGATTTTGTCGAGTTTCGCGCGATCTTCTGAATCCTGGTTGTCGAAATCACTCCGCCTGGGAGGACGCCGCTCTCCTGTTTCGTTCATAAAACCCCTGTGCGTAAAAGATCATGGAGGTGAACGATGCCTAAAGGATAATTTCGTTCATCGACAATAAATAAATTACTGATAGGAGGCGTGTGACGATTCATAAGATGGAGGACGTCCTGCACGGTCATGTCGGGTGCAACGGTGACAGGATGTCTGTTTATGATATCCCCGGCCAATGTTGTTTCGAGATTCCGGGAAAGAGCTGGGCGCAAATCACCATCTGAAATAAGTCCTACCAGTATTCCATTTTCATCGGTGATGCCGATGCAGCCAAAGGCTTTGCGGGTAATTTCCATAATAACCTGTGACAGGGGCATAAATAGTGTGCCAAGGGGCATTTTAGAGCCTTTATGCATGATCTCACAGACGGGGCGTAGCCGCGCCCCGAGCTGCCCTGCCGGATGAAACTGGTTGAAATCCTTATCAGTAAAACCGCGTTGATTAAGCAGACTTGCCATTAAGGCATCACCAACAGCCAGTTGCAAAATACAGGAGGTGGAAGGAGCGAGCCCGATCGGACAGGCTTCTGCAACGGCTGGAAGTGTCAGGCAAAATCTGGCAGTTTTTGCCAGTGTTGAGGAGGCGTTGCTGGTGACGGCTATAATAGGTATCTGGTGCGATTTTGCATATTCCAGAAGAAAAGACAGTTCCGCTGTTTCTCCTGATGTGGAGAAAATCAATAAGAGATCATCCTGGCAGATCATGCCTAAATCGCCATGCGCTGCCTCAGTTGGATGAATAAAAAAAGAGGGGGTCCCGGTTGAAGCGAGACTGGTCTGAATCTTGCGAGCAATATGTCCAGATTTGCCTACACCAGTAACGGCGATTCGGCCGGAAGAAGATAGAATATATTCAACAACCTGGCCAAAGACCTCTCCCAGAGTCCCTCTGAAAGTGGCGTCCAGAGCTTCTAATCCCTGCCGTTCCCTGGCAAGTGTATCAAGGGCCGTGACGAGGGATGGGTTAGTCATATTTTGTAAGATCAGCCTTTATGAGAAAATATATCCGGCTCTGTATAACCAAGCAGGTCCAATGTGGCACGGGCGGATAGAAAATCAAAGCATGATTGTGCCAATTCGAGACGATTTTCACGAACCAGCAATTCTCTGAGTTTATCCCATAAAGCATGTAAATAAAGCACATCAGAAGCGGCATAGCTTTTCTGGGCTTCGGTCAACACGGAAGCGCCCCAGTCAGAACTCTGTTGCTGTTTGGAGAGGTCAATTCCCAATATTTCCCGGCAGAGATAGGCAAGGCCATGCTTGTCTGTGAATGTATAAACCAGACGGGAAGCAATTTTTGTGCAGATAACAGACGTAACTTTGATATCAAAGGAATGTTGAAGTAACGCGACATCAAAACGGGCGAAATGCATCAGTTTTGTAACGTCTTTATTTTCCAGAAGTGCTTTAAGGTTCGGGCAGGCTGCCCCTTTCCCTTCAAGGTGGGAAGGGCGAATCTGGACGAGATGAGCTTCACCATTACCGCTCGAGAGTTGAACCAGACAGAGACGGTCACGATAGGGGTTAAGCCCCATTGCCTCGGTATCAATGGCAACCAACGGTCCTAGATCAAGATCTTCCGGCAGATCCCCGTCATAAAGATGGATTTTATTTTGTTCATTATTCATAAGGCACCGGGAGAGATGTAAGTCACATTAAGAGGCAGATGGCCTCATAACGAGCTTGGTCTATCTGCCTTATATGAATATGGTGCCCAGAAGAAGACTCGAACTTCCACGTCCTTGCGGACACAGGTACCTGAAACCTGCGCGTCTACCAATTCCGCCATCTGGGCTTCCAAAATCCGTTTTCATGTTTCTCACTGGGAGCAACACGAAATCAGCGTTGGTGGGATGCTTCTAGCGGCCTCTTGAAAGAACGTCAACTCATAAAAAGCATAATTAATCAGTAAAATATTTTAGGTCCGTTATGGACGTATTGTTCTGAGATGTCTTTCGTGTTTTCTGAAAATATGTGATTACAATTTTGTGAATGGTAAGCATTGCTGACTATTTATTGCGGTTGTTTATTGTCATCAATGATTAAGGTTTTAAAAGTGTCTGTTTTCCGCCCTGGGGTTCAGGCCGCAAAGAGGAGGCGTTGTTCATGGCCGATCCCATGCTTAAATTTGTGAATCAACCACAGGAGCGCCCTGTCAAACGCTCAGCTGAGCAAAGGCGGAAAGATTTTGAAGAAATATATGAGGGTTTCTCTATTGATAGAGCGGAGATGCAGGCGTCTCGTTGCTCTCAATGTGGGATTCCTTTTTGTGCCTCACATTGTCCTTTAGGGAATAATATTCCTGATTGGTTGCGACTTGCGGCAACGGGGCGGCTTGAAGAAGCTTATCGACTTTCGTCAGAAACAAACAGTTTTCCTGAAATTTGTGGCCGGATCTGCCCTCAGGACCGTTTGTGTGAAGGCAATTGCGTTATCAATAAGGATTTTAAAAGCGTCACAATCGGGGCAGTCGAGCGTTTTATTACGGAGACAGCCTTTGACGAAGGATGGGTGGAGCCGGATCTGCCTTTATCAGAGAAATCCTTAAGTGTCGGGATTATAGGGTCAGGACCCGCGGGGCTTGCCTGCGCCGGGGCTCTCAGGGCAAAGGGATATGAAGTCCATGTTTATGAACGCCAGGCCGAAGCAGGGGGGCTGCTGCGTTTTGGTATACCCGGATTCAAGCTTGAGAAGCATGTTGTCAAACGGCGTATAGAGTTACTGAAAGCCCAGGGGGTCATTTTTCACCTGGGGCAGGAAATTGGCTCAGCTCCCGGGGCGCTCTCTTTTGATGAAGTGCAGAAGCGTCATCAGGCTCTTTTCCTTGGAACAGGCGTTTATAAAGCCAAACGCCCCCATATAGAGGGGGAACATTTAAAAGGCGTCATCAAGGCGCTGGAGTTTCTCTGCCAGGCGGAGAATCCTGAACCGGAATTCAATAGCGCTGGGAAACGCGTTGTCGTCATTGGTGGTGGTGATACAGCCATGGATTGCGTCCGTAGTGCGATCAGGCAGGGGGCTGCAAAAGTAACATGTGTTTACCGCCGTGACCGTGCCAATATGCCTGGGTCACGTCAGGAAGTGATCAATGCCGAGGAGGAAGGTGGCGAATTTTTATGGTTGGCTGCCCCTGAGGCATTTGTCGGGAAAGATCATGTTGAGGCGGTTCGTCTGAAGGAAATGAGGCTCGGTATGCCTGATTCTGACGGGCGTCGTGCTGTTGAGCCCACAGGAGTGAGCAGTGTGCTTGAAGCAGATATGGTTATCTGTGCGCTCGGCTTTGACCCTGAAGACCTTCCGGCTTTGTGGAAACGCAGTGACCTCGCCGTAACGTCTCACAACACATTAAAGGTCTCGGAACATAATTATGAAACGTCCCTTCGCGGTGTTTTTGCGGGTGGGGACATAGTCCGTGGTGCCAGCCTTGTTGTCTGGGCTATCCGGGATGGGAGAGAGGCCGCCAAAGCCATGGATCACTATCTTGCAACACATTATACGGCGTCGCAGTCCAGTCATAATCTTGAGGGAGTTCTTTAAATGTCCGGTCAGAATTTCGTTCAGGATTATCAGGCTAATATTGAACGCTTGAAGGGTCTTTATGATCCCTCCCAGGAGCATGATTCCTGTGGGGTCGGTGTTATCGTCAGTCTTGATGGCAAGGCATCACGTAAAGTGGTTGAGGCCGGGATTGAAGCCTTAAGCAATATTTGGCACCGCGGTGCTGTCGATGCTGACGGCAAGACAGGGGACGGGGCTGGTATCCATGTAGAGATCCCCCAGGATTTCTTCGCAGAGGCGATTCACAGCACGGGTATCAGTAAAATAGACGGAATCATTTCCGTTGGTATGGTTTTTCTGCCCCGTAACGACCTGGCCTCGCAGGAACGGGGGCGCCAGATTATTGAAAGTGAGATTCTCGCTTTCGGTTACGAGATTTATGGCTGGCGCCAGGTGCCGATTGATACGTCCTGTATCGGTGAAAAGGCGAACGAGACCCGCCCTGAAATTGAACAGATCATGATCAGAAACGTTCTGGGGCATGATCAGGATGAGCTTGAGCGCAATCTTTATGTGATTCGTCGCCGGATTGAGAAGGCAGCAGCCCTTGCCTCGACGGATCTGTACATCTGTTCTCTTTCAAGCCGCTCCGTCATTTATAAAGGCATGTTTCTTGCTGAGAACCTGACGGATTTTTATCCTGATCTGCTGGATAAACGTTTCGTTTCACGGTTTGCACTTTACCATCAGCGTTATTCCACCAATACGTTCCCCACATGGAAATTGGCACAGCCTTTCCGCCGTGTTGCCCATAATGGTGAAATCAATACCCTGTCAG
This sequence comes from Aristophania sp. ESL1100, assembly GCF_058511235.1. NCBI lineage: Bacteria > Pseudomonadati > Pseudomonadota > Alphaproteobacteria > Acetobacterales > Acetobacteraceae > Aristophania > Aristophania sp. ESL1100. The sequence goes on along the minus strand of NZ_CP196394.1, from coordinate 1,248,089 downwards.
GTAATATCAATTGGATGCGTGCGCACGAAACGCGTCTGTCCAACCCGGATCTGGATCCTTTTATGGATTCACTCAAACCGGTCATTCAGCCATCCGGGTCTGATACGGCAGCCCTTGATAATGTTTTTGAGCTTCTGACCTTTGCTGGGCGGGACGCCATGATGGCAAAGTCTCTAATGATTCCGGCCTCTATGGGGGGGAGCACATTTATCTCACCAAAAGTGAGGGCTTTTTACCGCTATTGCTATTCCGTTATGGAGCCGTGGGACGGCCCGGCCGCCATCTGCGCAACGGATGGCAAATGGATCATCGCCGGGCTGGATAGGGCAGGTTTGCGGCCTTCGCGCTATTCCATCACGAAAGATGGGTTGCTGATTGTCGGGTCAGAGACGGGGATTGTCCGTATCCCTGAAGAGTCCATCCTGGAACGCGGTCGCCTTGGGCCTGGTCAGACGATGGCGGTTAATCTTGCAACAGGCCGGCTTTATAAGCCTGATGACGTCGAGGAAGAGCTGTCTTCGCGGCATAATTATGAAGAATGGATTAAATTAACGCGTGACGTTGCCCCGTTGATTGAAGGGATGGATGAGGAAAGCGAGCTTTCAGAAAGTGAGCTCTTCCACCGTCATCAGGCGATCAGCCGCACTTATGAAGATCTGGAGACAATTCTGCACCCGATGGTGGCGAATGCTGCTGAAGCGATCGGGTCAATGGGTGATGATACGCCCTTGCAGATTCTTTCAACGCATTATCGTGGGTTAGGAAATTATTTCCGTCAGGGGTTCAGTCAGGTGACGAACCCACCCATTGACAGTCTGCGGGAAACACGAGTGATGAGCCTTGTGACAAGGCTTGGCAATCTCGGAAATATTCTTGCAGAATCACCCAGTCAGTGTGACCTCCTGCAACTGCCTAGCCCCATTCTGACTAATGGTGAATTTGACCGCCTCCGCAAAGTCTGCGGGGATCAGGGGGCTGTTATAGATTGTACCTTTCCGCTCTCCGAAGATAAAGCCGGTCTCAAAAAAGCAATTCAGTCAATCTGCAGTCAGGCGGAAGAGGCCGTCCGGCAGGGATGTGCCCATATTTTCCTGACTGATGAACATAGCTCTGCCGAGCGGGTGGCCGTGCCGATGATTTTGGCAACGGCAGCGGTCCATATTCATCTGGTTCATCATTCTTTGAGAACCTTTACGTCTCTTAACGTGCGCAGCTCAACGGTTCTGGACGTCCATAGTATCGCGGTTAATATCGGTGTGGGCGCGACGACTGTAAATCCGTGGTTGACCCAACATTCAATTGCAGATCGTCTCAAGCGTGGTTTGTTTGAGCCCATGACATTGCGTGAAGCAATGCTGCGTTATCGCAAGGCTTTGGACAAGGGATTGCTTAAAATCATGTCCAAGGTTGGGATCTCAATCGTTTCCTCTTATCGAGGTGGTTATAATTTTGAGGCAATCGGTCTTTCCCGCGCCCTCGTTGCGGAATTTTTCCCGGGGATGCCATCGCGCATTTCAGGGATAGGGCTGCCGGGAATTGCACGTAATGTGCTCAAAGCTCATAAGGCTGCCTGGGCTGATGCCAAAATTACGCCTCTGCCCATTGGGGGGCGTTATAAATTACGCATGAGAGGGGAAGCGCACGCCTTTAACGCAACGGTTGTTCATCAGCTCCAAATGGCCGTGAATGCCAATAGCTATAAGCTATATCGCCGTTATGTTGAGGCTCTGGAAGCCCTTCCGCCAATTTCGCTGCGTGATCTGTTCGGGTTCAAACCTGTGGCCCATCCGATCTCAGTTGATGAGGTTGAGGGGGTTACGCAGATCCGCCGTCATCTCGTTGCTCCCGGGATTTCACTGGGGGCTTTGAGCCCTGAAGCCCATGAAACATTAGCGATTGCGATGAACCGGATCGGGGCTAAATCTGATTCTGGAGAGGGGGGCGAAGACCCAGCCCGTGCCCATCCCCGTCCGAATGGGGATAATGCGTCTTCGGCTATTAAACAGGTCGCGTCAGGCAGGTTCGGTGTAACGGCGGAATATCTCAATAATTGCCGCGAAATTGAGATTAAGGTTGCCCAGGGGGCAAAACCGGGAGAAGGGGGGCAGTTACCCGGGTTCAAGGTCACAGAGCTCATTGCCCGTTTACGCCATGCAACACCGGGTGTGACTCTCATCTCGCCACCGCCTCATCATGATATTTATTCTATTGAGGATCTTGCCCAGCTTATTTATGACCTGAAACAGATCAACCCGGAAGCGACAGTGACGGTAAAGCTGGTTGCCAGAACTGGGATTGGCACGATTGCAGCAGGTGTTGCAAAAGCGAAAGCGGATGCCATTCTGATCTCCGGTCATTCCGGTGGGACAGGAGCCAGTCCGCAATCCTCGATCCATTATGCGGGTCTCCCCTGGGAAATGGGGCTGAGCGAAGCCCATCAGGTGCTGATGCTGAATCGCCTGCGCCATCGCCTGACATTGCGTGTTGATGGCGGGATCAGAACAGGGCGCGATGTTGTGATTGCGGCAATGCTGGGTGCTGAAGAATTTGGCATTGGCACGGCAGCGTTGGTGGCGATGGGGTGCATCATGGTTCGCCAGTGCCATTCAAACACCTGTCCGGTCGGTGTCTGTGTGCAAGATGAATCCTTGCGCGCCAAGTTTGAGGGAACGCCCGAAAAGGTGATCAACCTCTTTACCCTGATTGCGGAAGATGTGCGCAATATTCTGGCGCAATTGGGCGTGCGTTCACTGAAGGAAATCATCGGGCGTACAGACATGTTGCATCAGGTGTCTCGTGGCGCTGATTATCTGGATGACCTTGATCTGAACTCCCTGCTTGTGCAGGCTGATACGGGCGGTTATGCGCGTTACTGTACGCGTGAAGGCCGCAATGAAGTGCCTGATACGCTTGATTCAGAGATTATTGCAGATGCACGTCCTCTGTTTGAACGCCGGGAGAAGCTCCATCTCCATTACATGGTACGTAATACGCACAGAGCGATCGGGACGCGCATTTCGTCTCTCATAACGCGTAAATTTGGCATGGACACTCTGCCGGAAGGCCATGTGACCCTTACGTTGAAAGGCTCAGCCGGTCAGTCTCTGGGAGCCTTTGCGGTGAAAGGCTTGCGCCTTGAAGTGGAAGGCGATGCCAATGACTATGTCGGCAAAGGTCTGTGTGGTGCTACGATCATTGTGCGTCCCGGGCAGGGCTCGACACTGGTTACGCAGGATAATGCGATCATTGGCAACACAGTACTTTATGGCGCTATTTCCGGCACGCTTTTTGCCGCTGGGCAGGCAGGGGAGCGGTTTGCCGTCCGTAATTCAGGCGCGGTGGCTGTTGTGGAAGGTTGCGGCTCCAACGGTTGTGAATATATGACGGGCGGAACAGTGGTCGTTCTGGGTGAAGTCGGTAATAATTTCGGTGCCGGCTTTACGGGTGGAACAGCCTTTGTGCTGGATGTCGATGATCAGTTTGAGGGACGGGTCAATAGTGAGAGTCTGATCTGCAACCGGGTCGTTTCTCCCCGCTGGGAAATGCAGTTAAGGGAGCTGGTTGAGCGTCACGTCAGAGAGACAGGAAGTCTCTATGCAGCCGGTCTGCTTGATAACTGGGCGGCGATCCTTCCCAAATTCTGGCATATTGTGCCCAAGGATTATGCCAAAATCATAGGGTTTGTCGAAGAAGATCTGACACGTCTTTCTGCCTGAAGAAAGAGGAGGGGGGAACTCTTTTTAGAAATAAGGGAGTTCCCACGCTTCTTCAGTCAGGGTAAGCTCTGCCTATTATGAATATGCAGTCTTACCCCTTATTTCCATTTACCATGTCTTCACAGATACAGCCCTCTGAGACGAGTGCACCTGTTGCACCCCGGTGGGATCTGTCTGATCTGTATCAGTCTCCGCAGGATCCGCGTATTGAGCAGGAATTTCAGGCTCTGGAGCAAAAAGCAGAGGCCTTTGAAGCGAAATGGAAAGGCAAAATTGCCACTTTGTCACCGGCTGAGTTTGCCGGGGTTATTGAAGATTATGAATTAATAGAGGAAGGGCTGGGGAAGCTGGCATCCTACGCCCAGCTTCTTTTTGCCGCCCACACAACTGATCCTGAAACAGGTCGTTTTTCACAGGGCGTGCAGGAAAGAATGGCCTCTCTGTCAGTTCATCTGCTGTTTCTTTCCCTTGAAATCAACCGTCTGGATGACGCGTTTGTCGCTGATCTGTGCAAATCTCCCGAGGCGGGAAAATGGGCTTCCTTCATCCGCGACGTCCGTGTCTTCAAACCTTATCAGCTGAGTGATGAAGTTGAGCGTGTCCTCCTTGAGCTGTCTGTAACAGGGCGTCAGTCATGGGTGCGCCTGTTTGATGAAACCATGGCAGCCATGATCGCGAAAGTGGGAGAGGCTGATGTGCCTCTTGGGGACGTTTTTAATCTCCTGACGGATTCAGACCGCCAGAAACGCCATGATGCTGCCAGAAGCATCAGTGCTTCCCTGAAAAAACAGGAAAAGCTTCTGGTCATGATTACCAATAATCTGGCCAAGGATAAGGCAACATTGGACAAGCTGCGGGGGTATCCACGTCCTGTAAGCAGCCGTAACCGTGCCAATATGGTGGAAGATGACGTTGTTGATGCGCTTGTTGAAGCTGTGGACGCCTCTTTCCCCCAATTATCGCACCGTTATTATAAGCTGAAAGCGCAGTGGCTCGGTTTGGAAAAACTTGAGCATTGGGACCGCAATGCCCCCTTGCCACAAAGCGATGACCGTATTCTCAGCTGGGATGAGGGCAAGGAAATTGTCTATCAGGCTTATCGCAATTTTGACCCCGAGATGGGGCAGCTGGCAGAGAAATTCCTGACCAATCCGTGGATTGATGCCTCTGCCGCTCCGGGAAAATCTTCAGGGGCGTTCGCGCATCCAGTTGTGCCGTCAGTTCATCCTTACCTCCTGATGAATTACCACGGGCGCCCCCGTGACGTCATGACGTTGGCGCATGAAATGGGACACGGGATTCATCAGATCCTGGCCGGTCAGACGCAAGGTTATCTCAAATCCTCCACTCCCCTGACCCTGGCTGAGACAGCCTCTGTTTTCGGGGAAATGCTGACCTTTCAGTCCTTGCTGAAAAAATCGACCTCACCTGAGCAACGCCGTCACCTGATTGCTTCCAAAGTGGAAGATATGCTGAATACCGTCGTGCGGCAGATTGCGTTTTACCAGTTTGAAGTTAAGCTCCATGCTGAGCGCCAGAAAGGCGAGCTTCCTGCTGAGAAAATCGGGGAAATCTGGCGTGAAGTGCAGCAGCGGAGCCTGGGGCCGGCGTTCCATTTTACGCCTGATTATGATCTTTACTGGTCTTATATCCCCCATTTCATTCATTCACCTTTCTACGTATATGCTTATGCGTTCGGGGATTGTCTGGTGAATGCGCTTTATGGTGTCTATTGTGAAAAGCCTGATGGCTTTACCGGAAAATATAAGACCATGCTTGCCGCTGGAGGGACCTTGCGACACAGGGAGCTTCTGCAACCTTTCGGGCTGGATGCCAGTGACCCGAAATTCTGGCATAAGGGTCTGAAAGTCATTAGTGGGCTGATTGACCAGCTCGAGGCTGACTCATTGTAACAAGGAAGGCTGTATCATGGCGCGTGAAAGTGATCTCGATAAAACTGGCTTTATGGATAATGTCCAGCGTGTCGTTCGTGCGTCTGGTGCAATGGGAGGGGTCGCTGCCCGTCTGGCAGGGCATAAGCTCGGACTGAAAGCAGATAAGGAGAAACATGCGGAAGGTCTGCGGGCGGCTCTTGGTAATCTGAAGGGCCCTCTGATGAAAGGTGCCCAGCTTCTTTCCACAATCCCTGGGGCCTTGCCGGAAGAATATGCCGATGAGCTGGCTCATTTACAGGCCAATGCCCCTCCCATGGGGTGGAGCTTCGTCCAGCGTCGTATGAAGGCGGAATTAGGCAATGACTGGGAACAGAATTTCCGCTCTTTCAGTCATGAGGCGGTAGCGGCTGCCTCTTTGGGGCAGGTGCATCGCGCGCTCTTGATTGACGGGGAAGAAGTCGCCTGCAAGCTGCAATATCCAGGCATGCAGGGTGCCATGGATAGTGATTTGCGGCAGTTAAAACGCGTTCTTGGTATTTACGGCTTTTTTGGTAATACGATCAGGCAGGATGAAGTTTACGCCGAGCTTGCAGAACGTATGCGTGAAGAGCTTGATTATCAGCGTGAAGCGAGTCATCTGCGCCTTTACAGGATTATGTTGCAGAATATTGAGTCTGTTACGGTCCCGGCGCCTATCTCCAATTTAACAACGGCGCGTTTGTTAATCATGAGCTGGGTCAATGGTCGTTCCATGAAGTCTGTTCTGGAAAGTAACCTTTCGCAGCAGGAGCGTAATGATATAGCCCGGGCCCTGTTCCAGGCCTGGTACCGTCCTGTCTATCATTATGGTGTCATCCATGGTGACCCGCATATGGGGAATTTTACGGTGCGCGAGGATGGAGGGATCAATCTGCTTGATTTTGGGTCCGTGCGCATTTTTTCCCCCCGTTTTGTGGGCGGTGTGGTCAGACTTTTCAACGCCTTACGTGAGGATGATGAGGATGCCGCCTTTGAGGCGTATCAGGATTGGGGATTCCGCAATCTTTCACGCGATACAGCCAACGTCCTGAATAAATGGGCTCGTTTTTTCTATCGCCCTCTTATGACGGACAAGGAAACCTCAATGGAGGAAAGCAACAAGCCTGAGGAAGCAAAGGCCACGCTTGAAGCTGTTTATGATGGATTGAAGCGCACAGGCGGCGTGACGTTGCCGAGAGAATTCGTCATGATGGACCGCTCAGCGATAGGATTGGGGAGCGCCTTTTTGCGCCTGGGGGCCCGCCTGAACTGGCATCAGATGTTTATGGAGCTTATCAAGGACTTTAATGTCGATAGTCTGGCGCTCCGCCAGCGGGAAGCCCTGAAACGTGCCGGTGTTCAGCCAACACGTTCCGGTCTTTGAAGAGTGGGGAAAGCTATTTCTTAAAGATTTTTCCAACAAGATCAGACAGCCCTGAAGCGCCGTTCTTTCCGTCTTTCCCTTCAGATTGGGACTCACCTTTATTGATGAAGCTATTAATCTGCTGAAAAGTGTTATTGATCTTGTCGTGGCCATTCTGGAGGCTATTGGAAATATCCTGAAGTTTCTGAGACCATTGCTGAGCCTTCTGATTGCCCTGCTGTGCTTCTTCCTGCACTTCCTGAATCAGGGACTGGAGTTTTTCAAACCCCTCCTGAACCTTGTTGCTGAATTGAGTGTAAGCCTGGGTGATCGTTTTCATATCCATGATTCTAACCTCTCTTTTTCGAGTCCGATTATACCACCTTCTTTCTTAAGAAGGTGACACTAAGAGAGGGGTCTCTTGCGAAATCAGCATTTTATCTCCATCTTGTCTTGAATGAGCACGAAAACCTCTTCCCGCAAAAAAAAGAAACCAGTGCCGCCCAGGCAGACGGATTTTTTCCCGGAACGTCAGCCGGTAAAACCGAAAACGCGGCGCATGGTTGTCAGGTCGGATTATGAACCGAACGGGGATCAGCCGCGCGCTATTGAGGAAATCGTCAAGGGGCTGGAGGCTCAGGAACGCAATCAGGTTCTACTGGGCGTCACGGGCTCCGGCAAAACCTTTACCATGGCCAAGGTCATTGAGGCGGTACAACGCCCAACCTTGATCATGGCGCCCAATAAAACATTAGCCGCACAGCTTTATGCGGAAATGAAGCAGTTTTTCCCGGAAAATGCGGTTGAGTATTTCGTCTCTTATTACGATTATTACCAGCCGGAAGCCTACGTTCCCCGTTCAGATACGTTTATCGAGAAAGATAGTCAGCGTAACGAGCAGATAGACCGTATGCGCCATGCCGCGACTCAGGCCTTGCTGGAACGTAATGACGTCATCATCGTCGCCTCTGTGTCCTGTATTTATGGTATCGGCTCACCAGAGCTTTATGCCAGCATGAGAGTGCATCTTGAAGTCGGTGGGACGATTGAGCGTGACAGTCTGATCCGGTCATTGGTCGAGCTGCAATATATGCGCAATGACCTGGCTTTTGAGCGCGGTAGTTTCCGTGTGCGGGGAGAGGTGATTGATATTTTCCCTGTGCAGAATGAGGACCGTGCCTGGCGAGTCAGCCTGTTTGGCGATGAAATAGAATCAATTTACGAGTTTGATCCTCTTACAGGGCAGAAAACGGACGATTTGGCAGAAGTGACGCTTTATGCGAATTCTCACTACGTAACACCGCGCCCGACCCTGAATCAGGCTATGACGGGAATTGCTCAGGAACTGGAAGGACAGCTGAAAGTTTTTAATGAGGAAGGGAAGTTACTCGAAGCCGAGCGCCTGCAGCAAAGGACCAATTTTGATCTCGAAATGCTGGAAACAACCGGGGTGTGTAAAGGCATTGAGAATTATTCACGCTACCTGACCGGTCGGCGCCCTGGCGATCCTCCTCCGACATTATTTGAATATCTTCCTGAAGATGCGCTTCTGATTATTGATGAAAGCCACGTGGCGGTGCCCCAGATCGGTGGGATGGAGCGGGGCGATTATGCCCGTAAGGCAACCTTGGCTGAGTTCGGGTTTCGTCTGCCTTCATGTCTCGATAACCGTCCGCTCTCTTTTTCAGAGTGGGAAGCTTTCCGCCCCCAGACGCTTTTTGTGTCTGCGACTCCGGGCCCGTGGGAGATGGAACAGACGGGTGGTGTGTTTGCTGAGCAGATCATTCGTCCGACAGGATTGATTGATCCGGTCACCATTGTTCGGCCCGTTGAAGGCCAGGTTGATGACCTGTTGCATGAGGCCAAAGCGACCATCGCTCAGAAAGGGCGTATTCTTGTTACGACCCTGACCAAAAAAATGGCTGAGGAATTGACAGAATATCTGTCTGAAAATGGAGTTCGGGTCCGTTATCTCCATTCTGATATTGATACGCTGGAACGGATAGAAATTATCCGCGACTTGCGTCTTGGCACGTTTGATGTGCTGGTCGGGATCAATCTTTTGAGAGAAGGTCTGGATATTCCTGAATGTGCTCTTGTGGCTATTTTGGATGCTGATAAGGAAGGTTTTTTACGCTCACGCACCTCTCTTATCCAGACGATCGGCCGTGCTGCCCGGAATGTTGAAGGGCGCGTGCTACTTTATGCAGACAAGATTACAGACAGCCTGCGTTACGCGATTGATGAAACAGCTCGGCGGCGGGAAAAGCAGATTGGCTGGAATGAGGCCCACGGTATTACGCCTCAATCCGTCAGAAGCCGGATCGCTGATTCATTGCAGGCTGAGGAAAATGTCCTTGAAGACGAAAAAAGACTGGACGCACAGGAAGAACAGGTCTCCCTCGACCGCTTAAGAAAAGAAATGCGTCAGGCAGCCTCTGAACTTGATTTCGAGAAAGCCGCTAAATTACGCGATGAAATTTATCGCCGTGAGGCTGAAGAGCTTGGTATGACGATCAATCCGCAGGAAACCGTTTTCCCACATAATCTGGCGCCCGCTGCTCAGAAGAAGCGCAGTAGAAAGAAAAAGGAGCTGTGATTATGAGCAGCCGGCGGTTGCAGTCTCTCCAATGGTGCCTTATGTGAACCGCCCTATATGAAAACGTATCACTTTTGATGATTATAGAGGGTCCGTAGGCGCTCAACGTAGAAATTTATCCTGTCTGATGGATGGGAAAATCCGCTTCCCCCGGGCCGGTGACGGATTATGTCTTTAAGGTTACGATGTTATGGCTGAGAAACCGTCTCTCAAACAATATCTCTCTCCTAAAGGAGCAGAGCGTATGCGTGCAGAGTTAAAGCAGCTCTCTCATGAGGAAAGACCAAAAGTTGTAGAAATTGTCTCATGGGCTGCCGGGAATGGTGATCGTTCAGAAAATGCTGACTATCAGTATGGCAAAAGGCGGTTGAGAGACATTGACCGGCGCTTACGTTTCCTGACAAAGCGATTGGATGACGCCATTATTATTGACCCGTCACAACAGACGAATCGGGAGCAGGTTTTTTTTGGTGCAACGGTCCGTTATGTTGATGAGGAAGATCGCGAGCACGAAGTAACGTTGCTGGGGGTTGATGAAGCCGTCCTGGAAAGAGGCGAAGTCAGCCTGGTATCACCCGTTGCAAGGGCGCTGATGCGGGCGCGTATCGGTGATGAAGTCACGCTTCAGACACCCTCAGGTCCCTTATTGCTTGAAGTGCTTTCTATAACGTACCCGTAATTTCTGCCTTTATTTAAAGGATATGACTATGTCGTCTCATTTATCGTCCCTTCATATCGCTGTGCAGATGGACCCCCTTGAAACCGTCAATATAAATGGCGACTCCACCTTCGCCCTGATGTTGGAGGCGCAGAAAAGAGGTCATAAGCTTTTTGAATATCATCCAACATCATTGGCTTTAACGGAAGGAGATGGCGGGAAAAGCTCTGTTTCAGGAAGATTGATGGCCAAGGCCCGTCCCGTTGAGGTGCAGCGTGTGCAAGGCGATCATGCTCATTTCGGTGCCTATGAAACTCTCGATCTCGCCTCTACCGATGTTGTTTTAATGAGGCAGGACCCTCCTTTTGATATGGGGTATATTACAGCCACGCATATGCTGGAGCATGTTCACGGTAAAGAGGCGGACAGAACGCTTGTTGTCAATAATCCTGTGGCTGTGCGCAATGCGCCGGAAAAGCTGCTTGTGACGCATTTCCCTCATTTAATGCCCCCAACATTGGTGACGTGGGACAAAGAGGCGATTGCTGAATTTCGTCGTCATCATCGCGATATCATTCTTAAACCCCTGTTTGGGAATGGGGGAGCGGGCATTTTCCGTGTGAAAGAGGATGATGAGAATTTCAGTTCCTTATTGGAAATGCATTTTGCGACCTCCAGAGAGCCCCTGATGGTGCAGCGTTATGAGCCGGCTGTCAGAAAGGGTGATAAGCGCATCATTCTGGTCGATGGTAAGGCGATAGGAGCTATTAATCGGGTGCCGGCCCAAGGGGAGGCGCGCTCCAATATGCATGTAGGGGGACGGGCCGAGCCCGTTGAGCTGACCGTAAGAGATCAGGAAATCTGTGAAGAGATAGGATCTTATCTGAAAAATAATGGACTGATTTTTACAGGAATTGATGTCATTGGGGACTGGTTGACCGAGATTAATGTGACATCTCCAACGGGATTGCAGGAGCTTGACCGTTTTAATGGCATCAATAGTGCCGGTCTCATCTGGGACGCAATTGAAGAGAAGTTATAGAGACCCCGGCTCTTTAATTTAGGAACGTGCCTGATTGATGTGAAGAAAAAGGAAGTCTTATTCGGACTTTCCTTTTTCCGGGCCTTCTTTTTGGTCTTCCGTTGAGGCATCCGTATGGTCTGCCTCTTTCTTTGGCCGGAAATTATCATAAGGGAAAGGCAAAAGCGCATCAGCCCCCTCAGCACCTGAAGGCGGCGGAGGGATTTTATCGCGTGTAAAGCGGTTAAGAAACCACGATTTCAGCCTGCTTTTTTCGCGCACATAAATAAGGCCGCCCCAGGTAAGGAAGGTAATGATGGCAATTGCGAAATTCAGAAATGAAAAGTGGGAAATGATTTCCTCCACTGGCAGAGTTGCGTCTACGGTCCATCAAGTCTATTTTACAAAAAGATATGCCGTCAATCTTGCTACGATAAAGTTTTACAGGGCAAGTATTAGAAAGTGTTTGTGCATATAATCATGGCGAGTCCCTTCTGGGATGACGATAAAAGACAAACAAGGTCCTATAATTTCATGATGTCTTCTGATCAAACCCGTAATTCTCTTGATGCTGATAGCGTCATAAACGCCTATAGAAGATGGGCCGATATTTATGACATTGTATTTGGCGGCATTTCAGCTTTCGGACGTAAAAGAGCTGTTGAAGCTGTCAATGCATTGCCTGGCGATAAAGTGCTTGAAGTCGGTGTGGGGACAGGGCTCTCTTTGCCTTCATATCGGATGAATAAACTGATCACAGGGATTGATCTATCTGGCGAAATGCTTGCAAAGGCGCGCAAGCGTGTCCAGCAGAAGGGCTTAGGTAATATTGAAGCCCTGCTGGAAATGGATGCAGAAGCAACCAGCTTTGAAGATGCCAGTTTTGATATCGCAGTGGCTATGTTTGTAGCTTCCGTTGCACCTCATCCCAAGAAGTTACTTCAGGAGCTGAAAAGGGTTGTAAAGCCAGGTGGTCATATTCTGTTTGTGAATCATTTCCAGGCTCATAGTGGCCTGCGGCTGACGATCGAAAAGATTATGGCACCAGCATCACGCACATTAGGCTGGCATCCTGATTTTGCTCTGGATGATTTGCTTTCAAATCAGGATATCATAAAGGCAACGATCACCCCTGTTCCCCCCCTGGGGCTGTTTACGCTGGTCACATTGCCGCATTGAAAGATTAAAAGATTGTCATGATTTTGCGTGACATAAGGCTGGTTTGTCATTATCAATTCTGAATCAATGATCGTTTGAATATTGGAGAGGTTCCATTTTTCGAAGGAACATCTTCGTAAAACCCAGAGGTCGAATGTGATCGGCTATTCAGAGTCAGCAGAACCTTCTATTTCCACTGTCGGTAGTCGTATTGGAACGGCTTATCTCTTATTGGCCCTTTTTGCGGGTCTGCTGGGGGGCGGAATGGCGCTTCCTTTTATTGATAAGCATCCCACAGCCGGTCTGTTCGTCAGTCATACACTTCTGATGGGTTTTTTTGTCGTGGTGCCCGGTATTTTGGGCGGCTTGGCTCATTGGTTATTGCCTCAGGCAATTGGTGCAAAGAAGATGGCTTTATCTTCTTTTTCAATAGGGGCATGGCTGCTTCTTGCGACAGCGATTATTGTTCTGCCTTTATGGCCTGTGCTTGCCTTATTGCTTTGGGCAACAGGCGTGGTCGTGCTTGCGATAAATATCATCGCAACCATTCTGGAAGAACGATCAAAACCCTATAGGGCCCTTTCCCCTATGGTCTGGGGCTTTCTTTTTAATGCAGTTACCCTGATGATTGTTGCGCCTGTTATCATGGCGCTTCTTGTTAAGGGTAAAATAGATCTGGGTTCAGCATTATCATTGATGCATTTTTTCCAGATTCCCGAACTCAGTCTTCTTCTTCTGCCTGCATTTGGCATGGTGGCTCAGGCCCTTCTGCCGATGAAAGACACATTATCAGCGAAACTGGCCCCCTATCTGTTTGCAATTATAGGGGTGGTGGCTCCTTTATTATGGGTAAAAAGTCTGTTTTGTGGTTTTGTGCCGAATAGTTCCTTTTATATCCTGTATCTGTCACAATTAGTGCCAGCCCTCATTTTTCTTGCGAGTTTATGCATCAGTATATGGCGTGCCTCATTCAGGCAGAGTGCGGCGCCCTATTGGGCTGTTATGGCTGTTATTTTGCTGGTTATCGGCACTGTGTCTGCCTTGTTCGCGCCGTCTTATAAAAATCTGTTTTTTACGATCGGTGATATCAGCCGGGGGCATCAATCAATTGTTTTTGGCAGTCTCCTGGCGTTATGTGCTGGTTTTTATGCCTGGGTAGCCCAGATGGTGCCGTTTTTCTCCAGGGGATATCTTGAACTTGGTGTGGCGCATGCTTTTGTGACCTTTGCTGCCATGCTGTGTTTTATGATCCCCCAGGCCCAGCTCTTTGCGGTCGTGCTGACGGCAATCAGTCTTTTTGTCTTTATATTTATGGGTTTTTATGCCTGTGTGACGTTAAAAAAGAGGCAGAAACAATTTTCAAAACAGTCTTTTGTAAAAGGCTAATCTGTTATGTCACAAAGCCTGCCGTCGCACTCTTCGATTGCCAGATTAAAAGAGATCTTCAAGCTTGAAGGTCAGAATGGCGATGCCTCTCTCAGAGAGTGGATCAGCCTGTTAAAGCCGCGTGTTATTTCTCTGGTTGTCTTTACCGGCTGGGCGGGGATGGCTGTAGCGCCCCGGCATGTTCCCTTTATAATCGGGCTTGTGACGATCCTGTCCATCTGTCTGGGGGCCGGGGCCGCAGGCGCGATCAATATGTGGTATGACAGAGATATTGATGCTGTCATGAAACGCACGAGTGTGCGGCCTGTCCCCGCAGGGAGAGTCACGCCTGAAAGCACGCTGATTTTTGCTGTTGTCCTTTCCGTTATTTCTGTCGCTCTGTTATGGCTGGCGACGAATACGCTCGCAGCCTCTATTCTGGCATTTTCGATTTTCTTTTACGGTGTGATCTATACGATGTGGTTAAAGCGCCGTACACCACAGAATATCGTGATTGGCGGTGCCGCTGGTGCATTCCCCCCCATGATTGGCTGGGCAGCAGCGATGAACTCGCTTGATGTCCTTCCGGTCAGCATGTTCGCCATTGTGTTTTTATGGACACCCCCGCATTTCTGGTCGTTATCACTTTATGCCTGTAAAGATTACGATCGGGCGGGGATCCCTATGTTGCCGGTTATCAAGGGCGCCCGGCACACACGTTGGCAGATCTTTATTTATACATGGATCCTGACAGCCGCGTCATTGGCACCGAGCATCGCAGGGCAATGTGGATGGTTTTATACGATATGCGCCATTTTACTTGATGGCGGGTTTATTTTATGTGCCTTGAAAGTTTTGCTTGACCGGCAGGATGAAAAAGGGGTTAGCTTAACAAGTGACAAGCCAGCACGTCTGGCCTTCAGATATTCGCTGGCTTATCTGTTTTTTTTGTTTAGTGCATTGTTGATTGACAGGATTCTATTAGCATGATGAATGGGCATGATCTTTCATCACGCCGTCGGATAAGCCGACTTTTGGGAATAGTGTTAGGGCTGTTATTTGTGGCGCTTGCCCTTTTTAATATAGCTCTATATCGACTTTGTTAAACAATACATTCCAGGAAGCAGCTTTTCCAGGCTAACATGGATTGTGATGAATGAAAAACGCCTTCCCTTGTTGATCAGGGAAGGCGTTTTATTATGGGGTATTATTATCCAGCCTGTTGTATGGCTGACAGAACCCAGTTGCCGCGTCCATCCGCTTTGACGAAAGTCCAGAGCTCTGTTACCACCTGTGGCTCTGTCTGGCTGCCGTCAATCACATTGCCCATACTGTCTGTTGTCACATCAATGAGGCTATAGCGCATGGCAACAGTCGCATAAGTCAGATTTCCTTCATGCCAGGCTTCAGAGAGATCTCCATGCAAAAACTGGACATTGGAGAGGATATTCCGGGCGCCTTTGCTGGCGAGGTCTGAAAGCTGCTCTCCGAAATATTGGGCCATTTCGGGCGTCGTCATACTCTTCAGGGCAGTGATATTCTGCGCACTCCATGCGGCCTGGATTTGAAGAAGCAGAGATTGAAAGGCCCAATAGTCCTTAGGTTGCAATGATAAGGGAAAAATTTTTCGCTGAAGTGCGTTGTTGGCGACTTTATATTTTTCTGGCTTGTTCATCACTATGTATATACCCACGCCGCAATCAATGAATATAAAACAAACCAACAGAATAAATGGGAGATTGCTTGAATTATCGGAAGAGCTTTTATGATTTGATAAAGCATCAGCTGATTGCGTTGTCATAATATCTCGCGCCTCCGATGGCGAAGCGTTACCATTCGTCGTAATTGCTGTTGTGGGGTTCTGTTTAGCTGTCTCTGAAACAGTTGGAGGAGGAGCGTCAGTGGCAAGGGTAGAAGAGGAGTCTTTTTCGGAGTTAATAGAGGCGCCCGTTAAAACTGGAACGGATGAAACCGCCGGACTTACGTTATTTTCTGACTTAAGAATTCGCCTGTTTCTTGATCTATGAATCAAAACTGGTGCGCGAGTAACTCTTCTATAAGAAGTATGGTGCTTCGAGACAGGCAAAGAAGTGCTTGTACTGACGGCAGGGCGAGAAGATTCCGAAATGGTAGAGGGTGCTTTTTCCTCCAGAGAGAAAGAAGAGACTTCCTTTTTTCCCTCTGAAGAGGAGATGTGAGACGTTTTTTTTGGAGATGTCCAACTTTTTTCTATTGAATGGGTTCTGGTAGGTGTGATGGAAGTCGCTCTGGGAGTACTCCCTGTATGCGAGCCACGACTACCGAAAGAAGACCCGCGTCCCGCGCGGGCCTGGCTGTCAGAAGCATTTAAAAGAACAAAAAGCGATAAAAAAGCTGAAAGAAAAAACTGAAGGTTTCGGCACATAAAATGACTAACCAATGCTTAACGGACAATTAGTTTTCTATATTATGCGCGACAAATACCTCAATAAATGAAATATGTCATTAATATTTTAATGATTGTACCTGATTAATTTTGTTTTTATTGGTATATCACTATAACCTATTGATATAATGATATTTTTAATAATAGTTTGTATTTATATCCTAAAAATACAGATAATTGATCTTTTTATGTGGGAAATCATATCCATCAGGTATTAATCCCTATTTTTATTAAAATACTATAACAGCAAATAAGGAGTCTCTTCCCGATCCTGATTTAATATGAAAAGCAGGTTTTAGGTTTATATCTAAAATAGGTAAAAAACCGACGTGCTATAGGTGTGCATGAGACTGTAAGTCCTGGCAATGAAATCAGCCTCATGCTCTGGTTTGTATTCTATCCAGCCTGTTGTATGGCTGACAGGACCCAGTTGCCGCGTCCATCCGCTTTGACGAAAGTCCAGAGCTCTGTTACCACCTGTGGCTCTGTCTGGCTGCCGTCAATCACATTGCCCATACTGTCTGTTGTCACGTCAATCAGGCTATAGCGCATGGCAACTGTCGCATAAGTCAGATTTCCTTCACGCCAGGCTTCAGAGAGGTCTCCACGTAAAAACTGGACATTGGAGAGGATATTCCGGGCGCCCCTGCTGGCGAGGTCTGAAAGCTGCTCTCCGAAATATTGGGCCATTTCGGGCGTCGTCATACTCTTCAGGGCCGTGATATTCTGCGCACTCCATGCGGCCTGAATTTGGAGAAGAAGTGCCTGAAATGCAGAATAATCTTCCGGGCGCAATGTTACAGGAACTCTCTGCTGAGCAGGAGCCATCCCTCCAACGCTGTTAGGGTTACCCTGTTGCTGAGAGGGTCTTCTCCATAACTTCATAAGAAGCGAGACAAAGAAGATAACAACAAGGATCTGGATCAGAACGCCGAGGAAAGACCATCCATTGGCGAAACCACCGAAGAAACCATGCCCGCTAAGCAATCCGAATAATCCAGCTCCCAGAAAACCCCCTGCAAGACCCGTCAGCATAGGATGGCGAGCGGCAAAGGAAGGGCGGTAACCATTCATCATGGGAGGACGGGCGCCCATAGGAGACGTCGGCGCTGGTCTTGTCATGCGTGGAGGGGGTGTCAGACTCCTTTCCATAGGGCGAGACCAGTTGGGTGTAATCGTCGTGCTTCTGGGGGCACTCCACGTCCGTGAACCACGGCTGCCAAAAGAGGAGCCGCGTCCGGCACGAGCAAATCCGTCTGATGCCTGGAATAGGGTAAATAAGGCCAGAAAGGCAAAAAGGAAAAAACGGGAGGGTTGGCGCATAAAGTTACTCTCCGGCGATCGTCATACCATCAATCCTGATGGAAGGCGCATTGATAACTGATTCCATTAACAGATCATTAGCAGGCTCAAAACGGGAAAACATGTCATTAAGGTTTCCGGCGATTGTAAACCCAGAAAGAGGTTCAGCGATTTCGCCCTTTCTGATCATAAAGCCAGAGGCCCCACGACTATAATCACCTGTCAGAGGATTAATGGCGTTCCCCATCATTTCAGTTATGAGGATACCTTCTGAAAGATCGCCAATCAGCTCCTCAGCTGTCTGTGCTCCGGCATGAAGAAAAGCGTTGCTGGCTCCAGGGTGAGGCCCGCCTGCATATGATCTCACGGCTCTGCCATTATATGGTAATCCCAGTTGCCGGGCGCAACGGCTATCAAGCAACCAGTTGACTAACAAACCCTGCCAGACAAGGTTTAAATCATAGCTTTCATGTCCCTCCATATCAAAAGGACGGGAGCCAAGCCCACGGGGCAGAAGAGGCTTATCTTCGATCATAATTGTGTCAGGAAACAGCTTCTCTCCCATTTTTCCGTCCAGGAAGGATGTTTTCTGGACGAGGGAAGAGCCATTGATCGCTGTCAGAAAATGCCCGATCAGGGAAGAGGCAATCCGACGGTCAAAAATGACGGGTAAGGTTGTGGTACGTGGTTTCTGAGGGTGAAGGCGTCTTAAAGCCCTTTCCGCCGCTTCATGACCGAGGCGTTCGCCTTGTTTGAGATCCGCATAATGCAAGGCGCTATGACCGGCATAGTCCCGCTCCATAGCGTCCTTCGGGCCGGCAATAACGCTGACCCCACGGCTGAATTGTGTGCGTTGATAAGAGCTGGAAAATCCACAGCTTGTTGCATAACCAACAGTTGTAAAGGAACGACCGGACGATGCCCCATTACTGTTGGTAATGCCTTTATGGGAGAGAGCTGTTTCTTCCATTTCCTGAGCCTGTTTTATCAGATCATCTGTGCTCAGGGTGGTTTTACGGTCAATCAGATCAAGCTGTTCAATCAGGGCAGGGCTGATTTTTTCCGGTAGGTTTTCCAGAAGGCCATCAAAAGGGGAAGGGGGGAGGGCATCTGCCATGGCGCAGGCGCGTTCAGCACAGAGAGACAAGGCTTCTGCTGACACATCATGGGTGGATACAAGGGCCACTTTCTGATCTTTAAAAACGCGCAGGCCAAGACCGAGCTGTTCAGAATGTTTGATACCCTCTATTTCACCATTTCTTACAAGAGCTGTATCACTCTCTGATACCGTAATCAGGACGTCCGCATTATCGGCGCCTTGTTGACGGGCCAGATCAAGTGTTTTGGCTAAGAGGGCCTCTATATTCATCATGTGTTCAGAGTTTCACGAATTTCGTCAGGAGAGGGAATGTCTTTTGCCAATCCCATGGTGGTTACAGTCGGGGCGGAACTGAACAGAGATTGTGCAATCCGTAAAATATCAGATTCCGTAACCTGCTCAATGCGCGAGACTGTTTCTTCTGTAGGGATAATACGGCCATAGAGCTGGAGCTGGCGCCCAATCTGGGCACAGCGGCTCCCGGGGCTTTCCAGAGACATAAGGAGTGATGCCTTAAGCTGCGTGCGGGCGCGGGTCAGCTCTTCTGGAGAAAGGCCATCCTGCAGGCGGCGCAGTTCATTGAGCATGGCAGGGACCAGCTCGGCTGTTTTCTCTGGTCCGGTTCCGGCATAAAGTCCGAAGATACCGCCATCTTCAAAAGGACTTGCAAAGCTGTAAACGCTATAAACCAGCCCACGCTTTTCACGGATTTCCTGAAAGAGACGTGATGACATGCCCCCACCCAGAAGGGTGGAAAGCACCATGGTTCCGTAATAATCCGGATCCTGATAGCCCGAAGCAGGGAAGCCCAATAACAGATGAACCTGGTCTAACTGGCGAGGCGTCTGATGAATGCCGCCACGATAATGGGCTGCCACAGCCTGAGGCGGTCTGTGCGTCGGTAAATCCTGAAAATGCTCTTTGACTAAAGAGACAACAGCCTTATGTTCCAGGTTTCCTGCCGCTGCGATGACCGTGTTCTGCGTGCTGTAATGCTCGTTCATATAGGCTGTGAGTGTATCACGGCTCATGGTGCGGACATTTTCTTCACTGCCCAGAATGGGGCGCCCCATTGGTTGGTCCGGGTAAGCCTGCTCCTGAAAATAATCGAAAATGATATCGTCAGGTGTGTCATTTGCCTGACCGATTTCCTGAAGAATGACGCCTCGTTCACGTTCAATCTCTTCAGGGCTGAATGTGCTGTGGGTGAGAATGTCGCCTATAATATCAATGCCAAGAGGGAGGTCCTCTTTCAGGAGCTTGACGTAATAGGCAGTATTTTCACGGGCAGTATAGGCATTGATCTGGCCGCCTACATTTTCAATTTCTTCGGCAATCTGCATGGCAGAACGGCGTTGCGTCCCTTTGAAGGCCATATGTTCCAGAAAATGGGCAACACCGTTATTTTCGGCTGTCTCATGGCGTGAGCCTGAAGCAACATAAACGCCAAAAGAAACTGTTTCGACGCGGTCAATGGTCTCTGTGACAATTCTCAGGCCATTTGCCAGGGTGGTTTGTTCGATTGCAGAACTCATAAATGCCTTATTGAACTAAAATTAATGGGACCGAATATGGGCTTTGATGGCGTTCTGCACATCAATAAGATCGTTAGGCAAGGTCTTATAATGTTCCTGGCGCGTAAACAGATCAGATAAATGAGGTGGTAGCTCCGGATGAAGACCGGTCGCTTTTTTGACCGCCTCAGGAAATTTGGCTGGATGGGCTGTCGCAGCGGCAATCATGGGAACGTCACTTTCCTTATAATGCCGTCCTGCCTCAAGTCCAATCGCGCTGTGAGGGTCCGCGCAATAATGTGATTCATCATAAAAACGGCGCATGGCTGCAATGGTCTCATCATCATCCAGGCGCAGCGCATTGAAGTTTTCGCAGATTTTCTTCCACGCATCATGGGGGACAGCCATCCGTCCCGTCTGCCGGAATTCCTGCATAATGGCATTGCAACGGTCTGAATCGCGTTCCAGCATTTCAAAGAGCAGGCGCTCAAAGTTTGAGGAAACCTGAATGTCCATGGAGGGAGAAAGACTGGGGTTGACCGTTGTGACGCTCATGTCATTATTGAGCAGGAACCGGGTCAGTATGTCGTTTTTATTGGATCCGACGATAAATTTGCGGATGGGAAGGCCCATTTGTCCAGCGGCCCAGGCAGCTAGGATATTGCCAAAATTTCCGGTTGGAACGGCAAAGGAAACGTCTCTGTCGGGGGCGCCAAGGGCGAGGGCTGAGCGGACGTAATAAGGAATCTGTGCGGCTATACGGGCCCAGTTTATGGAGTTTACCGCCGAGAGGGAAACCTCTTCCCGGAAGGCCGTGTCAGCAAACATGGCTTTCACCATATCCTGACAGGCATCAAAATCACCTTCAATGGCGATATTGAGAACATTATCCTCTGTCACGGTTGTCATTTGCCGGCGTTGCACGTCAGAAGTACGCCCCTTGGGGTGCAGGATGACGATTTTGACGCGTGCTTTCCCTTTGAAAGCTTCAATGGCAGCTGACCCCGTATCGCCAGATGTGGCACCGACGATTGTGACCGTGCGGTCTTCTTTTTCCAGCACATATTCAAAAAGCTGGCCAAGCATCTGCATGGCCATATCTTTAAAGGCCAGAGTAGGGCCATGGAAAAGCTCGAGTGAGAAAAGCCCGTTTTCTACCTCGACAAGGGGAACGGTCGCTGCATGATCAAAATTTTTATAGGCCTCGTGAGCCATTATTCGCAGGTCATCAACAGGGATAGAGTCTCCCGCGAAAAGAGAGATAATTTCCGTTGCCAGATCGGGATATGATAAACCGCGCCATTTCAGCAGGGTCTCACGTGATATTTGTGGCCATTCTGTCGGAAGGTACAATCCTCCATCAGGTGCTAATCCACTGAGCAGAATATCAGTAAAAGAGGGATTTCTGTCATGGGCGGTACTACGGGTGGATCGATAAAGCATCATGCATCCATCAAATCTAAGGATCAGGGTAAGGTAATAATCAGTAATTGTAATGGTTGATCGACTGCCCCGGACGTGTCTGCTTCATTTGCATTCCCGATCAGGACTGCCAGTTTCGCCTTGGATGACGCCGTTGCGGGAATAAACACCATATCTCGTGCCTGCGTAAGCGTTATATCATGCAGCATACGCATGGGAAGGTGCTTTTGTGGCACGCCAATCAGATCACCATGATCAACATCAACCATATAAAGTGTATTATCAGGCGTAATAGCCAGGCCACCGAGGCAATAGGAGTTACGCCATTTGACCATCGCTTCGAGCAGTTCGGCCGGCCCGGTTGTCGGGTCATTGAGCAGAACGGTTTCGATCATGTAAAAAGGGCCGGGGGGCGTTTGATAAAAAAGTTTCTTCCCATCATGGCTGAGGGCAAGATAACGGACGTTCCCGACACTCAGAAGAAGGCCATCTGCGTTTTTCTCAACCCTGCCATTTCGTTTATAAGGACGCTCTGCAATAAGACTGGGGTAACTGACCATCAAACGTCGTGCCTGATGGGTTTTGAGGTCCATAACAATGAGAGCAGGCGCTCCTTCGTCGGAAATATAGGCATAATCAGCACCAACCTGAAGAGCCGGTATATGACTGCCTGCTGTCACCACTTTTTCAAGAGAAGAATGATCCTCTACGGCACCTTCTGGCGACAGATGATACAGTTCAGGCGTCTTTCCCCGGGTTACAGCCCATAATCCCTGATCGTTTCCTGTCAGAGCACTGAAGGCGGGCAGATTGGGAAAAGGATGAGTCCGGGCTGTTTTCTGATCAAGCAACACAAGAGTGCCGTTTGTATCAAGACTATAGAGCCTGCCGTCAGGGAGAGAGGCAAGAACAGAGGTCACCTGGCCGTTAACGGGGTGCTCAGAGCTGATTTGAGCCGGAACAGGTGCAGCCTTCAATTCATCACCTGCATGGGCAGGATTTATGCTTAACAGACTGCTCAAACAGAGAAGTGAGGAAAATGTTAAACGCCCAATAAGACGTCGTGTTACAGGGCGAGCGTGCGAAGAGGACATAGTCATGGCGCTATGTTTGGACTTTTTGCATCATTTGGCAAGATAGAGAAGAGCGACTAAATGGTGATTAATCACCAAAAATCTCTTTTCAGGGATAAAATTGTTATGGCGGCATTATTAGACCGTGCCTTACAGGCTTTCAAAGAGGGAGATTTTGATCAGGCGGCCGGTCTGGCCCGTTCTTTCCTCTCCCAAAAGCCTGATGACCCTTATGCTGTTCATATTCTGGCATCAATCGCTCTGGTAAAGAATATGCCGGCCACCACGATTGCCCTGATTGGCAGGGTGCTTCCGGACCTTGCTATGCTTGATGACGTAATGATTCAGGGCAGGCTTTATCAGACCCTGGGGCGGGCATTGATGGCTGAGAATCAGCTGGATGCCGCACGTGCTGCCTTTGTTATCGCGATTCAGTATTTCCCGGAGGAAGCATCAGCTCACGGCGGGCTGGGGGAGGCTCTGCTCAAAATCGGGAAGTTCCCTGAAGCGATTACGGCTCTGGCACAGGCGATCAGACTTGCCCCGGGAAATGCTGTTCTTTGGGGATTAGCGGGGAGTGCCTATCTTCAGGCAGGGAAATATCAACAGGCGGTTGCCGCATACGGGCAGGCTCAGAAAATCTGCCCGCAGGAAAGCAGTTTTTATGCCAATCAGGGGGCAGCCTATTTTCATCTCGCGCAATGGGAAGTGGCAGAAGATGCCCTGAAAAAAGCCTTGTCGTTAGGTGGTAATCTGCTGGAGGCCGACATGACGATGGCTCTGGTCAGATTATCACTGGCTGATATCAAAGGTGCGAAAGCCCTTTTCACTGAGTTGCTGAAAGAAAATCCTGATCAGCCGGATTTAAGCCTTGCTTATGGAAGTTTCTGTTACGAAACGGGGGAACGTGATGAGGCAGAAACGCTTTTTCAAACTCTTGAAGCTTGTGATGGGAGGCCGGATTTATCGACAAGAGCCGCATTCAACCGCAGTGCCATTTTATTGGAAAAAGGTTTCTGGAAAGAGGGCTGGGCTCTCTTTGAAAAAAGAAAACTCTTTACGCCTCAATTTCATGAGACGCATGTGCCTGAGTGGGATGGATCATCGGGAGAGGAGGCCGTTGCGATAACATTGGAAGGAGGATGGGGGGATTCTCTGCTCTTTCTGAGATTTTTGCCTTACGCGGCGCTCAGGCGCCCTTTGCGGCTCGATTTCCCTTCTGAGTTTCAGGATTTACTTCAGTTCATGCCGGGGCTCCCACGGGAAAGAATCGTTCCCTCAGGCCATCCTGTTCTTGCCTCTCAAAGCCTGAATAGTCTGCCTTTTCTCCTTGAAAAAGAGCCGGAACAGAAACCCTACCTGTCTGTGGAAGGAGAGGTCGAGGAAGATCTGATTGGCGTTTGCTGGTCAGGAAACCCGCACTATGTTTATGATCGCCGCCGGTCAGTGCCAGTGTCTCTTCTTGAGCCCTTACGTTCTTTAAAAAATGTCAGGTTTCTGAGTTTACAGAAAGACGGTGAGTGCCCGGAATGGATGGAAAAAGCGTCGTTAGGTCATCTTTCTGATCTGGCAAAATCCATACAACGCTGCGCTTTCATTATCAGTATTGATAGTCTGGTCGCCAATATGGCGGGTGCCATGGGTAAAAATCTGTGGTTGTTACACCGGATCGGAGGGGATTGGAGGTGGTCCCGTCATTTCTGGTACCAGAACGTCAGATTATTTTATCCTGAAGCAGACAGGGATACGGTAGAAGATACATGGCGCCCTGCCATCATGGCTCTTGTGAAGGCTGTTGATGAGTGGAGAAAGATGGGCAATAGGCTCTGATTAATATGACAGACGTAATGATCACAGGCCCACAATAGAGCCATAAAAACAGATCATGAATGTTTCGTCTGAATATGAGCACCAGAATCGGGACGAGCAGACTGATCACCTCACCCCATGAGGCGATATTGCGCGGAACCAGAGCCAGTAAGGAAGGCACTCTTTCTTTGGGTGTCGTAAGGCATAGTCTTGATAATGCCCAAAGGACCCAGCAGAGAAGAAAAAACCATATCATGCGCTTTTCCTGCTTTTCAGAATGAGTGTCAGGGCTGCTGTGCCGATGAGGGCTGCGCAGAGATCAATGATAAGGCAGCAGCTCATTCCAGAAGAAAAGGACCTGGTCATAAGGTCGAGGGGGACCAGGCCAAATCCGGTAATGGCTAATAGGAAAGGCAGAACAGGATAGCGTGAATTAACGATGAAACTGATGAAATAGCAGGCTGCCCAGAGTGAGAAAAAGACCAGCATTTCCCATTGATCTATTTCCATAAAGGAAGGAGCAGGAAGACGCGTTAAAGCCAGAAGACATAAGGTCGCAAGCGGAAGCCCCATAATTGTTCCATCATTCAGGGCTTTATAGAAACGGCACAACAGGGCCTTTTCCGGCTTTTTCTCAATTTGTTTACAAGCTTTCTGATAAAAAATCAGTAACCCACTTCCTGTGAGAAAGGCGCCGAGCAGCCCTATCAGACTGATATAATAGCATAAAGGACTATGAGCCCAACGCACTTTATGGATGGCGTGTAATAACGTAAGGGTGTTGCACTCTGGGGAGAGGGGCCCCGCTTTTAGATCAGACGTAATAAAAGCGCGCGTCCCGCAAAAATGGCTCTCATCACCTCTGATAAAATGTAACCCATCAGGGGTGTTCAGAAAAAAACTGCCTTCAATATTATGCCATTGCTTTCTTCCTTCTTTGACCATGGCAACAAGTGGGGGCATTGGAGCGGGGTTTGTGATTTTTGCGCTTTTGTGACTGTGTGAGGGACCGAGCAGGCCAAGTTTATGGAGGTTAAGAGCCGCCCCGGAAAACGTGATGATAATGATGACGGGGAGTATGATGCACCCGATCAGTAAATGCAGGTCCAGCAATCGTCTGATCTGCGCAGCTTGTGGTCTGAAGAGCAGAAGATCGGGGAAAAAGCGTTCCAGGTGAATCCATATTCCTGTAATCAGGGCGATAAGAAGCCCGATAAAGATAAAAGTTTCCAGCAAAGCGGCATAAAATTTCGGGAGGTGCAGGGAGCTGTGTAAAACGACGAAAAAGGTAGCACCACTATGGTCGCGTGTAGGGATAACTGTACCGGTTGCCGGGTTTATTGCTGAACCGAGAAAGGTGTGTCCGTTAAAATGGAGCACTCTTATTATAGGGTCACGCTCTGTGGGGAGGCGTAAAAAACTGTTGGAATAATGTTGCAGAGAGTGTTTAAAAACGGTTTCAGCCCCGTTAATGCCTTTTTCAGTTAAAGGCGCTTTTATCAGGGTCTGAGGTTCCATCCATTGCTGAAGCTCGATGCTTGCTGTCGCCAATGCGCCTGTAAAAAACAGGATAAACAGGAGAAGCCCCGTTGGGTAGCCAATCCATTTATGAAAAAAAGTCAGCCAGGAGCGTAAAACAGGAGCCATGGAATCGTTTCTGAAGAAAATTAAATTTTATTCTTCGAAAGGGATAAAATAAGAAAAGGTATTTTTCAAGTTGTGGCCTTAATATAAATATTTGTTAATACCTAATTGAAACTGATTATTAATTTTACAATTAATTTAAAAATTACGAAAAATATTACACTGTTAATATTTATAGTCTACTTCGTGCTGTTCTGCTTATGGTAGTAAATATTTATCTTAATCAATAAAAACATGAATCACCTTATTCGCCCTGTTTTTTCAGCCAGTTGTGGAGGCGGAAGGCACGAGGAAGAAAGTCCGATCAGTTGTTGCAAATAATTCTCAATATTACTAAAGAGGGAGGTGTTAACCCTTAAAATGACAAGTCTGAAATATGTACGAATGCCAATCTCTCAGAAAAACAAGGTCTTTTTCCCGTCTTTTATGCCAGATTGGTATAAGCACATTATCCTTCTCGACAGTGGCGCTTGCCGATACGAATAGCCTTGAAGGTGAGAAGAAAAAACAGTCTGTCATTTCCGCGCAGTCAACATCAGCCGATGAAACCATTATTGTGCGGGCCCGCAAACGTGAGCAGATGCTTGTGACCTCAGGAGGGCAGTTAGGTGTTCTGGGTCAGAAGAAAGGTCTGGATGTCCCCTTTAATATCCGCAGCTATAATGCCAGTATTGTGGATAATCAGCAGTCTCAGACTCTGGGGCAGGTTTTGCAGAATGATCCGTCTGTAAGAACGACATATGGTTACGGAAATTTTTCTGAATTATTCATTATTCGTGGTTTTCCCGTTTATGGCGATGACGTTGCCATTAACGGTCTTTATGGGATTGTACCACGCCAGATTGTTTCACCTCAGCCATATGGAAAAATCCAGCTTTTAAATGGAGCCAGTGCGTTTCTAAACGGGGCAGCACCAGGGGGAACCTCAATTGGCGGGACGATCAATCTATTGTTCAAACATGCGGAGAGGACACCGATTACGCGGATTACCGGCGATTATACAGGAACCGGTATGGGCGGAGGGGCGCTGGATATAGGCCGTCGGTTCGGGCGTGATAAACAGTTTGGAATGAGGCTGAATGTCGCAGGCATGTCAGGACAGACCTCCATTGATCATGAACATCGCCACTCCACAATTGTAAGTTTTGATACTGATTGGCACGATGATAAAACCCGTATCACTCTTGATATGAATTATCAGAATCAGGGCGTTCAATGGGGGCGGCCGTCAGTCATGATCCCGGCAGGTACCAAAGTTCCACGCCCTGTCAAACCGTCTCACAATTTTGGTCAGCCCTGGTCGTATAATGAGCTGAATTATATTTCAGGTATGCTGAATATTGAGCATGATCTTACCGATAATATCATGCTTTACGGCGCTTTTGGCGGACTGGGGGGCGATGAGGCAGGGGATTATTCAACCTTTACCTTAAAAGATGCGGCAACAGGTGCGGGCACAACGGGAGCCATGTATGTGCCTTACGTCCAGACAAATGAAAGCACGCGAGCGGGCATGAGAGGGCATTTTAAAACAGGCCCCCTCAAACATGAGGTGAATCTGGGCGGCTCAGCCTTATGGGAGGAAACGGATACAGCCTGGTCGATGGGGGCGGCGACACCAAGCAATATCTATCATCCGTCCTATGTTGAGAGACCTGACCATACAATGGTGGGCGGAAATATCAAAAGTCCCAAAAGAACGGCAGATGAACGGCTTTACAGTCTTTATTTCTCAGATACGATTTCTGCTTTTAACGGTCGTGTCGCTCTGACAGGGGGCTTTCGTTACCAGAATATCATGACAAATAGTTATGATTATAAGACGCGTGGCAAAACCGACCATTATGATCGTGATGCCATTACACCAATCGTTGGGCTGGTGGTGCATACGACACGTCATACGTCCCTTTATTTCAACCGGATTGAAGGTATTGCACCAGGACCGCAGGCGCCGAGTAATACAGTCAATGCAGGGCAGATGTTCGCCCCTTACCGTACCGTGCAATATGAAATCGGGGCCAAATACGATATCGGTAAATTAAGTGCCTCTCTGGCTTTTTTCCGGATGTCCCAGCCCAATTCCTATTCAATGCCTTATGGGGATACTGGCTCGAATATTTTTACAACAAATGGCCGTCAGCGTAATCAGGGAATAGAATTCAACCTGGACGGAGAAATTGTGAAGGGGCTGCGCTTTAATGGAGGAACGTCAATTATAGACGCCGTCCAGAAACGGACTGCCCAGAATATGTATGATGGCAAAAGGGCCATTGGTGTTGCGGGTTACACGATTAACGGCAATCTCGAATATGACGTTCCTCACGTCAAAGGGCTTACCTTGACCGGGCGTGTAACGCATACTGGCCACCAATATGCTGACAATGCCAATACGGCCAAGGTTTCAAGCTGGACGAGCTTTGATGTGGGAAGTCGTTACGTGTTTCTTCTTGAAAAACACCCGATGACGTTGCGCTTCAGTGTCGAGAATCTGGCGAATACGCGTTATTGGGCTTCGGCCTATGGGGGATATCTGACAGAAGGTCTTCCCAGAACATTCAAGTTTTCTGTGACGACTGATCTGTAAGTACGGCAAGCAAAGCTGATCGGATGCGGTGCTGATCAGCCTTCTGGGTAAATTTCCGGCCCTCCCGGTCGGAAATATAAAAGACGTCCACAACCCTTAGCCCATAGGTGGCAATGTGAGCTGAGGAGATGACAGCGCCTTCCTGATAAAGGGCATAGGTTATGTCATGCAGAAGGGCAGGCCGGTCACGCCCTGAAACTTCCAGAATTGTATAGTGCTCTGAGGCATTATTGTCGTAAATGACACGCGATGGAATATAGAGAGCGCCCATTCGGCGTGTTAAGGGAAGGGTCGCCGCACTCAGAGCGTCTTTAAGTGGCAGATCCTTTTCCAGAACATTACGAAGTGTCTTTTTCAGACGCTCAATATGGGTGGGTTCTTCGAAGGCCTCGCTATAGCCATTTTGAATCCAGAATGTATCGAGCACCATGTCATTTGAGAATGTGTGAATCCGCGCATCAGAAATAATGGCACCACATAAGGCGAGTGCGCCCGCGATTTTGGAAAACAGGCCAGGCTGGTTTTTGCAGAAAATGGTTAATTCCGTAATGTCACGGCTTGGCAGAGGCTGAATATCAATGGTCGTGCCTTTTACATCATTCTTATGCTCTGCAATCAGGCGGGCATGACGTTCAAGGGTGCTCTGATCGAAGCTGAGCCAGTAACCCGGCCGCCCCAGGGACATGAAGGTCGTAATATTTTCGTAACTGAGATCTGCGACAAGGGCACATTTAACGGCATTTTTAATTTCATTGATGCGGCTGTCATTTCCATGAGCCTGCAATCCGCCATCCAGAACGTCAGCGATGCGGGAGTAAAGCCGGTAAAGCAGTGTCGCTTTCCAGGCATTCCAGGCTCTGGGGCTGACGGCACGAATGTCAGCGATCGTCAGAAGAAGCAGGAGCTTCAGTCGCTCAGGGGACTGAATAATGTCGGCCAGGTCAAGGATTGTATTAGGGTCGTCTATATCACGCGTAAAAGCTGTCTGGGTGAGGAGAAGATGGTGGAGGATCAGCCATGAAACCGTATCGGTTTCTTCCCGGGAGAGACATAATTGCTGGCATATCCGGGCCGAAAGGTCAGCGCCGACCGCAGAATGATCGCCTCCATATCCTTTGCCGATATCATGTAGAAGTGTCGCAATATAAAGTTCTTTACGTGATTGCAGCTCTTTGGTCAGGCTGTAGGCAAAGGGGATTTCATCAGCCATTTTTCCTGCCTCGATCTGGCGCAGAATTCTGACGGCTTCAATACTATGTTCGTCGACAGCAAAAATATGGTAGCTGTCAAATTGTGTCCGCCCCACGATGCGTGACCAATAGGTGATAAACCGGCTCAATAAGCCTGTTTCATTGAAAAGCGATAAGAGAAAAGGGCGCTCTTTTTTTTCATCAGGATAGGGCCGGTCATTTTCAAAAGCCGGGTCACATAATAAATTGAAAAAGAGCTCTGATGCTTCAGCTTGCCCACGGAGTGAGACTACGAAACGTTCATTATTAATGAGTTGTTGAATGGCCGTTGGATGAAGCTCCATCTGATACCGACGGGCGCAATCAAGAATTTTAAAGAGATCGGCAGAATTGTTCTGAAATGATTCCTGTGAGGAAAAAGCGAGACGCCCATTAATACGGGTAAATTGTTCAGGGCCTTCTTCCAGTTGGAGGGGCGTGTTGCTTTGCTGGTTTTGAATATGCAGCATGATGGCTGGTTGCAGGACGCGCGCGAGTCTTAAAACGGTTCTGGCCATCAAGAAATAATGGCGCATGAATCGTTCAACACCCTTTTGATGGCCATGTGTCGCGTAGCCCATGCGGGCCCCGATAATGGGTTGCACATCAAAGGTCAGGCGCTCTTCATTTCTGCCAGTGATATAATGAAGGTGGAAGCGCACCGTCCAGAGGAAGTTCCATACTTTTTGCGCACGATAGCTTTTATGAGGTGATAGAAGCCCGAGTTTGACGCAGGTAGGGGCCAATTCCAGACTGTCTGGATGGGGGCCGTGGCCCGGACTGATGACGTCCAGGCTGGCACGTCCTATCCAGTTAAGAACCTGAAGGTCGCGTAATCCGCCCCGGCCTTCTTTTAAATTGGGTTCAACGAGATAAGGCGTTTCACCAAAACGTTGGTGGCGGATGTCTCTTTCCCTGATTTTTGTGTCAATGAAATTAAGAAGGGCAGGCCCCGTAAGATAATCCTGCAATCCTGTTTGTATGCTGGTTGCTAAAGCACTCTGGCCAAAAAGTGGACGAAGATAAAGAAGTGTTGTGCAGGCAATCTGGTCGGTCTGGGCATTTAAAAGACATGTTTTGACCGAGTGGGTGGAATGCCCCACTTTTAATCCGAGGTCCCAGAGACAATAGAGAATATATTCAATCTGTTTCAGTAATCGGGGAGACGGGTTGTTGCCTGTGATAAACAGGAGGTCGATGTCACTGAAGGGGGCTAATAATTTGGCCCCATAGCTTCCTGTTGCGCATATACAGAACTCTTCTTCAGAGTCGTTCTGGTTCAGTCCGGCATATTCCGCCAGCTGGGTGATGACATGGTCCATGGCGGAGGAGAGTTCCTGACCAGCCTCGACACCGTTTAATTTCAAGCTTTCAAAAGTTTTACGGATATCTTCACGCTTCTGACCCAATGTGCGTCTAACTAAACTGACGGCCTCGTTACGGGGAAGCCGGAATAATTTGGAATTAGAACGCCCACCGAAATGATCTGGTGCTGAAGGGGTCATGTACAAGAGTGCCTGAAAGCTGAAAGTGATAAAGAAAGTGGGAGATAAGTAATAAAGGTAATGACGCCGATTCCACCTCATTACCGGAATTTAATGATGTTACGTTACCGTTTTGGAAAAGGCTATCTCTTTTAAACGATAGAGCATGTCATGGGCCTGGCGCGGCGTTAGGGAATCCGGGTCCAGATCAGTAAGAATATGTCTTAATTCAGAGAGTTCGTCAGGAGGAAGTTCCTGATCAATAGCTGGTTTTTTTTCATCATTTGAAGAAAAAAGAGGTAATGGTTCGCTGATATTTTCTCCAAGATCGGTCTGTTCTTTCTCAAAGCGTGCAAGAAGAGCACTGGCGCGTGAAAGCACAGATTTCGGAATACCTGCCAGTTTTGCAACATGCAGGCCCCAGCTTTTTCCAGCGAGGCCGGGTTTTACCTCATGTTGAAAAATGACTTTCCCTTCCCATTCCCGGACAGACATCGTAAAGGGGGCAAGTTTGGGGAGACGACCGATCAGGGTTCCCAATTCATGAAAATGCGTTGCAAAGATCGTTCTTGATTGAAGCTGTGAATGAAGGGCCTCTAATGTCGCCCAGGCAATGGCCAGTCCATCAAGTGTTGAGGTCCCGCGGCCTATCTCATCCACAACGACCAGAGAGCGGGGGCCTGCCTGATTAAGAATTGCAGCTGTCTCAGTCATTTCAACCATAAAGGTTGACTGCCCGCGCGCAAGATCATCTGACGCCCCAACACGTGAAAAAAGACGGTCAACGAGGCCTATTTTGGCAGAGGTGGCCGCAACGGGCAGGCCTGCCTGAGCCAGTATGACGGCCAGAGCCGATTGCCGCAGAAAAGTTGATTTCCCGGCCATATTCGGCCCTGTCAGTAAAATGACATGTTTATTGGGAGGGAGGTCGCAGTTATTGGGAATAAATCGTGCTTCGTTAGAAAGATCTGCCTTCAAGGCATCATCAACGACAGAATGGCGGCATGCCTCAAGCGCAAATTCTGTTCCATTTGAAAGTTCCGGGCAGCACCATTGCCCTGTATTGAATAATTTTGTGCAGGAGAGCAGTGCATCCAGCTTGGCCAGGGAAATAGCAATTTCATCAAGGGCAGGCGTTGCAAGGATATGATTACAGAGATCATCAAATAGATGCCGTTCAAGAAGAGACGTTTTTTCTCCAGCCTCTGTAATGCTCTGATCCAGCTCTATAAGGGTATCAGTCGAGAAACGAGCAAGATTGGCTGTTCCCTGACGGAAATGAAGCCCCTCATGCTTTTTGAGCTTATTGGCCGCCGCCGCCGTGACTTCAATAATATAACCAAGCTGGTTGTGATGACGGATCCGGAGGTTTGAAATATCATAGAGTTCTGCCAGCTGGGCTTGCAGCTGCGTGATTTTTCTCCGCCCATGGTCACGAAGGTCTCTCAACTTATCAAGTTCGGGGTCAAAACCGGTCGCAATCACCCCGCCATCCTCTATTCTGCCAGGCAGCTCCAAGGCCAGGGCACTGACCAGACGATTAAGCAGAGTATCAGCACGCCCATAAAGAGTAGCTGCAAGGGAGCGTATATAAGGAGGAAGCGTATCTTTATGCGCGACAAGGAGCTGGGTAATTGTTTCAGCGGCTTTGAGTGTATCGCGAATGGCAGCCAGGTCCCGCGGCAGAGCACGTTTGCTGGAAATACGCCCCAAAGCTCGGGCGCAATCGGGTGTCTGTTTCAGAATGGACTGAAAAGACTGCGCGAGATCAGTATGCTGGCTGAGCCATAACCACCCTCCCTGACGCCGCTGGATGATTTCCAGATTCTTGCTCGGAGCAGAAAGCCAGCGTGCCAGAAGGCGCATCCCGGCAGCCGTTTCGGTGAAATTGATACTACTGAAAAGCGTGCGATTTGTTCCGCCATCACGCGATTGCAGGATTTCAAGACTTTGCCGGGTAGCGGGATCAATGCCCATTACCAGATCGCCGCCTTCTCGCAAGGGGCGGCTCAAACGGGGGAGCTTGCCTGCCTGACTGCGACGTACGTAAGTAATAAGCGTTGCACAGGCAGCAATCTGCTCATCAGGAAAGTCGCCTAAAGCACTCATCTCCGTAATGCCATAAGCCTCGGAAAGGGCTTTTTTCATCAGGTGAGGGGAAAGCTTTGTGGTAGCCGGTGCCACGCGGGACTCGTAATCCTGTGGAATAAGAGTGCGTTCTGCCAGAATTTCCGAGGGATCCAGCCTTGCCAGCAATTCGGGCAGTTCACTTAAGGCCAGAGATGTTGTTTCAACATTACCTGTGGAAATATCGATCCAGGCTGCCCCTAAAGGGGATTTTTGTTTTTTCTCTGTTTTCAGAACGCAAAAAAGCAGATTGGCGCGTCCTGCTTCCAGAAGTTCATCTTCGGTCAATGTGCCGGGGGAAACAACGCGCGTAATCTCCCGTCTCAAGGGGCCTTTCTGTCCTTTTGACGGGGTTTCTGTCTGGTCCGCAACGGCAACTCTGAAGCCCCGTTTAATCAATCGCAGCAGATAGACTGAAGCGGCTCCTGCGGGGACACCACACATGGGAATAGGGTTTCCATCATGCGTGCCCCGATTGGTCAGGGAAATATCCAGCGCCAGAGAAGCAGACTGCGCGTCTCCAAAGAAGAGCTCATAAAAATCGCCCATTCTGAAAAAAAGAAGGGCGTCTGGTTCCTGTTCTTTGAGAGAAAACCATTGAGCCATAGCAGGAGTCGCATTTTTAGCGGATGGGACTGGCATAGGGGTAAAATCTGCTTTGGCAAAAGACATGTGAACAGGAAACCTGACAATAATGTGATTGAAAATGTTCAGATGGAAAATTTACGGCGGATAGATGTTTTGAGCAAACCTTTAGTTACAATGTCTTTATCAGGAGGTTTTTCCAAAACGACGTCTGACCATGACATACAGGTCTTTATAGGATGCAAGCCCAAGAGCGCTTAGTAAAACACCATAAAAAGCAGCATGAAAAATTATGATCCCGCCAAGAGTAAGCAGTTTGGGGATTATGGGCCAATCAGGAGCCTGAGCAAGAAATCCATGCAGAATTCCGAAAGCACTGAGCCCCATTAAAACCGATGCGACTATAATTTTTCTGACACGAAGCAGGGCTGTCCTGTCCGGGCAGAATAATCCTTTCCGCTTCAGGATAAACATCAGAAGGCACAGATTTGCCAATCCGGATAATGTGCTGGCAAGGGGTGGACCGATATGGGCAAGGGGACGGTAAAATAAAAGATTGAATCCCAGATTAAGCGCCAGGGTAAAAAGCCCTATATAAACGGGCGTTCTGGTATCTCCCTGGGCGAAAAAGGCTGATGCAAATAATTTGATCAGTATAAAGGCAGGCAGTCCGAGCGCATAGGCCTGCAGGCACTGTGCTGAATTTATGAAATCGTGATGCGTAAAATGCCCGTAACCAAAAAGCCCACTCATAATTAACGGGGCTATGGCGATCAGCCCGGCAGTCGCGGGCAGAGTTAACAGGAGCGCATAATCAAGGGCTTTATTCAGGCTTTGTTGCAGGGCGGGAATATTTTTTGCAACCACATGCTGTGTCAGGAGTGGCAGTAAGGTCGTTCCAAGAGCGCTTCCCAGCACACCAAGCGGGAGCTGATTGACGCGGTCGGCAAAATAGAGCCATGAGATTGAGCCAGCGGGCAATAATGTGCCGATAATGGTGTCGATCGCCAGGTTTAATTGTGTGACGCCAGAACCGACAAGTCCGGGGGCCATTCGTTTAAACAGCGTCCCGATGTCCTGATTATAAACCGGCCAGGAAAAAGTGGGTAAAAGGCCGAACTTCCGTGCCGCCCATAAGAGCGCTCCGAGCTGAATGACGCCTGAAATGGTAATGCCCCATGCACTGCTCAGTGTAACATTATGGATACCAAAAGCACCAATAAGGATGGCAATAATCCCAACGATATTGAAAGTGACATAGGCCGCTGCCGCTGCGCCGAAATGCCTGCGTGCATTTAAAATACCCGCAATCAGGGCGGCGCTGCATATAAAGACCATATAAGGCATGGTTATGCGGGTCAGGCTGATGGCGAGGTTGTAGCGACTAACGTCACCATGTTTAAAGCCCGGGGCAATGAAACTGATGACAAAAGGCATGAATATTTCGCATAACAAGGCAAATATAATGAGCCATGTCAGTAAAACAGCCAGCGCCTGTCCTGCGAATTTTAAGGCTTTTTTCTCCCCATTTTCGGCATATTGTGCCGTAAAAAGAGGGACAAAAGCCGCATTGAAAGCACCTTCTCCCAAAAGGCGGCGAAACATATTGGGAATACGGAACGCGACCTGATAGGCATCCTGCAGGGGACCGGCACCAAGGAAAATGGCCAGAAGCTGGTCGCGGATAAGCCCCAGCAGGCGCGAGAGCATGGTCCATCCACCAACAGTAAGAAGATTGCGTAACAAAATCAGATCTGCCTTCAGGGGAAAAAGAGAGTTCAGGCTTATTTCATCAGGCGATTTACAGCCCTGCAAAAACGTTTTTTATCTGGCGAGGTCAGAGGGATATGCCATGATTGGAGCTGTCCCTCCCGATTGATGAGATATTTGTAAAAATTCCATCGTGGAAGGGAAAGAAAGCCACCTTCTGCGGCAAGCCATTTGAAAAGCGGGATTGCCTCTTTGCCTTTAACGTGTGACCGGGCCGATAATGGAAAGGTCACGCCATAATTTTTCTGACAGAATCCCTGTATCTCCTGCGCATTGTCAAATTCCTGCCCTCCAAAATCTCCACTGGGAATCCCGATGATGACAGGGCCATTCGGATCAGAACCTTGGAGCTTTTCCCACAGTTTCTGAAGATGTTCATATTGAGGTGTAAAGCCACATTTCGAGGCTGTGTTGACAATGATCAGAGGGCGCCCACGCCACTGGGAAAGGTCTATCTGTCCACCATCAAGTGAGGGTAGCGTAAAATCATAGGCGGTTTTATGCGCTATTTCATTCATCGAGGCAGGCTTTCATAAGAGGTCGTGGCGATAATAAAATTAAGGTGAAATGAATTATTCCAGTCGGGAGGGACGATCAAGTAAATACCCCCGTGCCTGGTCAGGGGTTATTTCACCTTTCAGTAATCTGTGGACGGCATCAATGATCGGCGTCTCTACACCATAACGGGGCCCGAGGGTGCAAAGCGCTTCGGCAGAAAGTGCTCCTTCGGCAACGGTGTTGCGTTGGGAAAGGATCACAGAGAGATTTTCGCCTTTTCCCAGAGCAACGCCCAGACTGTAATTGCGTGATCCGGCCCCTGTGCATGTCAGGATCAGATCTCCCACTCCGGCTAAGCCATAGATGGTTCTGCTCTGGCCGCCCATGGCTTCCACAAGTCGGCCCAGTTCCGCCAAAGCACGCGTGATAAGGGCTGCCCGGGCATTTTCACCCAACCCGGCACCGATTGTAACGCCGGCGCCGATGGCGATAACATTTTTGGCCGCTCCGGCGAGCTGAACGCCAAGAGGGTCCATGCTGGCATAAAGTCTGAGGGTCGGAGTCGTCAGTTTTTCCGCTATTTCCTGGATAAAGATGCGCTCGGACGCGGCCAGGGTTGCCGCGGTTGGGAGGCCCTGAGCCACTTCAATGGCAAAATTGGGACCTGAAAGCACCGCTAATGGATGAGAGGGCATCGTTTCTTTGAGGACTTCAAGCGGGAGGAGGGCCGTCCCTTTCTCCAGTCCCTTGCAACAGGTAATGACGGGGATATGCGACGGAAGTGTTTTTGCAAGCTTCAGGCTGTTTTCTCTCAATGCCTGTGTTGGAACGACAAGAAAGATAACCTCCACATCATCAGGAAAACTGGTCGTGACTGTGACTGATTCCGGGAGTGTGATTTCAGGCAGACGCTTGAGACGTCTCGGCCCCAATTCTGGATCCGGCTCTGAACGGGACCAGAGCTGGACGTCTGCGATCTGGCTATAGGTGCAGGCCAGTCCTATGCCCCATGCGCCAGCGCCAATCACGCCAATGCGGAGTCTGTCCTTCATAAACGTGCCTCCTTAACAGCAGAAACGACAAATGGCTTTCTCTCAGAGAGTGGCCAACGGGGCCGGGGAGGAAGCGTAATATCGTCCGGTCTTTCTCCCTGTTTTAACCGTTCCAGAGCGGCCCATCCAATCATGACGGCATTATCGGTGCAGAGCTTCAGAGGCGGCGCAAGAAATGTTTTTCCGTGTTTTTCTGCGACATGGGATAAGGCAGAACGCAGCATTTTATTGGCAGCGACACCTCCGGCAGCGACCAGAGCGGTCACCTGTGGAGCGAGCATGAAAGCATGTTCAAGGCGGTCCTGCATGATGTCTGCGACTGCCTGCTGAAAACTGGCGGCCATATCTGCTGCGATGGAACGCGGAATGGCTTCCTGGCCATAAGGTTCAATCAGACGGGCAACAGCCGTTTTTAATCCTGAAAAAGAGAAATCACAGTTAGAGCGGCCTTTTAAGGGGCGAGGGAGATCAAAAGCCCGGGGATTTCCTTCCAATGCAAGTTTTTCCAGTGCCGGGCCGCCTGGCCAGCCAAGCCCGAGCATTTTGGCGACCTTGTCAAAAGCCTCTCCAGCGGCATCATCAATCGTGCCTCCAAGTTGGCGATATGTGCCGATGCCTTCGACGACAATGCATTGGCAATGCCCCCCTGACATCAAAAGAGCGAGATAGGGGAAAGAAAGCGCCTCGCAATTCCAGTCTTTCAAGGCTGCGGGAAGGCGGGGGACGAGAATATGTCCTTCAATATGGTTGATCCCGATGAAGGGTTTGTTTTGTGCCATTGCCAGACCCTTGGCGTACGAACTGCCAACGATCAGCCCGCCAATCAGGCCAGGGCCTGTGGTTGCGGCAAAATAGCGGATATCGGCTAAAGTGAGGCCTGCACGCTCAAGTGTGAGATCGACAAGAGGAGGTAAAAGTTCTAAATGCGCTCTTGCGGCAATTTCAGGAACGACACCTCCCAAAGCGGCATGGCTGTCCTGAGACCATACAGATTGTGCAAGGATCGTTCCCTGATGATCAAGAATGGCACAGGCGGTATCGTCACAGGATGTTTCGATCGCTAAAAGAGGTGTAAGAGTGGAGAGGTCGTTCATAACGGGTTTATTATGACGAATTTTATCTGTTCATGACAGTCCCCTATAGATCAGGTTCTGTAAAATCGGCTAAGATGTACAAATTATGAATCTTACTTTCGTGCCTTCTCCAGCTCTTCAGAATGTCGCAGCTGAAGCGATCAGACGTGCCCATAGTGGCGAACCTTCCAGAGCAAGCCGTCTCCCTTTGAAGGTTGGGACCAGATCATCACCTTTGGCTCTTGTCCAGACCCGTAATTTTCTGACGCGTCTGACCCGTTTCTGTCCGGTGCTGCGTGATATGGGAGCGTTTGAAGAGTTTCAGATCAGTACGTCAGGTGACCGCAGTGCCCTGAGGCTGGCAGATATTGGCGGGAAAGGGCTTTTTTCCAAAGAAATTCATGAAGTTCTTCTTGAAGGCGGTATTGATTTCGCGGTTCATAGTCTGAAAGATCTCGAAACCAATTTGCCAGAGGGGCTTACGCTGGCATGCACGTTGAAACGTGAGGATGCACGGGACGTTCTGGTCCTGCGGGACCGTACAGCTGTTATTGAAAGCGATGACCCGCTTTCATGCCTGCCGGAAGGAGCTCTGGTTGGTTGTGCGTCTGTCAGAAGGCAGGCGCAGCTTCTGCATTATCGTCCTGATCTGCGTTTCTGCCTTATTCGGGGGAATGTTCAGACCAGACTTGATAAAATGAATGCAGGGCAGTGTGATGCGACCTTGCTGGCCTTGGCCGGACTTCGTCGCCTGGGCATGGAAGACCGCGTTGACGTGATTTTTGAACCGGACTTTATGGTGCCGGCATCCGGTCAGGGCATTGTGGGCGTTACGGTCAGGGAAAGTAATACGGAATTACGCGAGTTATTATCAGCGATTGAAGATCCCGAAGCGCGGGCTGTGGCAACGGCAGAAAGAGCGTTGCTTGCAGAGCTTGATGGCTCATGTCGAACGCCGATAGGGGGCTATGCGCGGCTGGAAGGTAATGTGCTTCATATGAGCGGGCTGGTCGCCAGTGAAGATGGAACCTTTTATTTGAGAAAAGAAATATATGGGGCGCCTTCAGAAGCTGAAACCTTAGGGAAAGAGCTTGCCTTGCAGTTGCGGCGCGATACGCCGGATCATATTTTTGCTGAAATAACCCGAAGCTAGAAGGTCCGATCCATGATTCCGAAACGCCTTGTTCTGGTGACACGTCCTGAACCTGGCCTATCAGAATCGATGTGTGAGTTGGAAAGGCGGGGTTGGCACGGTCTGGCCTGTCCGGCGCTGGAAATTATACCAGCTGATGCTTTTCCACCTTTGGAGTGTCGGGCAATTCTGCTCACAAGTGGGCAGGCCCTTCCAGCCTTGTCCCGGCAGGATCGGGATAAACTCATATGTGCTGTCGGGAAGAAAACAGCAGAACGTGCGCGTCAAATCGGGTTCAGGAATGTTCAGGCAGCAGGGGGAAATGCCGAATCTCTGAAACGATTCTGTCTTGAGAGAAACCTGACAGGCGCTGATGTCATTTTAGCGTGCGGGCAAGGATGGCAAGGGCAGGATTACGGTCGGGATTTAAAAGAACAGCTTTCTGTAAAGTCACTTTGTGCCTATAGAGTCGAGCGTAAAAAAACTCTCCCTCAGGAAGTGATAGAAGTTCTGAAAGCTGAATCCGTTGATTCGGTTTTGTTCTATTCATCGGAAACAATGGCTGCTTTTGTTTCCTTATGCTCAGAGGCAGAGAGTGTGCCCTGTTTAACGAAAGTCACAGCTCTCTGTTATTCTGAAGCGATCG
Organism: Aristophania sp. ESL1100; assembly: GCF_058511235.1. Lineage (NCBI taxonomy): Bacteria > Pseudomonadati > Pseudomonadota > Alphaproteobacteria > Acetobacterales > Acetobacteraceae > Aristophania > Aristophania sp. ESL1100. Next base: position 1,207,828 of record NZ_CP196394.1, on the reverse strand, counting down.
CAAAAAGGGCGGAGACTTCCGCCCTCTGGTCTTCTGTCATCATCGGACCTTATCCCCCCGCCTGCATTTAGCATTTAAAAGCGTGCAGACAGGGAGAGGAAATTTTTTAGGCCTCGCCAGCTGTTTCCGGGAACTCATGGGCACGTTTTGCCTGCCACAATGTCACGAAATCAATAGGTTGAAGCACGATCGGCGGGAAACCACCGTCACGGGTAATGTCGCTGATAATGGACCGTGCGAAGGGGAAAATCAGACGTGGAACTTCAACAAGGAGAATAGGTTCAATAAGCTCTTCGGGAGGATTTTCAAGCGTGACGATCGCGGCATAGGTCAGTTCAGTAATGAAGACCATGCGATCGGGCGTCTTATCCTCTGATTTATCCGTGGCTTCGGCGCGGATGGCCAGAGCAACTTCATAAACAGATTGCTCTTCTTCAATTTTATTGGCCTGGACGTCAATATTAACATTAATCTGGGGCGCGTTACGCAGCAACGTAAAGATAGCAGCGCCCAGAGGGACTTCAAACGAAAGATCTTTTATATATTGCAGATTAATGGCCAAAGGCATGGCAGGAGGATTATTTCCCGGCTGTGTTGCATCCGCACCGGCAGGAGAGTTGTTCTGTTGAGACATACGAAAAATCCTTGAGATATACTCTATTTTATTTCACTGATCTGGCCTAGCATGTCTAAAAGAAATGGCCAAGTTTGTGAAAGTTTATTACAAATCGTTCAGATTTTTTTCGAACTGGTTGTGATTGGGGCGTATTCGTCTTAAATTCAAACTGTATAGACAGTATGAAAAGGCTCCTTTGGGCAAAAGGGGTTGGGTATTAGGACTGATGATGACAAATTTCCCATGGGATATCGTTTTGCTGGCCATTCTGGCACTTCTGATGGCAGGTACGTTATTTTGTGTGCTTGGCCGCCGGATTGGGGCTCAAGGAGTGAAGCAGGAAGCATCACCAACCGGGCAGACGCAAGGTCCCCGGAAGCCTGATGACCGGACATTGCCTATGCAGCCCCCGCCACTTCCCAATCAGTCTCTTCCTGAAGAGAATCGTACGGAATATGTTGTTCCGGAAAGTCATACTGCTCTTTCTGATGAGCTCGGTCTGCTTCAGCAGAAAATGCCAGGTTTCACCGCTAGTGGCTTTTTGCATCAGGTGGAAGCTTTTTTCGGAGATGTTGTGTCGTCTTTTGCAAAGGGCGATTTGCCGGCACTTCAGGCTCGTCTGACGCCCGAAGCATTTGAAGCTTTCAAATCCATTATTGAAGCGCGCAAAAAAGAGGGACATCAGGCCTTCTGCGAGATCAAACGGGTGGAAAGACTGGAATATAAGGCGGTAAAGTCTGTTTCTGCGAATGCTGAGACCGGTGAAGCCGGGACTGTTCTCTTTCAGGTCGCCATTACCTCCTGGCAGATCAGCAATGTCAGGGACATGGAAAAAAATATTGTTGATGGGACAGAGGCCCTGACAGAATTTCATGACATCTGGGGTATTTCCTGTTTGTCTCATGGTGGTGAGTTGAAACTGGTCTCATCCTCTGTTTTCTGAGAGGCAGTTTCATCTTGGGTTTTGTTTAATTTAAGTGGCGAAAAGCGGAGCTTTCACGAGAGAGCTTTCATTTTCAGCTATTAGAGACATTAAGGGTATTCTGTTGAAGTCTTTGATAAGGCATTTTGCCGCTTTAGCTTGTTCTGCCTCTTTTCTGGCAGGGTGTGTGTCTCAACAGCAATCAGGGAACAATCTCTTCACAGCGGTGGGGTATGAGGGTTTTTCAGCCTGGGGGCAGGAAGATCATAAAGCGCTCCTTCCTGTCATGCTCAAAGAATGTCAGCGTCTTGCAGGATTGCCTGCTGACACGGCTTTGGGGGGGATGGATTCTCTGCCGAATGGGACGAAAAGTGGAGACTGGGCCGCGGCCTGTACGGCTTTACCAAAAGGTGAAAATGTCAGCGAGCAGGATGCCAAAAACTATTTCGAGAGCTGGTTTCAACCTTATCTGATTGAAAAAAACGCTTTTTATACCGGTTATTATGAACCGCAGATTGAGGCCTCTTTAACAAAAACCTCAGAATATACAGTCCCGCTTTATCGCCGCCCTCTGGACCTCGTCCGTGAAAAGGCGACTGATGGTGAGGTGATGTTCGGCCGATGGGTTGGGCAGGATTTTAAGCCCTATGATGACCGTGCGCAGATTGACCATGGGTCCCTTAATGGCAAGGGGCTAGAAATTGCCTGGCTCAAAAGTCCGGTTGATCTGTTTTTCCTGCAAATCCAGGGTTCTGGCCGTCTGTTGTTACCCGATGGACGCATTGTAAGAGTCGGTTATAGCGCGCGTAATGGGCAGCCTTACGTTCCGATTGGAAAGGTATTGGTGCAAAAAGGTCTGATGGCGAGAGAAGATGTGACCATGGAGTCCATCAGGAACTGGCTTTCAGCAAATCCCGATCAAGCTGAGGCATTGTTGGAAGAAAATCCCAATTATGTCTTTTTCAAAAAACTGTCCATTCCCTCTCTCGCAGGGCCGGTGGGGGCCTTCGGTGTTCAGCTGACTCCCGGACGTTCGATTGCTGTTGATCGGGCTTATGTGCCTTTTGCTGCTCCGGTGTGGGTGGAAACAATGTTCCCCTCAAGTCCATCTCCTTCAGCGGACGAAGGGGAGCGCTGGGCGCATCTGACCTTTGCTCAGGATGTCGGTAAGGATATTCAAGGGGCCGCTCGTGCAGATTTATTTACGGGCTGGGGCGAGCAGGCGAGTTTCATCGCCAGTAATTTGCGCCATAAAGGCCGTATGATTGTATTATTACCCAGACCAGCGACGGCAGAAGTGCACTGGTCCGATTTCAAGGCTTCGCTCAATCAATGATCCGTACGCGTCGTGAGACGTTAGGACGGCATCTGCTGATTCGGGGTGACTCAGGCCGGGTTCTCAAACGGTTTGAGCCCGGAAGTGTCGATGTTATTATTACGTCACCTCCCTATAATATCGGGCTGGCTTATGAAAGCTATCAGGACCGTCTGACAGAAGAAGACTATCTCGACTGGATGGAGGGGATTTGCAAACTTCTCCACCGTTGTTTGCGTGATGAAGGTTCATTTTTCCTCAATATTGCCGGTTCGAGCGCTCAGCCGTGGCTTCCTTTCGAACTGGTCGTGCGTTTGAGGAAATTCTTCGCTCTTCAAAATCACATAAGCTGGGTGAAGTCCATTGCCGTAAAGGACGTGACCTATGGTCATTTCAAGCCGGTCAATTCCAAGCGTTATTTGAACCGTAACCACGAACATATTTTTCATTTAACGAAAAAGGGGGACGTTCCCCTTCAGCGCGTTGAGGCAGGGGTTCCTTTTACGGATAAGAGCAACATCAACCGCCGCCAGCATCTTCAGGATAAACGCTGCCGGGGTGATTGCTGGTTTTTGCCGTATGATACAGTGCGGAGCAAGGAAGGGAAATTCAGTCACCCGGGGACTTTTCCGGTTTCGCTTCCCATGACATGTCTTCGCCTGCATGGTGTTCATCCCGATCTTACGGTTCTTGACCCCTTTATGGGGACGGGTACGACCTTGATTGCAGCTGAAAAACTTGGTGTAAAAGCTATAGGCATAGAGGCTGATACCAAGTACGTCCGGACGGCAAGGGAACGCCTGCAAAGCTGCCTTGATGAGGCAGGTAAGGATCAGGTGTGACAAGGCGTTTTCTGCAACAGGAAGAAGTGAATTTGTGGCATGCCGTCATGCGTGACGTTATCCCTTTAAGGAATTCCTTCTCGAAAGAGGTGTCGCGCCCGCCTCAGAAAAAAGAAGCCGTCATTTCAGAAAAAAAGCAAGAAACACCCGTTACGGAAATGCCCAGAGAGACGGTCTTCAGAAAAATCCTGGAACCCTCTGTCCCACCTCGTTCCCGGCATCATGAACTTTTTGTGGGTGTGCGTAATCCCGGATTGGATAATACACAATGGCGGAAATTGGCGCGCGGGAAAATTGCGGTGGATAGCAGACTGGACCTGCATGGCTTCAGCGTTCAGGAAGCGTTTGACCGGTTGGTGTCTTTTATGGCGCGCGCCCGGGCGGGTCATTGGCGTTGCGTCGAAATTATAACCGGTCTGGGCAGTGGTGAAAAAGGGGGCATGATTCGTCGGGAATTGCCGCTCTGGTTGCAGAGAGCGGATATCAGGCCCTCTATCCTTGCCGTTGTTCATCCTCATCACGGCAATCAGGGATCTGTGCGGGTACTTTTGAAAAGACAGCGAGGTTAAAATCGGTTCATAATCCCGATTGGAAGGATTTTATCTTGGCGCGCGCTTTCGCAGCACTTATAAAGACAGAACGCGAATGATTATCATTCCAAAATTTTCCTGACCAGCGGAGAGCGGGTGCCATGTCTTTAAAGACTATCTTGCGTACGGCTACGATGATCTCACTTCTATGGGGCGGGGTTGCGGGTATTGAAGCGCAGGCGCGCGACGTAACAGATATTACCGGCCATGTGGTAAAAGTCCCTGATGACCCGAAACGGATTGTTCTGGGGGAAGGGCGACTGATTTACGCGCTCGAACCTCTGGAGAAGGAAAAACTTTTCGATCGTGTCGTGGGCTGGCAGGGGGAGTTTATATCTTCCGATACAGCTTATTATAAACAGCTTGTCGATCGCTTTCCTCAAGCGTCAAAAGTGGCTGTCATAGGGCGGAGTACATCAGATACGATCAGTCCGGAGAAAATTCTTGATCTGCATCCTGATCTTGTCATTTTCAGCACGACGGGCCATGGCCCCGGTCAGTCCAGTGACGTAACCGCAAGACTGAAAGCAGCGCATATTCCCATTGTTTTTGTTGATTTCAGGCAGGATCCGGTCAGAAACACGACAAAAAGCATGCAGATCCTGGGGCAGGCTCTCGGGAGAGAAAAAGAAGCACAGGCATTTAATGATTTTTATCAGAAACGCCTGACGCTGATTGAAGATAGAATTAAGGATGTTCCGCCTTCAAAACGCCCACGCGTCTTTATCAATATGCTTGCAGGCGCTCGCCAGACATGTTGCCACACGGCAGGAAAAGGCAATATGGGGGCGTTTATTGCCACAGCAGGCGGCCAGAATGTCGCAGCGAATATGCTGCCGGGCTATCTGGGCGATATTTCCGTCGAAGCTTTGATGACGCTTGATCCCGATATTCTGATCCTGGATGGGACCAAGGGGGCTGATTCCAAAAATCCCGGTCTGAAAATGGGTGCTGGTGTCAGTAAAGAGGTCGCCTATAACTCTTTTGAAAAACTTCTGAAACTCCCTGAATTTTCGACCCTGAAAGCTGTAAAGCAGAAAAAGGTCTATGGGATCTGGCATACATATTACGATAACCCTTTCAATATTCTGGCTGTAGAAGCGATGGCAAAGTGGTTCTACCCGGATAAATTCAAAGATATTGATCCAGATGCAGATCTGCGTGAAATGCAGAAGAATTTCACGGTTCTTCCTCCAGGGGGAACATACTGGATCAGCGATAATGCTCACTGAAACAGGTGAGAGAGACGCTAATCAGCCCGATCGTGATCATTATGAGGAACTCGCTTCCCGCCTGACGGGAATGAGGGCCTCATATGAGCGCCTGACAAAGCGGAGAACGCTGGTTCTGGCTCTGTTGGGGTTATTAATTTGCGGATCTCTTCTGCTGGACTTTTCTCTGGGCCCGGCGGGGCTTTCTCCAGCGCAACTGGTTCATGCGCTGTTTCATCCCTCTTCTGATACAGCCTCGATTATTGTCTGGCAGCTGCGTCTTCCTTATGCGCTTATGGCGCTTCTGGTGGGTCTGGCTCTGGGGATTTCCGGCGGTGAGATGCAGACCATTCTTGATAATCCGCTTGCGAGCCCTTTTACATTAGGTGTTTCTGCGGCGGCGGCTTTTGGTGCGTCTCTGGCGATCGTGCTGAATTGGAGATTGCCCTATATTCCTGAAAACTGGATGATCCCCATAGAAGCCTTTATCTTTGCGGTGGGATCAGCCTTTTTACTGGAGCTTGTTTCCCGTACGCGTTCACGTTCCACATCAGTGGTTGTTTTATTTGGCATTGCGCTGGTTTTTACGTTTCATGCTTTTGTCGCTCTGATGCAGTTTGTGGCTGATGAAGACTCCCTGCAGGAACTGGTTTTCTGGACAATGGGCAGCCTGACGCGTGCTGACTGGAGTAAACTGACGGTTCTGGCTGTAGGGTGCCTTGTTATATTGCCGTTCAGCTGGCGTTCTGCCTCCGCTATGACAGCCTTACGTCTGGGCGAAGACAGGGCGGCGAGCTATGGTGTGAATGTTCAGCGTTTGCGGATGATGTCTCTTTTGCGGATCAGCATACTTTCAGCGCTCGCGGTCTCTTTTGTCGGGACGATCGGGTTTGTGGGGCTTGTCGCTCCCCATATCGCCCGCAGGCTTTTAGGCGAAGACCATCGTTATTATCTGCCGGGGGCTGCCTTATGTGGCTGCCTCATTATGTCTCTTTCATCCATTGCAGCTAAGAATCTGATTCCTGGAGTGGTGATTCCAGTGGGTATTGTCACAGCACTGGTCGGGATTCCGTTTTTTCTCGGTGTGGTGTTACGGAGGCAACTCTAATGAAGGAGCTGCCTGAAAAGAGAGGGGGCGCTCTCACAATACGTGATCTGAGCGTCCATTATGGCGCGCGGCACGTCATCGATCATATGACGCTTGCGCCCATTAAAGCGGGGTGTATTACAGCCATTTTAGGGCCTAACGGATCAGGTAAATCCACGCTTTTAAGAGCGATTGCCGGTTTGACGCCATCACGTGGAACCGTTGAGTTGGGGGCTTTTGCTCTTTCGGCGCTGTCTCCCTCCAGGCGCGCGGAATTAAGCGCGTATCTTCCCCAGACTTTGCCGCCAACAGTCCATTTGCAGGTTCTTGAAGCCGTTATGGTTGCCCGCCGCGCAGGATCAATGATTTCAGCCAGAATAGCGCTGGAAGAAAGTGTCGAAATTCTTGAGCGCCTGGGGATTGGTGCTCTGGCACTGCGTTACATGGATGAACTTTCAGGCGGCCAGAGGCAGCTTGTCGGGCTGGCGCAGGCACTTGTGCGCAGACCGGCCCTTCTTTTGCTTGATGAACCACTGAGTGCACTTGATCTTCATTATCAGATCGCGGTCATGGAAGCTGTTCGTCATGAAACGGAAATGCGGCAATTAGTGACATTGATTGTCGTTCATGACCTCAATATTGCTCTCCAGCGATCCAAAGATGTCGTTTATATGAAAGAGGGCAAACTGATCGCGCAAGGGAGCGTCACAGACGTTACAACGTCTGATATACTGGCCGAGGTCTATGGCGTTCAGGCGCGTATTGAAACATGCTCGCGCAATAAACCCCATGTGCTCGTGGATGATATTGTTCAGACCCCGCTTTAAACGGTCATCAGCTTAAAGCGGGGCCCGTATTTGCTGGTTATGGCCAGCAGGTTTCAGGAGGCAGGCTCATGAGAATGGCTTCAGGGTTACCGCCTGTTTTTAAACCAAAAACCGTCCCACGGTCATAAAGAAGGTTGAACTCAGCATAGCGACCGCGACGGATGAGCTGAGCCTGCCTGTCTTCATCACTCCAGGGGGTGAACATTCTTTTGCGAACGGCTGCTGGATACGCCTTGAAAAAAGCGTCTCCTACCTCTTTGGTGAAAGCGAAATCATTTTCGAGTTTCTCTGTCCGCAGCCAGTCATAGAAAATTCCTCCCAGGCCACGTGGTTCCTTGCGGTGAGGGAGGTAAAAATATTCATCACACCATTTTTTAAAGCGAGGATAATAGGTCGGGTCATATTTATCACATGCTTCTTTAAAACATTCATGAAAGGCCTTGGCGTCTTCAATCGCTTCGTCACTTTTGGGAAACATGGGTGTGATATCGCCACCACCGCCAAACCACCCGCGCGATGTGATAATCAGGCGCGTATTGAAATGAGCGGCTGAAACATGCGGGTTACAGGGATGAGCAACAAGGGAAATTCCTGTTGCAAAAAAACGGGGATCTTCTTCCGCGCCAGGGATCTGTTTGCGGAATTCAGGTGAAAACTCTCCCCACACAGTAGAGCAGTTAACGCCGACTTTCTCAAAAACGCGTCCGCGCATAACGGACATGACGCCACCACCACCACTTTCTCTTTCCCATGGAGTGCGGATAAAACGGCCCGCTTCAGAGCGGTCTTTCAGGATTTGTGAATTTCCGGCAACAGCCTCATCTTCAATCTTTTCATAGCTGGCACAGATACGGTCACGTAAAGATTCAAACCAGGCTTTGGCCTGAAGCTTCAAAGCATCATGAGGAACGTTAGGACGAATTAGTTCATTAAAGTTCGACGTTTCAGTCATGAAGCCTGCCCTTCTTTGTCGTCTAAAGCTGTTAAAAAAAGGTTGAACATATTTTGTAAGCTTTAATGACTATACTCTTTCATGATTCACAGAAAAGAGAGAAAGTCGTACGAATTTCGAAAATGAGGCATTAATTTTAAAAAAAATGTGTCCCTGAAGTCTGTCAGACGATAAGACGAAAATCACACTTGCAGAACGTATTAAAGCGGAGAAACAGATTTCATGAATCAGACAGTCACACCGGTCATTGGCGTCATAGGGGGCTCAGGCCTTTATGAAATTGATGGGCTTGAAAATCGTGAATGGCGAAAAGTTACCACGCCGTGGGGTGATCCTTCAGATGAGCTGCTTTTCGGCACGCTGAACGGCGTTTCCTGCGTTTTTCTCCCACGTCATGGCCGTGGTCACCCCATTCCCCCTTCCGAGCTGAATTACAGGGCCAATATTGCTGCCCTGAAAGCGGCAGGGGTTACGGATATTCTGTCTGTATCGGCAGTAGGGTCTCTTAAGGAAGAACTGGAGCCGGGGCGTTTTGTTCTGGTCGATCAGTTTATTGATCTCTGCCAGAACCGTAAGCGCAGTTTTTTCGAAACAGGCTGCGTAGCTCACGTTGGAATGGCAGATCCTGTGTCATCACGCATTATGGATGCTGTGGAAAAAGAGGCACGTCATTTATCCATCCCCCTGAACCGGGGGGGCACGTACGTCGTCATTGAGGGGCCGCAATTCTCAACACGGGCAGAAAGTGAGCTTTACCGTTCATGGGGCTGCTCTGTGATTGGTATGACCAATATGCCTGAGGCCCGTCTCGCCCGTGAAGCTGAAATCAATTACGCCACGATCGCCATGGTGACGGATTATGATTGCTGGCATGACGAACATGAAAATGTAACCGTGGAGGCCGTGATCGCTATTATGAAGAAAAATGCCGATCAGGCGCGGGCCCTATTGAAGGCGGTCATTCCTGTTCTGGGACAGACAAGAGCCATCGGGCCTCATGATGCTGAAAGGGCGCTGGATAATGCTCTTATTACAGCACCGGCTGCACGTGACCCCAAAATTGTGGAAAAACTGAAAGTTATTGCCGGACGCGTTTTGTAAAAAACGTAAGGGGAGGGCGAGCCTCCCCTTTGTCAGGATTGCTCCTCTATTGGGGGCAATCCTATTTTCTCAGGAGATGCTCAGAGAAAAATGACAAAGAACGCTCCCAGGCCAGTTCACTAGCCTCCTTATTATAGCTGGGGCGATCCGTGCAGCCGAAACCGTGATCGGCATTTTTATAAAGATAAAACGGAATATCAGGGCAGTCGCGATGAATGATCTCTCTGTCCGCGGCAGGGATAAGTGTATCCTTTTCCCCAAAATGAAGTTGGACTGGGCACACAGGTCTGGGCGATGTGATTTGCTGGATGTCACCCCCGTACCAGGCGATGGACGCGTTTACGGGAAGTGTCTGGGCGCATTTCCAGGCCAGATAACCACCCCAACAGAAACCGATAACGCCGATAGGCAGGCTGGGATTTTGCTGACGTAAGGCTTTGATACAGGCCTCTATATCTTTGAGAGGAGATTCTGGATCGAGTTGAGCGCGGATATCCAGCCCTTTTTCAACACCCTGTTCGTCATAGGACAGGACGACATCAGGCTTTACCCGGTCAAAAAGAGCAGGGGCCATAACGTGGTATCCTGCCTGAGCCAGGTGCAGACAAACCTTTTTGATATAATCTGTCAGGCCAAAAATTTCCTGAAGAACAATCAATCCGGCTTTAGGTGTAACATGGTCTGGTTTCGCTTCCCAGATGTCCAGTGCATGATGATCGTTTGTCTGAAGTTTTATAAAATGTGGTTCAACTATTTGAGAGCCCATTAAAAGCCATCCTTTCCTGCGGAATTCCCTGAAAAAACTGATCTTCTGCTCCACCTTTAAAAGAGGATCATGGGTTAAAAAATCCTTTTTTGCAGGCCCGGCAGTTCTTGACGCTTCAGGGGGGCGATATTATCTCTTCAGGAGCGTCTTGAATCCTTATAAGAGACGCACAGAGGTGCGCTGCTGTATATGAGTGCAATAACCCGGCCATGCCGCTTTTTACAAGGGCTGGCCTAAAATGGAGTGATCCATGACGAAATTTCGTCCTCTTCATGACCGCGTTGTCGTTCGCCGCTTGGATGGCGAAGCAAAAACCGCTGGCGGCATTATTATTCCCGATACAGCCAAAGAAAAGCCAATGGAAGGCGAAGTTGTCGCTGCCGGACCTGGTGCTCGTAATGACCAGGGGCAGATCGTTCCGCTTGATGTCAAAGCAGGTGATCGCGTGCTGTTCGGAAAGTGGTCTGGCACTGAGGTGAAAATCGACGGTGAAGAGCTGTTGATTATGAAAGAAAGCGATATTCTGGGCATTGTAGGCTGATTAAGTCATCCCATTTGCAATTTCGCTTGTTTTAAACCTCTAAAAATCTAGGTGTTATTATGGCTGCTAAAGACGTAAAATTTGGTGCAGACGCGCGTGAGCGTATGCTCCGTGGTGTTGATATTCTTGCCAATGCTGTGAAAGTAACGCTGGGTCCAAAAGGACGTAACGTTGTTCTCGATAAAAGCTTCGGCGCTCCCCGTATTACAAAAGACGGTGTCTCTGTCGCAAAAGAAATCGAACTGGCTGACAAGTTCGAAAATATGGGCGCACAGATGGTGCGTGAAGTTGCGTCAAAGACCAACGATATCGCTGGTGACGGCACAACAACAGCGACCGTTCTCGCTCAGGCTATCATCCGTGAAGGTGCCAAGGCCGTTGCTGCTGGCATGAACCCGATGGATCTGAAACGTGGCATTGATAAAGCCGTCAGCCATGTTGTTGAAGAGCTGAAAACACGCACGAGAAAAATCTCTTCTCCTGCTGAGATCGCTCAGGTCGGCACAATTTCTGCCAATGGTGAGAATGAAATCGGTGAAATGATTTCCCGCGCCATGGAGAAAGTCGGCTCCGAAGGTGTCATCACTGTTGAAGAGGCAAAAGGCCTTCATACAGAGCTCGACGTTGTTGAGGGTATGCAGTTCGATCGTGGTTACATTTCTCCTTATTTCGTAACCAACACAGAGAAAATGACTGTGGATATGGATAACCCGCTTATCCTGATCCATGAGAAAAAAGTTTCCTCACTTCAGCCAATGCTTCCTCTTCTTGAGAGCGTTGTTCAGTCCGGTCGTCCGCTGCTGATTATTGCTGAAGATGTTGATGGTGAAGCTCTTGCAACACTCGTTGTCAACAAACTCCGTGGTGGGCTGAAAATTGCTGCTGTCAAAGCTCCCGGCTTTGGTGACCGTCGTAAAGCCATGCTGGAAGATATTGCGATCCTCACAGGTGGTCAGGTTGTTTCCGAAGATGTTGGAATCAAGCTTGAGAACGTGACAGTTGATATGCTTGGCAATGCCAAAAAAGTGCATATTGACAAAGAAAATACAACGATCGTTGAAGGTGCAGGCCAGTCTGAGGCCATCAAGGCTCGTTGCGGCCAGATCCGTTCCCAGATTGAAGACACAACATCTGATTACGACCGTGAGAAACTTCAGGAACGTCTTGCGAAACTGGCTGGCGGTGTTGCCGTTATCCGCGTTGGTGGCAGCACGGAAGTTGAAGTTAAAGAGCGTAAAGACCGCGTTGATGACGCGCTTCATGCAACACGCGCTGCTGTTGAAGAAGGCATCGTCCCAGGTGGTGGTACAGCTCTTGCCCGCGCAAGCCTGACACTTGGTTCTCTGAAATTCCATAACGAAGATCAGCGCGTTGGTGCTGAAATCGTTCGTAAGGCCCTTCAGGCTCCTCTGCGTCAGATCGCCCATAACGCTGGTGAAGATGGTGCGGTTATTGCTGGTAAGGTTCTGGAAGACGGTAACTATACAACAGGCTTTGACGCTCAGAAGGGCGAATATAAAGACCTCGTTGGCGCTGGTATCATCGACCCGACCAAAGTTGTCCGCACAGCTCTGCAGGATGCAGCATCAGTTGCAGGTCTTCTGATCACGACTGAAGCCATGGTTGCAGAACGCCCTGAGAAAAAAATGCCTGCTATGCCTGATGAAGGTATGGGTGGCATGGGCGGTATGGGAGGAATGGGCTTCTAATCAGGAAGCACAATCCTTTCTCCCTTCTTCGTTAAGGAGAAGGGATACCCCTTATAAAAAGCTTTCACTCTCAAGGGAGTGGGAGCTTTTTTTATATCCGGGTGATTTCTGTAATCTCGGGATGAAGAAAATGCGTGATCTCTTCGATCGCTTCGGCAAGTTTCAGACGCCTGACCTCTACGCCTTCCGGGAATGCTGAGAGAAGTCTTGATGGTAAACGCCGGTCGAGCATGACGAAGACCCCCTTGTCATCCTTGCGCCTGATCAGGCGCCCGAAAGCCTGGCGCAATCTCATACGCGTAATAAAATCGTCATAATCACTGGGATTATCGGGAGAGAGATAACGCCTTCTTTCCCTATGCAGGATATCCGGTCGTGGCCAGGGTGTTCTTTCAAAAACGACCATTCTCAGGGCATCTCCCGGAACGTCCACGCCATCTCTCATGGAATCCGTGCCCAAAAGGCAGCTATGGCGTTCAGTGCGGAAGATATCGACAAGGGTCGCATTATCCATAAGATCAATATGCTGGGCATAAAGACTGATGTCTTTGTGGCTTAAGGGCTCCTGAATATGTTTATAGACGGCTTTCAAGCGATTTATGGCCGTGAAGAGCCCTAAAGCGCCCCCTCCTGATGCTTCAAAAAGCTTCTGAAAAGAGCGACTAAGAGACATAATTTCCGGCGAGACATCCGTGATGATGTAGGCTCGCGTCTGCTTGGCATAATCAAAAGGACTGAGCAGTGAGGCCCTGACAGGTGCTTTCAGGAAATGTTGAACACCAACACGTTGTTCCGCTTTCTGCCAGTTCTGTTCCTCGTTTCCTTTTTCCTGCTGGTCCCGAAGCGTAGCAGAGGTGATAACCAGGCCATGAGTTGTATTTTTCAGGACATTGGCGAAAGGAATGGTCGGGTCCAGCCAATGGCGGTGTAATCCGATGTCCAGTCCATCCAGTCCCATCCGGGGGGCAGAAAATCTCTCGCGCCTGACAAAATCAATATAGAGGGGTGTTTTATCTTCAGCAGGAGGGGCAGATAATGCCCTGAGCATGGAGATCCAGCCTTGCAAGGGTGTCAGGGCGCGGCGGTAGAGACTGCGGATGAGTGCTTCAAAACGTTGGACCAGAGAGGGGTCAAGCTCCGTATTTTCTTCAAGCTGCGTTGCCAGGTAGGAAATCAGATCATCAAGAGGCGTGACAATTTTTTGCAGCGCCTCAATCAGGCCGTCCGTTGCTGCACGTAAGGAGACACTGACAGGATGGAGATCAACTTCCTGGCGGTCATAGCGGAAATCAGGCTCATTCGGGCGCAGATTTTCGCGTAGCCGGGCTTCAAGTAGAGCATCAAGTTCCTGAAGAAAATGCTCAGAGGGATTATCCAGTGTCTCAATCTCATCCGGACGTTCTTCCGTTTCTTCTAAAAACGCGTTTCTTTGGTCCCTGATCTCTTGAAGACGCAGACTCCATTGTGGTTGGGGGAGAGCCGTTTGTGCGGCCAGAAGGATTTTCTGAAGCTTGTCTTTTAAGGGGGGAAGGATTTCCAGAAGGTCATCAAGTCTCCGGTAAAGGCCTCTGGCTCTTGAGCGCCCCCCTTCATTCCCTAAAAGCCAACGGCGCAACTCAGCGGCCTCCAACCCTGAGAATGTCAGGGAAAAGGCATTGTCGCTGGCATCAAAAATATGGTGCCCTTCATCGAAGATGATATGAGAGGGTGTGCCATTTTCATCTTCCAGATTTGCCGGGGCTTTTGATTGAGGCACAAGAGCGTTCCAGGCTGCCTGAGAGAGTGTCAGGGCATGGTTGGCGATAACCAGATCAGCATAACGGGCTTTGCGAATTGAGTTTTCGATAAAGCAGCATTGATAATGGCGGCATGCTGAATGGATACATTCTCCTCGCCGATCCGCTATGGCTGCGAGTAATCCCGTTCCAAAAAGATCACCAAACCAGCCCGGCAAATCACCGCCTTGCAGATCACCGTCAGCTGTTTTGCAGACCCATCGTGTCAGTAAAACCAATGCGATCAGGGCCGGATTATTTTTTGCGGGGCGGTTGAGCGTTGCCGTGACAATTTCTTCAAGATTTAAAAGACAGAGATAATTCTCTCTTCCTTTACGCAGGACGACCTTTTCTTTTCGCACCTCAGGATCGGGATAGAGGCGCGTCAGTTCCTGCTCAATCTGTCTCTGGAGGTGGCGTGTATAGGTGCTGATCCATACAGCCCCATCATTTGTTTCAGCCCATAAACTGGCAGGTGCGATATAACCGAGTGTTTTCCCGGTTCCTGTGCCAGCTTCTGCTAAAACAATATTGGGCGTATTGGGTTTTTCACGGGGATGAAACGCATTGCTGGTAACGGATGAGAAATCGGCCTGTCCGATTCTTGTTTCAGCATTATCGCCCAGAATTTCGGCCAGTCTCTTTCGTGCAGCCAATGTTGTGATCATTTGTGAGCCTGCCTGCGGACGGGGCGCTTTTTCCTCCCATTGGGGAAGATATTTCCAGACTTTGAGATACTCAGAAGGATGTCTGGTATTTTCAGCACTCTTGTCGGCAGTGCAAGCAGGATCAGCCATAAGGGCAGCCTTGACTGAATCAGCCCAGCTCCATCCGGCACTGGCCATAAAATCATTTAAGGCGAGAAGCGTCTTGCGTTCTTCAATATTCGTGCTGATCTGGCTTAAATGGGTCAGGATATGATGTGTGATTTCATAAAGTCTGTGCGGCTGTATGAGTGTGTCATCATGCTCGGAAATCAGGCCGAGAGCTACAGCTAACCCCCGGGGTGTCGGTGTGACAGGTCTGGCTGGATAAACGAACAGAAAGAGCTCAAGAAGATCAAACCAGGGGACGGGCTGAGGTTCGGGAGGCAGGTTCAGAAGCTTCAGGGATTCCGGGCCATGTACCAATAAGGGGGGCGGAAAGTCCCGTAAAATTGGCGCAAGCTCTCTATTGGGAAGCGACATTATTTCCCCATCCGGTGTCAGCAGAGAAGAGACAGCCGGGCACGCGATCAGAGCAGGTGCGTGAAACAGGGAAAGAAACTGATCAGTCATTTGATCACTTTATCTGTAAAATGCGTTGATGCCGAGAGCTTAATCTCTTAGAAGAACCTGCACTTCTTGATATGTGACCTGAGGCACTCTAAATTTACAGGGTTATGAATACCATGCTGAGCTCATCCCTTCCTGATTCTGCTTTGTTAAAGCTTTGGCCTTACGAAGAAGCTCGAAAATTAAGCGAGCGTGTTAAGGACAGGGATCCTCAAAAGCCTGTTTTGCTTGAAACCGGCTATGGGCCTTCTGGCCTGCCACATATTGGCACTTTTGGCGAAGTTGCCCGTACGACCTGGGTGCGTCAGGCATTTGAAGCAATGACAGGGCGTAAGACGCGTCTTCTGGCATTTTCAGATGATATGGATGCTTTGAGGAAAGTGCCGACAAATGTTCCTCAGCAGGAGATGCTCCATCAGCATCTGGGGCTTCCACTTTCACGTGTGCCTGATCCTTTTGGCACTCATGAGAGCTTTGCGGCTCATAATAATGCGCTTTTATGTGAATTTCTCGATGAGTTCGGGTTCGATTACGAATTTGCATCCGCCACTAAATATTATACGAGCGGCGTTTTTGATGAAGCTTTGAAGCGCGTTCTTGAAGTGCATGATAAAATTATTGCCGTTATTGCACCGACCCTGGGAGCCGAGAGACGGGCGACCTATTCTCCCGTTCTGCCCATTCATCCTGAAACAGGCCGGGTTATGCAGGTGCCTATTCTGGAGGTGAACCCGGAAGCTGGAACGGTGATCTGGGCAGATGAATCCGGTAAGCGTTTTGAGACCTCCGTCTATGGCGGGCAGGCTAAAATGCAGTGGAAAGCTGACTGGGCCATGCGCTGGTATGCGCTCGGGGTCGATTATGAAATGTCTGGCAAGGACTTGATCGATAGTGTCAAGCTGTCCTCGAAAATCTGCCGTCTCTTAGGCAAAGAGCCGCCCGTGACTCTGACATATGAATTGTTCCTGGATGCTCAGGGGCAGAAAATCAGCAAGTCCAAAGGAAACGGTTTGTCTGTGGAAGAATGGCTGCGTTATGGGACGACTGAAAGTCTGGCGCAATATATGTTCCAGCAGCCAAGCCGCGCCAAACGGCTTTATTTTGATGTTATCCCCCGTGCAACAGATGATTATCTGACGTTTGTTCAGAAAGCGGAAGGGCAGGAAGGGGCTGACTTATATAATAATCCGGTCTGGTTTCTGCATAATGGAGAGATCCGCACGCAGGATACAAGCCCGATCTCTTTTACCGCTTTGTTGAATCTGGCAAGTGTTGCCAATGCCCACGAGGCAGAGACGCTCTGGAAATTTCTGCGTCGTTACGATGCGACATTATCGCCAGAGACCCATCCTTATCTGGATCGTCTGGTGACGCACGCCCTGGCCTATTTCGATGAGCGTGTCCGCCCGACAAAAATATTCCGTAACCCGACCGAGCAGGAAAGGGTGGCATTGGCAGATCTGGCTCAGGCCCTGTCTGATTTACCTCCTGATTCAACGCCGGATGCCGTTCAGAATGTCGTGTTTGAGATTGGTAAACGATATTTTGACAAGTCCGAGTTGCGGTCATGGTTTGGCTGTCTTTATGAGGTCCTGCTCGGACAGAGCGAGGGACCACGTTTTGGGATTTTTGCAGCGTTATTCGGATTGTCAGACACGGTTTCCTTAATTAAGGAAGCTCTTGATCGCCCTGTGGATATAGACTAGAAGACAAAATTCACGAGTACAATCTTGGGTTTTATGACCAGACAAGGGCACTCATTGCCTCACGAGGCCGAAGTAACGAAAAAGGCAGATAAGGGACACATCTCTTTTAAATATCTGCCTCCTCTTATAGGGATCGTTTTGCTGGTTGCCGCTGTCATAGTGATCTGGCGGCAATTCAGACATTTTTCTCTACATAATATTCTTGCAAGTTTAGCCGCTCTTCCAGCGTCCGCCTTATGGTTGGGGGCAGGCGCGACAGTGCTTTCCTATGGAATTCTGACTTTTTATGACGGACTTGCATGCTGTCATGTAAAAGCTGGTCTCCCGTGGTGGAAAATTTCCTTCGTCTCTTTTTGTGCCTATGTTCTGGCTCATAATCTCGGCTGTGCTGCAATTTCCGGTACGGCGGTCCGTTACAGACTTTATCGTAACTGGGGAATAGCCGGAGGCAAGATAGCCTCTATTATCGCTTTTTGTTCACTAACCTATTTTCTCGGGATGATCGGGCTTGTAGGTCTTATTTTGCTTTGGCAGCCTGGAACAATACCGGTTTTGTCACATTATGGTTCCTGGTTTCCTCTTCTTCTGGGGAGTGGCTGTTTTCTTGTATTAGGATTGTACGTAATCGCGGCCTATAAAAAGAAAAGTCTTTCTTTCAGAGGCCATAAAATTGACGTCCCGGATTGGAAAATTGCCATTGGGCAAATTTTAGTCAGTATGGCTGATATGTCGGCAACAGCTTTGATTGCCTGGTGTCTTATAGGACCTTTGCCGGCTGAATCGACTCTGACTTTTGGCAGTTTTCTCGGGATTTATCTATTTTCCTATACGGCAGGGCTCTTGACCAATATTCCTGGTGGGTTGGGTGTTTTCGATGGGACAATGGTGGTAGCACTGTCTCCCTGGTTGCCTGTGTCACGTATTATGGCAATGGTCCTGATGTTCAGGGTTATGTATTATCTTATTCCGCTTTTACTTGCAGGCGGGGCCTTTGCTATCCATGAAATCTGTTTGAAAGCACAGTTTTTTCATAATAAGGCGTTTGCATTGGGGCGCCCACATCAGAAGTTACGTCAGTCAGAGACGTATTTTGTCGTAAAGGTAGCAGGAAGCGCACAAATATTTGTGGGATCTATTATCGTTGCCTATGCTGCAATAGTACCAGTGCGCTATTACGTTCCAGAAATTTATACATCCTTTACGCAATTGATAACGCTGGCTTTGGCCTTGTCAGGGGTGGCACTGATTGCCGTCTCATTCGGGCTTATGAAACGTATTGCCCTGGCATGGCGCCTTTCAGTCGGTCTCTTGTGTTGTACAGGGTGTCTGTTGGTGGCTCGTCACGCAGACTGGGAAATATACGGTATTACATTGTTGCTTCTTCTTATATTACTGCCATTTCGTAATAATTATTATAGAAGAGCCTCTATATTTACGGAGAAGTTATCCCCTTTATTATTGTTTTTTGTCGGAGTGTTCCTGTTTGGTCTCTGTGGGACGGTGTGGCTTACCTTAATAGAGGGGAGGCGGTTACCATGGCATATTCCATCTTCCTATAGTTTATATGATCTCAGAGATCATTGCTTCATGCTGGCTCTGGCTTTGGGGTGCTTCTTTACGTTCTGGTGGAGTTTGAGAAGGACATCTCTGCGTCCTCAGGATTGGACGCCTCTTCTTGAAACAGCCTATGACTGTCTGGATAAACAGAATAGATTTCGCAATTTTATCCGGAAGTATGCCCTGCGTCCCGACGGGCTCTTCTATGATGAAAGCGGGCAGGCAGCTCTTGCTTTTATCAGAAAGGGAGATTTTATCCTCGCCTTGGGAGAACCAGTGGGAAATCCGGTTAAAACAAAGGCAGCGATTTGGCGTTTGCGGGATTACGCTGTGCAGGAAAATTGTAACCTGGCATTTTTGCAGCTTGGTGAAAGATATAGAAAACTCTATGAGGCACTTGGTCTGTCGCGTTTTGACCTGGTGCCCGATGGAATGATTTTCTGTTCAGATGACAAATGTCAGCGTTTGAAACGTGAATTAAAGTCAGTCAGTTCTGTCCAGTTTTCCTGAACGGATTCAGCTGTTCGTTTGCTATTGAATGTATATTCCTCAAGTTTTCTGACCTGACCATAAGTCTTGTTGCCATGGTCTTCAATAAGAGCAATGCGATCAACGTCAAATGATGGAATTGGTAACAGGCTGTGCTGATTGATCCAGTTTTTAAGAAGCATCTCATGGCCTGGGGGCATAAAACCCAGCTCGATAAAGGTCGAAAGTTTCTTACGTGGTATTTCCAGTCCGGCTCTGTGCAGAGCAAAGTTTACTTTCTGGAAAAGAGATAACAAAGCGGGTGAGGACGTAACCGTAAGGCCAAGCCTGTATCCTTCGTTACAGCTTTGAAAAGCGACGTGCTTAAGGACGCAGGAAAAGGGCGACCATCGCAATCGCATGAGTTCATAGTCGATCTCTTCAAGCAGGGCCCGATCAGTACACAGCCCGATGTTTCTGAGGCGAAGGGACAGATTAACCCCGCTCAGCCATTGGCAATCCACTGTTTTGAGCAAGGAACTATAGGCAGCGAAGGAGGACGGAAGGGGAATTATTACCGATAAATGACTCATAGGTCATATGAGGTCTTTCCAGGGGGAAAGGTCAAGTCACAGCCTTGACATAATCTGAAAAAAACCCACATCGTCATAGGTAAGGTTTCTCTGGCTGATTTTCAGGGACATATTTAGCAGGTAAGGAATTCTATGGCATTTCAGTACGATTATAACGCCGCCAATAGTCAGCAAAATGTTGCTGCTATGGATGCAGGACTGCGGAGTTATATGCTCAGAGTCTATAACTGGATGGCAATCGCTCTGGTTGTGACTGGTGGCGTAGCGCTGGCTGTCGTTAATACGTCGTTGCGTGGTCTGTTTTTCCACCTTGCTCCAACGCAGACAGGGGGAACAATGCTGGTTCCTACTCTGTTGGGTTATGCTGCTATTTTTGCGCCTTTAGTGTTTGTCATGGTCTTGTCTTTCGGCGTGAACCGGCTGTCGCGTTCATCAGCACAGCTGATCTTTCTGGCTTTCAGCGCGGTTATGGGAGTCAGCATGGCTTCCCTGTTTTTCGCTTTTACCGGGACGTCGATTGCACGCACCTTCTTTATCACAGCGTCTCTTTATGCAGGTGTCTCATTATGGGGATACGTAACTAAAAGATCACTGGTCGGTTTTGGTGCGTTTCTTTTTATCGGAATGATCGGCCTTCTGATTGCGATGGTCGTTAATATGTTCCTTCACAGCAGCATGATGGATTTGCTGGTTTCATGTGCGGGAGTGCTTATTTTCACGGGTTTCACGGCCTATGACACCCAGCGCATCAAATTGTCCTATCAGCAGCAATATGCGTATGTAGGGCCTGATATGTTGGCGAAAAACAGCATTTATGATGCGCTTTCAATGTATCTGAACTTCGTCAATCTCTTCCAGTTTCTGCTCCAGTTTCTGGGCGTCAGGAACGATAACAGAGGGTGATGGTCCTAAATAGGGTTGTCAATTTCTTGGGAGACGTATGAGGCAGGGTGTTACTCTGCCTCTTTTTGTATGGATCCGCTTATATCAGGACTATTATCGTGACTATTAAAAAATTTTAATCCAAGTTTACTTTTACGTGAAATGAGATAAAATGCGCGTTAGACCAATGTTTTCTTTTGCGAAAACCGGTGGGTGATCCCCGTTGGTATTCTGGATTTTCCTTGTAAACGGTAGGATGCAAGTGAAGGTCATAAGGGAACGGTCGGGAATCCTTCCCGATGAGTTGGTATAAACGTAGAGGCGGGAGGTCTCGCTTCTACCGTCAGGACAGGAACGGAGGAAGGTAAAAAATGACGACGTTCTTATGCGCTAGGGCAGTCCTGACAGTGTCAAATTGTTATCTGATCACTCCAGGTCAGAACGACAGATAAAGGCAGGATCCATGAAAAGACTCTGGCGATTTTTCCCGGCGTTGCCTGCATTGATGCTTTCTGGGTGTACGGTTGATCTTCTTCAGCCACGCGGCCCCATTGGGGAAGGTAACCGCGACATGATGCTCCTCGAATGGGCCGTCATGATGTGTGTTGTCGTCCCAGTCATCATCGCAACATTGGTATTTGCTTGGAAATATCGGGCATCAAACAAAAAGGCCGAATATTGGCCGGATTGGGATAACTCTCACAAGATCGAAACTTTTGTGTGGGCTATTCCTATTGCAATTATTTTCGTATTGAGCTGCATCAGTTTCTGGAGCACTCATTTCTATGACCCTTATAAGCCAATGACACAGGATCAGCTTGTCAAAGAGCAGGCTGAGAACAACAAACCGCTTCGTATCCAGGTTGTTGCGCTTGATTGGAAATGGCTGTTTATTTATCCGGATCTGGGTATTGCAACGGTTAACGAGCTGGACGTCCCTACAAAGACAGAACTCAGCTTCGTTATTACATCCGACGCAGCTATGACCTCTTTCTTCATTCCACAGCTTGGATCTCAGATTTATGCGATGGCAGGGATGGAGACACAGTTGCATCTTCTGGCACGTGATGCGGGCACATATCGTGGCGAAGCCGCCCAATATACAGGCCCTGGCTTCTCTGATCAGAAATTCCTGACCATTGCCATGCAGCCTGAGCAGTTCCAGTCCTGGGTTGAAAATGTGAAGAACGGCGGAAGCAGCTTCGCATCCAGTGAGCCGCTTAATGTCCAGACATATGCAAAAGTATCTGCGCCACAGGCTAAAGCGCCTGTAACGTATTTTGCTGATGCACAGTCAGACCTCTTTGATCGTATTATTGCTAAATATAACAATGGTATGGTGAAAGATCCGGCTAATGGCAAGATCATGAGCATGCAGTCTATTTCTGACAATGCTTCTTCTAATGACACCGGCATGTAAGGAAACACCGAAAGATGCTCGGAAAATTAACCTTATCTGACATCCCGTTTGATGTACCCATTCTTGTGGGGACATTTATCGCGGTGGCAGTCATAGGGATTGCTGTATTAGCGGCAATTACCTATTTCGGTAAATGGGGATATCTGTGGCGCGAGTGGTTGACAACAGTCGATCATAAAAAGCTTGGCGTTATGTATATTGTGTTGGCAATTGTCATGCTTGTGCGTGGTCTGGCCGATGCGATCATGATGCGTACACAACAGGCACTCGCCTTTAACGGTAACCCTGGTTATCTTCCTCCTCACCACTATGACCAGATCTATTCCGCTCATGGCACCATCATGATTTTCTTCATGGCCATGGCATTCATGACAGGTCTGTTCAACTTTGTGGTTCCTCTCCAGATTGGTGCGCGTGACGTTGCCTTTCCGTTCCTGAACTCTGTGAGCTTCTATATGACATTAGCTGGCGCTGTGCTGGTTAATATCTCATTGTTCATTGGTGAGTTTGCGAACGTTGGCTGGCTTGCTTATCCACCAGTTTCAGAGCTGGCTTTCAACCCTGGTGTTGGTATTGATTACTATATCTGGGCTGTTCAGATCTCTGGTGTCGGAACGCTGTTGACTGGTGTGAACTTCTTCACAACGATCGTTAAGTTGCGTGCCCCTGGCATGAAATGGATGGAGCTTCCTGTTTTCACATGGACAGCTTTCTATGCCATTATCATGATCCTGATCACCTTCCCGGTGCTGACGGTTACTCTGGCTCTGCTTTCACTTGATCGTTACCTTGGAATGCACTTCTTCACCAATGATGGTGGCGGAAGCGTCATGCTCTATATCAACCTGATCTGGACATGGGGACATCCTGAGGTTTACATTCTCGTTCTGCCTGCTTTCGGTGTCTTCTCCGAGATTGCATCTGTCTTCTCTGGTAAGCCTCTTTTTGGTTACAAAACGATGGTTTATGCCAGTGGCGCGATCTGCTTCCTTGGCTGTGTTGTGTGGGTTCACCACTTCTTCACAATGGGTGCCGGTGCAGACGTCAATACCTTCTTTGGTATTGCTACAATGCTTATTGCGATCCCGACAGGTGTTAAGATCTTTAACTGGCTCTTCACCATGTATAAAGGTCGCGTACGTTTCGTAGGTCCGATGAACTGGATCGTGGGCTTCATGATCACCTTCTCAATTGGTGGTATGACCGGTGTTATGCTGGCTATGCCAACAGCTGACTGGGTTCTTCATAACTCACTCTTCCTGGTGGCTCACTTCCATAATACGATTATCGGTGGTGTGTATTTCGGTTACGTCGCAGGTCTGGTCTACTGGTTCCCGAAAGTTTTTGGCTACAAGCTGAATGAGTTCTTCGGAAAATGGGCATTCCGTTGCTGGTTTGTCGGCTATTATGTCACATTCGTTCCGCTGTATATTGCGGGGCTTGAAGGCATGACACGTCGTCTGAACCACTATGACAACCCGAACTGGTATCCTTTGATGCTGGTCTCCTGTGTTGGTGCTTTCATTATCATCCTGGGTACACTTTGCATTGTCGCACAGCTGGTTCTGGCTGTTGTTGACGCTGTAAAAGGTAAACATGATGCTGACGATCTTACCGGCGATAACTGGGGTTCCGGTCGTACTCTTGAATGGTCACTTCCTTCACCAGTACCGCATTACAACTTTGCCCGTATCCCTGTTGTCAGAGGTCTTGATACATTCCATATCGAGAAAAAGCTGGGCCGTCCGGCACCTGTGACACCGCTTGAGCCAATCCATATGCCACGATATACTGGCGTTGGTGCGATTATCGGTCTGTTCACCATTATTATGGGTTTTGCTCTGGTTTGGCATATCTGGTGGATGGTAGGGCTTGGATTCCTCGGAATCGCGCTCTCTGTCATCGTTCGCAGTGCTGATCTGGACACAGATTATTACGTTCCTGTTTCAGAGATCCAGGCTAACGAAGATGCTTTTGCACAGCGGCTTGCCGCAGCGCATGCGGCAGAATAAGGAGGAGATGAATCACTATGTCTACTGACACGACTCACTCATCCGTAGCTGGCCACGAAGAGCACGTAGACCATAACGAAGTTAAGGTTTTCGGGTTCTGGATCTACCTGATGACGGACTGTGTGTTGTTTGGTACGCTTTTCACGGTTTTTGCTGTGATGTGCCATCAATATGCAGGTGGTCCAACAGGGAAGCAGCTTTTCGACATTAAAAATGTCGGGATTGAAACGGCTATCCTTCTGGTGTCTTCCATCACTTACGGATTTGCGATGATCAATGCCTTCGCACAGCGCAAATCCGCAGTTCTGACCTGGTTGCTCGTTACGTTCATCCTCGGACTTTCCTTCGTCGTTCTCGAAGTGAAGGAATTCTCCGAGCTGATTGGTGAAGGGCATGGACCAGATCGTTCTGCATTCCTTTCCTCGTTCTTTACGTTGGTTGGGACGCATGGTCTTCACGTTACGTTTGGTCTGATCTGGATGATCGTTCTGTTCTTCCAGATTATGGGTAAACAGGGACTTGGAGAGCGGATGATCGGCAAGCTTACGTGCCTGAGCCTTTTCTGGCACTTTCTTGACATCGTCTGGATCTGCGTCTTTACCTTCGTTTATCTAGGGAGTGTGATGTAATGAGCCAGAATCATGCAACATCTGCAGCTGGTGAGAGCCACGGCTCTTACGGTTCCTACATCATCGGCTTTATATTAGCAGTTATTCTGACAGTTGCCTCTTTTGCTGTTGTTATCAGCAAAGCATTGAGCTTCTGGTCAACACTGGTAGTTATAAGCGTCCTGGCAGCGATTCAGATTGTCGTTCATATGGTGTTTTTCCTTCATATGAATACAAGCTCCAAGCAGCGTTGGGTCCTGATGACATTTCTCATTACGGCTTTCTCCGTATTGGTTATCCTCGCAGGCTCACTCTTCGTGTTGTGGGATACACAGATGCATATGATGTCTCGTTAAGAGATATCCTCAGCATTCTGAGTAATGAAAAGGACCGGCAGGATTTTCTGCCGGTCTTTTTTTGTCATTAAGGTGAGCCGGATAGGCTGAATTACATAAAAAAAGCCCTGACCTTACGAAAGGCCAGGGCTTTTAAAGTTCGAACTAAAGAATTTTAATCTTTATTAGGTTCTTCAGACAAATATTGGGCTTTATCGGGCTTGCCGTTCCATTCTTCAGCATCCGCAGGCTGAGTGCCCTTCTGGCTCATATTGGGCCACACTTTTGACAGTCTGGCATTGATTTCCATCCAGGGGCCAGATCTTTCATCACTATCAGGGAAAATAGCTTCTGCGGGGCATTCCGGCTCACACACACCGCAATCAATACATTCATCAGGATTGATGACCAGGAAATTTTCGCCCGCATAGAAGCAGTCAACCGGACAAACCTCTACACAATCCATGAATTTGCATTTGATGCAGTTTTCTGTGACCACATAGGTCATTGCCGTCTCCAGTTCTTATGATGGCCTTAAAATAAGCCTGAAATCAGAATTTTCCAGAATGGTATGCGAAAATCAGGGGTATTATGCAAGCATAAAACGCTTATTCGAGAATTTCACTGTAAAGGAGTGCCGCTTCAGGAGCAGGCCCTCGTCGTGTTCCTAATTTTTCAATCCGCCATACTTTAACAATAGCGGGGCGCCCCGGCAAAGGAAAAGTCAGAACATCCCCTATCCGTAATTTTGTATGGGCTTTGGAGATGCGCCTTTTGTTTAAGTACATCTGTTCTTTTTCAATAGCATTTGCACAAATCTGACGGCTTTTGGCAAACCGGGCATAAAAGAGCCATAAATCCAGACGTTGTGAATCCATAGTGGGCCCTTATTTCCTGAAATGAAGCTGTTTGAGAATATCAAATGGAGAATCAGCTATGCCCTTGGCGTTGTCTATCTTTTTTCTATCCTTTCTCTTCCGGCCAGTGCTGGGTTTTGTTTTTTTCAAAATCAGGGGCGCTGGAGGGCCATAAATATTTTCAGGCAGATCTTGAGGGAGCTGATAAGCGATATTCAGCTCTTTAAGAATGTCTGTCACTAAAGGCTTTTTGACGCCCAATAAAGCGCCAAGATTGGCAGGGGCTGGCGCAGAGTCCAGCTTTTTCCAGTTACGATTAATAAGCTTGAGTATTTTTTCCAGCTGAATCACTGAAAGGATTGCAGAGCGGAGTTTAACCATTCCTGGCTCAAGCTGTAATTTTTCAGAATGGTCTTTATGCCACAGAGCATGAAGGATAATGAAGAGTGGTGTCAGGGGTCTTTTAAAAAGTGGAAAGCAATAAATATAGCGCTCACCCACAACAATCTTCTTTTGATAGAGACTGTTTCGTTGAGCTGACGTGAGATGACGGTCTTCTTTCTGCTTAAGCGTCATTCCGCCATCTTCATATAAACGGTGAAGAATACCTCTCAGTAGGGGATCATTCTGTGTGGATATCTGCGCCGCATGAAGTGGTTCCAACATTATATCAATCAGTGCTGAGACGGACTGTTGAAGATGTTTCAAAACATTATGACGTTGGGTCTTATCCTGAAACTCACCTGGTAGAAGCGCTATTTCAGGTTCGAAATAACTTTTACCGGTTTTTAAATGTGCTATTGGAACGTGATCCCAGCTTATGATTCCATGGCTGGAAAATGATAAATCTGAAACCGGACGATTCATAAAATCGCGAATTAACGCAGGCATTTCAGAGTGAAGAGCCTGTCGTGCCGTTTTAAGCAGGAGGCTTTTCTCTGCATTATTTGTGGTTTCGTCCAGTTTAATCGTAAAGCCTTTAATCTGGCCGATATCATGTCCTTCAATAAGGATATGTTTGTCTTTGGTAATGTTGTAAAAAAGGCTTCCCTTATGGTCTGAGAAATTCTGTTTAAGAAGTGTGACAGCACGTTTATTGACAAAACGCGCTATTAAACGTTCATGCAAAGCGTCAGAAAGCTTGTTTTCAACATCACTGCTTTGCTCCTGCCAATAACGATTTCGAGGTAACCAGTTCTGGTGGGCAGCGATATAGGAACAGATACGCACGCTTTGCAGACGTTGCATAAGTGTATCAATATTGGCGTCACTTTGATTAAGAGCCCGTAATTGTCCTTCAATCCAGTGAGTGGGAATCCTGCCTTCTTTGGCGAGATATAAAAAGAGCTTCCCGCAGAGTTGTGCATGACTGTCATCTCCTAATTTCCGGAAATCGGGAATTTGGCAGACCTCCCATAAAAGCCTGGTGGTTTTGGGAGTGAAAACACTATGTTTCATAAGGTCGGATGTTGTCAGATACTCCAGTACAGCGAGGTCAGAAGCTTCCCGGCCTCGGATCAGTTCAGGCTGGGGAGGGGGAGTCTGTAACGATTTCAGAAGTGAATGAGGATTTGTGAAATCCAGAAAATTTTCCCGCCAGTAAATTTGTTTTAAAGGCGCGAAATTATGTGTTTCAATGGCTGTAATGGTTTCAGGAGTAAGAGCAGGGCTGGTGGTGAGCGTGCCAAATGTGCCGTCTCTCATCCCTCTGCCAGCTCTACCGGCAATCTGGGCGATTTCTTGTAAGCTCAGGGAACGGTGGGTCCTGCCGTCAAACTTTCTAAGCGACGAAAGGGCGACATGGTCGACATCCATATTTAAACCCATACCGATCGCATCTGTCGCGACCAGATAATCAACTTCACCTTTCTGATAAAGTTCAATCTGGGCATTGCGCGTGCGTGGACTGAGGCGCCCCATAATCAGAGCGCAGCCACCTCTTTTCTGCCGTATGGATTCAGCCAGCGCATAGACTTCCGAGGCGGAAAAGGCGACGATGGCTGTTCTGGCTGGAAGACGGTTCAGTGGAACAGGGGGCGTGTAGGTCAGTTTTGATAAACGGGAACGCGTTTCAATGACAATTTCGGGGAGAAGTTTTTTCAGAAGAGGCCGGATCAGCTCAGCTCCAAGGAAAAGAGTTTCTTCTGTTCCCCTGGCATGAAAAAGGCGATCGGTAAAAATATGGCCTCTATCAGGATCGCCAGCAAGCTGGATTTCGTCAACCGCAATGAATTTGACCCTCCGGTCAAGGGGCATGGATTCAACGGTGCAGGAAAACCATTTTGCTTTGGGAGGAAGGATCTTTTCTTCCCCCGTAATCAATCCGACAGCCTCCTCGCCTTTCAGTTGAACGAGCCGTTCGTAATTTTCCCGGGCCAGCAGGCGAAGTGGAAAGCCGATAATGCCGCTTTCATATCCCAGCATCCGGGAGAGGGCATAATGTGTTTTTCCTGTATTGGTTGGTCCCAGGACGGCATGGAGGTAACCGGATGAACTTAATGTCATGTGCATCCATGCCTTATAATGCGTAGGGTGAAATGAACAAATCAGAACAATGTGTTTGAACGAAAAGCATTTTATAGGTGAAGAATGTTGGATCTGGAAACAGTTTTGCAGTCATTATCTTTGTCCCTTCCTCTCATTGAAGAAGAAAACGTTTCGGAACGTATCCCTTTATATCTGTTGCATAAAGACGATAAAGCAAGGGCGCAGGCTCTATGCGGTAATGACTGGTCTTATCTCACGGCCGGTAAAGGAAAGTGTGAGTCCGGAACAATTTTTGTTCTTCCCGGGAAGGACGGGATGAGAGGGGCAATCGCTTTTTATGATAACCCTGCAAACCCGGAATCTTTTGGTGCTTTGGCATCCAGATTGCCCGGAGGAATCTGGTCTGTTCAGTCTGAAGATGAAACATTGCTGGAAAGTGTTTTTCTGGCGATAGGGCTGGATAGCTATGATTTTAGCTTATCAGGTAGAAAAACTGTTTCAGAAGGGCCACGTTTTCTCGTTCCGGCTTCGTTTTCCCGTGAGAGATTAGAGAAGGTGAAGACGATTGTACGGGCGGTCTGGATGGGCCGTAATCTCATCAATATGCCAGCCAATATTCTGGGACCGCAGGAATTGGCGGAGTTTGCTGCGTCAGAACTTGGGAAGCGCGGTGCCGCTGTTACAATCACAAAGGGCGAAGATCTAAAGCGGGGCTATCCAGCGCTTGCAGCAGTCGCGGCCGGGTCTGACAGGGGAGGGGCCGTTCTGTCGGCTCATTGGAAAGGGAAAGAGGGGGCGCCTCATATCGCGTTGGTGGGGAAAGGCGTCTGTTTCGATACAGGGGGCTATGATCTGAAGCCAGGAAGCTCCATGCTGAAAATGAAGAAAGATATGGGTGGGGCAGCTCTTATGCTCGGACTGGCCTGCGCACTCATTGAAACAGGTCAGGAGCTGGAAATCGATTTACGTCTTGGCTGTGTGGAAAATAGTGTTTCAGGTCATGCTATGAGGCCGGGTGACGTTATTAACACGCGGGAAGGGCTTTGCGTTGAAATTGGAAATACCGACGCAGAGGGACGCCTGGTTTTATGCGATCTGCTTACAGACGTGGGTGAAAAAAAGCCGGATGTTATTATAGATGCAGCCACTCTGACCGGTGCAGCCAGAGTCGCGCTGGGGCCGGACCTGCCTGCCTTGTTCTGTAATGATGACATGTTTGCACAGAAAATCCTGAAGGCAGGAACGGACAGCTTTGATCCCTTATGGCGTATGCCGCTATGGTCAGGCTATAAAACATGGCTGGAGAGCGATATAGCGGATTGCAATAATGTCTCTAGTAAGCCAATGGCTGGAGCCATTACGGCAGCGTTATATTTGCAGAATTTTGTTAAAAAAGAGCAGAAATGGGCCCATATAGATAGCTATGCATGGAATGATCAGCGTACGGCCTGCCACCCTAAAGGCGGTGAAATGCGGGCATTCAGAGCACTCTTTGCACTGTTTTCAAACGAATTTCAGGGTTAGTTATAAGAAAAAAGCATAGCTGTTGAGCGTTTGAGGCAATTCCTGATTTGTTACGATTCCAATATACTTGCTGCATCGTTTCGAATAAGTCATTTGAGTGAAGATGATTTGTCGGACCAAGGTCGGACAGACGATTATGATTTCAAATGAACGAACATTAAAAGGTGGTTCTATGAATCGTGCGAAAAAGACAAACCAGACATTACTGGTGTTGCGTGATACAATCGTCGAAAGTGTTCGCCGTGAAGGGCCTGACCTCTCAGCGCGTCAGCTTGCTGTGTTTTTAACCTGCTACCTGCAGGATGGGGCCCATACAGTGCGTGGCCTGTCCGAGCTTCTTAAAGTCTCTAAGCCAGCTATCACACGGGCTCTTGACCGTCTTGGTGAATTGGATCTTGCACGGCGTAAAACAGATCCGCTGGACCGTCGCTCTGTGCTCGTTCAGCGCACGATGCAAGGGGCTGCCTATTTGCGTGAACTGGGAGCTATTATGGATCATGCCGTTGCAGGCGACCTTTCTTTCAAGGCAAATAAGAAATCAGCTTCTGACAAAATAGCTGACTTCCAGCTGCGTAAATTTGGTTGATCTTTCGTAACAACAGCACTTTTATACGCAAATGGGGAATGATCGCTTTGTGGTCATTCCCTTCATTTCATAAGCATTTAGAAGCTCTTTAGACTTTTCAAACATTTATTGATAAAGTTCCGACGGATATCATTGTCGTTAAGGGCTTTTTATGGTCGGGTTCGTACCTTTTCTGAATTTGCCAGCACAACAGGCTCGTCTCGGCAAGAGTTTAAAGCAGCGCGTAAATCGTGTTTTTGAACATTGCCAGTTTGTTATGGGACCGGAAGTTCAGGAGCTTGAACAGGCGCTTGTTCGATATAGCGGTGCTCATCATGCTATTGCTGTTTCATCTGGAACAGATGCGCTGTTAATCACCCTTATGGCCGAAAATATCGGGCCGGGTATGGCTGTTTTCCTGCCGGCTTTTACCTATACAGCAACAGCCGAAGTTGTTTTGCTGTTAGGGGCTGTCCCTGTATTTGTGGATATTGATCCCCAAAGTTTTCAGATCAGTCTTTTGTCACTGAAAGAACGTTATCAAAGCGTTTTAAAAGAAAACACCTTAAAACCTTCTGCGATTATTGCTGTTGATCTATTCGGGCAGCCTGCGCCCTGGGATGAACTGAAAGAATTTGCCTCACAAACCGGTCTTGTCCTTATCGCCGATTGTGCGCAATCCTTTGGAGCGTCCTATAAAGGGCGTAAATTGGGGCAGGAGGCTCAGGCGACAACCCTCTCTTTTTTCCCTTCAAAGCCTCTGGGATGTTATGGAGATGGGGGCGCTATTCTTACCAATAATGAAGAGAAAGCGGCCCTCTATCGCTCTTTGAAGTCTCATGGGGAAGGGAAAGAGCGTTATGATGTCCAGAAAATAGGGTTGAATGCTCGTCTGGATACAATACAGGCAGCCATTCTGCTCGCAAAACTTGAGGTCTTTGAAGAAGAACTGGTCAAACGTGACTCTATTGCCTGTTATTATGACCGCTTCCTGCCTGACTGTGTTCAAAGGCCTGAACGTATAAAAGACAGTCAAAGTGCCTGGGCTGTTTATTGCATCACATTACCCTCACGACAGGGGCGCGATTCCCTGAGACAGTGGCTGACCGATCATCATATCGCA
This sequence comes from Aristophania sp. ESL1100, assembly GCF_058511235.1. Classification (NCBI taxonomy): domain Bacteria; kingdom Pseudomonadati; phylum Pseudomonadota; class Alphaproteobacteria; order Acetobacterales; family Acetobacteraceae; genus Aristophania; species Aristophania sp. ESL1100. Next base: position 1,176,163 of record NZ_CP196394.1, on the reverse strand, counting down.
TCAGCCATTTATTATCCTAAGCCCCTGCATCAGCAACCGGCTTATATAAATTATCACGATGGTGTATCGTTGCCCGTCTCTGAAGCAACGGGCGAGATTGTTCTGGCGCTTCCTTTGCACCCTGATCTGACGGAGAAAGAGTGCGAATATGTCGTTACAACCATTCAGAAATGGGCTGACCATTATGACGTTTAAAAGCAAAAATACCTTTCTTCTGGGAGGTATCATCATGGTCCTGGCGCCTGTGGTTCTGATATGGATATTTGCCTGGCCTATGTTGCGGCCTCTTCCTTTCCCGACTCCTGAAAATGGGCATATGATCCAGCCTGCCGAGCGTCTTCTTAATGAAAAAGAAGTGGGAAAACTTGCTCAGTGGTTCCAACAACATAGAAGTGGCTGGGGCAAAAAAGGCGAAAAAGCACCGGGAGCGCCTTCAGTGCAATTTCTGCTGGAAGGTAAAGATCATCAGAAGCTTTATCTCTCCTTCTGGCATTTCCGTCATGGAGATGATGTGGCTGGTGTCCAGTCAGAATTGAATGGGCCCTTCAGAATGAGCTCTACCAACAAAGAGCAGCTGGAAAGTCTGATGAAAAACTTTCCCGATGTTCCATGGATCGCTAAAAAATAATCTGTGAGAGTTATAAAAAGATCAGTTTTCCTTCTGATCTTTTTTATTATCTTCAGCGTTCTGCGCTTCCTGTTTTTTGCGAGCATCCAGCTCCTCCCGGCTTACTTCTGAAACAGCGACCTGAACAGCCTCAGCATTTTCGAGTGGAGGCATTGCCTTATCAAAAACAGCCAGAAGAGCTGCTGTGATCGGGGAGGCCAGCACCAGCCCTGGCACACCTAAAATAGAGCTGAAAACCGTCTGTGAAAGAATGGCAATTGCGGGAGGCATATGGACGGCGCGGCGCTGGATGAGGGGGGCTAGCACATTTCCCTCAAAAAACTGGATGACCGTATAGAGAATAGCCACCAGAAAAGCTTCCTTGGTGCTTACTGAGAGGCTGATAATCAGCGCCGGGACAGCTCCCAGGATGGCTCCAATATAGGGGATGAAGTTGCAAAGTCCCGCCACGACTCCAAGCGCTAGAGCCAATGGAACGCCAATCATGGAGAGTCCTAAGCCAGAGAGGCAGCCAACAACAAACATGTCTAGAGCCTGGCCAGACGTCCATGCCCATAAGGTGGCCCCTGCCGAGAAAAGGAGATCCCGGGTTGCCTCTCTGTGTGTGGGGGGAACCAGCCGTAGAAAGCCATTAATATAGAGGGAAGGAGAAATGGCGAAATAAAAGGCGGAAATCAGGACGACAAAAATCGTTCCTACCAGACCTAAGGCACTGCTTAAGAAGCCCGTTACTGAGCCCGCCAGTCCAAAGCCAAGGCTGCCAAGAGGGTTATGATTATCATTGCCGCCAACAGAGGTTGGTAAATGGTCAAGAATGAGACGGCCCAGTGTTGAATGAGACAAATGCTCTCTCAGATCACCAGATTGCGTAATCAGGGCTGTTTTCAGGCTGATAAACTGATCCCCGATAGCTGGCCCGTTACTCCAGATCAGGGCTGTAAATAACCCTATAATGGCCACGACAACGATACCGACCGCCGCGGCGTAAGGAATAAAAGGAAGAAGTTTCCTTAATAATTTTGCCAGGCCATGCATGACAATGGCCATCAGAGCTGCCGCGAAAACAATCGTCAGAACGTCACCTACCAGCCAGAGGGCCAGTATGATGAGCGTCAGAATGATGACAGAGCGTATCAGTGTAACAAGCTGGCTTAAAGCGCGTGAAGGAGGCTCTTTCTCCGTAGGTTGCGGACGGTAAAAGAAAAATCCCATGAAAGTGGCATCCTTTTATTAACTTTTATGAATAAGGCTGATGTCATGAGGCGGCCTTAAATATTATTCTTTTCCAGTTCATCTTGCGCTTCAAACCAGGATAATTCCGTTTTTTCGAGCAATTGCTCTGTTTTGGAAAGTTCACTGTTCAGGTTTGTAATGTCGGCAGTATTCCCGGAAGTATAGAGTGCAGGAGAGGCGAGTTTCTCTTCAAGTTTTTTCTTTATATCAGATAATTTTGTCATTTGCGCTTCCAGCTCCCTGATTTTTCGCCGGAGGGGAGCCAACTGTCTTGTAAGTTCTTTTTTTTCAGCGCGTTTTAAAACAGATTCTGACGTTTTTTTATTTTCAGACGCCCTGGCTGATGTTCCTGACGTAGCACGACGGGCCCTTGTTTCAAGCCATTCTTTATAATCTGCCATATCCCCTTTGAAAGGGGTGATTGTGCCATTTTCAGCGATCCATAGATCATCAGCGACAGAATCGACAAGATAACTGTCATGACTGATTAAAATGACAGCGCCCTCAAAATCACACAAGGCGCGAATCAGGGCATCACGGGCGTCCAGATCAAGGTGGTTGGTTGGCTCGTCCAATAATAAAAGATGGGGGGCGTGACGTGTTGCCAGAGAAAGCAGAAGGCGTGCTTTTTCGCCACCGGATAGATTTCCGACCGGTGTCTCGGCCCTTGTTGAATCGAGCCCGAAACGAGCGAGCTGAGCCCGGACAGCTGTTGGTGTTGCCTGAGGCAAGGCGCGTGCCATATGGGCTATAGGGCTGTCTCCCATAACAAGTTCTTCACTCTGGTGCTGAGCGAAATATCCGACTTTCAGGCGTGGGTTGGTTGAGAGCTCCCCTTCAAGAGGTGTGAGCCTTCCGGCAAGGAGTTTGGCGAAAGTCGATTTACCGTGCCCATTCTGGCCCAGAAGAGCGACCCGATCCTGCATATCAAGCCGCAGATTGAGGCCCCGTAAAACAGCCTTTCCGTTATAGCCCACAGAGACATTTTCGAGGCGAATCATTGGAGGAGGAAGCGCTTCAGGTTCAGGGAAAGAGAAAACCGTAGGCGTCGCCTCAATAACGGACTCAATCTGGGGTAATTTTGCCAGGGCCTTCAGGCGGGCCTGAGCCTGCCGGGCTTTGGTCGCTTTAGCCCTGAAGCGTGCAACAAAGGATTCCATTTTTGCCCGTTGGGCAGAAAGCTTTTCAGCAGCACGGTTTTGTTGCAGGGCCTGTTCTGTTTTGATCTGGATGAAGCGGTCATATCCCCCTGGCGTTACAGAGATTTTCCCCTGATCAAGATGGGCAATGGCATTGACCGTGTTATCAAGCAGGGAGCGATCATGGCTGACCATTAAGACCGCCCCGGAATATTTTGTCAGCCAGTTTTCAAGCCAAAGGGTCGCTTCGATATCAAGGTGATTGGTTGGCTCATCAAGAAGAAGCAGATCAGGCGCAAGGAAAAGAGCACTGGCCAGGGCAACGCGCATTCTCCATCCACCAGAAAAATCTGAAACAGCCCGCTGCTGGGCTTCATGGTCAAATCCCAGACCGGCAAGGATAATGCTGGCACGGGCAGGGGCCGTATGGGCATCAATGGCAATCAGTCTTTCGTGGATCTCTGCCAGAAGCTGAGGGTCCGTGACTGTTTCAGCCTGATGGAGCAGAGTGGTCCGTTCTTCATGGCTGGCCAGAACTGTTTCAAGCAGGGATTGCGGGCCGGAAGGTGTTTCCTGTTTAACTCTGCCGATTGTGGCACGGTTGGAAAGTGTAATCGTCCCCCCATCAGGGGCAATATCTCCGGCAATAGCGGCGAGGAGTGTGGATTTCCCGACACCGTTTCGCCCAACAAGGCCAATTCTGCGTCCGGGATCAATGGTGAGGGAGGCGTCTTCAAGCAAAGGACGACCAGCGATGCGAAGTGTTAAATTAGTGATAACAAGAAGACTCAAAAGCCATCCCCAAAGAGTGTAATCGTGATTTTGATAATAAAAAAAGTCCTCACACCCTATCAGATTCCCTATTTTTCCTCTAGTGAGTTCAGGAAAGCTTATCTTTTATAGTAAAGAGAGGACAGAAAATGGCCTTGGAACGTACACTTTCCATTATTAAACCCGATGCAACAGAGCGTAACCTCACCGGCAAGATCAATGCCGTGTTTGAAGATGCCGGCCTGCGCATTGTTGCCCAGAAGCGTATCCAGCTGAGCGAAAAAGAAGCCGGTGCTTTTTATGAAGTCCATAAGGACCGCCCTTTCTTTGGTGAGCTGGTTTCCTTCATGATCTCCGGTCCTGTTGTTGTGCAGGTCCTTCAGGGGGATAATGCTGTTGCCCGTCACCGTGAAGTTATGGGTGCAACCAATCCTGCCGAAGCCGCTGAAGGCACAGTCCGCAAACTTTTTGCCAAAAGCATTGGCGAAAATTCTGTTCATGGTTCTGACAGCCTTGAGAATGCTGCCCGCGAAATCAGCTTCTTCTTCGCTGAAACAGAAATTCTTCCCTGAGGGGGAGTAGGGGGAGTTCAGTCTCCCCCTGATATTTTATAATCAGGCTTATTTCTGATCCAACTGCCTGATAAAGCGCGCTAATACTTCCGGGTAAAGTCTGTGTTCCTGCTCTAGAACGCGCTCGCCCAGTATTTCAGCGGTATCTCCTGCCAGCACCGGCACTCTGGCCTGTGCAAGAATAGGGCCTTCATCCACCCCGTCAGTGACAAGATGGATCGTGCATCCATGCTCTTTGGCACCAGCCTCAAGAGCAGCCTCATGTGTATGCAACCCTGGGAAATTGGGGAGCAGGCTAGGGTGAATATTTAACATGCGCCCAGACCATTGCCGGACCAGATAGGGCGTGAGGACACGCATATATCCTGCCAGGCACATGATTTTCGCACCGGACGCTCGAACTAGCCTGTCGATTTCCTTTTCATGTGCTTCACGATCACGGCCATAAAGCTTGTTATCAACCACACAGGTTGGAACATTATATTTTTTCGCGGTCTCAAGGCCGGGCGCATCAGGGCGGTTACTTAAAACAAGAACCACACGCGCTGGATAGTCCGGGCGGGTGCATGCTTCCAGTAACGCTGTCATATTACTGCCGCGCCCACTGATCAGAATCGCAATGGGCGTCTTTTCTGTGACACTATTCATGGATCAGGCGAATGAAACCGGATTGCTGAACTGAATTCCAGCGCTGTCAGATGTCACTTTGCCCATGATGAAGGCTGTTTCCCCGAGGGATGCAAGCTCATTCATAACGGCTTCCGGCTGGGAAGTTATAAGTACCATACCAACGCCACAGTTAAAGACTTTCAGCATTTCATCCTGGGTGACGGGCCCTTCCTTGGCGAGCCAATGGAAGACTTCTGGTGCTGTCCAGCTGGATCCATCAATGATAGCGCCCAGACCTTCAGGCAGAATACGTGGTAGATTTCCTGGTAATCCGCCACCTGTAATATGGCTGCATCCCTGAAGAAGATTTTTTTCATGAAGACGCAGAACTGTTTTGACATAAAGTCTGGTTGGTTCAAGCAAAGCCTGTGCCAGTGTTTTGCCAGGACAGAAAGGCGCCGGATCATTCCAGCCTAGCCCGGTTTTTTCAACAATGCGGCGTACAAGGGAAAAACCGTTGGAATGCACACCAGAGGAGGACAGGCCGATGAGGGTATCGCCTGCCTTGATTGTTGAGGGAAGCAGTCTGTCACGTTCGGCAGCGCCGACGCTGAAGCCAGCCAGATCATAATGCCCTTTTCCGTAAAGGCCAGGCATTTCAGCTGTTTCGCCACCAACGAGGGCACAGCCGCTTTCCTGACAGGCGCGGGCAATACTTTCGATAATGCGCTGAGCAACGTCAAGGCTCAGCTGGCCAGTAGCCATATAATCAAGGAAGAAAAGCGGTTGCGCGCCTTGCACGATCAGATCATTAACGCACATAGCGACAAGATCAGTCCCGATATTGTCGTGTTCACCACTTTCCACAGCCAGAAGAAGTTTAGTGCCAACGCCGTCCGTGCAGCTGACGAGGACAGGGTCCTTAAAACCGGCGCTCTTGAGGTCAAACAAGGCACCGAAACCGCCTAATCCTCCCATAACGCCGGGGCGTGAGGTGGCTTTTGCAGCGGGTTTAATCGCTTCGACCAAGGCATCCCCGGCCGCTATATCCACTCCAGCATCAGCATAGCGTGCGGCGTTAGAAGGTCCAGAAGTCGAAGTCATAAAAAGTAAGCCTTTAATGGGGGTTGATGCTTTCTTTATTCTAAAGCATCCTTGCCAAAGACGAAATAGCTAGATGTTGCCGACAGGATATGAAACAATCCACCCCGATGATGCGAGGAGGATTATGAGCCGGAATCAGTTACAAATGACACTGGATTTGCAATCGGGAAACCGGTCTTTCAGCAGTGATTTCATTCCGGGCGCCTCCAATGCTGCCGCGCGTGCGTGGCTGGCTCGTGACACCTGGCCGGAAAATCGTCTTTGGCTATGGGGTGCTTCCGGCACGGGAAAAACGCATTTGCTGCGTTCCTGGTCGGAACAGAATTATGTGCGTGTTTACGAAGCGTCTGCACTTTCAGAAGAAAATCTGGCAACGATTCTGGGAGAGACACCACAGGGGATTCCCGTCAGGGCAGTCGTTATTGATCATCTTGAAACGTGCCGTAATGAACTGGCCCTTCTGCATTTACTGAATATGGCATCCTCCCAGGGTGTTAGAGTCGTAATGGCGGCAAGGCAGCCCCCCTCATGGAAACGTTTCATAGTGCCTGACCTAGCGAGCCGTTTAAAAGCGACATGCACAACCTTTATTGATGAACCCGAGGATGCGTTAAGGGCGACACTGCTTTTGTCATTACTGGCAGAGCGTCAGCTCATTGTGCCTCAACAGGTTACAGAATGGTTGTGGCGTCGTCTGCCCCGCACAGGGGAGGCCCTTGTCAGGGCTGTCAAACGTCTTGATGAAGCTGCCCTTGAAAGAGGCAGTGCCATTTCCCGCCCACTCGCTCAGGAAGTTCTGGCTGATATGCTGGAATCAGATCCTTATGGAGACAGCCTGTTATGAAGAAACTCCATACCGGTTCACGTCATGTCTCTCAGGGAACAACGCAGGAAACATACTCGCCCAAAACGGGAGAGGTAGACATTCGCCACTCACCTGAACGTTTTGTCAACAGGGAGCTTTCCTGGCTCGATTTTAACCAGCGTGTTATTGAAGAGGCGGAAAACAAGCGGAATCCTCTTCTCGAGCGGGTAAGTTTCCTATCAATCAGTGCCCGTAACCTCGATGAATTTTATTCAGTGCGTGTGGCCGGGCTGGTGGGCCAGGTCCGTGAAAATATTTCCACACTCAGCCCGGATGGAGCAACGCCCAGTCAACAGCTCGAGGCTATTCGCGTCAAGGCAAGGACCCTGAAGCAGGACCAGCAGCGTATCTGGCAGACGTTACGCAGAGAGCTTGATGAATCCGGGATTCGAATCATTGAGGCGGCCAGGCTGGCAGATAAGGATAAAGAGTGGCTCTCTCATTATTTTGACGATCAGATCTATCCGGTTTTAACCCCTCTGGCGGTTGATCCTTCTCATCCGTGCCCTTTTATCCCCAATATGGGGCTTGCCCTGGTCATGTGTCTGATAGACCCACTTAGTCATACACATGTCATGGATGGTATTGTGCTGCTGCCCAGCCAGATATCACGTTTTTTGCGTCTTCCGACGCAAGGGGGGGAAATAAGGTTCGTTTTGCTTGAAGAGATCATTACGCTATTTGCAGAACGTCTTTTCCCTGGCGTAACGATCGCTTCATCAGGTGTATTACGGATTATCCGTGATACAGACGTTGAGTTTGAGGATGAAGCCGAAGACCTTGTCAGTGCCTATGAAACAGCCTTGAAACAGAGGCGCAGAGGGGTTGGTATCCATCTGGAACTTGAAGGAAGCCTGCCTGATACATTGGGGCGCGAACTTTATAAGGAAATGGGGGTTGGCCCCAAGGATGTGATTGTTCTGCCGGAAATGGTGGGCATGGTTGATCTGGCCCAGCTTGTCGTCAATGATCGGCCAGACCTTGTTTTCCCACCTTATACCCCTCGTTTCCCGCAGCGCGTTCTTGATTATGACGGGGACTGTTTTGCGGCGATCAGGGCGAATGATTTAATTGTTCATCATCCCTTTGAAAGTTTCGATGTCGTTGTAAAGTTCCTGCAACAGGCAGCTTTGGATCCCAATGTTCTGGCGATCAAGCAGACGCTTTATCGCACGTCGCGGGACAGTCCGATTGTGCAGGCGTTGATTGAAGCTGCTGATGCTGGCAAGTCTGTGACTGCCGTAGTTGAATTACGCGCCAGATTTGATGAAGAAGCGAATATCAGACTGGCACGGGCACTTGAGGCTGCCGGTGTGCAGGTTGTGTTTGGTCTGGCCCATTATAAGACACATGCCAAGCTCAGTCTGGTCGTGCGGAGAGAGGAAAATAAACTTCGTTCCTATGCACATTTCGGGACAGGAAACTATCATCCATTAACGGCCAGAATTTATACCGACTTGTCATTTTTTACCTGTAATCCCGCTTTGGTTGAGGATTCAGCACGTCTCTTCAATTATGTGACAGGCTGTATTGTCCCGGAACATATGCAGGCTGTTTCCTTTTCCCCGATCAATATCCGTCAGACTCTGGAGAAACTAATTCGGGAGGAAATCGCTCATGTCAAAGCCGGCAGGCCCGGGCATATCTGGTTAAAAATGAACAGCCTTGTAGACCCGCAATTGATTGACCTGTTGTATGAGGCGTCTCAGGCAGGGGTGAAAATTGTTGCACTGGTGCGGGGAATCTGTTGCCTGCGCCCGGGTGTACAGGGGCTTTCTGAAAGAATACAGGTAAGGTCTCTGGTTGGGCGCTTCCTCGAGCATTCGCGTATTTTTGCTTTTGGCAACGGGCGTCATCTGCCATCACGTCAGGCGAAGCTTTTTATCTCTTCAGCAGACTGGATGCAGCGTAACATGGATAAGCGTGTTGAAGTCCTTGTTCCGATTACCGATCCCACTGTTCATGCTCAGATTTTAGGGCAGATCATGACAGTTGACCTGCGCGACACCCTTCAGACATGGAGGATGACGTCGAAAGGTGACTGGCATCATGTATCGACGGAGCTGCGGGCTTTTTCCGCGCATGAAAATCTCATGAATAATCCGTCACTGTCCCGTCGTGCGGGGGGTAAAAACCGCCTCAAACCTGAGCTTTATACGGTGCCTGAACTGGGATGGGAGGAGAGCGACCATGGAAATTGCTGATTGTACACGTGCAGCGATTGTTGATCTGGGCTCAAACTCTGTAAGAATGGTCGTTTTTGAAGGGATCAGGCGCAATCCGCTTATCAGTTTTAATGAAAAGCACACCCTTAAATTGGGAAAAGGGCTTGATAAAACAGGTCGATTGAATGAGGAAGGAGTTTCGAGGGCCAAAGATGTCCTGGTCCGTTATGCGACGATTGCCGCTGTTATGGGGGCGGAACCTTTTCACATAGTGGCAACAGCAGCTGTGAGAGATTCCTCGAACGGGCAGGAATTTATTGATTCAGTCAAAAAACTTTTGCCTCATGTTGATTTCCGTATTCTCAATGGTGAGGAAGAAGCTGATTACGCAGCAAGCGGGATGCTTTGTGCCCAGCCTGATGCGAATGGCATTGTCGCTGATATTGGAGGCGGATCACTGGAATTGATTCATATTGCCGATAAGCGTCATTATGAATCCATAACAACGCCTTTAGGGGTGATCCGTCTGAAAGAAAGATCTGACGGCACTATTGAAAAAGCGGCTGAAATTGCTTCCTCTCATTTTAAGGAAATAGACTGGTTATCGGCAGGGCAAAATCGGTCGCTTTATCTGGTAGGGGGGGCTTTCAGAGCATTGGCACGGCTCTATATTGCCAGACATAAATATCCCCTTCATATCGTTCACCTGTTACGGCTGTCATTTCAGGAAGCACAGGATCTGGTTAAATGGATCATAAATGCTTCTGAAAAAGAGCTTAAAACGCAGGGTCATATTGCCATAAAGCGCCTTCCTGATGTCCCTTATGCGGCGGTTGTCTTACAGGAATTGCTTCAGTCTATCAGGCCGATGAATGTCGTTTTCAGCACGGAAGGGCTGCGTGAAGGGTGGTATATGCGCCACGTAGCCTCATCCTTATGGGATTTTGACCCTTGCCTGATTTTGCTTGAGGAAATGGCAACACGATCCAGCCGGCAGGTGATGTCGCCAAATCTCTTATATGAATGGACATCCCGTCTTTTTTGCGAGAAAGGGGGATTAGGTGAGACACCCCTTCTGGCAACATGGCGTTATTATGCCTGCCTGATTTCAGATATTGGTGCTTTTGCTCATCCTGAATACAGAGCTGAGGAATCCTACCGGCTCATATTATATAATCAGGGTGTCAGCTTTGACCATGACACAAGGGCTTTCCTGGCGCTCGTTCTGGGTATTCGTTATGGGGTCGATCGTCATGACCCATTGCTTGAAATTTCAAAACAAATTCTCTCTCCAGAGAAATTTGAAAGAGCAATCCTCCTGGGAGCTTTGATAAGGCTTGCTTATACGCTCTGTGCCGGGGCTGATATCTTACTGAAATCCTGTCAGATTTCTTTAAAAGAGGATGTTTTGACGCTTGATCTCGGGGCCGGGTTGTTACGCTCAGCCGGGAGTGCGGTTGAAATTCGTTTGAAAAAACTGGCAAGTGAATTGGGAAAACCTTTCGCAATTCTCGAACAATAGAAACAGCTTTTACAAATCAGGATGAGAAAGCGGCTTCAGAAGCCTGTTGAGGTAATCAAGCTCTGCCTTGGGGCGTGTCCTGTCAGAAGCACGACGTTGTAATTCACGTTCTATCGAACGGTAATCCTTGTTTTTATAGTTATCGGGGATATGGGCGTCTGATTCATTGTCGTTATCGAGAGAACGGCCCAGAGGGTCCTGGTGTTTGGACGGGCTGGACTGGTCGTCTCCGTTATCCGTATCATCATCGTTGTCATTCTCGTCCTGTTCAGACGAGCTATTATCCTGTTGCGTGGATGGGTGATCCTGTGAGGATTGTGGTGGCGGAATGAAACCTAACCGTCCTTTGGCTTTCTGTTGCATGGAACGCTGGTTTTCTCTCATTTTCTTTTGAGCCTGAGACAAATCCTCCAGAATTTTCTGTTCCGTCAGGGCCGTTTGTTTATCATCTCTTTGAGCGATGACTTTCAAAGCCACCACCATATCGTCTGCTGCCAGTTTAAAGGATTTATTATCTTTTCCCGTAAGATCTTTTTCGCGTTTTATTAAGAGTTCTGTCAGAGAACGAAGGCCCTGCTGCGTCTGATGATCCTCCTGGCGCTGGGCAGAAAGCTGGCGTGTTACATGGATGTCAGGCGTTGTCTCTGGCGTGTCGTAACCAAGATAGTCAGGAGCGGCAACGCCTAACTGACGCAGCAATGAGGCCGTGGACATCTGTGTTATGTCATGGGACTGGCTGTCAGAATCAAGGTGACGGCCATAGATTGCCAGACGGTGGTGCGTACGGTCCAGGAGCTTTGTTTCATCCTGGATGAGAATGCGTAGGGCAGAGCGCTGCTCTCTGGCTTCCTGCTGCGCTTTCATCTGAGATGAGAGGGATTGAAGGTCTGGCACCTGAGCCTGACGCATTTGTTCCGCCATACCGGAAAGCTCAGCCAGATGGTTCCGGGCTTTTGAGGTTTCGTTATGCAGGGCTTCCTGCTGGATTTTATGCGTCAGCTTCTGCCAGGGAGTGTTTTTGTCTGATGGTAAGGGAAGGACGATCCCTGTTTGACTGGCCTGTGTGAACATGAGGTTCATACGTTTATCCAGCGCGTTTTTCAGCCTTTCCAGCTGTTCATGCAACACTTCCTGCTCAGTTGTGGGAAAATAGCTTCTGCCCGCCATCTGGTTGATTTTATGGAGGACATCCTGTTGTGCCGCCCTGAATTCTGCCATGGAAAGAGCAACGGCTGTGCCGGAATTGGCGCGATCTTCCTGATAAAGAGCCAGAAACCATAAGATTTCTGATAATTGTTCAGAGTGAACAGGCTTTCGTGCATCATTCAGAGCCTGGGAAAAAGCAGCCCCGACGTCACGTGTCATGGGTAAGTGGCTCAGAAGAGTCAGTTCCACAAAAGATTGTTCCTGTGTTTCTTCATTCAGGGACAATCTTTTGCGGAGGTCAATGAAAGCGCGTGCCAACGGGTCATGGAAAGGACGTGCTGCCAAAGAAATTTGTTGTGTCGGGCTTTTGCTGGTCAAGCCTGAGAGGCTGGTTGCCTGTAGATAGGCAACAACTTTTTCTCCAGCAAAAGGGTCAGCTGAGAGATCAAGACTGATTTCTCCTTTAACGGAGACAGGATGTCCATCAAGGGGCAGAGGAATATGGCTGACACGTGGTTTATGGCCAGGCAGGGGATGCTGGTCAGGTTGCGTCATAACCAGCTCAAGGGATTTCAGTCCCTGAGGTTGGTGCGCTTTCCAGCTGATTGTCGTCTGCCAGTTGCTCTTGAGGCTTTTGGGTTTCTCTTTCCAGTCAATAAAAGGAGGAACATCCTTTTCAATCTTAACGTCCCAGGAGGCAATGAGACGTCCTCTGGCTGATAATTTTATGACCTTATGGTCACGAATAAGTCCCTCAATTTTCCAGTTTTTATTTTCCAGTTTCTGATATTTCTTCTGTGTTACTCCAGAGAGATAGGGTGCGCCTTTTCCCCCTGATATAACGGCGAAAAAATGACTCCCTTCCAGGATCGGGGCATCAATTTGATGAATTTGATTTTGTAAAAACAAAACCGGATTTCTGGTATAAGAGGGCGGTTCAATCCAGGCCTGAACAGAAGCAATGGGAGCAAGATCATCATCTATCCCGGGGATGAACCCGGCTTTCAGACGTGACAGACAATGTGGACCCGTTACGTTCAGCCCTACAGCATAGAGACCGATCAGAGCCAGAAAAGCGAAGCGTTCATACCAGTTATGAAAAAAATAAGGTTTTCTGACGCGCAGGGACGTAAGAGAATCAGCCAGGCGCTTTTGATATTCCTGCCAGATATAAACATGCGTTTGTGGCGTTAATGTCCGGCTGGGTGTGGCTGGAGAATCATTAAGGCTGGAGAGAGGATGCCCCTGCTGAAAGGTTGATCGTTCAATAAGACGGTCAAGTTGCTCTGTCGTCGGGGGAGACGGGCGGCTGCGATATTTACGGAAAAGATAGAAACAGCAAAACAGAAACGCTGCCAGCTCTATGAAACCATGAAGAAAATCCGGCAATGATTGGGGAATACGGAAAAGAGACGCCAGTCCCCATAAAAAAACAATAAGGAGCGGCCAGCGCAGCTCAACCCAGACCTGCTCAATCTTGAGGGTACGCCTTGCTTTCTGGCGTGCCCGTTTCAAGATCGGGGTAAGGGAAGATCTGCTCGCCATCCTGATGGTTAACCCTCAGACCAGACCGGCAAATGTTCCTGATTCAGAATTTCATCCAGGGATTGCCGTTCACGAATAACAGATTTCTGGCCATTTCTAACCATGACCTGAGCCGCAAAGGGGCGTGAATTATAGGTTGAACTCATAACCGCTCCGTAGGCACCCGCATCAAGGATGGCAAGATAATCGCCTTTTGCCAGTGGGGGAAGGGGGCGGTTGCGGGCAAAAACGTCGCTGCTTTCACAAACCGGTCCTACCACGTCATAGTGTTCCATATCACTCCCAGCCGGATTTTTAACAGGGATAATACCGTGCCACGAATCATACATGGCAGGGCGGACAAGGTCATTCATGCCGCCGTCAATGATCGCAAATTGCCGGGAGCCTTTTTTAATCTCTGTAATGCGCGTGAGTAAAACACCAGAAGGAGCGGAAATCCAGCGTCCCGGTTCAATACGCAGCGAAACGTCCAGAGGGCCCAAAGTTTCACGAATGACATTGGCCAGCATGGAAGGTTCAGGGGCTTGCTCATCGCGGTAGCAAATTCCGAGTCCGCCACCACAATCCAGAGTTGTGACTGTCAGGCCTGCGTTACGCAGTTCAGTAACCATCACAGCCAGTTTTTCATATCCGGCTCTATAGGGAGCTTCCGTTAAAATCTGGCTACCCAGATGCACGGCGAGCCCGACCATCTCGATACCCTCAAGCTCAGTCTGTGCTTTACGATAAAGGGCCAGGACATCCTGGTGAGCGATTCCGAATTTATTTTCAGCTTTGCCGGTCGTAATCTTGGCGTGAGTTCCGGCATCGATATCAGGGTTAACACGCAGGGCAGTGCGTATCTTCTTATTCAGTGATAAGGCAAGGTCATTGAGTCTGAAAAGCTCTTCAGCACTTTCAACATTGATTTGCGCAATATCGAGTGTGATGGCTTTCAGGAGTTCATCATCTGTTTTCCCCACCCCGGAAAAAACAATATTTTCTGCTTTGATGCCGGCATTAAGAGCGCGTTCCATCTCTCCGCCGCTGACGATATCTGCGCCGTAACCCAGCTGGGCCAAAGAAGAAAGGCAGGCTTTATGATCCTGTGACTTAACCGCAAAATGAAAATGCACGGCCTGTTTGAAGTCTTTGAAAGCCTCTTTAAATGTTAAGGCTCTTTCGCGTAGAACAGTGTCGCTGATCACCCAGCAAGGTGTTCCAGATTCTTCAGCGATATCCTGTAAGGCAGTATGATCGAAAAGCAATCCTTTTTGCTTGTCATAGCTGAGGGAAGGATGACTGGCGCAAAGACGCTCTATTGTAGGGTCATTATGGTCTGCGGTCATAAACTGTTACTATTGGCCCCGGTGTAAAGAGAGTGAAGCAGAAACGAAAGAGGCAGTATAAAGTAAAAAAACCCTATTCTCATAGGGCTGATTGCCAGAGAATTAAAGTTTTACTCATGATGCAGACGGGATGCGGCCTTCTCTTGTCAGGCTAGGGGCCTGTTCGGGCGGATTTAAGATAGAGGAACAGGGTCGTAAAAAACGCGATCATGGCAGCAAAGCAACTGGCAAGAAAAATATCTCTATAACCGGAAAGATCAGCAATCAGGCCGGCTAGTGGTCCCGTTAGACCGTAAGATAAATCCTGAAAGGCAGAAAAGCCGCCCAGGGCAATACCGCGTTCCTGCGGTGTGACCAGATTCATAACTTCCCGGCCAATTCCGGGATAAATCATTGAACAACCAACCCCGCTCAGAAACGCGCCTGTTAATGCGATAACCGGACCATGTCCTGCCCATATTAATAATTGCCCAACAGCCTCAATAAGCAGTGAGCAGAGAGTGATGCGGAGGCCGCCAATGCGGTCAGGCAACCCTCCACAGAAAAAACGTATGAGAACGTAACCCCCTCCAAAGGTAGCGAGCCCCAATCCGGCACCCGGCCAGTGATTTTCTGAAAAATAAAGCGCAAAAAAGGCGCCGATTGCGGCAAAGCCAATACCTTGCAGGCAGATGATGGAGCCATGCAGCCAAATTTTGCCGAGCAGTCTCAAAAATGAGGGTTTTCGAGCCATAGGCGGTGGTGGCGTGAAGGGGATCTTTGTAATGGCTACCAAACCGAAAGCAGGCAGAATAAAACTGACAAGCATCGTGCAGGAATAGCCAATATCATGGTACAGAATAAGCCCCAGGGGCCCCCCGATGCCGATGGCTCCGTAAATGGCCGCTCCGACCAGTGCCATGACTTTGCCAGAGCGTTGAAGCCCGACGAGCGCAATCCCCCAGGTGTTAATGCCTACTCCGACGAAACTTTCTCCCAGACCAAGGATAATTCTGCCACTCATAAGGATGACAAGTGATAACGCCGGAATGGTGGAGCATAAGCCCGACATCAGGCAGAGCAGCGCACCGGTCATATAGAGTATGAGGCCACATCTTACAGATGGTTTTGAGCCCTTGATGTCAACAAATCTGCCAGCATATCCACGTGTGACAATGGTGGAAAAAAAGGCAATACCAACAGTCAGTCCAGCCCAGACATTATTTAAGCCAAGATTATGAGCGACAAAAACAGGGACGACCGGCAGGGTCAGGCCGACACATAGATAAGCGATAAAAAGGATGACTGTCAGAAACAGAAGATATTTCTGCTGTGTATCTTCTTGTCGCCCTTCTGAAGACATCCACTTTCCCTTAATAAATCAGGTGGCGTAATAATTTTTGTGCACTTCAGCTGATATACAGACTAACGGAGTCTGTATAGTCATTTCTGTCTGTGATTTTTGTGGTATGGTGCACCCGAAAGGACTCGAACCTCTAACCCCCAGATTCGTAGTCTGGTGCTCTATCCAGTTGAGCTACGGGTGCATAATTCATGGTATGAAACCATGCTGGATATAAGTGGTGCACCCGAAAGGACTCGAACCTCTAACCCCCAGATTCGTAGTCTGGTGCTCTATCCAGTTGAGCTACGGGTGCGTCTTGCGGCGTCTTCTATCTTCATTAACAAAGCAGCGCAAGCCCTTTTTAGGCATTTTTTTGTTTTTAAAGAATTATTTGCCTAAGCATCCTTATTCCCGCGTCAGAGTGATCCGTGCACGGCAACGTGGGGAGGCATAGGTCCCTCCAATCGTCTGCCCGACAGGATAGCCCTTGAAAACCTGCTTATAAGGTGTGTCATTCATCCCTTTATTCGTGAGCTCTGCCTGGAAAGTCTGATCGCCTTTTTTATAGGACCCCCTCAGAACAGAAATGCTGATCCCTGGCGTGAAAATGAGTGATTTCCCTCGCACTTTCAAAAGGGATTCGTCTTTCGTCGGGCATTCTCCATCCTCGGTTACGAGTGTGCCTTTCCACGTGCCATAAGCATTATGTGCCGGGTCGGGGGTTCCACCGGCACAGGCCGCCAGAAATGTAAGCCCGAGCAGGGGAAAACAGAAAGAAAGGTGCATAGAGTCTCCTAAACATTCAAGGATATGCTTCAAAAGATTTGGCAAAGGCTACCATAAAAGGATGACGTTTTCGCTGATACACTTTATAAATAGCGAACTTTCAGAAAGAATTAAGCCATATTTTAGAGACGAGGCCAGAAACTTGACGCAACAGAGCGCACAAAACCTTAATCAGCTTGATCAATCCCTTCATGAAGACAGAATTCTGATTCTTGATTTTGGTAGTCAGGTTACACAGCTTATCGCACGTCGCGTAAGAGAAAGCGGTGTTTATTGTGAAATATGGCCTTATACAGCAAGTGACGAAAAAATCAGGGCTTTTCATCCACGTGGAATCATTCTTTCAGGGAGCCCCTCAAGCGTTCATGACCAGAATGCTCCCCAGATCCCGCAAAGTGTTCTCGAATTGGGGTGCCCGATTTTAGGGATTTGTTACGGTC
Source organism: Aristophania sp. ESL1100 (assembly GCF_058511235.1). Classification (NCBI taxonomy): domain Bacteria; kingdom Pseudomonadati; phylum Pseudomonadota; class Alphaproteobacteria; order Acetobacterales; family Acetobacteraceae; genus Aristophania; species Aristophania sp. ESL1100. Next base: position 1,158,986 of record NZ_CP196394.1, on the reverse strand, counting down.
AGCAAATTTTGTGTCAGACTCTCGGTGGGAAAGTCGAAACGCATGAGCACCGTGAGTTTGGCCGTGCCTATATTACCGTTGCAGAAGAATGTCTGTTGTCTCATGGCGTATGGGCGACAGGTGCGGTTGAGCAGGTTTGGATGAGCCATGGGGACCGCGTTACCGCTCTGCCTGAAGGTTTCAAGGCCATCGCCTATTCTGAAGGGGCACCATTTGCGATTATCGCTGATGAAAAGCGGAAAATTTACGGTGTTCAGTTCCATCCTGAGGTTGTGCATACACCCCACGGAGCAGCCTTGATCCAGAATTTCATTCACCGTGTTGCAGGGTGTGCCGGGTCATGGACAATGGCAGGTTTCCGTGATCTGGAGATCGCCCGTATCCGCAAACAGGTCGGCGATAAAAAAGTCATTTGCGGTCTTTCAGGTGGGGTCGATAGCTCCGTAGCTGCGAAATTGATTCACGAAGCTATTGGCGATCAGCTTACCTGCATTTTCGTCGATCCCGGAATTTTACGGGCTGGCGAAGCCGATGAAGTCGTCCGGACGTTCAGGGATGAATTTAATATAAAACTGGTTCATCGTGACGCTTCCGAGTTGTTCCTTGGCGAGCTTGCCGGGGTAACAGATCCGGAAGTGAAGCGCAAAACGATCGGGCGCCTCTTTGTTGAGGTGTTTGAAGAAGAGGCGGCCAAGCTTGGTGGGGCACAATTCCTGGCACAAGGGACGTTGTATCCGGACGTTATTGAAAGTGTGAGCTTTACGGGTGGTCCATCTGTAACGATTAAATCACATCATAATGTTGGTGGTCTGCCTGAGCGTATGAATATGCAGCTCGTCGAACCGCTGCGCGAATTGTTCAAGGATGAGGTGCGCGCTTTGGGTAGGGAGCTGGGAATTCCCGAAAATATTGTTGGCCGTCATCCTTTCCCGGGGCCAGGTCTGGCAATTCGTATTCCCGGAGAAGTAACACGTGAGAAACTGAACCTTCTGAGAAAGGTTGATTCAGTTTATCTTGAAGAGATCCGCAAAACCGGCCTTTATGACGAAATCTGGCAGGCCTTTGCCGTGTTACTTCCCGTCAGAACAGTGGGTGTGATGGGGGATGGCCGCACTTATGACCAGGCTTGTGCTCTGCGCGCTGTCACCAGCACAGATGGTATGACCGCCGAAGTTTATCCTTTCAGCTTCGATTTCCTCAATCGCGTCTCCGGTCGTATTGTAAACGAGGTGCGCGGCATTAACCGCGTCACGTACGATATCACTTCCAAGCCACCAGGAACCATTGAGTGGGAATGATAGTGCGCCTGATCTAACAAGCTGGAAATAGGTCATAACTTTTTAAAAGCCCTGCATTATGCGGGGCTTTTTTTATATGTGAGGGAAGAACTCGTCCCAATTTTGCCGCATTCTTTAAAAAAATGGCTTTCCATAGTGCAGCGACTTACGATGGGTAGTGTCATGGGGAGAGTCTGACCACTAACCTTAACTGTCGTGGTTATTTTATCTAACTCTCTGATTCTTATGTAATTTTTTTGTAAGTATTTTCACATAATTAAGAAATAGTTGACAGTTTAAATAGTACCGCCCTAGTTATGATAATATCTGATCTTGTCATAATTATGTCATGGACGTTTCTGCTAAGGAAAACTCAATGAAGTTTAATTTTTTAGTTACTAATGGTGGTTCGTACATGGCATCCGGCGTGAATAACGTCCATGTTATCGGGAGTTCTGGTGGTGAAATCGTCCTGCAGAATGGGACGTGCCTCGGTGGTGCAAGCATTTATGATGGCTGTGTTATAGATGTGGGGGCCGGCGCTAATATCGAAAGTGGACTTCAGATTTCAGGTGGTACTGCTGAGATTTCCGGTAGTGTGGATGCACTGACGATCAGTGGTGGTACAGCTGTTATCCATTCAGGCGCCAAGGTGGTTGCGGGCGTTGTGTCTGGGGGCTCCTTTTCTGCGGGGGCTCCTCTTTTGAAAGGCACGCTGCAATATGACAGTGGTTCTGTCCTTGATGAGAATCAGACGATTTCTGCCGGTGTTGGTGGGGTTGCGATTATAGAAAATGGTGCCACAGCTTATAATATTGTGGCTGATGGTAGTGGGGCCGAAGGAGGCTCCGCAGGGACGGTCATCCTCAATGGTTCTGCAAGTAATAATATAACTGTGCAATCTGGCGGGGTTGTCAGCGTAGGAGCGGGGACCAGAACCGGGAATATTTCTTATAATGAGGGCGGGAGTGTTTACATCAGAAATGGTGCCAGCATTATCGAGCAAACAGTTCTGGTCAGTGGTGGAGATGCAACGCACTCCGGTTATATGGAGATTGATAAGGGTGGTTTCATAAGTGGCGTTTCCGCTGCTGATTATGGAAGCATTAATATTAATAATGGTTCTGCAACAGATGTCTGGGTCGATTCCAACTCGGACGTTACCTATAGCCATTCCGGTAAGTCACATACAGCCCGTGCCACGAATGGCGGTGAGATTCATATAAGTGGAGGAGGGAAAGTCGACATCCTCTATGCCTCCAGTGCTGCTGTGGTCGATCTGAAATCAGGCGGGAAAGTAGGTCTGATGTCTGCTTATTTGGGAGCTACGGCTCTGATCAGTAGCGGAGGATATGCGAGTAATTTACATGTTTTACATAATGGGCATGGGACAATTCAGTCTGGAGCATCTGTCCATAAATTGACTGTTGGTTCGGGTGGCTCAGTGACCTTTTTATCCGGGGCTTCGGCGGATTCCATTGTTGTTTCCCATGGCGGTTATCTTACTGGGCCTGTTATCACAGATAAGCAGACACTGGGAGTTGCTTCAGGCGGCACAGTCATAGGCGCTACAATTACAGCAGGTCAGAAGGATTCCACGCCCAATCCGGATGGTGGAAAAGAGCATCCATTATTTGTTGATAATACAGGTGGCGTAACCTCTGCGGCCTCAGGAGCTGAACTTGATGATATTACCATTGCTGGCGGTAATGGTGTTGATAATGTAGGTGGTCTCCTGGTCGTGGATTCCGGAGCGGTAATACAGAATATTAGTATGGGGTCCAATTCGCGTATCAGATTTAATGGGTTACATTATGATGATCAGCATAAATATCTCACACTTATCGACAATGAACTATATATTTACGATGGGGAAATAGGGTCACCTGGAACTCAGGCCACGGCTATTTCGTTAAGTGGTGACTATAAAGAGAGTGACTTTTCTCTGGTTGATGACGGACATGGCACGTCAGTGCTTGTCTATGCCTGCTTCCTCCCCGGGACGATGATTCGTCTCGAAAATGGTGAAACAGCTATTGAGGACATAAAAGAAGGTGACGCTCTCTGCGTGCTGGAAAATGGCAGACAGCAGATTCGCAAAGTAACGTCTGTTATGCATAAGCGCGCAACTGTGCGTAAGGATCAGCCTGTAGAGATAGCTGGCTGGCCTGTGCAGGTCTGTAAAGATGCTTTCGCCCCGGGCGTACCCTCACAAGATCTTTATGTAACGCCTGAACATTGTTTTTACCTCAATGAGCGTTTTGTGCCCGTTCGTATGTTGGTCAATGGAGCAACGATTCGGTACGATCTGTCGCAGGAAAGTTATGATTACTATCATGTGCGGACAGAGCCTCACGCAATCATCTGGGCCAATAATAGTTTGACGGAAAGCTACCTTGATACAGGAAAGCGTCAGACGATTGAGGTGCAGGATGATAATACAGCGCGTCTGGTTCCTTTTAAGCCCCTGACATGGGCTGATGATTCTGCCGCTCCTCTGGAGGTTAGTCGCGATTTTGTGGAACCACTTTATAATCAGTTACGTGATCGTGCCTTTTCTCTGGGATACGTTGTTACAAACTCTGATCTTGAAAAACAGAGCATGACAGAGGATTCAGATCTGCGTCTGATGCTTGATGATGGGGTCATTATCGGAAAAACGCGTGAGCATAATGGCAAGATGATTTTTGCCATTCCTCATAAAACGAAAAATGTGCGCCTTCTTTCAAGAACCTTCAGGCCGTCTTCAACAATCGGGCCTTTCCTGGACGACCGCCGTGAGCTGGGAGTGTTGATTGGGAAGATTGAGTTCTGGGTAGGGGCATCTGAAATTGATGTCATATCCCATTTGGAACAGGAAAGCCTCTCTGGCTGGAGTGTTATTGAATCCGGTCCACATCGTTGGACGATGGGTAACGCATTATTGCCTCTGCCTGATTCCAATGTGGCAGAAGGTCAGAAAAGGGTTCTGGCGATTCAGGTTGAGGCGGGTGGTCCTTATCTCATAGATGAATCGCTTGATCGGGCTTTTGCTATACAAGCAGCTGAATAAGCGTAAGGGATCAGAAGAATCCTGGGCCTGTAACTACCGGCATGGTGAAAAATGCCGGTAGTTACAGAGTTATAGTAAGTGGTTTTTTAAAAATTCTTTAAATCATTTCAGTTGTGTTCAGGTTGTTCTGTTCCAGTTGCCTTTCTAACCAGGGGGATGCCGGTGAAGATATGCTAGCCGGTAGATTTATGGTTCCATAATTCCTGGGCATATAATTTTTTTTGAAAAATACGGTCAAAAACAGCTTTTTTTGGGCGGTTTGTTTGAATTTTTTATTAATAGTATTAAAATAATACCATATTTTTAAATGGCTATTTATATGATTTCGCCTTAAATTTGACATACATAGTTTTGAGCTATTTGAAAATATGAAATAAATTCATATCCTGTAAAACCGTATTTTTTAAGAAGAAACTGCAGATATCAGCGGTTTTTAAAAGTTTTATATAAAATACATCTTTATAATAAGTTTTATTTTTAATTGTTAAAGATTAATTGTCAATAAATGAAAATCATCATTAATTTTAAGATGGAAAAAGTATTTTAAAAATAAAATATAGTTATAAGTGTGTATATATTATAAATAATTTCTTTTTATATTGTGAGTTTCATTAAATGATTCATATATAAGCGAGTCATAATGTTGACATAATATTTCATATTTTAACGTCGTAACGTACTTTGATTTTAGGATATGATTAAAATGTACCTGAAAGAAACTCGTCCCGCATCTTCATCGTCTTTTAGGGCATCTCTTCTGCTCGCGTCCTCCCTGTCATTGGTTGTTATGAGTGGCACGGCACTGGCGAGTGGGACAAGCCAGAATATAACCATAGATCATAATGGAAAATTATTAGATATTAATGATATTGGAAATCACGATGCTAACGTCACTATAAATGGCGGAACGCTTGTGATTGACGCAAATAATGACACAGCCAATCATACGATCAATCTTCATGATGATGGAACGAATAGTGATGGCCATCAGCATTATAACTATAGTAATGATCCTCAGATGGCGCCTATCGTCAAGCCGGATAATGGGCAGCCTTTCCACTATCATATGGGCGGGACAATTGACTTGGAAGGGCATGATTATACCCCGGCAGGCAAGATAACAGGAAATGGCGGCCTGACCCTTGTGGGAACCGGTGCGCCGGGGATGCAGCAAGGGTCGACCCTTAATCTGAATCATGATAATAATTATCAGGGTGATACGACAATTGTCGGTCTGGGCGGCAACCCGGAGAAGGGGGATAGCACCCTTACCGTAAATGCAAACAGTACTAATGCGTTTGGTGTGGGGAATTCGTCTAATGGGCGAAATGCGCTCACTCTGGTTTACGGTACAGTCGTCAATCTTAATGGTGATCCAGCTGACGGCAAAAATGCCGGCGTTGAAGTGCATGGTGATATCAATGTCGATAATCACAGTGTCCTGAATTTCAACAATAGTAGTGAGGCCAGCTCCTATATTGGCGTTTTGCCTGATGGTAATGTGAATTTTAATGACCATAGCTCAGCCGGTTCGGGGCTCATTAATAACCTTAATCATATTACGTTTACCGGTGATTCAACTGCCGATAAGGTGACAATTCAGAATTCGCCTCAGGCAGGGGCTTATCGGCCTAATCCTACGAATGATCCAAACGGTTATGGGATAAGAGTGCCTTCTCTGGACGTATCAGTAGACGTTTCTGGTACCAATAAGGGAATCGCCATTGGTTCTATGTCAGATGCTGGTGGCGGCGAAGTAAAACTGGGCGGTAAAACACTGACATTAGGTGGTCTGAATAAGGACGATCATATTTCGGCTATCATCGAAGATGGTGGGAAATATGGTGGGACCGGTGGCTCTCTGAATAAAACAGGCTCCGGAACGCTGACACTTCATAATAGTAACACCTATACTGGTGAGACCAATATCGGTAAGGGGACCTTGGCTCTTTCTTCCGGTCAGGATGTGCTCGGTCATAATATTGAAGGAAGCATTTCTCAGTCCAGCAATGTTAATATAGCAGACCAGGCTAAATTCGATATCAGCGGTGTAAAAGGTGATAGCTCTTCAATAAAAGGGGTCAGCGGTCAGGGCGACGTAACGCTGGGTGATAAAACACTGACGATTACAGCGGCTGATTCAAATCATTCTTATTCCGGGGTTGTTTCTGGAAATGGTGGCCTAACGATTTCTGGAGGGAACCAGGTTCTCGATGGTTATAAGCAGCAGGAATATAAAGGTCAGACGAATATTAATGAGGGTGCCACCCTTACTCTAAATGACACTCATGGAAATATTCTCAGTAATTCATCAGACGTTAAGGTTGATGGTAAGCTTGATGTAACGCATTTACAGCTGGAGGGTCATGCTTATCCGAATGGAAAGGATTTTATAGAACTTCCTGAGAATACCACAATTACATCTCTCTCAGGGGGGAATAGTGGTAACGTCGTTCTCGCAGGCCACGGCAAGTTGGTACTCACAAATGCCCATGGTGAGTATGATGGCATCATTTCTGGTAATAAGTATGATGGTCACATCGCATCCGGTGGCTTTGCCGGGGCCGATCAGCTTGGCGGGTTAACGATCGAAAAGGGTCATGAAACCCTCGGTGGTGCTAATAGCTATACAGGCAATACGACGATTAATAATGGCGCATCACTTGCTTTGTCAGGTAATGGGTCTATTGGCAATTCAGCCTATGTCCAGAATAACGGTACATTTGATATTTCAAATGTAAATGGAAAAACTGATATTACGTCCCTTTCCGGGAACGGGAATGTTAGCCTTGGTAAGAACGACCTGGTTCTTACAAATGCGCATGGGACGGTCATCGATAATACTTCATCTGCGCAGGTTCCAGCAGGGGATAAGGCATTTACAGGCACGATCTCTGGCACCGGTGGCTTAACCGTTCAGAATGGTAAAGAGACGCTTGGTGGAGCGAACAGCTATAGCGGCAACACGAACATCAGCAATGGCGCTGAACTTGCCCTGTCCGGCAATGGTTCAATCGCCAATTCGACAGTCCATGACGAAGGCACGTTTAATGTGTCAGGAGCGAATGGCAGCACGAGCATCAACTCTCTTGCTGGCAGCGATAAAGGTTCAGTCCAGCTTGGCAGCAACAACCTGACACTGACCCATGCGGGTGACAAGTTTGATGGAGTGATTGCTGGCACAGGTGGTCTGACCGTTCAGAATGGTAAAGAGACGCTTGGCGGAGCGAACAGCTATAGCGGCAACACGAACATCAGCAACGGTGCAGAACTGGCGCTGTCAGGTAATGGCTCGATCGCGAACTCCACGGTCCACGATGAGGGCACGTTTAATGTGTCAGGAGCGAATGGCAGCACGAGCATCAACTCCCTTGCGGGCAGCGATAAAGGCTCTGTACAGCTTGGCGGCAACAACCTGACACTGACCCATGCGGGTGACAAGTTTGACGGTGTGATCTCCGGCACAGGCGGTCTGACCGTTCAGAATGGTAAAGAGACACTTGGTGGAGCGAACAGCTACAGCGGCAACACGAACATCAACAACGGTGCTGAACTGGCGCTGTCAGGCAATGGTTCAATTGCTAATTCGACAGTCCATGACGAAGGCACGTTTAATGTATCAGCAGCGAATGGCAGCACGAGCATCAACTCTCTTGCGGGCAGCGACAAAGGCTCGGTGCAGCTTGGCAGCAACAACCTGACACTGACCCATGCTGGCGATAAGTTTGATGGTGTGATTGCCGGCACGGGTGGTCTGACGGTTGCTTCCGGGACTGAGACGCTTGGTGGAGCGAACAGCTACAGCGGCAACACGAACATCAGCAATGGTGCTGAACTTGCCCTGTCAGGGAACGGCTCAATCGCCAACTCGACAGTCCATGACGAAGGCACGTTTAATGTGTCAGGAGCGAATGGCAGCACGAGCATCAACTCTCTTGCTGGCAGCGATAAAGGTTCAGTCCAGCTTGGCAGCAACAACCTGACACTGACCCATGCTGGCGATAAGTTTGATGGTGTGATTGCCGGCACAGGCGGTTTAACTGTTCAGAATGGTAAAGAGACGCTTGGTGGAGCGAACAGCTATAGTGGCAACACGAACATCAATGAAGGTGCAGAACTTGCGCTGTCAGGCAATGGTTCGATTGCCAATTCCAGTGTGAATGATGACGGTAAGTTCGACGTGTCAGCAGTCAATGGTGGTACAGACCATCAACTCGCTGTCCGGCAGCAAAACCGGTTCGGTTCAGCTGGGTGGTAATAACCTCACCTTGGCCAATGCCGGCGGAACATTTGATGGCGCAATGTCCGGCACAGGCGGCCTGATGGTTGCAGGTGGTAAAGAGACGTTTGACGGTGCAAATGTCACTATAGGAAACGCTGTTATTGATACAGCCGGCAAGCTCTCTGTTACAGATGGTGGCAACATCAATATCGGTAATCATATCACCGACAAGGGTGATCTGACGCTTGATAACAGCCATCTTACAATGACCTCCAACCCGACAGGGGTTACGAATGACAGCAGCGGGCTTTTCTATGTAGGAGCCCAGGGCGGTAATGTTGGTCACTTAAACCTGACCAATCATAGTACCATTGACGGGATCGATAAAGATGGTTTCGGAATGGCCCTGGCGATTGGCGGCTCGAAAGGTGACGTTGGTGAAGCGACCATCGACAACTCAACGGTTAATGTAAGCCAGTTGCAGATAGGCAATGAAGGAACAGGCACAGCGACCGTCTCAGGTGGCTCACAGGTTAATGTGAATAATGGCCTGGTTGTTGGCGATGACGGTAAGCATAATAATGGGATAGGCGACGCCCATGGTGATCTTACCCTGACAGGGAAAGGGACGCAGCTTACAGCGAATACGGCTGTGCCTACGAAGAACCCGCAGCACGCCATTTATATGGAAGGCTCTTCCAACATCAATGTGAATGATGGAGCGAACCTGAATATCGTTCAAAGTGGACGTCCCGAGAATGGCGTTGCGATCTATGACCATAGTGCCGTGAATCTCAATAATGGTGGCACGGTCAATCTGACGCAGCAAAATGGCAATGCAGCTTCCAAAAACTCCTTTGTTGATCTTGATGAAGGTAGTCATATCAACATCAATAATGGCTCGACACTGTCCTATCATGGTGATGTCAGCAAAGGTGAACATCTTTACCTGCATACTGGAGGCGATAGTTCCCTTAAGGTTAATGAAGGTGGCACACTTGACGTAAGCGGGGACCTGTCTGATCGGCCTGAAAATCCTGTAAGTGACATGCATTCAGTGATTGAAGTGAATGGTGGCACGATCAAAAACACAGCCGATTTCCAGACGAATGCTGATATTGAACTAGCTTCCGGCAAGCAGGGACAGTTCGACGTGGAAGGGGATTCCACACATGCCAACTATACCTATCAGGTAGGTGGAGCTGGTGGAGTTGATAAAACCGGTTCAGGAACAATGACCCTGAGCGGGGATAAAAACAGCTACACAGGTGAGACCAATATCAAAGGTGGCAGCCTTAATCTGGCCTATGGCGGAAGTATCAGTAACTCAGCTGGTGTGAATATATCGAATGGCGCATCGTTTGATATTTCCAATGCATTCCATGATAAGCCGGAAGAAATCAAAACGCTTAATGGCGAGAATGGCTCGAAAGTTCAGCTGGGTCAGAATGACCTGGCTCTCTCCGATGCCCATGGCCAGTTTGATGGAGTGATTGCTGGCACAGGTGGTCTGACCGTTCAGAATGGTAAAGAGACGCTTGGCGGAGCGAACAGCTATAGCGGCAACACGAACATCAGCAACGGTGCAGAACTGGCGCTGTCAGGTAATGGCTCGATCGCGAACTCCACGGTCCACGATGAGGGCACATTTAATGTATCAGGAGCGAATGGCAGCACGAGCATCAACTCCCTTGCGGGCAGCGACAAAGGCTCGGTGCAGCTTGGTGGCAACAACCTGACACTGACCCATGCGGGTGACAAGTTTGACGGTGTGATTGCCGGCACAGGTGGTCTGACCGTTCAGAATGGTAAAGAGACGCTTGGTGGAGCGAACAGCTATAGCGGCAACACGAACATCAGCAACGGTGCTGAACTTGCCCTGTCAGGTAATGGCTCGATCGCGAACTCCACGGTCCACGATGAGGGCACATTTAATGTATCAGGAGCGAATGGCAGCACGAGCATCAACTCCCTTGCGGGCAGCGACAAAGGCTCGGTGCAGCTTGGTGGCAACAACCTGACACTGACCCATGCGGGTGACAAGTTTGACGGTGTGATTGCCGGCACAGGTGGTCTGACCGTTCAGAATGGTAAAGAGACGCTTGGTGGAGCGAACAGCTATAGCGGCAACACGAACATCAGCAATGGCGCTGAACTTGCCCTGTCCGGCAATGGTTCAATCGCCAATTCGACAGTCCATGACGAAGGCACGTTTAATGTGTCAGGAGCGAATGGCAGCACGAGCATCAACTCTCTTGCTGGCAGCGATAAAGGTTCAGTCCAGCTTGGCAGCAACAACCTGACACTGACCCATGCGGGTGACAAGTTTGATGGAGTGATTGCTGGCACAGGTGGTCTGACCGTTCAGAATGGTAAAGAGACGCTTGGCGGAGCGAACAGCTATAGCGGCAACACGAACATCAGCAACGGTGCAGAACTGGCGCTGTCAGGTAATGGCTCGATCGCGAACTCCACGGTCCACGATGAGGGCACGTTTAATGTGTCAGGAGCGAATGGCAGCACGAGCATCAACTCCCTTGCGGGCAGCGATAAAGGCTCTGTACAGCTTGGCGGCAACAACCTGACACTGACCCATGCGGGTGACAAGTTTGACGGTGTGATCTCCGGCACAGGCGGTCTGACCGTTCAGAATGGTAAAGAGACACTTGGTGGAGCGAACAGCTACAGCGGCAACACGAACATCAACAACGGTGCTGAACTGGCGCTGTCAGGCAATGGTTCAATTGCTAATTCGACAGTCCATGACGAAGGCACGTTTAATGTATCAGCAGCGAATGGCAGCACGAGCATCAACTCTCTTGCGGGCAGCGACAAAGGCTCGGTGCAGCTTGGCAGCAACAACCTGACACTGACCCATGCTGGCGATAAGTTTGATGGTGTGATTGCCGGCACGGGTGGTCTGACGGTTGCTTCCGGGACTGAGACGCTTGGTGGAGCGAACAGCTACAGCGGCAACACGAACATCAGCAATGGTGCTGAACTTGCCCTGTCAGGGAACGGCTCAATCGCCAACTCGACAGTCCATGACGAAGGCACGTTTAATGTGTCAGGAGCGAATGGCAGCACGAGCATCAACTCTCTTGCTGGCAGCGATAAAGGTTCAGTCCAGCTTGGCAGCAACAACCTGACACTGACCCATGCTGGCGATAAGTTTGATGGTGTGATTGCCGGCACAGGCGGTTTAACTGTTCAGAATGGTAAAGAGACGCTTGGTGGAGCGAACAGCTATAGTGGCAACACGAACATCAATGAAGGTGCAGAACTTGCGCTGTCAGGCAATGGTTCGATTGCCAATTCCAGTGTGAATGATGACGGTAAGTTCGACGTGTCAGCAGTCAATGGTGGTACGACCATCAACTCGCTGTCCGGCAGCAAAACCGGTTCGGTTCAGCTGGGTGGTAATAACCTCACCTTGGCCAATGCCGGCGGAACATTTGATGGCGCAATGTCCGGCACAGGCGGCCTGATGGTTGCAGGTGGTAAAGAGACGTTTGACGGTGCAAATGTCACTATAGGAAACGCTGTTATTGATACAGCCGGCAAGCTCTCTGTTACAGATGGTGGCAACATCAATATCGGTAATCATATCACCGACAAGGGTGATCTGACGCTTGATAACAGCCATCTTACAATGACCTCCAACCCGACAGGGGTTACGAATGACAGCAGCGGGCTTTTCTATGTAGGAGCCCAGGGCGGTAATGTTGGTCACTTAAACCTGACCAATCATAGTACCATTGACGGGATCGATAAAGATGGTTTCGGAATGGCCCTGGCGATTGGCGGCTCGAAAGGTGACGTTGGTGAAGCGACCATCGACAACTCAACGGTTAATGTAAGCCAGTTGCAGATAGGCAATGAAGGAACAGGCACAGCGACCGTCTCAGGTGGCTCACAGGTTAATGTGAATAATGGCCTGGTTGTTGGCGATGACGGTAAGCATAATAATGGGATAGGCGACGCCCATGGTGATCTTACCCTGACAGGGAAAGGGACGCAGCTTACAGCGAATACGGCTGTGCCTACGAAGAACCCGCAGCACGCCATTTATATGGAAGGCTCTTCCAACATCAATGTGAATGATGGAGCGAACCTGAATATCGTTCAAAGTGGACGTCCCGAGAATGGCGTTGCGATCTATGACCATAGTGCCGTGAATCTCAATAATGGTGGCACGGTCAATCTGACGCAGCAAAATGGCAATGCAGCTTCCAAAAACTCCTTTGTTGATCTTGATGAAGGTAGTCATATCAACATCAATAATGGCTCGACACTGTCCTATCATGGTGATGTCAGCAAAGGTGAACATCTTTACCTGCATACTGGAGGCGATAGTTCCCTTAAGGTTAATGAAGGTGGCACACTTGACGTAAGCGGGGACCTGTCTGATCGGCCTGAAAATCCTGTAAGTGACATGCATTCAGTGATTGAAGTGAATGGTGGCACGATCAAAAACACAGCCGATTTCCAGACGAATGCTGATATTGAACTAGCTTCCGGCAAGCAGGGACAGTTCGACGTGGAAGGGGATTCCACACATGCCAACTATACCTATCAGGTAGGTGGAGCTGGTGGAGTTGATAAAACCGGTTCAGGAACAATGACCCTGAGCGGGGATAAAAACAGCTACACAGGTGAGACCAATATCAAAGGTGGCAGCCTTAATCTGGCCTATGGCGGAAGTATCAGTAACTCAGCTGGTGTGAATATATCGAATGGCGCATCGTTTGATATTTCCAATGCATTCCATGATAAGCCGGAAGAAATCAAAACGCTTAATGGCGAGAATGGCTCGAAAGTTCAGCTGGGTCAGAATGACCTGGCTCTCTCCGATGCCCATGGCCAGTTTGATGGAGTGATTGCTGGCACAGGTGGTCTGACCGTTCAGAATGGTAAAGAGACGCTTGGCGGAGCGAACAGCTATAGCGGCAACACGAACATCAGCAACGGTGCAGAACTGGCGCTGTCAGGTAATGGCTCGATCGCGAACTCCACGGTCCACGATGAGGGCACATTTAATGTATCAGGAGCGAATGGCAGCACGAGCATCAACTCCCTTGCGGGCAGCGACAAAGGCTCGGTGCAGCTTGGTGGCAACAACCTGACACTGACCCATGCGGGTGACAAGTTTGACGGTGTGATTGCCGGCACAGGTGGTCTGACCGTTCAGAATGGTAAAGAGACGCTTGGTGGAGCGAACAGCTATAGCGGCAACACGAACATCAGCAACGGTGCTGAACTTGCCCTGTCAGGTAATGGCTCGATCGCGAACTCCACGGTCCACGATGAGGGCACATTTAATGTATCAGGAGCGAATGGCAGCACGAGCATCAACTCCCTTGCGGGCAGCGACAAAGGCTCGGTGCAGCTTGGTGGCAACAACCTGACACTGACCCATGCGGGTGACAAGTTTGACGGTGTGATTGCCGGCACAGGTGGTCTGACCGTTCAGAATGGTAAAGAGACGCTTGGTGGAGCGAACAGCTATAGCGGCAACACGAACATCAGCAACGGTGCAGAACTGGCGCTGTCAGGTAATGGCTCGATCGCGAACTCCACGGTCCACGATGAGGGCACATTTAATGTATCAGGAGCGAATGGCAGCACGAGCATCAACTCCCTTGCGGGCAGCGACAAAGGCTCGGTGCAGCTTGGTGGCAACAACCTGACACTGACCCATGCGGGTGACAAGTTTGACGGTGTGATTGCCGGCACAGGTGGTCTGACCGTTCAGAATGGTAAAGAGACACTTGGCGGAGCGAACAGCTATAGCGGCAACACGAACATCAGCAACGGTGCTGAACTTTCCCTGTCAGGCAATGGCTCAATTGCCAACTCGACGGTCCATGACGAAGGCACATTTAATGTGTCAGGAGCGAATGGCAGCACGAGCATCAACTCCCTTGCTGGCAGCGACAAGGGTTCGGTCCGGCTGGGTGCCAACAACCTGACATTGGCAAACGCCAACGGTAAGTTTGACGGTGTGATCTCCGGCACAGGCGGTCTGACCGTTCAGAATGGTAAAGAGACACTTGGTGGAGCGAACAGCTACAGCGGTGATACGAACATCAGCAATGGTGCAGGACTGGCGTTGTCTGGTAATGGTTCGATCACGAACTCCACAGTCAATGATGAAGGCACGTTCGATGTATCAGGAGCGAATGGCAGCACGAGCATCAACTCCCTTGCGGGCAGCGATAAGGGTTCGGTCCGGCTGGGTGCCAACAACCTGACATTGGCAAACGCCAACGGTAAGTTTGACGGTGTGATCTCCGGCACAGGCGGTCTGACCGTTCAGAATGGTAAAGAGACACTTGGCGGAGCGAACAGCTATAGCGGTGATACGAACATCAGCAATGGTGCAGGACTGGCGTTGTCTGGTAATGGTTCGATCACGAACTCCACAGTCAATGATGACGGTAAGTTTGACATCAAGCATGCTAAAGATGGCGCATCAGTGGGTTCTCTGGCTGGAAAGGGTTCAGTGGAGCTTGGTAATAACAACCTGACACTGGCTCATGCGGGGAATCAGTTTGATGGCACAATTACTGGGACAGGTGGCCTCACGGTTGCAGGTGGGAATGAAACGCTTACCAATGTAGGTAACAGCTACACTGGTCAGACCAGCATAAATAATGGAGCCGAACTTGCTCTATCGGGGAGTGGTTCTGTCAGTCAGTCATCAGGTGTTTATGATGATGGCACATTTGATGTGAATAATGTCACGGGTGGGAATGTTGCAATCAACTCTCTTTCTGGTGGAGATAAAGGTTCAGTTCAGCTTGGTAAAAATAACCTCACATTGGCAAACGCCAGTGGCAGATTTAATGGGACAATTTCTGGTAATGGTGGTGTGACACTCGCCGGTGGAAACGAAGTGTTCGGTGGGGCCAATAATTATGCGGGTGAAACGAATATTAATTCCGGTAACCTCGAAATTGATGGTGACCAGACCAATGCAAAAGGCAAAACAACTGTTAATAGTAATGCGACACTAAGTGGTGCAGGGACTGTTGGTGGAGACGTTGTCGTGGGTGCTGGAGGGACTCTCTCCGCAGGTAATAATGGTGGTGCCGGTATTGGCGACTTGCATATTAATGGAAATCTGACTTTACAGGATAATTCCACCCAGAAATTCACAGAAGGTGAAAGTCACGTCTCAGGCGGGAAATCGAACGATCTTGTGGAAGTCGGAGGGAATCTGACCCTTGGCGGTAAATTAAAGCTGGAAGATAAGGGAGATGTATCGCAGTTAGACGAAAACAATCAGAAAACTTATCAGGTCTATAAATATAAAGGACAGCTTTCAGGCCAGGATAAACAGGAACTTTCCTCTATGAATGTTGAGGATGGTGTCAGTCTGACCCTCCAGACGTCTAAAGCAGGAGAAGTGAATGTTGTCGTTAATGACCGGGATGTGACCTATTTCCATTCAGGAAATGACTCAGTCAGCGCTCAATCAGGACGGGCAGCTTCTGATGGTTCAATGCCGGTTAACGAATGGAGTGCGTCCATTAAAGGACTGGGATTAACAAACTGGACAGATTCAACTGGGAAAGACACAAGTTCGTGGAACAGAGATAATACGGCTATCTTTGATGAGTCTGCGAGTGTCATTAAGGTTAATGATCATAAAGACGGGCAAACGGCACCAGTAAGAATTGGTGGCCTGAAATTCCAGAATGAGGATGGCAAAGCCTTTGTCATCACAGGTGATGATCTTTATAGTAAGACTAAAGATACCTATATCAGTGTCGGAAATGGCATGAAAAAAGGAGCTCCGGTTACTGCAGAGCTGAATACTGCCATTAATGACAGACTCTCCGAAATTGCTCCTCAATTGGTTAAAGCAGAAGAAACTGATGTTAATCTGCACAAGGATGACGTAGGGACGTTGCGTGTGACGGCTGACCAGAAATACCATGGCAAGACGATTGTCGATGGTGGTAATCTCGAAGCTGACGCAAATCTCACAATGTCTTCTGGTGTAGAAGTTAACCAGGGCGGCACATTGTCAGGTAATGGGGCAGTCAGTAGCGTTACGGCACATGCCGGGGGCACTGTTTCTGCCGGAACCGTCAAGGATCCTGCCGGTAATCTAAACGTTAATGGTGACCTTACAATGGAAAAAGGTTCAAACCTTGCTGTTAACGTCGTCAAGGCTCCGGCAACATGGTCCAAAGAGAGTTTGTTGAGAAACACGTCCGCAAATACTGCAGATAGTGGTCGTACGAACAATATGATCTTTGTGACAGGTATGGCTAATCTGAACAATTCCAATGTGAATGTTAACTTTGCCAAGAATGTGCAATTGGCTTATGGGCAGTCTTATGATTTCCTTGTTGCTGATAAAGGCATTACGGCGAACGGCACCAAGCTGGTCACAAATATGGGTAGCAAATATGCATTCCTTGATCCTAAATTGGGTATCAAGGCAGCGGCAAAACCCGTTCCTAAGATTGAAACTCGGGACGGTGATAGCGATCCAATTACGGGCAGTACGTCATCAGTAGGTGATAAGGCAGAAGATGCGTATGTTTATATGGGTCGTAACGATACGTCATTTGGATCCATGGCACTGACACGTAACCAGCGTGAGGTTGCACGTGCTCTTGACAGGCTTGATAAACTTAACCCGATGGTTCGCCCAAATTCAGATAACCCTGTGCTTGATGCGGCCTATCAGATCAATAAAGGGCAGGAAAGAAGAAGTTTCGACTCATTCTCTGGTGAAATTCATGCTTCAGCAAGAACGGCCCTTATCCAGGACAGCTTCTATATAAGAGAGGCAGCATTGAACCGTCTGGCTATGGCCGATTGTGATGTGAATGGCGATTACGGGATCAGCACAGCGGACGCCAAAACAGGCAAGAGAATTGACGGAAAATGTGAATCATCTTCTCTGGTTCTATGGGGTGAAGCCTACGGAAGTCGTGGGAATAATTCCGGTGATGGTAATGCTTCGGCTATGCATCACTCCAGCACAGGCTTTATTATGGGAGCGGATGCTCCGGTATTTAATACCTGGCGTGTTGGTGGTCTGGTCAGCTATGGCCGTTCAATGTTCAGTACCAAAAACACACCTGCCAGTGGCTACAGCAATAACGCTTCAGTCAGTGCTTATGCGGGGACACATTGGAATAATGTCTATCTCCGCATGGGTATCGCTTATACCTGGAACATGATGAACGTTAATCATACAGCGACCTATGCTGATGAACGCCGTAAGTCGAACAGCAATTACCGTGCAGGTACAGCTCAGGCCTTTGCGGAGATGGGTTATCGGTTCCACTTCAAGAATGCGATCATTGAGCCATTTGCAAATGTTGCCTATGTCAATCTGGACACAGATAAATTCAAAGAAGGTGGCGCTCTGGGACTTCGTGGTAAGAACTCAGATACGGGTGTTACATTCTCAACCTTCGGTGTTCATATGATGACAAGCTTTAAAGCAACGCAGCATATGATTGTGAAACCTTATGCAACGGTGGCTTATAGACACGCATTTGGTGAGTTGACACCAACGGCTCATGAACTGTTCAGGCAGGGTCAGCAGGGTGGAACGATGGATATTGCCGGTGTGCCTTTGTCCAAAGATTCAGCACTGGTTGATGCCGGGTTCTCTCTGAACGTTACCGATAGCCTGGATCTCAAACTTTCCTATATCGGTCAATATGGCAACCAGTCAGTTGACAGTGGGGGAAGAGCCCAGCTTTCTATGAAGTTCTAAGAAAAAAGAGGGCATAGTTTCTGTGCCCTTTCTTTCCTCGATTTCTGAAACTCTGAAACCTCTATATTGCCTATCCAAGGTGGTATGGAGGTTTTTTTGTAGAATTGTCCGGGAGATAAGTTTCAGGACAATAATTGTTTTGGGAGAAAAGTCTTTTTAGGTAGCAAGAAAATCGTTAGACTGCTTCGGTATTTTATAACGTTGGCATAGATAAAATTCATGAAGCTGTTACATCCTGTTTCTAATGGCCTTTTTCTCACTGGAAAGGCGTTTTTTCTTATGTCTGTTCTTGTGTTTACAGGGCAGTTTTGTGAGGCAGGCGCTGAAACGAAGCATCACCTTCTTCCTCCCCAAAGCATTCATCATAGAAAACATCCAGGGAAAACGGCTCAGAAACATAAAGAAAAAGGTAAAAAATCCCTGAAACAGCATAAGAGTGCCACCTCTGTGAAGGCGTCTTTAGGAACGGGAGGCGCTGCTGGAGCCATTGCGGGTGGGGCTGTTGCGGCCAAAGCGCAAACACAGCCGGTTAATAATGCATCATCAAATCCGCTTCCGACTGAACAGGAAAAAGGGACGGATACGGGTTATCCTATTCCCCGTTTTGCCTCTTTGCGGGCTGATCGCGTGTATATGAGACGGGGGCCGGGGGATCGTTATCCTATTGAGTGGGTTTATCATCGCCGTGGCTTGCCAATGAAAATTGAACGGGAGTTTGATGTATGGCGCCTGGTTGAGGATTCAGAAGGCCAGAAGGGGTGGGTGCATAGAGTCACGTTAAGAGGGAACCGTACATTTGTTGTTCTTGGAAATGATGAAAACAAGACACAGGATACTAAAAATTCTTTTTCTAAACACGCTGACCCCTACGTGGTAGGTTACGTTCCGCCACAGGACATAGGCCATCAGAAAGGCGATTATACTTATCTTTTAAGTTCAGCAGGACCAGATCAAAGAGTGATTGCTTTATTAAAGGCTGGAGTAGTCGGGCAGCTTGTAGCCTGTCCGGTAAAATCAGCCTGGTGTCAGGTCAAGGTCGCCGATCATGAAGGTTGGGTACAACGTAAATATATCTGGGGGCTTTTTCCTGAGGAGGTTATAGAATCAAAGTAATCAGAATTGAGGATATAATGACCAATATTGCAGGTGACCGACGCACAAAAATTGTTGCAACCCTTGGACCGTCTTCATCATCACCGGAGGTAATTTTATCTTTAGCAAAAGCCGGTGTGAATGTTTTTCGTCTGAATTTTTCTCATGGGTCGCATAAAGAACATGCTGCTCGGCATCAGGCAGTTCGTGAAGCTGAACAAATTATAGGGCATCCTCTCGCTATTCTCGCTGACTTGCAGGGCCCGAAATTACGGGTTGGTGTTTTTGCAAACGGGCCTGTTATGCTCCGTGCCGGGCAACATTTCCGGCTGGATCGAGATGAAACCCCCGGGGATGAAAATCGCGTTTGCCTTCCACATCCAGAAATTATTCAGGCTGTTGATATCGGGCATCGCCTACTGCTGGATGATGGGAAACTGGCTCTCAAGGTTTTGTCAAAAACAGCAGATTCTCTCGAGACTGAGGTCATCATAGGGGGGAAATTATCAGAGCGTAAAGGCGTCAATGTCCCGGACGTTATTCTGCCTATTCCCGCTTTGACTGAAAAAGACAAAGACGATTTTAATTACGCATTGTCTCTAGGTGTTGATCTGGTAGCCTTATCTTTTGTGCAGAAACCGGAAGATGTCATGGAGGCGCAGAAAATCGCCAAGGGACGTGCATGGATTGTTACAAAGCTGGAAAAGCCCCAGGCTGTTGATTGCCTGGAAAAAATTATTCACCATTCAGATGCCGTGATGGTTGCTCGTGGGGATCTTGGTGTTGAGCTGCCGGCTGAAGATGTTCCTGTAACGCAAAAACGTGCCATTTCCGAAGCACGTCGGCAGGGACGCCCGGTAATCGTGGCAACACAGATGCTTGAAAGCATGATCGAAAGCCCGACCCCGACCAGGGCTGAAGTGTCAGATGTTGCGAATGCTGTTTATGATGGTGCTGATGCCGTCATGCTTTCAGCTGAAAGTGCAGCAGGGCGCTACCCTTTAGAGGCAGTGCAGATGATGGTGCGGATTGCCACACGTGTTGAGCGTGATCCGCAATGGCGTGCTCGTATGGACAAGATGCGCCCTCCCGTTGAACATACAATTCAAGGCTCATTGGCCCAATCGGCCTGGGATGTCGGACATACCTTGAATGCCGCTGCTCTGGCAGTCCATTCAAGAAGTGGACGCGGCGTTATTACCGTTGCACGGGAGAGGCCCTATAATCCGGTTGTATCCTTAAGTGATAGAACCGTTGCACGCCGCCTATGCGTGGTCTGGGGGGTCTATCCCGTCGTTCATCCCATGACTGATGAAGCTATGGGAATTGAAGATCTGGACGGTCCTGTCTCAGAGATGATGCTTGAACGGTCTCTGGCGAAGGAAGGGCAGCATGTTATTCTTCTGGCCGGGCTTCCTTTTGGCCGAGCAGGCAGTACGAATACCTTGCGCGTTATAAAAATTTAACTCAGGTTCACAGAGATGGAGAAAAAGCCCGGCTTATAATCCGGGCTTTTTTTGTGACGTATCACTAAACCTGCTTTTTATCGATCAAGGTCTGCCTGATTAATTTACCGCGTTTAATACGGTCTGTAATTGCATCAGCATCGTTGTCCCGGATTGCCTGAGCCATTTTTTCTGTTTCATCTTTAAAACGGTCAAGTGTCTCAAGAATAACGTCACGATTGGCGAGAAAGATATCGCGCCACATGATGGGGTCAGAGGCGGCGATACGCGTAAAATCCCTGAAGCCCGAAGCTGCATATTCAAGGACGTCGGCACGAAGATCGCTGGAGAGATTGGCCGCGGTGTCACAGATTGTAAAAGCCAGAAGATGTGGAAGATGGCTGACCATGGCGCAGACACGGTCATGATAATCGTCATTAATGATACGCGTTCTGGCACCGCATCTTTGCCATAGGGATTCAATTTTCTGAATGGAAGATTTCTGAGCCTGCGAGGGCGGTGTCAGCAGACACCAACGATTTTCGAAAAGCGTTGAAAATCCTGCATCCGGGCCGGAAAATTCGGTGCCAGCCATAGGGTGAGCGGGGACGTAATCAACCCCCGCCGGCAAGGCTGTAGAGATTTCGATACCAAGGCGCCCCCGGACTGAAGCAACGTCGCTGAGGATACTGCCTGGTTTCATATGAGGAAGCACCTTGAGTGCGACCTCCTGAACCGCGCCGGTCGGAATGGAAAGAATAACGACATCAGCATCCTTGACCCCTTGAGCAAGGTCAGTTGTGCAGAAATCAGCAATCTGGAGCTCACTCACCCGTTTGAGCACATCTGCATTATTGTCAATGGCCGTTATATAGTGCGCTAGGTCTCCTTTTTCTTTCGCCCGGCGTAAAAGGGAGGACCCGATGAGACCTGGTCCTACGATCGCCATATGTCCAAAGAGAGGAGAGTGATTCACATCCATAATAACAGCTTTGCTAAAGTGTTTTTTTGAGATTACGAAGCTCGGAAATCTGCCACAATATAAGCACAGGTACGCCAATTATGATATCGCGCCCGCGTCTTAACAAAGAAAGGGAGAAAGAAATATCTGTGCTGATCCCGAAAATAAGACCGACTGCCATATAGGCGCCTTCCTGCACACCAAGAGATCCTGGGACAAAAAAACCGACTGACATCATCCCGCAAACGACCCCTTCCAGAGCTATGGCATCAAAGAAGGAGAGCGATACGCCCAGAAAAAAGAGCGCAACCCACGTTATAACGGCGCTGGCAAGCCAGAAAACAAGGTGAAGAAAGGCGCCGCAAGCAATATGTCTGGGATTGTCCCAGAGTTTTTCAAGTGCCGTCTGAAAGGAAGAGGTATTGTTATGGAGGCTTTCTTCCCAGCTTGCAGCGATATGACGCGACAGAAATCGTCCTATTTTACCGAGAATATTCCCGCTTTTTTTCTGGCTCCAGATAAAACCGGCAATTCCGGCTGTCAGGAGTGAGAGGCCAATAATCAGGGGCGTTATAAAACGTCCGGCTTCCTGATGGCCTAATAGGCAGAGCAGGGCAAACAGGATAAAGACAATCTGGGCAAGCGTCTCGCACGTAATATCAACGATATTAGCTGCAATGGCCTCGGCCCAGCTGATTTGCGGACGAGCACTTTTTTTGTCAGAGGAGGTCTGGGGTATTGTTGCCTTCACACCGGCAATCATCCCGCCTAATTGTGAGAAAGGGAGACAGGCCCCAGCGGCATCTCTGACAAAACGCGCCAGAACCAGGCGTTTCCACGATATTTCCCGAACGCTGCCTTTCCACGAAAAGCCCAGACCGAAATTAATGATAAGCTGGAGGAAAATCAGGACAAAAAAACCTGTAAACCCGACCTTTGAAAGAGCTGTTTCAATGGGGCCGATTCCCGCCTGGGCCGTCAGATAGGCAAAAAGCAGAATACCGATAAAAGTCAGGCCATAGGGAAGGGTTTTTTTTAGCGTTGGGCTCATAAAAAATTATATTTTTATTTTCTGTATTCGTGAGAAAAGAAACAACTTCTTCTCTGTGGGGTATTCTTTTTACAGGAGAGTGATTCCGTATTATACCCCACAGGAATATTTTTCGTAAAATGGATCTGATTGGTTATGGTTTCTGATAAAACATTCGTTACAGGTGCAACCGGGTTTGTTGGTTCGGCAGTAGCGCGTGTCCTGGAAAAAAGAGGCCATAAACTCAGACTTCTGGCCCGTCCTTCCTCTGATAAAACAAATCTTGAAGGCCTCAAGGCAGAGATTGTCTATGGTGATCTTTCCCAGCCTGAAACGCTGATTAAAGCTTTTGAAGGTGTTCGCTATCTTTTCCATCTAGCAGCGGATTATCGCCTATGGGTGCCTGACCCAGAGACGATGATGCGCGCCAATGTAGAGGGTACACGCCAGCTGATGCGCCTGGCCCAACAGGCAGGGGTCGAGAAAATCGTTTACTGCTCGTCAGTTGCAGCTCTTGCCACGGCGCATAATGGAATTCCTGCCGATGAAGCCAGTCCCGTAACAGAGGATCAGATCGCCGGGGTTTATAAACGTTCCAAATATCGCGCGGAACAGGCCGTCCTGCAAATGATCAGGGAAGAGAATCTTCCAGCAGTGATCGTGAATCCCTCAACGCCTATCGGGCCACGCGATATTAAACCGACACCGACTGGTCTGATGATCCGTGATTGTGTCCGCAGGCGCATGCCTGCTTACGTTGATACAGGGCTGAATATTGTTCATGTTGATGATGTGGCTGAAGGGCACGCCCTGGCGCTTGAAAAAGGAAAAATAGGGGAAAAATATATCCTGGGCGGTGATAATATCATGCTGAAGGATTTATTTGATCTGATCAGTGACGTAGCTGGTGTCCCCGCACCGAAGATTAAACTCAGTCAGTCCGTGTTATATCCAGTGGCGGTCATATCCGAAGAATTATATCGTCTTTTTAAAATTGAGCCACGTGTCACAAGAGAAATGCTGGCCATGTCTAAAAAACTGATGTTTTTTTCGTCAAAAAAAGCAGAGGACGAGCTTGGTTATAAACACCGCCCAGTAAGTGATGCGGTTGCTGACGCAGTTGCCTGGTTTAAAAATAAGACGTAATAAATCATGAGACTATAAATAAATAACGGAAACAAAGTCATGACCGCATTTTATGCCTTTTTTGTGTGGTTATATCTTATATTTATGCGTGGTTATTATTGGCTGGGCGGCCCCTGGTTGCAAAAGGTCAGGGGTGATGACGACAGATTAAATCTGCCAGACCTGCCGGTTGTTTCTATTATTGTGCCGGCACGCGATGAAGAAGAGACAATTGATATCGTTCTGAAATCTCTTTTAGCGCAGGATTATAAAGGACATTATAATGTCATCCTCGTTAATGACGAGAGTCGGGACGCGACGTCCTCTATAGCCAGAACAGTTCATGATTCTGAAAATCGGTTGACCATCATTGAAGGGAATCCACGCCCGGAAGGGTGGAGTGGTAAATTATGGGCAGTTTATCAGGGGCAGGAAAAAGCTTTTGAAACTTTGAAGGAAACAGATTTTGTTTTCCTGACAGATGCCGATATTATTCACGACCCGGATCACCTGTCCTCATTGGTGGCAAAAGCAGTTGAGCAGGAACTGGATCTGGTTTCTGAAATGGTCATGCTTAACTGTACGGGATTCTGGGAAAAATTTCTGGTCCCGGCTTTTGTCTATTTTTTTGCGCTTCTTTATCCATTTCGTAAGGTCTCTGACCCTCGTTCACCAATTGCCGGTGCGGCAGGGGGGACCGTTTTGCTGCAATGTGGCAGGTTGAAAAAAATTGGTGGGATACAGGCATTGAGGGATGCTCTGATTGACGATTGCACCTTGGCGGCACACGTAAAAAGAAGTGGCGGGAAGCTTTATCTCGGATGTAGCAAGCAGGCCCGGTCAATTCGTGGATATGAGTCCCTTGGTGAAATCTGGCATATGATCGCGAGAAATGCCTATGTCCAGCTGCAATTTTCGCCCTGGCGTTTTGCGATGGCTGTGATAGGCATGTGCCTGATCTGGTTTGTTCCGATTTGTAATTTTATATGGGGAAAGGGGAAGAGACGCTGGATTGGAGGGGCCGTTTATATGGTAAGTTGTCTGAGTTTCTTTCCGACCATCCGGTGGTTTAATCTTTCCCTATGGCGCGTTTTTCCACTACCGATTATAGCGATGTTCTATATGATGGCGACGACAGGTTCCGTCATCGACTATTATCGTGGGGTGGGGGTGCGCTGGCGTGGACGTTCTTACGATAAACGTTCACAATAACAGGGAAAAACGGCACGCTAATGGAAGATAGTAACACTATGAATGTCTGGGGCGAAGAGGATGTTACATCCAGAAAAGGCATGGGAGATGAGAATTTCCCTGTGGGATCTTTTCTGATCGCGCCTGTCCATCGCCCTGTAATCCATGCCTATTATCATTTTGCCCGTGTGGCGGATGATATGGTGGATAATGAGAAACTTTCTCCCGAACAGAAAAAAAATCGTCTTCTGGCTCTCAGAGAGGTTCTTTTTGGAGAAAGGGAGGCTCCCTGTCGGGCGGATGCACAGACGGCCGTCCGTCTTCGTTCTGCGATGCTTAAATGCGGCCTTCCCTTGTCCCTGGCGGGTGACCTGATTACGGCTTTTGTTATGGATGCCGAAAAAAACCGTTATCAGAATTGGGAAGAGTTACTGCATTATTGCCGTTATTCTGCCAATCCTGTGGGACGATTTTTATTGGCCGTCCATAAAGAGGACGAAGAAACCTATGAAGCATCAGACGCGCTTTGTACGGCTTTGCAGATCATTAATCACCTTCAGGATGTTTATGATGATTTGAGCAAACTAGACCGTTGCTACCTACCTGTGCCCTGGCTCGAGGAAGAAGGGGTGACGATTGATGATTTGCGGCTTGCTCGTTCAAAACCAGGTGTCCGTTTCGTTATGGACAGGATGCTTGCCAAGGTGGACGGATTGAATACAAAGGCCAGGCGTTTGCCATCCCTGATCCGGGATAGACGGATGCGTCTGGAAGCCGCGGTTATTGTCAATTTATGTGTGAAGCTGACGGACTATCTGCATTATCAGGATCCGATCGAAAATCGTGTTGCGTTAAAACCGGTTGATGGGGTCGTTGCACTTATAAAAGCTTTCTCTTATTTTTCGTCGCCAAAAGCAGTCCCTTCCTTTATGAAGAGAGATTAGAAGTCACATAGTTGTTCAGAGCGTATGGGACGGTACAGATGAGGGAGCAAAAGAAAAGATAATGAGTTTTGCCCGGAAAAAAGAGGCATTGGGCTTGGTTTGTGCCCCCTCTGACTTGCTCGCTGTTCAGGCAATTGTTGATCAATCCGGTACCTCTTTTGGAAAAGGGATGCGGATTCTCACACCTTTGCGCAGGCAGGGGATGTATGCGATCTATGCTTTCTGTCGCATTGTCGATGACATTGCTGATGGTGATACAGACGATGCCAACCCTGAACAGGCTTTGACAGCATGGTTCGATCGTCTCAATGACTTATATGAAGGAAAGACGTCCGGTGCCGTAGATAATGTTCTGGTGGCAGCGATTGAACGCTTTCATTTAAAGAAAAAAGATTTCGAGGATGTGATAGAAGGGATGCTGATGGATTGTCGGGGGCCGATTGTTGCGCCTGATGAAGCAACCCTTGATCTCTATTGTGATCGTGTAGCCTCGGCGGTCGGGCGCCTCTCCATCAAGGTCTTTGGCACACCTCATCATGAGGGAGCTGTTCTGGCCTATCATCTGGGCAGGGCTCTGCAACTGACAAATATTTTGCGCGATATTGCAGAGGATGCAAAAAAGAACCGTCTTTATTTGCCGAAAGAACTTCTGCAACGCTTTGACGTCCCATTGGATCCCTATGAAGCGACCTATGCGCGGGGATTGGATTCTGTTTGCCGGATCATTGCAGGAAGAGCAAAGGATCATTTCAGAGAGGCAGACAAAGCCATGAAGCAATGCCCCTCTGACACCGTTAAACCGGCACGTCTGATGGCCGCCTCTTATAAGGTTACTCTCGCTGCTTTGGAAAAAAGAGGGTGGCGTAATCCTGAGAGGGCTTTAACTATTAATTCATTGTCTAAAAAGCTCTCTCTCATTCGGGCTTTTGCCGGGGTATAATCGTGGGGCACGTTCATATTATAGGGGGAGGGCTCGCCGGTCTATCCGCAGCCATGGAATTGGCCCCACAGGCACAAGTCACAATTTATGAGGCCGGCCCTGTCTGTGGGGGGCGTGCGCGTTCTTTTTATGATCGTGCTCTCGAGACGACAATTGATAATGGCAATCATTTATTATTGTCTGCCAACGCCTATAGTTTTCGCTATCTTGATCTGATCGGGGCAAGGGATACCTTAAAAGGTCCCGGGAAGCCTATCTTCCCCTGGTATGATCTTGAGGATAGTCTGGGATGGTGTCTTCGTTTATCAAAGGGAAAGGTTCCTTTCTGGCTGTTAAACCATCGGGCACGTGTTCCCGGGATGGCCTTGAAGGAAATTTTTGTCCTGACCCGTCTGATGAAAGCCGGACCGGATCAGACGGTTGCGGAATGTCTTGACGGGGGAGAATTTACGCGCCGTTTGGTAGCGCCATTTGCGATATCGGCCCTGAATACGGACCTTGAGAGTGGCAGCGCCCTTCTCTTGGGTAATATTATTAAGAAAACCTTGGCACAAGGGGGGCAGGCCTGTTGCCCATGGACAGCCAAGAATGGCCTTTCTGAGACGTTTGTAACACCTGCTTTATCCTATCTGGAGAAATTCCATAGTAAAGTTCTGGTTGGCACACGCGTTACGTCCTTAAAGGAGGAAAATGGCCGCCTTGTTTCCTTTATGACAACGGATGGCATTGTGAATCTCGGGCCGGAAGACTCTGTGATCCTTGCAGTGCCGGCGACTGTTGCGGAAAGCCTGCTGCCTGAGCTTGTGGTGCCGACAATGTTTGAGTCGATTGCCAATGCCCATTACAGACTGCCTTATAAATTGAGGCTTAAAAGCCCTGTAAAGGAAGCGGGATTCGTTGGTCTGGTAGGCGGAATGGCTGAGTGGCTTTTCATTCATGATGATGTGCTCTCAGTAACGGTCAGTGCGGCAAATCGTTATGCTGATTATTCCAATGAAGCGATGCTTGATCTGATCTGGGAAGAAATCACCCAGGCCCTGAATACGGTTATAGAAGGTGTTCTGCCACTTGCGACACCGGCCAGCAGACTTATCAGGGAAAAGCGGGCAACCTTTGCAGCCACGCCAGAGCAGAATAAGCGCCGCCCTGGTGCCAGGACGCCCTTTGCCAATCTTTCGCTGGCGGGGGACTGGACCGATACAGGCTTGCCTTCAACGATTGAAGGGGCCATTCAGTCTGGTCTGGCCGCAGTGGACGCTTTGGGCTACCGGTCTGCCTTTAAAGCTGGGCAGCCATGAAAAGCGGCGTTATTTCTGGCTAAACTTAATTCATAGTGAAACAAATAGAATCAAGCAGGGAGAAACCAGTGAGCGAGACTTTGTCCTATCCGAGCGATTTTAGCGGTAAGCTTGATCACTCTATCGAGCAGGGCCATTTTGCCTTAGGACGCCGCCAGAAAGAGGATGGCCACTGGGTTTTTGAACTTGAAGCTGATGCGACCATTCCGGCTGAATATGTGCTGCTGGAGCATTTTCTAGATCGTATTGATCCAGAAAAAGAGGAAAAAATCGGCCATTATCTCCGCCGTATTCAAGGTGAGCACGGGGGCTGGCCTCTCTATCATGATGGAGATTTTAATATCTCCGCTTCTGTAAAGGCCTATTTTGCTCTTAAAGCGATTGGTGACAGTCCTGATGCCCCTCATATGAGAGCCGCGCGGGCTGCTATTCTACAGCATGGAGGCGCTGAGAGAACGAACGTCTTTACACGTATCCAGCTGGCCCTGTTTGGAGAAGTCCCCTGGGATGCCGTGCCGGTCATGCCTGTTGAGCTGATGCTGATGTCACGCAAGGCGTTTGTTTCTCTATGGAATATGTCCTACTGGTCTCGCACCGTGATTGCGCCTTTGCTGGTTTTGGGAACCTTCAAGCCTGTTGCGATTAATCCGCGCAAGATTCATGTTCAGGAGCTGTTTGTAACGCCTCCTCAAAAAATCAAGGACTGGATCAGGGGGCCTTATCGTTCCCGCTGGGGGCGTTTCTTTAAAGCTCTTGATGTTGTCTTACGCAAGGCTGAACCGTATTTCCCAAAAAAAACACGCAAGAAAGCCATTAACAAAGCGATTGCCTTTATCGAGGAACGCCTGAGCGCAGGCGGTCTTGGCGCTATTTATCCGGCAATGGCGAACGTTATTATGATGTTCCGTACACTTGGGGTTGCAGACAATGATCCCAAAGCGGTTCAGGCATGGCAGGCGGTTCAGGACCTGCTTGTAGAAAAAAATGGTGAGATCTATTGCCAGCCTTGCGTCTCGCCCGTCTGGGATACAGGGTTATCCGGCCTGGCAATGCTTGAGGCTGCTTCCGGTCCCAAAGGTATAAAGCGTGAAGAGACAATCGCTGCCTTGAAAAAAAGTGCAGCCTGGTTGAGAGATCGCCAGATCCTGGACGTTAAAGGTGACTGGGAGATCAATATCCCCGGTCTTCGTCCCGGCGGTTGGGCCTTCCAGTACGAAAATGACTATTACCCCGATGTTGATGATACAGCCGTTGTCGGAATGTTGCTTCATCGCCTTGATCCTGTTGAGAACAAGGAAGCGATCGCGCGTGCCCGTGAATGGATTATCGGTATGCAAAGCACCAATGGTGGGTGGGGTGCTTTTGATATTGATAACAACATGGACTTCCTGAATTATATTCCCTTTGCCGATCATGGAGCCTTGCTGGACCCTCCTACAGCAGACGTTTCGGCCCGGTGTATTTCCTTTTTGTCCCAGCTTGGTCATGACGAAGATCGCGCGGTTATTGAAAAAGGCATCAGTTATCTGCGCCGTGATCAGGAACCGGAAGGGAGCTGGTTTGGCCGCTGGGGTACGAATTATATTTACGGAACATGGTCTGTGCTCTGTAGCTTGAATATAGCGGGTGTTTCTCATTTTGACCCCATGATTACGCGTGCTGTTGAATGGCTGAAATCTGTCCAGCGTGAAGATGGTGGCTGGGGTGAGGATTGCGCCAGCTATGAGGGGGCTAAACACGGTGTTTACAAGACCAGCCTCCCGACGCAGACAGCCTGGGCCGTTCTTGCCTTAATGGCGGTTGGAGAGCGTGATTCAGATGCGGTTAAACGCGGTATTGCTTACCTTGCCCAGGCTCAGGATGAGAATGGTGAGTGGCATGAAGAGCCCTATAATGCTGTAGGATTTCCGAAGGTTTTCTACTTGCGTTATCATGGTTATAAGCAGTTTTTCCCGCTTATGGCTCTGTCACGCTACCGTAATCTGGGGGCTAGTAATTCAGGCCACGTAGAGTTCGGGTTTTAATGCTGGGGATTCTGACAGGCCTGGCTGAAGAAGCAAAATTGGCATCCCGTGCATTTCCAGAGGCGAAAATTGCGCTGAGTCATGCACAGGAAGCGCAAGGGAAACGAGCTTTACAGACGCTTCTGGAATCAGGCGTGACAGAATTATTGTCCTTTGGCTGTGCAGGGGGGCTGGATGAAACCTGCTCTCCCGGGACGATCATTGTCCCTGATTATGTTTATGTTGAAGAAGAAAAATATTTCTCCGATCCTATGATGACCGAGCGTCTAAGAAACGAAACCACCCGTAAGGGAGGGGTCTTTCATAGCCCGGTTATGATTGAGACCGCTTTGCAGAAAAAGCAGATATGGGAAGAGACGGGGTGTAGCGCTGTCGATATGGAAAGTGGTTTCGTTGCGAAAGCCGGGCTTCCATTCGCGGTTCTGCGTGTGGTTTGTGATGATGCTTCCCAGGATTTGCCACCTGCAGCATCGGCCGGGTTGAAGAATGGCAAGATTTATATGCCGGGGCTTATAGGCTCTCTTTGCCGACACCCATCTCAAATGGCTGCCTTGATAAAGTTAGGGCAGAATGCGGCTAAAGCGCGCAAAATTATGGCTGGTTTCCTGACCGCCCTTTGATGAATTAAGCTTGCTATTTCTCATCTGAAACGTTAAAAGAAGGCACTTTTTCCCGATCATCGGGAAGAGGCTATTTCGCACGCATGACCCAGAATCTCTGGTGCCTGTAACAGGACGCGTCATGCGGAGGATTAACCAGACTATAAAGGTTGCTTATTATGGCAATGCCTCAATTTACAATGCGCCAGCTGCTTGAAGCAGGTGTTCACTTCGGTCACCACACACGTCGCTGGAACCCAGCGATGGCTCCTTATCTTTTCGGTGTCCGTAACCAGGTTCATATTATTGACCTTCAGCAGACAGTTCCCTTGTTGGATCGTGCCCTGAAGCAGGTTCGTGACACTGTTGCTGCTGGTGGGCGTGTGCTTTTCGTCGGCACAAAACGTGCAGCTTCCGAGCATGTTGCTGAAGCCGCACAGCGTTGTGGCCAGTATTATGTCAATCACCGTTGGCTCGGTGGGATGCTGACAAACTGGAAGACCATCACAAATTCAATCAAGCGCCTGCGCTCTATTGATGAGATGCTTGCCGGTGATACAGCTGGTCTTACGAAAAAAGAAATTCTTGATATCACACGCGACCGCGAGAAGCTGGAGCGCTCACTCGGTGGTATTAAAGACATGGGCGGTCTGCCCGATCTGCTTTTCGTGATTGATACCAACAAGGAAAAGCTGGCCGTTGAAGAAGCCAACAAGCTGGGTATCCCGGTTGTGGCAATTCTCGACAGCAACTCTGATCCTAAAGGTGTGAACTTCCCTGTTCCAGGGAATGATGACGCAATTCGCGCAATTACCCTTTATTGTGATCTAGTTGCCGGTGCGGTTCTGGACGGTATTTCTGCTGAGCTGGCAGCTTCTGGTCAGGATATCGGTGCTTCTGAAGAGCTTCCTGTTGAAGCAACAATCACAGAAACAGCTGTTTCTGCTGAAGAAGCTCCAGAAGCTTAATGAAAGCTGAAAACAATTCCTGATTTTTTGGGAACTGCTTTTGAAAATTAGACCATGCAGTCAGGGGACAAATTCCTGACTGCATGGATTTTTATATAAAAGGTGATGATATGGCTCAGATCTCAGCAGCCCAGGTTCGTGAACTCCGTGAATCTACTGGTGCAGGCATGATGGACTGCAAAAAAGCCCTGACTGAAACTGATGGAGATATGGAAGCCGCCATCGACTGGCTTCGTAAAAAAGGTCTCTCTCAGGCTGCAAAAAAATCAGGTCGTGTAGCGGCTGAAGGCCTTGTTGGTGTTGCCTCCGGCAAAAACAAAGCGGCCATGGTTGAAGTGAATGCCGAGACAGACTTTGTTGCGCGTAACGAAGCATTCCAGAATGTTGTCGAACAGATTGCCAAAGTTGCATTGGAAGTTGGTGATGACCTTGAGACGATCAAGGCTGCAACATTACCTTCAGGTCGTACAGTTGCTGACGAACTGACACATCTGATCGCAACAATTGGCGAGAATATGTCTCTGCGCCGTGCTGTTGTGCTGAGCGTTCCCTCAGGCGTCGTAGCAAGCTATGTTCATGGTGCACTGCGCCCGGGCATCGGCCGTATCGGTGTTCTGGCAGCTCTTGAAGCCCCTTCAGAAAGTGAAGCACTCGAGACACTTGGCCGCCAGGTCGGGATGCATGTTGCGGCAACACGTCCTGCTGCTCTGGATGTTTCCGGTGTTGACCCTGAAGCTCTGGAACGCGAGCGCGCTGTTTTGGTTGAGCAGGCCCGGGCATCCGGTAAACCGGAAGCGATCATTGAGAAAATGATTGATGGCCGTATTCGTAAATTCTACGAAGAAGTTGTGCTTCTGGAGCAGGTCTGGGTGCATGACGGTGAAACACGCGTCAAAAAAATCATTGAAAAAGCTGGAGCAAAGCTTGTTGCTTTCGAACGCTTCCAGCTTGGTGAAGGCATTGAGAAACAGGTTGATGACTTTGCGGCTGAAGTGGCGAAAGCTGCTGGCCACTAAGTTTCAGCCAGAATTTTCTTGACGTTATTAAAAGGCTCTCATGAAATATGAGAGCCTTTTTTATTGAGCGGAAGAGAGACATGATGGAATGGGAAGCGCCAGCGATTGTTCTGCGGTCAGAGCCACAGGGAGAGAACAATTTATTGGTAACCGTTCTGACTCAGACGCATGGTGTCAGGAGAGGTTTGTGCAGAGGGGGAAACTCAACCCGGCAAAGACCTGTCTGGCAGGTTGGAAATATCCTGATTGTTAAATGGAAGGCACGACTGGCTGACCAGCTGGGGCAGTTTACAGGCGAAATTGTTAAAACAATCAGTGGCTATTTGCTGGATTATCCAGAGTCCCTTGCATTGATGACCAGTGCCTGTGCTGTTTGTGCTCATGGTGTGCCGGAGAAAGAAGCCTGCTCCGACCTCTTTCATGAAATGGTAAAGCTGTTAAGCAGATTGGTTGTTTTTCCCCAACTTCCTCCTTATGCAGATTACATCCGATGGGAGGTTCTGCTTTTAAGGCAATTGGGATACGGCCTTGACCTATCTTGTTGTACAGTAACAGGAAGGAAGGATCATCTGGCTTACGTGTCCCCACGGACGGGTAAGGCAGTGAGCGAAGAAGGGGCTGGAGAGTGGAAAGACCGTCTCCTGCCTTTGCCTCATTTGTTACGTGATGCAACGGATGAAGGCACAAAAGAGCAATGGCAGCAGGGGCTGAAAATAACAGGCCACTTTCTTGAAAAATCTGTCTTTGGTGTCATGAACCGCCCCTTACCTTTGGCAAGAGAAAGGCTCTTAGAGCATCTCAGTTGATATGGTAGTGCGTCCAATTCTTGACAGGCCGATCTATCAGGGCGTCCTATTTACGTCATGACTGATGAACAGCGCAAATTTCTCGATGAGGTCTGGGCCGGTATGAGGAAAAGAAGTGCCGGAAGCCTACGCATGGTAGCGTGAGACACTAAAGAAACACCTAAAATAACCAAGTGCTAAATTCACTAGGGATATAATGCGAAAAAAGAGGGAGAGACTTTGAACGTCTCTCCCTCTTTTTCAATAAGGGGACTTTACCCAAGCTTAATGCCCAGATGCTGCCAGATCACGACAAGAATTGCCATCAAACAGGTAAAGAAGAGGCTGTGTTTGATCGTGCGGGCAAGCACAATACCTTCCTGACCTTTCAGGGTAGTGACTGAAATGCCGGTAGCGATATTTTGCGGTGAAATGGTTTTGCCCATACCGCCACCTGCGGCATTGACGGCCGCAAAAAGGGTTGGGTCCAGGTTGAGCTGGTGGGCAGCTGAAACCTGCAAATTCCCAAAGAGGGCATTTCCAGCAGTATCGCTGCCTGTAAGAAAGACCCCGATCCATCCCAAAAAGACTGATACCAATGGGAAAACAACGCCAGTGGAAGCGATGCCAAATCCGAGGGTATAGGTCATACCGGAATAATTCATCAAATATGAAAATCCAACCGTCAGTGCAACGGTGATGACGGCAAGCCATCCCTGTTTAGCGGTAAGGAAAAGCGCATTCTTAAATTGCTGGAAAGAAGCTTTCGTCACAATGGCAGTAAGAAGGGCGGAGAGAATAATCGCCGTGCCTGTGCCCAGTGGCTGTAATTTCCAAATAGCAGCATAGGGCTTATGATAAAGGGTTATGTAGACCTTATTATCAAGACCCGGCCAGTGAATGTTAAGCTCACCTATTTTATCAATATGATAAATGTTCCAGATAATCACCATAAGCGTAACAATGACCCAGGGGATCCAGCCATGCCAGTGAGGAATATTCACGTCAGTCTGGCTGGATTTGTGGTCAACTGTTTCTGTAACCGCATAGGCAGGATCTGGTTTGGGTTTCCAGAAAGATAAGAACCCGATTGTAACGACAAGCGAAATACAGGCTGCGAGTACGTCGGTCAGATTATAGGACACGAACATGGTGACAGCGACCATCGTGAGTGTAAAACTCAAGCTCGCAACCAATAGTACTGGCCAAAGCTGCCTGACAGACTTCCATCCTCCGTAAAGAACCATGACGTAAAAAGGCATCATAGCGGAGAGAGGTGCCATCAGGAGGCCGGATATACTCGCCAATAAAGGCGCTGACAGACCCGTGACAGAGCCGAGTACGGTTACAGGAATTCCCAAAGCACCATAAGCCGCAGCGGCCGCATTGAAAATCAAAACATAGGAAATCGCTTCAAGAGCCGGAAATCCCAACATAATGAGGAGCGCACTGGTGATGGCAATCGGGCTGCCAAAGCCTGCAATTCCTTCCAGGGCGGTGCTGAAGCAGAACCCGATGACAATCAGCATAATGCGTTTGTCATTGGGAACGTGGCTCAATATCCATGAACGGAACGCATCAAAGCGGCCTGTTTCCTTGGCAATATTAAAAAGAAAAATCGCACTGATTGCGATCCACATAACCGGGAATACCGCAAAAACCATGCCGTTCGTCAGGCTGGAAAAAGCAGTTGTAACCGGCATGCCCCATACAGTCACTGCCAGTATCAAACAAACAGCCAGCCCACCAAGGGTAGATTGCCAGGCGGGGCGTTTTAAAACGCCCATCATGACAAGCGTGACGAGAATAGGCGCTGATGCAAGCAGAAAAGAGAGGAGGAGGCTGTTACCAGCAGGTATTATGGTTTGTGAAAACATGTTTTTTTACTTTGTAAAAAGAATGTGTCTTCACGGCGAAATATAATATCTCATCCATGAAAATTGGATTCATAATGACTATTGTACTTCGGAAATCAATCTATATATGTTCGTTTGTCGTTCACAGATGCGTCAAGAAAAGACATTTTTGTAAGAATGTGGAAATAAAAAGAGCATTTTTCTCAGAAAAAAATGTATTTTGACAGTAAATCGTGAATGATATATTTAATATGTATGAGAATATAACGTTCTAAATATATTTTTACAAAAATAACCTTGATTTACTAATTTATGGGAACAAACGTTATATCGTTAAAAAAATATTACAGTATCTGACATTCAGTGTGAATTACTATTTTTATATACAAAATATATAGAGATATACATATATAATATATTCCAACAGCATGTTAAAAAATCGAAAAAATAATGCGATATGTTTTGGAAATTTCTTCCATATTTCCTAGATAAAATGGGAGATTCGCAATCAGGATGGGTAAGGTCGCTTTGAGATATAGCGATTATAGAGATATGCCACGGCAACAAGTGTGCTGGTCCCTACGAGAATTGGGGTCAGTAGAAAGTTCCAACTGGCTGCAGCAAGAATGACGACCAGGGGGTCACCACCGGCAGGCGGGTGTGTTGTGCCAGTTAACTGCATAACGGCGATCGCGAGGCCTACACCGACGGTCATTTCAATAGGGCCGTGGCCTATAAAATGAAGTATGACCAGTCCAACAAGAGACGATAGGAAATGCCCTCCTATGACATTACGGGGCCTGGCAAGGGGGCTTTGGGGCAAGGCGAAGAGAAGCACACAGCTGGCACCAAAAGGGGCAATCAGCAAGACATAGTGATAATTCGTCGTTAAATCGACGAGTGGAAAAATGGCTAACATGCCGCCAATGCCTGAAATTAAAGCAGGGAGGAAATTTTTCCTTATTCCCTGAAGCATCGCGTTTCCTGTTGCGCTGAAAGATACATTTTTCGCGTCGATTGCCATCATCCATTTCCTATGGATAAGAATAGTCCGCACAGTTAAACTGTGCGGACCAAACCGTGTTATTTGATCTTTTTGAAACGAGCAGCTTCTTCTGAACCGCCAGTTGCATTACCCTTGGAGTAAGAGCGTGCCCCTGTTCCGGCCAGAGCGCCCCCGTCAACGATCAGATATTCGTCACGGATAGGACGTCCCTCGAAATAGCATTCAAGGATTTCACGTGTGCCAGCGGCATAACGAGCCTGAGCTGACAGAGACGTCCCGGAAATGTGAGGCGTCATACCATTATGAGGCATTGTGCGCCATGGGTGATCCTGCGGAGCAGGCTGCGGGAACCATACGTCGCCACCATAACCGGCCAGCTGACCCGATTTAAGAGCGCTGACAACGGCATCACGGTCGCAGAGTTTCCCACGAGCTGTATTGACCAGGTAGGCACCACGTTTGAAGAGCTTCAGTGTCTTCTCATTGATCATATGCTCTGTTTCAGGGTGCAGAGGGCAGTTCAATGTGACAATATCACAAGCGGGATAAAGATCTTCGCGTGTGGGGTGCCATGTGAGGTTCAGTTCTTCTTCAACAGACTCAGGCAGACGTTTGCGGTCTGTATAATGCAGATGAACATCAAATGGTTTCAGCAGGCGCATGATGCGCAGACCGATACGACCGGCTGCAACGGTGCCTACATGCATACCTTCAATGTCATAGGAACGTTCTACGCAGTCAGCAATATTCCATCCGCCTTTTACAGCCCATTCATGGGATGGGAGGTAGTTGCGGACGAGAGCAAGCATGGTCATGACCACATGTTCAGCAACTGAGTGAGAGTTACTGTAAGTGACTTCTGCAACTGTGATTTTGCGGTCGATAGCAGCCTGAAGGTCAACGTGGTCTGAACCGATACCAGCTGTCAGAGCCAGTTTCAGTTTAGGAGCACGGGCAATCCGGTCAGCTGTGAGGTAAGCAGGCCAGAAAGGCTGTGAAATGATAACCTCGGCATCATGAAGATGTTTTTCCAGAACAGAGTCCGGACCATCTTTTGATGATGTTACAACGAGTTCGTGGCCGTTTGATTCCAGGTATTTGCGAAGACCTAATTCACCTGAAACCGAACCAAGCAGGGTGCCAGGTTTGAAATCAATTGCTTTGGGGCTCGGCAATTTCTGTCCGTCGGGGAAGTCCTTAACAGCGGGCAAACTATCGCGAGCGTAGGAGGTGGGGTAACCGTCAACGGGATCATCGTAAAGAACGCAGACAACTTTAGCCATAATAAGAAAACTCTTTCTGTCTGGAGGCATCCAGTAGTTACCCCATTAATAAATTTAGAGAAAATTCGGATAAATTATTAGAATATCCGGATAATATCTTGGAGTTCTATTCTGGATGCCTCTGAGTAAACGAGGTGTCTTTTGAGACAAGTTGGAAGATACACTTTGCGTTTGAGGCTGATCTAATGGGAGTTTCTTATCGATCTATAGGTAATTTTGATAGCAAAGTCTGTAATGATGGTTTTATCAATAAAAATCATGACTGGTTGGAATAAATAGATGATAGATAACGTTTTTGTGTGATAAATAATGGCACAAATAAGGCGTATTGGTTACGTATAATTCAGGAAGAATTATGCTTCTTTTTTACTGATTGTCTGTGCGTATCCTGCTTCAAACTGTTCTTCGATGTTTGCATGCTTTGCACAGTTCTGGAGGGCGATGGCCATGGGCGACTGAGGCATACGATCTACCAGGACAAGACCGATGGTCTGTTCAATAACGGGTTTTTCCATCCTGACCATGGTGATATCGCCCGTTGCATCAAAAATGAGGCTGAACGCACGAGGGACAATGGAGCACCATTGACCTGAACGGATATGGGAAGCGATTCCCAGGAATGAATTACTGACAATCCGGGGGGAAAGCTCAAGTCTTATACTCGCGGCAATGCCGTTCATGATTCTGCGATTCTGCATATCAATGGATAAGAGGCATAAAGACTCTTTTGCAGCCTGGGCCCAACTGATGCTTTCCTGGTTGGCTAATGGATGGTCTTTCCGACAGGCGAAGGCATAATGTTCGTGATAGAGGGGAAAGCTTCTAACATGTTCAAGCGGTTCGTTATCGAGATAGGTAATGCCGCCATCAATTTCGAAATGCTCAAGTGCTTTTTCGATACTGCGCGATGACATGGCATGGATTTCAATATGAGCGAGCGGATTCTGCGCAGCAAACAATCTGGAAAGAAACGGAACAGATGGAATGGCAGCAGGAATGACGCCAAGGCGCAACGTGCCTTTCAGCCCTTCCTGGTTCTTATTGTTCAGATCATCGCGAAGGCTTTCATAGTCGGAGAGAATCTGGCGTGCCCAATGCAGAACCTTTTCACCTTCAGGCGTTAAGGAGACAAAACGATGGCCTCTGACAATAAGGGCTATGTTAAGGTCTTCTTCCAGTTTACGGATAGCCTGGGAAAGAGTCGGTTGCGTCACACAACATATTTCAGCTGCATGACTGAAATGCTGCTCTTCAGCGAGCGTTACAAAAAACTTCAGATGTCGGATCAGCATCGCTTGTCTCTTTAGGCCAGTGATGTTCGATGGGAAATATTAACAGATTTCACCTTTTGGAGCGATGGGAAGGAGATATCAAAAATTCGTATAAATCTCTTAATGTTACAGGAGATGAGAGTTTTTTCTAAAATTATGACCTGTTTTGGGAAAATATAATATTTTATTAAAATAAATAATCATACTAACGTATAAAACATATAATTGCCTCAATTGAGCGTTACTTAATAATAAAAATATTAAGTGTTTTTATTAAGCTTAATATTTGTCTCTGCGTAACATATTTTTCAACTCTAATGAAGGTAGTATTTATTCAATGAGTGATATTCACGTATTGTTCCCAGCACATAGTCACACTGGAACTACCCATGTAACTCCTGCTCATGGAAGCGTGTCAGGAGAACATAAGGTCTCAGGCTATTCTTTTTCAGATCATCATGCAAAGGACTTTCTGCCCGGTTCTGAGAAGAGCAGGGAATCTTCTTTTGAAAAAGCAGGAAAGGAAGGTTCTATCTCAGAGCGTGCTTTTGCGACAAAGAGTGATGGCAGCTCAATTCATTCGAATTTAAAATTACCACGTCTGTCAGAAAATGCCACTGAATCGGAAAAACACGCAGCATTACATAACGTGGCTGACAGTCTTATAGGAGGAAAAGGCGTAACCTCCAGTTTACATGCCGGTCATGAAGGTCATCTGAGCCACGATTATAAACCTTTATCGGTCCATGACCATATGAGTGGCGAGAGTCTTAAGAATATTTCGTTTCAAAAGAGTATCGATCCTGACCAGGACGCAGCACAAAAGATTAAAGATGCTGTGGCGACAATGACAGGGGATTCCTCGCATGTTACGGATTCCTTCGTTGCTCAATATCAGTCTGAATTGGCAAATGGGAAAGACTGGAAAGAGGTCTATAATGATATAGCGAATAGTAATGAGGTTAATAGCTATTTAAGCAATTTGGTCCAATCAATGACAGGTGCTTCCCCTACTGATGCACAAATGAAATATTATCATCAGGAATTACAGGCAGGAAAAGACTCAACAGATATCAGGCGTGATATTGCTTATAGTGATGACGTTGAAAATAAAATTGCAGATTCAATAACCTATATGACCGGGGATGCATCTGCTGCAACGTATCTGCGTGTCAGAGGCTACCAGGATGATCTGGCTGATGGTCTGGATTGGAATAAAGTTCACTCAGAAATAATTGATCAGACAGTGAGCTCTTATCTGAACGATAAGATGGAGACGATGCTGGGAAATAGTGTGGTAAGCCATGATACCACCCCATATCTGGATGAAATCAAAGCAGGGAAAAGTGGAAAAGAGGTTGTATATGATATGGCACATGGTGCCGAAACAAAAGATCTCCTTAACAGGATAATGGGCGATATAATGGACGACCCCCATAGTACGATGTCTGATTCATTACTGGGGCAGTTCCAGGATGAATTTAATGATGGGAAAAGTTACAAACAGGTCAGATATGATGTCATTAA
This sequence comes from Aristophania sp. ESL1100, assembly GCF_058511235.1. Taxonomy (NCBI): domain Bacteria; kingdom Pseudomonadati; phylum Pseudomonadota; class Alphaproteobacteria; order Acetobacterales; family Acetobacteraceae; genus Aristophania; species Aristophania sp. ESL1100. The sequence continues at coordinate 1,118,323 of NZ_CP196394.1, read as the reverse complement.
AGAAGTCGTAAATGAGAAACTGCCCAATATTATGATGCAGGCTGCTCATCGTGCACCATCAGAAGATGAATATAACGATGCCTATAATCAGGTAAATATTAACGCACGAACGGTGCCCGAATTGCGTTCTTACTTCCTCCAATCTTCAGATGCGGTTCAGTATCGTGAACAGGCTTTTGAAAAACAATTAAGTCAGGAATTAGGTTCTTCAAATATTGTTCATCAGGATTCTAAGGGGAATCTTGAAGTTGGAATAAATCATAAGGTCGTAACGGGGGATCATCTAAAGGAAGGAGATATCATCACTCAGAAACAGATCGATCAATTCTTTAAAGATGATTTTTCCTATACTGTTTACACGGCATCTCTAGAAGCAGAGAAAATGGGAATTTATAATTCCGATTTCATTGTGGCGTTGGCAGATGCTGATTATTCTGACCAACATCATAAAATGCCGGGTGCTTTGCCTGGAAATTTTGTAGACGACTATGGAGACGTTTGTAAGTTGATTACAAATGGACAATATACTGAAGCGGCCGCGCTCTTAACTGATAGTGATTGGATGCAACTTGCTCCTGCTGATGCTACGCGTTTCCAGACGGCTATTCTGAAGCTGAATGAACTGCCGAAAGAATAAGTTATTTTGTAACTGGCACTATTGTTCTGAAATAGTGCCAGTAACGTTTGTGATGGACATTATTTACATAACTCATTAAGATTACATTGATTAATCTCAATAATATAATTAAAGATCTCTAACATTTTGAGAATTAATTATTAATATTTATGTTTAGGAATGTAATGGAGTGATTTGTTCCTTATATTTATAAGAAAGCTGAATTAAGTTTATGATTCCGCCTGACTATAGTGCGTTGTTAGCTGAGCTTTGCCTCTGGACACGTGTCATCACTCGTTTAAAATAGCGTTCTTTACGAAAAAACAAGGCGGAAGTGTCAGGGTATGGATCAGGCAGGTCATATAGAGGATACGCGTTTGGCAGAAGCTCTGAGTGAGCGTTATGTGGCCTATGCGTTATCAACAATTATGTCGCGATCTCTGCCTGACGTGCGGGATGGTCTGAAACCGGTTCATCGTCGCCTGCTCTTTGCCATGCAGCAGCTCAAACTTGACCCGAGTTCAGGGTTCAAGAAATGTGCCCGTGTGGTCGGGGATGTTATTGGTAAATTTCATCCTCATGGTGATGCTTCTGTTTATGATGCGCTGGTGCGTCTGGCCCAGGATTTTGCGGCACGATACCCTCTTGTCGAAGGGCAGGGGAATTTTGGTTCCATTGATGGTGATGGAGCTGCGGCCATGCGTTACACTGAAAGCCGTATGACTGAAGTTGCCAAAGTCATGCTTGAAGGGATTCATGATGACGCGGTAGATTTTCGCCCGACTTATGATAATGAAGATCAGGAACCTGTTGTTCTTCCCGGTTTCTTTCCCAATCTTCTGGCCAATGGGGCTGCTGGAATTGCCGTGGGAATGGCGACAAATATTCCCCCTCATAATGCGGCGGAAATTTATCGCGCTGCCCAGATGCTTATCGAAAATCCGTCTATTGCGATCAGTGAGTTACTGACGGTTTTGCCTGGGCCGGATTTTCCGACAGGGGGAATATTGGTTGAAGACCGTCAGGCCGTCTTGCAGGCTTATGAAACAGGACGTGGCTCTTTCCGAACCAGAGCACGCTGGAATGTGGAAAAAGCACGGGGTGGAACGTGGAGCATTATCGTAACGGAAATTCCCTATCAGGTGCAGAAATCCAAGCTCATTGAGCAGATTGCCAGCCTGATGGAACAAAAGAAGTTACCATTGCTGAGTGACGTTCGTGATGAGAGCACGACGGATATACGCCTCGTCCTGGAGCCAAAAACCCGGCAATGCGATCCGGAACTTCTGATGGAGACGCTTTTCCGTAATACGCAGCTTGAGAGCCGTTTCAGCCTGAATATGAATGTTCTCAATGAAGAACGTGTCCCTGGTGTCATGTCACTGAAAGACGTCCTGAGTTCATGGCTTGATCATATTCATGTTGTTCTGGTGCGCCGTTCCCAGCACCGCCTTGAGGCGGTTCTGAAACGCTGTGAGATCCTTGACGGCTTCCTGCTTGTTTATCTCAATCTTGATGAAGTCATTCGTATTGTCAGAGAAGATGATGATCCCAAACAGGCCCTGATAGATATCTTTGCTCTTACGGAGCTTCAGGCTGAATATATTTTAAATATGCGTCTGCGTTCGCTTCGCAAGCTGGAAGAAATGGAATTAAGGCGTGAGCGTGACGCTTTAGGAAAAGAGCAGGCTTCTCTTGAAGCGTTGCTTGGGTCAGAGAAGAAACGCTGGAAAAATATTGCGGGCCGTCTGCGCGACCTTGAAAAACGTTTTTCAGAGGGAACATATGGTCCACGTCGTACGACGATTTCTGAGCCGCCGGCTGAAATTGATACGTCCCTGATTCTGGAAACGGAAAAAGAGCCCGTAACGGTTCTGCTTTCAAAAGAAGGGTGGATCAGAACGATTAAAGGACATAACGTTGACTCGGAGACTTTCCGATTTAAGGAGGGTGATGAATCAGGGTTTGTTCTTGAGTGCCAGACGACTGACAGACTGTGCCTTATGGGAAAAGCGGGGCGCGCTTATACAATCAAGGTCTCTGACCTGCCTGGTGGTAGAGGGTTTGGGCAGGCAATCAGAACATTATGCGATCTGGCGCAGGATGATCTGGCGATCGCTCTGTTTCTTTTGGGCGCAGAAGATGAAAAATGGTTCCTGGCCAGCCGGGAAGGGCGAGGAATGGTTGTTGCTGTGCGCAACCTATCGGCCGAGAAGAGAACGGGGCGGCAGGTCTTTAATCTTGATGAAGGAGAGGAACTGCTCTCTTGTATTCACTATGAAGGAAGCCACATCTTATGTCTGGGAGAGAATAAAAAGGCGCTTGTTTTCCCCGCAGAGCAGGTGCCCGAGATGAATAGAGGGCGCGGCGTTTCATTGCAGAAATTAGGTGATGCGCGTTTGAAGACCGTCAGGCTTTTTAACCTTGAAGAAGGGCTATTGTGGAAAGAGGGACAAAGGGTGAGACCGACTTCTGACTTGCTGCCCTATCTTTCACGCCGTGGTGCTACGGGTAAATTGGCGCCACAATGGATGCTGAGAAAATAATCATTTTAAAAAGGTGAAATGTAAGGGAGGATTATGTCTCATATCGCGCTACTGACTGTTTCAGGTTTTATAGGGTTTATTCTCTCGGTTAGTGCGACGATTCATATTTTGCTTACAAAAAGAGACCCGGCAGCCGCGGCCGGGTGGATCGGGGTTTGCTGGTTGATGCCTTTTTTTGGCACAGCGCTCTATCTGATGCTTGGGATCAATCGTGTTCAACGACGGGCCCAGAAATTGATGGAACCCGAGATTATAAAAGAGGATATGCCGCTTAAGGAATTGCGGCACATGCCTGATAGGCAGTTTATTCCCCTTGCCCAGATGCTCGACCGGCTGACGGGGCGCCCTTTATTGAACGGAAATACCGTTAAATGCCTTCATGATGGAGATAATGCCTATCCCGTTATGCTGGAAGCCATTCATCAGGCGAAAAAGTCTGTTTTATTATGTTCTTATATTTTTCGTGATGATTGCGTAGGAAAACGCTTTGTAGACGCTTTGGCAGACGCCAGAAAGCGCGGTGTGGAAGTCCGTGTATTGGTCGATGGGATCGGGAGTGGCTATCTCTATAGCCGTATTCTGCATGCGCTTCATAACAAGGCCATAAGCTGTACCCGGTTTATGCATTCATTCCTGCCATGGCGGATGCCCTTTATCAATATGCGAGATCACAGGAAAATTCTGGTGGTCGATGGAGCCATAGGGTTTATGGGGGGGCTGAATATAGGAGCGGAAAATCTCCTGCGTCAGCCAGCGAAAGAGCCTGTTGCCGATACACATTTTCGTCTTGAAGGGCCGGTGGTCCAGCAATTGACTGAAGCGTTTGCCAAAGACTGGATGTTTACAACCAATGAGCCTTTAATCGGCCCTCTTTATTTTCCGACACCACAAATAAAGGGAACAGTGCCAGCACGTGTTGTAACGGCCGGGCCGGATTCTGATCTTGAAAAAATAGAATATACCATATTGCAGGCCATTATTCTGGCGCGGAAGGAGATATGGTTTATGTCTCCCTATTTTATTCCTGACAGCCGGTTTTCTACAGAATTGGGATTGGCTGCGTTAAGAGGCATCGACGTTAATATTCTTGTGCCCAGAGAAAGCAATCATAGAATGACGGATTACGCTCGTGATGCGTGTCTTCCTCGCCTCGTTGATGCAGGGTGCCATATATGGCTGGGAAAGCCGCCCTTTAATCATTCAAAACTGATGGCCGTTGACGGTAAATGGTGTTTTGTCGGCAGTTCTAATCTGGACAGGCGGTCTTTAAGACTTAATTTCGAGGTTAATATAGAGATCTATGATGAACATCTCGCCTCTCATCTCGAAACTTTTATGAAACGTCATGCTCACGAAAGACTGACGAAAGAGGCTTATAAAAAATGGCCTTTGGTCGTTAATTTGCGAAATGCCATTTTCAGATTGTTTTTGCCGTATCTGTAAGACAGACTTTCAGGGACTTATCGTCTCTGGTTCAAGCCGCACCAGGATAGGGCGATGATCAGAGCCAAAACGTGGCAAAGTGCGGGCTTGCAGGCGCCCGAAGCCGCGAACGAGGCAGCGGTCAAGCCGTAAGGGAATGTGATTGAGCATCCGGTGGGTGCCTTCTCGTGGTCCAATATCACTGAAATCTTTTAACAGAGTCGGGCCGACAATATTAAAATCTCCCATAATGATTGCGCGCTCAGTTAAGTGGCCGCGTATTAGACGCAACTGCCTGCGATTGAGCATCGGGCCATGGGAAAGATGGACATTGGCAATAGAAAATAGCCCAAAACCGGCTTCAAATTGAAGAAGTTGTGCAGAGCGATGTGCACATAAACCAGGCTGAAGTGATAATAAAACAGGATCGGGAAAAGCCATATGACTCCAGCAGGCTGCTCCGTGAGGCCTCCCTTCAGGAACTGTGCGGGCATAATGCCCCCCAATGAGGGTCGGAAGCAGGTCTATCCCCGGTTTTACTTCCTGCAGCAATAAAATATCCGGTTTTGTGACACGTATGAGAAGAACGATATCTTCCAACGTTGCACCTTCTTTATGCAAAAGATTCCAGCTTACAATTGTGAGGGAAGGTGCAGAATTAGAAGAAGGTCTGGTTTTGTGAAACATCATTTTTTTCTATAGAAATAAAAAGAGCATGATAAATCATATTCTCTATGAGAAGAAATAATAAATGCATGTCTCGGGAAAGGTTAGCGTAAATGTCTTTAAATAAGAATCAAAAAGCTAAAGGCTGGAGCCATCTGGCGACTATTTTATCCCATGAAGGCAGGAAGAAACCCACTAGTGACGGTAATTTTGTCAATGATCCCTTGACGCGCGGATCAACGGTCCTCTTCCCCACGATAGAAGCTCTTAACGCCAATGAATCACGCCGTTATGATCATGAGCTGACCTATGGTGCCATGGGCAATAGTAATCAGTTTACGCTTGAGAGATTGATTGCCAGAATAGAAGGAGGAACGCAGACCCAGCTTGTGGGATCCGGGCTTCTGGCCTGCACATTTGCCTTGCAGGTTTTTCTCAAGGCCGGCGATCATCTTCTCTTGCCGGATTCTGTTTATGGACCGACACGACGCTTTGCGCTTAGAACACTGTCACGTTTTGGTATTGAAACCGGTTTTTATCCTCCTCTGAGCTCAGAGGAAGAGCTGAAACGTCACGTAAAACCCAACACGACCGTTATCTTTGCCGAAAGCCCGGGCAGCCATACCTTTGAGGTGCAGGATATCCCGATGATTGCACGGATAGCGCATGAAAATGGAGCAAAGCTTCTTCTCGATAATACGTGGGGAATAGGGGCTTTCAGTCCGTTTGAGCATGGAGTAGACGTATCCATTCAGGCTTTGACGAAATATCCTGCTGGCCATTCGGATATCATTCTTGGTGCGATTACAGTGGCAAATGACCAGGATTGGAAACGCTTGCGTGATGAAGCCATCTTTATGGGGCTTTGCGCCAGTCCTGATGATTGCTGGCTAACCTTGAGAGGGATCAGAACCATGGCCTTGAGGCTGGAAGCACAGTCCCAGAAAGCATTGGAGCTTGCAAAATGGCTCAAAACCCGTCCTGAAATTGCACGTGTGCGTCACCCTGCCTTGCCTGACTGTCCCGGTCATGAGTTCTGGGCGAGAGATTTTACAGGGGCAGCAGGTGTTTTTGGTGTCGAGCTGCACTCTGATATTTCGTCAGAAGCGATGGAAAACATGCTGAATGAACTGGAATATTTCGGGATAGGGGCAAGCTGGGGTGGCTATGAAAGTCTGGTTCTGCCAACTCAGGGAACCATTACACGCACTTATAAAAATGGCGTGTCATCCAACCCGGCGTTCCGTCTCCAGATCGGACTGGAAGATTACGAAGATCTGCGAAAAGACCTCGAAAAAGGACTGAATTATTTAAGAAATGATAAAAAGAATTAAGAGCCTCTGAGGCGGTAGCTTAACGCCTCAGCAATATCCTGACGCCTGACTGACGGAGCGGCAGCCAGATCAGCAATTGTGCGGGCTACACGAAAAAGTCGCGTAATCCCGCGATTGGAAAGGCGCATCTTTTCGGCAGCCTGTTCTGCCAGGAGCTGTGCCTCTTCGTTAAGATCAAAATTTTCAGGAGAGGCAAGAGCATTGCACATATTTTGCCTCTTTAATTGCCGTTCTCTGGCCTTGCACACACGTTCCCTTACAACCGCACTACATTCCCCTTTGGGAGCGCGGCTGATTTCAAGAGGGGAAAGAGGCTTGATTTCCACGCGTAAATCTATGCGGTCAAGCATGGGGCCTGAAATGCGGGACCCATATTCACTGGCACAGCGTGGTGCTTTATGGCAGGCACGTTCGCTGTCGCCCAGATAGCCGCAACGGCAAGGATTCATGGCAGCTATAAATTGAAACCGGGCAGGGTAGGTCGCATGTCGTGCAGCCCTTGCGATGGAAACGCTTCCTGTTTCAAGAGGTTGTCGCAGAGATTCCAGGCAGGAGCGGGAAAATTCAGGAAGCTCATCGAGAAAAAGAACTCCATTATGAGCCAGACTAACTTCCCCTGGTCTGGCTTTTGCGCCCCCACCAATGAGCGCAGGAAGACTGGCACTGTGATGTGGCGCCCGGTAGGGAGGGCGGATGACGAGCCTACCGGCTTCCAGTAACCCGCTGATACTATGGATCTGGCTGGTCTCAAGCATTTCCTCTCGGGTAAGGTCAGGAAGGATCCCCGGGAGGCGACTGGCCAACATGGACTTCCCCGCTCCGGGAGGGCCGCTCATTAAAAGGGAATGACCGCCAGCTGCCGCAATTTCCAGAACACGCCTCCCGACCTGCATGCCTTTGACGTCAGCTAGATCAGGCCCATAATCGGGCTCATAACCTGTTGGTTCAGGAACAGGGGAGAGAATCTGCTCGCCTCTGAAATGGGCTAGAAGTGCGAGCAGGCTATCCGCTGCCAGAATACTGATATCAGGGTGTCCCCACCGCGCCTCAACGCCTTGTGCCTGTGGGCAGATCAGGCCGAGATCAAGAATAGCGGCCCCAAGGGCGGCACATAAAACACCATTGACAGGATTGAGCTTTCCATCAAGGGAAACCTCGCCAATTGCGGCATAATCAATGATGCTTTCTGAAGGGATGACTCCCATGGCAACAAGAAGTCCCAATGCAATGGGAACGTCAAAATGAGCCCCTTCCTTGGGAAGATCAGCAGGCGTCAGGTTAACAAGAATTCTTTTGGCTGGCAGGGCCAGCCCCATTGCGGCCAGTGCTGCCCTGACACGCTCCCTTGCTTCTCCCACAGCCTTGTCGGCCATGCCAACGACCAGAAAAGAGGGAAGCCCCGTTGATATCTGGACTTCAACGGTTACTGGAACAGCCTCTATCCCGGAAAAAGCAAAGCTCTGAATCCGGGCGAGACTGGGAGAGGGGGCTCCAGAGTTCATTGTCTCTCAGCAGGTAACAGCCCGGATAAGGCGTGTACGCAGTGTCCCCTCCAAATTGCGGAGCTTCTCAAGAATTGCCTGTTCAATTTCAGACTTATTCTGCCCATCATAGGCTTCAGCTTCCACGACAACGTAACCGATTTCACCATCAGTCTGAAGGAACTGGGCCGTAACGTTACAGGCGGCCTGTGCAAAAATATCGTTGATGTGGCTTAATGTGCCGGGCCGGTTTGTATGGACATGCATAAAGCGCATCCCACCAGGGCGTTCCGCCAGCTGGACTTCGGGGAAGTTGACGGCTCCCAGGGTCGACCCGACGTCTGAATAGTCAACAAGCTTCCGTGCGACTTCAACGCCGATGCGTTCCTGTGCTTCAATGGTAGAGCCGCCAATATGGGGTGTGAGAATGACATTCTCCAACCCCTGCAGAGGAGAGACGAATTTTTCCTGGGCGCTTTTGGGTTCTACCGGAAAAACGTCAACAGCAGCTCCCATAAGATGTCCGTCTTTCAAGGCCCGTGCAAGAGCGTCAACGTCAACAACATTACCGCGTGCGTTATTGAGCAGGATGCTGTTTGGTTTCATAGCCCTGATTTCGGCTTCACCAATCAGATTATTGGTTCCCGGTGTTTGTGGGACGTGCAGCGTAACAATGTCCGATTGTGCGAGGAGCTCTTCCAGGCTGGCAACAGCAACGGCATTTCCATGAGGAAGGCGGGGCACAATGTCATAATAAATGACGCGCAGGCCAAAAGATTCAGCCAGGACTGAAAGCTGTGAGCCGATTGAGCCATAACCGACGATACCGACGGTCTTCCCTCTGACTTCCCAGGCATTTTCAGCCGATTTCTGCCAGCCACCATTATGGCAATCAACAGAACGGGAAGGAATCCGCCGAAGCAGCATGACAATTTCGCCCATGACCAGTTCCGCCACTGACCGGGTGTTGCTGTATGGGGCATTAAAGACGGGGATAGCCCCCATGCGGGCGGCATTAAGATCAACCTGATTGGTCCCGATGCAGAAGCACCCGATCGCCATAAGCCGGTCCGCAGACTCAATGACCTCCCTGGTTAATTGGGTGCGGCTGCGAATACCCACCATATGGACACCTTTAAGGGCCTCTTTCAGAGCCTCACCCTCAAGGGCTTTTTTCAAAAGCGTGACTTCGCTGTATCCCTGTTCATTGAGATAAGTCACAGCACTTTGGGCAATCCCTTCCAAAAGCAGGATGCGAATCTTGTTTTTGGGCAGTGAAAGTTGCTGCTCTAGGGTGGAGCTCATATGTCAGTCCGTCCTTTAAAGATGGTTCATAAGAACCTGAGGAGATCAATAACCAAATTTGTCTCGACCAGTTGGCAATAAATTAAAGGATAGTTTCAGATCAGGAAAGGGCTTTTACACAATCGCCTACCAGATCAGGATTTCCACATGCCAGGACAGAACCATCACTTTGAAGGGTCAGCTCATGACCGTTCCAATCGGTGATGCTTCCTCCAGCCCCTTTAATAACGGGGACCAGTGCGGCCCAGTCCCATGGTTTCAACGTATCTTCGGCAATGATATCAATCAGGCCGAGAGAGAGTAATCCGTAGCCATAAGCATCTCCCCCCCATGACGTACGGCTGACCTCTTTTTTGAGGCTATTAAAGCGGGGCAGATAATCGGGGCGGATAATATCGGGCGATGTGCATGAGAGCTCTGCCTCTTTCAAGGAAGCACATCGTCTTGTTCCAACACGTCCTGATAAGCGGGACGATATAAAGCGAGTCTTCTGTCCTTCCATCCCCAACCATCTTTCTTCTGTCACGGGTTGGTCGATCAGGCCGAGGACAGGAGTCCCTTTATGGAACAGGGCAATCAGCGTGCAGAAACTGGGGCGCCCTGTTACAAAAGAGCGGGTTCCATCAATAGGGTCCAGAATCCAGAGCCATTCTGCTGACAGGTCTCCTTCCTGTCCTGTTTCTTCCCCCAGAATACTATGATGAGGGAAGGCCTTATGAAGGATGGCGCGCATTGCCTGTTCAGCGTCACGGTCCGCTTTTGTAACCGGACTGTCATCGCCTTTGGATTCAATGGCTAGATTCGTTCTGAAATAAGGGGTAACACATTTTTTCGCAGCTTCTGCACATTCTATGGCAATGGCCGCCAGATAATCAGGATCATGGTGTTTCATAAGAAAAGCCTGTTCATTGATGATGTTTATGAGCGTCTCTGGCGCAGTTACGGTCTCAAGAAGGGTTTATGCGTCCTGTTATTGTGATTCCAAGCAGACTGGCCTCAACACGTCTCCCGCGCAAGGCTTTGGTTGATATTAATGGTTTGCCCATGATTGAGCACGTTCTCAGGCGTGCCCTTGAGGCTGATCTGGGGCCTGTTATTCTTGCCGCGGGTGATCGTGAAATTATTGAAGCCGTTGCCCATATCAGAGACGTTACGGCCGTCCTGACAGATCCGTCCCTGCCAAGTGGATCAGACCGGGTCTGGGCAGCCCTGGAAGAGTGTGACCCTTCACATCATCATGACGTTGTTATCAATCTTCAGGGTGATCTTCCTTTTATGAATCCCGGTGATTTATCAAAGGTTTTAAAGCCATTGGAAGATGAACGCATTTCCTTAGGGACTTTGGTGGCTCCCATTACGGAGCCTGAAGAGAGGCGTGAGGCTTCAGTTGTAAAAGTGGCCTGCGCGTTTTCTGACCAATCTGATGTTGCACGGGCACTTTATTTTTCCCGTCAGGTTGTGCCATGGGGAGAGGGGGATTTGTGGCATCACGTGGGGCTCTATGCCTGGCGCCGGAAAGCCCTTGCACGTTTTGTGATATTGCCTCCCTCATTGCTGGAGCAAAGAGAAAAGCTTGAGCAATTGCGCGCCCTGGAGGATGGTATGATGATTGGATGTTGCGCCATAGACAAAGCACCGATCGGCGTTGATGTGGAAAAGGATCTGATGATGGCAAGAAAGACAGCCTCATGCCTGTAATTGCATTTCAAGGGCGCCCTGGTGCCTATTCTGACCTCGCCTGTCGTTCTGCGCGTCCTGGTTGGCAAACCCTTCCTTGCCGAACCTTTCTGGAAACAATAGAGGCTGTTAAACAGGAGGACGCGCAGGAGGCCCTGTTACCTTGCGAGAATTCGCTTGCCGGACGTGTGCCGGAAATTCACACTCTGCTTCCTGAATCAGGCTTGAAAATTATTGGTGAGCATTTTCAACGCGTTGAGCATGCTTTGCTTGGGGTTAAGGGTGCAACCATGGCCGATATAAAATCTGTCCACACGCATCCTGTCGCTCTGGGGCAGATAAGGGTCTTTGTAAAGAAACATCACTTACAGCCGGTGGCAGAATTCGATACAGCTGGCGCGGCTGAACTGGTTGCCTCCTGGAACAGGAAAGAGGACGCGGCTGTTGCCTCCACTCTGGCAGCAGAGCTTTACGGTCTGACGGTTCTGCAAGAAAATATTGAAGATGCGGCTCATAATACAACGCGTTTTTATCGTGTAGCCCGTCAGGATGAGCAGGCAGAGAGTGATATCAGCCAGACCGAACTGTCTGATTGTATGACAACCTTGCTGATTCAGGTTCCCAACAAGCCGGGCGCTCTTCTGAAAGCACTGGAATGTTTTTATGAGGAGGGGATCAACATGACCCGTCTTGAAAGCTACATGCTCGATGGCTCGTTTACAGCAACGCAATTTCTGATGGATATTGAGGGGGCGCCTCTTCAGGAAAATACCGGGAAAGCTCTCAAAAAGCTGAAAGAGCTCTGTGCTGATTTGCGCATTTTAGGCGTTTACCCTCGTAGCTCTTTACGAGAGAAACTTGTATAAACTGGAATCTCTCCTCCTGGAAATCAGATCAAGATACGAAAATAAGGCCAGACAATTATGGGACAGACAATTAATGATATTTACCGTGGTTCCTTCACGGCTCTGGCAACGCCATTCAAAAAAGATGGGAGCCTTGACGGGGCTGCCTATACCCGTCTGATCGAACGTCAGATTGAAGGGGGAACGACTGGCCTCATTCCGGCCGGGACAACCGGTGAGAGCCCGACCCTTTCTCACCAGGAACATGGCCAGATCATTGAACAATGCGTTAAAATAGCGAACGGACGCGTTAAAGTGATGGCAGGCGCCGGGTCCAACAGCACGAGCGAAGCTGTTGCAATGGCAAAACATGCGGAGTCTGTTGGAGCAGATTCACTGCTTGTTGTCGTCCCTTATTATAATAAGCCGACACAGGAAGGGCTTTATCGGCACTTTATGTCGATTGCTGATGCTGTTTCGATTCCCTTGTGGCTCTATTGTATCCCTGGCCGGTCCGTTGTTGATCTGACACCTCAGACTGTTGAGCGTCTTGCACAACATCCCAATATTGTCGGGACAAAAGATGCGACGGCGAATCTCTCACGTCCCATCGAGGTAAGAAGGCTTGCTGGAGAGACCTTTAATCAGCTTTCAGGTGAGGATAATACGGTTATCTCATTTCTGGCAGCGGGAGGGCATGGCTGTATCAGTGTGACGTCCAATGTTGTCCCTCATCTTTGTGCAGATATGCATCTGGCCTGGCAGGAAGGACGGGTGCAGGACGCAATTGATATTCAGGACCGTTTGACGCCCTTGCATAATGCCATGTTTGTCGAGGCAAATCCCGGCCCGGTAAAATATGCGCTGTCGCGTCTGGGGCTCTGTGAACCGGTCCTTCGTCTGCCTCTATGTGAGCCAACTGAAGCGACACAAAGACAGGTTGATGAAGCTCTGAGAAATCTGGACCTTCTTGATTAAGAGAGATCTATGACGAATAAAAAAACAAAAGGAGGTATGGTCTCTCATGGGGTTGTCGCCCAGAACCGCAAAGCGCGCTTTAATTATGCCATTAAAGAGACACTGGAAGCAGGAATTGTCCTGAAAGGACCCGAGGTTAAAAGCCTCCGATTGGGAAGAGCGACATTATCTGAGGCTTATGCTTCTGAACGCAATGGCGAGCTGTGGCTTTTGAATGCCTATATCCCTGAATATCAGGGAGGGGTTTTGTCACGTTTTGAAACGCGCGCTCCGCGGAAATTGCTCGTACATAAAAAGCAGGCCAACCAGCTGATCGGGGCTATCACGAAAGATGGTGCCTCATTGGTCCCGTTGGATATTCATTTTAATGATCGCGGACTGGCCAAGGTCACTTTGGGGCTGGGGACAGGGAAGAAGAAAGAAGATAAACGCCACGCGATCGCAGAACGCGACTGGCAGCGGGACAAAGCCCGTTTAATGCGCAGCAAAGGTCGCGATTACGGATAGGTCTGGTAACAATTGTTCTGATCATAAAATCAGCTAAAAAAAAGACCCCTTGGACGACTGACATCCAAGGGGTCTTTTTTAAAAGTCTCAGGCAGAGAAACGATCAGGCGAGAGAAAGCTCAACAGCTTCCGGGCCTTTATTGCCCTGAACAACTTTCATGTTCGTGATCTGACCTTCTGTCAGAGCATTCAGCCCTGAACGACCGAGAGCAGAAGCATGGACGAAGACATCTTTGCTTCCATTTTCCGGCGTGATGAAGCCAAAGCCTTTTGTCGCATTATACCATTTGACAGTGCCGCGCATTTCTTCTGCGTTGCTCATGTCAGGAGCAGGGTAGGAGCGATCCTGGCGTGGCTGGCTTGAACGAGGAGGAGGAGCAAGCTCAGCTGTGCTTGTGTCGACAGATAGCACTTCTGCCACCTGGCGGCCTTTTGGTCCCTGTCCGATCCGGACGACGAGTGTCGTACCAGGGGCAGGTGCCGTATGGCCGCTGTCAGTCAGTGTATTGGCATGAAGGAACACGTCTCCGCTTCCATCACTCAGGCCAACAAAACCGAAGCCTCTTTCTGTGTTGAACCATTTAACGGTTGCACCAATTTCTGGTCCCATAGGAGTTACAGGGGCGCTTGGTCCACGGCTATTGTTGCCAAAGCGGCGAGGGCCATTGCTACCACCACGTGGTGCGCCGTATCCTCCCCGATCGTCAAAATAGGAGGGCTGGCTCGTAAAATCGCGGTCAAATCCGCCGCGGCGGGGAGCATAGGAGCCGCGGTCCGTTCTATTATTTCTCAACTGTTTCGTCCCGGATACTGGGTCATAAAAGGCACAAAACGAAAAAGATTCGTTCTGCATTTTGTTTTTGTTTCAGAAAGCCCGTGAGCTTTTCCGAAATTCACACTAGCACGCTTTTTTCTTTCGTCACTATCTAAATTGAAAAAACGCGGTAATAGCACGATAAATTTTTCTTTATCAGGTAAAGAAACTCTTTAGATGTCGCGACGAAATTTTTAAGAATCTGATAATAAATTCATAATCTATTCATATAAACTCAGCCTGATCTCAGAACTCTCTCCGGATTTGCACGGTCAAAAAGGTGTACAAGGGCTGTTTGTTCCGGCTTTAATTTATCATGTTCTTGCCATTTTTTTGCCATTATCTTGGTAACCTGCTGATTCATGGCGTCGATTATTAAAGGCAGACTTATTTCATTGGCCAGCCTGAATCCTGGTAGGCCTGATTGTCTGTTTCCGGCCAGATCGCCCCCGCCCCTGATAAGGAAGTCCTGATCGGCAATCATGAAACCATTGTCTGTTTCCCGCAATAAACCAAGGCGTTTTCGTGCTGTGAAAGAGAGTTCATGTTTATGGAGAAGCAGGCAGAATGATGATTCGCTCCCGCGCCCGATACGCCCTCTCAGCTGATGGAGTTGGGCAAGCCCGAAACGTTCTGCCTCTTCAATAACCATGATTGTGGCATTGGGGATATCGACTCCAACCTCAATGACTGTTGTTGCGACCAGAAGGCGGGTTTTCCCTTCTTTAAAATCAGAAAGGGCGGTTTGTCTCGTGGCACTATCCTGCTTGCCGTGTGCCAGCCCGACTAAAGGACCAAACCGCTTTGTCAACATGGCCCACCGGTCTTCTGCGGCGGCAGCGCTCTGGGTCTCACTATTTTCTATAAGCGGGCAAACCCAGAAAATTTGTTTTCCCTGGTCAAGGCTGCGCTGAATTGCGTCCAGAATCTCGTCCAGTCGGTCCATATCGTGCAGTGTTGTGCGGATTGGCAGGCGGTTGGCAGGTTTTTCCTTTAGAAAGGAGACCCCCATTTTACCCCATTCCGCAAGAAGCATCGTCCGTGGAATAGGGGTGGCTGTCATAACAAGGAGATCTGTCTGTTCCCCCTTATTGCCGAATTTCAGGCGTTGCTCCACGCCAAAACGATGTTGTTCATCAATAATTGCCAGTCCAAGATCGGCAAATTCAACCCCTTCCTGAAAAAGGGCATGTGTGCCAACGGATATTTTTGCCTCACCTGACCTGATGTGATTCAGAATTTTCTTGCGTTCATTACCTTTGATGGCGCCACTGAGGAAAACAGACGGAACGGGGCATAAACGTGATATTGTCTCATAATGCTGGCGCGCAAGGATCTCAGTAGGGGCCATAAGAGCAGCCTGCACGCCGGATTCAACGGCCTGCAGCATGGCCATCATGGCAACGAATGTTTTTCCTGATCCTACGTCGCCTTGAAGAAGGCGTACCATAGGGTGCAGGGCGGCCATATCCTCACTGATTTCAGCAATGGCCTTTTCCTGAGACCTGGTGGGGGTATAGCCAAAGCGTTTTCTGAGTTCCTGCTGGTGGGAGCCGTCTCCTCTGAAGGAGCGTCCTTTTTCCTTTTGCAGAGACTCTCTTGCCAGGCTGATACAAAGCTGGTCGGCAAGAATCTCATCAGCGGTCAGCCTCATGCGTGCCTTTTCAAGTGAGGCCGTAAAATCCCCCTCATCCTTCAAAAGGGAAGGATCATGCAGGATTGTCAGGGCTTCTTTAAAGCGGGGCCAGTTTTTCTCAGTGATTAAGGCAGGGTCATGCCATTCCGGCAGGTCGGGGACTAAAGAGAGAGCGGCTTTCATGGCCCGTTTGACGGTTGAAGGATAAAGCCCCGCGGTTAAAGGCCATATAGGCTCGATTTGAGGGAAAGAGAAACGCTTCTCCCATGGGAGAAAATAATCCGGTTGAGAGATTACCGGCCTGTTCTGATAGAAGCTGATTTTCCCTGATAGGATCATCTCTGTACCGGGCTCCGGTAAGGTGATGCCCTTTTTTTGGAACAAGGCAACCTCCAGCCGCCCGGTCTCATCTTCTACATGGATGGTAACGGGTTGGGTCGGGCGTTGTGGGCGCCTGATACTGATCATTGTGACACGAGCCGTAAAAAGACTGCCTGGTTCACTATAGGATGCGTCACTGACCGATGAGAGTTTCCGGCGGTCTATATATCGTTCCGGCACCGTGAGAAGCAGGTCGATGATTTTCTTGCCACCGCTGATCTTGCTTAAAAGTCCAGCATGATAGGGGCCGATTCCCTTTAACGAAGTCAAAGGGGCCAGGAGAGGCTCTATCAAGGCAGGGAGCGAAGAAACAGACATGAAAAATGAGGAACGACAACTCTCTTGAGGCTGACAAAAAGATCAGCAAAGTTATATGATAATGTGAGTGCGCTCAGGACACTAGTAAGAGAGTGTATCTTTCTGTCGGGTTAATGATTTTTCACAACAGGGCTTTGATTAATGGTGCAAGAGAACAGGTTTATGGCTTCATTCGGTCCAACCGTGTGGGGAGTTCCTGATGGAAGTGTCGCTTTTCTCTTAAGACATCGTTTATCCGAGCATTCCGGGCCCTTACTGCACGTTGCACGTCATGAGTCCGACCTTGCGGCTTTGGGTGATATGCTGGAATGGCTTATGCCTGAGGTTGAAATACTGCGTTTCCCGCCGTGGGACTGCCTGCCATATGATCGCGTGTCACCCAATATTGCCCTTATGGCAGAACGGGCCGCTACGTTAAGCCGTTTACTCGAACCGCTGCCTTCTACGGGGCGTATTGTCCTGACGACGATCAATGCCCTTGTCCAACGTGTGCCGCCTTGCAAAAGTTTTCAGGGGCAGTCGCTTTCCGTCAAGGTGGGAGAAAGTCTTGATGCCTCATATCTGATCGACCTTCTGATCGGGCGGGGATATAGCCGCGTTGATACGGTGATGGATCGAGGAGAGTTCGCAACCCGGGGCGGTATTTTTGACCTTTTCCCTGCAGATGCGCAGGACCCTGTAAGACTCGATTTCTTCGGTGATGAAGTGGAGCATATCCGTCATTTTGATGTGACGACCCAACGTTCCACCCGAGAGCTGACATTATTTACCCTCGGGCCTGTTTCTGAATATTCCCTTGATAAGGAAAGTATCAGCCGTTTTAAAAACGGATGGCGTGACAGTTTTGGTGTTGGCGCTTTGCAGGACGTTCTTTATCAACAGATTATAGAGGGTCGAAGAGCGGCAGGGGCGGAACATTACCTCCCTTTATTTCATGAGGGTGATGGTGCTCATATGGGCACCTTGTTTGATTATCTCCCCAATGTCGCGGTCAGTTTTGAGCGCGACGCTCCTGAAATGCTGAAAGCCCGTTTTGAAATGATCGCAGATCATTATCAGGCCAGGTTAAGCGCTGTTCGGGAAGGAGAATTACCCTATAGACCTCTACCTCCCCACCGTTTTTATCTTGATCAAAACGGGTGGGAAAGTGTGTTGGCCTCTATCCCGACAATGCAGCTCAGTCCTTTTGCAAAACCGGATGGACAGGAAGGATTTGATATCGGCTATCGGCCAGCTCCGGTTTTTGCCAGTCTGGGCGGGGCAGCAAAAGAGAAAGTTTTTGATGTTTTTGCCGAGCAGGTGAAAAACTGGGCCCAGGAGGGGAAACGTACATACATTATGGCATGGAGCCGTGGATCGCGGGAGCGATTGGCTCATATGCTCAGTGAATATCAGCTGGATACGCAACTTTTTGACGATTGGTCACATGCGGCGGGAATGTCCCGTCAGCATCTTGGCATGATCGTCCTTCCCCTTGAACGTGGGTTTGTTACCGATCGCCAGGCCTTTGTTTCAGAGCAGGATATTCTGGGAGAGCGCCTGGCGCGGCCGCCACGCCGTAAGCGCAAGACGGGTGATTTTATTACCCAGATTGGCGAGATTGTTGAAAATGACCTTGTCGTGCATGAGGATTATGGAATCGGGCGCTATGTTGGTCTTGAAACGGTTAAGGAAGATCTCGTTGCCCATGATTATCTCTCCATTCTGTATGACGGTGAACAAAGGCTTTTACTGCCAGTAGAAAATATTGATCTTTTGAGCCGTTTCGGTTCCGAGGGAGACGGTGTGCCACTGGACCGGCTGGGAGGGGCGTCCTGGCAGAACCGCAAGGCCAAAATGAAAGCTCGCCTGCGTGAAATGGCAGGAGAGCTTATTCGCACGGCTGCGGCAAGAGCCATGAAGGAAGCACCTGCGATGGCTCCTGTAGAAGGATGGTGGGACGAGTTTTGTGCGAGCTTTCCTTATATCGAGACAGAAGATCAATCGCGTGCCATTGCCGATGTTCTTGAAGATATGAGCAGTGGACGTCCTATGGACCGCCTGGTCTGTGGGGATGTTGGTTTCGGAAAAACCGAAGTGGCTCTTCGGGCTGCTTTTGTTGCAGCCCTTTCAGGGATGCAGGTGGCAGTCATTGTCCCGACGACCTTATTGGCCCGACAGCATTATCTGAGTTTTACAAAACGTTTTGAGGGGCTTCCTGTCAAGATAGCCCAGCTTTCCCGCCTGGTAACTGCCCGGGAAGCCTCAAAGGTAAAAGAGGGGCTGGCTAATGGGGAGATCGATATTGTCATCGGCACACATGCCTTGCTGGCCAAGTCAATTTCCTTCAGCCGTCTTGGATTGCTGATTATCGATGAGGAGCAGCATTTCGGGGTGGCTCATAAAGAGAAGCTGAAAACGCTGCGTGAAGACGTGCATGTTCTCACCCTTTCAGCCACACCTTTGCCGCGCACATTGCAGTTGTCCCTATCAGGTGTCAGGGAAATGAGCCTGATTGCCACGCCGCCGACAGATCGTCTTGCCGTCAGAACATTTATCACGCCTTTTGATCGTGTCATGATTCACGAAGCAATACAGCGTGAACGTTTCAGGGGGGGGCAGATTTTCTGCGTTGTGCCACGCCTTTCCGATATGGGCCCCATGGCAGAACGTTTGAAGGATATCGTGCCGGATGCCCGCATTGCCGAGGCTCATGGCCGCCTGACACCGACTGAACTTGAAAAGGTGATGACGGAATTTTCTGACGGGAAATATGACATTCTGCTTTCAACCAATATTGTTGAAAGTGGCCTTGATATGCCGGGTGTTAATACCATTATCATTCACAGGGCAGATCGGTTCGGCCTCGGGCAGCTTTATCAGTTACGCGGGCGCGTAGGCCGTGGGAAACAGCGTGGCTATGCGTATCTGACCTGGCCACAGACGCAGCCTCTTTCAGCCAATTCAGTCAAGCGTCTGGAAATCATGCAGACACTGGAATCCCTGGGGGCCGGATTTATTCTGGCTTCTCATGACTTGGATATGAGAGGGGCGGGCAACCTTCTGGGAGAAGAGCAATCAGGCCATATTAAGGAAGTCGGTATAGAACTTTATCAGCAGATGCTTCAGGAGGCGGTGATTGATCTGCGGAAAGAGAGAGGGAAATCCCACGCTTTAGAAGAAAAATGGTCTCCGGTGATTTCTCTCGGTCTGCCCGTCCTGTTGCCTGAAACCTACGTTCAGGATCTTTCTGTCCGGTTAGGGCTGTACCGCCGCATCGCAACGTTGAAAGATGAGAGTGAACTTGAAGCCATGCGGGTGGAGCTGGTTGACCGTTTTGGCCCATTACCGCAGGAAGTGCAGAACCTTCTTGAGATTGTCCTGTTAAAGAAACTCTGTCTGGAAGCAGGGGTAGAGCGCGTTGAAACAGGACCGAAGGGAATGGTCATCCAGTTTCGTAATAATCAGTTTGCCAATCCTGAAGGTTTGTTACGCTGGATTGATCGTAACCAGAAAGCCGGCGTTAAAATACGCTCAGATCATAAATTGGCGATGGTGAGGGAAATGAAAAACGCCGTGAGAATTTCTCTTGCCAAAAAGGTTCTGACGTCTCTGTGCAAATTAGTACAGAAGGTAGAAGCCGCTGAGACATAAGATCGAAATCGGTGTGTGGAGGGGAGTGCCGTTATAAGCGCCACTCCCTTATTATTCCTGAATGGGATTCCTATGCGCCCGCTGTGGCTAGATAGGCATCTGAAGCCGAGCCGAACATTTCGTAGCGTATCTGGGAATCAGGGAGGTTACGGGCTTTCAGAAGTTTTATGATGTCCCGCATGAAATCGTCAGGTCCGCAGATGTAATAAATTGCGTCCTGGTTAAGTTGGCTTTCCAGCCAATCTGGCGAAATACGTCCTTTATGGAATGTGATGTGCGGCGTGCTCTCAGGTTTCTCGCCCGTTGTGTAAAATAAATCTGCGGTAATTTGTCCCTTTTGAGCCAGTTCTTTAATATGATCGGAGAAAATATCACTCTCTTCGTTATGAGCCCCGTGGACGTAACGAATGGGAGGATGGGCCTTTTGAGCCAGAAGTGTGTCCATCATGGAAATCATAGGCGTCAGCCCGACACCAGCGCTTATGAAAATAACCGGTTTCTCGGACGTTTCATCTAAATAAAAATCCCCTGCTGGTGCTGAGACGTCAAGGATCGTTCCTTCGGGGCAGGCGCGATGGAGCCAGTTTGAGACAAGACCGTCATCGTGGCGTTTTACGGTGATCTGATAATGATCGTTAGCCGGTTTTGAAGAAATCGTATAGTTACGGCGCTGTGTCCCATGTTCCGGGATGTTGAGTTTAAAACTGAGATATTGACCGGCTTTATGGTGCATGACGGGTTTTCCATCCTCAGGGACCAGAGTAAAAGACGTCACTTCAGGAGTTTCATCATGCCGATGGGCCACTTTAAACCGGCGCCATCCTTTCCAGCCGCCGGGAAGGTCTTCATGAGCCTGGTAAATTTCGGCCTCACGGTTAATTAAAACATCTGCCAGAAAATTATAGGCCTCAGTCCAGGCGGTCATGACCTCTGGAGTCGCCGCATCCCCCAAGACATGAGCGATTGCACCGAGAAGAGCCTTTCCTACAAAAGGATAATGTCTGGGAAGGATATTAAGCCCGACATGTTTTTCAGCAATACGTTCGAGCATCGCTTTGAGATCGCCGGGGTTATCAATGTGACGGGCATAGGCCAGAACGGCGAGAGCCAATGCTTTGGGCTGCTCGCCATCTTTCTGGTGAGACATATTAAAAAGATCTCGGATTTCTTCGTCCGCTAACAAGCGCTTATACATTTCATGAGTAATATCAAGGCCTTTTTCCTGTAAGGCCGGGACGCAGGCTTTAACGATTCCACGTGTCTGAGCAGAGAGAAGGTGACTCATTTACGACTCCAAAGGTTCATATTTTATCTATCTTTGAGGATCGTTTTGCTGCCAGGTTTTGTCAATGCATAAATGCACGGGAGCTGATAATGTGATAATGTGCCGGTAATTGATAATAAGAACGAAAAGGGGAGGAGTGTGCGCTTAACCTTGCATACAGATTATGCTCTGCGTGCGTTGATTTATATGGCCGTGCAGAATGATCGCCTTGTTTCGATCAGGGAAATTTCAGATATGTATGAAATTTCCGAAAGTCATATGATCAAAGTCGTTCATCGTCTGGGGAAAGGTGGATTTATAAAAACAGTCCGCGGGAATCGGGGTGGGATCTGTCTTGCACATGCTCCAGAAGAAATTCGTATCGGGGAAGTCATCCGTTATACTGAAGATGACATCGCAGTGGTCGCCTGTATGAGTGAGGACCCTAAAAAACAGAACTGTCTTCTGTTGCCGGGGTGCGGGCTGAAAAGCGTCATGGGCAAGGCTCAGAAGGCTTTTTTATCTGTTTTCGACACACTCTCTCTTGCAGATGTCGTGACACCTGTTGAGCGTTTGAAAATCAAAAAGGCTGAAGAGAGACGGCTCGAAGCGCAAAAAACTACGGCCGTCCCTTAAAGCCTATAGCCACGACGTAGAGCTCGCTTGATTCCTTGCGCGATGAGGGGGGTTTTACGTGTTTGATCGTCGCAAAATTCTGCTTCATGGTATCGAGCATATTTTTTTCAGAGCCGCCCTGAAAAACTTTGGCGATAAAGACGCCTTTATCCGCCAGAATCTGCAAAGCGAAATCCAGCGCATTTTCGGCCAGAGCCATAATCCTTAAATGATCAGTCGCGGCATGGCCTGTCGTATTGGGGGCCATATCAGACATGACGATATCAGCACGTCCACCAAGCATGGTTTGCAAGATTTCCGGCATGTCGGGGTCCATGAAATCACCGACGATAATTTCCGCGCCCGGAACAGGGTCAACAGGTAAAAGATCAACACCGATAATCTTGTCTGCCCCTCTTTTAAGGGCGACTTGTGTCCATCCTCCCGGTGCGGCACCGAGATCAACAATTTTGCTGTCAGGTTGGATCAGATGGAAACGATCATCAATTTCGATCAACTTGAAAGCCGCTCTGGAGCGCCATCCCTGCTGCCGTGCTGCTGCTACATAAGGGTCATTAAGCTGCCTATTCAGCCACCTTTGCTGAGAAGGGGTTTTTTTGCGAGCCGTTTTGAGCTTCTCAGTTTTGGTTCTGAGTGTGCGAGAGGCTTCAGCATCCTCCGTGCTCAAACGTCTGCCGGGGGTTGCTGATTGCTTGAGAGGCTTTCCTGCGATACGTGTTTTCGCCGAAGACGGTTTTGATTTCATAGTGGAAAAGCCAAGGCCCCTGAACTTACAGACTGGCCAGAATTAAGCTTGAAAGCACATTTCTGGCGAAAGCGTGGTGAATTATGTTCCCGTGCCATACGCATAACCATGCCATCACGCAACCCCCTGTCCGCTATGGTGATGGAGTCTATCGGCCACATGGATTGAATAGCCTCATAAATGGCGCAACCGGCAAGAACAAGCGACGAACGGCCATAACCGATACAGGGGTGGTTTTCCAAAGCTGACCGGGACATTGTTTTTATTTTGCTGATTGCCCGGCTGATCGCTTCAGAGCTTAAAATAGTGCCATCAAGCCGGCAGCGATCATAATGCTCCAGATTCATGGCGACACCGGCAATCGTCGTGATCGTTCCTGAAAGACCAATCAATCGGACATTACGACGGGCAACTTCACGTTTGATGCAATAAATTTTTTCAAAATTTTCCAATTTGCTGCGGATAAACTTAAAGGCAGCCTGATATGATTCTTTAGGGGTAAGGTGGGCAAAGAGCTCACTCAGGCTCACGATCCCCTGTTTCAGACTTGTCATGCCAGCGAGATAATGTTTTTGCGATAAAATATCGGTTCTCACCCAGGAAAGTTCGGTCGAGCCCCCGCCAATATCGAAGATCAAGGCACGTTCAGTCTCATTTTCCTTTAGGGAGGATGAAAGCAGTGGGCGGCAGCTTTCAAGAGCAAGCTCTGCCTCTTCGCGGTCTGAGATAATCTGAATCTTCAAACCTGTTTCTGCATAGACCCGGTCGAGAAATTCGCGTGAATTTTCGGCACGACGGCAGACTTCTGTTGTAATGGCGTAAATGGAAGAAACGGGCCAGTATTTTATCTTTCTGGCAAAAAGACGCAGACTTCCCAGCGTCCGTTCAATCGCCTGTTCATCAAGCCTTCCAGTAAGACTGACTTTCTCACCAAGCAGAACAGATGAGCTGAATCGCTCTATGATCCTGAATTTTCCACGAAAATTTTTCACAATAAGCAAGCGACAACTTGTCGTTCCCAGATCAATTGCGGCGTAATAGCGTGGTTGTTCTGAAGTCAGTTTCAGGGCTTCATTGTCTGATAGGGAGACGTTTTTATGCGCTCTTTTCTGCGACTTATAGCGCATTTTCATGATGTCTCTCCTTTCTGGAATGATGAATGAAATTGCCTTTACCCGATCATTTTAGCGCAATTTTAGAGATATAAGTTAAATTTTTTCGAATAACCCTCTTGTCATAGAGGCAAGATGCCGTTAGAAGACCGCTTAACCGCTTGGGAGATAGTTTAGCGGTAGAACTACCGGCTCTGACCCGGTCAGCCCTGGTTCGAATCCAGGTCTCCCAGCCAGATAATCTTCAAATTATAAATACGTTACCCCCTCAGGGGAAGAGATACTGTTCTTTCCAGGACAGGCGTAGATATTTGTCTTTCAAAATAGTGTATATATTTCTGATATAGTCATCACTATGTAAATTTTTACGGGCAGACGGCAGAAATATGCTTTCTTTTATGAATTCTTCTTCCCATGGAAGAGAGAATTACGCTATGTAGCCTTGCCAACAGCCGGAGCGGCTATGTGGCCCTCCGGATTCTGAAGATAAATAGTGCTTATGAATGTGCGGGGGCGGCCTATGACTAATTTCCTGAATAATAATCCACTTTATGGTCGTATCCGTGATGCGCTGGCCTTTGATGATGTTCTCGTTGAACCGGCAGCCTCCTCTGTTTTGCCTGCACAGGTTTGTGTCACTACCAGACTGACGCGTAAAATTCAGCTTAACATCCCTCTCTTATCTTCAGCTATGGATACGGTGACTGAAGAAGCCATGGCGATTGCCATGGCTCAGCAGGGTGGTCTAGGCGTTATTCATAAAAATCTCAGCATTGAGGAACAGGCAGAGCAGGTTCGCAGAGTAAAGCGCTTTGAATCAGGAATGGTCGTCAATCCCGTGACAGTCGGGCCGGAACAGACGCTTGAAGAAGTTCATGCGATTATGGCAAAGCACAGAATTTCCGGCCTGCCGGTCGTTGAAGCTGATGGCCGCCTCGTTGGTATTCTGACCAATCGTGATATGCGCTTTGCAACAGACCGTTCAACGCGCGTGCGGGACCTCATGACCTCCGATAATCTGGTGACCATCATGCATGGAGCCCCTGCTGATCAGGCGCGCGATCTTCTGCATAAACACCGTATTGAAAAACTGCTTGTGGTCGATAAGGCAGGTCGTTGTGTCGGGCTGATTACCGTAAAGGATATGGATAAAGCGATTGCCCATCCTCTGGCCGTTAAGGATCAGAGAGGCAGCCTTCTTTGTGCTGCGGCCATCGGTGTGGGAGAAGACGGTCTCAAAAGAGCGAAGGAACTGGTCGGGGCGGGGATTGATGTCCTCGTTGTCGATACGGCTCATGGCCATTCCCAGGGTGTCCTGAAAACGGTCGCTCATTTGCGGGAGCAGTATCATGACGTTCAGATTATCGCAGGTAATGTTGCAACACCGGAGGCAGCACAGGCCCTGATTGAAGCCGGCGCTGATTGTATCAAAATCGGGATTGGTCCAGGATCCATCTGCACAACGCGTATTGTTGCCGGGGTTGGCGTTCCTCAATTCTCTGCTGTTCTTGAAACGGCTGCGGCCTGTCATGAAAAGGATATTTCCGCCATTGCTGATGGTGGGATCAGAACGTCAGGTGACATCGTCAAGGCCATTGGTGCCGGGGCTGATGTTGTGATGGTGGGCTCTCTCCTGGCAGGCTGTGAAGAAAGCCCTGGCGAGACATTCCTGCATCAGGGTCGGACGTATAAAGCCTATCGTGGCATGGGCTCCCTCGGAGCTATGGCTCGCGGGTCAGCAGACCGCTATTTCCAGGCAGAGGTCAGTGACAGCCTGAAACTTGTGCCGGAAGGAATCGAGGGACAGGTGCCTTATCGTGGTGCCATGGCCGCTGTGATTCACCAACTTGTTGGCGGCCTGCGTGCGGGGATGGGCTATACAGGGTCCGCAACTATTTCTGAGCTTCAGCAAAAAGTACAGTTCCGCCGTATTACCAATGCAGGGCTGAGAGAAAGCCACGTTCATGACGTAACAATTACTCGTGAAGCACCTAATTATCGCTTTGAGTGAGGCTTTACTCTTTTCATACACCCTTGAAATAGGGTAGGCGAAGGGGCATGACCCCTTCTGCCCGTATTTCCGGGGCTATAGATCTGCTTTGTGCGATTCAGAATGCCCCTTTTCGTCCTGCTGATGCTACTGCCAATAATTTCTTTCGTGAACGCCGCTATATAGGGGGTGGTGATCGCCGCGCCATATCCACATTAGTCTGGGATGTGCTGCGTAACTGGCGCCGCCTGCATTGGCACCTCAGGGCCAGGGAAGAAGAACGGCGGAGTGATATTTCCCCAAGGCTGCTTTGTGCGGCTCAGCTGTTCTTTTCCGGGCAGGAATTAAATGTGGTCAAAGCCTTGTTCAGCGGGGAGCGTTACGCTCCTGAAGTGCTGACTGAGCGCGAATCCCTTATGCTGAAAAGCTTGCAGGGAAAAGAGCTCAGTGACGAGCGTCAATCCCGTGCTGTCCGATTTGAAGTGCCGGATTGGCTGATGCCTTATTTTGAAAAGGATTTTGGCGATCGTGTGGAAGAAGAGCTGCAGGCACTCTTGACGCTTCCTACTCTCGATCTGCGTGTTAATCTTCTTAAAGCCACAAGGGATTCCGCAAAATCCGCCCTTCGGAAAGAAGGGTTTGAAGCCATGGAGACGACATATTCTCCCTGGGGGTTGAGGCTGAAAGGCCGTCATCCGGTAACATCGACAAATGCCTTTCAAACGGGTTTGATTGAAATTCAGGATGAAGGCAGCCAGCTTATCGCTGCAGCGGTTGAGGCGAAAGCAGGGCAACGAGTGCTGGATTATTGTGCCGGAGCCGGTGGAAAAACGCTGGCACTGGCCATGACAATGGAAAATAAGGGACAGATTGTCGCCTGTGACGTTTCCAAACCAAGGCTTGAGGGTTCCATAAAGCGTTTCCGCCGGGCAGATGTCCATAATGTAACCAGACATCTGCTCGAAGAAGGCGATAAATGGGTCAAAAGGCGCGAAGGGAGCTTTGATACGGTTCTCGTTGATGCACCTTGTTCCGGAACAGGGACATGGCGCCGCAACCCTGATGCGCGTCTTCGCTTTACAGAACAGGATTTACAGGAACTGACCGTCAAACAGGCCCAGATCCTGAAAATTGCGGCAAAGCTGGTGAGGCCGGGTGGAAGGCTGGTTTATGCAACATGTTCTTTATTGTCAGCAGAAAATGACTGCCAGAAAGACCGTTTCCTGACAGGGAATGATCAGTTTACAGTGGCCAAACCGGAAGAAATGTCGGCATGGTTGCCTGAGGAGTTGAAACAGCGTGCCAGTTTTTCCCTGACGCCCGGTAAAAATGAGACAGACGGTTTTTACGTTTCTGTTTTTAAAAGAAAGTCATGATATTAATTGGCCGGATAAACCCGGCGTAACAATTTCTAAAACGTTTAGCGGTGTGCCGCTCCAGAAGGGGAAGTGCTGAGATGAATTACGATATTCTGCTTGGACTGGCGATGACTTTTGGAGCGGGTGTTCTGGCACAATGGGTGGCCTGGC
The DNA here is from genome assembly GCF_058511235.1 of Aristophania sp. ESL1100. Lineage (NCBI taxonomy): Bacteria > Pseudomonadati > Pseudomonadota > Alphaproteobacteria > Acetobacterales > Acetobacteraceae > Aristophania > Aristophania sp. ESL1100. Next base: position 1,090,888 of record NZ_CP196394.1, on the reverse strand, counting down.
GCTTTCGTCTTCCGGCTATTGTGCTCCTTTTTGGTCTGGGCCTGTTATTTGGCCCGGTTTTAGGATTGCTTCATCCTTCTGAAACGATGGGATGGGCGTTTCGCCCTTTGATCTCATTACTGGTGGCCCTCGTCGTTTTTGAAGGTGGCATGGTGCTTGATATCCGGCAGTTGCGCGAAGCCGGTGAGGGGATATCCCGCCTGACAAAAATAGCGCTTCCTGTAAACTGGGTTCTGGGAAGTCTGGCAGCGCATTATGTGGCTCATTTTGACTGGGGCACGGCATGTCTGTTCGGGGCGATTGTCGTTGTTACTGGCCCGACCGTGGTATTGCCGCTCTTGCGTCATAACAAATTACAACCCAGAGTGGCAGCATTTTTGCGCTGGGAAGCAATTGTAAATGACCCCATAGGGGCTATTCTGGCGGCCGTTATTCTGGAGATTGTGCTTTTCAAGACCGATAGCGGCATGGCGCAGTTCTTCACGCAGACGCTTCCTGATATTCTGATTGCCGGGATTGAAGCGGTCGTTGCGGGGATTTTGCCGGCCTATCTGGTGCGTTATCTCTTTACGCGTGATTTGATGCCCGAGCCCCTTAAGGTGCCGCTTCTTCTGACAATTGCTCTTCTGATTTTTCAGCTCTGCACGATTGAAATGGCAGGTGCCGGTCTGATTGCTGTCACTATTTTTGGTATGGCTGTAACAAATCTTCATATTCCTGGAGGTAATGAGTTAAAAAGAACAAAAGAGTCATTGGTCGTTTTAATCGTTTCCATTCTCTTTATTCTTCTTACGGCTGATTTACAGCGCTCAGTATTGGAAAAAGTTTCCTGGTCCATTGTTCTTTTGACTTTGGTTATGCTTCTTGTTGTCAGGCCACTTGGAATATTTATTTCCACAATCGGCGCGAATATGACATGGCAGGAACGCCTTTTTGTCGGGTGGATTGCACCACGCGGGATTGTGGCGGCCTCAGTTGCCGGTGCGATCGGGATTAAATTGACAGATGCCGGTTTTGAGTCCGGTACGCTTATTATGCCGGCTGTTTTCATGCTGATTGCAGTCACCATGATCTGCCATGGTTTCACGTTGCGGCCATTGGCCAGGCGTTTGAAACTGACATTATCAAATGAGCCTGCACTGGCCATTTTAGGGGCGAATCCCATCTCGATTGATTTAGCGGAGTGCCTGAACAAAATATCCGTGCCCGTTCTCCTGGTGGATAATCAGGCTAAGGAACTTATAACGGCTGCCGGGCGAGGAATCCCGGTTTTGAAAGCGGAACTTCTTTCGACCTATGGGCAGGTTTCTCTTGAAGAAAAGCCGGCAGATTATCTTCTGGCAATGACGGCAGACGTTATTTACGATGGTATGGTGTGCGGTCTGCTCGCCCCATCAATGGGGAGGCAAAGGGTTTTTCAGGTCAGTCCGGGTGTGGCAAAACTTGATAATTATCGTGGCTTATCACGAGATGCCCGTGGCAAGATTCTGGGAGAGCCTTCCTGGAGCTTCTCATTTTTTGAAACGCTCTATTATCGTGGCTGGAGGTTTGTTGCCAAAACTGTTGAGCAGACAGGCTATCCTTTTGGAACGGATGAAAATCGTTATGATTTGTTCCTGATCAGGCGTGGTGTGTTTATCATGATCCGCTCAGCGGAAGATAGAGATACAATTGTTCCGCAACCAGGAGACATTGTTGTCAGTTTGTCATCCAGGGACTCATGAGCCTGAAAATTATGTGATGTTACAATTTACTAGTGTCTTGTTTGCAATAAAGTGATAGAAATCAGGAACATTATACGCGAGGTGGGCTTTCTTGGTTTGATCACACTTGCAGCTTGAGTGAGGTTGCAGGTGTCTGGTAACCGCCCTATCTTAAATTTTAACAGTAATGTTACGTTTCGCGGTTTTGTGTTGTGATGATCCATGAGAACGCGGAAGCGTAATTTTATTTATAGGACTGGATTTGTTCATGGCTGGTGGTCGCCCTATTCTGGTTGTCGATGATGATGAGACTCTTTCTCGCCTTTTAGTTGACCAACTACAGACAGAAGGTGAATTCCTTGCAACTGAAGCGAGGACCTTGGAACAGGCCCGTGAAATTTTCTCATCCAAGGATGTTCGTTTTGATGCCGTGCTTCTCGATGTCACCCTCCCGGATGGAGATGGGCGTGATTTCTGCGCGGAACTGCGTCAAAAAGGTCTGAAGATGCCTGTCATTATGCTGACAGGTTCAGACGCAGAACATGATATTGTTCGTGGATTGGATGCGGGGGCGAATGACTATATTGCCAAGCCTTTCCGCCCGGCAGAATTAATGGCCCGTTTGAGAGCGCAGCTTCGGATTTTCGAAAGCAGTGAAGATGTTGTCTTTGAAATCGGGGATTATATTTTCAGTCCTTCCCGTAAGTTATTGACGGAAAAGACAAATGGGCAGCGCATCCATCTGACTGAAAAAGAAACGGCTATTCTTAAATTTCTCTATCGCTCAGGTGAGGAACCCATTATCCGTCAGGTTATGCTCAATGAGGTATGGGGCTATAATGCGGGTGTGACAACACACACACTTGAGACGCATATTTACCGCCTCCGCCAGAAAATTGAAAAAGACCCCGCACATGCAACGCTTCTGGTGACAGAAGGTGGCGGTTATCGTCTGAATATTAATCATTAATTCATAAAAAAGGCCCGGATCACGTCTGAAAAGGGCCCCATTTTTTAATAAGATTTTTATAGCGCTAATTCTGCGAGAACAGGAACATGGTCCGATGGGGGCTGCCAGTCTCTCGCAGAAGAATAGATGTCGATGTTCTTAAGGGATGCCTGCAAATCAGGTGTGATCCATATATGATCCAGTCGCCGACCGCGGTTTGATTTTTTCCAGTCACGGTTACGATAGGACCACCAGGTGTATAGTTTCTGTGGCTCAGGGGACAGAAGCCTCATGGCATCTATAAAACCCTGTTTTTCCCATTCATTATGACGAGATGTCTCAGGTGGTGTATGGCTGACAACTTTCAGAAGCTGTTTATGGCTCCAGACATCATGTTCTAAAGGGGCCGTATTTAAATCCCCTACAAGAATACTTCTCTGAGGAGGATTTGCCTTGAACCAGGCTGTAGCCTCTTCAATAAACTTCAATTTATGCGCAAATTTGGGATTGGTTTCCGGATCCGGGATATCGCCGCCCGCTGGGACATAAAAATTATGGATTGTGACTTTCCCGGATTTTGTCTGAAGCTCGGCAGCAATGTGACGGCAATCATTCTGATTACACCATAAAGGTGTGTCTTCTATGGGCGTCAGAGGATAGCGCGATAGAATGGCAACGCCGTTATAGGATTTCATTCCTTTAAAATAATAATGGTGATATCCGGTGGCTTCGATCTCTTCAGCCGGGAAAAATTCATCGGGGACTTTTGTTTCCTGAAGGCAGATGACATCCGGGTTGGTTTCTTCAGTCAGTTGTCTGAGCAGTGGTAGTCTCAGTCTGAGGGAGTTAATGTTCCACGTAACAAATTTCATAAAGATGCCCCTGTAAAAGACCGGAAAAACCTGCTTACGACTTTTAACAGAATTTAAATCTGAAAACAGGTGTTTATGAATAGAGCCGCGTTATCTGACTTTTCTGAAGGTCAGATTATAGCGGAAAGCGCCTGTTAAAGGATGATGTCCAGCTTGTATGGTGTCCACGCCATGAAAGGCGAGGCGGGAGGCTCCTCCCCAAACAACGACGTCACCATGGAGAAGGGTAAAGCGCTTGATCCTGTCATGACGCTGTAAACCACCCCATAGAAAGCGCGCCGGCAGGCCGAGGGAAAAAGAGATAATCGGTGCCTGAAGGTCTGTCTCATCCTTATCCTGATGGAGCGTCAGACGTGAACCAGGTTGATAACGATTGATAAGACAGGAATCAGGGATGAAATCCTGATATCCTGCCAGGGCGGCAGCGTCTCCGGCTAAAGTTGCAAACAGCTCAGGAAGGGGTGGCCAGTTCATTCCGGTTTCCGGGTCACAGGAGCTGTAGCGATAGCCTTGCCTGTCTGTAATCCAGCCTGACTGGCCACAATTCATCATGGCCACGGACATGGTTTTTCCGCCAGGCGTCACCATATGACGGAAAGGTGCAACAGAGTCGATATGGTGGATATGAGCGATCAATTTTTCAGCCCATTTCAGGGCAAAGTCGCCGAGGATAGTAGCCCCGGGGGCTATTGTCATACCAAGCCGAGTATGAGGAAAGAGATCATCAGATGGGACGGGACTCATAAACGCTCTTTTTCTGCGTGATAACGTTCTATTTAGAGGTATAGGTAATGATTAATTATGGCTGATAACAGAGAGATTAGACCAGTGGCACCTTCGTTTCTGACCTTTGACACACATATCGATATCCCCTGGCAGGAAAAAACACCGGAAGGGTTGCCTGTCTGGGAAAAACCCGAAGAAGATGACATCAAAAATCTGTGGTCTCTGGAAACGAAAAGACGTTTCACGATTCCGAAAGCTGATAAAGGGGGGCTGACTTCGGTTTGTCTGGCGGCTTATTGCCCGCAAGGTCCGGTGACTGACGAGGGGCATCAGGCAGCCTGGAAACGGGTCAATGCCATGTTGGAAATCATTCACTCCATTCCACAGAGTGCGATGGGTTCTAAAAACGTCGCTATATGCACGCAGGCAGACGATATCATCAGGACTGTTGAGGAAGAGGGGATTTCCATCACACCCGTCATAGAAAATGGCTACGTTATCGGGGATGATCCGTCGCGTATTTCATTTCTGAGCCGGACCTATGGCGTGCGTTATATAACGCTTACGCATAATGGTAATAATCTGCTGGCAGATTCAGCAGTGAAGAGGGGCGATCAGTCTCTTGCGCATGGAGGGCTTTCCTCACTGGGAAAGGAAGTGATCAGAGAAATGAACCGCGAAGGGATATTGGTTGATATTTCCCATGGCTCTTATGAAACCATGATGCAGGCTGTGGCGTTATCGTCCACGCCAGCTTTTGCCAGTCATTCCTGTATTAAAGCGCTGTGTGATCACCCTCGTAATCTGGATGATCATCAGCTTAAATCCCTGGCAGATGCCGGGGGGGTGATCCAGATTACCGCCATGAGCCCCTTCCTGAAGAGAGGCGGAGGGGGCACCCTCGATGATCTCATATCCCATATCCATTACGCTGTGAAATTGATCGGCATTGAGCATGTCGGCATATCATCTGACTTTGATGGGGGTGGTGGCGTAAAAGGATGGGAAGACGTCTCTGAAACGTGGCAGGTTACCAGAGCGTTAAAAGAATCAGGATTTGACGAAAGCGAGCAGCGTGCCTTGTGGGGGGGGAATATGCTGCGTTTGCTCAAGCAGGCTGAACAGAATGAATCTTCTGATGCCCGAATCGAGGAAAATATCCGTTAGTCAAGAGTGTAAAACTCTATAAACAGTAAATATATGAAGAATTTGTCCACTATTTTTCATGAATTTAGGGTTGACATCAACTTTGTGGTTGGACGTCAGGATTCACCCGTCTTCATGGAAGGTTTTGTGACAAGGGCCTTTGTTTTTCAATGGGTTATGGATAGTGTCTAAAAAATGAGCAATCTAAGGATAAGAGCGGTAAACCCTCATCTCTCAGCATTTTCCCAAGAACTATCCACAGCCTTCTCCACAAGAATAGTGGATGAGTGAAAGTCAGGAATGTCGTCGGTCTCTAACCCCATAATAAATCAGAGTTCTGAACAGAAGACGGGTGTCGATGCAATTCGCCATGCGTTAAAAACGATTCCGAATAATCCCGGTGTTTACAGGATGCTCGGAGATAAAGGGCAGGTGCTTTACGTTGGAAAAGCTCTGGATCTTAAAAAACGCGTCACATCATATACGCAGCTGAACCGCCTGCCTGATCGTCTTAAATTGATGGTTTCTCTGACCGTTTCGATGGAAATTGTTGTCACAAAAACGGAAGCCGAGGCGCTCCTTCTTGAAGCTAATTATATCAAGAAGATGAAGCCCAGATTTAATATCCTTTTGCGTGATGACAAAAGTTTTCCCTGGCTTATGCTCACGATGGATCATGATTTTCCGCGGCTTTTACGCCAAAGAGGCAAACCCGTTCCCGGTGCCGTTTATTGGGGGCCTTTTGCTTCAGCCTGGGCTGTTGACCAGACGTTGCAATTACTTCAGAGGGCTTTTTTACTCAGGACCTGTTCGGATAATGTCTTTTCATCACGGACGCGTCCTTGCCTGCTCTACCAGATTAAGCGCTGTTCAGCGCCCTGTGTGGACCGTATCAATGCCGATGATTATGCCAGACTGGTCTCACAGGCCCGGGAATTTCTGGCAGGAGGGGGACAGGCTCTCCAGCAGAAACTGACGCAGGAAATGGAACAGGCGGCGGAAGATATGGCCTTTGAACGCGCCGCTCTGATCAGAGACCGCATCAGGGGGTTTGCGTCCATCAGAGCGTCAAGTGCTGTAAACCCGACCAGTATCGGGGAGGCTGACGTTATGGCACTCTGGCAGGAAGCGGGTCAGAGTTGTGTCCAGGTTTTCTTCATCCGGGGAGGGCGCAATAATGGCAACCGGGCTTTTTATCCGGTGCATGATCATGATGCGCGGGCAGAAGATATTTTATCGGCCTTTATAATGCAGTTTTACGAAAATAAGGTGCCTCCAGCACTGATTCTGACAAATCTGGAACTTCCGGACAAAGCGTTGCTTGAAGATGCCTTGCGGTTGCGAAGAGAAGCGAAAGTGACGCTTGCTGTGCCGCAGAAAGGTGAAAAAAAGGATGTTCTTGATCACGCGGTTTTAAACGCGCGTGAAGCGTTGGAGCGCAAATTGGCTGAAAGTGCCGGACAGGCAAAATTACTGTCTCAGGTGGCAGAGCTGTTCGAATTAGAGGCTCCCCCAAAACGGATCGAAGTTTATGATAACTCTCATATTATGGGACAGGCCCCTTATGGGGTGATGATCGTCGGCGGAGCCGAGGGGTTTGAGAGGCGTTCTTATCGTAAATACTCCATAAAAGGGCCCGTTACCCCTGGAGACGATTTTGGCATGATGCGTGAAGTGATGACCCGTCGCTTCTCACGAATGGTCAAAGGAGAGGGAAAAGAAGATGATAGCGCTCTTCAGAAACCCGATCTGTTGCTTATTGATGGAGGGAAGGGCCAGGTCAGCGCGGTCAGGGAAATATTGGCCTCTCTTGGGATCACTGATATTCCTCTTGTAGGAATTGCAAAGGGGGTGGACCGCAATGCCGGCCGGGAGTGGTTCTTTCTAGAGGGAAAAGACCCTTTTCAGCTTCCGGAACGGGATCCGGTTCTGTATTACCTCCAGCGTTTGCGTGACGAGGCGCACAGATTTGCCATTACGACCCATCGCTCAGGGCGCTCGAAATTATTGACTCATTCCCGGCTGGACGATGTGCCAGGCGTTGGAGCTGTAAGAAAGAAAGCTCTTCTGGCCCGTTTCGGGTCTGTAAAAGGCGTTAAACAGGCCACGCTTGAGGAATTAATGACGGTACCTGGAATTAGTAAAGATACTGCTAACGGAATTTATGGATATTTTCACCCGGAATATGGTCGCTAGTGGGGGTGTGAAAATAATTATTTGTGCTAGATATATAAAGAAGCGATCCTTCCAGAAGTGTTCGTCAGTTTTATAACCATTCGGCATATTTTGAGGTTCTGTCAGGATGTTTTTTACCCTTCCCAATGTCCTAACACTTTTCCGGATTGTCTGTATTCCGCTATTGGTTGTCCTGTTAGGTCTTCAAAGGGGTGTCACTGACGTTATAGCTTTGGGAATCTACGTTCTAGCCTGTGTTACAGATTATCTGGATGGGGCAATTGCACGGCGGACCAATCAGCTTTCCGAGTTGGGCCGTATGATGGATCCCATTGCTGACAAGTTGCTTGTCGGCGCTCTTTTACTGGCATTGGCGGGGCTCGGACATCTGAAGTTTCTGTCACTCTATGCGGCTATTATCATTTTATTGAGGGAAATTGCTGTCAGCGGTCTGCGTGAATTCATGGCGACCTATCAGGATAAAATTCCTTCAACGCGTCTTGCAAAATGGAAAACAGGTTTGCAGATGGTCGCTCTCGGTTTTCTGGTCATTGGCAATAAAGGCGCTATAAAACTGCATCTCGGGGAAATTCCAGTCCTTGTTATTGGAGCTGGTCTTCTGTGGCTTTCTGTTATTCCAACGGTTTTGACCGGTTGGGAATATCTGAAAGTTGGTGTAAGAAGAATGCGCATGAATTGACAATAGAGAATCATTGTTTTGGACGGAAACTATCTGTTTTCGTCTATACATCTGATAATAATTCATTATGTTGCATTGTTCTATGAACTTATCCAGAAGGCGACTTTGACGAAGGGAACAAGAATGAAGAAAGCCGCCATATGTACGGTATGGCTCACATTAAGTGCTTGTTCTGGTATCGTTAAACATACGGAAGATACTTTTTGGCCTTTTAATAATCCTAATGCCCCGAAAGGGGAGAGTGAGACTATGCGCCGCGTTCGTGGCGATAGTGTTGTAACTCGTCCAATACAGACTGAAGAGGGGGATATCTGGCCTGGGCAGCCTGATCCTGTGCCGACACTTCGTGATGTCAGTAATCCAGATAGCCATTTTAATGAGACTTTCCGGCGCTCATTGAAAACGCTTGATGCTGATCTTAAGCAGCAACCTTTCGATGAGGGTGATTCCTTGTCGATCGGGGAAGAGGTTTCCACGCGAAATGGTGTAAAAAGGGATAGTTCAGCCATCGGGGCGCCCCTACCATCTCAGGTGAAGGATAATGCGCCAGCCTATCTGGAAGGCCCCAATCGCGATACAGTGGCTATCCCCAATGGAGACGGAACAACCTCTCTGGTGGCACCAGACGGCTCAGTGACCATCATACGTGGCACCCCTGACAGTTCTCAGAAGGTTATTGCTGCTGATAAAGAGGCGGAAGCAAAAAAACCGCCTTCATGGGACATCGGTGATGAATCCCGGATGCAGGATCTGTCGAGTGATGATGCACAGAATAATCCATCTTCTCCAACAGCTATGGTCCCTCCAGAGCCGGCAGAAACGCAAAGCAATAATAAGCCGCGGCCCAAAAACATTGTAGTGCATAAGCCTTCAGGGCCCGCGAAACCATCTGATGGAAAAAGCCGGAACGATTGGGTAAAAATATTGAGTAATTTTTATCTTAAGTAAAAAATATGCCTTTTATTTTGAGGTAAGACTTGACCTGAACGATGTAAAATAGCATTCTCCGCCCCAAAGAGGGACCGTGCTGTTTCAGACATCAGGCGGGTTACCATCATGTTACAGCAATCCGAGGGTGATTATGGCCAAAACAAATGTTATTCAGATTCGTCTCGTTTCTTCGGCTGATACAGGTTATTTTTACGTTACGAAAAAGAATGCCCGTTCTGCGACAGGTAAGCTGGAACTTCGTAAATACGATCCTGTTGCCCGTAAGCACGTTTTGTTCCGTGAAGCAAAAATCAAATAAGGTCTTGTTTTTATAACAAGACTGGAAGCGGCTATTTATAGCCGCTTTTTTTATGTCAGAATTCAATAAAGACGATTATTGTCACCATATGGGATCACGATATCGCCCTTTTCGCTCATATTAAGCATAGCGCGGCTGCGTTCATCGAGCAGATCCTTATCCAGAGCGTTTTCACCCAGCCCGATGACACGTTTTTTCCAGATATCCTGCTCTTTATGGGCGTCCTGTAAGGCAAGCTCGGCCTGTTGCTCAAGCTTCAGCTGTTCCTGATAGGCTTGGATGCCATGTTCCCCGTGGAGGGCATTCCACATAAAATAGCCTGTCATAACAAGGAAGAGAGCCGGTGGAAGAATGGCTTTCAAAGCTCTTTTAATAAATAAGGCTATCTTCATAATGACATTGCTCCATTCTCGGCCACATTCTAAGTCCAGGAACCAATAAAAAAAAGCCCCTTCTTTTCAAAAGAGGCTTTTTTAAGTCAATTTTGAAGAAAGAATTAGGACTTCAGGATGGAACGTCCTGCATATTCTGCGCTTGTGCCCAGCTGCTGCTCAATGCGGATTAACTGATTATATTTTGCCATACGGTCCGAACGAGAAAGGGAACCTGTTTTGATCTGCCCACAATTCACAGCAACGGCCAGATCAGCGATGGTGCTGTCCTCTGTTTCACCGGAGCGATGGCTCATGACACAATGATATCCGGCTTTATGGGCCATCTCAACGGCGCGGAGTGTTTCAGTCAGAGTGCCGATCTGGTTTACTTTCACCAATAACGCGTTGGCGACATGTTCCTTGATGCCTCGTGCCAGGCGGGTAGGGTTTGTGACAAACAGGTCATCACCGACCAGCTGAATGCGGTTGCCGAGGCGCTTTGTCAGTTCACTCCAGCCTGCCCAGTCATCTTCAGCGAGACCATCTTCAATGGAAACGATGGGGAAGGCTTTTGTCAGTTCTTCGAGGTAGGAAACCATTCCTGCGGAATCAAAGCTTTTTCCTTCGCCTGCCAGAACGTATTGACCATTTTTATAAAATTCGGTTGAAGCACAATCGAGCGCGAAAACGATGTCTTCACCCAATTTATAGCCTGCGTCCTGCACAGCTTTGGAAATATAATTCAAACCTTCTTCGGCTGAACGAAGATTGGGGGCAAACCCACCTTCATCACCAACATTGGTATTTAATCCAGCCTTATGGAGGTCTTTTTTCAGGCAGGCAAAAATTTCAGACCCCATCCGGATGGCCTCTGCGATAGAAGAGGCACCTACGGGCTGGATCATGAATTCCTGAAAATCAATGGCATTATCAGCATGTTCACCGCCATTGATGATGTTCATCATGGGAACGGGCAGGGTGTGAGCAAAAGTGCCGCCGACATAACGATAAAGGGGTAATTCCAGCTCTTCAGCCGTAGCACGGGCAACGGCCAGTGAAACACCGAGCAGAGCATTGGCGCCAAGGCGGCCTTTATTGGGAGTGCCATCAAGGTCAATCATGGCCTGGTCAATGGCGATCTGCTCTTCGGATTCCATTCCCAGAAGGGCTTCAGCGATTTCAGTATTAACGGCTTTTACAGCGTTGAGGACACCTTTGCCATGGTAGCGTGATTTATCTCCATCGCGGAGTTCAACAGCTTCATGGGCTCCTGTCGAAGCGCCGGATGGAACAGCGGCGCGTGCTATAACGCCAGAGGCCAGTTCAACATCGACTTCAACGGTCGGATTGCCACGACTGTCAAGAATCTCGCGTCCTGTAATATCGACAATGGCACTCAAAGGAGGTCTCCTTATAGATTTAGAGAAGAGGATAAATCATTTAAAATGGATAGCGTCTCTTCCCATTATATGTTTATTTCAACCACCCCAGCATAGCTTAAGGTTAATGAATGTGAAGCCTTTTCCGTTCCTTGTTTCTATAATTTTTCTTTTATCCGGCCTTCTTATGTTCATGATGGGGGGATGGCTCTTTCTGGCAGGGCTTGTTGAGTCTCTTCCCAATTTCGCCATTATTCTTCTCACGCTGGGGGGATGTCTTATCGCTTGCCAGGGGGCCTATCACTGGGGGCGGCTTGGGCAGTTGCCACCTATTATTCTTCCTCATGGAAAAGACCAGACCGACCGTCAGCGCCTGTTGGTGGGAATGGGGGCGCTTCTATGGTCCTGGTTTTCGCTCAGTCTGGGGTTGCTGGCAAAAATCTCAGTTGGTTATGGCTGCGAACTGGTAGGGTTTGGCGTAATTTATACGCTTGAACGTTATTGGCGCCTGCGCGGTGTTATCCCGGTTAATTTCTATCTGGTGAAAACCGGCTTTACATTTTTAGCGTGTGCGGGGCTTGTTCTGGCCATGATCGCCCCGCATGGTCATAATTGAGACGTCAGGAAAATGAAGCGTCTTTTACAAGAGAATCAAGAGCCTTCAATTTTGTCAGAAGACCTTTAACTTCTTTGAGGGGGAGCATAGTCGGCCCGTCACTGGGGGCATGGTCAGGGTCCTGATGGGTCTCTATAAAAAGAGCTGCAACCCCAATGGCGATAGCAGCACGGGCGAGAGGTTCAACAAATTCCCTTTGGCCGCCCGTTGCCGCCCCTAAACCGCCTGGTTGCTGAACAGAATGCGTTGCGTCAAAAACAACAGGGCAACCAGTGCGTGCCATGATGGGGATACCGCGCATGTCGTTAATGAGCGTATGATACCCGAAACTGGTCCCGCGATCGCAGAGCATAATCCGGTCATTACCGACGGATTTCAGCTTGGCGACGACATTATTCATGTCTTCGGGCGCAAGAAACTGGCCTTTTTTGACATTGATCGCCCGGCCTGTTTTTCCAGCGGCAAGGAGCAGGTCTGTCTGACGGCATAAAAAGGCAGGAATCTGCAAAACATCAACGATCTCGGCAACAGGCGCGCATTGTTCAGGAAGGTGAACATCTGTGAGAACGGGCAGGGCGAAGCGTTCTTTCACCTCGCCCAGAATATCCAGTCCCTCTTTCATGCCAACGCCACGGGCTGCATTGACCGAGCTGCGATTTGCCTTGTCAAAGCTGCTTTTATAAATCAGCCCGATTGCCAGCTCTGAACATACAGCCTTTAGCGCGTCAGCCATTTCAAGGGCATGTTGGCGCGATTCTATCTGACAGGGGCCCGCGATGAGTGTAAAGGGCTTGTCCTGTCCGATAGTGAGGGACTGAATCCGTAAACTCATGACTTTGAGGTGTGTTTTATTGATCGGGTCTGTTCATGTTGTTTGACAGCCGCGCCAATAAGACCTGCAAAAAGAGGATGAGGTTCAAAAGGCTTGGAAAGCAGTTCCGGGTGGTACTGCACACCCATAAACCAGGGATGATCCGGATATTCGATCACTTCAGGCAAGATGCCATCTGGTGACATGCCTGAGAACACCAGTCCTGTCGCCTCAAGCTTATCTTTATAATGCAGATTCACTTCCCAGCGATGACGGTGGCGTTCCTTGATTTCAGTACAGCCGTAAATTTCTGCCGCACGTGAACCAGCAAGCAGTTTTGCCTTATAGGCGCCCAGTCGCATCGTGCCGCCGAGGTCATCCCCTTCACGGCGGCGCAGCAACTCAGTGCCACGAGCCCACTCAGTCATCAGCCCGACCAATGGTTCGTCTGTGGGGCCAAACTCTGTTGAAGACGCTTTTGGCAGGCCAGCAAGTGAACGGGCACATTCAATGACCGCCATCTGCATGCCAAAGCAAATCCCTAAAAATGGAATCTTATGCTCACGGGCATATCGGATTGCGTTGATCTTGCCTTCAGCGCCACGTTCTCCGAAGCCTCCTGGCACCAGAATACCATCCGCATTTTGCAGCGCTGCGTCTATCTGATCTGGCTTTTCTAGTGTTTCAGCATCAATCCACTGCATGCTGACACGGGCATTATTGGCGATCCCGCCGTGAAGAAGCGCCTCAGCGAGTGATTTATAGCTGTCAAGCAGGGCTGTATATTTCCCGACGATCGCGATTCTGACCTCTTTCTGGGGATGACGGATTGTCTGGACAATCTTTTCCCATTTGGAAAGATCAGGGGCAGTTTCGTAAGGAAGTCCGAAATAACGCAGGACTTCGCGGTCCATTCCCTGCTGGTGATAAGCAATCGGGCAGGCATAAATTGTATCAACGTCCAGAGCCGCAATAACGGCTTCAGGGCGGACATTGCAGAAATTCGCAATTTTCTGGCGTTCAGTCTGGGGAATGGCGCGATCGGAACGGCAAAGAAGCATTTGAGGCTGTATGCCAACATTCTGCAGTTCTTTGACGGAGTGCTGGGTCGGTTTTGTCTTAAGTTCCCCGGCCGAAGGGATATAGGGCAATAAGGTAAGGTGAACACACATGGTGTGTTCGTGACCCAGGTCATTGCGCAACTGTCTTATTGCTTCAAGAAATGGCAGACTTTCAATGTCGCCGACTGTCCCGCCAATTTCCACGAGGACGAAATCATAATCGTCTGTTCCATTAACGACGACTTCCTTGATGGCGTCAGTAATGTGGGGAATGACCTGAACCGTCGCGCCAAGATAATCGCCCCGTCTTTCGCGGGCAATGACGTCTGAATAAATACGACCTGTTGTTGCATTATCAGATTTGCGGGCGTGAACGCCGGTGAATCGTTCATAATGACCGAGATCAAGATCTGTTTCAGCACCATCATCTGTGATGAAGACTTCCCCGTGTTGATAGGGACTCATCGTGCCGGGATCGACGTTGAGATAAGGGTCTAGTTTACGAAGGCGGACCTTGTGGCCACGAGCCTGAAGGAGGGCCGCCAGAGCGGCTGAGGCAATCCCCTTGCCGAGTGAGGAAACAACCCCACCAGTAATAAATACGAAGCGTGTCATGGGGGTCCTCCTTACACTGAAAGGCTACAGGAGCGGAAGGGGGCTTCCGCTCTGAAACTCATTTATTATTTTGTCTTTTTAGAAGCATCAGGCGTTTTGCCCGGTGTCTGCGTTGTTGTCTGTGTTGCTGGCTGCGATGTTGTTTGTGGTGCGGTCTGCTGAGCGGGTTGTGCCAGAATGTCATGTTCTTTCGCTCCGCCTGAGGCACCCTTGTTCATAACGTCAAGAACAAGACAGAGAACCATGAAGATTCCCGCAAGAACAGCAGTCGCCCGTGTCAGAAGGTTGGCTGTGCCGCGTCCTGTCATGAAAGACCCCATTCCCTGACTGCCACCGATTCCAAGGCCACCGCCTTCGCTGCGTTGAATGAGAATCACCCCGATCAGGGCGAGAGCAACCAGAGTGTTGAGAACCAGCAATAACGTCGTCATAAGTTGGAAGTTCCTGAAAACAAAAAAGAGTTATCCCTGAGGAGCAGATTGAATGATTTTAATAAAATCCTGTGCCTTGAGGCTTGCTCCGCCGACAAGTACACCATCCACCCCCTTAATGGCAAAAATTTCTGCAGATTGGTCAGGTTTGACAGAGCCGCCATAGAGAACCGGCATTTTTGAGGCCGTCTCAGGTTGGTGTTTTTCCAACAATCTACGGATTGAGGAAATATTGTCCTGGAGGTCTTCCATGGTCGGGGTGATACCGGTGCCGATAGCCCAGATAGGCTCATAAGCAATGATCCCATCAAACTTTTCCGGAAGTGAGCGTGCAATCTGCTCTTCCAGGATTTCGGTTGTGCGGCCTTTTTGTTTTTCTTCAAGAGTTTCGCCGATGCAGACGACGGGAATCAGGTTCGAATCGCGTGCCGCAATGACTTTTTCACAGATGAACGGACTTGTTTCATTGTGTTTCTGGCGGCGTTCAGAATGGCCCAGAATTACGTAGCGTACGCCAATTTCGGCAAGTGTGGGTGCTGAAATATCACCTGTATACGCGCCTCCCGCAGCCGGGTGGCAATCCTGTGCGCCCAGGGCAAGCTGGAAAGGAGAGAGGCCCTTATTTTTAAGAATCTGTTCAACACTGACAAGTTGCGTGAAAGTCGGGCAGATTACTGTCTGGACGTCCGGATGATCATGGCCGGAACAATACTCAGCCAATTCTGACGCCAATTCGAGGGCATGAGCGTGTTGGGAAAGCATTTTCCAGTTCCCAATGACAAATTTTGGCGAGATTTCCACAGTAAATTCCTTAAAAATCTTTTACAAAAGGCCCTAAAGTCGGTGGCATGCTAGTAAAATTAGCGCATGAACGGTATGTTAGGGCAAATTAGCAAAGATTCATTCTTTTCACCATCCTGACTTTGATAAAGAGACGTAGTGCCTCCATGATCACTATATTACGACATTTTCTGGTTGATACCTGGTTTGGCCGTGCAGCGGCTTTTATCGTCTTTCTGGCCTTTATCGGTTTCGGGGGGACCTTTGTCAGTATGGGTGATTTTGGAGGAGGTGAAGATCAGATTGCCCGTGTTGGTGACCTGAAAATCTCCCCCCAGGAGCTGGCGCGCGCTATTAATCAGCAGGTTGTATTTTTGCAGCAGGCCGGCATTTCTCCTGATCAGATGCAGGGGAAAGTGGCTCAGGACAAGATCAGTTTTACAGCCCTGCACAATCTTATTACGGCAAAAGAGGCAGAGCTCGCTGCAAAGCGGAATGGCATAAGGATTGCTGACTCGACGGTGTTACAGGCCGTTCATGATATGCCTGAATTTAAAGGGCAAAATGGTCAGTTTGATTCCGCAAAAATGGAAGATATTCTGAGTCGTAATGGCCTGGATCACGCTTTTCTGATCAATCAGACCCGTCAGATATTGAACTCACAGGCGACAATGCTTGGGTTCGGAGCTGCCTCAAAACTGCCTGAAAAGGAAATTGACCAGCTGGCGACCTATTTTTCAAAAATAAGAGTGGCCGATATTGCTGAGGTCCCCTTTGATCAGCAGCCTGCTGTCAGTAAAGTTGATGAAAAAGAGTTAAAACGGTTTTTCGACAATCACCGTGATTTATTTGCCGAGCCGGAATTTCGTCATGCCCGTATCGTTGCTCTGACGCCAGAGAGTGTTTCCCGTACACTTGAGGTTCCTGACGATGTTCTGCGTAGAATCTATGAATCCAGAACTCGTGATTATAATATGCCCGAAACACGGACTGTTGAAGTGCTGGCATTTAAAACACAGGACGACGCACGAAAAGCGGCTCCTGTCTGGCGCTCCTTAAAAGACTGGGCTGCTATTCAGAAACGTTATCCAGAGGCGATCGGGGCAAGTCTTGAAGAGGCACGTGAGAGTGATTTTCCTGATCCTGTCCTGGCTAAAGCGGCCTTTGCGGCAAAAGAGGATGACATTGCGTCTGCTGTAAAGACAGATGCCGGCTGGAGTCTGATTCACGTCGTGAAGATAGTGCCTCCGCGTCACGTGACGTTTGAAGAGGCGCGCGACAAAATCAGGGATGAGGTGCGTAAAAACGAGGCAAATGTAACTCTGAAAGCACGTTTCAAGAATTTTGAGGAAGCTATTGCTGAATCAACAACACTGGATAAAATTCCCGATAATATCGGTGCCATCCCTGCCGAAGGAAGTCTTGACGCTCAAGGTCTGACACAAGGGGGAACAAAGGCCCCACTTCCAGGAAGTGATGATCTGAAAAAGGCGATTGTAAAGCAGATCTTTGCCCAGAAAGAAGGGGAGTTGCCTCATTCCATCGCTTTACCGGATGGGAGTGCTTTTGCGGTTCTTGTGGATAAGATTGTTCCTGGACGCAAAAAAACTCTTGATGAAGCTCATACGCAGCTTCTGATTGCCTGGCAGGAAGAGCAGAAGAAACGGGCAGCCAATATCCTGGCAACGGATCTTTATCAGAAAGCAAAAGCAGCCAAATCACTGGAAAGCGTTGCCGGAAATGAGCAGAAATTACATTTCACCCATGATGTTCATTTCTCTGTAGATCAGCCGCCTGCCGGCATCCCGGCCCTGATTGTTCAGGCGGTGGGACGTATGAAACAGGGTGAGATTGCCATGCTAGAAAATGGTTCTTCCTTCTGGCTGGTTCACTTCAAGAAAGAGCAATTACCGCCACAGACTGTTTATGTAGGGCTACAGAAACAGCTTTCGCAACAATTTGGAGAAGGTCTGCAAGAGGATCTCTCAGAGCTTGTCGGGACGGCATATACGAAGAAGGTTCCTCCAGGAAAGATGGATGATACCCGTTTCCATCAGGTCAGTGAGGCATCCTTGCAGCGTATTCTGGCTGTCGTTGGGCGTGGTCAATAATGTCTGAGATTGTGTATTTTTCGGCTGCCGCTGATTTGCAAACGCCTCTTTCGGCCTTCATGAAGCTTCGTCAGTTTGATGAAAGTCCCTATCGGCTCTTTTTTGAAAGCATTGAAGGGGGTGCAGTCAGAGGGCGTTATTCCATTATTGCCCTCATGTCTGACACGGTCTGGACCTGTAAGGACGGTGTTGCAACGCGTGATGGCACCGTGCAGGAAGAGGGGCCGATGGCCTCTCTGAAAGCCTTGATTGAGGAAAGTCAGTTATCCCTTCCTGAGGGAATGCCTCCTATGATTGGGGGGGTGTTTGGGGTGCTGGGTTATGACATGGTGCGCCATATGGAGCATCTTCCTCAAGCACCTCGCAATGATCTCGATCTGCCAGAGGCGATCATGGTCAGGCCGCGCCTGTTTGTCGTTTTTGATACAGTTAAAGACGAAATGGTGATTGCTGTACCCGTCCGTGGAACAGAAACACGACAAAATGCTGAAGCCCTGATTGAAAAAGCGCGTCAGATATTGTCAGGTCCTTTGCCGGTTGAGAAAGAAGAAAAGCCGGATTCTCTCAAGCTTGATGAGCCGCGCTCCAATATGACGCATGAGACTTTTCTGCAGAAGGTAAAACAGGCCAAAGATTATATTGCGGCAGGAGATGCTTTCCAGATTGTGCCGAGTCAGCGTTTTGAGAAAGAATTTCCTCTTTCTTCTCTGGCGCTTTATCGAAGCTTGCGTCGCGTAAATCCGGCACCATTTCTGTTTTTGATGGAACTTGGGGTTTATTCACTGGTGGGGTCCTCGCCTGAAATATTGGTGCGTTTGCAGGATGGTGACGTAACGGTTCGCCCTCTTGCCGGCACGAGGCCTCGTGGTGCGACCCGCCAGGAAGATGAAGACCTTGAAAAGGAATTATTGGCCGATCAGAAAGAGCTGGCAGAACATCTCATGCTGATTGATCTCGGGCGTAATGATGTGGGGCGCGTGTCTCAATTGGGGACGGTCAAAGTGCCGGAACAATTTACTGTCGAGCGTTATAGTCACGTCATGCATATTTCCTCGACTGTGACAGGGCGGGTTCGGTCGGACGCCACCGTGCTGGATGTGCTCTCAGCTGCTTTCCCTGCCGGAACGCTGACAGGTGCGCCCAAGATTCGCGCGATGGAAATTATTGACGAGCTGGAACCAACGCGCCGCGGCCCTTATGCCGGGTGTGTAGGCTATTTCTGCGCAGATGGCAGTATGAATACATGTATCGGTTTGCGCATGGCGCTTCTGAAAGACGGAAAAATGTATGTGCAGGCCGGGTGTGGTGTTGTGGCCGATTCAGATCCGGAGGCTGAATATCAGGAGACGAGAGCGAAAGCACGGGCTCTTTTCAGAGCGGCTGACCTTGCCATGCATCAGGCTGTTTATGGTCAGGATATGGATATAAAATCTTTTCATTCAGTTTCGCAGCCATCTCATTCTGCGGGGGACATCAGTGATTCTACTCATTGATAACTACGATAGCTTTACGTTTAATCTTGTGCATCACTTTGGAGCTCTGGGTGTTGAGTGTGATGTGCGCCGCAATGATGCTCTGACGGTTGATGAGGCCCTGGCTTTGAAGCCGGAGGCTATTGTCATCTCTCCCGGTCCCTGCGCTCCGGATCAGGCGGGAATATGTTGTGAGCTTATTAAAAGAGCGGCAGGCATTGTGCCAATCCTGGGCGTGTGCCTTGGGCATCAGGCGATTGGTCAGGTTTTTGGTGCTAAAGTTGTGCGGGCCCCTGTGCCCATGCATGGCAAGATCAGTGCCGTAAGCCATAATAATACAGGTGTTTTCCGAAACCTGCCTCAGGCGTTGAAAATGGTCAGGTATCATAGTCTGACGCTTGATCCTGCGACCATTCCAGATTGCCTCGAAGTGAATGCTCACTCCGATGATGGGGTTATTATGGGGGTGCGCCATAAGGAATACCCTGTGCACGGCGTTCAGTTTCACCCGGAAAGCATTGCCTCCTCTGCCGGGCGTGATCTTCTGGCTAATTTCCTTTCAATCGCCGGGATAAGAGGCGGAGGGCAAAAAGGAAGTTTCTCTCACGGGTTAAAGCAGGTTATCTCGGGTCAGCCTCTTACCGCTGAGGAATCTGAAGCCGCTTTTGAAGAGATCATGAAAGGACTGGTGCCTGAAACTCAGCTCGCTTCTTTCCTGACCGCTCTTTATATGAAGGGTGAAACACAGGAAGAACTTCTTGGTGCCGTGAAAGCTGTCAGGCGCCAGATGCGCAAACTGGAACATGTCCCTGAAAATACGATTGATGTCTGTGGCACGGGCGGAGACGGGCTGGGGACTCTCAATGTTTCCACGGCTGTTTCTTTTGTTCTGGCGGGGCTGGGTGTGCCAGTGGCCAAGCATGGAAACAGGGCATTATCGTCGCTTTCCGGAGCGACAGATGTTCTGGAGGCTTTGGGGATTCCGTCAGATGGGAATGTACCAAGGCAGGAAAAACGTCTTCAGGAAGATGGCATCGCCTTTCTTGCCGCCCCCCACCATCATCCCTCTATGAAGTTTGCATTGCCAGTCCGTAAAGCACTTGGCTTTCGCACCTTATTCAATCTGTTGGGTCCCTTGTGCAATCCTGCGCAGGTGAAACGGCAGCTTGTTGGTGTGTTTGACGCCCAATGGTGTGAACCGATTGCCCAGGTCCTGGGAGCTCTGGGGGGCACTCATATCTGGGCTGTTCATGGAAGGACAGATGAGGGCGGTATTGACGAGATTACGCTGGCGGGGCCGACCGATGTCGTCATCTGGGAAAATGATAAACTCACGTCTTTGACGCTGACGCCTGAAATGGCCGGATTACCCCGGATGCCGGTGCATCTTTTACGCGGGGGTGGGGCGGAAAGTAATGCGCAACGTATGAAAGCACTTTTTGAGGGCGAAACAGGCTGTTACAGAGACACAGTGCTCTTTAATGCCGCTATTGCTCTTCATATCGCCGGCAAAGGGTCAGTTCTTGATGAAAAGGGTATTTCACCGGAAGGTTTGAAAGCCAATATTAAACTGGCGGCTCAGTCCCTCGATGAGGGATGGGCGTTGCAGTCACTTGAACGGGCCCGGAAATCTTTTTTGCCAGTTACCTGAGAGACTGGTATTGGTATATGGAATTTTAAAATCGGAATGAGTATGATTTTTTTAATGCGCCACGCTCCAGTCACTTTTGCTCCACTGGATGGCAATGGAACTTCTTCCGGACCTATGGGTCGTTCAGAAGAGAGTTCCTCTGATGCGATTCAGCAGGAGGGTGAGTCTTCTCCGCCCAATAGTGCGAATAATGCTGATGATCCATCCAAGGGAATGGACATTCTCGAACGGATTTGCGCCCGTATCCGTCTGGATGTGGAGCAGCGTTCCCAGATGTATCCGCTGAAGGATATTGCGGCCAAAACGCGGGAAATGACCACTCCGACAAGAAGATTTGTTCAGGCCTTGCAGCATGTGACGGCTGACAGAAAGGTCGGGCTGATTGCCGAAGTTAAAAAAGCGTCTCCCTCAGCGGGTATTCTGCGCCCGGAATATGACCCCGCAGCCATTGCTCATTCTTATGAAGAGGCGGGGGCAACCTGTATTTCTGTTTTAACAGAAGGGTCATGTTTCCACGGCTCCATTGAGGATATCGCGAAGGTTAAAGCGGCCTGTAGCCTGCCTGTATTAAGGAAGGATTTCATTCTTGATCCCTGGCAGATTTATGAGAGTCGCCTTGCCGGGGCGGATTGCGTTCTCCTGATTATGGCCATTTTACCTGAAAATCAGGCAGCTGAACTCGTTTCTCTGGCGCGTGGTCTGGGAATGGACGTGCTGATAGAAGTTCATAATGAAGAAGAATTAAACCGGGCATTAGCCTATGATTGTTTCCTGATAGGGATCAATAACCGTAATCTCAAAACGCTGGAAACCGATATCCAAACGACACTGAAGCTGGCCCCCATGGTTCCACCAGATCGGCTGGTTGTTTCAGAGAGCGGCATTAAAACCCATGCAGATCTCGAAAAGCTCGGTGAAGTTGGGACAACGGCCGTACTGGTTGGGGAATCTCTGTTAAAAGAGGAAGATCCCGGTTTAGCGGCGAAGAAGCTTCTGGGCCTTTGAAGGCAGATTGATGAGCCAGAAGAGAAAATAAGATACGATAATTGCTTTTTGGATCGTAACAAATCCTGACTTTCAGGTGTACGGTTGGTAAAGGTAATGTTTGATGACCCCTGAGGAGGGGCTGTGACTCTGGAGAATAAAACACCAATGGCACAAGAAAGTTCAGTTTTAACCTCTGAGCAGAAAGAACAGGCCCTGAGAGATATGCTTCTCATAAGGCGGTTTGAGGAAAAAGCGGGCCAGCTTTATGGAATGGGGCTGATTGGTGGATTCTGCCATCTTTATATCGGTCAGGAAGCCGTTGTGGTTGGGATTGGCCTTGCCATGAAGAAAGGTGACCGGTCTATTACGTCATATAGGGACCATGGCCAGATGCTGGTGGCAGGCATGACAGCCCGTGGTGTCATGGCAGAGCTCACAGGCAGGAGCGGTGGTTACTCGCATGGGAAGGGCGGTTCCATGCATATGTTCTCTCGTGAAAAGGAATTTTACGGGGGGCACGGGATTGTCGGCGCACAGGTCTCCATAGGCACCGGCCTTGCTTTTGCAAGTAAATATCGGGATGAGGATTCTGTTTCGATCGTTTATTTTGGCGATGGTGCCGCTAATCAGGGGCAGGTTTATGAGAGTTTCAACCTCGCAGCTCTGCTGAAATTGCCATGCCTTTATATTATTGAAAATAATCGTTACGGAATGGGGACCTCGGTCGCGAGAGCCTCGGCCTCCAAGGATTTCTCACAAAATGGTGCTCCGTGGGGTATCCCCGGCCTGAAGGTCGACGGAATGAACGTTGAAGCCGTTTATAAGGCGGCAAAGATGGCTATGGACCATTGTCGCTCCGGGAAAGGGCCATTTTTGCTGGAAATGGAAACCTATCGTTATAGAGGTCATTCCATGTCCGATCCGGCAAAATATCGCCCACGTTCTGAAGTGGACGAAATGCGCGCCCATCATGACCCTATTGAAATGTTGAAAGCGGAGATGCTGAAGGAAGGTTATACGGAAGATTCCTTTAAGCGTCTTGATAAAGAAGTAAAAGAAATCGCGCAGGATTCAGCAGACTTTGCCCAGGAAAGTCCGTTACCTGACGAAAAAGAACTATGGACAGATATTCTGGTGGAGGACTGATCCAATGGCAGTGACAATTATGATGCCGGCCCTGTCCCCGACCATGACAGAAGGTACATTAGCCCGTTGGCTTAAAAAAGAAGGTGACTCAGTGACTGCCGGCGAAGTCATCGCTGAGATTGAAACTGATAAAGCAACGATGGAGCTTGAAGCTATTGAAGACGGTATTTTAGGCCGTATTCTTGTTGCTGATGGGGCGTCTGAAATTGCTGTAAATACGCCAATCGCCATTCTGGTGGAAGAAGGTGAAACCGTTCCTGAGGCTTCCGAGGTATCCGTTCAGCCTTCCAAAACAAATGCTTCTTCCTCCTCTTCCGGGGCAGCGCCCGTGCAGCATCCAGCCAGAACGGTCCAGCAGCAGGAACCGGAATGGGGCGAGACCCGGGAAATGACGGTTCGCGAGGCCTTACGTGATGCCATGGCTGAAGAGCTGCGCCGGGATCCGGACGTCTTCCTGATGGGTGAAGAGGTTGCGGAATATCAGGGGGCTTATAAAGTCAGCCAGGGATTGCTCGATGAATTTGGCGAAAAGCGTGTCATCGATATGCCGATCAGTGAGCATGGCTTCACAGGGATGGCTGTTGGCGCTGCGTTAACGGGATTGAAGCCGATCGTTGAATTCATGACAATGAATTTTGCCCTTCAGGCGATAGATCACATCATCAATTCAGCTGCCAAGACCCGGTATATGTCGGGTGGGCAGGTTTCATGTCCTATCGTATTCCGTGGTCCAAATGGGGCGGCAGCCCGTGTGGGTGCGCAACATTCACAATGTTTTGCCAGCTGGTATGCCCATGTGCCAGGGCTGAAAGTGGTCGCTCCCTGGTCTGCAGCGGATGCGAAAGGGCTGTTGAAAGCGGCTATTCGCGACCCTAACCCAGTCGTTGTTCTTGAGAATGAAATTCTCTACGGGCAGAAATTTGAGGCTCCTGTCAGTGAGGATTTTGTCCTTCCGATCGGGAAAGCCAAAATAGAGCGCGAAGGCAAGGACGTAACGCTTGTTGCTTTCTCCATCATGGTTGGTGTTGCTCTGGATGCGGCTGAAATGCTTGCCAAAGAAGGGATTGAGGCGGAAGTCATAAATCTTCGCTCCGTCCGACCTCTGGATAAAGAGACCATTCTTGCCAGTGTGCGCAAAACAAATCATATCGTTTCAGTAGAAGAGGGCTGGCCGGTTTCGGGGATCGGGTCTGAAATCTGCACCATCGCTTCTGAAGAAGCATTTGACTGGCTTGATGCCCCTCCTGTGCGGGTTTGTGGGTTGGATATCCCCCTTCCTTATGCCGCAAATCTGGAGGCATTGGCTCTGCCTAAACCGGAATGGATTGTTGATGCCGTCCGCAAGCAGTTTGGAGGATAAAATCGATGGCAATTTCTATTTTAATGCCGGCTTTATCCCCCACCATGAAGGTTGGCACACTGGCACGCTGGCTCAAGAAAGAAGGTGAACTGGTCAAGTCTGGCGAGGTCCTTGCCGAGATCGAGACTGATAAAGCGACCATGGAAGTTGAAGCCGTCGATGAAGGCATTCTGGGGCGGATTCTCGTGCCGGAAGGCACAAGCGATGTTGCTGTCAACACACCGATTGCCATTCTGGTTGAAGAGGGAGAAGCTGTTCCTGAAAGCGCTGAAAAGCCCGCTGCTTCAGCAGGAACACAACCGGCCGAGCCTCCAAAAGCTGAAACAGCGAAAAAGAGTTCTGTCGCTTCTGCTGCCCCGGTTTCCAGGAACACTGAAAAACGCCTGTTCGTGTCTCCTCTGGCAAGGCGGATTGCCAAAGAGCAGAATCTGTCTCTCGAAGGGATCAAGGGATCCGGTCCCAATGGGCGGATTGTAAAGCGTGATATTGAGGCAGCCTTGTCGCAGCAGAAAACGGTTCCTGTCAGTTCTGCAGTGGAGAGCGGGTCTGTTGAACGGGTTAAACATTCCACGATGCGCAAAGTGATTGCACGTCGCCTGACGGAATCAAAAACCCAGGTTCCTCATTTCTATGTCTCTACAGATATAGAACTTGATGCCTTACTTGCCTTGAGAAGCAAGTTGAATGCCTCTCTGGCTGATGAAGATATCAAGCTTTCAGTCAATGATCTGATGATCAAGGCTGTCGCTCTTGCCTTGAGAAAACAGCCCGGGCTGAACGTGCAATATACAGAAACGGAAATGCTTCATTTTGAAGATATTGATATTTCCATGGCCGTTTCTATTCCTGATGGTTTGATTACGCCCATTATCCGCCAGGCCGATAAAAAGTCATTAAAGCAGATCAGCCGGGAAGCTAAAGATCTTGCCGCCAGAGCACGTGCCAATAAACTGGCTCCTGAAGAATTCCAGGGGGGAACGTTCTCCATTTCCAATATGGGAATGTTTGGCGTGCGTGATTTTGCCGCTATTATAAACCCGCCACAGGCTGCTATTCTGGCGATTGCAGCGGGTGAAAAACGCGCTGTCGTGCGCCATGACCAGATTACAGCCGCGACAGTGATGACGGTCACTCTTTCAGTTGACCATCGGGCTGTTGATGGAGCTTTGGGAGCTCAGTGGCTTAAAACCCTTAAAGAGATTGTTCAGAACCCTTACGCGTTGGTGCTTTGATATATGTCCGATTTATTCGATCTTATTGTTGTTGGTGGCGGCCCCGGTGGGTATGTTGCGGCTCTGAGGGCCAGTCAGTTGGGAATGAATGTCGCCCTGGTGGAAAGCACGCATATGGGCGGAGTGTGTCTGAACTGGGGGTGTATCCCTACAAAGGCTCTTCTGCGTTCGGCAGATATTTTTCATAGTCTGAATCATTTGAAAGAGTTTGGCCTTTCTGCCGAGAATCCCTCTTTTGATCTTGAGAAAGTTGTAGCGCGTTCGCGTAGTGTTGCAGACCGTATGCGTAAGGGGGTGGCACATCTTCTGAAAAAAGCGAAAGTGACCACTTTTGA
Source organism: Aristophania sp. ESL1100 (assembly GCF_058511235.1). Classification (NCBI taxonomy): domain Bacteria; kingdom Pseudomonadati; phylum Pseudomonadota; class Alphaproteobacteria; order Acetobacterales; family Acetobacteraceae; genus Aristophania; species Aristophania sp. ESL1100. Next base: position 1,065,007 of record NZ_CP196394.1, on the reverse strand, counting down.
CGGTTTCGCCTCTCTTTCAGGCCGGGAAGGCGAAGCTCATAAACTCTCTGTCACAAAAGACGGACAGGAAATAGCGTCTATCCGTGCACCACACGTGATTCTGGCAACCGGGGCCCGGGCTCGTCAGCTTCCAGGGCTGGAAACAGACGGCAAGCTGATCTGGAGTGCCAGAGAAGCGATGACACCGACGACATTCCCCAAACGACTTCTGGTCATTGGTTCGGGTGCAATTGGTATCGAGTTCGCCTCATTCTATCGGGATCTGGGGAGCGAAGTCACAATTGCAGAAGTCGCTGACCGTATTCTGATTGCCGAGGACCCTGAAATCAGCGCCCAGGCGCAGAAAGCGTTTGAAAAGCGTGGGATAAAAATTCTGACATCTGCAAAAGTCGGAACACTTGTGAAAAAAGAAGACGAGGTTTCAACGGTTATTGAAACGCCGAAAGGGACGTTTGATCTTACGGTTGATCGTGTGATCTGCGCCGTTGGCATCGTCGGGAATGTGGAAAATATCGGTCTGGAAAAAACGCGTGTTAAAATTGACCGTACCCATATTATAACCGACGAATTCTGCCGCACTGATGAGCCTGGTCTCTACGCAATCGGCGATGTTGCCGGTGCGCCATGGCTTGCCCACAAAGCCAGCCACGAAGCTGTCATCTGTGTTGAAAAGATTTCCGGTCGTTCGCCGGAACCGCTTCATACACTTTCCATCCCCGGCTGTACGTATTCACGTCCCCAGATTGCTTCTGTCGGTCTGAGCGAGGAAAAGGCGAAAGCACTTGGTAAAACGGTCAAGGTTGGGCGTTTCCCCTTCCTTGCGAACGGAAAAGCCGTTGCCATGGGTGAGCCGGAAGGCATGACAAAAGTCGTGTTCGATGCGACAACGGGAGAATTGCTCGGAGCCCATATGATCGGGGCTGAAGTAACAGAAATGATTCAGGGCTTCGTTATTGCGCGTACAGGCGAACTGACAGAAGCAGAGCTGAGTGAAACTGTGTTCCCGCATCCGACGATTTCAGAAACCATGCATGAAGCTGTTCTTGCGGCTTTCGAAGGCGCATTGCACATTTAAATGTCCACACGGCTTGTTATTAATCACCAGAATCATCGTGGTTCCGTCCGTCATCCTGAAAAGATGCATCGGCCGGATAACCCGATTGCACGTAAGCCGGAGTGGATAAGGGTAAAGGCGCCTAACCATCCCGTCTATCATGAAACCAGAGCTTTGATGCGTGAGCACAAGCTTGCGACGGTTTGTGAAGAGGCTGCCTGCCCTAATATTGGCGAATGCTGGTCCCAGCGTCATGCAACCATGATGATTATGGGTGAAATTTGCACACGTGCCTGTGCTTTCTGCAATGTTTCAACGGGGCTTCCCGCTCCATTGGACGCAGGAGAGCCCGGGCGTGTTGCCGAAGCTGTCGCCAAACTTGGGTTGCGGCACGTGGTCATCACCTCAGTTGATCGGGATGATCTGCCTGACGGTGGAGCAAGACATTTTGCGGACGTTATCAAGGCCGTCAGGGAGCAGGCGCCTGAGACAACAATAGAGATTCTAACGCCTGACTTTCTGCGTAAAGATGGGGCGTTGGAAATTGTTGTGGCTGCCAAACCGGATGTTTTTAATCACAATATCGAGACTGTGCCCCGCCTGTATCCGTCAATAAGACCGGGAGCGCGCTATTTTCAGTCACTTCGTCTTTTAAGTGATGCCAAACGACTTGATCCATATCTGTTTACAAAATCTGGATTAATGCTAGGGCTTGGCGAAGAAAAGGCTGAAGTGGGGCAGGTTATGGATGACTTTCGTGTAGCGGATGTGGATTTTCTGACATTGGGTCAATATCTTCAACCGAGCGTCAAACATGCTGCGATTAAACATTTTGTGACACCTGATGAATTTGCAGATTATGCAAAAACAGCCCGTGTGAAAGGGTTTCTGCAGGTCAGTGCTTCGCCTATGACCCGTTCGTCCTATCATGCTGATCGGGATTTTGCTCAGCTTAAAGAAGAACGTATGCGTCGTCTGGGAGAAATAAGCTGATATGCCGACCCATGCTGAACAACGATTAATCGCTTATAGCCCTGAACAGCTTTTTGATCTGGTGGCGGACGTAGGAAAATATCCTGAGTTTCTTCCCTGGTGCATTAAGGCCGTTGTCCGCTCCAGAACCGATGAAGAACTTGTCGCTGATTTGAGTGTCGGGTTTGGCCCGTTCAGGGAATCCTATACAAGTCGAGTCACATTGGAACGGCCAAATAGAATTCTGGTGCGTTACGAAAGAGGGCCTTTTAAATATCTCAAAAATATCTGGACATTCACGCCTCATGAAGGAGGGTGTGTTGTCGATTTTTATGTAGATTTCGAATTCAGATCCCGTTTGTTAAGAAATGCTATAGGAATTGTTTTCAATGAAGGCATTCGTCTTATGGTAAAAGCCTTTATCAGTCGCGCCCGTGAAATATATGGTCCGCCACAATTTCCACCTTCCTCATTGGGCAGATGAGGAATTAATAATTACTAAATGGGATTTGCGGCAAATTTGTGTATCATTATTTCAATTAAAATGATTGTTTTAAGAGACTGATCGTTTTAGACTAAAAGAGAGTTCACTCCTGAAGTGAATATTAATGGAGTTGAGTAATGAAAAAATTATCTGTTACAGCTTTCGCTGCCGCTGGTCTGATGCTCGTATCTTCCCCGGTTTTTGCCGCGACAGCTCACAAGCATGCTACCCATCATAGCAAAGCTGGTAAAAAAGCAGCGAAGAACAATGAGTCCGTATCCAAGACAGATGCATTGAATGCCATGTCTTTGGAAAAAGCTCGTACACCTGTTCTGACGCCTCCAGCTGTTGTTACAGTTCCTCAGAAAGAAGCAAAAGAAATTCAGAAGAAAACAGGTGACGCTATGATGCCTGTCGCACCACCTTCTGCTATAAAAGCACCAGCTGCCCCTGTCGCTGCGGCGCCAGCGGCTCCTGCACCAGCAGCCACGACACCAGCAGCTTCTGTAATGCCAGCTGCAATGCCTGCTCCTGCTGCTCATTAATAAGACCAGCTGTATTTTTACAGGCTATAAAAGAACGGTCCTTTCAGGGGCCGTTTTTTATTGTGTGATTGATGTATAAATGGCCATGTCGCCCATAATATTTTCGATATAGCCTCGCGTTTCCTTAAAGGGAAAAAGAACAATCCATTTTAAAATATCATCGTCATTTTCGGTGGAAAGGGGCGTTGCATCAATGGGAACGACACGCGCCGGTCCGGCATTATAAGCAGCCAGAGCGTAGGGAAGTGAGCCCTGAAACCGCTCTATAATGGACGATAAATACTGAGTGCCCAATACTATATTTGTCTGCGGGTCAAGTAAGGTATTAGCCGTTACCGTTTCCAAATGATGTTTCCGCGCAACCATCTGTGCTGTTGGCAGGCGTAATTGCATTAAACCATAAGCAGGAGAAGGGCTTATGGCATTCGGGTCACCACTGCTTTCCTGACGAATAAGGGCAGGAACGAGAGAAGGGGGGAGAGAGGGCGGAATGTTGGAAAGTGCGGCCGGATCATAAGGAAGAGGATAGCCCAATGGATAAAGCGCAATAGCTGATCTGGCTAATTTGCGGGCACTTAAAATAGCCCCTTTGGGAAAATTAAGTTGGGAAGATAGTTGTGCTACCGAGATAAGAGCCGATGATTCGTTTGTGTGAACATAGAGATAACTTATAAAAATTGCCGCATTGGTGAGATCATTATTTCCGGCAAGAGCCTGAATCGCCTCGACAAGGTCCGTTCGTGGAATAGGACCGCCTTGCAGCCGAGGAAGATGTGAAAGTTGCGATTGTAAGCTGCTTTTAAAAAGTCGTGTCCTGTTTGCGTAATTCAGAAAAGGGGATTGAGTGAGTCGGGCAAGCGCCATTTGACCATAAAAAACAGTCGGATAGGAGGCTGCCTGACGAAACCAGGATTGGGCCTCTTCAGCCTCGTTTGCAGCTTCAGCACAGCGCCCGAGCCAGTAAAACCCTTCAGCACGGTAAATCAAAGAGCTGTCTTGAGACAATGTACGGAAAAAAGCTTTGGCTTGCTGTATATGATTGAAACGGAAAAGCTGTGTATACCCATTTAAAAATAAAGCATCATTCCGCTGAAACCCGGGGGGCTGTTGAGAGAGTGATGTAAGAAAATCAAGCGCTTTTTGATTGTCATTATCCAGACCAGAGCGAAGAAAAAGCCTGACATAGGACAGAATTTCTGTCGCAGTCTGAGCCGGCTGGGGCCCCTGAAGCGGTTGTTGCGCTTGCCAGAGAGTGTATCCTTCTTCAAGTCTGTTCTGTTGCCGTAACAGATGTAGGCGCAGTCTTATGAGGGTATCGTCATGCGTTATACTCTGCTGAGAGTCGAAAAGCTCATCAGCTGTCGGTAAGGCAAATCTTTGAGCAAAGCGCACACGTGCCAAAGCTGCTTTTGAGGCTGATAAACGACTGATCTGTCTGAAAGCCGCTTGTTTCAGGCCTTTATTCTCCAAGGTCTGATAACGTGCCCATTGATCATCCGGCCTGAGTGTTTTTCCGTAAAAGGAAAGAAAGCTCCGTTCATCTGCGGCATCAGCAAGCCCGTTGCGCCATAAAAGACGGGCTTGCTCGCTGGAATTGGTAAGATAAGAGGAACAGATCTGTAACGTTACCAATTGTGTTAGTGGAAAAAGGGGGCAGAGTTGTTTTAATGTTGTGGGATCGGCTTCCTGTTGGAGTGCTTTTTCATAGCGCCAGGTCATGCGTGTACGAAGAGGCCATTGCGGCGTCATTTTCAGAAAATCGGCATAACGCTGTGCGGGGAGATGTGCTCCCTCAGGGCTTGTCAGAAAAAGCCATTCTGTAAGTCTGGGTGAATAAGAGACAGGCTCGGCGTGCAGGGATGATGAAGAGAGGAAAAGCCCTGTTCCAATAGCACTTATGATGGTGAGAAGAGGATTCAAATGTCTCATTTTCCAGCTTCAGAATGTTTTCCAGAGGTCATAAATACCCTGGCCGCATAATTTAAGCCCCACCAGTAAAACCACAAATAGGCCGATCCAGTTTAACCAGTAAAAGCTTTTAAAAAGCCATGTGGCCAGATTGGCTGCAAGTGCGATGATCAAAACAGAGATCAGCAGTCCGGCTGTCAGAATGAGGGGGTGCATATCCGCAGCTCCCGCCACGGCCAGAACATTATCAAAGCTTAAAGCTATGTCAGCGATAATAATTTGCAGGATAGCTTCCCCTATTGTGGTCGGGCGGGCAATATCACCTTCATCCTGGCGGGTCCGTATGTGAAGGAAAAGGCGCCAACACACCCAGAGTAGAAGGCCGCCCCCGATCAGTTTCAAGGCTTCAATCTGAAAAAGCTGAGAAGCAACGAGGGCCATTGCGATGCGCAGAATTGCCCCAAATACAGTCCCGGCAAAAATAGCCAGCCATTTTTGGCGCTTCTGTAGAGACTCAACTGAAACCGCAATGATCGTCACATTGGTGCCGGCAAGTGTGAAATCGATCAATAAAACGGCCAGGAGCGCAGAAAGAGCGTTTACAAAATTCGGAAATGTCACATCCGTACCCCTCACAATGAGAAACAGACCTCTTATATATACAAAAAGAAGCCTCAAAGTGTCCTTGTGTTAATTCTGGCCCATGTTTTGAGTTCAGTTCAAGGGGCTTCTGGTTGTTTATTCCCGGATTTTCATCCTTTCCGGGTCTGGGCAGAACGGCCTTGATTGGCTAATGACTGTCCAGAGTTTGTTTTTTAGTGGAGCTGCCTTATGGTCCCTCGTTATTCTCGTCCCCAGATGGTGGCAATATGGTCTGGTATTAATCGTTATCGTATCTGGTTCGAGATTGAAGCTCTGGCTTGCGAGGCAATGGCTGAACAGGGGGTGATTCCTGTTGAAGCCGCTAAAGTCATCAGAGAAAAAGGTGACAAGGCAATGGCCGCCTTCTCTGAGCAGGATATCGCACGTATTGATGCCATTGAAGCTGAGACTCGGCATGATGTCATTGCGTTTCTGACCTGGCTTGCCGAAAAAGTTGGTCCCGAAAGCCGTTTTGTCCATATGGGCATGACCTCCTCAGACGTTCTTGATACCTGTCTCGCCGTGCAAATGACGCAAGCGGCTGATTTGCTGCTGGAAGATATGGATAAACTTCTGGCTGCCCTTAAAAAACGGGCTTTTGAGCATAAAAATACCGTTACAATCGGGCGTAGCCATGGGATCCATGCTGAACCGACAAGTTTCGGCCTTAAGCTTGCGGGCCATTATGCGGAATTCAAACGTAACCGGAAGAGGCTCCTTGCTGCTCGTGAGGAAATTGCCATTTGTGCGATTTCCGGTGCTGTCGGGACTTATGCGCATATTGATCCAGCGATTGAATCCTACGTAGCAAAGCATCTTGGCCTGAAGGTTGAAGATGTGTCCACTCAGGTGATTCCGCGTGACCGTCATGCGGCGTTTTTCTGCACGTTAGGTGTCATTGCCAGTGGTATTGAAAGACTGTCCGTTGAAGTGCGTCATCTACAGCGTTCCGAAGTAAGGGAAGCCGAAGAGTTTTTCCATGCCGGGCAGAAAGGCAGCTCTGCAATGCCTCATAAGCGCAACCCGGTTCTGTCTGAAAATCTGACAGGTCTTTCCCGTCTTGTGCGTTCTTACGTTGTTCCTGCTCTGGAAAATGTGGCTCTCTGGCATGAGCGCGATATCAGTCATTCTTCTGTAGAGCGTAACATCTGCCCTGACGGGACGATCGTTCTCGACTTTGCCTTGATGCGCCTGGCTTCCATGATGGAAAAACTGGTGATTTACCCTGAACAGATGCTGGCTAACGTGGAAAGCCTCGGTGGGGTTGTTCACTCCGGTGAAGTATTGTTGGCGCTTGCCCGTGCCGGTTACTCACGTGAGGAAGCTTATTCTATCGTCCAAAGAGCAGCCATGGCCACCTGGACGAAACTGAATACACCTGAAGGCAGAACTTTCAGGGAAAACCTGGAATCTGACCCGCTTGTTTCAGGTAAACTTGATAAGGCTGTTATTGATGATGCTCTTGACCCAGCCCGTCACCTGAAGGCAGTGGACATGATTTTTGACCGGGTTTTTGCCGACTAAAACTTACACTAATCTTAAAAAGGAGGTCAGAGTTCTTCTTTGGTCTCCCTTTTTGGAAGGTCTCTATGCTAGATAGAGATAATTGACTGTTTTGGGGATAAGGACTGGATTTCATGGCTCGTGGTCGGCAAATTTATGAAGGTAAGGCCAAGATACTGTACGAAGGGCCAGAGGCTGGTACGATTATTCAGTATTTCAAGGATGATGCAACGGCCGGCAATGGCGCCAAAAGCGGCGTAATTACCGGTAAAGGGGTTCTTAATAACCGTATCAGTGAATACCTGATGCTGCGGCTTAAAGAGATCAATATCCCGACTCATTTTATCCGCAGACTGAATATGAGAGAGCAGCTTGTGCGGGAAGTTGAGATTATTCCGCTGGAAGTTGTTGTGCGTAACGTTGTGGCTGGATCACTGGCAAAACGTTTCGGTCTGGAAGAAGGTGAGCGTCTGCCACGTGCGCTCATTGAGTTCTATTATAAAAATGATGCTCTGAATGACCCGTTGGTATCAGATGAGCATATTATCACCTTTAATTGGGCCTATCCCCATGACCTTGACGAAATCAGCGCTCTGAGCCTGCGAGTCAATGATTTCCTTACAGGGTTGTTTGCCGGTGTCGGGATCACGCTTGTCGATTTCAAGCTTGAGTTCGGCCGTTTATGGGAAGGTGACGAGATGCGGATTGTTCTGGCCGATGAAATTTCGCCCGATAATTGCCGTCTCTGGGATGCCCGTACGAACGAAAAACTTGATAAAGACCGTTTCCGTCGTGATATGGGTAAAGTCGAAGAAGCTTATCAGGAAGTGGCACGCCGTCTGGGTATTCTGCCTGAAGCTGACAATGGAAAAAATGTGACCTCGGAGGGGGGATTGTGAAAGTTCGCGTATTTGTTTCCTTAAAGGAAGGCGTGTTGGACCCACAGGGTAAAGCTGTTGGTCATGCTTTGGAATCCTTGCACTTCAAAGGAGTGAAAGACGTCCGTATCAGCCGTGTTGTTGACATTGAGCTGGACGCATCCTCTGCTGAAGAAGCAAAAAAGCAAGGTGAAGCCATGGCCCATGCTCTGCTGGCAAATGAAGTTATCGAAGATTTTGTTGTCGAGGTTCTGTCATGAAATTTGCATCAGCTTTAACAATGGGCCTGCTTTTTGCCGGCGCACTCACACTCTCTTCTGGCGCACATGCGCAGCGTGTTTCTACAGTCACGGCAAAAGCTCTTGGGCAGATGTGCACCAATCAGAGCAGCCTCAAACTGTGCGATGCCTATCTTTCCGGTGTGATGGATAGTGAAGTATGGTCCCGTGCCTATGCCGTCTATCAGCATGATAAAGCGCCTGTTGCTTTCTGCGTAGCACCTGGCAAAAACACAACCCAGATCAGGGAAACTGTTGTGTCCTGGCTCAAAGGGCATAGTGAGGCCCTGTCACAGCCGGCAGGCAAAGCTGTATATCGCGCCCTGCATGAGGCTTACCCTTGTGGGAGTAAGGTTGAAACGTCTTCTGCAACCCAGAAAGGGTTTGGTCAATGAAAACGGGAATTGTCGTTTTTCCTGGTACGAACCGGGAGCGCGACATGGTACAGGCCATTGAGCGTGTATCGGGACAAAAGCCAGAAATATTATGGCATCAGCAGGATCACATAGAAGGCCTTGACCTCGTCATTCTGCCAGGTGGTTTCAGCTATGGGGATTATTTGCGCAGCGGGGCAATGGCTGCACATTCCCCGATTATGAAGGCTGTCAGGCAGTTTGCTGAAAAAGGTGGTTATATTCTGGGCGTTTGTAATGGCTTCCAGATTTTGACGGAAGCCCGTCTCTTACCTGGCGCTCTATTGCGTAACGCCGGGATGCGCTTTCTCTCTCAGGACTGTTTTCTTAAAGTTGAGACGTCGCAGAGTGCCTTTACAAAAAACTGGTCCAAAGGCTCTATTTTCAGAGCTCCTATGGCCCATGGCGACGGAAATTACACAGCCTCTCCAGAGACCTTGAAACGTCTGGAAGGTGAGGGTCGAATCGCTTTTCGTTATTGTGACCAGGCCGGACGTGTTGAGCCTGATAATATGCTGAATAATCTGAATGGCAGTGCGCAGGCCATTGCCGGTGTTCTCAGTGAGAACAAGCGTGTTTGTGGCCTTATGCCACACCCTGAAAATTTAACCGATGCCCTGACAGGCGGCACTGACGGGTTGCCCCTCTTTCAGGGTTTAGTGGAGACACTGGGCTCATGAGTTTAACCGTAGATATCGCTTTGGCACAATCTTTCGGTTTGACCAATGACGAGTATGAAACTGTCCTTTCCATTATGGGGCGGACGCCTTCATTGACCGAGCTGGGTATTTTCTCGGTCATGTGGTCTGAACATTGTTCCTATAAGTCATCGCGTCTTCATCTTAAGACTTTACCGACCAAGGCCCCCTGGGTCATTCATGGTCCGGGTGAAAATGCGGGCGTTGTCAATATTGGTGATGGGCTTGCCGCCATTTTTAAAATGGAAAGTCATAACCATCCTTCATTCATTGAGCCCTATCAGGGAGCCGCGACCGGTGTTGGTGGCATCCTGCGTGACGTCTTTACGATGGGCGCTCGCCCGGTTGCCAATCTGAATGCTCTGCGTTTTGGGGATGCAAAAGAGGCTGATACACGCCGGGTTGTTGATGGTGTTGTAAGAGGTATTGGCGGTTACGGAAATTGCGTAGGGGTCCCGACCGTCGGGGGAGAGGTTAATTTCCATCGTTCCTATAATGGAAATCCGCTCGTCAATGCCATGACGGTTGGTATTGCCTCTCAGGATCGTATTTTCCTCTCTGCTGCGGCGGGTGTGGGGAATCCTGTTGTCTATGTCGGCTCTAAAACGGGGCGGGACGGTATTCACGGGGCGACGATGTCCTCAGCTGAGTTTGATGAGGAATCCAGCTCAAAACGCCCAACTGTCCAGGTTGGCGATCCGTTTACCGAAAAGCTTCTGATTGAAGCCTGCCTTGAACTGATGGCAACGGATGCCGTGATTGCCATTCAGGATATGGGGGCAGCCGGACTGACCTCTTCAGCTGTTGAAATGGCCAGTAAGGGTAGTGTCGGTATCGAGCTTGATCTCGATCACGTTCCCCAACGCGAAACGAATATGACCGCCTATGAAATGATGCTTTCTGAAAGTCAGGAACGCATGCTCATGGTGCTGCGCCCTGATCGGACGGAAGAAGCGCGTCGTATTTTCGAAAAATGGGAACTTGATTTTGCCGTCATTGGTGTCCTGACTGAAACAGGTCATATTACGGTCAAGCATAAAGGAAAGATCGAAGCGGATATTCCGCTTGGGCCTCTGGCAGATCAGGCTCCGCTTTATGACCGTCCGGTTCAGGCGACAGAAAAACCGGCCCCGTTGAAAACCCCGGAGTCCCCAGTCAGTCTTGAAAAAGCACTTGAGACCTTGATTGCCTCTCCAGATCTCGCTTCCCGCGCCTGGATATGGAATCAATATGACAGCACCGTAGGTGGTCAGACTGTGAAACGTCCCGGTGGTGCCGATGCTGCTATTGTAAGGGTGGAAGGCACGGATAAAGCTCTTGCCCTGACGACTGACTGCACACCCCGTTACGGGCAGGCAGATGCTTATTGTGGGGGGGCACAAGCGGTTGTTGAGGCGTGGAGAAATATCACGGCAACAGGAGCGACCCCTCTGGCCGTGACAGATAACCTCAATTTCGGCAGCCCTGAGAATCCTAAAATTATGGGGCAGTTTGTTGAGGCAATCAAAGGCATGGGCGAAGCCTGTCGTGCGCTTGATTTCCCTGTCGTAAGCGGAAACGTGTCTTTATATAATGAAACACGTTCTGAGAATAATCAGGCAAATGCCATACAGCCTACACCGGCCATTGGCGGCCTGGGTGTTATTGAGGATGTCAGCAAGGCTGTTGGACTGGCTTTCCCCGAAGAAGGTGAAATTTTCTTGATTGGCGAGACAAAAGGCGAACTGGGCCAGTCTCTGTGGTTAAGGGAAATTTGCGGAAGGGAAGAAGGAGCGCCTCCTACCATTGATCTGCGTAAAGAACGCCTGAATGGTAATTTTGTGCGCCGGCAGATTCTCGATGGTAATATTACCGCCTGTCATGACGTGTCAGACGGTGGTTTACTTGTTACAATTGCTGAGATGGCCCTGGCTGGACGGCGTGGCTGCGAACTGGTTGCTGCTCCGAAAGGCATACAACCCCATGCATTCTGGTTCGGTGAGGATCAGGGGCGCTACGTGGTTATTACACATAAAGGTGATCACCTGCTGAAAGCTGCGGATAGAGCCGGTGTTGCGATCCGTCGTCTTGGAAGCATCAAGGGTGGTGCTCTGATTGTCGGGACAGACATGAAGTGTGAGCTCAGCACATTGCGCACGCTTAATGAAGAGTTCCTGCCTCGTCTTATGGGAGACATGGAATAATGCCTATGTCTTCTGACGAAATTAAGCGGATTATTCTGGCAGCACTTCCAGATGCGCAGATCGAAATTCAGGACCTTGCCGGTGATGGTGATCATTATGCCTGTGAGGTAAGGAGTGAGGCTTTTCGTGGTCTCCCTATGGTCAAACAGCATAAGCTGGTTTATGACGCCTTTGGGGGACGAATGGGAACAGAGCTTCATGCCTTGTCGGTAAAGACAAGGCTTCCCGGATAACAAATCATTAATTACCGGCCTCAGGGGGTTGACGTTTTATTCTGGCGCCCTATCTCCAAGGTCGGTTAAAGGCACTTTGAAGGAAGAAGTGCACAAGGAATTAGATAAAAATGCCAGAGACTGTTTTGCAAGATATCCAGAACATGATTAACGCTAATGATATCATGTTGTTCATGAAGGGTGACAAGCTGTTCCCACAATGTGGATTTTCAGCACGTGTCGTTCAGATTCTGAATCATGTAGGGGTTAATTTCGAAACATGTAATGTGTTGGAAGATCCTGCAATCCGTCAGGGGATTAAGGATTTCTCCCAGTGGCCGACAGTTCCGCAGCTTTTCATTAAAGGTGAATTTATTGGCGGATGCGATATCGTAACGGATATGTATCAGAGTGGTGAACTGGAAAGCTTGTTGGTTGAGAAGGGGCTTTTGAAAGCTCATCCATAAGGGCTTAAGGTTTTTTAGGCCTAGAAAGCGGTGTTATGCACCGCTTTTTTTATGAAATCTTAGTCATATTTTTGATATTATTCTTGCAAAGAATAAGAAAAATTAGGTAGATTTTGACGAAGTAATGATGAGGGAACTTTTGGATGTCTTATTTACGTTTATGCAAAGGATTGTTGCTTGTAGCTGTTACAAGTACGCCTTTAATGATCGGAAGTCTGGCAAAAGCAGCCCCGCGTGAAATTACGGATTTTGAGGCCCGGAAGCTTACTTTCAGTGCCCTGACGGCGAATCCTGTTGTGCATCATTACTACCATTATCGTCCGCTTAACAGATCCAAACCCTTGGCAAGACCTGTGGCTCTGGCGAGTCGTAGAGCGCGCGTAGCACCGATCAGGACGGTCACGTACAGAGGGCGTGTTGTGACGCATCATCAACGTAACAGACATCATCGTCGCGGCTGATTTTGAAAGAGCAGGGCCTCTTAAAAGGCTCTGAGAGCGTCCTCTAAAATCTGTAGATCCCCTTTCTTATCGACGAGAGCGACGTCAAATCGCGTATTAGCCCGGTTCCATTCCGGGTGTGATGTTAATAAATAGTCAAAAGATTCCAAAAGGCGGCGTGATTGCTTTTTTGTGAGGGCAAAAGCGCTTTCATAGTGCGTTTTGCGTTGTTTGACTTCAATGCCGATCAGCCAGTCATCATTTGAAATAATGAGATCAATCTCACCGTATGGTGTACGGATCCGGTGAGCAAGGATATCGAAGCCTGCCTTTTGAAAAAAATCAAGAACGCTTGCTTCGGCATCCAGGCCAGTTTTGAAAGCTTTAATCCCCCGGAGTCTTCGTGAGGCTCCGGGAAAGAGTTTTTTATGCGCGGTCACGGAGAAGCTGTGCAGCTTCCAGTGCGAAATAGGTCAGGATGCCGCTACATCCAGCACGTTTAAATGCCAGAAGGCTTTCCATAATCGTTTTTTCCCGGTCAAGCCATCCATTTTGAATGGCAGCCATCATCATCGCGTACTCCCCTGATACCTGATAGGCAAAAACAGGGACAAGAAAATTATCTTTCACACGCTGAATGATATCGAGGTAAGGCATACCAGGTTTGACCATGACCATATCAGCGCCTTCCTGAAGGTCTATTTCAACTTCACGAAGAGCTTCATCTGAATTGGCAGGATCCATCTGGTACGTTTTTTTATCTCCGGAAAGAAGATTGCCTGAGCCAAGAGCATCACGGAAAGGACCATAAAAGGCAGAGGCATATTTCGCGGCATAAGACATAATGCGCGTATTGACGTAACCATTCTCGTCAAGGAGTTCACGAATTGCGGCGACCCTGCCATCCATCATGTCTGATGGTGCAATAATATCAATCCCGGCTCTGGCCTGATTTAAGGCCTGGCGGCTCAGGATTTCTACAGACGGGTCATTAACAACGTAATTATCAATAATGAGGCCGTCATGACCGTGGATGGTGTACGGATCAAGAGCGACGTCCCCGATAAGCCCCAGTTCAGGATAGGCTTTTTTAAGCAGGCGGGCAGCCCGGCACATCAGGTTATCAGGGTTCAGAGCCTCGCTTCCGGTTTCATCTCTGACGTCCATAGGCGTCACCGGGAAAAGGGCAATTGCCGGAATTCCCAGTTTCACGGCTTGTCCGACATGTTCCTCAAGAAGATCAAGACTGACCCGGACAACTCCGGGCATAGCCTGGACCGCCTGTCGTTGCCCGGTACCCTCACACACAAAAACAGGCCAGATCAGATCATCACTATGGAGCTTATGTTCAGCAACCATACGTCTGGTAAATGAATCATAACGGTTACGCCTGAGGCGTGTGAGAGAACTGTAAGACATATCGTCCTTTCCAGGGGGCTGACTTGCTACTTTTCCAAAATCGTTTTTTTCACAAGTTTGCTGTGGTGGCGGCTATAACAGAAATAAATGACGACGCCGATAGCCAGCCATATAAAGAGGCGTAACCATGTTGCAAAATTCATGGAGAGCATCACCGTGCCACAGGATAGGATACCGAGGCCTGGGACAAGGAAATTCCCTCCGGGAACTTTGAAAAGACGGTGCATTTCTGGTGCGCGCACTCTGAGGATCAAAACGCCAAGACAGACAATCACAAAGGCGAGAAGTGTCCCGATAGACGTCATTTCACCAAGGATATTGATCGGCAGACATGCAGCAAGAACACTGCTGGCGACCCACGTGATGACATGAGAAAGAATGGGCGTACACGTCCGCTTGTTAAGACGGTTGAAGATCTGCGGGATAAGCCCGTCACGCGCCATGGAGAGAGCGACGCGGCTCTGACCAAGCAGAAGACCATAAATAACGGATATATAACCAAGCATGATCCCGATTTTAACAAGAACCCCGAACCAGGTGATATGAATCTTGTCAAGAACCGTCGCTACAGGGTTCGCGTTATTGGCAAAGTCATGATAGTCGACAACGCCAACCAGCACAGAAGAAAAGATTGCATAAACAACCGCAGTGACGACGAGGCTGCCTAAAATCCCGAACGGGATGTCTCTTTGTGGATTACGAGCGTCCTGTGCTGCCGTTGAGACGATATCAAAACCGATATAGGCAAAGAAAATCAACCCAGCTGCGCGCATGACACCGCTGAAGCCGAATTCACCATAATGTCCAGTATTGGGTGGAATAAATGGGTGAAAATGCGCGGACTGAATATGAGGCAGGCAGATAACGGTCACACTGGTGATGATCAGCAGTTTCAGGCCCACGATAATGGCATTGACGCGACTGGATTCTGAAACGCCGCCCATGAGCAGAAAGGTCACCAGCAATAGAATAAAGACTGCCGGCGCATTGAACCATGCCTGGGCTGTAGAGCCATCAGCCAGTTTAACCAGAGAAAATGTTGATGACGTAAAACGGGGATCCAGAGTGATGCCCCAATCCCGTAGCAATGAGATGCAATAGCCCGACCAGCTTGAGGCAACAGCAGAGGCATTAACGGTATATTCCAAAAAGAGATCCCACCCGATAATCCAGGCAATCCCTTCACCCATGGCAACATAGGCGTAGGAATAAGCGGAACCGGCAATAGGGATCATACCAGCCAGCTCAGCATAGCAAAGACCGGCAAAGCCACAGGCAATGGCTGCAATAACGAATGAGAGAATAACAGCCGGGCCTGCATATTGCCCGGCAGCAACGCCACTAAGAGAGAATAATCCGGCGCCGATTGTGACGCCTACCCCGAGAAAAACAAGCTGCCACGGACCAAAAACTCGTTTCAGCTCTGTTCCTGAATTGTCTTGTGAAGCTAATGAATCCAGCGATTTGGTCCGCCAGAAGGGCCGATTCATCAGAGATTACTCCTCTTATTTCCGCTTAAGTAACAAATTGGAAGCCACAGTTTTCAGGATCCTTCTGTGCTTAAAAGACTCTTTTTTGAACCATATAAAACATATATTACCATTCCAATAGCCCACCAGACCAGTAATCTGATCCAGGTATCGCCATCAAGAGAGACCATCACGGCACCACAAGAGACGATGCCCAGCAACGGGATGAGAAACGTCCCTCCTGGAACACGAAAAAGCCGTTTAAGCTCAGGTTCCCTGCGGCGTAATATTACGACTCCGCAACAAACGATAATAAAAGCAAATAATGTCCCAATTGAGGTCATATTGCCTAATGTGCTGATTGAGAAGGTGCCTGCCAGAAGTCCCGCCATAAGGAAGCAGAGAATATGGGCGTTCCAGGGCGTCTGTGTTTTCTTGTGCAACTTGCCGAAGAAGGAGGGAAGAAGGCGATCCTGGGACATGGTGAGCGCAATACGGCTCTGGCCCAGCAACATACCATAAATGACAGAGATGTAACCGAGCGTAACACCCAGTTTAACCAGACTGGCAAGCCAGGGCATATGCACCATATCAATGGCTGTGGCGACCGGATTGGCATCATTGACCATGGAGCGGTAATCAACAACTCCAACGAGAACGGCAGAGAATATAACGTAGATAAAGGCGCAGATAATCAGGGTACCGACAACGCCGATCGGAATATTGCGCTGCGGGTTTTTGGTATCAGCTGTCGCTGAGGAAACGATGTCAAAGCCCAGATAGGCAAAAAAGGCCATCCCGGCGGCGCGCATGACCCCGCTAAAACCGAAATCACCGAATTTTCCTGTATTGGGTGGGATAAAAGGTTCGTAATGATCATGCTGAATATGGGGAAAACAGACGACGATAACGCTGGTGATGACAAACATCTTTATGACAACAACGACTGCGTTTATCCGGCTTGATTCAGTCGTGCCGCGCATGAGCAGGAGTGTGATACAGAAAAGGATAAACACACTCGGTATGTTGAACCATGCCTGAGCCATATGCCCGTCAGGCATTATCACGGGAGTAAAGGAGGGGGCCGTCAAGCGGGGGTCAAGCGTGATTCCCCACCCTCGCAGGAGTGACGTAAGATAACCCGACCAGCTGGAGGCAACGGCAGCCGCACCAACGGTATATTCCAGAACGAGATTCCAGCCGACCGACCATGCAGCAACCTCTCCGATGGCGCAATAGGTATAGGAATAAGCAGAGCCGCCGGAGGTAATGAGGCCTGCCAGTTCTGCATAGCAAAGGCCTGCAAAACCACAGGCAACAGGTGCAATGAGGAAGGAGAGAATGACAGCAGGGCCTGCATGTTGTCCAGCAGCAACACCTGTTAAGGAAAAAAGACCAGAACCTACAGTAATCCCTACGCCGAGTAGAATAAGATGCCAGGGACCGAATATCCGCTTTAAACCTGACTGATTCGCATTGTCGTTATTAATTGGTTTCCTGCGCAGGAAAGCGTGATTCATAAGGCGTCCCTAGTGTTTGAAAGAAAATTGTAATCCTTTAAGGGGGAGAATAGACGTGCTTTGCGTCTACGACTATATAGGGAAGTGCACTTTTTCACGGAGACCATAGCTAGAATGACTCAGCAAGCCGGTCAGTTCGACCTCAAATCGTTTTTTCATCACTCACTTTCTGAGAGAGATCCTGAGATCAATGCTTTGTTAGGCGCCGAATTAAGACGTCAGCAGGATGGAATCGAACTGATCGCTTCAGAGAATATGGCGTCCTTCGCCGTGATGGAGGCCCAGGGCTCTGTTCTGACAAATAAATATGCAGAAGGGCTGCCGGGGCGCCGTTATTATGGTGGGTGCAGTGAAGTCGATAAAGTTGAAGAGCTTGCTATTGAACGTCTGAAAAAGCTTTTCGGGGCTCAGTTTGCCAATGTTCAGCCTCATAGTGGGGCGAATGCCAATCAGGCGGCTTTTATGGCATTGGGCAAACCAGGCGATACAATTCTGGGAATGAGCCTGGCAGCCGGTGGACATCTGACTCACGGAGCCGCCCCTAATTATTCCGGCAAGTGGTTCAATTCTGTACAATATGGTGTACGGGGTGAAGATGGTCTTCTGGATTATGAGGAAATGGAGCGTCTCGCCCGTGAGCATAAGCCCACGATTATCGTTGCTGGAAGTTCAGCCTATCCGCGCGTGATTGATTTCCCACGTTTCCGCAAAATTGCTGATGAAGTGGGCGCTTATCTGATGGTTGATATGGCTCATTTCGCAGGACTGGTTGCTGCCGGTCTTTACCCAAGCCCTGTTCCTTATGCTGATATCACCACAACGACGACCCATAAAACCTTACGTGGGCCACGTGGCGGGGTTATCATGACCAATGATGCAGAGCTGGCAAAAAAAATCAATTCAGCTGTGTTCCCCGGTCTGCAGGGCGGTCCTTTAATGCATGTTATCGCTGGTAAAGCGGTCGCATTCGGGGAAGCGCTGCATCCAAGTTTCAAGACCTATCAGGAAAATGTGCTCAATAATGCACGGGCTCTTGGCGATGAGCTCAAGAAGCTTGGTTTTGATATTGTAACGAACGGCACAGACAGCCATTTGGTTCTGGTGGATCTGCGTCCTAAAAAGGTAACGGGTAAACAGGCAGAAGCCCTGCTTGAAAAAGCCGGTATTACCGCCAATAAAAATGCTGTTCCCTTTGATCCAGAGAAACCTTTTGTGACGTCTGGTATCCGTCTCGGGGCGCCTGCTGCGACAGCGCGCGGCTTTGGTGAGGCAGAGTTCCGCCAGATTGCTCATATGATCAATGATGTTCTGAGTGCTGGGGAAGAAGACCAGGCCACTATCGAGCGCGTCCATCAGGATGTGAAAGATCTGTGTCGTCGCTTCCCGATCTATGATCGTGCGTCTGCCTGATTAACACTCAAGGGTTTTTGGTGCCGGGTCATTAGGTCTCGGCACCAATTTCAGCCTGGTTACCGTGTAAGTGTTTCAGGTGTGATAATACGGATTTTATGATGGACGGCCTGTTCGATTTCGCGCAGGAATTGCCTTTCCGATAAGGTGACTAATGAGACGGCCTTTCCTCTTTTCCCTGCCCGGCCAGAGCGTCCTATGCGGTGGATGTAGAGTTCCGGGCTTTTGGGAAGATCGACGTTAATCACAAGCAAAAGATCCTCGAGATCAAGGCCCCGGGCAGCGATGTCTGTTGTGACCAGGCATGTCAGGCTTTTATTGTGAAGCTGATCAAGAACTTTTTTACGTTCAGTCTGTTTGAGGTCGCTATGAAAGCTGCTTGCCTTAAAACCCCATGAGCGTATTTTCCGGGCAAGATCGTCAGAGGCTCTTTTGGTATTGACGAAAAGCATGATCTGACCATCAGAGACGTAGTGGTCCAGGATTTTCCTTACAATCTGCTCTTTTTCATCTTCGTGAAGGAATAAGGCTCTCTGCTGAAGGCGGATTGGCGTTCTGGTTTCTTCCTCAAGATCAATGGTAACAGGGTGATGTGTTACTTTTTTTGCAAACAGACGTACAGCCTCTGGGAGGGTTGCTGAACAGAAAATTGTCTGGGGACGGTCTGCGAGATAAGGAACAAGAGCCGTCATGCTCTGGGTGAATTCTTCGTCGAGCAGTCTGTCTGCTTCATCGAGAACCAGATAGGTAATATGACTTAAATCCAGCTCGCCGCGTTGCACAAAATCCAGCAGGCGCCCATGAGTTGCAATGATAATATCTACGCCACCTTCCATGGATTTAAGCTGCTGCTCTCGGGAGGTGCCTCCGCATAGAACCCTGGTTTTAAAACCTGTTTCCCGCGCTAACTGGCGGCATATCCCTGCTGTTTGATGAGCAAGGTCGCGTGTAGGTTCCAAAATCAGGCAGGTTGGAACATGTTCGAAATGTTCGCCCTCCTGTTTTTCTTTGTCTGTGAGAAGCTGCAGGGCTGCAAGCAGGAATGTGGCGGTTTTGCCGCTTCCGGTCTGGCTGGGAAGGAGAACGTCTTTCCCTTTTAATAAGGGAGGAATTCCCTTTTGCTGAATAAGCGTTGGTCTTTCAAACCCCAATTTCTTTGTGGCACGGCAAAGAAGAGGCTGAAGCCCCAAAGCTTCGAAACTGTTGTGAGACGGATCCTGACTGGAGGAATTTTTATCAGAGGAGGGCCGGTGGGAAGAAATGTCTGTCATAAAATCGAAATTACACTTATCACGGTCCTGTCTGGAATAGGGGCATGATATAAAAATGTCGATTCATGCAACACTGATTGCTGAAAATTACGCAGGGCATCTTTCTCAGGGCAAAGGACTGGCCGATAGAGCCGGTTTCAGTTGGGATTTTCAGCCTGTTCTCTTTAAGAAAAACAATCTGTTTTCCCAATGTCTGTTTCGTTCAAATTTCAGGATTCTTGAACAGATTGAGCCTGTCATCATTTCGCCGCAGACAGAGATCATTATAAGCATGGCAGGCAAAGGGAGTCGCGTTGCCGCTTTGTTAGGAAAGCGTCACAGGATTCCTGTCATACAGATTCAGGATCCCCGTATGTCACTTAGGGATTTTTCATTAGTGATCGTTAATGAGCATGACCGGTTGCGAGGAGAAAAAATTGTGACAATCCGGACGGCATTGCACGGCGTGACTGAGGAAAAGCTGATCCATGCACGTCAGAAATGGCAGGATTTTATCAGACCGGTTGAGCGAAAGGTCCTCGGGGTGCTTCTGGGGGGCTCGAACGGGCGCTATGTTTTCGGGGTGAAGGAAGCGGTTATGATTGCAGGAGAAATCAGGCAGTTTATCACAACACACCAGATGTCCTGTGTCATAACGCCTTCAAGAAGAACATCACCGGAAGTTCTTTCCGTGATGAAAGAGCACTTGAAACTTTGCGACGTGCGTTTTCTGGAAGGAAAGGGGGACGAAAATCCCTATCTTGGTATTCTTGCCTGCTCAGATTGTCTTGCTGTGACAGAAGATAGTGTCTCAATGATTTCAGAAGCGGTCGCGACGACCTGCCCTGTAGGTATTCTGTCACTTTCTGGCCAATCAACACGCCTGAAATCTTTTGTTAAAGGGCTGGAGGAAATAAGCCGTGTTTCTCCTTTTGGCGTAAATATGCCCTTAACGATTAGAGAAAGGCTTGACGATACTCCCCTGGCGGTAGAGAAAATGAAAAAGCTGTTAATGGATCAAGAGAGACCGGCATGATGAATGTTTTGACATTTGGGCCTGAGGGCGGGAATGTACTTTACAAAGCTCTTTCCCATCCCCTGGCAGTCGGGCCGATCAAAACATTAGAGGCAAGTCTGAAAGGGCACTCAGTTGCGCTTTATGACCCAGATGGTTATTTCGAAACATTCATAGGGCTCTACCCTGATTTTGAGATTACGACTTTCCTGACGCATAAAACGGAAGATGTTGGACAGCCTGCTCCTTTAGGAAAAACGTGGCGGCCATTGCTGGATCTGCCGGAATGCAAGGAGACTCACATCCTGGTGCTTTCTTTTGAGAAAGCCAAAATGCAGCATAGATTGGGTAATCTTCTCGGGCAGCGTCGTCTTTATACTCTAGAGTCCGCTCTGCTACCGACCAATTTCCGTCAGAAGGGGTTGTTCTATCTCGATAAATGTAATTTTGCCACCAACTTTGCATTTTTCCGAGATACAGATGACTTTTCAACACGTCTGACGACAACCAATTACTGGTCTCATTATGGGGCCAATGACGTCCGTTACTGGTTCCAGCTTTTTGATGAGTCCGGGAAGGTTCTGGCGCAATGGGAAGAACCTTCTGAAAAAGCAGGCGCTGGCATTGTCGTCGATAGTCGGACTGTGCGCCGGCGCTTTGCCCTTCCATCCTTTACGGGGCAACTCTTTATTCATGTTATCGGTGCCAGAGGGCATGATGTTGTCAAATATGCGCTCGATATCATCGGCCATAACGGAAATGACAGCCTGTCCGTCACTCATGACGCCAATGCCTGGCCGTCAGATCACTTTGGTTCACTTCCGGCCCCAGCCGGGGATGAAACAGTGATTGTCTGGTTGCAAAATAGCCATGGTACCACGGTTCCTCCTCAGGCTCTTTCTTTTAAAGTTATGGGGACAGAGGATGAACGTTTTTACGGTCAGGCGCTGGGGCCTTATGAAACGGTAGCGCTTGATTTGGGAAATTTGTTCCCTGATGTCAGATGGCCAGCCCAGTTTGAAATGAAGGCTGGGAAACATCTTGTGCGCCCTCGTTATGAAATTACTGAAAGCGGAAAAACACGCATTGCCCATTTAAATGTCATGCGGAGTGATTTGAAGCCGGATGTGACAATCAGCCAGATGCCTGCCTCATTGGGGCGTGGAATTTTATTGCCATTTCCGGTTTTTGATCCTCAGGATTTTGAACTCTTTCTCCAGCCTAATCCCATGTCAGAGCTGGTAGAAACGCTCCCCTTACGTGTTGATTTTTTCAATTCGCGGGGAGAGGAAACAGGGTCTCATTTTTTAGGAGATCTGAAGCGGGATCATAAAGGGGCCTTTGCCATACATGATCTGGTTGCTCAGTCAGGGCATGGGGAGCTGGTTTATGACTTCCGGGAGGGGGGCGTTGCCGATGGGTGGCTTCATGCCATGATGCGTTACAGCAATCGCTTGTCAGGTCATAAGGCAGAAACAAGTTTTGGAGGCCACATCTTTAATACCTTGATGACGTGGCGTAACGAACCTCAATCCTATGGTGGCCCTGCTCCCGGTTTAACGACCAGATTGTTCCTGAAGTTGGGCATTACGAGCGAAGGGCAGCCATTAAGGACATTCTGCCAGCTTATTTATCCCTGTTCAGGCACTAAGCGCTCTTCATCAGTCACCGTCCTCTATCTCTATGCCAAAGATGGCTCCTGCATTGCCGAGAAAACAATTTCCATTGCGTCCTCAGGCTCGAGAACGATCTACCCGGATGTGCTCTTTTCAGAGGAAGAGCTGAAAGAGGCAAGCGAGGAAGGCTATATCATCATTCGTGATCTGACATGCCGTTTATTTGGCTATCATGGTGTGGAAAATGAAAAAGGTGGTTTTTCCCTGGACCATATGTTCGGGTTTTAAAAGACTGGTTTTATGTGGCTAAAAGCCCTTGCTGCCTGAAAGGGAAGCTGTTAAAAGCGGCTTGCCTTTATAGGAAAGGATGCGTAGCTCAGCGGTAGAGCACTGCCTTCACACGGCAGGGGTCACAGGTTCAATCCCTGTCGCATCCACCATGATATTTCCCAGAAAAAAGCTTTTTCATAAACAGAGTATAGAGCTTCTGGTAAGATATTTAAAAAATAGTAAAATTTTAAGTGTAGAATATTGATTATGTACAGGTCAATATTCTATATGACGTTTGTGGTTACTTTTCAGATTAATTATTCACAATACTATTTGAGATTTTTTAATATGGAGATAGCAAAAAATGACTAATTATACTATATATGATTCTCCCAAGATATTGGTGACAAAAAATACCGTAAAAATAAAAGTTTCATTGCCAAAAGATTTTGCTAATTATAAATCAGCAATTCAGACGTACTCTATTGTAAATATAATTGGAGTATCGGTCATTAGAGAGAACGTTAATAAGCTGATAGCTAAACTTATAACGTCTATTATCTTTTTGCCTTTTCCTATATGTATGTCTATTGCTTTTTTATGTGGAGCTTCAAAAGATCATCCATATGACAAACCATCATTTGGTGGGGACTTAGTGTCTTTAATGGTAATTTTCTTGTCCCTTGCCTGGTTCATTCAGTTACTGTACTGGCTATTTAAGCCGAGGTATTTTCTTCAATTTTCTACAGGAGATGGAGAAAAGACTGTACTTGTAGATCATTCCAAGAAAATGTTGTCCTCGGTTAAAATAGCTGTGGAAAAAGCAATTTCTGAACAATAACAGACAAAGAATTTATGGTCTGATTATTTGGGCGCGTTCTGCCTTATCGATCTTATTGAAGACAGCGACAATGTCTTTAAAGAGACATTGTCGCGAAGTGGTCGCTTTAATAATTCGCAGCAAGATTGAAAAGGAAAGACCGTCCAATCGCAGGCGTGACGCGGTTGCTGAAAAGATTGCTGTAATTAAGGCGATTGGCCAGATTGTAACCGTTCAATGCTATGTGCCAGTGTTTCCCGAAATCATGTGAAATCATGGCATCAAAATCAACGGTTGCAGGCACATGCGCTGAGTTGGCGTTATCAAGCCAGACCCCTTCACGCCATGTGATGCCGCCGCCTATCGTAAGGTTATAAAGGGTCTTGGGGGCAATGACATAGCTGCTCCATAATGTTGCAGAATTTTTGGGAACGTACTGAATTCTTTTTCCCACATTCGCTGCTGTATCAGACCCTGTGACGCGACTGTCATAAAAAGCATAGGTGCCGATAATGCTCCAGTTTTTGGTAATATTTCCGGAAACGCTCAGCTCTATACCCTGGTTTCTTTCCTTGTCAGAGGAAGAACTGACATCACCAGTGGCCGGGTCCGTAATGGTGGAGTTATTTTTTTCCAGCCTGAAGAACGCGGCTGTGAAGCCCATACGCCCTTTGAAGGCATTATATTTTGCTCCGAATTCGTAAAGGCGGCTTTTTTCCGGTTTATAACCGGCATCAGTGGTGAAGGGGGCGTTACTGTTTGTGACATAAAGGCTTGTGGGGGTCGTTGCCTCTGCCCAGTTAAAGTAAACCATAATATTGTCAGTCGGGGTGTACATCAGGCTGACACTGGGATTAATCGTAAATTCGTTCTGGCTGATATGGGTGTCAGGCGTGGTTTTAACGCCGCCTTTAGCCGCATAATCACTGTACCATTGATCAAGCCGGAAGCCTCCTTTGATAGAGAACCATTTTGTTAGCCAGATCTGGTCGGAAAAGAAGAAACCAACATCAGTGGCTGCGCCGTCTTTGGTACATTTTCGGCCCACGCCGTTGGGAATATTGGCCAGATTGCCAGGATCTGTCGCACAGTTTGAGCGCCGAAGACCCGGAACATTGGGAGAAGGATTAAGGAGGTTTGTACCCTCTCTTTTTATATTATAGGGGTAGTTTTTCCGGTGATCTTCTACGTGCTCAATATCAAAACCTGTGATGAGTTCATGTTTGAATGTTCCGGTTTTAAAGCGGGCAACGCCTGAAAAAACGTCCTGGATCGACCAGTCACTCTGCCTGTAAGGGTTAGGCCCACCAAGCCCGCCATTGCGGGAAATGGCAGCCGTTTCTGGATGAGAGGAGAAGAAGGCTTTCTGACACCCCGCATTACAGTTTGGTTGTGAGGCTGAGAAATAACGATGGTAAATGCCGCCTCTTGTGTCGTTATAGACGGTCAACCAGGGAGCAACTTTCGCTGTTAAGCGCCCGGTGATCATATCTGTGCTGACATCATCATGATCAAAAGTCGTGCCATACCAGTTTTTGCGGTTAACGCCATATTCGGTAATGGGTTTTCCTACAGCAGAGCCAGGTTTCTTGACGACCCAGACGCCATAATCGGGGATGCGGTTATCATTCTGATGGAAATAATCAATGGTATAGGAGATATCCTCACCCATTCCAAAGGTGATTGAAGGGGCGATCCCCCAACGATGTGAGTAGATATGACTGCGGCCGACAACATCATTTTCATTCCCCATGGCTGAAAATCTGATAGCCGTGGTGTCGTTTAATTGCTGGTTGATATCGAGTGTGCCGCGGAAATAGGAACCGGAACCACCCGAGAAACTTCCCTGATACTTATTGCCGGCATGAGGGGTTTTAGAGACAATATTGATCGCTCCCCCCGTTGTTCCGTTGCCAAATATTTCGGAAGAGGGGCCTTTTATGACGGAGATATGGTCGTAATAAAAACTATCGCGTGTATAGACCCCGAAATCACGGAGGCCGTTTTCATAAATATCGTTTTGTGCCTGGAAACCACGTATCAGGAATTGGTCGCCTGACATGCCGCCTTCGCCTTCCCCGACTGAAGCTGTAATCCCGGGGACATTACGGAGAGCCTCATCCAACGATTTAACATTCTGCTGCTTCATCAGTTCCTGGGGAACGACATTGACCGTCTGGGGTGTATGCATGGCATCCTGCGGCATACGGCTCAGACCGATCGGTTCATTCAGGATATTCATGGCACTGGGGCGGCGTGCCTGCACAGTAATGCGCTCTTCGTCTGAAGAATGCTTTTGATTATGATTCGCAACTTCTGCGTTTTGAGAAGGCGGCTGAGCGTGCTGCGTATTATCCTGAGGTGAGTCATTTGTGTTTTCAGCCAGAGCTGAAGAAAAGCCTGTGCAGGCCAGGCTAATCATCCCGGTAGCAAGGGGAACAGGGCGTAAGCAACGGCGAATGAACAAAGACGACATAGCGGATTGATTCTTTCGATGAAAAAGATTTCCTCACCAAAACCATAGTTGAGAACAATTTGCAATTGCAGATAGGAGTAAAATATATCTAATTGGAAACTGTTGCGCCTATGCCACAATGTGATGTTTTAAAAATAATGGAAACTATTAACGAACGGTAAATTCAACAGGGACAGTCAAAGTAATAATATCTCCTTTAACTGTTTCTGGA
The DNA here is from genome assembly GCF_058511235.1 of Aristophania sp. ESL1100. Taxonomy (NCBI): domain Bacteria; kingdom Pseudomonadati; phylum Pseudomonadota; class Alphaproteobacteria; order Acetobacterales; family Acetobacteraceae; genus Aristophania; species Aristophania sp. ESL1100. Next base: position 1,038,854 of record NZ_CP196394.1, on the reverse strand, counting down.
GGGGCAGGGAGTGGTTGAGCTCGTTGAGGAAGACTGAGCGCTTCTTCATCAAGAAGAGAGTAACCAGAAGTTTTTATGAGTTTTGTATTAAGGACATGTCCTTGGCGGTCGATTGAAAAACGTATTATAGGCGCCCCTTCCTGACTGTCAGCCATGGCACTGGCCGGGTAGCGTTTGAACTTTTCAAGTTGTGCCAATAAGGCCGTCTGCCACGAAGTTTTATTATGGAAAGGGCTGCTTGTCGCACTGTTAACACTCTGAGTAACGGGTTGAGGCGCTGTCGAAGGAGACGAAATAGCTGGCGTAAAAGAAGGCTTTTCCCGCGCTTCTCTATGGGCATGATTTTTGGGAGAGCTGGACGTATTTTTATGTTCAGTATGAGGTTTCTTATTTTGTTTTTTCAATAAAATAGCGGGGTGAGGGGCGGGAGCAGAAGGCACAGATATTTTAGGTGAAGCTTCCTGAGGTGTTGATTGGGCGTTGGTTTGGGGTTTTTGAGGTTCTGGAGCGGTCTTCTGTGGTGCGGAGACGTTTGTTGCCGGCATTACGACAAGATCAACAGCCATTGCAGGAGGTGGAGAAAAAGCGCCGATCTGCTCAATATGGTCAGGCCAGTAACAAAAACAAAGTATCATGGGCGTTATGAGAAAAATAAAGCCCGCACTGATAAGCCGCCTTTGCTTTTTTTCTCTTTTAAGAAGATTAAGACGGTACGCGGTAAAGATTTCAGTAAAAGCCTGAATTCTGCGTGAAGTCTGCGCCGAACTGCTCATGAATTTTACGGATCCTGCCGCGTTACGAGGGCCACTTTGAGATAGCCTGCTTTACGCAAAAGATTCATGGTCTTCATGAGCGTTTCATAATCAATTGTTTTATCAGCGGCTAAAAAGATACGCTCATTCAGATTTCCTTTTGTTACATTCTTTAATGTGTTGATTAATGCTGGCTCTGTAATGTCAGTGTCATTCAGCGTGAGTGTGTGATTGGCTTTGATGACCAGAGAAACTGGCTGTGTCGGCGCGGGCGCAGCCTTTTCTGATGAGGCAGGAAGGTCGATCGGTAGATTGACCGTTGTTAAAGGCACCGTGACCATAAAGATCACTAAAAGAACCAGCATGACATCAATAAAAGGGGTGACATTAATGCTGTCCATCTCCTGCTGAGCGTTTTCATCCCCGTGACGAAGGCGGATCATGCCTTATTCTCCCGCTAGGCGCGGCATAAAGCGGAGCGGTTTATGCTCATCGAGACGAGTTGTTTTCTGGCGGTCCATATCACGCGATACCAGGCGCATGATCTGCGTCGTGAGGTCAGCCAACAGCGCGCGGCAAGAGGCTGTTTGGCGTAAGAGATAATTATAGATCATCACCGCTGGGATTGCCGCGATGAGCCCGAAGGCTGTGGCAAGAAGGGCTTCGGCAATGCCGGGGGCGACAATAGCAAGATTGGTCGCTTTGCTGGCGGCAATACCGGTAAAGGACGTCATAATCCCCCAAACTGTTCCAAAAAGGCCGATAAAAGGAGCTGTTGCGCCAATAGTGGCCAGAATGGCTATGCTACGGGTTAATCTGCGCCCCTCAGCGGCTTCCAGTCTTTCAAGATGCATGGCGATACGTTCTTTAATACCCTCACTGATATGTATGATATCCCGGGATTTTTCCTGCTCATGATAAGCAGCCATAATCAGAAGGTTGGCAGTGCTGTCCGGTGTAATGCGCTCTTTGCCGTGAGTGAGGGAATCTGCTTCTTCGAGGGTTTGTGTGTCCTTCATAAGCGTTTTATGCATAAATCTGAGCTCAAGGGTCTTAGCAAAAAAGACAGCCCAGCTTACCAGGCATGCAATAACCAATAAGAGCATGACTGTGCGCACCAGAAACCCTGCATGCAAGAACATCTCCCAGGGGGAGAAGGGAGCCGGTGAGCTTGGGAAATTAGACATGAGTTCGTCTGCCTCCGAAGAAATCGTAACACGCATGACTCTTGGAAAAAGAGAATGATAAAATTTTATGAACCAGAAATCATTTATATGCAACTAAGAATCGTTATCATTTAAAAGGATGATCTTTTTTCATCGGGGTTGTATCGGGACAGAATTTTTTGTTTCCTTGGACAAAATTGCTAATACCAAAGAGATAGCGTCCCTGGTCATACGGAGAACAGACCGAGCTCTTATTGAGCTGGGTGTTTCAAGGCTGATATAGGATGTTAAGGAAAATCATCGTTTTGAGGGAGGGAGTTTAACACTTCAAATTTTGTGACGGGGTGTCCTGTTTGAAGCTCAAGGGCGTTGAGTGATTGTCTGGCACTTAGAGCTGCTGAAGAATATTGTTTGATGAGTTCCTCTCGCTCATAAAAGCGTTTCCACAAAATGGCGTAATGATCTCCACACTCTTTTAATTTGTCGCTCAGAAAGCGCTCTCTTTCCAAAGCAAGACGAAGCTGTTCGTTCTCCAAAGCGCCAACATCAATCATATTGCGCTCGTGATTTAAACGGGCTTTCACTAAAGAGCTGAACCAACCTGCGAACAAGCCTATGACTCCGCCAAGAAGGCTTTCCCACTCTTTAGCAAGATTTAATAATTCCAGCGGAGTCACAAAGAAAGAAACTATTCAGTCAGAGCATCCGGCTTAACCGGCATTTCTGTGCTCGTGGTGTCTGTCCCATTAATGATGGCCTGAAGTGCCTGCACGTAGGCTTTTGTTTTAGGGCCAAAACTTTCCCCCATAGCCACAATCATGGGTGCTTGTGACTGCACGTCAGACAGAGCGCTTTGGGCCTGGTCTTTTAAAGGGGGTTTAGGAGGTGCGGGAAGATCATAGGTTGTGATTGTGCCATCAGGGGCAATATTAACGCCTAATCTTTCCTGAAGGAGGAAATTATGGACTTTGTTATAAACGTCCTCAGAAAGATTATAATAACTTGGAGAGGTCGCAATACCTGGAAAAATAACCAGGTTCATAACATTATGTTTATCATCCAGAACGGCATAATAATCAGATATTTTAGTTACGTTACTCATTAGTTCATGATCCCTATAGCGCAAACATTGATAAACCATGGACGTACGGAGGAAACGGTTCCGCGGACAAATAAATTTAAATGAACATCCGTGTTTGTGATCGCCGGTAGTGTGCCATCATTACTGTTTTCTTTCAGACAAAGGGAAACCCCTCGCTGGTATTGTTCACTTCCACTGTAACTAGCTTCTCTGGTTGCTGTGGCGAAAACATACGGAATGGTGCCAATGGCAAAGGCTGTGGGAAACTGAACTGTCACGTCATCCCCATTTCCTGGCCCTGTAACTGAGAAATATTGCATAACGATGCGTCCTGTTTGACCATTTTCCACCATGATTTCGGGGAGTGATGTTCCTCTTGCTGTCGTGACGCTATTATCGGCGTTTAGAAATAGAGACGCGCTTGTGCCGTCTTCTTTAATCGTTGAAATCGCTGTGGTGGGATTTGTTTTCGTGCCCAGTAATTGAATCTGGCTATGGGCATTAACGCCAGCAGCACTCAAATGGATTGTTTTACTGGCTAACTTATCGCCGCTAACATTTCCCTTAAGCTCTAAATCACCTGTGAGTATGCCCCCAGAAAGAGCAAGTTTGCTATTTTCAGCAGCTTGCGCCCGAGAAGTTTCAGTTGAAAGAGCATTGTTCACCGCTTCAATTGAGGCCCCGTTAAAAGCGTCAAACCCGTCATTTTCGACGATTAATTGAGGCTTTCCATTCCAGCCATTTTTTAAGGTTCTGATCGTTGTCGGGCGTGCTTCAGCATCAGAATAGGTAAGCGCCTGGACGGACTTTTCAGCAGGGTAGAAAATCTCGTTTTTATTGTCTCCTTCAACATGAACAGAGAGGTTTTTATCCCCATTCCAGACAACGTTGCTGAGTTTTACATCGGAACCAGAAACGGGCTCGGTATGTAATAAAAGGGCCTCAGCTGATTGCGCGCGATCTGTTTCAGCCTTGAGCTCTGCTTTTGAAGGATAGAGTGTGTTGGCATAATCTTTGTCAATACAGAGGTGATCGTGACCGTTTTTATCGTGATAGCTTACGCCAAGCGCCTGGGTTGCGTCAGTCTCAGAATATTGGGCTTTAATGGCAGTAATCTGGATATTATGGGCATCAAGCCCTTCACTTCCGGAAACAAGTCCCGCTTCGACTTTTTGTGCACGATTTGTTTCAGCATTCACATCATTAATCGTGGCAACAATTTTGCCCTGAACGCTGAGATTGCCCGTCACATCCCCGCCTGCAATCGGCAAAAGGGTCGGAAGAGTTGTATCAAGCTCGTCTCTGATATCGCAGATATTCGTGATAATCGGGTTAAAAAGAGAGGCACTGAGGGGCGTGCCTTCCTGCTGGCCCGGAACGAGATCACGCGTATTTGGCCGACCTTTAGAGTCAACCGCCATATTTGGCACGTCAGGGAATTGAGGCCAGTGCGGATTGCTCATAAATCCATACTCCATATTTGCTGCAAAGAAGGCGTTCTTAGTCTGTGAGTGTATCGGGCTTTGCTGGCAGGTCCGTGCTTGTTGTGTCCGAGCCATCAATAATGGCCTGGAGCGCCTGTAAGTAAGCTTTCGTTTTAGGGCCAAAACTTTCCCCCATAGCCACAATCATTGGTGCTTGTGACTGCACGTCAGACAGAGCGCTTTTGGCCTGGTCTTTCAAAGGGGGCTTGGGAGGTTCGGGAAGATCATAGGTTGTGATTGTGCCGTCAGCTGCTAGGTTAATGCCGCGTTTATCCTTGAGAAGTAATTCCTGGACTTTATTGTAACTTTCTTCAGTCAGATTAACGTAGCTTTTAGAGGTCGCAACCCCTGGGAAAATGACTAAATTCATGATATTACGGTTTTCGTCTAATACAGCGTAATAATCAGAAATTTTAATGGGATCCATTATTGAATAATTCCTATGGCTAGAACATGCAAAGTGTAATGATAGCCTGTGACATCATTTTCTGATGTAACTGACGTGAATGAAAATCCGTCTTTTTCAATATCTTCTGCCTCAGTAGACTGATTTTCTTTATTAGAAATAGAAGCATAACGAGCTCTAAATTGCGGGTCTCCTTGACCCTTAAATTCATTATTTATGGTTAGAAATATACCCTGCGGAGGAGACGCAAATGGAATGGGAAATTTTACGGGTACAGTTACGCCGTTTGGTATGCCTGATACCTGAAAACACTGCATAACGATACGACCTGACGATCCTGCTCCCATTGATATCTCAGGAAGTGAAGTCCCGCGTGCCGTCGTGACGCTATTATCAGCGTTTAGAAATAGGGACGCGCTGGAGCCGTCTTCTTTTACCGTTGAAATCGCTGTAGAAGGGTTTGTTTTACTGCCCAGTAATTGAATCTGGCTATGGGCTTTAACGCCGTCAGCACTTAAATGGATTGTTTTACTGAATAGATTTTCGCCGTTAACATTTCCTTTAAGCTCTAAATCACCTGTGAGCATACCGCCCGTGAGAGGCAGTTTGCTATTTTCAGCAGCTTGCGCCCGAGCAGTTTCAGTTGAAAGAGCGTTGTTTACTGCTTCAATTGAAGCACCGTTAAAAGCGTCAAATCCGTCATTCTCAACGATTAATTGAGGCTTTCCTCCCCAGCCATTCTTTAAGGTTCTGATCGTCGTTGGGCGTGCTTCAGCATTTGAATAAGTGAGCGCCTGGACAGAGTTTTCTGTCGAGTAAAAACTTTTCCAGCTGGAATCTGGTAATTGCGCAGCCAAATGTTTGCCTGTGTGATTCCAGACCAGGTTATTTAATCGGTCATCATTGTTAGTGGCTGGGACAGTTTGGAGCAGTTTCGCTTCAGCTTTCTGAGCCCGCGTGATTTCCTGCGCTAATGAATTTTTATTGGCGTAATTCTGATCAACCCATGAGGTATTAGGAACCGTATTTCCGGTTTGGCCGGGCTTGTCATTAATAGAATAGTGGGCGTTAATGATACCTGTGACGTCTCCGCCTGTTAAGGGGAGTTTGCTCGCCTCAGCTTTTTGGGCACGCGTGGTTTCAGTTGCAATATCATTAATCGTAGCAACAATTTTGCCCTGAACACTCAGACTGCCCGTTACATTTCCCCCTGAAACAGGAAGAAGGGTCGGAAAAGTAGTATCAAGCTCGTCTCTGATATCACAAATATTATGGATAATAGGATTGATGAGAGAGGCATTAATAGGCGTGCCTTCCTGCTGCCCCGGAACGAGGTCACGCGTATTGGGGCGTCCCTTTGTGTCAACCGTCATATTGGGCACATCAGGGAATTGAGGCCAGTGCGGATTGCTCATAAATCCATACTCCATATTTGCTGCAAAGAAGGCGTTCTTAGTCTGTGAGTGTATCGGGCTTTGCCGGCAGTTCTGTGCTTGTTGTGTCCGAGCCATCAATAATGGCCTGGAGCGCCTGTACGTAAGCTCTCGTTTTGGGGCCAAAACTTTCTCCCATTGCCACGATGATCGCCGCCTGGGATTGCATGGCAGAGAGAGCACTCTGCGCCTGTTCTTTCAGCTCAGCATGAGAGGGTGGGGGGAGTGTGAAGGTTGTAATGGTGCCATCCTCCCCATAGGTCACGCCAAGCTTTTCGGTTACGAAATGTTTTGTGACTTCATCGTAAATGTCTTTTGTGACATTGATATAGCATGGTGACGTGGCCATACCCGGGCATAGGACCAGTGTCGTGACCTGTCTGTTCTCATCGATCACGACGTAATAATCAGAAATCTTGCTCATCTCAGGCAATCACTCCTATGGCTGTAATTCTTACGGGAGCGCTTATACCATCAATAGCGTCACTGCCCCCTTGCACCCAGCGTTTGCGAAGCTCGAATGATTTTGTGGTTAACGTCCCGATCGCAACATTGACGATAACGTTATTGGTATCACTTGTTTCGCTCTCTGTATCCAAAATGACGGTATAAGGAACCTGGAGGAATTCATTAGGGAAGGTGATGACGGTGCCATTTGACGCCATGGCCGAGAAGACCTGAATCACAATCCGCCCGGATGGCTGGTCTGACGTCACCAGCATTTCAGGCAGGCAGGTGCCGCGCGCTGTTGTAACACGATTATTGGCATTGAGCGTTAGAGATGCCTTGCGCCCGTCAGAGGCTGTCAGGGCCAGGGTGGTGACCGGACTAGCTTTGGTGCCGAGAAGCTGGAGCGTGCTTTTCGCTTCATCTCCTTTGACCGACAGGCTCAGAGCCCGACTTGCTATTCCACCCTTGAAAACATTACCGTGCAGGTTTAAATCCCCACTAATATTACCCCCTGTGAGGGGCAATAATGTGGACTCCACATTTTGAGCACGCGTAGTCTCAGTCTGAATATCATCCGTCGTTGCGAGTATTTGCCCATTAACATTTTTCAAGGTGCCGTCTTTATTGGCTTCCAGCACTCTATAAAAGTTACCGTCCAGATCCTTGAGGACCAGGCGCCCGGAGAGGTGGCTGACATTATCAGGCTGGACAGCCTGCATGTAGAACTGACCGGTTCCCACCTGAGTGCCAATGGTTTTTGAAAGGGTTTCCCCATTTTGATAGAACGATGAAGCGACTAATAAATCTCCTGAAACCTTACCTCCAGATAATGGAAGGAGTGTTGCTTCAGCATTTTTTGCGCGTGTTGTTTCAGTCTGAATATCGTCAGTTGTTGCTAAGATCTGCCCATTAACATTTTTCAATGTGCCGTTCGTGTCGGCTTCCAAAACCCTGTAATAACGTCCATCCAGATCATTGATGAGTAATCGCCCGGCAATATGATCGACATTATCAGGCTGGATAGCCTGCATGTAAAAGCGGCCATTACCGATCTGAGTGCCCAATGGTTTTGAAAGCGTTTCTCCATTTTGAGAAAACTGCCCTCCAATAGAAAGGCCACCAGAGAGCTTTCCCCCTGTGAGGGGGAGCAATCCTGCTTCTGCTTCTTTGGCACGATGGGTCTCAGTAGCGACATCGTCAATTGTTGCAACTTTCTTGCCTGCGATATCAAGCTCGCCCGTAATATTTCCACCCTTGAGGGGGAGATAGGTCGGCAAACTCGTATGAAGGCCATCAACATCATCTCTTAAATCACAAAGTGTATGAATGATCGGATTGATGAGGTCTTTATTAAGGGGGGTGCCTTTCTGTTTTCCGGAAATATGATCGAGGACTTCAGGGCGGCCTTCATCATCAGCCGTCATATTTGGCACGTTCGGAAAGAGGGGCCAGTTCGGATTACTCATGAATCCATACTCCATCATGTCTAAAATAAACTTCGCTATCGGCTGGTTTTAGGAACTTGAAAACGCGCATCAGCTCTGCAAAGTCATTGTCGCTGTCCTGTGCTGATTCAAGCATGCCGCACATAGCTTCCCCGCAAATGGCTTTCAGCACGTCTGAAGGGAGTTCTACGATCCATTTAAAACGCAGTGAGCGTTCGCCCACTTGCAGTCCCTCACCACAAATAACCGGTCCACAAATCGGTGCTTCCGGTTCCGTAATGGAAATATCAATGTCGTAAGTTTTGGCTAATGATATATAAAAAGCGGGGGTCTGATTGCCGCGTGTTGTCCATCTCTGTTGTAATAGAACGCGCCATTCATCGTCTGACAGTGTGCCTTGATCACGTCCTATAGGGTCAGGGCCCAGCAATGCGCGGTAATCATCGAGCAATAGATCCGAGGAACCAGGACATAGCTCATTGGCCAGGGCAGCACTATCGCGTTCAAGATCTTCGCGCGGCTTGGCTAAGGCCAGCAATAATGCTTTGATATTATCGCCCTTGAGAGCCGTTCCCGGGGGGAGTAGTTCGCTCGCCCATTCATGAGCGATTTCGTTAGCAGATCGGGGGGCTGGATATGAGATCACGAGCTCATATCCTTCCCAGAGACATCCTGCCATTTAATGCTGCCCATAAGGGGCATTTGATTGGTAGGGTAGGTGATATCACTGACAGGTGAGATGACAGATGATCCCCCACCAACAGCATTAAACAGAGCGGCTTGCAATGCTTCAACATAAAGCGTGCCTCCGATCTCAATGCCATTATAAATTGACTGAAACGCTGCCGTGACCTTGTCGCGATTAATCTGATTATCCAGCCCCAGCTTAATAACCGGCGTCTCAGTTACCAGTTCAACCGGATAGACTGTCGCGTTTCCTCTAATCGGCCTGCGTTCATCAATATAATCCTGCACCCGCACAATCTCTTCCTGTGTCGGCACACGTGGCCCCGCAAAAGCGATGATAACGCCCACAGTGCCAGGCCCTGTGTAGGAAGGAATGACATTGACGAATTTAGCTCCGGCATTGCTCGCCCATTTGCGGTAATCCTCAGCATCTCCGCCATTATAAGGGTTGCGGATGGCATCAATAATGCGCTCCCGCCAGTCCTCAACGCCTTCAATATCAGCACCACCGGCCAGACCGTCCTGATCCACCGTGATCTTATCCACACCCGCTACAGGACTAACCAGTGAAAGAGAGGTCCCCGCTGACAAATTTCCCGCACTGCCCGTATTCTGACAGATGACAGACGCACTTTTGCTTTCCCCTGCCGTAATCGTAACCGGCTGGGTCAGTTCCCATTGAACAGACCCATCTTTGGTCAGCATAATGCCTTGCGGGAGTGATACATCCGCCGCTGCCTTGATGACCACTTTCCCTACCGCTGATTGCGGCGCCAGGCGAGGGACGCCCCAGATCTGCCCATGTTGTGGCAGCAATCCATCCGCTCCGATCGTTGCCGTTGTGGGCATGAGTTCGAGAAAGCGATCACGAATATAAAGGTAGGTCTCATAATCAGCGAGTGATTTGGCTGAAACGAGCACCTGCTCAAAGGTGGAGGGGGCGGTAGGGTCAAGTGTGACCACACTGCCATCATCAGCCTTAAAGCGCGCCTGGGCGAAAGCCGCCATATAACGCTGAGCAATGTCAGAAGGTGTTGGAATGCGCGCGCTCATAAGGTCTCCACGCGTTGGGTAACGGAGGTCAGAGCATTTTTAACGGTCACGATCAGGGTGTTTTTACGTGATTGATCCCATTGAGAGGACACAGAGAGGGACTGATCATGATAGGCCCCGATGGGGTCAATGGCGGCTTGTGCGTAATCTTCAGCCGTGATGCGGGTTGTCTCACTTTTCTTGGCACGCTCAAGCAGCCAGAGCTTGGAGCCAAGGCGCTGACCCGGCTCCTGGAGGATATCGCCTACCCATCCACGCTTTGCACCGAGGGGGACGGTCGTGCCGTCAGGCTCTGTGAGGAGGGAAGGCAGCACGTCATCACGGTCTGCACGACGGTGCGAGCCGAGTGCGATCAAGAGTGCTGAAGCCAATGTGGTGTCAAACGCGATCGTGCCTCGTTTTTCACCTGTTCTGGTAATAACGAGATCAGTCTGCCCATTAACATCGGGGGCTATATGAAGGGTGCCTATGCTCATGCGTTATTGATAAGCTGATTGGGCAGAAACCTTCAGGGGGAAGAATAGCCCCCGTCACATGGGTTCAAAAAATAAATGAACGGATAATGAATATTTTATTGTATTGGAAATATACTAATAAATATAATTATAAAATCATTTTAAAAATTATACATGCAAATGGTAATATTATTATCGATAAAATAATATTACCATGTTGAGAGCGTACTTAATGCACAAGTACGGGTATAGACCATAACGATCATTATGATGGAATTTAAATAATTATGGTTGGGAAATATCTATTCCCAATAATTTTTAGGGATTTTAATCAGAAAGGAACAGGCTTTGTGCCTTATGATAGAAAATAAATAGACTATGATCATGTGAGACAAAGAGGTATGGATGATAATGTATCATTTCCTCTTTGTCATGTCTCTAAAACTATATTTACGCCTGATTATAGTCGATCAGGAGGGTTTTCCTGTATGTCCACCACCCGGTTGGATGCCGGAATGTGTGTGGTTATTCAAGGAGACTTTAGCTGTGACGTCTCCGCCAGCGTGAATATTGCCTGAGGCTGTCAAATTCCCTGTTATGGTGACGCCTGTTTGATCAAGTTTGAGGATCTCGCTTCCTTGCACATGAACGACAAATGATGTGACGACATCAACCTCAGCAATGATCCCATCACGGAAGATCAGCCTTTGTCCGGCGGCATCATATAGGACAGTTTCGCCTTCTTTAAGGCTTCCCATCCGGGCCGCCGCTGGATTGGAGGGTGGGAGTGCGACAAGATCAGCAGGGTCGGCGCCCGTGCTGACGATATGTGTCACCGCACCATCAATAGGGACATGGGAGGAAAAGCCAAAAGGATGATGAACAGGGATTTTGGTCCTGACCTGGCCGGCATGGACGTCCATATCAACCATTTGTTCTGGTCCGTCATCATAGACCGCCCCAACAACACCACGTGCTATTTGTGAGCGGATTGTGTGGAAAATATCAATCACATTCACGATTTCTATCCCTTAGCGTTCTGTGAACGTCGCAACGTGGTGCCTGTTTTGCGGCTGCTCTGACCATTGGTGGGTGTGTGTTCCTCTTCACCCGTCAGATCATAAGCATCAGGAGGAACGACGGAAATGCGTGTCTCACATTGGTTGCCCGAAATAGACCATGTGATGGCACTGATTAACATGTCCCCATCAATATTACTGACGTCATCTTTAACCCGTACTAATTGATTGGGTCGCCATAGTGTTTTCTTATCGGTGAGTAATCGTGGCACACTATAGGAACGTGTGGCATTTTTGGCGCGCATTGTGCGCATGCGCCAGGCGGCCTGATCGTCCAGACTATAGGCTTGACCGGACGTCCGAGGGGGAGAGGCTGTTTGCTTTGGCGGGTCTTTCCTGTTCCATCCGGCACGTGGTGTAATTTGTGATTGTTGCAGAATGGTGGTGAGATCTGCACCTTTATGAGAGGCAAGCTGCGGATTATTGCTGGTCGTTCCTGCCATAAAAACTTTTGGTCGGTAGCGCCCTATAGTATCGTCATAACTATAGCCAAACGCACCTGCTGCTTGTTTTTCATGTGCGCTATGGCCTTTTGTCAAAGCGCGACTTCCTGCCGCAGCCCTGGTTGAAAGAGCACTTTGAGTGCCGCGTTGATCAGACGTCCCTTGAGCTTTGACGATATAATCTGAGTAATTCTGTTTCAGACTTTCTTCAAATTGCAGCACATTTCCGTTGGGGAAGATCAGATCTTCATCGGCGTGGCTTGAGCCTGGTGTTGTAAGCAGAATGCTACCGACCCCATCAGAGGTGATAAGCACGCCTCGCTGGCGACTTTGTTTTTCAATAGCATCCAAAACAGAGGTTCCGGCCTCAAACGCAATGACGCTAAAAGGAGAGCCTGTATCAGCGAGTTTTTTAACCGTTAACCCATATGGTTTTGCTAAAGAACTGATGAGAGTTTCCAGGCGTACATTATCCATTCGCCCGGGGCCTTCCGGCTGGGCCGTGCAATCAACAATATCACCGACCACGTCACGCCCAGTCAGTGTGACAGAAAGAGATTGATAATCCCCTTTGGAACTGATGGCTTCAACCCATCCCTTAAGAATGGGAAAATTGGCGATATAAATTTCAACAGAGGCCCCCATTCTGGGCCTGTCGCCTGATTTTGTGGGGAAGGGAAGCGCTAATTCAACAGTGAAGTTGCTGGCAAGGTTTGCAAGATTCATCTCCACTTCAAGGCTTGTCCAGTGCTCAAAAAGCTGCCCTTCAATGATGAGAAGGGCATTACGGTCAAGCTTTTCAATGGTCATGGCTCATCTCCAGCATTTCGATAAGACCGGAAGGCGTTAAAGCAGGATGCCTGATATTATTGCGAGAGACAGCATCATCAAAAATTTTCTGAACATTATCACTGTCATCGCCTTCCATGCCGTAGCAGAGTGACCAGAGTGAGGAGCGGGCAGCAACTGGTACGACCAATAATTGCGGCAAGCTGCCGATCCGGGAATTGGCATCAGCGATAAGGCTGGCACGCAGGGACTGCGCCCCCGCATAAAGGCCGCCCAAAGATTGTGCGGATTTTGCAGAAGCGGCCTCCTCAATAGAGGCACTTAAATCGTCAATAGCGGCGATAATCTGATCTCTTGCCGTTTCCGCTTCCTGATTGCTTACAAAGTCTGATGCTGCCCAGGCTGAGGCAAGCTGACTAACAATAAAGGCTTGAGCAGCAACACCAAGAGCAAGCATTGTTCCAGGTGTTGGGTTAAGAGACGCTATATCAGAGCTGGCCTCTTTAGTCTTGCGCGCAGCTGTAAGCAGAAGCTTTGTGACTGTCTGACCGGTAACCTGTTCACCCTGGGTCGAAGGCGTTGGGGGTGCGATGATAGAGTGATCAGGCCTGGTAATAGATGAAGCGATGGCTGCCGGCATGCCGGCAAGATTATCTACGACCTGATCAGCATAGTCAGGTTGGGAAGAGGATACGCCCCTGGAAGCCTGAGCGAGAAGCGGTGCAATCGCGCTTTTAACTGGTTCAGGAGCGCTGGCTGTAATTGAATCAAATATGCCCTCACATTGTGAGATAAGAGAACTGACACCGTTAAGCAGTGAGAGTGGTAAACTCGCAATTGAAAGCACATCAGAGATCATGCTTTGCGCCTGATCCATGAGGTCATCCGCCTTTTCCAACACGTTATTTATGGTGTCGTTAATTTTGGCAAAGAGACCCTTTTTTGCTGGCGGATCAGGATCGCGAACAAGCTCTACCTGAAACGTCGTGCAACGAATGGCATTTTCGCTGAATTTGAAGCTGGCAGGCTTGGTGAGCCTGACCTTCAGGTTTCCCCACCAGGGATGCACTAATGTTACCTTGCCAGGTTTCATTAAGGCGGCGCGCATACGTTTTGTACGAACAACATAATCATCGCCAATAATGTAACCTGTTATGGTAATCGCTGAGTCTGTTGCGCCAAAATCCTGAAAAAGCTGTTTATCGGGGTCCTGGTTGGGAAATAAAATACGGTTGATGCGTCGCCCGGCATCCTCTGAGGAATCAACGATAGAGAAAGAAACCCCTGCGAGGGTGCTTTGCTGGGTAAAGCGGGCAAAAAGCCCGCCTGCCAGACCACTTCCCAGCTGTGAGATTTCAGAGCCGGCCAGGCCACCAAGTCCTTGAGTGTCAATTAAAGACATTAGGCCCTCCCCATCATGGCACCATGGTCAATGAGGACGGCGGGATTGGTTGAACGTGCCGTTGCTTTCAGACCTTTTTCCGTCTCAATTTTAACTCTGATTATGTTTTCTTGTTTCTGCATGCTGCCAGGCTGGGGTGAAAGAGGGCGCGCCAACATGTCGAAATGACCCTTCGATGAAATCTGTGGAATATTGGGTAAGGATGGCAATTGTGGAGGCTTAAGGCTTGTCAGGTTATCAAGGCCAGGGATTTTTCCAGGCGCGCTTATGGGCGTGGGAACTGGCTTTGAAGTTTGTGTTGTATCTGTCTCACTTGGCGCTTTCTTTTCATGACCTGAGAAGAAATCATGCCATGATTTAGGCACGACAGACGCAATCCAGTCCATCAGGCTGCCAATAGATTTTTTGACAATGTCAAAATGTTTATACAGCTCATAAAGCCCGGCTATCAGGGCAACAACGCCCAGCACAACAGCAATGATAGGCGCATCAAGGAGCGTTGCGATAGCGGTTAAAACAGCCATGACCCCGTCGTAAATTACCATCGCAGCACTGGCGGCAAGTACAAAGCCAGCCACGCCGATTAACACGGTGGATAAACCTGAGAAATGTTTATCAAGAAGTTTTAAACCGGTATCGAATATCTTCATCACCGTAGTAAGGGCTGAGAGAATTGGCATCGTATCTTTTCCAATATCCCTCATTGCCTGAGAAAAACTTTCCTGAAAGTTTTTTACAACAGATGTTTCACTATTCTGGCTTGTTTTAAAATCGCGATTTATGGTTTTGTCAGTGAGGCCAGTAACGCGATTATGCTCTTTCATGTATGTGGGGAGCTGGTCTAGCAATGTGCCCGCATACGCTCTGGCATCGTTATTGCTAAAGGCTTTTTCAAGCACCTGATCGCGGCTCATTCCCGTTTGTTTCATAATATCACTAAGAGACTGGATCACGGCCATAATGGGACCTGTTCCATTTTTTTTGGCATTGGCCTCAATTTTACCTAAATCAAATCCTTTCAGGCCTTCAAAGGATTTATTCCATTGATCCATCCCCCCTTGAGAAGAAATCGCTTTGGAAAAAGCATCTCCTTCTCTAAGGACATTACTATCAGAGTTGTCGGTTGCATTTTGTTTTACAAGCGCTAGGGAAAGAGCCAGATCCCCCACAGAATTTTTATCTCTGGGACTTAATTTTCCCAAAGATGTGTCTAATTTGGACATGAGGTCTGTCGTTGTTTTAACAGACACACCTGTTAATGCCTCCGTAAGAGCGACTGTTCCCAGAGCTTCTGGCATCTGTTTATTATCGATGCTCATGGTTTGTTTGAGCATCAGGGCTGCGTCAGCTGTATCTGAGAGATTTGTATTAAAGGTGCTGGCAATTTTTGCTGTAATTTCTGATAAGGGATTAATGTCCTTTTCAGAAATATTATGTTGAGCAAAGTTTTTATTTATGTCAGCTAAGGCCGTACTGCTTTGGGACGTTTTAAGTGCCAAATCATTCAGTTTGGTTTTTTCTTTCTCAACGAATGCTGACAAAGAGTCACCATAATAGCCGAGAATTTTTCCAATGTTGTTGAGGCGATTATTATAATCTGCTTCCTGCTTGGCGGAATCAAGCGTGATAGAGCCACTAAAAGCACTTAAATCAGGAAGTTCAAACTGGTGTTTTTCTTTCTTATGTGCGGTCTTTTTCTCAGAGTTTTTCTTTGTATCTTCGCTTTCTTTACTCTTTTTACTATTTCCTGATTTTTCGACCAACGTTGAAAAAGGGTTTGAGAGTTCCTGTGCTTTTTCAGCAGGAGCAGAGATTTTATCTTTAATGCTGTTTACGTAGGTCTCTATAGTTACAAGTGAGGCACGCAGAGGACTCAGAGCCTGCGTGAATGTGCCTCCGATAGTGCTTGCCGTTAATTCCGCGGCCATTGGTTTAATCCTCTGCGTTTTTTACCTGTTCTACGTAGTTATTCTGAGCTGCGGTCCAGAAATTAAGCTCATGCAGCGTTAAGGCCCGAAGGTCGCTGCGGTTAAACCGCAGCGTGTTCGCAAGTGATGCCAGCCTTACAGGCCAGTCATCTCTCCATCGTCCAAAAAATGGGACATGATCTTCTGACAGCGGACATAATCACGCGCACTCATGGAGCGGAGGAGTTTTTCTCCTACAATTCCTTTATGGCCCGTGCAGCGCTGCAACATGTCGAGAGACGTTTTGGCATTAACGCCACCTGAGCTGCTATCAATCAGGTCGCCGGCTGTCAGTTCACGGAAAACAAGCTCAGAGAGTTCCTTTTTATCGCCACCCTGAAACTCAAGGGATACAGGGCGTGTTAAGGTGTAACGGATTGAGCCATCTTCCTGCTGTTCAGCGCCTTTGGGGAGTTCTTCCGCCATTTACTGGACCTCCTGATATGTATTGAAGCTAAACGTGACCGAGGCTGGTTTTCCACCTCCTGTCCATTCAGGCTGCTCGCGCACCCAGGCGTCTGAGACCACGATGGTTGTGCCAAGGTCCGTCTGGAGCTGAAGCTCGCCTTCACCCAGAGAGGGATCAAAGTCATTGAGCGACATATCGCTCGTCATATTAACGTTCACCTTGACCTGCCCAGCCTGATAGGCAGAGGAGCGGAGTGTGCGAAAATTTGCCGATACGTCTGTATTTTTGACACCACTTAACTTGATGGAAGAGCTATTGTCAGTATCGTACTGTTTGCCACGCCAGAAGAAGCGGATAATGCCGAGTGTTTGTGCCATTTTTATACCTGTAATTGCAGAGAGTTAGCCAGAACAACCAGACTGCCCATTGGCTTGACTGGCAGAGAGGAATCAACGCGTGAGCGATCTTCAGCATTGCGCTCAAAGCGCGCTTGCGCACCGGTGGTTGCCACATCATCAATCCAGCCCTGGTTCTGATAGAGCAGACATTGCGCAATCCATGAGGCTTTAAGTGTTTTGGGTGTTACGACACCATCAGCATTGGCAAGTGGACTGTCATCATCAGCCAGCTTTGCGCGGGCGTAGGTTTCATTGACATATGTGTTCCACTCATAACGGACACGCGCCGCAATGGAAGGAATCATAACGTCCCAAATACCCATATTCTGCCCTGTTTTGGGGTCAGAGGTGCGGGCTGTGACCACACGCTCAAGCGCCATGGTGCCGTCACGCTGGATTGTTACGGTTGTGCATCCATTCTGAAGCAGGACAGAGCGCTGCGTGTCAGAAAACTGATCGGCCGTTTCAGGGCCAAGATTGGCTAATGTGTTGAGCGGCAAAGTACGGAGCTGACGTGCTGGATCGTTATTAAGTGACTGAGCGACTTGTGCTCCGAGTGCTGCTCCGATCTGCCATGGGCTACAACGTGGATTTTGCAGAGGCAAAATAATCAGCTCTTCAGATGTCACGTAACTCTGTTGTATATTCAAAGCCTGCCCCTGCGTGGCTCGCAAACCAACAAAGACGCGCATATCCTTGGCTACCATGGCATCATTGCGCCGCTTTGCTTCCGCCACAGCGGCAGAGGTCGCTAAGCTGTCGCTTTGAGCCAGAATGACGTCTGTGTACCAGGTTTCACCCAGAGCCAGTAGAGCGGGTGCAATATCAACATCACCTGTGCCACCCGCCATGGCCTTGACGGTAACAGACACACCGGAAATTTGGTCACCGATCGCGCTGGAATAGCGGATATCAATGGCATTCGTCAGTGAGCCACCTTCACCAGAAGTGACAGTCACCGTGTTTTTATTATCATTTCCCAGAGCCACGGCCAGTCCTGTCAAACGCAACGCAGCGCTGGCAGTGGCAGCCTTGACCAGCCCAGAGGCAATGTTTCCGGCGCTCGCCCCAGCCGCCACACTCCAGCTAACCCGTACACCAGCCAATAGAACCGCCGCCGTCGTGGCTGAAGAGGCCGTGCCTGCAAAGGTAATAGACCCACTGGCAGGTGCCGCATCATCAGGCAGGGCAACGCCAATCACATCCACGCTCAAGGTTGGTTTTTCATTTAAAAACCCACGTACAGTCTGCGCCAGCACTGAACCCGCTCCATAAAGCTGTTCTGCCTGGGCGATTGTGACGTATTCATGAAGTAGACCGCTTGCTTCTTTCTTATTGGTCTGGCCAATAATCACGGCGCGCAGGGGCATGCCTGCTAAAGAGCCGGGAGCCGGGACGTAACTGACCTCAGTATAAGAGCCAGGAACGGCCCATTCACCGGGGATTTCCTGAAAATCAACCGTCATTATTCTTTATCCTCTTTCTTGTCTGAGTGCTCTGGTGAAGATGCTGGTGCTGGTGCTGGTGCTGGTGCTGGTGCTGGTGCTGGTGCTGGTGCTGGTGCTGGTGTTACTGCTGGCTTTTCTTCAGGCGGAAGAGGTGCAGGTTGTACTGTGACAGCGACAAGATCACCCGCCCGTAAAGCGCGTGCCCAATAAGGGTCGTTTTTATTAACTTTGAACGCTCCTTCAGGTACGTCCTGTCCACGCGGAGTGACCACGCGCCGACCTTCTCCGGCTTTCACCAGAATTGTTTCATCCATTCTTTGTCTCCTGTTGTGCAGTGCCGGATGTTGATGGGGTCGTTACGGTTTCAATCCGGTTTGTCTGCGTGATAAAGTCATCCAGTAAGGCGAGTGTTTCCGTGTCGCCGATACAGATGTCGTAAAATACCAGTTCGGCCCAGACGATCGCGCTGTGTTCATCAAACCAGTATGTAGTGGGAGGGATGTTGAGATTGCGGACGCAGCATGTGCCAATACCGGGCACACTCCAGTTATGCATGCCGCCCGCAAGAGCAGCCATCACGCCTGTGATGCCTATCCCTGTGAGTTGGCCTGTACCCAGATAAAGCTCTTCGCCTGTTGATTGGGAAAGCATAACCCATACCGGGAACGAAACATTTCCTTTAAACTGGGCACTGTTATGTTCCACATTATGCCAGTTACCAAACCCGGTTGCGACTGTTGTTCCATTTTTGGCCAAAGCCTGCCATGTTGACTGATCCGGGTTGGGAGGCAAAATCGTATGGGTAAAGACTGCCTCTGGTAACAGGGCTTTAAGGCGTGCTTGCACAGCTCTGAAAAGGATTGCCAGCACGTCTCCCTTGAGGATTGCCTCAGGGTAGCCTTGCGGGATCGAAGTTCCTTCTTGTGTTGGAGCACTTACCATAAGGTCTTTGCCTTCATCCCTGATGTGATATTTGAATAAGTGAAGAAAGAGATACAGCGCGCGCCAATTTGAGACCGACCGGCATGGAGCCCTGCCTGTAGAGGCATAATGATCTCCACTTTGGGAGCTCGCCGCTCTGATCTGGTAAAGTGGTGGAAGTTGTCTCGTTCATGCAGAACAAAGTGTGGGAAAAAGCGCTTTTTATTCAGGGGGAAAAACGTCCCCCGGATGATTTTTTAAAAAAGCTTCATATTTGCGCGTACAGCGCTTTTAAGATTCAGATGCTATCATAACTGGGTGGAGTGCTTAAAACGCATGCTACCCTGTTTGAACGCGTTTGAAATCCGTTTGAAACTCAAAAAGGCTTCTTATCTCTATGACAAGATGACGCAATCCTGTTTTATGATTAATAAAGTGAGAGCTTTTATGAGGGTAGGATTAATCATATCAGGAATAAAAGATTAATCATTTAAACGTTCTTATTTACAAAGAAGAAGATGATCTCGATATAAAAATAAACGTAAACCGTCTTAAATGCAGATTAAAATATTTTACGTTTGTTTGTCTGTCTCATTGATACGGAAATTAATGAAACGGTGCTTCAATAAGATCAAGCTTTTCTCTTCCGTTTCGAAACAAGCCCTCCATAGATCTTCTGATCTGGAAGGGCGATCTTATAGCGGTTGAGTTTGTGTCTTGCTTTGGCGTTTTCGAAAAGTTTGAGCACCTCATAGCTGATCGGTGCTCTTGTTCGCAATTCAAAGTGAGCAGATAGGTTTTGTCATTCTGAAGGGGGCGAACATAAGTATAGACAGCCGGGATATTGTGCTGGAGCCAGTGTTGGAACAAATCCTCTGTACAGACCACATTCGGGCTGTCTCTTTTGCACTTTATTGCGAAGCTTAGGGGCAGATAATTTTAAAAGCTGCGCGCTGTTTCCCATAATCGCGAAGAAAGCGATATGTCTGAGTTTGCGGGAGAGATGCGTTTTTGACGGCTTGCAGCTCTGAGAGAAGCGCCTTTTGTTCCTGCGGGCTATAAGTGACGTAGGCGGGGCAAATGCCAACAATATCAGTATCTTTACAACCAGTTATACTGATAGCTCCCAATGTCAGGAAAATTACATGGCTAAAACGTGCCATGATTGAGGGCCTCTATGAGTGAATGATCACTATTATAGCTATTGGTTGCCTTTTGAGCTGCCTGCTGTGAAAGTGCTGTCACCTGGCGGGCTTTGTCAGCATCATTTTGGGCGGTGCCTGTTTTACTGGCACGCCATGAGAGCCAGACCAGCCCTATGAGCGCGCCCAATGAGAGCGTGATGAGTGCAATTATGTTTTTCATTGTCTCTGTTCTGCCTCCTTATGCGCTCTGTCAGCGACATTAAGAGCTGAGCTGTTTTGTTTATGCATGTCAGAGAGGCTTTCTATTGCAGACGCCAGGAATGGTGCGTTCGCATTGCCAGGTTTGTAAGCCTTCAGAAGTGAGCTGGGCGACGAGGAGGGTGCGTGCATGCTCAAGACGGTATTGCATGAGGTGCAAACATCCCTGTCGTTCCAGATAATCGAGGTCGTGTCTGAGTTCTATAATATCGATGGGGAAGCCAAGCTCTCTGAAGCAGAGCAGCAGCACGTCCTCGTTAAGGCTGCGTGCAGGGCTATCTGCCAGAAAGGAAAGAACACGCCAACGACGCTCTTCAATCAGTTTTTGGATCAGAGACATCGTTAGGATCTTTTTCTCTGGAGGTTATATCCATTTTAGAGCTCACTTCTTTGTGGCTTACCAGTAAGGAGGATGGTCATCATTGCCGAACACACCGACGATAAAGGTGATGAAGATGACGAGCATGATGACGAGAAAGAAGTCAGCGTTTTGCATCAAGATGGCTCCTTATGATGGTCATGACCAACTCTCTGAGCAGTTTCGTTTTTTCTGTTTGATTTTGTATTTGTCCATCGAGCCGTCGAGCCCAGAGTGAAAAGACCACCAGAAGGAGGCACAGCATCAGGAGTAGCACGGCCCCGATGCTGAGAGAGACGTTCCAGGGCAGCATCTGCATAGGGGTTCAAGGTGAAGGTTTTGTGGTGTCAGAGGGGGTGTTTTCTGATGGGGTTTCGTCTTGCGTTTTTTCAGGCTGGATAAAGACGCTTGCCAGATCGTGAATGGCGGCTTTGATGTGTGTTTCTACGATATCGGCATTAGGTAGGGTGATCCCGGCAACCTTGAGTAATTTACAGGCTTCATTAATGGCTTCCTGCACGAGGGGATGGTTGCTTTCATAGGTGCGGTAAATGGCAAGCAGATGGTCAGCGCCACCATCAATTTTAGTGAGAGCGGAGCGAAGTGCGGTTTTGGCGGTATCGTCATATTTTGAGAGAGTACCCTCAATAAGAGGATCGATAGCTGTATTAAAGGTTGGCAGGAGTTTTTCGAGCCAGTTGAGTATGTTCATGGTTCCTCACGATGCGCAGTGTCTTGCGCTTGAAGTTGGGGGGGAATCAGCTTTGTTGTGTGGGTGTGAGGCGGGCCTCACGGCAGAGTTCGAGTGCGGCGGCGGCGCGTGCGTTGACGCGTGCGATCCATCCGTTTCCAAAAGCGCTGAAATGGCGTTTTTGTCGGTAATTGACGGTTTGCATGGAGGCGAGTGCGCAGCACCAGAGGGAGGGGCGCCATTTCAGGCAGTTAAGCTTTGCGCGCATATCGGTGGTGATAATGCCTGTCTCATCAAGCATCATCTCCTTTTGAAGGAGCAGGGTCATATCGTGATTGAGATAAGCGATGAGGGAGACAGGTGATATGTGGGAGAGTGCCTGTATCGTTTTGGGGCCCATAATGCCGTCAGTTTTGACGCTGGCGATTTTCTGGACCAGCAGGGTAGAGGTGCTAAGACCTGCGTTAAAAGCGTGATCAAAGACCAGAAGGTCGAGCCCTGGGGGAAGGGTGTCGCAGCAAAGGGGGGTCCAGAATTGCTCATAGGCAATGCGTCTGAAGTCCTGCTGGGAAAGAAGGCGCATTTTTCGGGCGGTGAGATCAGGCGTGTCCTGGGCGATAAGGGGGGCGGAGAGGCCGTATTTAGTGCCGACAAGCTGACCGGAGCCCACTCGTCCTCCCGTCCAGTTACCCGGATCAGAGCGGAGGCACTGATAGCTGCCTTCATAATGAAGGGTAAAGGTAAGGGCGGGAGTGAGGCTTTCTTTCATAAAGCCACGGTAAATAAACAGCCCTGAAACAGTCAGGGGGCAAAATGCCCCCCTCTTTCATGAAAAATAGTCCCAGAGTGAAGAAAATTCACGTTATTAAGCGTCTTTAAACCCTGTTTAAAATAGGTTTAATTGCCGGTCATCAGGAGACGTACGCGGACGCTGGATATCGTTTCTGATCGTGTAGAGTGTGCGTTGCAAATAACGCCGGCTTACGCCTACGCGTGCGACGATTTCATTATTGGACAACCCTAAAAAGGCAAGGCGTCTGATACGCCATGCTTTAAGAAGAGGTACCTCCCATTTTAAACCGCCATAGCGTTCTTCCAGGCACCGTGCCAGGGGCAGTCCCCAACTTTGAGCAAGATTGGAGTGTTCAATATGCACACGAGGAACCCAGACTTTCTGCCCGCCCATAGACTCAATAAAGGTAAAAGTCAGCTCTTCTCCCACAGCTTCTGCCAACCATCCAACTTCAGCAGGGACCGGGATAGTAAACGTGCCCACAATATTATCCTTTTAATATGATTGTTTCTTCTGATATTTTAGCAAACAATAATAACATGTACAAATAAAATTACACTTTTTGAATTCATTATATTTTTTGTAAAATAAATAACACATAAGACAAATTAAATATACTTGATTATATGTCTAAGATCCTTAAGATTTTGGTTATTTACACAAAATTTATTTATAATATGACCGTCTTTGAGAATGTGTGATCTTATTGGAAGGATCGTTTCAGGAAGAAGAGGAGCTGTCTTGGGCTCCTCTTCTTCATTGATTTCGTTAGTGTATAGTGCCAACAGCTTCTCGTTGTCGTGCCCGATAGGCTGCGCGCCAGAAGCGGATCTTTTGTGGCAACCAGAATGTCTCTCTCGCATCCTGCTCAAAGAGCTCTGAAAGTACGGGGGGACGCGCTTCCTTCCTGAGCTGTTCGCAAAGGGCGGAAATGCTCAGTTTGCGGGGTAAGGTTTCAAGGTAAAAAACGAGTATGCTCCATAGCCTGGAATGATGAGGTAATCCCCTTACATCCTGCTGGGAGATTAAGGCATCTCTCAATGTTCCAACTGTGCCAAAAGCAGGGCTGATTTTGCTCAGGCTCTCAATAATTTCAGAGCGTGTCAGTTCAACATTTTCAGAAAGGGCTAATATATAGGAGAGGCGTTCCGTCATTTGATGTGTCATGATTACACTCCCAAGCCAGCGCTTCTACGCAACATAGATGGTTTGCGCTGGTTCCATCCAGCTTCTATATCGGCAATATCCAATTCGTCGCGTCCTATGGTCCCAGCGATATAGAAAGCGAATTTCAAGGTTTTGTTAAGTTCTCTCAGGCCACCCTCTCGCGAGCCAATCCAGCGCAGAAGTTTTTCAATCTCAGGATTAGAAACGCCCCAGGCGGTAACCAGCTGGTCAATATCCTTATGACTTGGCTGCGAACGGGATTTCCACATGCCTACACGGCTGAAAATCTGTGCATTGGCGGCTTGTTGGCCCATGCCTTCAATACGGCCTCTCAAAGGTTCATTGCCGATCCAGGCCAGACCAATGCCTGCCTGATCATTCAGGGCTCGAAGCTGATCAAGTGCTTCAGTTGTGAGATGCTGAGCTTCGTCAATAATCAGCAAACCGCCTGTATCTTTCAGGCGTTTGACAAGTTCACGCATAAGTCGTGAGCCTGTTTTTACAGGACAATCCACCACTTCGGCAATTTCCTGAAGAAGAGCTCGTGGTGATCTCAGTGAGCTATCTGCCGTTATCAACCAGGCATTGCTATTGGTTTTACAGTAATATTCAGCCGTTAAGGTCTTGCTGGTGCCGGGTGCTCCAGTCACAACTCCGATATCACTTGCAAGTTGTGCATATTCAAACACCTGAAGCCAGCTGGCAGAGGAGGAAAGCATGAGAAAATCAGGGGCTTTTTTCATTTGTTTGCTTGCCTGATATCGGGCTATATGGGTCTCGATCCAGCGTCGTAAAAGCTCGGCTATTTTCTCATTATTGCCGCAATATTGGCTGTTTAGAAACTGACTGATCGTTGATTTCGGGCAGCCTGATTCACGGCTGATCTGTGTGAGTGATAAGGATTTTTCTCTCTGAATTTTCTTGATTTTGTCGATAAGGTTACGATAGGCATGATTGGTTTCGTTATTCATTTTTTCTTATTCCTTAGGCACTGTGACGCATGAAGTTCAGGATGCTTGCGGTAACGTGATCTTCATCGTCTTCGAGGGAGGGAAGGGCTTTCTGTCCTGTCGTCACAACAGGTTGGGGCCGGAATGGCGAAACCACTTTCTGTTTGATAAGTGTCTCACTATCTTCCTCAGGTGTTGGCAGCAATTTCGCCAATTCTGAAACGGATAAGGTACGCTCTGCTTCCAGCTGCATTTTTGCCGCTTTGAGAAGCTGTTTTTCAGCACGTTTTTTCTCAGAAGCCGCTGCGGTGTTATCAAAGCCTGTTTTCTCAATGACTGGAGCATCTCCCAGAAATTCACCTGAATTGCTGTAAACATGCATCGGTTCATGAAGGGCTTGCGGATCAAAGCGAACCACAATCGGCTCACCCATATGATCCCTGAGAAACTCCGCCCAATAGCGATTACCCATCAAGCGAAAGGACCCATCACGTTTGGAGGCCATGACATTTTCAGCCGCACGCAACCAGAGATGGCTTTGCTCAGGCGTCGGTTTCCTTACCGCAACATGGCTCAAACTTTCTTCAAACACCTGCCGAAAGGATTTCACACCCCGGCATACACCCGTGCGTCGACCGATCCTGTTATTATGCTCCTCAATTCCAGCCGAAATAACAGCGAGGAATTTCTCAAGAGGAATGGCTTTTTCACCATAATTGCTTGGCTTATTGACGGTGTTATTACCTGTATAAGCTCCAGCAAATTCTGGGTGTTTGGCAAGGTCGCTGGCCAGGTCACGAAATGCACGCTCGATGGGCTTTGATTGACCACTATAAGGCGTGACAAAGACCGTCTCTATACCCAGAATGGTCATGACCCCAGCCGCATCACCCTCACGCACTTTGAAGCGAAAGCGTGTTTTTGTGCCGCCTGTCATGCGTTTGGAAGCGAAGGCCCGTCCATTATCGAGGTAAGCCTTGGTAGGAATCCCGTATTTCTCGACCAGATCACCCAGTGCCAACTGAATGGCATCCGTATTTTCGGACCGATCGACGCGCCAGCTCAGGATCATGTTTGAATAAAGGTCTTGCCATGCCACCATAAGGGGGCGCCCGATTGTGCCGTCAGGCCATTCAACGCGGACATCCCATTTATGGCCATCAGCATTGACCGCTTGGAGAGCATGAAGATGGGTACGGTCGCGTTCCTGAACAGGAACAAGGTTTTTAACCGCGTCACGTCCTTCGCGTGCTAGTGCTACGACGGCGACAGGTAACTCAGCGAGCCAGCGCGAAAATGTTTTCTCTGAAGGAATTGTCCAGCCATTATAGGTGGAAGCTAAACATAATCGGCGATAACAGGCTGCAAGAGAAGGTTTTTCCGGGCGTAACCAGTCAGCCTTGATAAATTCCCATGCTTCTTCAGAGCAACGAAAGCGCGCGGATTTAGGGCCAGTTTTGCTTGGCACCAAATAAGCGAGCCAGTGTTCACGCGGTATATTTCTGACAAGACGCCTCCAGCGCATGACAGACGGTCGTGAGATTTTATACTCTTCCTGAAGGGCCTTGATGGCCTCATCAATCGCCCAACCTGCCTCTGTTAATTGCTTTACAGAGTCCAAAATAAGCAAAGCGCGCATGGCAGACTGCTTCTGGTTCTGTCCGGCCTCCTGGTAAATTGCCCATGAGTGAGCATGGTTGGCAGGATCAATAGTTTCATCATGACGGCAATCAAGAAACCGCCGGACCCATTCTAACTGCGCAAGTTTCGGTAACAGTTTATATGAGTATTCAACACCCCCGCCTATGGCATTGCGTGGTCTCCAATAGATGTCTTTCCATTCAGGGCGCTTCCAGCGTTCTTTCTCTGCTTTAAGATGAAGAGGTGTTTTGGAAGGTAAATCTGGTAATTGAAGGCTTGCTATTTCAGAAATATTAGCAAACTCGCGGGTTAACATATGACATCTCTACTAATTATGCTATTTTTCTTGCAGAGATGTGCTGGAATTTTCTTGATTATTCGTTTATTAATAGCTCTCTCTACAGGCGTTCCATCTTTACGAAAACGCTTTGAGCCCCAAACTTCATAAGGCGTTTTTCCCAGAAGGTTAGCGATGCGAATTTCTGTTGGGACAGAATAGTTATATTCTCGGATTGTTAAACTGACAGCGTTTCTATTTAGCCCCAGTTGCTTGGAAATATGGACGAGTGGACCATATTTTTTGCGCAATTCTGACTTAATGTCTTCACCGTCCATACCGGATCGGGTATTCGTCATAGGTTGTAATTCCGTTTTGTCGGAAGAGTGTTACCCTTCGTTTTTCAATCATCGGAACGTGTTTTAATTTGGTTTCTTTAAAGCATGTTCCAATTCGTTTTAAAGCACGATCTTAGCCAAAAAGAAACCATGTTTCGTAATGGGAAAGATAAAATATTGGTAATGTTTCGTTTTGGTTTAAATTTTGGCTAATTTTTGCGAGTATTTTTAAAATGAGTGAACTCTATAAAGAAAATCATGATAGGAAACTTGAAGAGGACAGAAAGTCTGTTTCGGAACGGTGCTTGCGTTTAAAAAAAGCGATAGAGGCAGCGGGGGGAAATAGTGTTGTTTCGAAACGCTCTGGTATTCCTAAAGGGAGCCTCAGTAATTACGTACAAGGTCGTGACATGAAAGCGGGGACATTGGCGGCAATTGCTGATGCATGTGGTGTGACGCTTGACTGGTTGGTGAGGGGTAATGAAAAGGAAACGGCTTATTTCTCTGAAAAGGCACCAGAAACAGAAAAAAGGGTTGAGCGACTTAAAGAAATTGTGCGTAAAGCCGGAGGAGAAAGACTGGTTTCTGATAAAACTGGCATTCCCTTAAACGAGCTGAACGCTTTTCTGTCTGGCCAAAGGAGTATGAAGATAGAGACTGCCGTCGTTCTGGCCAGAATATGTGGCGTTTCTCTGGAGTGGTTGGCAGAAGGGGGTAAGGAAGACCGTCACTTACCGACTTTATTGCAGCATCATACTGTGGATAGACGACGTAATCATGACGACGCGATTACGATCCCGTTTTTTCAGACAGAAGCCTCAGCAGGGACAGGAATTATTTCTGGCGATTGGGAAGATGCAGAAGAAATCCATATTTCAAAAGGATTTCTACGTTCAATCTTCGGTTATATTCCCAAAGATGTTTTATTAATGAAGGCGCGTGGTGATAGCATGCAGCCAACGATCCAGTCGCAGGATGTGTTGATCGTTAATTATACGCCAAGCAATGATCTCAGGCCTGGGATCTATATTATGGCCGTAAATGATACGACGCTGGTAAAGAGGTTAGATATTAAAACCCCTAGAACCTATGAAGTTATTAGTGATAATAAAGAATATAACAGCTTTGATGTTTCAATGGATGAAATCTGTTGGGGAGATGCAAGGCCAGACGCGGCGGTCAGAATTATTGGTAAGGTTGAAGGCCATATCCATTTAAATAAATGAGCTAAGGGCGTTATTGCCCATCGTCGTCTTTAATTGAACGGATTTGAAACGTCTTTCAAACGCGTTCGAACATTTTTTGTGTTTTTATCTTTGTATCATAGATCCGTCTTAATAGCGGTCTTTGATGCCTGAATGGCTATAAAAAATTTGTCTGATACCCAAAACGTATTTTTCTTTTTAGAAACAATACTGGTGACAGATTTCCGGGAAACCTTCCTAAATTAACGTATTTATGCCGGGTTTATTCACGCTGGTCGCTTGTCTTAATAGATATGTCCTCTGACATTAAGGACAGTCATCCACTTTGCATTACGCCAGGCACGTTATTGATGAGGGTGGAAGCGCTATAGGCCGGCAGCATGATGGTAAATTTCAATATACGTGCTAATGGCGCGTTAGATTTAACCGCAGAGGGTGATAATCCAATGCATAATTCTCGGAAAAACGTTGTTTTTTCTTAGAAATCCAGATGGTGGGCGCAACAGGGATTGAACCTGTGACCCCTACCATGTCAAGGTAGTGCTCTACCGCTGAGCTATGCGCCCTCGCCATCTGGTGAGGCACTGTTTATATAAGGTTGCGCCTTCTGACAAGGGCAAAAATTAAAAAATATGTTTCTTGTGGCTAAAATCTTCATAAATTGTGAAAATTTTTAAAAAACGCCTCAAATTCTGTCACTTAAGCAGAGTAAATGGGGCATAACGACAGACAGATTGCTCAGAATTTTTCGTCTCTGACTTTTAATCCTCGATAGAGAGGAGCAGGGCGCCTTCCTTGCTGAGTGCCTGTTTCTTCTCTTTCAAGGTTTTTAATAAAGTTTCAGATTTCCTTGAAAGATGGTCTTCTGTCAGCGTGATGGCGTGGGGAAGATTGTTGTCTTTTAAAGCTGATATAATGGCACTTTGTCCCACCCAGCCTTCATAATCCTGCTCACCAGCAAGGAAGCGTGCTCTACGGAGGCGTAACGTAGCGTTTTCGACGCTTTGAATAACAAAATCATTTCCTGAGAGGCTCGCAATCCAGCTATGGAACTCACAACCAGCTTTATAGGCGTCCTGGTGGTAGGTTTCCTTTGAGATTGCTTTTAATATTTTTTCAGCAATCGGCAGTTTCTGTTTGATCACGGCATAGGTCGTTTGCCTGATAGAAGCCGTTTCCAGGATCATTCGGTAATTACAAAGTTGGCTGATTTCCTTTAAATCAATAGGCGAGACAATCCATCCCCGCTCTTTACGTGAAACCAGCCCCTCATTTTCGAGCTTGAACAAGGCCGTTCGAATGGAGGTGCGGGAAATTGCCACTCTCTCTTCCAGGGACCGTTCTGTAATTTTCTCTCCGGGTTTTAGCTCCATATCTAAAATGAGTTTGCGTAATTTCAAGGTGCCATAATCGGATTGTGAGGTTTCTTTTGTCATAAGGATCCTGCTTTCTGGGCGGTAATCTTTACATTGGTATACCATAAAGGTATACCAAAAGGGGTATTTTTTGAAAAAAGAGTGCAGGTCATGAGTCAAACTTCAGATAATGATCAGCCGGAACCATATTGGTTTCGGAACTTGATAGTCTGCCTTTTTGGTTCATTTACGACGTTCCTGGCCATGACGATCATGTTGCCTTTTCTGCCACTTTATGTGCAGCAATTAGGGGCAAAAGGACAGGCTGATATCGCACAATGGTCAGGGATCGTCTATGGAGCAACATTTCTGACAGCCGGGTTGATTGCGCCTTTATGGGGGCATTTGGGGGATCGATACGGGCGTAAGATCATGCTGGTGCGGGCCAGTCTGGGAATGGCTGTTACGATGGCTCTTATGGGCTGCGCTACGACCGTCTGGCAATTGGTGGTTCTGCGTCTTTTAGCCGGGTTTGCCGGGGGATATTCCTCTGGGGCTACCATTATGGTGGCTGCTCAGGCCCCAAAGGAACGATCATCCAGGGCGCTGGGATTGCTCTCATCAGGGATTATGGCAGGAAATCTGGCTGGGCCCCTGGTGGGGGGATTTTTCCCACCTCTGATAGGGATCCGTTTAACATTTCTGGTCGCGGGATTGTTGATTTTTGTCACATTCCTCATGACCGTTACAATGATCCGGGAAACCTCCAAAGTGGCGTCGAAAGCAAAGGTCTCACAGAGAAACTGGTCTGATCTTCCAAACAGGAAGCTGGTTTTTATAATGTTGGCGACAGGCATGTTTCTCATGGTTGCCAATATGTCCATTGAGCCGATTATTACCCTCTATGTGCGCAAGATTGTTGCAATATCAGCTCACGTGACCATGATTGCCGGGTTTGTGATGTCAGCGTCTGCCCTGGGCAGTATTCTGTCAGCTTCATGGCTTGGGAGGCTGGCAGACCGGATCGGCAATAGAGCCGTCATAACAGGGGCTCTGATCGTGGCAGGGCTTTTATTAATTCCCCAAGCCTTTGTAACGGCCGGGTGGCAGCTCATTATTCTGCGTTTTTTAATGGGATTGGCTCTCGGCGGGTTAATGCCCTGTATTACGTCCGTGATCCGCCATAATGTGCCGCAGCATTTTGTCGGGCTTGTTCTGGGATATTCTATTTCGGCCCAATATGCAGGGCAGGTTTCGGGGCCGTTATTAGGCGGTTTTGTGGGGGGACAGATGGGGATGACCTTTGTCTTTTTTGCAACCAGTCTGTTGCTTCTTTTCGGGGGGCTCTGCAACTGGATCGCTCTTCGCGCTACAGAAGGCCGGTAAGATCACTCATTGTAAGGAGAATTTTTGTTGTGACACAGTACGAGAAACAGAAAACGGCAATTTTATTTCTCGATTTTCAGAATTTTATTCTGCAGAATTTTGTACCGGCGGAAACGGCGGCCCGTGTTGTTGAGCAGGCACAGAAATTGCTCAATGCGGCACGTAAGGCGGGCTTGCTGATTATTCATGTCAATGTTTGTTTCCGCCCGGGATATCCCGAAGTGAATGAAAGAAATAAACTTTTCTCATGGCTTCGTGATAATAATCTCGGCGTCAGTGATGATGAGGCGGCCAGGATTCATCCATCGCTCGCCCCTCAGCCTGATGAGCCTGTTATTTATAAGAGGCGTATCGGGGCATTCGGGGGGACGGATCTTGATATGATTTTAAGAGCCCGGAATATTGAAACCTTATGTTTAACGGGCGTTGCCACATCAAATGTTGTGTTGGCGACCTTCTATCAGGCTTTTGACCGTGATTACCGTATGACGATTATTGATGATGCCTGCGCGGATGGTGACGAAAAGACACATCATTTTTTGACCGGCACATTTTTCCCGCGACTGAGCGACGTCATCTCCACAGATGCGTTTCTGGAACATATTGATAAATAGTGCTGAGTTTTTTGAGAATAGAAGAAAAGAGGTTATAAAGACCAGGTTTTGTTCAAAAGGGAGTCCTGTCATGGCGCAAGCGGAATATCTTCTTGAGCGTATCCTGATTACGAATGACGATGGATATGGGGCTCCCGGTCTCGAGGTTCTGAAAAAAGCAGCCCGATCTCTGGCGCGTGAAGTCTGGGTCGTCGCCCCGGCGACTGATCAGAGTGGGGTCTCTCATAGTATCAGTTTGCATAATCCGTTGAGAGTGAAGCAAAAATCACTCTATGAGTTTGCGGTAACGGGCACGCCGGCTGACTGCATTGTTATGGGCGTAAAGCAATTTATGAGCGGCCATAAACCGGACCTCATTCTGTCCGGGATTAATGCGGGGGCCAATCTGGGTGTTGAAACCCTGTTTTCCGGCACGGTCGGGGGTGCCATGACGGGTATGCTGCTTGATATACCCTCTATCGCGCTAAGCCAGTATTTTGCTGATTACGCTTCTCATTGCTGGGAAGTTTCAGAGCGTCATGCGGCCTCAGTTATCAAAAAGCTGCTTGGTTGTCATATACCGCGCCGTGTGTGTCTTAACGTGAATTTTCCAGATTGTGCTCCAGACGACGTAAAAGGGCTGAAATGGACGACACAGGGAAAAGGGTTATTAAACGGGGCGGCTGTGCAGGCTGAAACAGATCCTCGAAATCAGGATTATTACTGGGTCCGTTTACTCCATTCCGAGAATAAAACAGAAGCTGATCCTGACGAGACATCAGAGACCTATAATGTCGCGCGTCATTATATCACAGTCTCTCCTTTGAGGTTTGAGCGTACAGATCTGAGCACGTTTGAAACATTAAGCCAGTCCTGATTGCTTTTTGCATCTTTGAGCCTTTAAAGAGTGCTTGAGTGTACATTTAACGAAATTAAATCGTTTTATGTGAATAACATTATCATGGATGGTTAAATGTTGACTTTCAGGTTTCTCTCAAGGTTAATAAGAAGAATTTCAGAGCGTTCTTCGGGGGGATCAGACAGTGTCTCTTTCTATTGATAAAGATAATACAGATTATAATAGTGATTTAGCGTCATATCGCTATGGTTCAAAAAAGTGGGATGTAGAAAGACTTTCTCCTCATATTGGGGCTGTCATTCATGGGATTAATCTTGGGGAGTCCTTATCTGAGGGGGAAAAAGGAGAGCTGAGACAGCTTCTTTTACGTCATCAGGTTCTGTTCATGCGCGGTCAGGCCATAACGCCCGCCCAGCAGAAGGATTTTGCAGCATTTTATGGCAAGCTGCATATTCACCCTGTTTTTCCGACCGACCCTGAAGTTCCTGAGGTGATTGTCCTTGATACAGCACAGAATGATCTCAAAGATAACGCCCTCTGGCATACTGATGTCACTTTTTCCCAGACGCCTCCGTTAGGGGCTGTTCTGGTTGCGCGTAAAGTCCCGCCAACGGGAGGGGATACCTTATGGGCGAGTGCAAGTGCTGCCTATGACGCTCTGTCTCCCGGGATGAAGGAGTTCCTTCAGAATCTAACAGCTCTGCATGATTTTACGCGCTCATTTCCGCTTTCTCGTTTCGGGAGGACAGAAGAGGAGCGCAAAAAGTGGTTTGAAACACGTAATAATAACCCACCTGTTGAGCATCCGGTCATTCGGGTTCACCCGGAAACAGGACAGAAAGCCATTTTTGTTAATGAAGGTTTTACGACTGAAATTAATGGTCTTGAGCATGATGAGAGCCAGGCCTTGCTTTCATTTCTTTTCAAACATGTCTCCCGTCCGGAATTTCAGGTGCGGTGGCGCTGGAGAGAAGGGGACGTTGCCTTCTGGGATAATCGTATTACACAGCATTATGCTGTCGATAATTATCGTCCCTATCGCCGTATTATGAATCGCGTCACAATTATGGGGGATAAACCTTTTGGACCATCAGAAAGTGCTGCTCTGTGAGTGTGTCTTTGGAAGAACATCAAAAAATACAGCGTAATCAGGCTGCCCAGACTCATAGACAGAACAGATTAGCCAACTGGCATGTTTCCATGATTTCCGTTGGTGGAATTATCGGCGCAGGATTGTTCGTCGGGACCTCGGCAACGATCGCCGCGGCCGGTCCGGCTGTTTTGTTTTCCTATCTCGC
The DNA here is from genome assembly GCF_058511235.1 of Aristophania sp. ESL1100. Lineage (NCBI taxonomy): Bacteria > Pseudomonadati > Pseudomonadota > Alphaproteobacteria > Acetobacterales > Acetobacteraceae > Aristophania > Aristophania sp. ESL1100. The sequence continues at coordinate 1,005,272 of NZ_CP196394.1, read as the reverse complement.
TGCGGGGATGCTGGTCTGGTTTGTCATGATCATTCTGGGGGAACTGAGCAGCCAATATGGTGCCAAAGGGTCTTTTATAGCGGATATATCACGGGCAATGGGGAGGCGTAGCGGTTTTATAACAGGCTGGTGTTATATCCTGCTCTGGGTTGTAACGGGCGGAGCGCAGGCAGTTGCAGGCGGAATGATCCTTAATGATCTCTTTGGGATTCCTTCCTTATCCGGTTCCGCGATCCTGATGGTGCTGGCGCTGCTTTTGAATGCGCTTCCGGTTTATATATACGGGAAAAGTGAGTCCCTTCTGTCACTTTTAAAGCTTTTAACGCTGTTTCTCTTTATGGGGGCAGGGATTATATGGCTGTGTTTCACTCAGGGAGCCTTTGAGCAGGCTTATCATAATTTAATGGGTCATGGGGGGCTGCTTCCATTAGGGAGTTGGGCAGCGCTGGGCGTTATTCCCATGATTATGCAGACTTTTACAGGGTGCGAAATTGCTTTTGTCGCATCCGCTGAAAGTAAAGACCCGCAAAAGAATATCAGAAGGGCCGTCACGCGTTTGCCATTTCTGGTGCTGTTTTTTTATATGGGGTCTGTGTTCGTTATTCTGCTTGTTCGTCCATGGACAAGTATCATCCCCGGTCATTCTCCCTTTCTGGTTGTGATGCATTACCTCAATATTCCCTTTGCTGAAAAAATTGTGGTGGTGATGACATTATTGGCAGTGATGTCCTGCCTGAATTCAGCCAATTATCTGGTCTCCCGCATCGCGCGGGAGCTGGCGGAATTACGGTGTGCTCCCTCCCAATTAGGACGCAGAACGGCTCATGGCGTTCCCCTGCTGGCGGTATTGCTGACAACAGTCCTTGAAGTCATCATCGTATTATTGGCGTCATGGTCGCCTTCAAAGGGCTATAGCATTCTATTGGGGGCATCAGGCAACCTGATCCTGTTCTGTTATTTTATGTCTTCACTCTCCTGCCTGCGTGTCCGTAAGACTGTCTCACAACCGATCATTACGGTTCTGGCTGCCTTATCATTACTGATTATGGGAGGATTATTTGTCGCGATCCCCTTTGAACCTGCAACCTGGATTGAAGGTCTGATCGCTTCAGCAATTGTTGTCAGCTTATGTGTGATCAGTTTTGTAAGTGTCAGGCACTCTGACAAAACGATAAAGCTGTAAATAATTTACGACCGGTCACTTAAAAAGCCGTCTTCCTAGGGAGGGAGACGGCTTTTATCACATTTTGTTCTTATGAGGCTTAACGGATTGTATAGCCGCCATCGACAACAAAGTTCTCGCCATTAACCATGGCAGCAGCGTCGCTCGCGAGATAGGTAGCAGCGCAGGCAATTTCATCAGGTTGGGCAAAACGTCCTGTCGGGACCTGTGCCCTGAAGGCGTCTCCCACCGGGCCTGCCCAGACCTTTTTGCCGAGCTCTGTCTCTACAACCGTTGGTGAGATAGCATTGGTTGTGACGCCATGCGGACCCCATTCATAAGCCAGAATTTTTGTCATGCCCAGGATACCAGCTTTGCTGGCTGTATAGGCAATATGGCCATCCAGCGCCACAAGTGCGGCCTGAGAAGCCATATTGATAATCCGGCCAAAGCCGTTTTTGCACATATGAGGACCCAGTTCACGTGCAAAAAGAAATGGTGCACGCAAATTGATGGAAAGAGTCGTATCCCATGCTTTGGTGGTCAGCTCGCCAGCCGGGGCAATCAGCGCAATGCCGGCATTATTGACGAGGATGTCAATTTTCCCGAAAGCTTTCAATGCGTCACTGCAGGCCTGCTTTACGGCATTTTCATCCGTAACATCGGCCTGAATACCAATATGTTCCGCCCCCAAAGCTTTTGCTGCTTCAGAAACAGAAGGGCTGAGATCAACCAGGCAAAGACGCGCACCTTGCTCTGCCAGCCTCTGGGCAATGGCGTTGCCAATGCCGGAAGCGCCACCTGTTACAAGGGCTGTACGGCCTTTAAGGGACATAAGCGTGGAAAAAGGTGTCATTTCAAAATCCTCACTATATTTATAAAACGTTAAGCCACAGGTTCTTCGTCAATATTTTCCCGAGAAGAAAAACGCGCTGTCCTGTTCGTTTTGAGTAAATCAATTTCTGCCTGCACTTCAGGGTCCAGAGTCAGGAAGTAGGTTAACACGCCACTGATGAAATAAATAATGGCGAATGTTATCATAACTCCGAGAACACCAAAGTAAGGCTGAACAAGATACACAATGGCCGGACCAACCCATACGCTGGCTCCTGCACCGAGATTCAGAAGCGACATGGCTGCCGGTTTATCTTCAGGGGCCAGATAAGGCATTAAAGCGGAGAGGGGCGCATAAGCGGCCAGCGTCATCCCATAGAGAGCTCCGACAATGAGGGTCGGGACAATATGATCGGGCCCAAAATAGGTGGGGGACCAGTAAAGTAATAATGTTGTCACAGTTGAACCAAAACCACCGCAGATCATGACAGTTCCGCGCCAGCTCATTCTGTCACTGAGTATCCCGAAAAGCAGGTTCCAGATGACATTGGATAAGGCGAGCACCTGAAGGACCAGGAGCCATTGTTCCATGGAGAAATGGAGGGTGTCCTTGAAATAAATCGGCAGACAAACCAGAAACCCGAATTCTGCAGAGGTATCAATGGCCCTTACAATACTGCCAATTCCGACTTTTGGGCGTTTCCAGGCGATGGAAAGTGATGAAAATAAGGTCCCGAAGACATCTTTGTCACTTCTGGAACTATGCATGGAGCCATGTTTGTCCTTAATACCGAAAAGCCCGAGCAAACCACCAAAGATCACAAGGCCCAGTGCGGCCCATAATGTTTCCATATGGCCGATTGCAGGAATCATGTAGCGTGCAAAAACAGCGCCAAGTGTTGGCAGACCTGTCGCAAAACAGAACCAGAACCATCCAACGGCTGAGCCGAGTTTTGTGGGGGTAACTGTCGTTACAACCCATACCAGAAAACCGAAGGCGAACAGCGGATAGCCAAATCCTCTTATGCCGTAAAAGAGCGCCATTAAAGGGAAAGAATGTGAAGGGATCGCCATCCCCAGAAAACCGATCTGCAAACTGACCCAGATGATAAGCCCTGTCGCCATGACACGTCGGGGCCCCCAGAGGTCAGACAGGGCTCCTGATAACCAGGAGGAAACAGCGGCACTGACGCCATAAATTGTAAAAAGGAGAGCAACATTATGTTCTGACTGCCCATGATCGACGAGATAAGAGGATAAAAATCCACTTTCAGCGCCATCACCGGACATAAAGACCAGAAGGCCGATAAATCCCCAGAACAGCGTTGGGGGAATGCCAATTTTCGCAAGAAACTGTCCCCAGGCGTTTTGGGGCGTTCCAGAAGAGGGGATTTCTGTATCCAGCTGAGCTGAATTGACGTGCGCTGTTTTGGTCATATGATCACCCAATTTTTGAACTGTTCCCGAACATGCTCTGAATTCCGGGAACAGCCTGCTAATGCATTATGTGGAGTGTTTCTCCAGTGTCATTAAAGTACGAGCCATTGTTTGAAGGATGAGGCAGCAGGAAGTGGCACCGGCATCCATTACGCCTCTGGAACGTTCACCAAGGCGGCTGGCACGGCCAATCCGGGCGACCAGATTAATCGTGGAATCACGCCCTTTTTCTGCCGCTTCAATGACGGCACTCAAAGTGGCATCCAGACCTTCTTTCTCAGCAGCGTGAGCCGCTTTGACGGAAGGGACCAGCGTATCCATGAGGGTTTTATCGCCGACATCGGCCGTTCCCAATGAGCGTATTCCTGCTTCTGCACCATCAAGCATCAGGCCAAATAGTTTGGCATCAATATAGCTATTCTCACCTAATGCGGAGGCCATTCCGGAGAAGAAGCGCCCATAGAGGGGGCCCATTGAGCCGCCAATGCCTGCAAGAAGAGCATCAGAAAGGGCTTCAAGCGCTTCTTTCAGAGGAGGCGGATTTTCTCCCAGGGCCTGCCCACACCGCTCAAACCCTTTAGCCATATTGATACCGTGATCGCCATCACCGATTTTCCCATCGATTTCACTGAGCCAGTCACGGGCTTCTATAATGGCCTTCACCAGAGCGGGAATAATATGTGTCGTGTCTTTGACCGCGATGCCGCTGGTTGCCTTATAAGATGTAACGAATTTCTTATCGGCTCCTCCGCTATGGAGAACCTTGGCAATGGCCGGGGCTGTTTTATGCGAGCTTGGATAGAATGACCCGACACGAGTAAGGCCCACTGTATGAGTCGGGTGCGACATCAGTCGATCAAGCTCGTCATCCAGTTTCATAACGGTAAGGGTCGCCCCCTTCATCTCCAGAGAGGTGAAATAATTACCGACGAAACTATGCTGGATGGTGATTCCCCGTTCTGCAAAAATCTCAGAAAGATCAGCAAAAAGGACGTAGAGTTCGATAACAGGTGTGGCACCCAATCCGGAAAGAAGAACCGCTACATTATCGCCTTTTTGGAAAGGCAGATCATTCAGGACATAATCTGCCATCATGCGTGCAATGTTACGTGAACTTTCCAGAGGGCGGACTTCAACGCCAGGCTCACCGTGATGGCCGATCCCGACTTCCATGGTTCCGGGCTCAATAGCAAAATTGGCGTGTCCGTTTGCGACAATCGTGCAGGGAGAGAGCCCCACACCGATGGAACGTGTGTTATCAATCGCTTTCTGGGCGGCTGCCAGAACCTCTTCGAGTGAACCACCTTCTTCAGCGCGTGCACCGCCAGCTTTCCACATCAGGATTTCACCGGCGACGCCGCGCCTGCGGGCGGCATCATCTTTGGGGGCGGAGGCGACGTCATCATTGGCGACAACCGTTCCTACCGTAATGCCCTCTTTTTCAGCATCGCTGACGGCCAGGCGCACATTCATGATATCGCCGGCGTAATTACCGAACAGACAGGCAACACCTGCTCCCATATCGGCTGTCCGCATAGCGTCCAGAAAGCTTGCGGCTGTCGGGGAAGAAAAGATTTCGCCAATGGCCACTGAATCGAGCATTCCAGAGCCAACATAGCCCAGAAATGCCGGTTCATGACCGGAGCCCCCACCTGTAATAACGCCGACTTTCCTGACGATGCTGCCTTCTTTGCGTTTTATAACGCGTGGATTCTTCGTGGGTGCCAGAATATTGGGATGAGCCAGAAGATAGCCACGTAACCCATCTTCAACGATGTAATCCGGATTATTATAAATGCGGTCCAGTTTGTGAATGGCACGTTTCGAATCATCGGTCATATCATGAAACCTTTTTATTTTTATCGAATTACCGTCTATCCGCTTGCATTCTGATCAATCACGACAGGACAGAATTTCTCCGGAAATTTTGGCATTACGTGTTAACAATTTTTCGAAGAAAAAAATCTTCTCTTGGATTTTAAGCATAGAAATCAACGACATTCACTTCACGAACGCGTGTTTTATGAAAAAAGATTTATTATTTTGCCTTATATATGTTTTCTAGTGTTCTACTGAATTTGCTTTTGTTCGCAATAATGATCAGAATGATGAGGGAAGAATCCGGCGGTTTGGAAATGTAGCCTTCTTACCGTGACTCTTTGTGAAGCATTCTGGAGTGATAAAGGATTAAAAAATGAAAATAGCTATTGGATGTGATGAAGCAGCCACTGCGTTAAAAGAGATTATCAAGCAGGAAGTCGAAAAAGCCGGTCATGAAGTGACTGATTACGGAACTTATGAGAACGAACCTGTTTTATATCCTGACATTGCCGTGACCGTGGCGAGGGCGATCAGAGACGGGAAACATGACCGTGGGATTCTGCTTTGTGGGACAGGAATTGGGATGGCCATCAGTGCCAATAAGGTTCCTGGTATCAGAGCGGCCCAGACTCATGACACATTTTCAGCAGAAAGGGCGATGAAAAGTAACAATGCCCAGATCATTACGCTGGGGGCGCGTGTCATCGGTCCTGAACTGGCCAAGTTTATCGTGAAAGCCTATCTCGAGTCAGAGTTCAGTGGTGGGAACTCCACGCAGAAAGTTGAACGTATAAAATATTATGAACAAGCAGCCTTTGAGTGAGCAAGGTGAATTTTGAGGGAGATAGCTGCCTCCATTCATCTCTTTGTGAAGATGAAAACGCTGCAGGGGAGGATAAGCGGCGTAACCGCATTGACCTCCAGCCGGATCAGCTGACGGAATTGGCAGCTCTTTATTATCTGGAGCAAACGACTCAGGAAGAGCTGTCAAAACGTTTTGGTCTTTCGCGTCCTTCCATCAGTAAATTGCTCAAGCGTGCCCGTGAAGAAGGAATCGTCGAGATACGTGTCCTGACGCGTCCTGAATCTGTGAATGAACTGGAGCAGGCTTTTCAGAAACGTTTTGGTCTTTCGCGACTTCTGGCGGCGGTGGAACACCGGAACCCTGAGGCGCAACGCCAGGGTGTTGCTGCTTTGATGGCAGATTATCTGGGAAGTGTTTTGCGCGATAAGATGGTCGTTGCTGTCGGAATGGGGCGTAATATTGCCGCGATCGCTGATCAGATCAGTAATGGAGGAGGCCGCTCCATCACATTTGTTTCAGCCATTGGCGGGTCACCGCGTGCGGGTGATTATATCAGTTCCGACCATATATGCCGAAAGCTTGCCGCTCGTTTTGGCGGTATCAGTGAGACCTTATATGCTCCGGCTCTGGTTGCGGACGCCGCACTCCGCCGGGCTTTGATGGAAAATGACGTCGTGCAGAGTACGCTTCATCATGCCAGGCGTGCTGATGTGGCCCTGATTGGCATTGGAGACGTTAATGAAGATAGCAATATGGTAAGAATGGGGTGGTTTACCCCCCAGGAAATTGCTGAATCCAAATTGGCGGGAACGGTCGGCGATATGATGGGATATGATTTTATCACCATTGAAGGGAAACCGGCGAATGTGCCGACTCAAGGGCGGGTCATTGGGCTCGCATTGGAAGATCTGCATCGTATCCCCAATGTTGCTGCAATTGCGAGCGAGAGCTCCAAACTCGTTTCCATTTTAGCGGCTTTGCGAACGGGAACGATTACCACCCTGGCAACGACCGTTTCGATCGCGAAAGCTGTGTTGAAGCTGGATGGTCTACAGACTTAGACATTGTTTCTCTGCCCGATAAAAAAGCCACGCTTGAATGAAAAGCGTGGCTTTTATTATGCTGTGAGGTTTTTTTCTCTCAGGCTGTTTGATGAAGGGCTGATTTTTTCTTCTTTGCCGCAGCAGCCTGCATGAAGCGGCGTGCTTCCGGTGAGATGGTCAGTGTCATGGTTAGCCCGGCTGAGATCAGATAAAGGATCGCAAAGGCCCAGACAACGTAGGTCAGGCTTGAACCAAAGAGTAACCCACAAAGACTGACGACCGCAGGGCCGAACCAGGTGGAGGCACCGGCACCCAGCCCAAGTACTGACAGGGCAGCGGCTTTCTCTTTGGGACAAATTTGCGGCATTAATCCTGATAATGGGACGAAGGCGGCAATGGCAGCCCCATAAAAGACACCAACACAGGCGGCGGCCCAGAAATTACCCGGGAACCATAGAGGCACATAATAGAAGAGTGGAATTGTAACAAAGCCTCCAATCCCTCCAAAGACTGCAACAATATGACGATAGCCGAAGCGATTGGCGACCATGCCAGAAGCCAGGTTAAAGATGATATTGCTCAAGAAGATGATCGATAGAAGGTTCAACCAGTCACCGAGAGAAAAGCCAAGATGATCCACAAAAAAAGCAGGCATGATGGCCAGAAAGGCATATTCAGATGACGTATCTATTGTTCTGACAATGCCGGCAATAAAGGTTTTTGGTTCACGCCACATGATGGAAAATGAGCCAAAAAATACGTCTTTAGTGGAGACATGGGCAGGAAGGAGACGTTTCTTACCTGTTGGCTCGTTTGTAAATAGCAGGGCGATCAATCCCCCGATGATAACGAGTGCCAGAGATGACCAGAACGTATTCAACTCCCCGATTTCCGGGATGGCATAACGGGCAAATTGCGAGCCTAAAGTCGGCAATCCTGCTGAAAAGGAGAACCAGAACCAGCCTGCTGCCGAACCTAGCAGGCGTGTCGGTGTCGCTGCGGCAATCCAGACCAGAAAACCATAAGCAAACAGGGGATAAGCAAAGCCTCTGAGGGTATAAAACAGCATAATGAGCGGGCCATTATTGGGACCGAGACCAAAAACCAGAAAACAGGTTTCGATAAGAGCCCATAAGATGAGGCCAAGCCACATGACTTTCTTAGGTCCCCAAAGATCTGACAAGGGGCCTGAAAACCAGGCGGAAATCATGACTGTGACGCCATAAAATGTAAAAAGCTGATTCACAAAGTTCTGTGAATGGCCATTATGGAGCATATAGGTGTCAAGATAACCAGCCTCGACCCCATCACCGATCATGAATAACAGCAGGCCAATAAATGCCCACAGAAGAGGGGCAGGGATACCCAGACGCTCAATCAGGGCTGTTTTTTTCTCAGTCGCCACAGCGGACATTAACCGTCTCTCCAGCATATTCAAGCGCATTGCGGACTTGGGACGTTCCACCTCATTGTGGAATGAAAGTGCAAAATGCGTCGTTAGCAGGGTCCTACGAGAGTGCTCGAACCCTTTTTCAATCAAAAAGCTCATCACAATCATGAAGAGTAAAAAAATATACCGAAAAGGCATAAAATAAATCATGACAGAAGCTTGAGTGGTAATGTTATATATTATAAAAAATTAATTTTGTAAAGATATATTTTTTAAAGGTAATAATACGTCTTTAAAGTAGAAAATAAATAGTATTACTACATATAAAATTCAAAAATATAAAAATAATATATTTTATATTGTCGTTAATTTATTTTTATAAACAAAAATATTTTTAACTTTTGTTTTTAGTTGTTCGTGATGTCAAACTACTTCCTACGGCTGCAAACGTTATACAGGATATAGCCATCAGCTGTTCTGTTGTCAGATGTTCTCCGAGGATGAAGAAACCAGCCAAGGAGCCTATGGCCGGGGAGGTGCTTAAAAACGTGCTGAATAGGGAGGCTGGAAGGAGATTCAGTGCCTTGATTTCAATAGAATATGGCAACGCACTCGAAAGTACGGCCACGATCAGCCCCTGAAATAGAATTGAGGGATGAAAAATGGCCGTTCCAGCGGAAGTGATACCTATAGGGACGATTAATAAAGAGGCAACGCTCATGCCCCATGCAGGCGCGTCCATGCCCAGACGTGCTGAAACTGACTTGCCAAAAAGAACGTAAAGGACCCAGCATAAACCAGCACCTGCAGCAAAAAGAAGGCCAATAGGGTCAATCTCATTTTTTGTATGGAGAGGAAGAAGAAAAAGCAAACCTGTTATAATGAGACCAATCCATAAAAAATCTCTTATGGTGCGAGAACCAAAGAGAGAAATAAGAACAGGTCCTGCGACTTCAACAGCAATGGCAAGTCCAATAGGGATACGGGAAAAAGCCTGATAAAACAGAAGGTTCATAAAGCCTAATCCAGCACCATAGAGGATAAGAGGGCGCCAGCATATGAGTGGCAGTCCCCGTTTCCACGGTTGTCTGATGAGTAAAAGAATGATTGCTGCCAGCCCTATCCGCAATGCTGCCACGCCAGAGGCCCCAACTGTCACAAAGAGATGTTTTGCACAGCTGGCACCAATATTCTGGATAATCAGGGAGCAAAGTACCAGAGAGGCACCTTTAATTTGAGTTCTGGATGCAGATTCATCATGATAAGTGCCAGTCATTATAAACCTGTAGGGAGTGGTTCAGGGCTGGGAGGGTTATCTTTTATTCAGCTGAGAATGTCCAGAAAGGAAAAAGCCCCTTCCGGTTCGAAAGGGGCTTTTTATAGAGCGAACGGATCTAAAGCTTAATCGTGATGGAGTACATGTTTGGACTGAACAGCCACTTCGTGTTTCAGTGTATCCCAGGCCATGAAAAGAGGTGATTGAGCTTCAGTGCCCAAAATGGCGAAAATAATATCAGGGCTGTTGAAATCAGGATGTTTATGTTTGCTTTCACGTTCTTTCTGAGTGAGCAATTCTTCGAGCTTCCTGGGCTTTTCAACCTTACCAGCATTAAAAGCGGCTTCTGCCTTTTGGGATAGGGATTCAGCCTGAAGAATTTCAGAAAGTTTTCCGTCGATTTTCTCACGGATTACCGCGGCATTTTCGTGAAACCAGCGGGAAACTTTGTCGTCATTATTCTTGCGAACTTTGTCGAGAGCTTCTTTTATTTCCTGATAAAATGGATCTGTAATTTTGTCAGCCATGGAGTTTATCCTCATAATTCTGAACAATTCTATCAGGCTATCATGTATTCTGATAAAGGGAAGTTAATTATGCTAGAATATGAAGAATCATTGTTTTGGAAAAAATAAATATCGATTTGTTCACTATATTTTTTTTATAAAATGATTATAATCGCGCGCGTATTTGTTAATTACGGAGTGATTATACAGAATGGCTACATTAAAATATAATCGTGAAGCAATCGCAAAAGCTTACGATCCGGCATATGCAGTACCGAATTCACAATTTGGCAAAATCATGAATGCTCTTGAAGCCGTTGGTGATGGTGCCGTATTTGCTCATGCCGTAGTCGGGTTGCTCTTCCCTAATCTGAGATTTACTGAGATTCAGGAATGGCATATCGGTGTCGCAAGAGACCTTCTGGAAATTCTGGGCTTCGCTCCCATCACCTCCCATGCTCACCAATATAGACGCAAGGCTGACTATAAATATTGGATGAAGAAGTAAGGTTGTAAAGTCTAAAAAGCCCCCAGATGATGGGGGCTTTTTTTATAATATGGACATAATATGTGTAACGTATGGCCCTTTGAAATTTATAAAGCTTATAATCGCCGGAGGGATATTCATGGGCCATATGGCGGTCAACAGCAGGGCGGAATCTCTACGCCAAGTGATAAGCCGGGAATTTTTATTTTCACCGTTCATGGAGCAAGATCTACCGGTTATCAAGATGAGCTATGTCAAAACGGGACTTTCCGGTATACAGGCCAAGGTCAGATTGGTGATATGAAAATGACTGCTGGCAATCGGGCTATTCGTGATCATGTAAAAAACGGCAAAGATCTCTTGCTATTTCGACAGACTAAAAAAGGTGGGCCTGTTATTTTTGAAGGCCTTTTTGTCTGTAGTGGATGGGAAATAGAACAACAGTTAGATGTGAATGGTCAGTTGCGAAAGGCCATTGTTTTTACCTTAGTGCCACAAAATGGACTGAGAGCGGAAGCAGAAGAGCTTGCAACGGCAATTAGGCCTTTGCCTTCTTTAATAGAATTAAAAGACAGAGCTCTTCGAGCTGCTATTGGGCCTCAACAGGAGAGTGGGCAAAAGGCTTTGATCACTATTTGGGAAAGAAGCAAAGCCGTGAAGGATTATATTCTTGCTCGTGCCGCAGGAACTTGTGAAAAATGCAAAAAAGAAGCTCCTTTTTTGACCCCTAAAGGCCAGCCATATCTCGAAGTTCATCATATTCGTAAGTTAAGTGATGGTGGTCTTGACCATCCTCACTATGTTGCAGCAATTTGCCCTAATTGTCATAGACAGGCGCATTTTGGTGCTGACCATCATGCCTTAAATGAAGAATTATTAAATTATGTAAAACGGTTAGAAGAGCCGTAACGTTATTTAATTTATGGAGCTAAGTAATAATAAATATTCTCCAATATAGTGATCATATAAAGTATTCGTTCATCATTTTGTTGAATAGGGTGTACAAACAATCACCCAATAACGATCATAGGGTTATTCCCCTTTAGAAGGGGTCGAGCCATATGCCACTCAATGATTCAGAGACATTTGCTCAGGCAAGTGAGCGAGTGAAAAGAGTAAAACATCACTCAAAAAATGGCAGTATATCAATATGTCTGGGATTCCGTGGCGGAGAGAGAGGGATTCGAACCCTCGGTACGCTATTAACGTACACACGCTTTCCAAGCGTGCGCCTTAAGCCGCTCGGCCATCTCTCCGTTCAAGGCTTGGGGAACATAGCAGGGTTTTAATTTCGTGCAACCCCATTACGGGCATTATTCACAAATTTTTCTATCTTTTTTAAAGATTTGACCCCGCGGCTTTCTTCCACGCCGGAAGAAACGTCCACAGCACTGGCACCGCTTGTTTTGGTAGCCTCTGCGACGTTATCTGGTGTCAGCCCGCCTGCCAGAAGCCAGGGAGCAGGAGAGTGCCAGTTTTTCGTAAGGGTCCAGTCAAAGCTTTTTCCCAACCCTCCAGGTTGAGCATCCGAGGAATCGGCAGGGGCTTCTATGACATAGCCATCCAGAGAGGTAGGGGCCAGGGGTAGATCTTCAGCGTTTTTAATGCCTTTTGCATGCCAGACAGGTCGCTTGAAATGTTGTTTAACTGCCAGAACCTGTTCAGTCGCCCCATAGAGTTGCAACACGTCCAGAGGGACAGTGCGCAGAACTTCGTCAATCTCGTCGAACGTTGGATTGACGAATAAGCCAACCCTTTGCGGCCCTCCTTTCTGAGAAGGAGGGGTAGATTCATGGAGGGATAAAGCCTGCTGAGCCGTGATAAAACGTGGAGAGGGTGGGTAAAATACAAAACCGACCCATGTCACACCCAAAGTTGTGCAGAGTTGCATTTCTTCGGGACGTTTCAAGCCGCAGATTTTAACCTCAATCATCAACCTTTCAGCTCTGCCATAATGCCCTTGGCGGCCTGAAGGGGATCTGGAGCTGTCGTAATAGGGCGGCCGACGACGATCCAATCCGCACCGGCCTGGGCGGCTTCACGTGGGGTCATAACGCGTTTCTGATCATCAGAGCGAGCACCTGCCGGACGGATGCCGGGCACAACAAGAACGGGCTTTTCTCCCAATGTGTCGCGTAAGGCGTTAATTTCATGAGCTGAACAGACAAGCCCATCTGCTCCGGCCTGTATCGCCATTTTTCCCAGTCGCAAAACTTCGTCCAAAGGTGTGTCATTGACACCAATCGCCTTTAGGGATTGCTCATTCATGCTGGTCAGGACGGTTACAGCCAGAAGCTTTGGACGATGACCTTCAGGAGCAGATTGTTCTAAAGCTTCACGGGAGCGGGTAATCATTTCCGGCCCACCAAGAGCATGGATCGTTGTTAATTTAGGCGTAAGAGACGAGAGAAGAGACCGGAGCCCGGAAGCGACTGTATTGGGAATGTCATGAAGTTTCAGGTCAAGAAAAAGCGCCTGATTCCGGGTAACTTCTTTAACAGCGTCCAGCCCGCAACTATAAGTGAATTCAAGCCCCAATTTGAAGGCGTCCACAGCTCCCTGGAGTGATGAAACCCATTGGAGAGCCTGATTTTTATCAGCAGTATCGAGTGCAGCAATCAACTTTGTGCGGCGAGTGGTCATGCAACGGGGCCTTGGTCAGCTTGAACAGGATTAGAGGAGGGAGCGTCAGGTGTCGGGGCTTCTGGAGGTTGTTGAGCGGCTATTTTCTGCTCAAGATCGGCAATTTGTTTTTCATAAGTGCGAGACTGATTTTCGGCACGGCGAGCCCGTCCTCTTTGTTTAAGTTCGCCAGTCCAGCCGATGATAAGCCCGATAAGAAGGAAAAAAATGGAAAGCCCAAATGCCAATATCCCGATCGACATATGAAAGCTCTTTGAAATAACCCACATTTCGGAAGGGGAATCATTAGACAGGGAAAAAACGGTGAGTAGTGCCAGAAGGCATACAATAATTACAAGTCTTATCATGGTTTCTTCCTAGCGTGTCCCATCAAGGTTAAGCAAGATGCTATCATAAGGGGAGATAATTTTTATTTTTGTAAAAAAAGACTGCCTGATTTATAAATTTCAGGAAATTATTGTTTAACAAAATGTGCGCGAAAATTCATTTGAAAAGAGAATATCCGTGACAGATCAGGCAGATGATAAAAAGATTGCTTTTTCAGGGGAAAAAAGGACAGCTCTGCCAGAGTGGAAGATATTTGATGCACAGTGGTATCGCAGGCGTTATCAGGCAGTTTTAAGCGAGGAGGAAAAGCAGGCAGATGATGCCGCGCTTGAAAAAATCTGGTGCGATACAACCAGTAAAACCGGGCGTTCCCCGAACAGGTTTTTTGATGAAGAATGGTATCTTTCCTATAATAGGGAGGTAGGCCGGGTCATTCAGGCAGGAAGCATTTTTGAAACCGGTTTTCAGCATTATGAAGAAATAGGTTTCGGAGGATGCGCGCCCCATTGGCTTTTCCGTGAAGAAGATTATTTCAGGCAAAATCCTGATTTAAGTTATCGTGCGCTGTTATCGGCCGGTTTTGTAAATGGATATGACCACTATATCAGCGTTGGCGATAAAGAAGCCAGACAGGCAAATCTCTTTTTCCAGCCGGATCTTTTTGTCAGTCAGGCCATGCGTGAGGGGCTGTTTATTGAGAACTCTCAAGGGCCTTTCAGCAGCTTTCTGGCACTGGAAAGTGCGCCGCTGGGGCGGATACGGAGTTCGTGGTATTTTGATCCGAAATGGTATCTGAACCGTTATCCGGAGGTTGAGGAACTCCTCCGTAATGGTCGTTACGGCCTCCCGCTGGAGCATTATCTCTGTAATCAGGAGCCGGTTCGCTTTGACCCGAACCCTTATTTCAGTGAAACTTATTATCTTGCCCAGTATCCCGACATAGAAAGAGCGATCAATGATGGGCATTATCGCAACGGATATGAACATTTTCTGGCAGCCGGTCTTTATGAAGGACGTCATCCAGCGCCTTCCATAGAGCTTGATCGAGAGCTCATGAAAGGTGAGAACGCCTACCGGCTGATTAATCATAATGTCAGGGATGCTTTTGCTTTTTATATCAAGCAGAAAGAAGAAAATTTCCCAGAAGAACGGATAAGCTGCTCTGTGGAGAGTGCTCGCAAGCTTGCTGTAATGCGCCTGGAAGCGCAGCTGCCAGCCCTTTATCGCAAGCCGCTTGTTTTTGCGCCTTCCCGCAAACCGGACATAAGCGTTATCCTCTTTTCCGAGGGTGATTATCTGTCTGTAACGGCTTCCCTGATTTCCCTTTACGAACAGGGGTTCAGGGAGCAGGAAATCATTATTGTTACCAGAGGCACTATTTCCGAACAGAAACGACTGGAAAAAACGTTTCAAAACATCCTTATTATGGCATCTTCCGAATGGAAAACAGAAAAGGCTTTATTTTCTGAAGGTGTAAAACGGGCCCATAGTAAAAATATCCTGCTTATGTATGCAGGTGTTACCCTTCATCAAAAAGCACTTCCCGTCATTTTATCGCAATTGCGTATAAGAAGCATTTCAGGTGGTGGTGGTCAGGTTCTTTCAGTCAATCAGAACATTCTGGAAACAGGCATTCATCTTTATCGAGATGGGTCTCACAGGGTTTATGGGATGGGAGAAAGGGCTTTTGCCGCGGCTATTTCTTTTGCCCGTCAGGTGGACGGGTTCCAGAAAGGTGTTTTCTTTGCCCGGAAATTTGATCTCCAGCCGGTGCTGTCAGAGCTGGCACCATTTGATGATAAAACAGGGTTCTTGTACCTTACGGTCCTCTTGAGCAGTAGGGGGAAGAAGCTTCTTTATTGCCCTGATCTGGTTGTGACTGACCCGGAAACAATGTGTGTTTTTGATGATCTATCTCTCGTTTCGGATCAGATAAGACGTGATTTTCCTGCTTACGTTGCAGAAAGGCCTCTTCCTTCAGACAAATTAGTTGCTTTGGTCAGACCCAAAAAGAAAAAAACGGCCTTGCTGGTCTTTCAGAGACTTCCGCTAAAAGCTGAAGATGGTTTCTCACGCCGTGCTTTTGATCTGATGGATCTTCTGGATGAAGAGGGATGGGACGTAACGTTACTGGCTCTTCACGCAGGTGTGGAAGACAGATTGGCGCCACTGCAATCCTATCGTTCTTCTGTCAAATGGTTCGTGGGGGAGACTTATCTTGAAGAGTTTATCGTTAAAGGAAAAGGTGAGTTTGACCTGATCTGGCTGAATGGTTCTGTGGTTGCAAACAGACTATTACCCATGGCGAAATCATCTCTTTTATCGTCACAGGATTTTATTCTCGATCTTACCAACCCTGATGGGAGTGGATTGCCAGCGGCTGAGCGTTACTTAAGGTGTTCTGTTGGAAGACAGGAAGACCTGGAGCTTTTTTTCAAAGAATTACGGCAGGACCTTTCAGAAAGCTGGGTTTGTCGTGCCGTCATCACTGATAATGAGTGGGAAGCCAGATATATCAGGCAATTGGAAAGTTTTAATGTCCTGGTCATTCCCAATCGTTGCCGCTCACTGAATTTTATCCCCCAATGGGAAGGACGCACAGGATTGTTGTTTCCTATCCCTATCCATAAATCAGGTGACGCTGCCCATGATGCGTTTGACTGGTTCTGCCTGAAAGTAGCGCCTGTTTTAAGAGATATGCTCTCAAAGGAAATTCCGATATGGGTGGGCAGTTACCATAATCCTGATGTGGATCTGGGGTTTTATGAACGTTTCACCCCCGTAAAAGGTCTGGCAACGTTACAATCGCTGGAAGATAAAATGGCTCAATGCCGTCTTGCGATTGTCCCTACACGGGTTATGACCACAATCCCGCCGGAAATTATGGATGTAATAGGCGCTGGCTTGCCCACTATTATGAGTTCATCTGTGTTTGAAGGGATGAAACTCAGTGCACATGAAGCGAAAGATGCCGGTTTTAATGACCCTCTGGCTTTTGCATCAGCGATTGCGGAACTCTATAAAAATGAGGATCTCTGGACTAAAATGAGCCAGGCCGGATCCAGGAAGGTTCTTAAAACCTATAACCAGAAGCGTTTCAGAGATGCTGTCATAGGGCTTCTGTCTCAGTTAGAGAATGCCCTTTTTCACGTGGATGGGTTAAAGAAGGAAGAATCCTCTTCAAGATATCATTTTCAGCCCGCTCCCTTGATTTTCTTTGGTGATGACCCTGATGAAATAAGTGGTGAGCCTGAAGAAATGGAAATTATTGACCGCGAACCCGATATAAAACTTGGTGTTACATTAGAGACGTAAAAGAGGGGCCCTTTATGACCGAGAAGACTAAACTTTCTGAAGTTCTGAGCCATGTGGACCAGACGATCGAAGCGGCTCTGGAGCGTCTGCAATCCTTATTGCGCATTCCAAGTATTTCGACACAATCTGAATACAGAAAGGACTGTCTGAAAGCGGCTGAATGGCTCAAAAGTGAATTGGCTGTTTCAGGGTTCAGGTCATGTATTGAACCGGTTATGTGGGCAGAACCCGGTCATCCTATGGTTTATGGGGTGCACCATGACACGATCATTCCAAGAAAGCATGTCTTATTTTACGGTCATTATGATGTGCAACCTGTAGACCCGGAAAATTTATGGCATGCACCTCCCTTTGACCCCATTATTAAAGATGATAACGGGCGCATGGTCATCGTAGCCAGAGGGGCGAGCGATGATAAAGGGCAGGTCATGACGTTCCTCGAAGCCTGTAGAGCGTGGAAAGACGTTACTGGGTCACTGCCTGTTGACGTGACGGTCCTTCTGGAAGGCGAAGAGGAATGTGGTGGCGGTAATTTACGGCCTTTCCTTGAGACTTATAAGGATCGCTTTCAGGCAGAAGTTGCCCTGATTTGTGATACCTCGATGGCTGACCGGAAAACACCATCTATTACAACGTCCTTACGGGGGCTGTTGGCCGAAGAAATCATCATTAAATGTGCTTCACAGGATTTGCATTCCGGCCTTTATGGAAATGCAGCCCGTAATCCCATCGAGGTTTTATGTCATGTGCTTGCAAAAATCAGGGATGAGAATGGCCGTGTAACAATTCCCGGTTTTTATGAGGGCGTTGAAGAACCGTCAGAGCGTAAACGCCGGCAATGGTCTGCTCTTTTCCCTGATGATCGTTCGTTGTTGGGCGAGGTTGGTCTGGCCCATGCCGCAGGTGAAAAAGGCTATAGTGCGATCGAGCAGGTCTGGGCGCGCCCCAGTTTTGAAATTAACGGCATTTCTGGGGGGTATGAAGGGGAAGGCTTTAAAACGGTTATTCCCGCCCAGGCCTCTGCAAAAATTTCCTTTAGATTAGTGCCTGGACAGAACCCTGACATTATTCGTGAAAAGTTTCGCCTCTTTGTGCGTGAAAATCTCCCAGGTGACGCTGAAATAAGTTTTATATCTCATGGTGCTTCCCCGGGTTTTGCCTTTTCTGATGAGAAAGGTTTTCTCACTCAGGCCCTGACGGCGTTGGAAGAGGAATGGGGGCATGAAGCGGTAGAAATTGGCTCAGGTGGCTCCATTCCGGTAGCGGGTGACATAAAAGACGTTCTGTCCATGGATAGTCTGATGATCGGTTTTGCACAAAATGATGACCGAATTCATTCACCCAATGAACAATATGGGCTTGATTCCTTTCATAAAGGCATAAGATCGTGGGTGCGTATTCTGGACAAGCTGTCACGATAATGGAGGCGGCCTCTTCTTCGCTCCCCCTTGCTGTGACGATGGGAGATCCGGCTGGAATTGGACCGTTTCTGATAAAACAGGCCTGGCAGCATTTTCGGAAAACAGGCCTGTCCTTTTTCTGGATAGGCGATCCCGGATTGCTGGGAAACGATATACCTGTCACGATTATTTCAGCTCCGGAACAGGTGGCAGATATGTTTCATGATTGTCTGCCAGTGCTTCCTGTGTCATGCCCCGTTCCGGTTATTGCCGGACGTCCAGATTCAGGTAATGCGAAAGCCGTTATTGAATCCATTGATTACGCTGTTCAAAGTGTCAGAAGTGGACATGCCGGGGCCGTGGTGACCAATCCGATCGCCAAACATGTTCTGGCTGAAGCCGGGTTTCAATATCCCGGCCATACAGAATATCTTGCCCATCTTTGTGGGGTCTCAGGCCAGGAGATTATGATGCTGGCCTGTCCTGAATTAAAAGTGGTTCTGACAAGTGTGCATATTTCCTTACGGCAGGCTTTGGACACACTGGATAGAGACCATATTATAGCCGTGGCTTTAAAGACGCATGAAAGTCTGAAGCGGGATTTCGGGATTGCTTCCCCCCGGATTGCCGTAGCGGGGATTAACCCGCATGCAGGTGAAAAAGGTTTGATGGGGCATGAGGAAACGCTTATCATAGAACCAGCGGTTAAAATTCTGCGTGAGAAGGGCCTCGACGTGACGGGACCTTTACCGCCTGATACATTATTCAGTGCGGTCATGAGGCCGAGCTATGATGTAGCCATCTGTCATTATCATGATCAAGGTCTGATCCCTGTTAAAACGCTGGACATGGTGCGAGGGGTTAATGTGACTCTTGGTCTTCCCATTATCCGAACCTCTCCAGATCATGGAACGGCTTTTGATTTGGCAAAAAATAATCAGACGGCTCAGATGAATCCAGGTAGTTTATATGCCGCTATGCAGATGGCTAACGCAATGAGTCAGAAACGGACAGGATTTCAGGAGGGGTAAATGATTCGTCTGGGTGTCAATATTGATCATGTCGCTACATTGAGAAATGCTCGTGGTGAATCCTATCCTGATCCCGTAGAAGCTGCACATTATGCCATTAGAGGGGGCGCTGACGGGATAACGGCGCATTTGCGTGAGGATCGCCGTCATATCCGTGATGACGATATCAGGCGGCTCAGGATGCTTGATGTGCCTCTTAATTTTGAAATGGCTGCGACTGATGAAATGGTTTCAATAGCCAGTGAGGTCAAACCTCATGCCTGTTGCCTGGTCCCTGAAAAGAGGGAAGAGCTGACGACTGAGGGAGGGCTGAATGTCCATGAGCTTGAAAATGATCTCCGTCCTAAAATTGAACAGCTGAAAAAGGCCGGAATTCGTGTCTCACTGTTTATTGACCCCGATCCTGCACAGATTGAAGCGGCCTGCCGTTTGAAAGCGCCTGTTATAGAGCTCCATACGGGGGCTTATGCCAAGGGAAAAATAGGCGAGTTTGAGAGGCTGGAAAAAGCAGCTTTTCTGGCGCAGGAAAAAGGCCTCGAAGTCCATGCAGGCCATGGATTGACCTATGATAATGTCCGTCCTGTAACGACATTGCCCGGTCTGGCCGAGTTGAATATCGGCCACTTTCTTATTTGTCAGGCACTTTTTACCGGGCTGGAGCAATCAGTCAGGCAAATGAAGGATCTGCTTGTATAATTAGGGAGATTTTGGAGGGGGCTCTTCGGTCTTGGGCGGTTGTACAGGCCTGATAAGTGGTTTGGTTTTGTCATTGTCAAAATACGGAGCATATTTACCCGATTGATCAGAGTAGGTGGCTGTCGCACTTTGCGGGGGTGTTTTTGCAGGATGGAAAGCGGAGATCGGCCCGAAAGGCCATATGGCGTGTACTTCATGCATCGTTGATTCAATCTGTCGCGCGCAGCCACGAGTGATCATGGAACAAATGCCATCTGTGCCGATATATTCATCATTATCGCCAGCATAATGAATTTCAGAAACACGGTCATGATCGAGACGAACAATCATCTGGCAATTTGATCCGGGCCCTCCTGAAAAGGCCTGATAAAGCTGAATGACGCCCCCAACGGGAATTAAGGTTGAATCCTGTGGAACGGCCACTTTGCGCGATATTTCATATTGCCATAGTTCGGTCGTGTCATTGAGCTTTTTACTGCTTTTAGGTGCCCCGGCACAGGCTTGCAGGTCATAGCCTGTCATTCCGACCATTTCATATTGAGCACGATGCGCCTCACGTGCATCAAAATAGCCACATCCTTCAAGAAGAAGAGGCAGAGAGCAGATGATTGCAAATTTTGTAAGATCAGAACGTTTCAAAATCTCGGCCTGAAATTGTTAATGCTTTGAAAAAGAGGCTGTCCCATATCACAAAATGACCTTTGTAAAAAGGAGAGAAGCAGAGGGGCGGGTTTCGTTAAAAGTGACTATGCGTTAGAAAGAGTAAGTATTGTGTTTATAGAAGAGGAAAACTCATGGCCGAGATGTCATCATCTGAAATTACCCGGTTGCAGCAGGCTTTAAAGCGCCTTCTGGGTTCACCCAAGCTGACAGTCGTCAAGCCCCCTCGTAAAGGGATGAGCGTTGAAGTTGCTGTCGATGGTGAGGTGATCGGTACGGTCTATCGTGATGAAGACGAAGGAGAAATTTCCTACGCCATCAATATCACTGTGCTGGAAGAAGATCTGCCTGCCGCCTAAAAAGGGTGTGAAAGTGCCCTCATTATAAGGGGGCACAGCTGCTTATCAACCAGGGATGAAGTGATTTATCAAGGTAAGGTGTCAGCGTTCTCTGCACTTCCGCGTGATAGTGATTAAGCCAGTCACATTCCTGTTGTGTTAAAAGGTCTCTGTTAATCATTTGCTTATCAATGGGCGTGTGGGTCAGAACCTCAAATTCAAGGAAGGTGCCCTGAGTGCCGTTAATGGTGCTTTCCTTTACCAGAAGCAGATTTTCAATGCGGATGCCATAGTGCCCTTCCTTGTAATAGCCAGGCTCGTTTGAAACGATCATCCCAATATTCAGCCCTGTCGGGCGAGGAGCGGGTGAAATGGATTGCGGTCCCTCATGGACTGAAAGATAAGAGCCAATTCCGTGCCCTGTTCCATGGTCGTAATCCAGTCCGCTTTGCCACAGGAACTGACGGGCCAGACTATCCAGTCTATAGCCGGGCATATTACGGGGGAAACGCGCCATTGCGACGGCAATATGGCCTTTCAGGACATTTGTATAGGCAGCGCATAAAGAGGGTGGCGGGGCGTCAGGACCAATCCATAGAGTGCGGGTGAGGTCCGTCGTGCCATAAGGATATTGGCCGCCACTATCGACCAGATAAACCTGATTAGGCGTGACAAGACTATCCTGGCCTTTTATGGCCCGGTAATGGGGATAAGCGCCATTTGGACCGATTGCGGAAATTGTTTCAAAACTATCTTCCAGGTAATCGGGGGAAAGTGCCCGAAACTCGCCAAGTCTGGCGGCCAGTTCCGTCTCACTTTTCCCAACGGCCTCAGTTTCAACCCAATGCAGGAAATGAGCCATGGCGAGAGCATCCTGCAAGTGAGCCTTTCTGGCCCCCTGCTGCTCGATATTATTTTTGATGGCCTTGGGAAGCGTGCATAAATCCTGCGCAAACGTAAGTTTTGCCTCAGCGTCTTTGAGCTTCAATGTAAACCATAAAGGGGTCGTCGCTGGGTCAAGCCTGACAGTGCGCCCCTTGAGCTCAGAGAGCTTTTTCTGCAAATCTTCAGGTGCAACGATGGTGACCAGATCATCCAGAGGCGTTTGAAGTCTGTCACTCTTTATAAAAAAATCGACAGCCGCATTATCGTATAAAATGCCGTAAGCATGCGCTATTGGCGTCATGGGAACGTCATGACTGCGTATATTGAGCAACCACGCCAAAGAGGTGCCATCAGCAATAATCATAGCCTGTTGACCGGCTGCCTGAAGCTGGGTGGCGATTTTTTGCCTTTTGGAAAGACTTCCTTCTCCAGCATAGCTCAACCCATGCGATTGAACAGGTTCGGCAGGGGGAGAAGGCTGATCTTCCCATGCCAGATCGATCGGATTATCCGCCAGAGGAACGAACTCAACATGGTCGCTCTGCCAGGAATCATATTGGCTTTGACTGACAAGTTTCGGATCAAAGCCAATTTTTAGTTTATGGCCTTTCCGTATAGCCGCCTGACTAAGCCACTCCCGGGGAGGAAACTGGCTTATGTGACAGCGTTCCCATAAATCGTGAGGGACTTGCTGCTCCATCTGGACGGTATAGCGTCCATCGGAAAAGACAGCCCCCTCATCATCAAGAAGAATGGCTAGCCCTGCACTCCCGGTAAATCCTGTCAGCCATGCCAGACGCTCAGCATAAGGGGCGACATATTCACCGAGATATTCATCACCTCGTGTAATCAGGAAGCCCGATACACCCTGTTTTCTGAAGAAGTCCCGTGTTTTATTTACACGGTCAAAGAGAGGCGATGAAGTAGGGTCAGTCATAACACGTCCTATAAGTTATAGGGTTTTCTGATGATGAGCGTTGCCCATGGTCCTTCCGTCAGGATTTCTTCAAGAACCAGGCCCTGACGCTGATGCGCCTGGTACACCATGCGTGCCTGCGTCTGAAGCAGGCCGGCAAGGATGATGGTTCCCCCCGGTGCGACGGCTAGGGCAAGAGAACGGGCCATACGGCAGAGAGGACGGGCGAGAATATTGGCAAAGACCAGATCGTAAGGCGCTTTTTTACGCACGGCCTCTGTATGCCAGCCATTACCAAAGCGGCAATCCAGCAAGGGGCCAATATGATTGAGTTTCGCATTGGAAGCCGCCACCCGAACGGACCATGGCTCAATATCAACAGCCAGTACAGGCCGTTTCAGAAGCTTGGCAGCCGCCATGGCCAGAATTCCCGAGCCGCAGCCCATATCCAGGATTTTCTGCGGTTTGCGATAGGCAATTTTTTCAAGGGCGCGAATACATCCTCTGGTAGAGCCATGTTCTCCTGAGCCAAAGGCAATCCCTGCATCAAGTGTGATGGTCAGACGGTTTGAAGGTGGTTTATCCTGCAAATGTGTCCCTCTGATGCAGAAAGAACGCCCGATTTCCTGCGGGGGAAAAGCTTCCTGCGTGCGGGCAAGCCAGCCTTCCGCTTCCGTTTCAGAACGAGTCAGAACAGCTTCAGCGCCTGTCAGAGCGCGTGCCAGTTCAAGAGCGGATTCAAGCTCTTCATCTTTCTGGCCGCGTTCTTTAACGCCTTCCAGACGCCAGAAAATCTGTTCGTCATCTTCTTCAAAAATGCCGACTGTCTCACAGGCGGTCAGCAAGGCTTGTTCAAAAAGGGGTGTAAATTTTTCTTCAACGGTTACAGAAACAGTTTCCAGCGCCGTGGCGTGGCGGGAGCCTATATGACGTGGTGCAATGGAACGGACAGGCTTCACTTAAGAATCTCCACAAAATCAGCAAGAAGGCGCTTGGTGCCTTGTGTTTCAAAATTAATCAATAAACTGCCCCCATCCGCCTCAATGACAATTCCTTCGCCAAAGCGAGGGTGTTTTACCTTGCTTCCAACGGGAATGGCTATAGAGGAAGCTGGAAAAGCTGATTTTGCAAAAGAATGAGGCTGAGCCTGTCCGAAATGGTTGCGCTGCCAGGATGACTGCCCGAAAGAAGAAGAACGTTTGGGAGGGGCTGTACGTTTGATCAGCTCATCGGGAAGCTCATCAATAAAACGGCTGGGAATGGAATCCTGCCAGTTGGCATAAATGCGGCGGCTGGCAGCATGGGCAATAATGGCTTTTTTCCGCGCTCTTGTCAGCCCGACATACGCAAGGCGCCTTTCTTCTTCCAAAGCGGAGTTCCCACCTTCATCAAGAGAGCGCTGGGACGGGAAAAGCCCTTCTTCCCATCCAGGCAGGAAGACGATATCAAATTCGAGCCCTTTTGCCGCGTGGAGGGTCATGAGACTTACACGCTCTTTATTCTGATCCACAGCATCAGAATCCATAACCAGGGCAATATGTTCCAGAAAGGCTTCAAGCGTCGGGAAATCAGCAAGGGCTCGAATCAGCTCATGTAGGTTATCGAGCCGTCCTGGTGCTTCGACTGATTTATCTTCCCGCCACATTTGCAGGTAGCCTGAGCGTTCAAGCAATTGTTCAGTCGCGACGACATGCCCTTCTTTACTCAATGTTTCCCGGGCGCGGTCAAATGTTTCCAGCAAGTCAGCAAGGCTTTCGGCCGATTTGCCTTTTAATTTTTTATCATGGATCAGATTTTTAAGAGTTATCTGCAAGCTGCTTGATTGTTGGGATGCTTCTACACGTAGTTTGTTAAGGGCAACCGTGCCAAACCCTCTTTTGGGCAGATTAACGATGCGCTCAAAGGCCAGATCATCCTGGGGCTGTTGGAGGGCCCGCAAATAGGCAAGGGCATCCCGTATTTCGGAACGTTCATAAAAACGCAGACCGCCAATAACCTGGTAGGGGATATTGGACCGTAACAGGGCTTCCTCAATCGGGCGGGTTTGGAAACCGGCTCTTACCAGTACGGCCATTTCAGCAAAAGAATGATCCTCTTTGTGGAGAGCCTGTACTTTCTGCGCGATTGTGCGGGCTTCTTCATCAGAATCAGGAAGGCTCAAAACGTCAATATAATCGCCAGGCTCATCGGCCCCAGCTGCCTGTAATGTCTTGCCTAACCGCTCTTCATTATGCCTGATAATACCGGCAGCCGCTGCCAGAATACGCGGGGTTGAGCGGTAATTCTGCTCCAGTCTGATAATTGTGGCGCCGGGGAAATCTTTTTCAAAACGCAGAATATTGCCAATATCCGCACCACGCCACGAGTAAATGGATTGGTCATCATCGCCGACACAGGCAATATTGGCAGTCTCTTCACCCTCACGTTTGGCAAGTAAGCGCAACCATAAATACTGGATTGTGTTGGTATCCTGATATTCATCGACCAGAATATAGCGGAAGCGTTTGTGATATTGTTTCAGAACATCGGGCTGGCGACGGAAAATTGTCACCATATGCAACATAAGATCGCCAAAATCACAGGCATTTAAGGCTATGAGGCGTTTTTGGTAAGCGTCATAAAGGGAGACAGCATTTTTATCTCCTATGCCTGTTTCATGTGCCGCTGTGATATCCTGTGGCAGAAGGGCTTTATCCTTCCAGTCCTGGATCTGGTTTAAAAGCTGGGCAGGCGGCGTGCGTTTGAGGTCACACCCATGACCGGTCATGATCTGTTTGAGAAGACGAAGCTGGTCATCAGTATCAATAATCGTAAAATTAGGCTCTAACCCAGCTAACGTGGCGTGGCGTCTTAACATCCTGGCACAAAGGGAGTGGAACGTTCCCAGCCATAACCCCTCGACGGGATTGCCCAGAATGGCGCTGATCCGTTCTTTCATTTCCCTGGCGGCTTTATTGGTAAAGGTCACAGCCAGAATCTGCTCCGGCCACGCCAGA
The DNA here is from genome assembly GCF_058511235.1 of Aristophania sp. ESL1100. Taxonomy (NCBI): domain Bacteria; kingdom Pseudomonadati; phylum Pseudomonadota; class Alphaproteobacteria; order Acetobacterales; family Acetobacteraceae; genus Aristophania; species Aristophania sp. ESL1100. The sequence goes on along the minus strand of NZ_CP196394.1, from coordinate 979,304 downwards.
TTCTGTAGAAGAATATGGGCAAAACGTGTTGTCAGCACACGTGTTTTACCCGTGCCGGCACCGGCAAGAATAAGCAGTGGGCCTTCTGTCGTTTCGACGGCCTGCTTTTGTGCCATATTAAGCCGAGACAGGTAATCTGGCGATAAAAGGGCGGAGGGGGTATGTATGTTCTGATCAGTCACGCGCCGAATATACTGCGGAGCACCCTTAATGGCCAATAGTTATCCTTCATCACCTGCGTTAAAAACGGAAACAACAGGGCATAGACGGAGAATGCGCCAGAAAATACTGGAACACGGGCCGACCTCTCTTGCTGATTATGAGCTTCTTGAAATGCTGCTCTTTAATTCGATTCCAAGAAGAGATACCAAGCCGTTGGCAAAATCCCTTCTAAAACAGTTCCACTCTCTTCTTTCTTTGTGCCAGGCTGATTTTGAGGATCTGGAAAATTATAATCTGAACCTGAAAACTGTTTTAATGTTACAGTTTATCCGTTTTGGGGCTGTGTCACTGGCAAGTAACGATAAGCAAAATCAGTTCTGTTTTGCAGACTGGGAGCGTTTAATGACCTATGCTGAACGTTATAGCCAGAAAAGTACAAGGGCGGGTATCAGAGTTATTTATCTTAATAACCGTAATGAACTTCTTATGGATCATTTTCTGACCGATGAAAGTGATATCATATCGTTTCACCGCCCAATTGCCGAACACGCTCTGGATGTCAATGCGACGGCTCTTATCTTGATCTATATCGCACCTAAAAGACCGGCTACGGTTATTGCTCAGCAGGTACTGGGCCTGAAGCATGATTTACGCCCATTATCCATTGAGGTGCATGACGTCCTTCTGGTAGGTGAGAACTGGAAAATGACGCTTTACCAGGAAGGGCTTTTAAGTGAGCATGATTAAGGGAGATTTTTCTCTTGAGACTATGCTGAAAGTCATTCAGGAGGGTAATTTTGACCTGGACGATAAAGAGCTCGTTTTTTCGGGAATGATTACCCTGTTCTGCCAGGGTAAGGCAGAGCGGGAGCGCCTGAAAGTCCTTTTGCTTGAAAGATTTGATAATCTGGCTCAGCTTCTGAGTATGTCTCATCAGGAATGGGTAACGCTTAAAATAAAGGATCAGAATTTCTTTATTTATTTACAGCTTTTAAGAGAAGCGGCACGGAGGTTCAATCAGGCCAGTTTGCCAACCGGTGATCTGACTCATAATGAGAAACTGCTGATTAATTATCTCATGACCTGTATGGCACGGGAGCGCGTTGAGCAGTTCCGTGTTCTGTTTCTGGATCAAAGTAACGCCCTTATTCTCGACGAAGTCCAGGGGAAGGGGACCGTCAACCAGACTCCTGTCTATCCGAGAGAAATAACACGTCGTTGCCGGGAATTGCGGGCCAGTGCGGTTATTCTGGCTCATAATCATCCAAGTGGGGCGGCAACCCCTTCTGAAGCAGATGTTATTATGACCCAGCATGTGCAACGAGCACTCTCACTGATTAAAGTCAGAGTGCTCGATCATTATATTATTGCCCGCTCCACATATTCCAGCTTCAAGGCGCTTGGATTATTATAAGGGCTTTTTTCAGGAAAGAGTGGGGATTAACTGAGAGAGCACGAGTTGTCCCGGAAGGCCGCCCCGTGGGAAGATTCTGTTAACATGTCCCATTTTGCGCCCTGCTTTGGCATCTTTCTTGCCATAAAGATGAAGGCAGGCTTCGTCTTCTGACAAAATCTCCGGGATAAGAGCCATATCTTCGGGGCCAATCAGGTTATGCATGATAACGTCTGAATGTCTTCTTGTTGAAGGCAGGGGCAGACCGGTTACGGCTCTTATATGCATCTCAAACTGGTCGACAGCACAGCCATCCATCGTCCAGTGACCGGAATTATGCGGTCTGGGAGCAATTTCATTGATGAGGAGCTGTCCATTTTCATCATGAAACAGTTCTACGCCCATAATGCCAACAAGATTCAGTTTTTCAGCGATGGCAGTAGCCAGTTTCTGTGCCTGTATGGAAAGCTCCGGCATAATGGGAGCAGGGGCGAGGGAGATACGTAAAATCCCCTCTTTATGAATATTTTCAGCAGGATCAAAACAGCGGCAGAAACCAGAATGATCACGGGCAATCATGACACTGATTTCGCGTTCAAATGAAACAACACGCTCTGCCACTAGAGGATAGGAAAGCTGATCAGCCTGTGCGATTAAATTTTCCAGATCCTCAGTGTGCGTAAGCCTATATTGCCCTTTCCCGTCATATCCCATTCGGGCTGTTTTAACGATGCAGGGGAGACCAAACTCGCTCAACTCAAGCAGATCAGCCTTGTTGTAGACAGGTTTCCAGGGGGCGACAGGAATGCCTGCCTCCGTAAGGGTCTGTTTTTCAGTAATCCGATTCTGGCTGATTTCAAGAATAGAGCTCGAAGGAGCAACAGGGCAGTAGCTTTCGAGCGTTTTCAATCCCGCATGGCTGATATTTTCAAATTCAAATGTGATGACGTCACACTTAAGAGCAAATGCCTTCAGTGCCTCTTCATCATCATAGGGCGCAATGGTGCACTCTTCAGACACTTCTCCAGCGGGGGAAGGGGCTGCGTCTGTATAAATATGGGCTTTAAAACCAAGACGAGCAGCTGCCATGGCGCTCATACGGCCAAGCTGCCCCCCTCCAATAATGCCGATACGGGCCCCGGGATTTAATAACTTCATTCAACAGGGCTTTCGGCAACGCTGTCTGTCTGATCTTGGCGGAATTTCTGAAGGCGTTCAGCCAGGGGCTTGTCACTGAGAGCCAGAATTGAGGCTGCCAAAAGAGCGGCATTAACAGCGCCCGCTTTTCCAATCGCCAATGTGCCGACAGGCACGCCTGCAGGCATTTGCACGATTGAAAGTAAACTGTCCTGCCCTTTCAGGGTTTTGCTTTCAACGGGTACACCCAGTACAGGCAAATAGGTCCAGGCGGCACACATACCGGGGAGATGAGCGGCCCCTCCCGCTCCGGCGATAATGACGTTAAGGCCGCGTTCTGCTGCTGATTTTGCATAATCAGCCAAACGATCTGGCGTACGGTGTGCCGAAACGATTTTCACTTCATAAGGGATGTGAAGTTCATCAAGTTTCTCACAGCCATGCCGCATGGTTTCCCAGTCGGACTGGCTGCCCATGATCACGCCAACACGTGGGGACATAGTGTCTGCTGTCATAAAACCCAGGCCGTACCTTACACTTCAGAGTTTTGCGGTGCGGAAAAGAGTTTTTCGGCAGCGGCAAAAGGATCTTCCACGGTTTCTTCCATAACGGGATTATGTTCCGTCGCTTCAGCAACGGCTGCGTTAAGGTCGGTCTGAGTGCAGAGGCCCAATATGACAGGATCACGTGGCTTAATGTTCGCGCTGTTCCAATGTTGCTTATCGCGAATTTTGGCGATTGTGTCTTTGGTCGTTCCAAGAAGACGGACAATCTGCGTATCTGTTAATTGAGGGAACTGACGTAACAGGAAAGCAATCGCATCCGGCCGGTCATTGCGTTTGGAAACCGGTGTATAACGGGCTCCCTTTGCGCGGCGTGCGACAGGGTTTTCTGATGACTTGATTTTGAGTTTTGACTTCGGATCAGCTTCGCAGCGCTTGATTTCAGCAAGGGTGAGCTGATTATTTTTCACCGGGTCATAGCCATTAATGCCGCTGGCGACTTCACCATCTGCAATAGCTTGTACTTCAAGCGGATGCATGCCGCAGAATTCTGCGATCTGTGTAAATGTTAAGCCTGTTTTTTCAATTAACCATACGGCAGTGGCTTTAGGCATCAAAGGCAGAGTCATGTCGGCTTATTCCTTCACGGCAGATCAAGTGAGCGCCTCGCAGAGCGCAGACACCACCAGGGCCACTCTGAAATTTACCTGCCCTTTTCGGAGCACGGCACCTGCTAAACTGCACGGCGACGCCCTATAAAATGCGACAGAGCTTGGCTACGGTCAAGAGGTTAAACACGTATAAACGCATCTAACCTCATAGTTTTAATGGTTTCAGGCTGCCTGCGACGCCACCTGGCACTCCGTCTGTTTTTCAGACTTGCCCTTTTCAACAGAAGCCGAACCTCTATGCTGCGTAATAGGGATACGCCTTGGTTTTGTGGCCTCAGGTATCAGACGTTTCAGAGTGATCACCAGCAACCCATTTTCAAGACAGGCTTCCTGCACTTCCGTGTGGTCAGCTAATGTAAAGCGTCGTTCGAAGGCGCGTGTTGCGATCCCTCTATATAACCAGTTTCTCTGGCGGTCGCTTTCTGGCGTATTCCCTCTGATAACGAGATTATTATCTTCAAGCGTGATTTCCAGATCACCTGTTTTGAACCCGGCAATTGCCATTGTCAGCGTATAATCTGTCTCGCTGGTTTTCTCTATATTATAAGGCGGGTAGCTTGAGGGAGATTGGGTATTCGCCGCATTGCCGGCAAGCATTACCATGCGGTCAAAGCCAATCGCGCTTCTGAAAAGAGGCGCAAAATCATAGTCCATAATTATCCTCCATTCTGGCAGGATCACTTCGTTTTTTCCCGGTTCTATGGCGAAAATGAAGTGAATATCTGATTGTCCCAACCCTGAAAGGCGTTAGAACTCATGTAGGATAAATGGGGTCCTTTAATATAATTTCAAGTAAGTAAAAAGCCAGCCCTTTTGAGGCTGGCTTCTGAGAAGGCTTATTTCTTGATAGCCCCGATACCGGCAAAGCGTTTGTTGAATTTCGCAACCTGCCCCCCTGTATCCATAATACGCTGAACGCCTGTCCAGGCTGGATGCGTCTTGGGGTCAACGTCAAGGCGGAGAGAAGCTCCAGCCTCGCCGTAGCATGAGCGTGTTTTGAATTCGCTGCCATCAGACATAATGACAGTAATTTCGTGATAATCAGGGTGAATGCCGGATTTCATCTTAATTTTCCAACCTTATTCAACGCCCCGATACCGACCGGGGCAAAAATATTGCCCTCTCATAGAGGATTTTTAAAAAAATTAAAAGCGTATAGTCGAGAAAATATTGCCTGGAGGAAAATGTTATCAATTTTCCGGGAAAATGCTCTTGAAAACGATATATGTCGAAAAAAAGCAATTTTTTACCCATAATAAACACACAGTATAAAATAAATCCCTATATGTTGATTATGGTAGTTTTTAAAGGGGGAGTCCTGACACCATGGATTTAAAGAAAAATATACAATCAATAAAGACGCCGGGATGGGTTAGTGATTTCCGTAAATTCATCATGCGGGGTAACGTTCTCGATCTTGCTGTTGGTGTGGTTATTGGGTCAGCTTTTACGGCAATCGTGAATAGTCTGGTGAAAGATTTGCTGACACCTTTTCTGGGAGCTGTGACGGGGGGCGTAGATTTTTCCAATCTTTTCATCACGCTTAAAGGTCCCGTTAAAAACACTCTTGAAGAGGCGCAAAAAGCAGGGGCTGTTACGCTGAATATTGGCGTTTTTCTAAATGCCATTATACAATTTCTGATCATAGCCTTTTGTATTTTCTGGCTTACAAGACTCATTGGGAAGTTGGTACGTCATGAAAAAGAGGTTAGTAAACTTGTAGAGCCTCCACCGCCTAGCCGGGAAGAAGTTCTTTTATCTGAAATCAGGGATATCCTTGCTTCACGGACTCGCCAATGAAAAAACACCCTTTAGCGACTCATATCAGTTCTTATGGTGCGACTTTTTTTTCCGTAATGCTCGGAGTGGGGACGCTAATGGGGTGCAGTGATTCGCATGCAGGCTTTCGATCGTCCGAATTCCCTTTTTCACCCAATGCACGTTTATATAGTTACTTTATGATAAACGGTATTGCGCAAGGTACGCTTTTAACGGGAGAAAAGGGCAAGGAAGATCTTCCCGTTATGCAGGAAGAGGATAAAAAAGCCCGCGATTCTGTTCTTTCTTTGATGAAAAACGAGAAAGGACAGAATGAATTTCAGACAGATCTTATTTTAACGCATTATCTGTCTGAAATTCGTAGCAAACAATAAGGCTGAGTTTTATTTCCGGCCTCTGAGATGCTCAAGAAGGAGCAGGAGCGGGGCGGCAATAAAGATCGAGGAAGACGTCCCGACAACGATACCGAAGAGCATGACGGTTGCAAAACCTGTAAGGGTGCTGCCACCGAACAAAGCCAATGGAAGGGCCGCCAGGAAGACCGTCATGGAAGTGCCCAGAGTACGGTTTAATGTCTCATTGATTGAGAGATTAAGAAGGTCCTTAAAGGGCATCGTCCTGTATTTGCGCATATTTTCACGTATGCGGTCATAGACAACGACTTTGTCATTGGTTGAATAACCCAGAATGGTCAGAAGTGCTGCAACCATGACAAGGTCAAATTCAATGCGGGTTAATGCCAGAAAGCCGATTGTCTTTGTCAAATCCAGAACAAGGGTGATAACGGCACTGATTGCAAATTCTTTTTCAAAGCGGATCCAGATATAGACCAGAATCATGGCCAGACTGAAGAACAAGGCCAGCATACCGTTCCTGAATAATTCGGAAGAGACAGACGCTCCCACAGCATCAGCGCGTTGAATCTGCACGTTTGGCACAGCGCTGACGAGTGTTGTTTTTACACGGTCAACGAGAGCCTGGGTTTGTTTTTCTTCCCCATTTCCCTTTCCACGAGGCAGGTTAATGGCAATGCGAATATCGTTGGGAGAGCCAAAACTCTGCACAGAAGCAGCGTCGATTTTTGCTTTTTCAAGCACTTCCCGGATATGGGCGGGGTCCTGCTGGGCAGGGGCATGTGTTTCGACAATAATGCCGCCCCTGAAATCGAGCCCGAGATTTAACCCGGGCGTGAAAAAAAGAATTACAGAAGCGATGGAAAGAACGGCTGATACGATAAGGCCAGCATACCGGCCACGCATGAAGTCAATCTTCCGATCATCACGGACGAACCGAAAAAGAGGGCGAGAAAGCATATGATTTAGACCGGCAATTCTTTGGGGCGGGTATGAGCATACCATCTGATGATGAGTAAGCGCGAGAAAACAAGCGTGGTAAATAAGGTTGTGACAATACCAATTGTGATTGTAAGGGCAAAGTTCTTAACCGCACCACTTCCAAACACGAACAACATGACGTGGGCCAGAAAAGCCGTGGCATTACTGTCAATAATGGTCCCTGTCGCGCGTTCAAAACCGACCTGCAAAGCCTGCAGGGGTGCGCGCCCGCGCTTTACTTCCTCACGAATACGCTCATTGATGAGGATATTGGCATCAACAGCCATACCGAGTGTGAGAAGGATACCGGCCATACCAGGCAGGGTCAGGGTTGCCTGAAACAGAGAAAGGATTGCCAGCATAAGAACGAGGTTGGCCAGAAGAGCCCAGTCTGCGTAAAGACCGAAACGCCCGTAAAAGAGCAGCATAAAAATCACAACGAGAACAAAGCCGACAGCAAGGCTGATCATGCCGGAGTGAATCGAGGCCACGCCGAGGCTTGGGCCAATTGTGCGCTGCTCAATAACGCTCAAGGGAGCAGGAAGAGCGCCTGCACGCAGCAAAAGAGCCAGGTCAGAAGCCGTTCTGGCTGTAAAATTGCCCGTAATCTCGCCGGATCCGGCAGTGATGGGGCCATTGATAACGGGGTCAGTAATGATCTTGCCGTCCAGAACGATGGCAAAAGGTTTTCCGACATTGGCTGTGGTAATACGAGCAAAATCCTCAGCACCTTTATTATCGAACTTCAGGCTGACAGCCCATTTGCCTTCACTCATGGTAGCAGCGGCATCAGCAAGGTTGGCACCATCAACCTCGATCTGATCCATGACGGCAAGCTGACCATTTCCATCCGGTGTCGGCAACATGGTAGCGCCGGGATAAGGCTGAGTGGGGTTGGGTGCCAGCAAATGGAATGTCATTCTGGCCGTTGTGCCGAGGAGCGTCTTGATGCGTTCAGGGTCACTGATGCCTGGGAGCTCCAGAACGATGCGGTCATCTCCCTCGCGGGCAATACTGGGGTCAAGGGCGCCAGTGCTGTCTATGCGGCGGCGCACAATTTCGATCGACCTTGTAACAGCTTCTCTGGCACGTTGGCGAACGGCTTCAGGCTGAAGTGTCAGGGTTAAACGGCGATCTTTTTCCCCGGTTGTGAATTCATCTGGAACGGCCTGAGGGATGGCTTCAAGAACCTTGCGCGCTGCGTCACGTTCACTTTCAGCACGGGGCAGGAAGCTGACACTATTGGTCGCATCATCACGTTTGATACCGATAAAACCCAGATGCGCAGCAATCAAACCCTGACGGATCTGTCCTTCCAATGACTGGAGCCGGTCATGTTTCAGCGTATCCGTATCAAGCTGGAGGAGAAGATAAGACCCCCCTTTAAGGTCAAGGCCAAGGTGAACCTGATGCCAGGGGAGGGCAGAAAAGGGCTTTTTGATAAAATTGGGCAGGCACAGCAAAATGCCGATCATGCAAATACCCACAACACCCAGCATTTTCAGGCGACTATAATACATCATAAAAGGATGAATAACCTTAAGGGTTCCAGAAAATTTCGAGGACGAAAATGCCCTCTCCTGATTTAATATGCAAGGCCCTGCTGCATATTAGCCTTACTTCTTTCATTTGAAGAATGTTTTAATCATGAAAAACAGAGTAAAGAGATCCTATGAAAAAGGATAAAACACTCAAGGTCGGTATTGTGGGAGCAGGTCATTTTGGCCGGTTCCATGCTCTGAAGTCATTGCAAAATCACCGTGAAACACTGGTAGGTGTTTACGATATTTCAGAGCAGTCGTGCCGGAAACTGGCCTCTGAGGCAAAATGCTTTCTATTTCCCTCTTATGAAGCCTTATTGGACTCTGTTGACGCTGTTATTATTGCCACGCCTGCTGAAACGCATTTTGAGCTGGCTCAACAGGCTTTAAAGGCTGAGAAACATCTGCTGATCGAAAAGCCAATTTCATCGACGCTGGCAGAAGCCTTTATCCTTCAAAAAATTGCCCGGGAAAAAAAGGTGGTCGTTCAGATAGGCCATCTTCTGCGTTATTCTGCTGAATATGAGGCTATTACGCAGCGTATTAAAAAACCTCTTTATATTGAGGCGACACGTCTGGCTCCTTTTAAAATACGGGGGACGGACGTATCGGTTGTGCTGGACCTTATGATCCATGATCTGGATTTTATTCTTTCCCTTATCGATAGTCCGATCCTGACGATCGACGCTTTAGGGGCAGCTGTTTCCAGCCATTTCGAAGATATTGCCAATGCACGGGTCCGGTTTGAAAATGGAAGTGTGGCAACGATTACGGCAAGTCGTATTTCACTCAAGACTGAACGGAAAATGCGCCTTTTCTCTCAGGAAGGCTATCTTTCTGCGGACTTTATGGCTCGTCACCTGACGTATCTGAACAAGGAAAAAGGCCTTCCTCTACCGGGAAGTGGGGGCTATCGACGCGACGTGGTCAGTTGGAATGATCATGATAATCTGGCCGCAGAACATGCCGCTTTTGCTGCGTCCTGTCTGGATGGTGTGCCTGTCCTTGTTGATATACAGGCGGGGATTCGGGCACTTGATGCTGCCTTGAGAGTGACGGAAAACATCCATCACTCCTATGATCTGATGGCTCAGGCAGGATTATTGAATCGCCTATGAGTTTTCCTGCCGTGCTTCGAGTTCCAGCCAGCGTTCTTCAGCCTCGGTCAGCTCTGTTTCCTTCTGTGTCAGGAGGACCGTTATTTTTTCAAACTTTACGGGGTCCCGTTTATAAAGATCAGGATCGGCGAGGGCGCGGCGGCAGACTTTTATGTCTGCTTCCAGAGACGTCATTTTTTCAGGCAATGTCTCAAGCTCACGCTGTTCTTTATAACTCAGTCTGGAAGAAGAGGGCGCGGCTGCTTTTTTTCCATTATTGGACGTTTCTGCCTGCCGGGCCTCTTTTTTCTGAGCTTTTTCTTTCTGTTCCGCTACGCCGCGCTGAGCGAGCATATCGGAATATCCCCCTGCGTAATTGATCCAGAGACCGTCCCCTTCAGGGACCAGAACGGAGCTGGCCAGGCGGTCAATAAAATCGCGGTCATGGCTGACGAGGAGGATTGTCCCTTTATAGTCGCTGAGCATTTCCTGAAGAAGGTCAAGCGTTTCCAGATCGAGGTCATTGGTTGGCTCATCAAGCACCAGAAGGTTGGAGGGGCGTGCCAACGCACAGGCCAGAGCCAGGCGCCCTCTCTCTCCTCCTGAAAGGTGGCTGACAGGCGTTTTTGCCTGTTCGGGTCGAAAGAGAAATTCTTTCATATAACCAATAACATGGCGTTTTTCCTCGCCAATCTGAACCATTTCCCCATGGCCGCCTGTAAGAATATCGGCAACAGAGCGATCCCCTTCCAGAACACTTCTCTGCTGGTCAAGTGAGACAGCCTGAAGAGAGGGGCTGAGAGTGACACTGCCCTTTTGGGGAATAAGTTTTCCTGTCAGAACTTTAAGCAAGGTGGTCTTGCCAGTGCCATTGGCGCCGCATAATCCCAGGCAGTCACCTTTGAGAATTTTAAGTGTCAGATCCCTGATGACAGGGCGCTCACTATAGGCCCAGGAGATATCTTCAGCGGAAATAACAATTTTGCTGGTATTGTCAGCCTGCTGTGCGGAAAGTTTGAGTGTCCCCTGTCTTTGTGCGTTTATTTCGCGACGTTGTTCGCGGAGCTGGGCCAGTTCTGCAACGCGTCTGACATTGCGTTTCCGCCTTGCTGTAACGCCATAACGCATCCAGTCTTCTTCACGGGCGATCTGACGGGATAATTTATGAGCCTCCAGTTCAGCCAGCTCCATCTGCTGATCGCGCCAATCTTCAAATTGTGAGAAATTTGCGTCCAGTCGTGAGGTTTTTCCCTGATTGAGCCAGATGACGGACTGGCAAAGCGTCTCAAGAAAACGCCTGTCATGGCTGATGACAATCAGGGCGGTATCAGAGGACAATAATTCGCGCTCAAGCCACATGATACAGGGGAGATCAAGATGGTTTGTCGGTTCATCAAGCAGCAATAGATCAGGATTATGCACCAGTGCCTGAGCAAGAGCACATCGCCGTGCTTCTCCACCGGAAAGCGTGGCACAGCTTTCCTCTCCACTAAGTCCAAGCTCTGAGAGAAATGACCGGGCTTTGTAGTGGTCTTCTAAAGGAAGATCATCAGTTACAGCGTCAAAAGTCGTTTTCCAACGGCTGAAATCTGGCTCCTGAGGGAGGTAACGCACTTTAAGCCCCGGCTGAAGAAAGCGTTTGCCGTTATCTGGGACGATCTCTCCAGCTGCTATACGGAGCAGGGTGGATTTGCCGCTTCCATTGCGCCCGACGAGGCAAAGACGCTGTCCGGCTTCAATGGCGAGATTGGCCTCTTCCAGCAGGGGACGGCCACCAAGAGTATAGGATATGTTCTGTAAATTAAGGATAGGAGCTGACATAGGCAGAGATGTGAACGATTTATAAGGTAAAATTCAAGCCTTAATAGCAATTTTTTCGTTCCATGGCTGTTTCTGAAAACCAGCGTAAGGCAAGCCCGGAAAGATTTTTATGATAGAGAACAAATTCACTCTGTTTATCCTTCGTTAGAGCTTTTATATGGTGGGTCATGGTCGCTGATAAAAAACAATTAAAGCTCTGGGTTCGCCATCAGAACAAGCTTCATAAAACAGCTGTTAATCTGCTGGTGATTCTGGGATTTCTGAACGTCATTCTTGGCTGTCTGCAAGCCTGGTTTCTGGCGCATGCGCTGGCTTGTATCCTCGATTCCAGCATGTCGGGTTTTCTGTCCTTTACGCTCTGGTTTCTATTGATCTGCCTTCTGCGTATCGGGTTGGGAATTCTTCAGGAGATGACGGCCTCCTCAGCGGGTCAGAAGGCCCGGGAGCGGCTGAGGCGCATGGTTTTAGGGCAGGTATTTTCAGCCGGGCCGGCGCTTTTGCGTAGCACACATAGCGCCCGGATTGCTTCTTTACTGGTCGATCATATTGAATCACTGGAGGGGTATTTTGCCCGCTGGCTGCCTTTTTCCAAATTATGGGCTCCTGCTCAGTGGTTTGTTGTTCTGGTTCTTTATTGGCAAAATCATAAAGCTGGTCTCATTCTCGGGGCCTGTTGCCTTGTTCTGCCTGTGTTCCAGGCTGTTTTCGGAATTGCGACGGGTAGAGCGTCCCGCAAACAATTTCTGGCATTCAGCCGCCTGCAAGGCCGTTTCCTTGATCGGTTGAGAGGGCTTTCCACAATTGTCATGGCTGGCCGTACTGAGCAGGAAGCCCAGTCTTTAAAAGATTCATCTGACGAGCTGCGGCGCAAAACCATGAAAGTCCTGCGCATAGCCTTTCTGACATCTGCTTCGACAGATCTGGTCATGATTATGGCTCTGGTCGGAATTGTCATTACTGAAAGCCATTCTCTCCTGCATCATGGGAGTTTTGGGCAGGTATCGAGTGCCCTGTTTGCTCTCCTGATTGTGCCGGAGGCGTTCGCTCCTTTCCGGGCTTTTTCCATGGCCTATCAGGATCGGGCCAAAATAACAGAAACAGCCGAAAATGTTCTGTCTCTGCCTTCACGAGACGAACAATCAGTGCCAGAGACGAATCAGGCAGATCTTTCGGGGCCGATTACGTTGACATTCGATCATGTCAGCTACCGATGGTCTGAAAAGCGTGAGTGGGCTTTGGATAATATCAGCTTCACGGTAGCTCCTGACGAGATTTTATTACTTACAGGCCTTTCCGGCGCTGGTAAGTCAACGTTGCTCGAGCTTGTGCTTGGCTTTATCAAGCCTGAAAAAGGCCATATCTATTTCAACAGGCAGGATAGTGCACAGCTGCCATCTTCAGTCCTTGCAGACTCAATCAGTTATCTGGGGCAAAAACCACTTTTGTTTTATGGCACATTGAAAGAAAATATTCTTTTTGCGCGGCCTGATGCGTCAGAAGCAGAAGTGCAGATGGCTCTGAAATCTGCCCAGGCAGAGCAATTTGTCGCCCAGCTACCCTCAGGATTGGACACAGTCATTGGTGAGGGAGGCTATGGTCTGTCCGGTGGACAAATACAGCGTATCGCCATTGCACGCGCTTATCTCAGGAAATCGCCTATCATTCTGATGGATGAACCAACGGCACATCTGGATAAAGACACTGAGAAAGAGGTCATTGCGGCCTTAAAATCTCTGCTTAAAAATAAAACGGTCATTATCGCTACTCATTCAGAAGAATTTGACATGCTGGAAGATGCAAAATCCCTGCATTTATCGGGTCATCATAAGGTGAGTGAAGAAGAGGTGCTTCCATGAAATCACTTCTGGTTATCATCTCTTTATGGCGCCCTCATTGGTTCAGGCTTTTACTGGGGTGTGTGCTTGCAAGTCTTGCCTTCGGGGCTTCACTGCTTTTAATGGGGCAGGCAGGTTCGAGGCTGACAGGGGCTGTATTGGGTGTAGGGGCAGGATTTTATCTTTTGCGCCTGGCGGGGCTTTCAAGGCTTGTTTTGCGTTATTGCGAGCGATATGTCACGCATGATGCACTCTTTCGGGCTCTGGCTGATGTGCGTGTCTGGTTTTTCCGTAAATTGGCCCGTTCTTCCGCATTAGGCATAGGACGTAAACGCTCTGGCGATCTGTTTTCTCGGTTGATGGCAGATATTCAAAGCCTGGATAATCTTTATATCAGGATTATTGTTCCTCTGCTCATCGCCTTTATGGCGCTGCCTTTTCTTTTTCTGATCTGTGTCAGGGAAAGTGCCGTCTTTGCCCTCCTGATCACAGCGCTTCTGGCCTGTATGGTCATCGGTGTTCCCTTACTGACGGGGTACTATGCCTACCGAATGGGGCCCCATTTATTAAAAGCACGTTCGTCTCTTTATTCCGCCTCTCTCGATATTGCGACAGGCTTGAGGGAGGCACGCCTCTTTCAGGCTGAAGAGCGAATGGCAAATCTTTTGTTTGTGAAAGAGCAGACCTTATATAAAGAGCAGCATCGTCAGGAAATACAGATAAGCCTCTGCCGGGGGCTGGCTGGTTTGCTGTCGCGCATCGGTGTTTTGCTGACCCTGCTTTTTGCTGGCGGTTATTATTTTCATCATCCTGATAGTGTAAGAGCGATAACACTCTTCTTCGTCGTCATGACGATTTTTGATCAGTTTATGGATCTGCCTGGCGCCGGTTTTCTGGCCGGGCAGGCTCTGCATGCGGCAAAGAGAGTTACAGAACTCCCGGAAAGCAGGGAGCAAATCGCTGATCATGGTGGCATCCCGGCACCGGCCGCCTATGACTTGATGGCCAGAAACATCACGTTTGGCTGGGAAGAAAATCGTCCTCTTCTGGAAAATACCAGTTTTACCTTGAAAGAGGGGGAACGCCTTATCCTTCTGGGCTCTTCAGGAAGCGGAAAATCCAGCCTGACGACGCTCCTTATGGGGCTGACCAGACCATGGGCGGGGGAGATCACTTTAGGAAATATTCCTGTTTCCGACATTGATTCCGATTCCCTTCGGCAGAAGATCGGTTGGCTTTCCCAATCGAGCCATCTTTTTGATGATACAATCCGTAATAATCTTCTGCTGGGCGGAAAAGACGTCCCTGATCAGGAGCTCTGGGCTGCGCTGGAAAAGGCTCAGCTGGCCGATTTTGTCAGATCCCTGCCAGACGGGCTGGATAGCTGGGTAGGCGAAAATGGTTCTACATTATCAGGCGGCCAGGGACGGCGCCTCGCTCTGGCGCGGGTTCTTATGAGAAAAGCCTCAATTCTTATTCTTGATGAGCCGACCGAGGGACTGGATCGTGAGACACAAAAAGAGTTCGTCAGAACCTTGAATCATCTTGATCGCCGGATCTCAATTCTGCTCATTACGCACAGAATGACCGGGCTTGAAAAAGCAGACCGTATTTTAAAACTGGAAGATAAAACTCTGAAGTTATATCCTCTTTCCTGACAGGCTCTTTAGAAGATTGGTCCTTGTTATCCTGACAGGCAGCTTGAAAGAGAATTCAACTTAAGGGAGGCGAGAATGTCTCATCGGTTTGACAGGTTGCGTAGAGGTTTTTTGAGATCAGCTTTTCCGCTGGCAGTGGCCGCCCTTCTGGCAGGGTGTGCGACGGCCTCGGCAAGGAATAGTTATGTTGTATTTTTCCAGCATGATTCTGTTAAACTTGATAAAGCCGGACAGGCTGTTGTGAAGCAAGCTGCTCATGCAGCACGTAAAAAACATGCTCGTCATATTTACGTCATGGGGTCAGCTGAAAAAGCGGGCGATCCGGCCGCTTTAAGGGAACTGGCCACAACCAGGGCTTTAGCTGTCGTAGAACTTCTGGAAATTGATGGCATTGATCCACGCCTTATTTCCAAAGATAAAATCCCCATTAAGGATGTTGATGATTCAGCTGTGGCCTATCGTCGTGTGTCGATCAAGATAGCCAGATAACACTATAAAATCGAAGGTCTTTTTCTGTTGTCTGATCATGGTCATGAATTAGTCTCTCCAGCAGAGATATTGAAAAACGTTTTTGGTTTTGATCATTTCAGAGGGTTGCAGGAAGAGGCTGTAAATGCGCTGATGCAGGGGGAGGATGTTCTTCTGCTCATGCCCACTGGGGGCGGAAAAAGCCTTTGCTATCAAGTTCCGGCTTTATGCCGGGATGGGATGGGCCTGGTCATTTCCCCCCTGATTGCCCTGATGGAAGATCAGGTCGCTGGTTTAAAGCAGGTCGGTGTGAGGGCCGCGGCCCTCCATTCAGAATTGACGTATGATGAACGTCTTACCTTATGGAATCAGTTGCGGCGTTCTGAAATTGATATCCTCTTTATATCGCCCGAAGGCCTTCTTTCGTCTTCAATATTGGACTTTCTGAAAAAAATTCCTCTCTCACTGATTGCGATTGATGAAGCGCATTGCGTTTCAGCCTGGGGGCATGATTTCAGGCCTGAATATCGTGAATTATCGGTGCTTGCGACGCATTTCCCTGCGGTCCCACGGATTGCCTTGACAGCAACGGCTGATGAACGGACGCGTCTGGATATTCTCGATGTGCTGAATATGTCGGATGCCCTGGTGCTGACAGCCAGTTTTCACCGTCCGAACCTTTATATCCAGGTTCAGCCGAAATATTCGGAAACAAGGCAGCTGATTGCCGTTCTTGAGACCAAATTCAAGGAAGGGGCTGCGATTATCTATTGTGGCAGCCGAAAAAGGACCGAACGGATTGCAACGTCACTGACAGCGAAAGGATATACCGCACTCCCTTTTCATGCCGGCCTGTCAAGTTTGGAAAAAAAAGCCTTACTGACACGCTTTCGTTCAGGTGAGCCTCTTATCATTGTCGCAACGATTGCTTTCGGGATGGGGATTGACAGGCCCGATGTCCGTCTGGTCGTCCACCTGGATATGCCTCATTCCCCTGAGGCATATTATCAGCAAATTGGCCGGGCAGGGCGTGACGGGGATAATGCTCACACACTCCTTTTATATGGAGGGGATGATATCGGGCGCGCCCGTTACTGGCTTGAGCAATCAAGTGCTCCTGATAGCGAACGCCATATTATGCGTTCGCGCCTTGAGAAAATGATCGCTCTGACAGAAACAGCTCATTGCCGGACCAAAACAATTCTCTCCTGTTTCGGTGAAGAAATGCCTGGTTCCTGTGGGCATTGCGATAATTGCACTTACCCTGTCTCGACATTTGACGGGCTTGAAGCCGCGCAGAAAGTCATGTCAGCGATTTATCGCTCGGGTGAGCGTTTTGGTGCGGTTATGATTGCGAATATCCTGCGTGGACAGACAAATGAACTGATCACGCGTTATCAGTTGGATAAATTATCGGTCTTTGGTGTCGGAAAAGGAAAGAGTGAACTCTGGTGGCGGATGATTATTCGCCAATTGATCGCCAAGGGAGCGGTCAAGCTGGGCAATGACCATGGTGGTCTGGCTCTGGACAGGGAAAGAGCGCGTCCTCTTTTGCGCGGGGAAGAAGAAATAGCGTTTAAAGAGGATTTAACGCTGTCAGAAACCATCAGGCGTTCTGTAAATTCCGGAGCTGTTGAAACAGATCTTACGGATTATGAGCAGAAACTGTTTCTTTCTTTAAAAAACTGGCGTCGGGAAGAGGCGCGCAGTCAGGATATTCCGCCTTACCTTATTTTTCATGACGCAGTGCTCCGTGATATCGCCCGCATGAAGCCTGACACTCTGTCCGAGCTTGAAATCATCAAAGGTGTCGGAAAGAGCAAACTTAAACGATACGGGGATGCCGTTCTGGAACTTATGGAAAATCCTGAGGGTTAGGGCGCGTTGTTACTTTCCTCAGACTGGAGTGTGAAGCTCGTCGTAACTTTTATATCGCCCCGGAAATAAAAGGTAAAAGGTGCGGTCGTCTGGCCGGGCTGCAGGGTTTTCAAGCCATAACAGATAAGATGATATCCATCTGAAGGGAAAACCATGACGGCATTGTGCGGGATGGCAAGATGCTTGAAAATATTGTCCCCCCCTGTCTGGTTGGAGAGTTGCAGATCATCGCTATGGTTGGCTGTGACATGATCGCAGATAGGCGAGCTGACATTTTGTAAAAGCAGGTCCCGGGAGCTTTTATTTTCAATGATGAAAAGACCCTTTGCAATATCTGGATGACTTGCAATAGGAATTAACGCCCCTTTTTTTACGCTGATTTTTTTTGCTGGATCATTTGCTGTTCCCTGCGTTGGCGTATCAGCCAGGGCCTGTGAGGAAATCATGGCCAGAATTGCCAAAACCGGCAAAGAATAAGAGGAATTAAAAAAAGTTTTTTTCATAAAAGCCTCCTTAAAGGGGACAAATTTTACGTTTATTGTATCTTATATAACTATAATATTATCAGCTGTAAGGACATGTCCAATTTTTCCCCGATAGTACCATTGATTTTGTCAGGGAGAACGATCACAAAAGCTTATTGAGAATAGCTGGAATAAATTATGCATTGCCCTTTCTGCGGGAATCAGGAAACACAGGTCAAGGACAGCCGCCAATGTGAAGAAGGGGCGGCTATTCGGCGCAGGCGTGTCTGTTCCGACTGTGGCCAACGATTTACGACGATTGAACGGATCCAGCTCCGTGAATTGAGCGTTATCAAGGCTGATGGGCGCCGTTTTCCTTTTGATCGTGATAAATTGGCACGCTCAATCCGGATCGCATTGCGCAAGCGTCCTGTTGATGAAGTCAGGCAGGAACGGCTGGTAAATGAGCTGGTCAAGGTGATAGAATCTTCCGGGGCCTCAGAAATTTCATCACAATTCATAGGTAAGCTTGCCATGAACGCGCTCCGTCAGGTAGACAGCGTGGCTTATGTTCGTTTTGCCAGTGTTTATGAAGATTTCCGTGAGATTGAAGCTTTTTCAAAAATTCTGGCAGATATGACCTCTACGACCAACACGCTTAAAAAAACATCTCAGGAACCTTCATGAACGCGTCACCTAAAGGCCACTCTTCTTCACCACGTACACGTAACCGGACGATTTCCCGTGTGGCATCGGTGCAGGCTCTGTATCAATGTGAACATAATGAGAGTGGCGCAGAAAGCGTTCTGGATGAATTTGCCATATATCGTAAGGCAAATTCAGGGGAGGATTTTGCAGAAGGGAATATCCCGGGCGCGGATTTAAGGCTGATAAGACAGATCGTACGTAATGTGATGGCGAACCGTCGGGAAATTGATAGCGCTCTTGAGGCCTTATTACCTCCCACATGGCCATTAAGCCGCCTTGACCCTGTCCTGAGAGCCCTTTTGCGTGCGGCAATCTCAGAGTTGCAGCAAGGAACTCCAAAAGAGATCATTATCAATGAATATCTGGATGTTGCCCATGGCTTTTTCTCAGGTGATGAACCGAAAATGGTGAATGGTGTTCTTGATAGTTTTAAAGTGAATGAAGAAGACACTGATCATAATTTATGAGTGAATTTGATTTCATTAATCGTTATTTCCGGCCCTTGGCCGGAGAAGGGGCGTTCGAATTAAGAAATGATGGGGCCGTTCTTTCGGTTCCGGCTGGAGATGAGCTTGTCATTTCCAGCGATACTATGGTTGAAAACCGTCATTTCCTGCCTTTTGATCCTCCGGAAACGGTTGCGCAGAAACTTCTCCGCTGCAATCTTTCAGATCTTGCAGCGATGGGAGCAGAGCCGGCTGGATATACACTCAACGTCAGTGTGCCACTTGACCATCATTACGATGAAAACTGGTTTAAGGCTTTTTCACAAGGTCTGGCAAAAGACCAGAAGACATACAGATTATCATTACTTGGCGGCGATACGACGGGGATAGAAGGCCCCCTTGTTTTGAGTCTGACAATATTTGGGCGCGTAAGACGTGGGAAGTCATTACGTCGTGATCAGGCTCGACCGGGTGATAGCGTATGGGTTACTGGCACAATCGGCGCTGCTGCTTTAGGCCTCTATGCACGGTTAGGAAAACTGGAAGACCCTACAGGGGCCCTGACACAGGCTTATTTACTACCCCAACCCTGTATGGGGCTGCCTCTTTACGGTGTTGTCAGTGCTGCAATGGATATCTCTGATGGCGTTATGCAGGATGCCAATCACATTGCTGAAGAATCCGGCGTTCATATCACCTTGCATACGCCCCTCCTGCCTCATTGTGAAGCGGCCTGCCAGGTTCCATCGCAATGGGAAGAAATACGACTTATGGGAGGAGATGATTATCAGCTCCTGATGACATGCCCACCGGAAAATGAGTCGCTTTTGAAAAAGATCTGCCAGGAAAAAAACGTAAAAATTACCCGGATAGGGGAAGTGTCAGCCGGTAGTTCCATTGAAATGCTCGATGAGCAGGGGCAGCCTGTTTTCTTTGAAAAACTGGGTTGGCAACATTTCTGATGACTCAGAAGGACCTTATTCTTCTATAGATTTTTCGTATACGCGGTGGCGTTTATGAGGCTCTGGCACAAGCGATTCTGCCAGATTTCTCATGCCGGTGTCACTTTCCTGAATCCACCCCAGCTCAACCCATTTATAAGGTAGGGACTTCCCGCGTTGCATTAATTCCCGGATCGCCAGAGAGGGAAGAAGGGACCCCAGGATGGTGCCGCGCAGTTTACTGCTGACTCCAAGCAGGATCACGCGGGCTGACGTAAAGCGGTGGAGTGCCAGACGATACGCAAATTTCACCCACCCGATAGGGGAAGGCGAGCCTCCCAGGTCAGCCGTAATATCGTAAATATTGGGGATGACCATGGCCATTGCAACGGGCTCTCCATCCTGATCGATCTGCACGTAATGTTCAGTACGGAGGAGGGGTTTGATCTCCTTGACCATAGTGCGCATTTCATAATCCTGCATCGGAACAAAATTATATTTCTGCGCCCAGGCGTCGTTATAGAGCCCTCTTAAAATTTCACTTTGAGCCACAATCTCTTTTTTCGAAAGAGAGCGTGCCGTAATTGATTTCAGCCGACCTTCACCGAATTTCAGACCAGCAGGCACTTTAAAGCGCTCTTCTATATCAGGCGTGAGTTCAAGACTATAGCTCAGCAGGTCTTCAGTTTTGACGTAACCTGCCTGTTCAATCAGAGCGCCGAGCCCGACTGGGTGCCATGGCATGGCAACCATAGGTGGTGTTTCCTGCCCTTCTATCATGCACCCGGTTTCACCATTGCCACTTAAAGTGACAGGGCCGCGTATGCAGACGACGTCTCGTTCTTTAAGCCAGTTTTCAGCAGCGTTCAGAAGGGGAACGGTAATTTCCGGGTCTGGAAGGGAATCGAAAGCCCCGAACTGCCCGATTCTTTCCTGCCAATAATCAATGGCACAATGGTCAATAATCGCAGCGATTCTTCCAACTGGCTGATTGTCTCTCCAGGCTAGGAAATATTGTATTTCGGCATGGCGGAAAATTGCAGCCTTTTCCGGGTCAAGAAGGCCGTATTGTTCCATATCGAACGGTGCAACAAAGCCCTTCATTCCGCTATAAATACGCCGGGGAAGGGTGATAAAAAGACGCAAGTCACGTCGAGACGTAACAGGCCTGATTTCAATCTTTTGACGGTTATTTAAAGAGGCTTCACGTTGCATGAAAGTGGCTATACGCGTACAAAAGAAATGTGACCAGAGGGCTAGGGAGATAAATAGCCAATTATGACGAAAAAAAATACCACGTATATTTCACACGGCCATCATGTCCTGATCACAGGAGGGTCCAGTGGTATAGGGGCAGCCCTGGCTATTTATTATGCCCGACCGGGAGTCCATATCACTCTCTGGGGGCGAAATGAGGAACGTCTGGCCGAAACAGCTGAAAAGGTCCGTCATAAAGGGGCGTCAGTCTCAACATTGAGCCTCGATATTGCCAATGCTGAGCAGGCTTTGCAGGCCTTTACAGAAGCTGATAGCGAAAATCCTGTTGATATCCTGATTCTCTCTGCGGGAATGTCAGATATCCGTCCGGCGGGACAGAAAACAGAATCTCCTGAGACGGCTTTAAAAATGTCCATGGTGAATTTCGCCACGCCAGTAACGCTGGCAACAAAAGCGGCGTCACTCATGGCTGAACGTGGTAGTGGCAGAATTGGGATTATGGGCTCGGTGGCATCTTTCCATGATCTGCCTCTGGCAACGGTCTATAGTGGGTCAAAAGCCGGTATAGGACGTTTCAGTACAGCTCTGCGGGCTGCCATGGAGCCCTATAATGTCAAGGTCACCCTGATTGCACCGGGTTTTGTTGATACACCTATGAGCCGGAAGCTCGAAGGAGATCAGCCATTTCTGGTGCCTGTCGAGGTTGCCGCGCGGAAAATTGGGCGCGCTATAAACCGGGGGCAGGCGACTCTGGTTTTCCCATGGGTTTTTGAGTTAACACGTCTGCTGGAAATGATTTTACCCCGGGCCCTGGCACATAAGATTTTGAGAAAACTGGATATTATGCAACATCCGACACCCTGATTGGTCACGCTATTTTTACGGGCGGAATAGGTGATTGCGCGGATCGAGGGATGTAAAGCTTCCCGGGTGGATATTATTGAAGTGACGTTATTGAAAAAGAGAGTGCCCGTATAATGAAAGAGATTGTTGTTATGGATATTGGCGGGACGCATGCGCGTTTCGCCATTGCTGCTATTGATGCGGGAAAAGTCGTTTCCTTAACAGAAGAGATAACCTTAAAATGTTCTGAACATGCTTCCCTGGCATTGGCATGGGAGGCATATGGCCGCGAGTTGGGGCGCCCGATTCCAAGAGAAGCGGGGATCGCCGTTGCCTGTCCTGTTTCAGGCGATATCCTGAAAATGACGAACAACCCGTGGGTCATACAACCATCCCAGCTTTCCAGTCGGTTAAATCTCGATAATTTTGTAATTGTTAATGATTTTGGTGCAGTTGGGCACGCTGTGGCCCAGATTGGACCGGAATTTATGCAACATCTTTGTGGTCCGGAACAGGATCTGCCCGTTGATGGGACGATCAGCATCCTTGGCCCTGGGACAGGGTTGGGAGCTGCGTGTGTTGTCCGGCATAAAAATGGCCAGTATCAGGTAATCGAATCAGAAGGGGGGCATGTTGATTTTGCACCGCTCGATTCATTGGAAGACCGTATTCTCGCCGCTATGAGGGGGCGGTTTCGTCGTGTTTCAGTTGAGCGGATTGTCTCTGGTCCCGGTCTGACCAATATTTATGAAGTCATTGCTGAAATGCAGGATATGCCGATCAGACTGAAAGATAACCGTGTCTTATGGGCAACCGCCCTTGAAGGAACGGATACGCTTGCTACGGCTGCGCTGGAACGTTTCTGCCTGAGTCTGGGCGCAGTTGCAGGCGATTCGGCTCTGTCTCATAAAGCCTCTGGTGTTGTTATTGCGGGTGGTCTTGGCTTGCGCCTGGCTAATTTACTCCCTCATTCCGGTTTTGCAGAACGTTTCGTTGCAAAGGGGCGTTTTGAATCATGGATGAGTGCCATACCTGTTAAAATTATTACGCATCCTCAACCGGGTCTTTATGGAGCTGCTGCTGCCTATATTTCCAATTTCAACCTCAATGATGAAATTTCTGGTGGGAATTAATTGTTTTGTTACCTATTAGGTAACTTATAGTAAGAGAAAAGTTCAGGGTCTGTTACCCAAGAGGAAATGATGGCGATAACCTCAGAGACATCTGCGTGGCTTGGAGTCACGGCTATTAATGAGATGAGCGGCATACGTCCGGTTCATGCGTATAAAACTCATTTGGATTATGGTTCGGGTGTCGTCCACCATTCCTCGGGTCCGGCGGGGCAGAATAAGGATGATGTGATTTCCCTCTCGGAAGATGCCCAGAATTATCTTGAAAAGATGCAGGAACAGACGATTGCACAAGTGGCCAGTCAATTGAATATGGCGGCGAAAGTTGTTTCTAATAGTTCAACGTCAGATTCACAAAGGATGGCTACAATCTCTTCGGCCTATCATTTGTTTTTTATGGGCAGTACATTAGGCGCCATTACCGGGAGGTTCGCCTCAGCCTGGGAAGGGTTCAAGGCTGCCACGTCTGACAGCGATTTTGATAAATATTTTTCTCTTGAAAAGCAGTTCGTGCCTGGTACAACGGCTTTGGTTGAGGATTTTACTCAAAAAACCAAACCTGATTTATGGGCGCAATTCTTTATTCAACATCAGTCTGATAATAGGCAGCAACAGGGCCGTCCTTCTGATGCTTCCGACATTACGTTATATAAGAAACCTGCTGATCGTAATAAATCAGGAAACGTGACTTTATCTGAGGCCCCGACGATGGGGAAAGATAGAAATCATCATCGGAAAAAGGGTGATTATTTCCAATAATTACGTAATGGAACGTGATTTTCAGAATTATTGCACAACCATTCTGTAATATGCTTTACGAATGAATGTAAATCATTTTTGAATTTCAGGTAATTCTTATTAGGTTCCAATGTTGTCTGATTGAGATAAAGAGATCGGGATATTTCTATTTGTAAAGCGTGGATATGCGCTTCAGGATTTCCGTAATAATCAGTAATGAATCCTCCCGCATAGGGGGTATTCTGTTGGACACTATAGCCGAGCTCTTCAAAGATGGTCTGTACTGTATTGATTAATAATGTGGAACAGGATTGCTGATAACAGTTCCCTAAAACAATATCGCAGGGGGTGCTCTGTTGGAGCGTGGGCATGGAGTGTACGTCAAACAGGATGACATGGCCTGATTTATTTCTCAGCCGTTCAAGTGTTTTATGAAGCTTTTGATGAAACGGTGCCCAGTAATGATTTAAACGGTGCTGCACCGTTTCAGCAGGGAGGGTATGGCTGTAAATCGAATGGCCGGGTGCGGTGCAGCGGGGGATGACACCATAACCAGCCATAACACGATGGGAGCGTATAAGCTCTTTTTCATCAAGTGCTGGTGTAAACATGCGCCCGTCAAGTTCGCGCCAGTCCCGGTTTACGTCGCAAAAGCTACGAGGAAATTCTGCTTTCAGAAAAGAAATACCAAGCTGAGGCAAGTCTGAAAGAAGGTCATCAACAAACCGGTCTTCCATCCTTTGTAGTTCATAGGTTGAAAGACGTGACTGTTGCAGAAAGGAAGAAGGATAGCGTCGTCCGGAATGGGGGGAGGAAAAAAGAAGAGGAACGGATGAGCCTTCACTGAAGGAAAAAGGTTCCTGACATTCCGCTTCTATTTCCAATGATAAGGGCACGTGACCGCTCCGTATGATTCAGCTCTGGCCTGCTGTGGCATCCAGCCAGCCTTGCAGCATATAGGAAGCTGCGAGTTTATCGACGACTTCGCCCCTTTTTTTGCGTGTCAGATCCATTTCCTGAATAAGAAAGCGATTAACGGCGCTGGAAGAAAGGCGTTCATCCCATAAGGTGAAAGGCAGATTCAGCCCTTGAGCCAGATCTTTCCCCCAATCTCTTGCGGCGTGAGCGGCTGGCCCTTCTGTCCCGTCGAGGGAAAGTGGCATGCCAATAACGAGGGCCCCGACATCGTGCATCTTACAAAAATCGGCAAATTCCTTTATGAGAAAGGAAAGTTTTTGTCTTTTCAAAATCATGAAGGGTGATGCCAACATAAGCTGAACATCCGTCAAAGCAAGACCGATCTGCTTTGATCCAGGGTCAACGCCAAGAATACGTTGTAAGGGTTTGATCTGCTGCCGCAGGTCATGTGGATTGAAGTACGTCATAAAGAAGCGTTATGATCTATTTCCATGTTTAAAAGCTAGCCCGTTTTACTCTTTTATTAGGACATTCCATGTCGCTTGATGCAAAAACAGTTTTAAAAATGGCGAGGCTTTCACGTTTGGGCCTGTCGCCAGAGGAAGTTTCAACCTACCAGAAAGAAATGCAGGGAATTCTGGGATGGGTCGAACAACTCAATGAGGTCGACATCACCAATGTTCCCCCTATGGTCGGGACTGATCTTGCCCGTGCACGTCTGAGAGAAGACCGTGTAACAGATGGTGATTGCCAGGAAGACGTACTTTCCAATGCCCCTGACCGTGAGGGACCATTCTATACTGTGCCAAAGGTTGTCGAGTAATGACGTATAAATTTGATCTCACTCTTTCTCAAGCACGGGATAGCCTGAAAAGCAAAGAGATTTCCGCAGTTGAGCTGGTGAATGCCCATTGTGACGCTATAGAAACGCTTGATGGACGCATTAACAGCTTTATTACGCGTACCCTTGACCAGGCACGTGAACAGGCCCGGGAAGCTGACGGGCAATTACAGCGTGGAGAGGGGAAATCCCTGACAGGCATCCCTCTTGGTGTGAAAGATCTGTTTGCCACGAAGGGTGTGCGTACAACCGCTGCGAGTAAAATTCTTAAGAATTTTGTCCCCCCTTATGAAAGCACCGTAACGAGTCATCTGCTACGTGATGGCGCAGTGTTCCTGGGTAAACTGAATCTTGATGAGTTTGCCATGGGGTCCACCAATCTGACCTCAGCCTTTGGCGGTGTTGAAAATCCCTGGAAGAAAACAGGGTCTGAGGCGCGTCTGGTTGCTGGTGGGTCCTCAGGCGGTTCAGCCGCTGCGGTTGCGGCAGGGTTGGTGCTCGGAGCAACAGGGACAGATACAGGCGGCTCCATCCGCCAGCCATCTGCTTATTGCGGGATTACGGGTATTAAGCCGACATATGGCCGTTGCTCACGTTTCGGCACAATTGCTTTTGCGAGCTCTCTTGATCAGGCTGGCCCAATGGCGCGTACAATCCGGGATTGTGCCATTCTGCTGGAATCAATGGCCGGGTTTGATCCAAAGGATTCAACCTCTGTTGAAAAAGACGTGCCTCATTATGAAGCCGCTTTAGGGCAGGGTATTAAAGGGTTACGCGTCGGTATTCCCAAAGAATATCGCACAGAAGGTCTCTCTGAAGAAATTCAGGCACTATGGGATCAGGGCATTGAATGGCTGAAAGAAGCAGGGGCAGAAATTGTTGAGATTTCCCTGCCTCATACAAAATATGGCTTGCCTACCTATTATATTGCCGCTCTTGCTGAAGCCTCTTCCAACCTGTCTCGCTATGATGGCGTGCGTTTCGGTGAACGTGTCCCTGCCAAAACGCTGGATGAGCTTTATGAAGCGACGCGTGGCAAAGGATTTGGCGAGGAAGTAAAACGGCGCATCTTGCTGGGGACATACGTGCTGTCTTCTGGCTATTATGATGCCTATTACCTGCGGGCACAGAAAGTCAGAACGCTCATTAAGCAGGACTTCCTGAATGCTTATGAAAAATGTGATCTTCTGCTTGCTCCGACGGCGCCAACAGGTGCTTTTGCCTGGGATGAAAAGCCTACAGATCCTGTGCAGCTTTATCTGAATGACATCTTCACGGTTCCAGCCAGCCTGGCCGGGGTGCCGGCACTGTCTCTTCCTGCGGGATTAAGTCGGGAAGGCCTCCCTCTGGGGCTGCAGCTCATTGGTCGTTATTTTGATGAAGAAACCCTCATAAAGGTTGGCCATGTTATGGAGCAGGCAGCTTTATTCAATCATCGTCCCACTCTCCATGCAGGAGTTTCAGCATGAGTTCCTATCGTATTCAAGGTGAAACCGGGGAATGGGAAGTCGTTATCGGGCTTGAGGTTCATGCCCAGGTTGTCAGCAAGTCCAAACTTTTCTCTGGAGCGTCAACCGCCTTTGGAGCAGAACCCAACACACAGGTAAGTCTGGTTGATGCCGCTTTTCCAGGGATGCTTCCTGTCCTGAATGCAGAATGTGTGGCTCAGGCAGTGCGTACTGGTCTGGGACTAAAAGCGCAGATCAATCTTTTCAGCAGGTTTGACCGTAAAAATTATTTTTACGCCGACTTGCCACAGGGATATCAGATCAGCCAGTTCGAATTTCCTATCGTTGGTAAAGGCGTGGTTGAGATTGAGCTTTCTGATGGTGAGAAGCGTGATATTGGTATTACGCGTCTTCATCTTGAACAGGATGCCGGAAAATCCATTCATGACCATGATCCTACACGTTCCTTCATCGACTTAAATCGTGCAGGCGTGGCGCTGATGGAAATCGTCAGTGAGCCTGATATGCGCTCTCCTGAAGAGGCAGGCGCCTATGTGCGGAAACTACGCCAGATTTTGCGTTACCTGGGTACATGTGACGGGAATATGGAAGAAGGCTCCATGCGGGCGGACGTGAATGTCTCTGTCCGTAAGGAAGGAGAAGATTACCGCACACGCTGTGAAATCAAAAACGTCAATTCCGTGCGTTATGTGATGCAGGCTATTGAGATTGAGGCGCAGCGCCAGGTCGAAATCTGGGAATCTGGCGGAACGGTTGATCAGGAAACACGCCTTTTTGATCACATCAAAGGAGAGACGCGTTCCATGCGCAGCAAAGAAGATGCGCATGATTACCGCTACTTCCCAGATCCTGATCTTCTTCCTCTCGAAATTCAGCAGAGCTGGGTGGATGAGCTCAAGGCAGCCTTGCCGGAACTGCCAGAAGAGAAGAGAGCACGTCTTGAAAAAGATTATGGGCTCTCAGCCTATGAATCCGGCGTACTGACGGCTGAGCAGAATATTGCCGATTTCTATGAGGACGTTGCCAAAGGGGCGGATGCACGTCTCGCAACGAACTGGATTATGGGCGATTTCTTTGCTGCCCTTAACCGGACTGGTCGTTCCATTGAAGATAGTCCTGTCAGCGCGCAGGGGTTGCGTGAACTGCTTGGCTTGATCAGCGATTCGACCATTAATGGCAAGATTGCCAAGGAAGTTCTGGAAGACATGGTTGAAACCGGGGCTTCTGCTTCTGAAATCGTCGAACGCAAAGGGCTGAAGCAGGTTACAGATACAGGAGCGATTGAAGCCTCTATCCAGCAGATTCTGGATGCCAATGCAGACAAGGTTGCTGAGTATAAAAGCGGAAAAGACAAGCTCTTTGGCTTCTTTGTTGGGCAGACCATGAAGGCCATGAAAGGCAAAGCCAACCCGGCTATGGTCAATGAGTTGCTCAAGAAACTTCTTGATGCATAAAAAGTGAAAAAAGATGTTCATAAGGGTTTGACGAACCATTGTTTTACCCTTATGAACACTTTTGCAAACGCCGTGTTATCTGCGTAAAGAGCGGAGGGGTGGCCGAGAGGCTGAAGGCGGCGGTTTGCTAAACCGTTGTACGATGTCAAGTCGTACCGTGGGTTCGAATCCCATCCCCTCCGCCAGCAGGCTTATCCGTAAAATAAACTTCCGTGAAGCGGAAAACATTAGATTATTCAAATAGTTATTAACCGTTATTCTAATGTAATGTTCTATTAATTATTTTCAAAATATTACGTTATGGTGAATCTTTCGCGAGGCAGTTTCTAAGATTGGGAGCAGAAGCTCTTGGTTGGGTTTTTATAGATGAAGCAGGACAGGCAATGCCACAGGCTGCTGTAGGTGCCCTTTATAGGGCTAAAAGATCGGTTATCATAGGTGATCCACTTCAGGTAGAGCCCGTTTTTCCATTATCCAGGCCTTTAGTGAAAGTAATCTGCAAGCTTTCGCCTTATACAGAAGATGAACATTACTCACCTTGTTTGGCAACTTTATTAAAAATGAGAATAAATCATTTGACTTGTTTATTATATCACCATTTAAGGAGATTAAAAATGAAATAAAAAATACGTTAATGAAGAATTATGAAGAATTTTCTTTAAATCATCAAAAATCAATTAAAGGATTTCAGAATTGGGTTGATGAACGAATTGGTACAATTCATACATTTCAAGGAAAAGAAGAAGATGCTGTGATTCTTGTTTTAGGTGTAGATGAGAAAAATTTAGGCTCGGCTTTATGGGCATCCAGTAAGCCAAATCTTCTTAATGTTGCCGTTTCTCGTGCCAAACGGCGCCTTTATATAGTCGGAAGCCATTCATTATGGGGAAGTTTGCCCTATTTTGATGAAGCGGCTCGCTCTCTCCCTATAAAATCTTTACCGGATATGAGTATCGGAAACCTTTTTAGTGAAGGGGTCTCCTGACAATTCATAGATTCACTAGTGATCGTTCTGTTTCTTGTTATCAAGAAGCGTTTTAATAATTGTAACCATTTATCCATGCGTCGATAAAAAGTAATTAATAACGATCTATAATAGTTTTTTATCTTTTAAGATATTTATAAACTAAACCATATATAGTAATATTAATAAATAAATAATACTTATTAAAACTAACCTATCTCTTTAAAATATAAAGGGTATTCTTGATTCTGAAAAAGAAGACCATTGACTGTTTGTTCATTTTATGACAGCGTTAACGGCGGATCAACCGGGAAGCTGGCACTTCTCGATTAATCCTGATCACAAACTGAGAAAGGCCTCAGTCTATGACTATTGCGATGTATAACATGGCATATCATGTTGCCAAAAGAGGGTATACGACGTTTAATTCATATGAGTTAGATGATGCACGCTCTTTGGCTATTTCTTCTGTTGAAGAAATGGTGGTCTTTCTTGTTTCTTTGAGTTCTTTTTTCTGGACGTTGTCTGTTACGTACATATGTTCAGGGCGGCGGATCAATCGGGAAGATGGCAGTTTCCATCATCCATTAATGTCAGCCGTGAAAAGAGGATAAGCTGATGTGTTCTCACTCTGATGAGAAAATATCGGAAACTTCTTTTCCGGCTGATTTTCCCTCTGATAAAAAGACGGCCCCCGATCTTTCTCCCCTTCTTGCAGAAGCGCAGAGGATAATCGGCCAAAATCATTTAGGATTCTGGCTTGATGGCGCTGAGGTTGCGGCTTTTATAGAGCTGTTACTGGCAATAGGGGAAATGTTATTACATTTACGGTCTGCGGTCGATTTGATGATACCCTTATCTGCCTTACGGTGGAAAGCAGAGGATAATCGTGAGGGCTTTATGCTCCATGCAGAGGACATACGTCATATTGATGACGCTTTGATACGATTGCAGAGAATGAACGATTTTTGAGAGTGCCGTTTTTCGTATTCAAGGGTAAAAGAACAATAAGATTCTGACTGGGCGGTTCTAATTACCAGCTTAGGGTAATCCGCCTAAAAAAGACCGGATCTCTTTACGTGATTTAATGCTCGTTTTCTTTTGCTTTTAAAATCATTAAGGCGCCCAGGGCCTTATCGGCTGGTGGAATGCTCCCTAATGGACGCTCTGGGTGGTCTGCATATACTTTTCCGTCCGATGTTATGGTTCCTAATTTTGTTCCATCTGTTCCTCTGACGGTACCGTCTGAATCGATATGGCCTATGCGTGAACCATTTAAATCGATTAAGCCGTTAATGGTGACGTCGCCAAGTAACTGGCCGAACTTATCTCTTACAGCACCATCTGAATCAATGCTGCCATAACGTTGCCCCTTTTTGTTATAGAGGCGCCCTCCAGCATCAACATACCCTATGATATTATTATGAGCATCACGTAGAAGACCTTTTTGCCAGCTATGCTCTTCGGCGCAGGCAGGTTTTATA
This sequence comes from Aristophania sp. ESL1100, assembly GCF_058511235.1. Taxonomy (NCBI): domain Bacteria; kingdom Pseudomonadati; phylum Pseudomonadota; class Alphaproteobacteria; order Acetobacterales; family Acetobacteraceae; genus Aristophania; species Aristophania sp. ESL1100. The sequence continues at coordinate 948,409 of NZ_CP196394.1, read as the reverse complement.
CTCCAGAGAGGACAAAGTAAGACGATACTCAGGCCAAAAATAGAAAATGAAGAAGAGGCCAGTTTCACAATGTCATCCTTCGTCAAAAGAGCTTACGAAGCATATGGTTGAAGGTAAAAGCCTCATGATCTCTGTTTAGTTCCTGTTTGTCTTCTCTTTTTTGAGCTCTTGTTTTGTTGCTTGCTCTTTACGGGCCTTTTGGTCATCTCTTTCACGCTGTCGATCCTGATAGGTTACAAGGATCTTATGGGCTTGTTCAAAGCGCGTTAAGGTACCTTTATAAATCTCAGCGGTCGCTCCTGTGGTGTTGGAAGGTCTGGCAATCAGCTTATTGTTTTCATCATATAATTTACCATCCGGTCCTATATGCCCGGTGATCTGGCCGTGAAGGTCCAGCACATTCAGTTTGTCATCAACAGAACCGATCCTGTTCTCGTTAACGTCATAGAGGACGTTATCGGCGCCTAGTGAGCCGCCGTTACATTCTTCAAAACCATCCCAGGGGACGTGCATGTTATTGATATCATCAAGCAGCATCCGCGCGGCAGATTCCTCAAATCCATAAGGCACTCTGCCGACAGCTCTATCGCGTTCATCATAGAAATTAAGGGCTGTATAGGTCGTATCAGTACCGCCGTAGCTGACAAATCCGACCCTGTTATGTTTCAGGTCATAGACATTGCGATCATCAAAGCCAGAGCGTTTATCCATATAGCCAATTAACTGATTTTGATGGTTATAGATGTCTCGTTTGTTCTTACTATAAGCAAAACTGCACTTATAAGCGTATTTTGAACGTTCTTCCTGATGCTGCATGGCATTTTTATCATAATCAAGCAGCAAAACTGCACCATAAGTCCGGCTCGTTGTAATCATCCGATCTTCTGGATGAACCATAGGGAGTGCCTGATAATCCGTTTCCTGCGGGATATAGGTTATAATGCCGACTTTCTTTCCATCGGAATTATAGACTTCGTCGCTATATTCCAGCTTTCCATGATTATCAGTATTTCTTTTGCCAGACGGTTCCGCTTTTCTAGAAAATTTTATGGCAGAGGTGGTGAAATCATCTTCGTACAATGTGCCATTTAATTGCTCATCTCGATCCAGAATATATCCAGTCTGGTCTACATTGCCGACCCATTGATGTCTGGCATTATAAACGTCCAGATTATTGTGGATATAACCTAAAACAGCTTTATGCTTTTTAATGGTTCCGACTGTTTCAATTCGGCCCATATAGTTTCTGAGACGGTCATATATATAACCATTTTCATCAACAAACCCGACGATATTACCGTCTGTATCATCAACAATATCGCCTATTTTCCATAAATCATGCCATCTCCAGACGTTGCCAGGCCGATCGTAATGGGCCTGGTTGGATGTGCAGCCAGCGAGGAAGCATGACGTGCCAAGAAAAAACAGCGTAGAAAGTTTCATATAATCAGACCAGAGATAGCTCATATAAACATGATTGTCCTATGAAGCATATAAAACCACTTATCAAAAGCTTTTTCATTTAATGTGATAAAATAGGTTAGGACGTAAATTTTATTCGAAATTGATACCCTTATGAGGGTCTATATAGTGTATGGTGCTCTGCAGAAATACGTTACTCTTTCATTAAGAATGATCACAGAATATTTCTTTTTTTGCAGAAAGGAATGGTTGAAGGCCAGGGCTTTCTTCCTTTAAAAGAAAGACTGAATGGGGCTGGAGAGGAGGTGACCTTATGAAATCTTTTTTTGTCATAATGGCTTTGACTGCTCTCGTGACGGTTACATCATCCGGGGCCTATGCCAATAGCAGAGACGTGACATTGGAGACGCCTTTTGTCCCTTTGCCTGACGGTACATCTATGATGAAAGATGCGACTGATCCTTCGTCTCTTCAGCAGAAAAAGCGTAATACACATTATACTCATGAGCGTTATGCGCGGAGACTGAAGGACGAGCAGCGCCTGGAGCAAAAGGGATTAAGTCAGCTTATGGCTCGTAAGGCGGTATGGGCCATTGCCCATAAGCCTCAGTCCAGCTGCGCCATTTATGCCATGCATCTGACCGGCTATCATGACATGAAGTTCGTGCGGCCCGATCTGGTCAGTAAATCCGAGAAAGACACAGATAAGAAGCTGATCTCGGCTATAAAAGATCAGAAGCTATGTGATAAAAATCATTTAAATAAAAGACTGCCACCAGCTGTACCTTACGTGCAGGCTGATGCGGTACAATCCTATTTTCAGACCCAGCCGGCACTGGCCAAAAAGACATTAATCAATGCTGGAATCTCAGCAAAGAATGCTGATGATGTTGCCTGGGTTATTCTCAATCATCCTGAAAGCACCTGCGCCTGGCAGGTTGAGCGTATTTTAGCCGATGAAAAAGGCGGAGATCATAATTCAGATGATGAAAAAGATGCTATCATGAAAATTGAACATAGAAACGAATGTTCGCCAGCTTATTACAAATAAATTAAGATCCGTAACCATCAGGATGGTTCAAGCGCCATTGTAATGCTGTTTCAACGATGGCGTTGATATCGGGATAAAGAGGCTTCCAGCCCAGTTCAGAGCGGAAACGGCTTGAATCCGCAACTAAAGAAGCGGGATCTCCCGCTCTTCGGGGGGCTAATGACCAAGGGAGTTTTTTCCCGGACACATATTCGATGGCTTTTATGACTTCCAGGTTGCTGAAACCTTTTCCATTTCCAAGGTTATAGGTGACGGACCCCTTATCGAGTGCATCAATGACACGGATATGGGCGTCAGCCAGGTCAGTAACGTGAATATAGTCGCGGATGCAGGTGCCATCCCTTGTCGGATAATCATTTCCGAAAAGCTTTAATGCTGGCCTGCGCCCTAAAAGGGCGTCAATCGCAAGTGGAATAAGGTGGGTTTCTGGTCGATGATCTTCACCAAGCCGTCCCTGAGGGTCTGCTCCAGCTGCATTGAAATACCTTAGGCAGGCAGAATGCATCCCATAAATCCGGTCTGCCCATTTCAAGGCTCGTTCTATCATTAATTTGCTTTCTCCATATGGAGAAGCCGGTTCTATTGGTGCGGAATCAGGAATGATAGCAGGGAGGTCTTTGCCGCCAAAAAGGGCGGCAGTCGATGAAAAAACGAAACGTTTTACACCGTATTTTGTACAGGCCTCAATCAGATTGAGGGAGGTGAGCATATTCGTGCGAAAATAGTCGTACGGCTTTTGCATAGAGGCACCGACGAGTGATAACGCCGCGAAATGCATAACGACGTCCCACGGGCCATCAGCAAGGCATTCCTCGACTGATGGGGCATCTGTAAGATCAATCTCCAGGAATGTGGCACCTGATGGGATTGCCGCTTTATGTCCGGTGCTGAGATTATCAAGGATGACGACTTCATGGCCATCATCAAGCAAACTCTGGGCAACATGGCTGCCAATATAACCGGCTCCCCCAGTAATCAGGCAACGCATAGATGTCCTCTTTATTGATGGCACGGGAAAGTCAGTAACACGGGATAGAAAGCGACTTTATGGAGGTCTGGGCGGGAATCGAACCCACGTTCGCGGATTTGCAGTCCGCTGCATCACCATTCTGCCACCAGACCACAGGACGCGTGGGATGTATGGCTTTTTCCCTTTCTGCCGTCAAGAGAAAAGAAGCAATAATTTTACTTTTTTACGTAAAACCTGCCTACCGTCTTTCAGGGAAATAGGATATTCTCCGGCCGAAAAAACAAGGTCTGATTTCGTCTTATGAATATTAACCAACATATGCAAAACTTCACAGGATTTCCTTTCAGAGTTGGGCTGGGGTTATGTTCTGCCCTTATTGCGCCGGCGGTGATGGCACAATCATATGATGGGAAAGGTGCGCCTGAGTTTGTTCCGCATACCTTGCGCCAGGCCATGGCAACGGCCTATCTCACCAATCCTCAATTAAAAGAGGCACGGGCGCAATTAAGATCGGTCGATGAACAGCTTCCTGCTGCGGAAAGTGGATGGCACCCTACCATTCAGGGAACAGGGTCCATCAGTTACTATAGCGGCAGTAACGATAGTTATTTCCTTGAAAGCACCGGAAAAGGTCAGAAACCGCAACCTTTTCATAGTGGGCAACGTTATTCCACCCCAGGTTATATGGCCGGTGTTACAATTAGCCAGCCTATCTATCAGGGCGGGCATACCATTGCGGCTACGCGGCAGGCCCGCAATCAGATTATGGCACAAAGAGCCCGTTTGATCTCAACTGAACAAACGGTTCTGCTGTCTGTTGCAAACGCCTATATCAATCTTGTTCAGAATGAACAGCTGCTGCAAATCAGTTTAAATAACGAGAAAGTCCTGCGTGAACAGCTTGATGCCACTAATAAGCGTTTTCGCCTTGGTGAGTTGAGCAGAACCGACGTTGCTCAGGCGCAAGGGGCGCTGGCAACCGCTCAGGCTCAAAGACAACAGGCAGAGGGCGTGTTGCAGCAGAGCCAGGCGAGTTATGTTCAGGCGGTCGGGCTGCCTGCCGCTCCCGATCTGCAACCGCCTCAGGCACTGGTTTTGCCTGTAAAAAATGAAAAAGAGGTTATTTATCAGGCAGTTCACAATAACCCGGACGTGATTGCCGCCCTTTTTGATGAAGCGCAGCAGAAAGATTCTGTTTCGGTCCAGATGGCAGCAATCCTGCCAAAGGTTACAGCAGAACTTGGGTACCAGAAATCACGGAACCAAGGGGCCTCTCATTCAGATAATGAAAATAAATACGCACAATTAGCCTTCCAGATCCCCATCTATCAGGGAGGATCTGAATATGCCGCTGTCAGACAGGCCAGGCAGAATGCCGAAGCGGCGCACCATGAAATCAACATGCAACGGCGTACGGCTTTGCAGAAGGGATCCGCAGGGTGGCAGCAGATGATTGCCGCCAAGGAAAGTATCAGCAGTAATAAACTCGCGGTCTCAGCTGATATCGCCGCTCTTGCCGGTGTTGAGCGTGAAGCGATTTTGGGTACCAGCAGCACATTGGAGGTTTTGCAGCAGCAGCAGACTCTTTTGCAGGCCCAGCAGACCCTTATTCAGAACATTGCCAGTTACGTCTATAACTCTTATGCGACAGCGGCGGCTATCGGCCGCTTGACAGCGATTGACCTCAAATTGAACGTCCCCCTTTATAACGAGAAAGCCTATTTTGACGCAGTAAAAGGCCGGCTCTGGGGAACGGGAGATTACGCAGTCAATCAGCCTGGCCGCTAGAAGGCCTCACTTTTTCTTTCATGTAACGCCTTGCGTAAAACAGGATAAAGCAGGGGGTTACGTCATAATCACTATCAGGACCCGAAAACTGGAAGACCATGTCAGAGCAGATAATCCCCTCATTACAAAAATCAGAGTTGGAAAAAAGCTTTATTCCACAAGAGTATGAATCAGAGCTTTATCAGGCAAGTGAAAAGAGGGGGGATTTCCGGGCTGATCCTTCAAAAAAAGGAAAAGCCTTTTCGATTATGTTCCCACCACCAAACGTTACGGGAACACTGCATCTCGGGCATGCGCTGACCTTTACCCTTCAGGATATTCTCATTCGCTGGCAACGTGAAAAAGGTGCGAATGTCCTGTTCCAGCCAGGCACAGATCATGCCGGTATTGCCACGCAGATGGTTGTTGAACGGGCTCTCGATAAAGAAGGTATTTCACGCAAGGAACTGGGGCGCGAGAAATTTACCGAACGCGTGTGGGAATGGAAAAAGGAATATGGGGGCACCATTATCCAGCAATTACGCAAACTCGGTGTTTCAGCAGACTGGGGCCGTGAGCGTTTTACGATGGATGAAGGCCTTTCCCATGCCGTGCGGAAAGTTTTTGTCCAGCTTTTTCGGGAAGGGTTGATTTACCGCGACAAGCGACTGGTTAACTGGGACCCTGAATTTCGTTCGGCCATTTCTGATCTCGAAGTCAATAATCATGAGATGAAGGGATCGATGTGGTATATCCGTTATCCGCTCAAGAGCGGGAACGGCACCATTACCATTGCGACGACACGTCCTGAAACCATGCTGGGTGATGTGGCGGTTGCTGTAAATCCTGAAGATGAGCGTTATTGCGATTTTATCGGCCAGAGTGTGATCCTGCCTCTGACGGGTCGTGAAATTCCCATTATTGGCGATGAACATTCCGATCCGACCAAAGGGACAGGTGCGGTTAAAATCACGCCCGCTCATGATTTTAATGACTTTGAAGTTGGTAAACGTCATGGCCTTCCCGCTCTGACGATATTGGATGAAGGTGCCTGTATCTGGCTTGATGAAATTGATTCGAACCTTCAGGAAATTGAGCAGCTTGCTGATCCGGAATTTGTAAGATCACTGTCCGGTCTGCACCGCGATGAAGCGCGCAAAAAGATCGTAGCTGAGCTGGAACGTCTTGAATGGCTTGAAAAAATCGAGCCTCATACGCTCCAAGTGCCAACGGCGGACAGAGGTGGGGCTATCGTCGAACCCCGTCTGACATTGCAATGGTATTGTGATGCGGCGACCTTGGCCAAACCGGCTATCGCTGCTGTAGAAACCGACAAAATCGTTTTTGAACCCCGGCAATGGGAAAATACGTTCTTTGCCTGGATGCGCGACCTGCAACCATGGTGTATCAGTCGCCAGCTCTGGTGGGGGCACCGTATCCCTGCCTGGTATGGCTCTGATGGAAAGACGTATGTTGCCGAAACCGAGGAAGAAGCCCGCAATCAGGCTGGGGCAGGGGTAACACTTACCCAGGATGAGGACGTCCTTGATACGTGGTTCAGTTCAGCTCTCTGGCCTTTCTCAACTTTAGGATGGCCTGAAAAAACCGAGGAACTGGAACGTTATTATCCGACATCCGTTCTGGTAACAGGGTTTGACATTATTTTCTTCTGGGTTTCCCGCATGATGATGATGGGGCTGCATTTCATGAAAGAAGTGCCGTTCCATAAAGTCCTGATTCATGGACTGGTCCGCGACGAAAAAGGGCAGAAAATGTCCAAATCACGCGGAAATGGTATTGACCCTCTTGATCTGATTGCCGAGTTCGGAGCCGATGCAACCCGCCTGGCTATTTGTGCTGGCGCGGGCCCTGGCAGAGACATTAAACTTGGGCGCACACGTGTTGAAGAACATCGTGCCTTTATCACAAAATTATGGAATGCAGCGCGCTTTCTGCAAATGAACGGTGCTGTCGCAGATAATGATTTTGATCCTGAATCAATCCAGACAACACTGGGATGCTGGATTGTCGAAGAGGCAAGGCAGGCTGTTCAGAATGCCAATGCCGCCCTTGAAGCTTCACGCTTTGATGATTACGCACGCTGCTGCTATCATTTTGTATGGAACATCTTCTGTGACTGGTTCATTGAGCTTGCCAAGCCGCTTCTCAATGGAAATGGCAATGAAACGATCGAGATACAGAAAGTCAGCGCCTATATATTAGGGATTATCCTGCGTATGATGCATCCGGTGATCCCTTTTGTGACGGCGACTCTCTGGAGCAAGCTTGGTTACGAAGGTGTGCTTGAGCAGAAAGAATGGCCCGTTCCTGCCTCTCTTGCAAAAGCACCGGAAGCCAATAAAGAGGTTAACTGGCTCATTCGTCTTATTTCAGAAGTGAGGACCGTTCGTTCTGAAATGAACATTCCTCCCTCTCAAAAAGCGCCATTGCTCTTTAAAGAGACATCCTCACAATGTCTGAACTGGGCAGAACAATGGAAAGAGGCTCTGGGCCGTATGGCAAGGGCATCTTCCATAGAGCCGCTGGAAGGCACCCCTCCCAAAGCGGCTGCGCAAATTGTTCTTGAAGACGCAATTGTGCTGATTCCTCTTGAAGGTCTCATCGATCTGGAGGCTGAGAAACTGCGTTTGCAAAAAGAGATTTCACGCCTTGAGGATGAAATCGAAAAGGTTGAGCGCAAATTGAGCAATGAGAATTTCGTTGCCAGAGCAAAACCTGAAGTTGTGCAGGAAAATCGGGATAGACTGGAAAATTTCCAGGCTGATTTAACGAAGCAGCGGGCGGCTTTGTTGCGTCTTTCCTGAGACGATTCATGACGAGGGAGGGGGGAAGAGTTTTATCTCCTCTCCCAGTCTTTTTGAATAAATCCCTTAGCTTTGAAGGTAAAACTGCTTTCAGGAGCCCTGTTTTCCACGTTTCATTGTTAAGTAAATGCTTTTCTGTGTATGATCTTTTTTCAGATAACGATCAGTTTCTGTAAAAGCTGCATAAATGGAACGTGACAATGAAAATCCATACCACTCGAAAAACAAAACTCTGTCGCACATTATCAGCGATAGTCTCTTTGGCCTTACTGAGTGGATGTGCTCATTTCCGTGAAAAATATGATCCGGCAAAAGAGGGCTGGGCACGGCAGAAAGGCGATACGTCTTTAACCGTGCAAGGTTATACCCTTGCTGAAGGCAATAAAAACATCTGTTTCGAAAAAGGATTTAAGACCGTCCTTTTACCTGATGACGATTACAGCAAAAAATATCTTAACTATCTTATCCACACTAATAGAGACCCTATGGGCAGGAGTATTTCACAAGAAGGCCGGACTCTGGTGCGTTTTCCAAACTGGAAGAGACATTGTGTCTATAATTTCAAAGAGATTCCAGCGGGTAAATGGATTGTTGTTTTTGAGGTACGTAATCATTTGATGCCGTTAATTACTGTGGCAACAGATAAAGGAACGGCAACCGGCAATACGATTGTCAGCGGCGAAACCTATATATGGGCGCCTCTTGACATAAAACCTTCTGACCATGATCTAAAAAAGAAACTGGTCTTCAATAAAAATTTACCGCCGCAGGATTCCGTTCTGAATTTCCAGTGGGGTGATGACGTCTCGGTCCATCAAGGTGAGCTTGCGGATTGGAGCAATCCACCAGATCAGGTAAGGAAATAATCCCTTAATTAGGTTACCTCTTCCGCTTCTTGCGTGGCCAACAAACGGAAGAGGGACATCAAATCTTTAACGTTTCCGGACAATAATCTGATCGAGATCGCGTATGGCCCCGTGTGCGGCACTTGTGGTCAAAGCCGCATAGGCCTGTAAGGCACGTGAGACTTTGCGTTCTCTATCGGGTTGCCACCCAGCTCTGCCTTTCTGGTTCATAATTTCACGACGTGCTTTTATCACATCATCACTAACGTCCAGGTGCAAACGGCGATTGGGAATATCAATTTCGATCGCATCTCCGTCTTCAACCAGCCCGATCAGACCTCCTTCAGCGGCTTCCGGAGAGATATGCCCGACAGAAAGACCGGAACTTCCCCCTGAGAAGCGGCCATCAGTGATCAAGGCACATTGCGCTCCCAGCCCGATGGATTTCAGGTAGCTGGTGGGATAGAGCATTTCCTGCATTCCGGGGCCCCCTTTAGGGCCTTCATAGCGGATTACGACGACATCGCCAGCAATAATGGATTTGGACAGGATTGCTTTTACAGCAGCATCCTGACTATCAAAGACTCTGGCACGTCCCTTGAAGCTTAAAATGGATTCATCAACGCCGGCTGTCTTAACGATAGCGCCTTCTTCAGCAAGATTACCATAGAGTACAGCCAATCCTCCATCCTGTGAAAAAGCATGGTTCCTGTCACGAATAACACCTTTTTCACGGTCCATATCCAGCTCTTTATACCGGTTGGCCTGGGAGAAAGCTTCCGTGGTTCTGACGCCGCCCGGGGCCGCCTTAAAGCGTTCAATTGCCGCTGATTTCCCGTTAGCGATATCCCATTGATCCAGAGCATCCTTAAGGCTGGAACTATGGACAGAGGAAACATTCCTGTGAAGTAAACCCGCCTTATCAAGCTCGCCCAATATAGCCGGAATCCCACCGGCACGGTGCACATCTTCCATATGCACATCTGCCTTGGCAGGGGAAACCTTACAAAGATTGGGGACTTTGCGGGAAAGCCGGTCAATATCGCTCATTTTGAAATCAACGCCTGCTTCATGAGCAGCCGCAAGGAGATGAAGCACCGTATTTGTGGACCCTCCCATGGCGATATCAAGAGCCATAGCGTTTTCAAAGGCATCTCTTGTCGCAATGGAACGGGGCAGGACCGTCTCATCATCCTTTTCATAATAACGACGAGCCAGCTCTACACTTAGGCGGCCTGCTTCAAGAAATAAGGAACGCCGATCGGCATGTGTTGCCAGAAGAGAGCCATTTCCAGGGAGGGACAGGCCAAGCGCTTCTGTCAGACAGTTCATGGAATTGGCCGTAAACATGCCGGAGCAGGAACCGCAGGTCGGGCAGGCGGATCGTTCAATCTGCTCGGATTGCACGTCGCTGACACGGTCATCAGCAGCGACAACCATGGATGTTACAAGATCCACGGCTTTTTCAATACCGTCCATGGCTGTGTGACCAGCTTCCATCGGGCCGCCGGAAACAAAAACAGTCGGGATATTCAGGCGTAAGGACGCCATTAACATCCCTGGCGTAATCTTGTCGCAGTTACTGATACAGACCAGTGCATCAGCACAATGGGCATTAACCATATATTCAACAGAATCAGCAATTAATTCCCGGGATGGCAGGGAATAAAGCATCCCACCGTGCCCCATGGCGATCCCGTCATCAATGGCGATTGTGTCAAATTCACGGGCAATACCGCCAGCTTCTTTCACGGCAGTAGCCACCAGATCTCCCATGTTTTTAAGATGGACGTGGCCAGGAACAAATTGGGTATAGGAATTGGCAATCGCAATGATTGGTTTGCCGAAATCGCTTTCTTCCATTCCTGTAGCCCTCCAGAGTGCGCGGGCTCCAGCCATATTGCGGCCATGAGTGCTTGTACGTGAACGGTAGGCAGGCATGAGAAGAACCTCTTTGTTATGACTGTTCTGGTAACAAATTAATTATAAAATGCACTTTTTGGTAATATATGAAAAAAAATCTTGAAGTTCCAGTCACAAAAAGAAAACCTCTAAAAGAACCGATAGGATCAATCCGGAGAAAAATCATGGTGAAAACGAATTCAATTTTATTAGGTGGAGGGTGCTTCTGGTGCCTTGAAACTATTTTTAAAAATCTTCGTGGTGTCATATCGGTCAAACCGGGATATGCAGGCGGTTCGATTGATCATCCGACTTATAAGCAGGTATGCACGGGGCAGACGGGCCATGCAGAAGTCGTGAAAATCGAGTATGACCCGGAAGAAATTTCACTGAGCGACCTGTTGCGTATTTTCTTTACGACACATGACCCAACCCAGCTTAATCGGCAAGGCAATGATGTAGGGACGCAATATCGCTCGGTTATCTTCGGCGACCTGGAGCAGCAAAAATCAGCCCAGCTCATTAAGTATGAGATTGATGAAAAACACATCTGGCCTCGGCCAATTGTGACGTCAATCGAAGGAGAAGCGCATTTCTGGGAAGCAGAGCCTGAACATCATAATTATTTTGCCCGTCATCCGGAGGCCGCTTATTGCCAGGTTATTATATGGCCCAAACTGGTCAAAGCCAGAAAGCTTTATCATAATTATTTTCTGCCAGATCACTCGGACGGTCAGGCGTCTTAAACCTCATCTTCGAGAAGCAGCTTGTCAGCTTCCTCATCGTAAATGAAAAGACTGGCATAACGTGCCCAGGCAATCGCTGTATGCAAAGTCTGCTGGGCGTAATTCTGCGACATGGTTTTTTCAAGAATATGTCTGATAGCCTCGGCATTGATGCTATGGTTGGGACGCTCATCGAGAATATTTCTGACAAACCGTAAAAGAGGAAGCGCGCGCAAAAGGGCCGTCCGCATGATATCACGGCGCGCATCAGCATCGCCTTCAACGAAAATGCTCCCTGTAGGTGTGAGAATGATATCCCCATCTTCCAGCTGGGCCAGATCAAGAAGCTGCAATGTTTCCCCCAACGGGAAGAGGTCATCCAACGTCATTTGAAGGCGCTGTGCCAGTTCCGGTAGATCTGCCCTGCCGGAAAATGACTCACTTCCCAATACTTCGACCAGCCCGACCAGAACTTCAATGGATAGGTCAGGAAGAGGAATAAACGCTTCCTCTTCCTCTGTTTTTTCAGAAACGTCAGGAGAGACTTCGGAAATTTCCGCTTCTGAAACAGATGGCGCTCTTCTGGTCATAAGAGAATAAACCTGATCGACGAAGGCGCGAAATGATTTATCTTCCCGATTGCGGGGATGAGGGAAGGGCACAGGTATTTCAAACGATATTTTCCCCGGAGAGGATGAAAACAGCAGAATTCTGTCACACATCAGAACGGCTTCTTCAATCGCATGAGTGGCCAGAACCATGGATTTCAGAGGTTTGAGTCTTTTATCCATCCATAATTCGATCAGATCAGTGCGTAAATTTTCGGCCCCCAGTAATTCCAGGTTCAGGAACGGTTCATCGAGTAAAACCAGTTCAGGCTCACGCACAAAGGCCCGTGCCAGGGCTGTACGCTGACACAGAGTTGGTGACAATTCCCGGGGGAAAGCGCTTTCATAGCCGTCAAGATCCATGATCTCAATAATACGGATTACGCGTTCGTTTTTTTCCTGTTTGCTTAACGAGCTCGCTTCCAGAGCCAGGCGAATATTTTCCTCAATTGTCAGCCAGGGGAATAATGAATCATCCTGCAGAACAAGGGAGACTTTTTCAAAATCCCTGGATGTTGCAACTTTATCGCCCCAATAAACAGTTCCTTCAACAGGCTTATCAAGGCCACTCATAATATCGAGCAAGCTTGACTTTCCAGACCCGGAACGCCCCAGAAGTCCCAGAATTTCGCCTTCTTTCACGCTGAAGCTGACTTTCTCCACCACAACAATATTTTGCTGACGTGATTTACGGGCAGCCTGAGTGCAGTTACTCAATCTGAGAATATCTGTCATGGGTGCATCCTGAATTTGCGGTGAGCGTGCGTGCTGAATGGGGAAAGAAGCAGATAATTTAAACCATAGGAAAATGACGTGATCAGAAAGAACAACCCCGCCTGGGAAGCATAGTGCCCTGTCTGTAAAGTTATCAGTACTATGTTTCCTAAATCATCTTCCTGCATCAACCTGCCAGTGGTCATCATCATCCCCCCCAGCAAAATGAGATCCCATAAGGGATAAGAAGCCAGAATGGCTCCTTTTGCCAGGGAAGGTGCCAGGAGCAAAAGTTTGACATGCCGCCAGGTCTGATAAGCCGACAGGCGCAATCTGAAGGCAAGCTCCAGTAAATCATTCCTTGGCTGGTCTTCATTACGGTAAAAAACGCTTGCACCATAAGCACCCTGAATTATCAGGATAAAGAGTAAAAATTCCTCCCAGAAAGAATGGACCAGAGGGCAGAGAAGAAAAATCGGGAGAAGGCTGCCTATATAAGCCCAGCTGCGAGCTCGGACGCGGAAGGAAGGAGAGGCATTTATGCTGAGCCCTCCAATCACAATCCAAAGAAGAAGAGCTGCCCCTGATACGCCTCCCCATATTAACAGGGCTCTGAAAGCTGCAACAGAAATCGGTGCAATGTCAGAAGAACCAAAAATGAAGAAAGCGCAGGAAATAATCAGAAAAAAGCATGTTACAGCAAAACGTTTCCAGAATATGGCAGTCGAATGCTCATTTCTTTCAGGATGGAGGATCGTCTTTTTTGAACCTGATGCAGACACATCATATCGGTGGATGCGTTTTAAAAATGGTCTTATGCAAAAAAGGTGGATAATCGTTATTAAAATAATGATGCAGCCGAAAATTTCAGAAAAGGCAGCATAATCGTGTTGTTTCAGGCAAAGAAGAACATACCCCCCCAATCCATGTCCCTCTGAAGGATGAAGAAGGGATAAAAGCCACTCTGCCCCTAAAAACCTGACCCAGAAATGAGGCATATCCAAAGCGACTGAGCGGATCATCTCCGGATAAGCCACAGGAACCTGCAATTTCCAGAATTGCTGCCAGGGTTTCAGCCTCATGGCTCTGGCACTTTTAATCAATAGCGGGGGAATATGGGGCGTAATTTTTAAAACAGGATTGGAACAACGGGCAATCAGCGTTGAGGCTGCCAGAAAACTGACAGACCAGAAGTCATTTAATATAAAATTGGCAAAACCTGCCAAGGCGATGACAGGGACAATACTCCATGCAGATGTAAAAGCTTTAAAAAACAGACGTGCGTAGCGAGAAACAGAAGAAAAGAAGAAAATGAATAAAACAGATAAAATTGTTATGAAAAATGCTGCCAGAACGCCACAAAAACTGACGGCACTGTCGCGCCAGAAGTCATTCTGGGAGAAAACCGGCAGATGAACAACCGATTCTACCTGGTCATGTCCTGCCAGCAAGGAATGAGTATTTAGAAATAAAATAAAACAGAGCACTAATGCTGAAATAAGGCCACCTGCCAACAAACGGTCTTTCTGTATCAGAAAACTGATCATCCGTCTGAAACCAGATGGCACTGTTAACGACGGTTTCATGCCCTTTTCATGGATAATCGACCGATCATCATCTCCACCTTGCCGCTCTTATAAAACTGGTTACTGAAGTCCAGTACTGCCAAAGCCATTATGACCTCGTTCTGTTTCATCGAGAGTAGCACATTCCCGCCAGGTTAATCTTGTAACAGGTGCAAGGATCCCTTGCGCTATTCTCATACCTCTCTCAATCGTGAAGGAATCGGTCCCACCATTCATTATGATAATGCAGACTTCTCCACGATAATCTTCATCAATCGTGCCAGGTGAGTTGGGGAGCATAATACCGTTTTTGAGGGCAAGGCCGGAGCGTGGACGAATCTGTAGTTCGTAACCAGCGGGAATCGCTACCTTCAACCCTGTCGGAACGACAAGACGCTGCCCCGGGGCAATGACCAGTGAGGCATCAATAGCTGCCACAAAATCAATCCCGGCGGCCCCTGCCGTAGCGTAAGAGGGCAGGGCAAGTCCTTCTGAATGAGGGAGCCGAACCACATCTACAGTCACAGAATTACTCATAAAGTCAGTATCTCGTTTAAATTTCGTTAAAATAGGTAGCAATTTTCTTTACAAGACGACACGCAATGTCCTTCTTGCTTTCAGAAGGCCAGTTTTCAATGCCCCGATCATCTAGCAGTGAAACCTGATTATAATCCTTACCGAAGACACCTGTCTTGACATCATTGGCCAGTAGCCAGTCACATCCCTTCTTTTTGCGCTTTTCCCGGGCGTAATCAAGGATATTCTCAGTTTCAGCGGCAAAGCCTATGACGAGAGCCGGTCGTTCTTCATGCTGGCTGATCGTCGCAAGAATATCGGGGTTTTCAACCAGTTTCAGCATTGAAAGGTCATGATGACCTTTTTTCATTTTTTCGTCTGCGGCGATTTCACTGCGCCAGTCACTGACAGCGGCAACGGCAATCATCCCATCTACGGGAAGAGCTGCCAGTGCTTCCTTGAGCATATCGCACGCTGTCACAACGTTAATCCGTCTGACACCCGGAGGTGTCGGTAGGGTGACAGGGCCACTGACCAGCGTCACATCAGCACCAGTCTGTGCCAGAGCTTCTGCAATGGCAAATCCCTGCAATCCAGACGAATAATTGGAAATATACCGTACAGGGTCAATCGGCTCACGTGTCGGGCCGGCTGTAACCAGAAACTTCCGTCCTTTCAGGCTCTGGCTTTTGGTCAAAGAGGCGCAAAGAGATTCAACAATATCCTCAGGCGAGGCCATGCGCCCCATCCCATATTCCCCACAGGCCATCTCGCCTTCCACGGGGCCAATAAAATGCACGCCTCTTTTTCGGAGTGTTGTTCTATTGGCCTGCGTGGCGGGATGCTCCCACATATGCACGTTCATTGCAGGCGCAACATAGATAGGCGCGGTTGTCGCAAGGAGAATTGTTGTTGCGAGGTCATCTGCGAGACCATAGGTCATACGAGCGAGAAGATTGGCTGTGGCAGGGCACACCAAAACGGCATCGGCAGAGCGTGCAAGCGCAATATGGCTTATCTGACTTTCCTGATCAGCTGAAAGCAATTCATTATGAACGGCTTCACCGCAGAGTGTTTCAACAGAAAGCTTTGTCACAAAAGCTTCTGCTGAGCGTGTCATGACCGGTGTGACGGCAAAGCCCTGTTTCCGTAGGAGACGCGCAACTTCCAGGGCTTTAAAAGCGGCGATCCCTCCCCCGATGACAAGGACAACCCGTTTCTTTTTTTCGATATTATTTACAGGCATTTTCTTTGACGTTTTATAGTGCGGTTAATCAACGGCAACCCTGATATTACAGGCGCCAGCCAGAGTGAATGGCTACAATCCCTCCCGATAAATTCCTGTAGGTTACATGTTCCAGCCCAGCTTCACGCATCATTGAAGCTAATGTTTCCTGATCGGGGAACATCCGGATGCTTTCCGCCAGATATTGATAGCTTTCTGAATCACCAGCAATCATCTGCCCCATTCGTGGCAGGATACGGAAGGACCAGAGATCATAAATCGGGGAAAGAGCCGCTACAGCCACTTTGGAAAATTCAAGACAGCAAAAACGGCCGCCTGGTTTCAAAACACGTCTTACTTCCCGCAGAACCGCATTTTTATCTGTGCAATTGCGCAGACCAAAAGCCATCGAAACGCGATCCATCGAGGCATCAGGGAAGGGAAGAGCCTCAGCATCCACCTCTCTGATTTCAATTTTATCAATCAAACCTTCCTTAATGGCACGTTCACGTCCCACTTCAAGCATAGCAGCATTGATATCAGACAGGATCGCCGACCCCCCGCCGCGTTTAAGCCAACCGAAAGTGATGTCTCCCGTTCCTCCTGCCAGGTCGAGAAGCTTCAGATCGGGAGCTGGCGCCAGTTCCGTGATAAAAATCCGCTTCCAGAGGCGATGAATACCAAGAGACATTGCGTCATTCATGATATCATACTTGCCGGCAACGCTTTCAAAAACATGCCTTACAAGAGGTTTCTTTTCCTCGCGAGGGACGTTTTTAAAACCGAAATCCGTCATATCTTCCTGTGAAGAGGCGGAATGAGAAAAGGAATTTAAATGATCACTATCAGTCATAAAACCATCGTTAGCTTATCCTAGTTCATTATGCCAGAATTGCCTGAAGTCGAGACCATCATGCAAGGTCTAATTCCAGTGCTTGAGGGGCACAGGGTTGAACATATTGCCATTAACCGGCCCGATTTAAGAAAACCGTTTCCGCTCAGTCTGAAAAGCCGCCTGACGCGTCATAGAGTTATAAAACTGCGGCGGCGCGCCAAATATATTCTCGCAGATTTTGATAATAATCTGACATTATTGCTGCATCTCGGTATGAGCGGACGTATTTTTATCGATTATCCTCCATTGTCGGAAAAATTACGCAAACACGAACATTTCAGTCTTATGACCGATGAAGGGACCAAAATATCCCTTATTGATCCCAGGCGATTCGGTCTGGTTGATCTTTTTGAGACAGATAGGGAAAGCGATTGTTCTCTCCTGTCCCATCTTGGCGTTGAACCACTTTCCGGTTTATCGGCGCACTCTCTTCAAGAGCAGTTTAAAAATAGACATGTATCAGTTAAAGCAGCTCTGCTGGATCAGAAAATCATAGCGGGTCTGGGCAATATTTATGTCTGCGAAGCTTTGTTCCAGGCATCAATTCATCCCGAAAGAGAGATTGGAACTCTGACCTATTCTGAAATCAGCGCTTTATGTGACGTTATACCAGCCATTTTGAAGCAGGCTATCGAGGCGGGTGGCTCAACATTGCGTGACTACGTCAGAACTGACGGGCAAAAAGGAGGATTTCAGGATCTGCACCAGGTTTATGGACGGGAAGGGCTCGGTTGCCCGACATGCCCTGGCAGCCCGGAATGTACAGGCATAAAGCGGAGTTTACAGTCAGGGAGAGCGAGTTTTTATTGTCCCCAGAGACAAAGATTAACATAAAATATGCACGTAAAGACTTGACGTATCCTTTCCTGCAGAGTAGAGGGCAAGCATTATTAAAGCTCAATTTTTCGTAGAAAGAACCGGGAAGACACATGGCAAATAACCCTTCGGCTCGTAAGCGCATCCGTCAGAACGTACGCCGCCGTATGCGTAATACGGCTCGACTGTCCCGCATGCGTACTTTCGTCAAAAATGTAGAAAAAGCTATTCTCGCTGGCGATAAAGCTGCTGCAACTGAAGCGCTTCGTGCTGCCCAGCCTGAAATGCAGCGTGCAGTCAGCAAGGGTGTGATCTCCAAGAACACAGTCAGCCGCAAACTTTCACGCCTTTCACTGCGCGTGAAAAATCTTGCTGCCTAAGATTTTTCAGGAAGCTTTTTAACCAAGGCTTTCCCTGCTTTTTGAGACTTGCTGCGCCCCCTCCCATGGGGGCGTTTTTTATCCTGCTTTCTCCACACTATTTTAAAAAATGGAGAAGGGATAGCTTGCGTCTTGGAAAGCCACAGATTAATCATACACTCATAGAGTTAGAGTTTATCATATAGGACGATGGAGAAGTCGGCATCTGGGAGTCGGCTGTTGGTTTGTCGTCAGTGGAAATTGGAAAGCGGAGATTCAGAAGGTGGAAAAGACTCAGTTACAGGAAGTCGGGGCCTCTTCTGCACAGTCTCTTCTTGAGGCCGCCTGGCTTCGCGTTCGGGATAGGCTTAAAAGTGAAGTTGGGGAAGTGGAATATCGCACCTGGCTTCAACAGATTATTTTAGGCCCGTTGGATGAAAATGAGATCATCCTTTACCTGCCATCACGCTTTTTGAGAGACTGGGTCCGGGAGCAATATGGAGAGAGGCTGCAAACACTTTGGCGGCATGAAACTCCTATCGTCCAACGTGTTGAACTTCAGGTCAAAAAAGGAACGTCATCTGTAAGTGATGACGCCTCCCAGGCAGAAAAAGAAGGCAATAACGCGGATTCAGCTTTTGAAGCATTGCCGGACGGAGCTTCAGACTCAACGCTTATGCACGTTCAGGAAAGCAGGAACGATCTGGCCGTGCCGCTTGATCCCCGCTTTACCTTTGATAGTTTCGTGGTGGGCAAGCCTAATGAATTTGCTTATGCCTGTGCGCGCCGTGTTGCAGAAAAACCCTCAAGCCCGGGATTTAATCCATTATTTCTTTATGGGGGTGTCGGGTTGGGGAAAACCCATCTGATGCATGCCATAGGCTCAGAGCTGATTAAAACCGGCACTGTTTCTGTTGCCTATATGTCAGCAGAAAAATTCATGTACCGTTTTATCGCCTCCATTCGTTCTCAATCCACCATGGAATTTAAAGAGCAGTTGCGCTCTGTCGATGTTCTGATGATTGATGACCTGCAATTCCTTATCGGTAAGGATAATACGCAGGAAGAGTTTTTTCATACGTTCAATGCTCTTGTGGATGCTGGCAGGCAGATCATTGTCAGTGCTGATAAAAGCCCTTCAGATCTTTCCGGATTGGAAGACAGGCTTCGCACCAGATTAGGCTGCGGCATGGTTGCCGATATTCATGCCACGACCTTTGAGTTGCGTCTCTCCATCCTTGAGGCGAAAGCCAGAGCATCAGGTACGCCTGTGCCGACGAAAGTCATGGAATATCTTGCCCACAAGATCACCTCCAATGTGCGTGAACTTGAAGGGGCTTTAAATCGCCTTATTGCCCATGCTGATCTGGTCGGTCGTCCCGTGACGCTGGAATCAACCCAGGATGTGTTGAAAGATATGCTGAAGGCGCATGAGCGTCGCGTAACAATCGACGAAATACAGCGCAAAGTGGCAGAGCACTGGAATATCAGATTAACCGACATGTCCTCAGCAAGGCGCGCGCGGGCCGTGGCCCGTCCACGTCAGGTCGCAATGTACCTGGCTAAAAATCTGACCAGCCGAAGCCTGCCGGAAATTGGTCGTAAATTCGGCAACCGGGATCATACAACCGTCATGCATGCTGTCGCCAGAGTGGCAGAGCTGATGGAGCAGGATCCCTCTTTTGCCGAAAGCGTGGAACTTCTGAAACGCATGCTTGAAAGTTGATGCCTGATTGCTGAAGGCATTTTCTTCGCAAGTAAATTCTGTTAGCATAACTGGACTATTTTTACGTAAGGATATGGGATTAAACATGAGATTTAAGGCTGAACAGGCACCTCTGCTACGTGCGCTTGCCCACATCCATGGTGTTGCTGAAAAACGCAATACAGTCCCCATTCTTGCCAATGTTCTTTTGAATTATGATGGCACGACGTTAAAGCTCACCGGCACGGATATGGAAATTGCCATTGTCGAGGAAATCAGTGCCCCTGGTGGAGAAGCTGGCTCGGTTACGGTTCCTGCCTCTGTCCTCTATGAAATTGTGCGTAAACTGGCAGGCTCTGAAGCAATAGAATTTGAGCAGAATGATCTTGAAGCCCCTTTAGGTCTTAAGGCTGGGCGTTTTGCTACTGAACTGAACGTTCTTCCTGTTGATGATTTCCCTGCGATGGTGGCAGGGGAACTTCCCCATAATTTCACCATCCCTGTTCCGACCTTACGCTCTCTGATCGACCGTACAAAATTTGCAATGTCGACAGAAGAAACAAGATATTATCTTAACGGTATCTATCTTCATGTCGGCACGAAGGATAAGGAAAAAACCTTACGTTCTGTTGCAACAGACGGGCACAGACTGGCTTTATTTGATACAGAACTTCCAGCTGGCGCAAAAAACATGCCGGGGATTATTATTCCCCGCAAGACCGTTGCAGAGTTGCGCAAATTGCTGGATGAAAATGATGCTGAAGTTGCGGTCGCCTTGTCTGAGACACGCATTCAGTTCAAAATCGGTTCTGTCATGCTGACGTCCAAATTGGTTGATGGCACGTTCCCTGAATATGAGCGTGTCATCCCCCGTAATAACAAACGTAAATTGCGTATTTCCAAACAGGCGCTTGGCGTTGCGATCGGCCGTGTGGCGGCCATCAGTCTGGAACGCTCTCGTCCTATTAAACTCGCTTTAGGGCAAAATCATCTGATTTTATCGGCGACAAGCCCGGATCAGGGAATGGCGCAGGAAGAGCTTGACGAAAATAGCGTCACTTATGAATCCGAACCTCTGGAAATCGGGTTCCAGGCTCGTTACCTGACCGATATTACCGATCAGATTGATGCCGAAGCGGATTTCCTGTTTGCTGACAGTGCCTCACCAACTCTGATACAGGACACGCAGGAACCGGCAGCTCTTTTCGTGCTGATGCCGATCCGTGTGTAAGGATTTCTGTTGAGACTTGACCGTCTTACCCTGACTGATTTTCGTAATTACGAACGCTGCGTATGGGAGCCACAGGCTCCCATTGCTGTTCTTACAGGGGAAAATGGGAGTGGTAAAACAAATTTACTCGAAGCACTCTCGCTTCTGGCTCCAGGGCGCGGGCTTAGAAATGCTCCTCTGACGCAGCTATGTCGCCATGAGGCTATGCAATGGGGCGTTGCAGGCAAAATCTCATCCAAAGAGCAGTCTTTTCTACTCTCAACAGGCGTGCCTGCGCGTTTTGAATCCTCTTCGCCAAAAGTAAAGAAAAGGCTCTTTCTTCTTGATGGCGAGGTGGCAAGAAATCAGAGTGTGATTGCTTCACTCTTTCGGTGTGTGTGGCTCACGCCACAAATGGACCGGTTATTTACTGAGAATGCTTCGGGCAGGCGGCGATTTTTTGACCGCCTTGTTATGGCTCTGTACCCTGATCATGCGTCCCAGATGGCCGCTCATGAGCGCTCTGTCATGAGTCGTAACCGTCTTTTATCTGATCCAGATTATGATCCCCTCTGGCTGGAGGCGATAGAGGAATCAATCAGCAGGCACGCTGTAGCCGCAACGGCGACACGTTTGTTTTTTATTGAAAGAATGAATGCTCTTACGTCTTTCAATCAGGAATTTCCCGCAACACATATAAAAATCCAGTGTGAGATCGCTGATTTGCTGCAAAATCATCCTGCACTTTACGTAGAAGACTGGCTAAGAGAGAGACTTAAGCAAAGCCGCTCGAGCGATGTTCGGAAGGGGGGCACGTCTTTTGGAGTGCATAAAAGTGATTTTTCGTTAAGAGATCGTTTAACAGATCGCCCGGCTTCTTTATCGAGCTCTGGTCAGCAGAAAATTATGTTACTGGGCATTATCCTGCATCACTCGATACTGGTTTCGCAAACATGGGGTGACATGCCTTTTGTTCTGCTCGATGAACCTCTGATGCATCTGGACTCAAAAAAACGAACGGCCTTATTATCGGCTCTCACAGATTTAGGAAGCTCTGTTTTCATCACGGGGACAGAAGCGGAAGATTTTTCATTTCTGAAAAACAAAGCGGATTTTTTCACCATTATGAATGGGGCCATTGAAAACAGCCTTGTCTGAAAAGCGGGAAAGGCAATTTTCACGAATGGTCAATGGCTGATTTAGGCTCTGGCACATTATTCATAATAGCTTTATATTAAAAAGGAATTTCAAGACCGATCTTTTGGAGCGACCAGCAGGCATGACAGAGACTCAAAACCAGCCAGCAAACATTCAGAACGCTGAAGATTATGGGGCCTCTTCTATATCTGTTCTCAAAGGGCTGGATGCCGTCCGTAAAAGGCCGGGCATGTATATTGGTGATACGGACGATGGTTCCGGTCTTCACCATATGGTTTTTGAGATCATTGATAACGCCGTTGATGAAGCTCAGGCCGGTTTTGCAACATATTGCATTCTGACACTCAATGAAGATGGCTCGGTCTCTGTTCGTGATAACGGGCGCGGTATCCCTACAGATCTGCATGAAGAAGAGGGGATCAGTGCGGCTGAGGTTGTGCTGACCAAACTGCATGCCGGTGGTAAGTTCAACCAGAATTCCTATAAAGTTTCTGGCGGTTTGCACGGGGTCGGAGCGGCCGTTGTCAACGCCCTGTCTGAATGGATGGAAGTCCGTATCTGGAGACAGGGTAAAGAACATTTTATCCGCTTCCAGCATGGTGAACGTGTTGCCCCACTGGAAGTTATCGGAGAATCAAGCGAAGAACGCGGCACCTTAGTCACCTTCAAGCCAAGTTCTGAAACTTTCACTAAAACGACTTTTGAGCTGTCCATTCTTGAACGCCGGGTGAGAGAGCTTGCTTTCCTTAATTCCGGTATGAAAATCATTCTCCGTGATGAACGGGGGAGTGAGCCTAAAGAGATAACCTTCCATTATGAAGGCGGATTGAGCGCCTTTGTTGACTGGCTTGATCATTCCAAAAATTCTCTGATCACACCTCCCATTACAGGTGAAGTTGAAGAAGAAACAAGTGGCATCAAAGTTGAGTTCGCCCTTTCATGGAATGACAGTTTCCATGAGACAATGCTTTGCTTTACCAATAATATCCCGCAACGTGATGGTGGTACACATCTGGCGGGTTTCCGTCAGGCTCTAACGAGAGCCATCGGGAAATATGCTTCAGAGAATTTCAAGAAAGAAGCATCATCTCTGACAGGTGAAGATATGCGCGAGGGGATGACGGCGGTTCTTTCCGTTAAGGTTCCTGATCCCAAATTTTCTTCCCAGACTAAAGACAAGCTTGTCTCATCAGAGGTCCAGCCCGTTGTTCATTCCATTGTGGCAGATGTCATCAGCCATTGGCTCGAGACACACCCCAAAGAAGCCCGCAATATTATTTCCAAGGTGGTTGATGCTGCCAGTGCGAGAGAGGCGGCTCGCAAGGCGCGTGAATTAACGCGCCGTAAAGGGGTACTGGACGTTTCCTCTTTGCCAGGAAAGCTGGCCGATTGTCAGGAACGTGATGCCTCAAAAGCTGAGATCTTCATTGTGGAGGGTGATTCCGCGGGTGGCACAGCCAAACAGGGGCGTGACAGACGCTTTCAGGCTATTCTTCCGCTACGTGGAAAAATTCTCAATGTTGAGCGCGCCCGCTTTGACCGTATGCTCAGCTCTGCTGAAATTGGCACGCTGATCACAGCACTGGGAACGGGTATCGGTCGTGGTGAAGTCGATCAAGGTGGATTTTCTGCAGAGAAATTGCGCTATCATAAAATCGTCATCATGACTGATGCCGATGTGGATGGCTCACATATCAGGACCTTGTTGCTGACATTCTTCTTCAGGCAAATGCCTGAATTGATCGAACAGGGCTATCTCTATATTGCCCAGCCGCCCCTCTACAGAGCCAAAAGAGGGCAGGAGGAGCATTATCTCAAGGATGATGCGGCGCTGGAGGATTATCTTTTTGATAAAGCCCTTGCTAAAGGGACCTTGGAATTCTGCACAGGACAGAGTTTTAGTGGGAGTGCTTTGCTAGACGAAGTGAAACGTCTTTCAGTTATTTCCCGTGACCTTCACGCTCTCTCATCGCGCATTCCGCTCTGGGTGGTTGAGCAGGCAGCTAATGCCGGTGTTCTGACTTCGGACCTGGCTCGAAGAGAGGAAAACCTTACAGAGTTCCAGAAGCGTCTTGATGATCATTCTGCCGCAACAGAACGTGGCTGGAAGGTAACAACAGACGATCATGGCCTGACTTGCGCCCGCTCTGTTCGTGGTGTGAATGAAATTTATACCTTCGAAAATACACTTCTTCGCTCTGGTGAAGCCAGACGCCTGGCAGCACAAGGTGCTTACCTGGCAGAGATTTTTGAAAACCCCGCAAAACTCGTCATGGACGAAAAAGAAACACAGGTTGCAGGCCCGGGTGACCTGATTACACAGGTTCTGGCACAAGGGCGTCGCGGCTTGACCTTCAACCGCTTTAAAGGTCTGGGGGAAATGAACGACGAGCAGCTCTGGCATACAACACTTGATCCTGCGACCAGAACGCTCCTTCAGGTAAAAATCGGTGATATTGAAGAAGCCGGGCAGGTTTTCTCAACATTAATGGGTGACGTGGTTGAACCGCGGCGGGAATTTATTGTTGATAATGCCTTAAAGGTCGCTAATCTTGACGTGTAAAGTGCCTTATATCCACAGGCTGGTTTTAAGGCTTGGGGTATCGGCTGTTTTATTGGCAGGAAGCTGGAATGTTTCCTTTGCGCAATCTGCGGCACCATCGCCGTCGGTCGCTGGTGCCGCTCCTGCTGTCCCTGATGCGTCATTTGCCAAAACCAAAGATAGTGCGGTCACACTACATTATGCGATCTTTGTTCATGGTCTTCATGTCATGGACGCTGAAGGCGCTTATGTGCTCCGCCCCTGGGGCTATGGTGGCAAAGCGAGGCTTTATACCATTGGTCTGGCAAACTGGTTTTTAAAACTTAATATCCATGTTGAAACGATGGGTCGGTTTGAAGACGGCAAAACAGTGCCTCTTGAATATGACGCAACGGGTTTGTCGCGTAAAAAACAACGCCACGCCCACATAAAATTCGATCAGGATGGCCCTCATCTTACCTTGCTGACTCCAAAGGATAAAGAACGTGATCCTTTGCCGGAGGATAAGTTGAAAACCTCCATGGATATTCTCAGTGGTCTGGCAACCTTGTTCCAAAGTCTGGCCGCTACGGGCAAATGTGATCTTTCAGGCACCCTTTATGATGGATTGCGCCTGACACATATTGAGGCTCATGGTCCGATAAATGATAAAATCCCTGAAACACATGATTCATCCTATTCGGGTCAGGATGCAAAACGGTGCGATTTTATAGGATATCAGATCGCAGGATTTCCTGTGCACTCACATCATAAACAACTCTTAAGCACACCTCAGGCAGGGAAGGCCTGGTTTTTGACACTCAAGGATTATGGAATTGTGCCTGTAAAGATACAGTTTCATCACCCAAAAGTTGGAGATGTTGAAATGGTCATGCAGTCTGAACCTGCAACGGCTGAGATGGAACTCCCTGACAAAAATAAGACCGCTTCTCCAGCCCGATAAAAACGGCCCCTCTTTAATCCGGTATTTCGGTCACATATCCTGAAGATTAAGTCTATGATACATTCTTTAACGACTGTTATTCTAGCCGCTGGTAAAGGCACACGTATGAAGTCACGTCGTCCCAAGGCGATGCAGCTTCTGGCGGGACGGCCTCTTATCACTCATCTGATCGATACGGTTCGCCCTTTGACCAATGATATTCTCGTTGTCATAGGGCCTGATATGTCGGAATTGGCAGAAGAGGTTCAGCCTTTTAAATCCGTGATTCAGACAGAGCGCAATGGTACAGGGCACGCTGCCTTGATTGCTTCGGAATTTATAAAAGATGAGGGCGACGTCCTTATCCTTTATGCTGATAATCCCCTCGTAACGCAGGAAACGCTCACATCACTGGTGGAATTACGGCGCCATCATGAGGCTCCCTTGGCCATTATGGGCATGAAACTGGATGACCCTTCACATTATGGCCGTTTAATCAGAAATAGTTCGGGAACCATTGATCGCATTGTCGAATATAAAGATGCGACGGAAGAAGAACGTGCAATTACCCTCTGTAATGCAGGCATGCTTTGTGCCAAAGCGTCTTCTCTGAAAACATGGCTCAAAAAATTGACCCCTGATAATGCGCAGAATGAGCTTTATCTGACAGATATTGTCGCGTTAGCAGCGCAAGAGGGGGAGGTTGTCTGCCTTGAAGCGGCACCGGAAGAGCTGGTTGGTATCAATTCCCGTTCTGAACTGGCTCAGGCAGAGCGCATTCTTCAGGACCGTTATCGCCAGAGAGCTATGGAGCAAGGCGTAACCCTACAGGACCCGTCCAGTGTTTATCTGAGTGCTGATACAGAGAT
The DNA here is from genome assembly GCF_058511235.1 of Aristophania sp. ESL1100. Classification (NCBI taxonomy): domain Bacteria; kingdom Pseudomonadati; phylum Pseudomonadota; class Alphaproteobacteria; order Acetobacterales; family Acetobacteraceae; genus Aristophania; species Aristophania sp. ESL1100. The sequence goes on along the minus strand of NZ_CP196394.1, from coordinate 921,798 downwards.
TGAGCAGGATGTGATCATTGAACCACATGTTTTCATCGGTCCTGGTGTTACCATAAAAGAGGGAGCGTCTATTCGTGCCTTTTCTCATCTTGAAGGCTGTGTCGTTGAAAAAAATGCTGTGATTGGCCCCTATGCCCGCCTGCGCCCCGGGACGATATGCGCGGAAAACAGTCATGTTGGGAATTTTGTCGAATTAAAAAACACAACCCTTGGCAAAGAGAGCAAAGCAAACCATCTTTCCTATTTGGGGGATTGTGATATTGGCGAGAAAACCAATATAGGGGCAGGCTCTATTACCTGTAATTATGATGGGTTTTTCAAACATAGAACATCCATCGGGGCAAATGCCTTTATAGGGTCCAACACAATTCTTGTCGCACCTATCACGATCGGTGCTGACAGTCTCACCGCCGCTGGAAGCGTCCTGACAAAAAATGTACCCGCTGAGGCTATGGCGTTTGGACGATCCCGTCAGATTATATTAAAAGGCCAGGGATTGGCTTATAAACAAGCTCTGAAAACCAGGAAGGAACAGGACTGATATGTGTGGTATTTGCGGCGTTATCGGACATCGTCAGGCAACCCCTCTGGTTTTTGAGGCATTGAGGCGTCTTGAATATAGGGGTTATGATTCCGCAGGGATTGCGACCATTTCCTCTTCGGGTCAGATTATGCGTTGCCGTGCCGCCGGAAAGCTGGATAATCTGGAAAAAGCGCTTGTAGAAACGCCTCTTGAGGGAACGCTTGCGATTGGTCATACAAGGTGGGCTACGCATGGCTCTCCGACAACGAATAACGCCCATCCCCATAAAGCGGGAAAGGTCGCGATTGTCCATAATGGGATCATCGAGAATTTTGCAGCCCTAAAGAAAGAACTGGTGGAAAAAGGGCGCCATTTTTCTACCGAGACCGACTCTGAAGTGATCGCGCATCTTCTCGATCTTTATCTTTCCGAATGTCATGACCCACGTAAGGCGGCCTTTCAGACGCTGAAAAGACTGGAAGGCGCTTATGCCCTTGCCATGATCTTTGAAGATCATAATGATCTGCTGATTGGAGCGCGGCATGGGGCCCCTCTGGCAGTCGGGCACGGGGTCGGGGAAATGTTCCTTGGTTCTGATAGTCTGGCCCTGGCTCCCTTATCACGCAGAATTACCTATCTCGATGATGGAGACTGGTGCGTTCTTACGCGGGAAACAGTCGAAATTTTTGATTATGACGGGAAGAAAGTCGATCGTCCCATTCAGACTGCGGCCCTTTCATCTGGTGTGATCGGGAAAGACGGTTTCGGTCATTTCATGGAAAAAGAGCTCCATGAACATCCTGTTGCTATTGGTCAGACACTCAAGCGGATCACTGATCCCGCAACGCGGCATATCGTTCTCCCACCGTTGCCCTTTAATCCGGCTCAGCTTCCGAGAATTACGATCACGGCGTGCGGATCGGCCTATTATGCGGGTCTTGTCGGGCGTTACTGGCTTGAATCCATCGCCCGGTTGCCCGTTAATAGCGATGTCGCCTCGGAGCTCCGTTACCGCGAAGTGCCACAACCTGACCAGGGAATGGCTTTGCTGATCTCCCAGTCTGGTGAGACAGCTGATACATTAGGCGTGCTCCGCTCGCTTAAAGCTCAGAAACAGCATATTGTCTCGATCCTCAATGTTGAACAATCGACAATGGGACGCGAAAGTGATGTGGTCCTGGGAATGGATGCAGGGCCGGAAATTTCGGTTGCGTCTACAAAGGCGTTTACAGCACAATTATCAGTCATTGCAGCCATGACGCTGGAATTTGCCCGTCTCCGTGGTGCCATAACTGAAAAGCAGGAACAGTATTATACCAGCCAGCTTCTTGATCTGCCTTCCAAAGTTGTAGAGGTTCTGGGTAATATCGAACCGATCAAGGCGATGGCCCGCCATATTGCTCAGGCACGGGACGTCCTTTATCTGGGCAGGGGCAGCTGTATGCCCATAGCACAGGAAGGCGCGCTCAAGCTGAAAGAAATCACCTATATCCATGCTGAAGCCTATCCCGCTGGTGAGTTAAAGCACGGTCCTATCAGTCTGATTGATCATACAGTCCCTGTTGTTGCGATTGCTCCTTCTACGATTTTATTTGATAAAATGGTTTCCAACCTGCAGGAGGCAAAAGCAAGAGGGGGACGGATCCTGGCCTTTACGGATGAAGCAGGGGCTGCCATGCTGGAAAGCATTGCTGATGAAATGGTCGTCCTTCCCAATGTGGATGCATTTGTCGCCCCTATTCTTTATGCTGTGCCCGTGCAATATCTAGCTTATGAAGTTGCCCTTCTCAAAGGTACAGATGTTGACCAACCACGTAATCTGGCAAAATCAGTTACTGTGGAATAGGTTTCATATCGTATAACTGGCAAAAGAAGGATTATTGTCTATTATGTATATAATAATCCTTCTTGAATTAATTACGTATTATTAAATAATCTGCATATTATATTTATATAAAATATATTTTATATTCTGATAAATGTTTCGTGATACACTTACACGTTATTTTTCAGTGTTTTAATTTTGTTTTTAAATTCCTTGTAATTTCTAAAAGGAATTTATATGCAAAACAACAAGATCTTTCTTACTGTTATCAGTGCCATAGGCGTTGTCATTATGATTGCGGGACTAGGTCTTATGGGAGGTGGTTTATATATCATCACTCATGGTGACACAGTTGCCTATCTCATTCTGGGGGTACTTTTAACTGCTGTCGGAATTGGGGCAGCGCTGCGAAAAGGATGGACTTTACCGTTAGCGATCGTTCTTTTTATCGTCAGTGTTGCCTGGGCTTTTCTGGAAGGCGGAAATCATTTCTGGACCATTTTCCCACGCATTAACGTCTTCCTCGCAGTAGCGCTTGGTGCCTGCATTATCGCTCCATGGTTGAAGAAACGGAACGGGAAACCCGCTCTTAAAGGAAAAATCGCAGCGGGATTAGTTGCTTTCTTCGCGGTTATTTTCGGAGGTTCTCTTTACGAGGTCTTCCAGCCGCATGCAGAGATTGCCTCAACGGGTGAAGAGGCAAAAATTTTAGATCCTCAGGCAGGAAAAGAGGCCGGGAAAGACTGGCCGGCATGGGGGCGCTCATTAAGTGGAACAAAATACGCTCAATTTACGCAGATTAATCGCCAGAATATTAATAAGCTTAAAGTTGCCTGGACTTATCGTACAGGCGATATGGCGATCGATGGTGCCGAATATCAGCTTAATCCTATCAAGGTAAATAATTCTCTTTATATTTGCACACCTCTTAACAAAGTTATTGCCCTTGACCCCGTAAGTGGCAAGGAAAAATGGCGTTATGACCCACATGTGAAAATCACTGAAAGTAACCAGAGCTGGAAGCGCTGCCGCGGTATCAGTTTTACGGATCTTTCCACGGTAAAAACGGCTGATACGCAGCCTGTGCAGGCAGAAAATACCAATTCACTCTGCGACCAGAAGCGTATTGTCAGCACAACGATTGATGGCAGGCTTTTTGAGCTGAATGCTGATAATGGCCAGCTTTGCAATGATTTTGGTAATAACGGCTTTATAGATCTTAAAGAAGGCCTTAATTCCGCCCCGGAAGAAGGGTCTTATTACGTTACGTCAGCTCCCCTTGTTGCTGACGGTATCATTATGGTTGGCGGCAAGATGAATGATAATTTATCTGTCGGGGAACCATCGGGGGTTGTTCGCGGTTATGATGCCCGTTCCGGCAAATTGATCTGGGCGTGGGATCCTTCTCGCGGAGCGTCTGACAGCACGCCACTGCCTCCGGGTGAACATTATGCTCCGGAATCTCCCAATTTCTGGGGAACAGCTGCCTATGATCCCAAACTGGGTTTGGCTTATTTTCCGACAGGTAATCAGACACCTGATTTCTGGACCGGAAACCGGCACCCTTATTCCAATGAATATAATGATTCCATTGTTGCGGTTGATCTTAAAACCGGGAAAGAACGCTGGCATTTTCGCACAGCCAATATCGACCAGTTTGACTATGACGTTAGCTCACAGCCGATCCTTTATGATATGCCCCAACAGGATGGCACAAAACGACCTGTCCTGATCCAGGGCACAAAACGCGGTGAGGTTTTTGTGCTTGATCGCCGTACAGGTGAACCTGTTGTTCCTGTTGAAAATCGTCCCGTCCCGACGGATGTCATGCCGGGCATGCAGGTTGCAGATCACCAGCCATTCTCAGCCATTTCAGTGGGGACCACGCCTTTAAAAAGTAAAGATATGTGGGGGGCAACAATCTTCGATCAGCTTTATTGCCGGGCCACATTTGATAATCTCCGTTGGGAAGGGCCATGGACACCCCTTTCAGATAAAAAAGACACGCTTATCTGGCCAGGATATTATGGTGGGCAAAACTGGGGCGGAGGCGCTTTTGACCCCACAAAAGGAATTCTTTACGTCAATGATATCCGTATGGCCATGGTTGGACGTTTCCTGAAACAGGAAGACGCGGCTCATGCAGGGCTGGCTCCAAGCACAGAAGGAGAATATTCCACCCAGACTGGAACGCCGTGGGGTGTTGCCCGCCGCATGTTCCTGTCTCCTTTGGGGGCGCCTTGCTTCAAACCTCCTTATGGGTCTTTGACGGCGATTGATATTAACTCACATAAAAAGCTCTGGAGTGTTCCCATTGGAAGCATCAAGGATGCGACAATGTACGGAATCTTCAAAAAAGGATTGCATCCCAATCTTGAAGTTCCCGTTGGTATGCCAACTATGGGCGGCCCGCTCGTTACGGGAGGAGGCTTGACGTTTTTTGAAGGATCCCTTGATTATTATCTGCGTGCTTTTGATAATCAGACAGGAAAAGTCATCTGGCGCTCACGCCTCCCTGTTGGAGCGCAGGGATCACCGGTCAGTTACGTAGGGGCTGACGGTAAACAATATATCATTGTTGTTGCTGGTGGCGGAACACGGACAGGCACGAATAAAAATCGTGGTGATTATGTCATAGCCTATAGCCTTCAATAACAGCGTAAGTTTATATGGTGCAGTCTATTTAAATAGACTGCACCATAATATTTGATATTTATTTCTTATATATAAAATAAATATCAAAATGTTCTTTATACGATAATGTGAAATTTTAATTATATTTTTTCACAATGATGTGTTTGGTCATTTTAGGAAAATAAATTCTATTATGTTCCTATAAAATAAGGAATCATATGATATGAAAAAAATTGCATTGTCTTTACTTTTATCAGCAGCTTCTCTGGGGTCTGCCTATGCGGCATCTGGTGTCGTTATGGTGCCGACAATCAGCTCTAAAGTCGCAACAAAACTGGTGGCGGATGCTGTAAAAAACTGCGCTAAAAGAGGGTTTCCTGTTTCTTCATCCGTGATTAACGCCTCAGGCCAGCGCATTGCCTTTTTGCGTGGAGATGGTGCTCCTATGGACACTGACCCTGTCTCATTCCGCAAGGCCTATACTGTTTATTCATGGGGCACCAGCAACAATAAACAGACGACCAGTGAGTTGATTGACGCCAAAATCACGGGCCCCGCTGATGGTTCAATGACAACAATTGCCCAGATGCTTCCTCTGCCAGGCGGTGTGTTGCTTCAGGATGATGCCAAACACACGATTGGGGCAATTGGTGTTTCCGGCGTGCCTGATGGCCATATTGACGAAGCCTGCGCAAAAGAGGCCATCGCTAAATATAAATCCGAACTTTAAATCACTTCCCTTGAAAAAAATGATCAGCCTGCTTCCCAGTCCGGGGAACAGGCTGATTTTTTAATCACTCTTCCGAAACAGGAATCCTGAAAAACAAAAGATTGAACTCTTTGTTATTTTGTTCCACTCTCTTAACGAGTTAAGTGGTAACGGAGTAAGCAAGTGCGAGAAAAACTGTCCCGTTTTTTTGAAAAACTGGCGAGCTCCGGTTTTCAAGGGGACTATAGCGCCGATTATGCCGAGCGTTTAATCGCAGCAACGGACAACTCTGTCTACCAGCTTCAGCCACAAGCTGTTCTCTATCCCAAAACAGGCGATGACCTTACCCTTATTGTCAGACTGGCTTCCGAGTTACAGTTACCCATAACACCAAGGGGAGGTGGAACGGGGACGAATGCGCAGTCCTTAACGGCCTATATTGTGGTTGATGTATCGCGTTATCTCGATAACATCATAGCATTTGACGCTGCACGTGAAACTGTTACCGTTCAACCTGGTGTAATCCTGACGCGGCTGAACGCTTTTCTAAAGCCTCATGGCTATTTCTTTCCTCCGACTGTTTCTACGGCGAATAGGGCAACCATTGGCGGAATGGTGGGAACGGACGCTTCCGGTAAAGGATCGCGCCTTTATGGAAAAACGTCGGATTATCTGGAAGCCATGAAAATTATCCTCTCAAATGGGGAAATTTTTGAAGCCAGAATTTTTAATCAGGACGAAACAGCATCACTCCAGAACGAACAAAGCATAGCCGGGCGCGCATGCCGGGAGATCATACGCGTCATTAAGGAACATGCTGCTGAAATTGAAGCGGTTTTTCCTAAAATGAATCGTGGCCTGACGGGGTATAACCTGCAGCGCGTTCTTATGAGTGATGGCTCATTTAATCCCATGCGCCTTTTCTCCGGTTCTGAAGGGACATTGGGATTTACGCAGGAAATTACATTACGGGTCAGGAAAATCCCGCGTTTCAAGCGGCTGGTCGTGATCCGTTATCGCCAGTTTGAATCCGCTCTGGCCCATATTAACACGCTTTTAACGGCAGATCCGCTTGCTATTGAAATCCTTGATGACCGCGTTCTGAACACGGCTCGTGATGATCGTTCATGGCAGCTTATAGAACCTGTTCTGGGCGGTCCATCCTCTGAGCCTGTCAATGGACTGAATTTTGTTGAATTCGTTGGTGATGATCTTGCCGAGCTTCACCGTGGGATGGAAAAAGTCGAAGAGCTCTGCCGGGAAGAGCCTGATATTATTGATTTCCGTCTGGTGGAAGATGAAAGCATTATTGAGCAGCTCTGGTCCCTTCGTGCTTCAGCGGTTGGGTTATTAGGGCGCCCTGTAGGGGAAAAACAGGCCATCCCCTTTATTGAAGATACGGCTGTCCCACCGGATGTTCTACCTGATTATGTTAAGGAATTCCGGTCTATTCTGGATCATTACCACCTGAATTACGGGATGTTTGGTCACGCTGATGTGGGCTGCCTGCATGTCCGCCCTTTCATGAATATGAAATCAGCCTCGGACCGTGCCTTAATAAGACCCATTACGGAAAAACTGGTTGCTCTGACCAAAAAATACGGAGGGGTTTTATGGGGGGAACATGGGCGCGGGGTCAGGGGGGAGTTTCTGCCTGTTTTCTTCGGTGATGTATTATTTCCGGAACTTTGCCGCATCAAAGCCGCCTTTGATCCTGATGACCTATTCAACCGCGGAAAACTGGTACCTCTGAAAGACCATAAGGTCACGAAAATTGATGAAATGCCTTTCCGCGGGTCATTTGAGGAAGAAATCAGACCTTCATGGCGTCTGACCTTTAATAAGGCCATGCAATGCAATGGAAATGGAGCCTGTTTTAACCAGGAGCCGTCTTCTGTCATGTGCCCTTCCTATAAAGCGACAAAAAATCGGCTATATTCTCCCAAAGGGAGGACAGCTCTTCTGAAAGAGTGGCTGCGTCTGAAGTCTCTGCCTGAGAAACATGAAGTTGAAAAACAACAATTAAGTTCTGTTGAAAAAACGCTGAAACACTCTTTGTCTCTCTGTCTTGCGTGTAAGGCCTGCGCCTCACAATGTCCGATTAAAATTGATATACCTTATTTACGGTCTCTGTTTTTCCAGAAATTTTACCGTTTCCATATCCGACCATTAAAAGATTACACCATTGCCTGTCTGGAAAATTTCCTCAGGGTAGGGCGCTTATATCCTGCTTTGGTGAACAGAATTTTAAGCCATAAGGCTATCAAGTCTGTTCTGCGTTTAATCGGACTGGTTGATCTTCCTGTTTTTTCCCCTGTTACTCTGCCGCTTTCCTGTTACGCAACAGATGATTGGCTGCAAAATGGGGCTGACAGGAAAGTGCTGCTTTTACAGGACAGTTATACAAGCAGCTTTGAGGGAAAACTGGTGGAAGATGCCTATTTTGTCCTGAAGAGATTAGGCTATGACGTTAAAGTCTCTCCTGTCTGGAATAATGGAAAAGCGTGTCACGTTCTTGGGTTCAGAAAGCTTTTTGCTCATGCTGCCAGGAAAATGATCAGAAATTTACGTCCTTTTGAAGAGCGTAAAATTCCCGTTCTTTTCCTGGATGCCGCAACGGGTCTTATGTTTCAGAAAGAATATAAGGAGCTTGCCCCTCATTATCAGAGTTCTGTCCAAAGCCTGGAATCTTTTCTTTCACTCAGTTTGAAAGAAAACCAGTTCTCAATTTTAGATAAGGACCCTATCCTTATAGAAAAAACGCTTATACCGCATTGTACCGCTCAGGCTTTAACCCCGGAAACTGGAGGGCAATGGCAGAGTATTTTTGCATTTTTTGGTTTAAAATTAACCGTGAAGCAAACAGGGTGCTGTGGTATGGCCGGGTTATTTGGCCATGAAAAACAAAATGTTCCTCTGTCTAAAAAGCTCTTTCATATGAACTGGGAGAAGCTTGTGACAGAACACACGCTTGCAACAGGTTTTTCCTGCCGTTGCCAGGTAAAAAGAGTGGAAGGGACTAAATTGCAACACCCAATAGAATTTCTACGCCACCATCTGGAAAAATAACATAAAGATAATTTTTTCTAACCCATTTTAAATGAAAGATTATGTTATAAGAGCTCGAGACCCGTATCGTAACTACTTATTAAAAGAGAACGCATAATGGAAACAGGATTGGCAGCTATCATTTTAACGCTCGCTTTCCTGCTTTTTCTGGCTAGTCTTATCCAGCCTATTGCCAAAAAATTGCATATACCTGATACGGTTCTGATTGCTATTATTGGCATTATCCTTGGAACGGTCTCTTCCATCATCGTTAATTCCCTCGGTTTCGACCTTTTTGAAGGTGCCGCTGAGACATTTATTTCTTTCCCGATCAATAGCGAGGCCTTTCTACTGATCTTCCTGCCGCTTCTTGTCTTTCAGGGAGCGATGAATATTGATGTGCGCAGCCTTGCCCATGAAACAGCGACCGTGCTTTTACTCGCCGTGGTTGCTGTCGTGGTTTCAACCGCTACGATCGGGTTTGCACTATATCCCTTTGCAGGGCAGTCCATAACAGTCTGTCTGCTTCTTGGCGCCATCGTCGCTACGACGGATCCTTCTGCTGTGGCCGGTATTTTCCGGGAAATTGGGGCTGCTGCGCGCCTGAACCGCCTTGTGGAAGGGGAGGCGTTGCTCAATGATGCTGCGGCCATTGCGATCTTCTCCATCCTTCTGACGTCTCTTACAGCGCACCATCAAATTCATTTTGAAGAAGCCATTCTCGATTTTCTGAGTGAATTCATAGGGGCTATTATCGTCGGTGTCGCCGTTGCACGTCTGACCTTATTGCTGATTTCTGCCATGAGTGGCTTCCCAGCGGCTGAAGCGACTTTAACCATTGTCCTTCCTTATGCCGTTTATATCTTATGTGATGATATGTTCGGCTTTTCAGGAGTGGTGGCGACAGCTTCTGCCGGTTTGACGATTTCGGCCTATGGGCCGTCCACCTTCAGACCGCAGGTCTGGGCTTTTATAAAAAGCCTTTGGGAACAGCTTGTTTTCTGGGCAAGTTCTCTCGTCTTTATTCTTGCCACCATGTTGGTCCCAAAACTGATGTTCGGCCTGACCAGATGGGACTTTGTTTTAATATTGATTGTCACCGTGGCTGCCCTGGTAGCACGTGCAGCGGTTATTTTTGGCCTGTTGCCTGTGTTGAGCCTGACCCATCTTGCTCCTGCTGTGCCGACACGTTTTAAAACAACCATGGTCTGGGGAGGGCTGAGGGGGGCTATTACACTGGCCCTGGCTTTGGCTGTGACCGAAAACCCCAATATCAATAGTTCAATCACCCATTTTATCGGGATTGTTGCGACAGGATTTGTTTTATTTACCTTGTTTGTAAATGGCATGAGTCTGCGACGGCTCGTGTTATATTTGAAACTGGATCAGCTTTCTCCGGTTGATGAGGCCATGCGTCACCAGATCATCGGGATCGGTCTTGGACATGTTGCCAAAAAAGTGGAAGAAATTTCCAGAGAGCTCGGTTTTCCTAAACGTACGACGAGCGGGGTTATCGGGCAACTCGAACGCCGCGCTGAAAAAGAGAAAGCCGCGAATGAATTTGAAACCGCACTGAGCGACCGCAACCGTGTTACTGTGGCGCTGATTACGATTGCCAACCAGGAACGTTCCATTCTGCTTGATTTCTTTCGTATGCAGGGCCTTTCCAGCAGGCGCGTCATGGAGACTTTGCTGCGGACAGCAGAAGCCATGATTGACGGGGCCAGACTTGAAGGGCGTTATGGCTATGTCCGCGCTCGCAGAAAGCGCCTGAGCCCGTCACTGCGCTTTCAGCTTGCCCAGTTCCTGCATCATCATTTTCATATAGACCGGCCGCTGATGTATTGCATGATGGAACGTTTTGAAATGCTCATCATTGCGCATCTTGTCTCAACGTCGCTAATCCGCTTCGTTCATAAAAGAATGGAACCCATTCTGGGAACGCGTATTACAGAAATCGTGTCTGAAATTCTGGGAAGGCAGGGAAAGCTCATTGATGATGCTCTTGAGGCTCTGAGGCTTCATTATTCCGGCTATTCTGAGGCACTGGAGAGCAGACTTCTCCGTCAGGTTGCCTTGCGGTTTGAAGATGATGAATATAATACGCTGGCTCAGGAAAACCTGATTTCTGACGAATTATTGCGCGAGCTCCAGAAATCCATCGAGCGCCATAAAGCGCGCCTTGATACCCCTCTGCGCTTTAACCTCCGGAGCGGCATTGAACAGAGATTGCGGGCCTTTCAGGCTTTTAACGGTGTGCCCGATATGGCACTCCACAAACTTGCTGACAAGGTTTCAATGAATTTTCTCTCTCCGGGGGAAGTCCTTCTGAAAGAAGGGCAGAAGATTAATACAATCTACGCTCAGGTTGCCGGCTTGATGGAGTTCCATCTTGATGGAAAGGAACTGACATTGGGGGCAGGGGATCTGATTGGCGCTGCAAGTCTGCTGCATGGGAATAAAATGCCCGCCACCATACATTCCCTACAGTTTTCGCATCTTCTGGCGATACCGCGTCCTGTATTCGAAAAACTGATGAATGATTACCCCATTATCAAGCGTCAGATTTTGAGGCGGGACACTCTACGCCTCAGTGGAAAACTGATGACCAAAACAATCACAACAGCTCACATGGAAAATACGGAAGCTGCCTGAACAACATTATGATTGCTTGTTTTCCGGGATAAAAAACTTCCGAAAGAAAAAGGCACAAAATAGAAAAATAAGGCTGGCAAAAAGCGCTGCAGCACCATGTAGTAGCCAGAATTCTGTGCCGGGAAGTTTTGTTACCAAAGTCGCCACTTTTCCAACCAACAGGTTGGAAAAAGCCAGGTGAAGCGTAAAAAATGAAACAAGCAGCGTATTGACCGAGGCGGGAGCTATGCGTGAATAAAGCGCCATTCCCACAGCAAAAACCATGGAAAACCCGATATCATTGATTGTATGGAAAGCGATACCCCACCAGAGGTTGATACTATGTAAGGCGGGATAGAAAGCCTGCGCTAAAGCAAGACAAACCGGGCCAAAAGCAGCAATCAGACTCCCCCAGAAAATCTTCCAGATATCAGGAACAGCTTTGAAGCGTCTTTCATAGTCTCTCCAGAACCATAAGACAGCAATGGCCGTGATTGAGCTGATAAGGCCATCAAGAGAGAGTAATGTGCTGACAGGAAAATTATGGCCCCAGAATGTTAACTGATAATGTTCCTCTCCCCACAAAAGGTAGCCGGCAAAAATTTCCTCATTGGGAAGAGCGCCGATCGCAAAAACAAAAACGAGGGATATCAGCAGAATGATACGTTTTTTCTCATTCGATGAAAGAGGATTTCGTTTCTCTTTATGCGTGCTTATAACCTCAGGAGGCAGCCACTTCCTGCCGGCAAGGTAACAGATCAATCCCAGCGCCATCCCCAATCCTGCACATAAAAAACCCCAGTGCCAGGCTATCGTTCCCAGATATGAACAGAGCAGAGGGGATATGATAACAGCGATCTGTACCCCGAGAGAATAAAGCTGATAAGCATCTGCTCTGCGCTTGTCATCAGGGGAATAGAGGGCGCCCACCTGTGCTTTCATGCTGCCACTGCACCCATTTCCGACAAGCAAACAGATCAGTGCGATAACGAAGCTGCTCTCAAAACTCATCAAACCATGGCCGAGAGTCATCAACACAGCCCCTAAAATAATGGTCCGCGTTCGACCGAGATAGCGGTCAGCAAGAATGCTTCCCAGGAGAGGCAGGGCAGCAACAACCGCCATAAAAAGCCCCATGATACTGGCAGCCAAGGCCGGCAGACCAACGGGCGCATAAAGGGATCTGACAATCGCCAGGAGAGGGGCCATGCCCCATACGTGAGCACTATGTTCAGGACGTAGAATGTAGTCCTTCATATAAATGACAAGGAGAGCCAACATGCCATATAGGGAAAAAGCGACCCAGGCTTCTGTCAGTACAAGAACCCACAATCCTCTAGGATGCCCGAAAAAACTTTCTTCTTCAGGAAGCTTTATTTCTTCTGCTGAGGGTAAATCTTCAAAAGTCTGTGTCACTGAAAGTTATTCTTTCATTTATATTTGAGTATAGTTGATCATAATTATGATAATTATTCTTAACTCTACGAATTTTATTATTTATAATAATTTTATAGACAATGATAAATATCAATATTATCCTTATGGAAAAGGTCTTTTTCAGCCTTTTATGCGTATTTATCATTTTATTAAGGAACGATTATGGCGATCAAAGACCCCAAAGTCATTGAGCATCTCAATACGCAGCTGACCAATGAGCTAACCGCTATCAATCAATATTTTCTTCATGCCCGGACCCTCCAGCATTGGGGCGTGACGCTTCTCGGCAAAAAAGAATATGCCGAATCTATTGAAGAAATGAAACACGCAGACTGGCTTATTGAGAGAATCCTTTATCTTGGAGGATTGCCGAATGTCCAGCGCCTGAATTCTATTTTAATCGGTCAGTCGGTAGAAGAGATCCTGAAATGTGACCTTAAATTGGAAGAAAAAGCCATTTCCGATCTACGGGAAGCCATCGCTTATTGTGAGCAGGTCAGGGATTATGTTTCGAGAGATCTTTTACTGACAATCCTCAAAAATGAGGAAGAACATGAGGATTTCCTCGATCGTCAATTCGATCTGATTAAACAGGTTGGTATTGAGCGTTATATCCAGAAAAACTCAGCTCCAGCACCTGAACAGGACTGAAAATCAGCCAAATTGGCCCTGATTACACAGCTGTACATCACGTTTTGCAGACGCACCGGCTATAACGGTGCGTCTTTTTTGTAATTCTTCCTTAAAAAGACACTTAACGTTCTTTAAGCAGTTACCACAACGTATCTGGCAGTTTTTCCGCGCGTAAAGTTCTGCCAATTGTGAGGCACCATCATCAATAACGGCCGTAATATCCTGATCTGATAAGCTGTTACAGGAACATATGATCATGGAAAAACCTTTAAAAACTGATTTCAGGCCCTCAAAATAGTGCAATTGATAATTGTTCTCAAGAAAATTCTAAAAATCGGTTCTTTTTTAAGAGAGGGGGGTATTTTTTCGTCTGATCGATCAGAGGCAATTTTACATGTAAATGTCGTATAATATTTATTATGCCAACTCACATACCCAAAAAAAAGCGTTTTGTGAGTGATCGATCATCCAAAATAATTCACGAAATGATTCAGGGGTCCACGGGTTTGAACGAGGTTCAATTTATCCGCATTCGACAACGCATGATACAGGTAATTTTTGGCACGTTTGACAGCTTCATAAACATCACAGAAAGAAAGATAAAACGCCAGAGCTGATGACAAGGTACACCCTGTCCCCCTCCCGTGTTTCGTAACGATACGGGGCAATTCAAACCAATATTCCTGCCCTTCCGGGCCTCGTAGTAAATCCGGGCTCAGAGGATCATTTTCCAGGTGCCCTCCCTTCAATAAAACCCAGAAATCTCCCAGTTTCCCAAGATTTTCAGCCTGAAACCGCATGTCATCACGTGTTCTGGCGACTGATTTCTCAAGCAAGGCTGCACTTTCCATCAGATTTGGTGTAATGACCCGCACATACGGGAAAAGCTGTTCTTTCAGAAGTGGCAAAAAGTCATTTTGGCACAAATTTTGGCCTGCGCTGGCTTTAAAAACAGGGTCTAGCACAACTGGAAGAGACGTTTCCTGTCGTGCAAGAAAGGGCAAAAGAGCCTGTAAGACAGAGCTATCAGGGATCAGACCGATTTTAATGGCCGAAATAGGAAATTCATCTTCAACAGATTCAAGCTGAGCTGTTACCATAGACGCTGAAAGAGGCCAGATTTCCCGCACGTAACGGCTATTTTGCGCAATAATCGCCGTAGGGACAGCAAGAGCGTAGCCCCCCAGAGCTGATATTGTTTTAACGTCAGCTAAAATTCCCGCCCCTCCTGTCGGGTCAGTTCCGGCAATGGATAAAACCGTCGTTATCACGGATTAACGCTCAATTCTCTGGTGTCCCAGCGCCAAAAGGGCCAATTTACGGTATCCATGGTCATAGAGAACAGACGCCGCACGCATAGCCCGCGCCCCACTCTGGCAGCATAGAACAACCCTGTTTTCTCTTGAAAAGTCAGGCTCAAATGAGTCTAAAAAAGTCTCAAGAGGGATATGATGCAACGAGGAACGCTTTAACTCAGGTTGCTCAGCAGGATTGCGCACATCAATTAGAATATCATCATCTTTTAACTGGCTATATGAGAGAAAAGGCCAGGATTCCTCTGGTTCTTCTGCC
This sequence comes from Aristophania sp. ESL1100, assembly GCF_058511235.1. Taxonomy (NCBI): domain Bacteria; kingdom Pseudomonadati; phylum Pseudomonadota; class Alphaproteobacteria; order Acetobacterales; family Acetobacteraceae; genus Aristophania; species Aristophania sp. ESL1100. The sequence goes on along the minus strand of NZ_CP196394.1, from coordinate 906,783 downwards.
TGCATAAACGAAAAATGGCTCATGCGCAGTTCTTTTGCATCCCAGCGATATAGCTTCCCAGCTGGTGAAGGTAAAATATCCAAAAGGAGCGATAGACAAAGCTGAGCCTGTAACATCCCGACCAATCCAACAACAGGCCCAAGCACCCCTGCTGTCTGACAACTGAGCCCTGCATTGCTAAATCTGGGAAAGACAGCCCTATAACTGGGAGCAGAACCACAAAAGATACCTGCATATCCACCCCAGCGAATGGCCGAAGCACTGATGAGAGGCACATTCAGCGCACAGCATAAATCACTGAGCATATAAGTGGTCGCAAAATTATCCGCAGCATCCAGAACGATAAGAGACCCTTTTTCCTCTTTTACCCCCTTAGAAAGCCCGGATAACAGAGGAAACATGACATCATAATGCGCCCCAAAGGGGTGAGGAATGATGGAAATAGCAGGATTTAGCCGGGCCAGATGCTGTGCTGCGCATTCAGCTTTATTTCTGCCAATATCGCTCATGCGGTATAATGTCTGCCGATGCAGATTTCCTTCTTCGACAACATCGTCATCCAGAATGTGAATCTGCCCGACTCCTCCCCCTGCCAGAACAGGAAGCAAGGTGCTTCCCAGCCCCCCTGCTCCTACAACGACAACACAAGCCCCCCCAATGGCTTTTTGTCCCGTTTTTCCCACTTCAGGGAGGCAAATCTGGGCAGAGTAACGCTCTTTCATGGGGCAGGGGACTCCGTGCTTAAAGCGCTGCGCCAGACTTTTACACGCTCAGCAATATCTCCATTACGAAAAACATCACTGACCACCGAGACGGCCGCAGCACCCGCTTTAATACAGGAGGGTGCCCGTTCTGCCGTAATGCCGCCAATGGCAACCAGAGGCACTGGTGCAATTCTATCAGACCATTCCCTGACCCGCTCCAGCCCCTGGGGTGCCCAGGGCATCACTTTCAGCGTTGTCTCCCAGACAGGACCTAAAGCGATATAAGCAGGATTTACGGCGCAGGCTCGCTCAAGCTCACTATGATCATGAGTGCTGATCCCTAATTTTACGCCTGCCTGATGAATTTTCTCTATATCGGCTGTCAGCATATCTTCCTGCCCCAGATGGATATAAGGAGCCCCTTCTGACAGCGCCAGCTCCCAATGATCGTTCACGACCAATGTTGCCTTATGCTGCTGGCATAATTTCAATGCTGAGCGAATGTGCCTTCTCAGCAAGCTTTCATCATGGCTTTTATGACGTAATTGAATAAAGCGGGCCCCCGCTTCCACAGCCCTGGCAACGTCATCAGCGGAGCCTGCAATCGGGTAAAAAATATCAGGTAGTGGGCACTTCATGAAAGTGCTGCCATGCCCGTTAAGGGGCTTGAGGGAATAGCCCCTCCATAAGGCTCTATGAGACCTGCTTCATAGGCAGATCGTCCGGCTTCAATCGCCTGAGCAAAAGCTCTGGCCATTACGACAGGGTTCCCCGCTCTGGCCACGGCTGAATTGAGTAGGACAGCATCATATCCCATCTCCATGGCTTCGCTAGCCTGTGACGGTCGGCCTATACCGGCATCTATAATGAGCGGAATAGAGGAAAAATGCTGTCGGTAAGCCAGAAGGGCATTTCTGTCTGAAAGGCCCTGCCCGCTTCCTATCGGAGCAGCCCAGGGCATCAGGACCTGACAGCCTGCCTGCACGAGTTTTTCTCCAACCCCCATATCTGAAGTGGTGTAAGGAAAAACACAGAACCCCTCTTCTGTAAGAATTCGCGCCGCTTCTACAAGCCCGAAAACATCAGGATTCAAGGCAAGATCATCTGCGATGACTTCCAGCTTGATCCAGTTCGTTCCCATGATTTCACGGGCCATATGGGCTGTTGTGACAGCTTCCCGCACGGACTGACAGCCCGCAGTATTGGGCAGAATTCGTGCCCCTGTCTGGCGGATCAAGGACCAGAAAGCCTGCCCGCTCCCTTTCTGTCCTCCACCAAGTCCCAGACTTTCACGGCGTAGGGAAACAGTGACAATATCGACATTCGCAGCTTTTACCGCTTCTTCCAACATGGCTGGGGACGGATAACGTGCTGTCCCAAGAAGAAAACGTGATGAAATTTTATCACCATAAAGAGAGAGACTCATCTTATCCTCCCTGCATGGGAGCGAGAATTTCCACCTCATCTCCCTCTTTCAGTAATGCTGTATTTCGTTTTGATATCGGAATAAAAAGACCATTAAGAGCTGTCGCTACTGTTGATTGATCCAGCTCAAGCTCTTCAAGCAATGTGGCAAGAGATGCGCTTAAAGCATGGGGCTCGCCATTAACACTGATTGTCATCACATCGTTCTCCCCGCTTCCTTATCAAGAAGCTCAACAATCTGGCGCGCGCACCAGGGAGATAACAGAAAACCGTGACGATATAACCCATTGGCGTAAATAATCCGGCCTTCCTGTTCAATATCGGGCAGATTATCGGGATAAGCAGGGCGGACGCCGGCGCTGACTTCAACGATATCCGCCTCACCCAAAGCTGGGTGCAAACGCTGCACGGCTTCAAGAAGATCATAGGCCGAGCGCACCGTTACAGGCACGTCACTATCACTTTCGATACTCGTTGCACCGACCATCATAACGCCCTGTCCACGTGGCACAACGTAAACCGGCTGACGTGGATGAAGAAGCCGAATCGGTCGGGAAAAACTTATCTCTGTCGAGTGGATGCGAATCATTTCTCCGCGAACCCCCCTCAATCTGGGGAGATCTCTACGTGCCGACAGGCCCCGACAATCAATAATCACATCTTCCTTGAGATCAGAAGCTGTTACCTCATATCCACGCTCCACTTTACAGCCAGCCTGCAGAAAAGATGTTTCTAAAGCCGGCAACGCAAAGCGGGGGTCAAGATGCGCTTCTCTGGGATAAAAGAGCCCTTCCCTGAACCTGCCTGCAAGAGCCGGTTCCAATTGCCCGATAATCGTTTCATTGACGGTTTCGTGCTCCTGCGTACAGCGGGCAAAGCGAATGACTTCGCTTCGGTCCCGTGCCGCTGACAGCACCAGACTGCCATTCCGCTGCAAACCTTCATAGTGATTTTCCCACCATGACAGAGCCTCTACGCCACGGTCACGGACCAGATCATCAGCCCCATCACGCTCACACCAGGGGGCAATCATTCCACCGGCGAACCAGGAACATGTTTCTTTGCCAAGTTGCTCAGTCTTTTCATAGAGATGCACAGTGCCGTAACCTGCATCCTGCAAGCTCAGTGCTGTGACAAATCCGGCAACACCGCCCCCTATTATGCCAATTGAGGGTAAAGTCTCATACTGTTTCGACATAAAGAGCCCCTCCCTGTTTGCGGAACTCTTCAGATTTTTCTTTCATGCCTTCCAGCCGTTCTGTCTCTTCGCGAATATCCTGTGAGATTTTCATTGAACAGAATTTAGGCCCGCACATGGAGCAGAAATGTGCCGTTTTATGAGCCATTTTAGGCATTGTTTCATCATGGAATGCCCGTGCTGTATCAGGGTCAAGCGCGAGATTGAACTGATCTTCCCACCTGAAAGCAAAGCGTGCCCGCGAAAGCGCATTATCATGTTGCTGTGCAGCCGGGTGCCCTTTTGCAAGATCCGCTGCATGAGCGGCAAGTTTATAGGTAATGACACCGGTTTTGACATCATTACGGTCTGGCAGCCCCAAATGCTCTTTGGGCGTGACGTAACAGAGCATGGCTGTGCCGAACCATCCGATCATCGCGGCCCCGATCGCAGAGGTTATATGATCGTAACCGGGAGCGACATCTGTTGTAAGAGGGCCGAGGGTATAAAAGGGCGCGTCTGCACAGAATTCCTTCTGTTTGTCCATATTCTCACGAATAAGATTCATGGGAACATGGCCAGGACCTTCAATCATGACCTGACAACCATGTTTCCAGGCAATCTGCGTTAATTCTCCAAGCGTTTTCAGCTCAGCAAACTGGGCTTCATCATTAGCATCAGCAATGCTGCCGGGGCGCAGCCCATCTCCCAGGGAAAGAGCTATGTCATAGCGATGACAGATGTCACAGATTTCTTCAAAATGCTCGTAAAGGAAACTTTCGCGGTGTCCATCAAGGCACCAGCGCGCCATGATTGATCCGCCACGGCTGACAATTCCTGTGACTCGTTTTGCCGTCAGAGGGATATGGGCCAGACGCAATCCGGCATGAATCGTGAAATAATCAACCCCCTGCTCCGCCTGATGGATCAACACACTGCGAAATATTTCCCAGTTCAACGCCAAAGGATCGTTACCTACGCGCTCCAGGGCCTCGTAAATAGGAACAGTGCCGATGGGTACGGGAGAGTTTCGTATAATCCAGGAGCGTACCTGTCTGATATGTTTGCCTGTAGAGAGGTCCATAACCGTATCGGCACCCCAGCGGGTCGCCCAGACCATTTTTTCAACTTCCGAGGCAACCCCGGACGTGACTGCTGAATTACCGATATTTGCGTTGATTTTTACCAGAAAATTACGCCCGATCACCATAGGCTCAAGCTCTGGATGATTGATATTGCCAGGGATTATGGCACGCCCTGCTGCAATTTCATCACGAACATATTCAGGCGTGATATAAGAGGGCATATCGCTTCCTACACGCTCTCCCCGCACAGATGTGGAAGCCTTTTTTTGCGCCTCTTCTCTGCCAAGATTTTCACGCCAGGCAGCATAAATCATTTCCTCGGTCACAATTCCTGCGCGGGCATAATCCAGCTGGGTAACGTTCTTCCCCGCAAACCCTTCTCTTACGATATGATGAGCCGGACAAAAGGGAACAGAATCAGAAGCAGGAAGAGTCTCCTCTATACGGCCTGAGAAACCGCGTTTCTCCAGCCATTTTCCTCTGATTTTCGGTAATCCTTCTTCAAGGGAAAGGACCGCTGATTCATCTGTATAGGGCCCGGACGTATCATAAAGACGCTGAAAGGGCTGTTCTTCATCTTCAAGAGCGACATCCCTGAAAGGAACAAGAATGTCTTTTCTTCCCGGAGCGGGACTATATATTTTCTGGGAGCCACAGATTGGGCCTGTGGTAATTGTAAATTCCTGCATTGATCTTCCCTCCACTCATAGCTGGTGTGAGTAAAAGACCCGGCACAATGGTTGACGATCTTATAAGAATTCCAGACAGCATAATCTCATACTATCTGTGTTTCCCGTTCCTTCGCCGGCCTGACCCGGATCAGGTTCAAAGGGTTCGGCACCATGCCATCTCAGCCCTGCCTGTCAGCAGGACTCCCCCCGGAACATGCTTATTTGCGTAGCAAGGCTTTCTATCACACGTCAAGTTTGAAGCCTTGATGGCACTATAACGTGATAAGTTTTTCAGATGTCACAATGAATAGGAACGGCTGTAACGATCCCCTGAAGCCGTTAAAATCTCGTATCCGATTGTTCCGGCCTGTCTGGCAAGATCATCAATGGACTGCTCTGGTCCAATAACAGTGACATAATCCCCCTCTTTCAGAGCATTTTCTGGAAGGGCTGTGATATCAACGCTGACACTATCCATAGAGACACGCCCCATAACAGGCAGAGGAGTGCCTTTGAACCAGAGAATGCCTCTCCCGCTTAACTGCCTGAAAAAACCATCGGCATAGCCTATCCCGAGGGTTGCCAGACGTGTCTTATGAGAAACCTGGCAACTATAGCCATATCCGATGAATGAGCCTGCTGGGACCTCTCGGAGCTGACAAACGGGAACTTTCAGAGACACCACCTGAGACAATGGATTTTGAATGCCCGTTTGTGGAGCGATCCCATATAAGGCTGCCCCTGGCCTGACCATGTCGAAATGAAATGCTTCACCCAGAAAAATTCCGGAAGACGCTGAAAGAGAACGCGGGACTCCACGAAAAGACTCTGTCATAGACTCAAATCTTGCCAGCTGTTCCCTGTTGGCAGGGTGTTCAGGCGTGTCAGCGCAGGCAAGATGGCTCATAATAAGACGTAAGGGTAACAGTCTCAGCCAGTCATGTGTTAAATCAGCTTCTGACAAGCCAAAACGTGACATCCCTGTATCAAGCTGTAACGCGGCAGGATGCGCTTTTTTGCTGGTAAGGCAATAATCCCGCCACTCATAAGCCTGCGTCAGTGTATTAATAACAGGTACAAGATTTTTCTCTACAAACCACTCTGCCGCGCCTGGCATAAATCCATGCAGGACGAAAATTTGCGCTGTGGGCAGAATTTCCCTCAGCTTTTCACCTTCCTCAGGGAGTGCTACAAAAAAACTGGATGCGCCTTTCTCGAAAAGGGCCGTCGCAATCGGCTCGAGACCGAGACCATAGGCATTAGCCTTCAGGACTGGAGCGCACTCTGCCGCTTTTACAAAATGTCTGAGTGTATTATAATTTTTCTGCAAGGCTTTGAGGTCAATCGTCAAAAGTCCCTTTCCGAGAGACAGATCATGAGACATGGTAACTTCGTCCTCTCTTTTGCCCATTATGACGTCGGACTCTCGGTAAAAATGAAACTTTCATATATGTTTTGACCCGCTGAATCGACTGATTCATAACTTTATAGTACGAAAAACGACTAATCTAGCTTGAGGTCTGATAGGGTTCTGTATTAGAGACATGTCGGAAATTTAAACTTTTCTTCGTTTTGAGTTGTTGGCTTTTGCCCGATCAAGGGTAAAAGTCCCGTCAGTTAGTTATGAGAGCCACTAATTCAGTGGGTCAATTGGGAGCTAGTCAAGGTTTGACAGAGGCTAAGCAAACTTCCACCCTTCCTCTTTGCGCAACGCCGAGCCGTTCGGGGTTGGCACGTCGGTATGGGGATTTCGCCAGTTTTCCAGAAGCATTGGATTATGCTGCCCAAGGGAAAACGGGCTTTAATATTTATTCCGGTAAAGGGACGTTGCTGGAAGCTCTGCCCTACAGCCTTTTACGCACTCAGGCTCACTCTGTTGCGAAGCGCCTTCTTGGTCTCGGCTTGAAACCGGGAGACAGGTTGTGTCTCGTGGCAGAAAGTGATGGTGATTTTGCCCGAATTTTCTTCGGCTGCCAATATGCTGGCCTGGTTCCTGTCCCTCTTCCTTTGCCGGTCGCTTTCGGCGGAAAGGAAGGGTACATCGAGACATTGCGTGGCATGATCGCCAGTGCCGAAGCCAAGGCTGTTGTTGTGCCTGACGTTATCGGAAGTTGGACAAACGATATCACGTCGGGGATGAATCTGGCTTTTGGTGGGTCACCCGCTCAGCTTCTTGAGCTGCCCGAGGCGGAAATTGCTCTTCCTGAAATCAGGACCAACGACCTTTCTTATCTCCAATTCTCATCAGGAAGCACCCGTTTTCCTATGGGGGTCAGCGTCACGCAGAAAGCGGGCATGGCGAATGCTCACAGCATTGCCCATGACGGGTTAAAAGTGCTCACAGCAGAATCGCCCGATGATGACCGTTGCGTCTCCTGGCTTCCCCTCTATCATGATATGGGGCTTGTAGGGTTTTTCTTGACGCCTATGACATGCCAGCTTTCGGTTGACCTTCTCCCGACACGTGAGTTTGCTCGCCGCCCTCATGTCTGGCTGGAACTGATTTCACGCAATAAAGGCACACTTGCCTATAGCCCCTCTTTCGGTTTTGAGCTCTGCGCAAAGCGGGGAGCGCGTGAAGAGATTGATCTTTCATCCTGGCGCGTGGCCGGAATCGGCGGTGACATGATCCGCCCGCAAATCCTTGAACAATTTGCTGATTGCTTTGAGAGCAAGGGATTTGATCGTCGCGCGTTTGTTGCCAGTTATGGAATGGCTGAGACCACTCTGGCTATCAGTTTCGCTCCCCTTAATACCGGGATTGAAACAGACACAGTCGATCTTCGTTATCTTGAGGAACATAATCAGGCCAGACCGGTTTCTTCAGAAGATGATATGTCGCGCACATTTGTTTTATGTGGGGAGGCCCTGCCAGGACATAAAATAGAAGTGCGGGACTCTGAGGGTAAAATATTGCCCGAACGTGAGGTCGGGACGATTTTCGTTCATGGTCCCAGCCTGATGTGCGGTTATTTCAATCGTCCTGAAGAGACAAAAGCTGTTCTCTCAGAAGATGGATGGCTTAATACGGGTGATCTGGGCTATAGCCTGCGCGGTCAGATCGTGGTTACAGGGCGCGCTAAAGACCTGATTATCATAAATGGCCGTAATATCTGGCCACAGGACCTTGAATGGTCGGCTGAACATGAAATTTCAGGTTTGCGTTCCCGCGACGTTGCTGTGTTCTCGCTTAATGATGCTGGTAGTGATGAAGAAATTGTCGCGCTGGTGCAATGCCGGCTGACTGAAGAAGAACCTCGCAAGGCGCTGATAGATCAGATTACCAGTTTATTCCGCCGTCTTCATGGAGTGGAGTGCCGAGTGATTCTGGTGCCTCCGCGCTCGCTCCCTCAGACATCATCTGGCAAACTGACCCGTGCCCGGGCCAAAAAGATGCTGCTGAATGGTGAGTTTGGCGATTTTTAAAATTAGTCTTATTATAACCGGTTACAACAACAGGTTACAGAACCAGAGGTTTAGAAATGACAGAAACTGTCGCTGACATTGCCGAAATGATTACTCAGAAACTTCTGGCTAATCCAAAGGTTCCCCGTGACATTAACGGTGATAGCCGTATTGTAGAAGATCTGGCTTTTGACAGTCTTGCTGTCATGAATTTTGTGATGGAAATAGAAGACACTCTTGATGTTTCGGTCCCATTGGATAAATTGGCCGACATTAGAACAATTAATGATCTTGCAGCCTGCCTGTACGAGATCAAAGCTGGTTAATATGACTTCACTTTTTGCTAAACACGCCTCTCTTAAAGCGTCATTTGAGGGGCTGAAGGCCTTGAGCCCTCGCAATCCGTTCTCTGTTGTTATAGATCGTCCACTCTCAGCATCTGTAGGATTGATTGAAGGGCGTGAGACACTTCTTTTTGGCACAAATAACTATCTCGGCCTCAGCCAGTCAAAAAGAGCTGAAGACGCAGCCATAGAAACCGTTCGTTCCATGGGTGTTGGCACAACGGGGTCGCGTATCGCCAATGGTACACTCTCTCTTCATCAGAAGCTTGAGCAGAAACTTACCGAAGTTTTCCGCCGCAAGCATGCCATGGTTTTTTCAACAGGCTATCAGGCTAATCTGGGCACAATTTCTGCTCTGGTAAACAAGGATGACACCCTCTTTCTGGATGCTGACAGCCATGCCAGCATTTATGACGGGGCCAGACTTTCTGGTGCACAGGTTATCCGCTTCCGCCATAATGATCCTTCAGACCTTGACCGCCGCCTCACACGTGCCAAAGATTCCTCTGGAGCAAAATTGATTGTTGTTGAAGGTATTTATTCAATGACAGGCAATATTGCCCCTCTTAAGGAATTTGTTGAGGTAAAAAAACGCCACGACGTGCCTATCCTGGTCGATGAAGCTCATTCATATGGCGTTGTTGGTGAGCATGGCCGTGGCGTTGCTGAGTTGCAGGATTGCGAAGCAGATATTGATTTTGTCGTCGGCACTTTCTCAAAGGCATTAGGAACTGTCGGGGGCTATTGCGTTACCGACTATGATGAGATTGACCTCATTCGTCTTTGCTCTCGTCCTTATATGTTCACGGCCTCTCTTCCTCCTGAAGTGATCGCTGCAACATTGGCAAATTTTGAGGAAATACAGGCGCGCCCTCACCTCAGAAAGCAATTACAGCAGAACGCAGAGCGCCTTCATGCGGGGTTTAAGGCACTGGGTTTGCCAACAAGCCAATTTGTTTCACCCGTCATCGCCGTTACGCTTGAAGACGTTCCCACGGGGATTGCTTTCTGGAACAAACTTCTGGAAAAAGGCGTTTACGTGAATTTATCACTACCGCCTGCCACACCTGACGAACGTCCTCTATTGCGTTGTTCCGTCATGGCCGCTCATAGTTTTGGCCAGATTGATCAGGCTATTGAGACTTTCGGCGAAGTGGCCCGTGAGTTAGGCGTCATTAAATAACGACAACCCGGAAAGTGCGCCCTATTTTATAAGCGCACTTTCCGGAAATGCCATAAAACGAGCGGCAGACAAAGAACAGGGTGTTTCTTTTCAAACTCTGAAACATAAGGCCTCTGCCCCGTGTGACGCTCAATCTTCCAAAGAAGATAGGATAATCCATTTTCAAACGTAAAAGCCGCCTTGATCAGGCGCATCACGTTCAATGGTTTTCCTAATTTTTCAATATGTTTCCAGCGTAATTCAGCTTTCTTGCGGTTGCGTTCCGTAATATGAGGGCGCAGAATTTCATCCTGATATGTAACACTTAATCCTGCGGCTCTCCAGGCAGCGAGAAGACATTCCGTATAACGTGCCTGTTGCCCCTGAAGAATATTACGGCTTCTGCCTGTTTTCTCGACTCTTAACTCAGCTTTATAAGTTCTTGCAAAAAGTGAATGCCAGTAATTTTCCGAGGGAGCCTGCTCTGGGCCAAGAAGTGCTGCCCATAAGGAAGCCGTGATTACACAGCGCCTGACAGCTTCCAGTATCCTATCCGCAGCAACTGTATCTCTTACCCATATAAGTCTTACAGGCTGACAAAAACGCGCCCAGATCGTGGTATCGCAGGACTCTAATGATGAACGCGACAGGAACTGTTGATAGGATAATGTGGCGACTTTTGCCCTGTAAACTTTTCCTCCATAGGTCATCTCCACATAACACACATTGGGAGGAAGCAGTCGGTTCATGAAACGACTTATGAAGGGACCGGAAAAATCCTGGCAACGATCAACGATGATATAAAAATCCAATATACCATCAGGATCTGCCTGCCTCAAAAGAGAGCCGTAAAAAAGGACTCCCAGAGGCGGCCGAGGCAATTGCTCGGCCAGATATCCGGCAAAATTGGTAACAGCGTCTTCAACAGAAGACGTCAATTCATTAATAAGTGTTTCATTAAGATGATCAGACATGAAGAAACCTGAAGCTGGGGCCTCGCTCCAAAAGTAAATGTGAATCTACCGGAGGCGTAAAGACCTCACCATCAAGCACAAAATCACTTTCTGTGACAATATGAAACGTTTCAGTTCTATAGCTGGTATAATCAGGATGTTCCCTGAGCCACAGCGGTGCTTTCCCTCTTAAAAGATTGAAAAGCACTCCCGTGAAATTCTTCGGAAAGCTATTGACGTTAAGGAAATGAAATCCTTTGTCAGTCTCATCAGAATTCCAGAAAGGCCAGATATTATGCGACATTTTTTCCAGTCCAGAGGCCAGAAAAAGGAAACTTCTATCATCAGAATGTGACGTTTCACTCTCTTTTGATGTAGACCAGCTCATCGTGTCGCCACTCAGCCATTGATTGCGTGTCTTTCTCAAACACAGGCTCATGATGCTCGATAAAATCGTCAGGACAACAGCAAGATCATGCGGCGCAAATTTCAAAACTGTTGGAGAATGTGCAATCCTCACGGCCCTTGCATAGCCGGCGCACCCTCCAAACATGCCTAGGACAGGAGTGCGTTCCTCGTCACCAGGCCAGGAAATCTGTATAGGAGACCGTCTTTTATAGGAAAGCTTATGGGGCTCAAGAAGTCTTTTCAAAGTAGGTGCATGTCGACTTCCAAACCCGACATCACCAGCAATCAGATTTGTATTACCAGAAGGAATAACAGCAATATCGGGCAAAGCATCTTTAGGATAGATCGCAGCAATTGCCGTTAAACAGGAACTGACTGAACCATCTCCGCCGTTAATTGCAATCGTGGATATATCATTTTTACGCAGAAAACTTATATCATCAAGAAGTTGTTCATCATGGTGCGAGCGAATACAAAAATCCCCGAAATATGCTTTTGCATTCGAGAAAAATATCTCACCATCAGCACGATTTCGGAGACTCTTGGGATTATGAATAAAAGCTGTCTTCACGTAGCATCAAATCTTTTTCTATAAGGCGGGTCATTGAGAGCCATTGGCTCTCACTTCCAAAAGTTTGGTATTCTGATCTATCATAACCCGTTCTAAGAGGATAGAAAGGATAATCCTTATTCACAGGATTTAATGTTTCCTAAATGAATCATGATCTCTCAAATGTCTGAAATTTCATCTCACAGTCTTTCTGCCGCTACACAGAATTCAGCAGTAAGCCTGGCTCATATTTCTGACCCTCACCTCCCTCTTCCGAAGATTCATGTAAGAAAAATTTTAAATAAACGCGCTTTCAGCCTCGCTTTGTGGGTCAGTAAAAGACGACAACATCATCTTTTTGAGATCACTCAAGATATTATCAGAAATATCGAAACGCATAAGGAAATCAGCTCAATCCTGATTACGGGTGATCTGACTAATTTTGGCACCAGAGAGGAATTTGAAGCAGCACGAAAATGGCTGGAAAGCTTTTCAATTCCGCCAATCATTGTGCCGGGAAATCATGATACAATGATGCCTGAGCCATTTGAGGAGTCACTGGCTCTCTGGAAACCCTGGACGGGGCCGCACTTCCCTTTTGTAAGATTTATTAAAGATGTGGCCATTATCGGGCTTAACTCAGCTATCCCTACCCCACTATTCAAGGCTTATGGGCGTTTAGGGACCGATCAGTTGGAAAAGCTTTCTATAATCCTTGAAAAATTGGGAAAAGCTGGTTACTGCCGGATAGTCATGCTTCATCATCCTCCTAAAACAGGACTGATGGACCGGGTAAAAGCCTTACATGACATAAATGAATTTTCATCTGTTCTGCGAGAAAAAGGGGCTGAGCTTGTTCTTCATGGACACAGCCATAAGGCAACCTTTACTCATGTGGAAGGGGGTTCTGTTCCTCTCTTAGGGAGCAGTTCAGTTTCAATGAAACATGACTCAGTTTCGCGCAAAGCAGGGTGGACAAAAATTAAGTGTATTCCATCATCACAAAAGTGGGAGATTCAGCTTTCCCGCTTTGATAAAACAGGGCATATCTTGTGGCAGCATGAATGGAACACTGATCGGCAGATGATTACTCCTCTGCAGGAGCTAAGTTTTTGATAAGACTTCCGACCCTTGATCGATATCTTTATCGCCAGCTTATTCCACCATTTGTTGTGGCATTGACGACAATGCTGATCGCCCTGCTACTGGAGCGGCTTCTGGTTTTATTCAACCACCTGGCAAGTGCAGGCAGTTCTCTGGCGACATTAGTCAGTCTTTTAACGGATCTCCTCCCTCATTATATGGGGCTGGCCTTGCCGGCTGCTCTTTGTATCGCCGTTTTTCTGACCATCCATAAAATGAGTGAAGGTAACGAGATTGATGCCCTCAATGCCTCTCAAGTGCCCTTGTTACGCATTACGCTGCCTTACATAATGGTTGGTGCCATTCTGGGCGTATTAAGTGTTTTTCTATATGGCTATATCCAGCCTATTGCACGCTATGATTACCGTCAGGGTTTTTATTTTGCTCGCCATACTGGCTGGGCCCCTCATTTACAGTCTGAAATGTTTGCTGTGACATCAAAAAATACAATGCTCACAGCCGATCATGTGGACCATGGAGGATCCCGCTTACATCACGTTTTTATCCGTGACCTTAAAAAAGACGGCAGTACACAGCTCATTACAGCTGAAAAGGGCTTATTGACCATTTCTGAAGCACTTCAGGCGACAGAATTAAGTTTATGGAACGGTCAGATTATGACAATCAAAATAACTGATACCGCTGATTCTCCTGTGACGATTACCCATTTTGAACATGTGACAAAAGTTTTAGAGCGCTCAAAAAGTCTGAAATCATTCCGTTCTAGAGGGCAGGATGAACGTGAATTGACGCTCTTTGAACTGATCCATGATTTGAAAAACGGGAACAGCAAAATTTCTCATCGCACCTTACGGGCCGAGCTTGACTTCAGGCTGACTCGCGCTCTTGCTATTCCCTTTATTCCTTTAATTGCTGCCGCTTTTGCCATCGGACAAAAAAGAAGACGCTCTCCATTGGGGCAGATCCTGCTGGCGGCTATCCTGGTCGGATTTGATGAAATTCTCTTATTCGGCCACAGTCTATCATCTGAAGGAAGTGCCTCTGTCTGGCTGACACTCTGGTTGCCTGAAGTTATCTTTTGCACGGCATGCGTCCTGGCCTTGCTGACGAAATCACAGCTGATCCACTGGGGTTCAAAAACACCGCGAAAGAAAGAGGCAGCGTGAGTAATTCTTTCCCTCATCACGTCCTTGCGCGAGCCTTTCTGAAACCTCTGTTGGGCAGAATCCTGCTTTGTGCTGTTGTCCTAACGGCTTTATTGGAGATTCTTGCCCTCCTCGAAGAAGCGTCTGATATCCTGAACCGTCATTTGGGAATGCATGGATTACTGAAATTCCTGCTCCTACATATGCCGGCCATGACGACTGAAATCATGCCACTTTCCGTTATGATTGGCGCACTCTTTACGCTGCTTCAGATGTCGCTTTCCAATGAAATCGCCATCCTGAGATCCTCGGGACTCTCACCCTGGGATATGTATAAGCATTTTCTTCCCGCCCCTATTCTTGTCAGCTTCCTGACAATCATCATGCAATTCTGGATTGTTCCTCCCTGCGAACAGGCCTTGAATAAATGGTGGAATGTCACGGATACAGCTCATAGTGATATTCCAAACCTATGGTACAGGGAAAAAGGAAATATTGTTCATATTGAACAAGTGCTTGACGGAGGTAACCTCCTGAAGTCCGTGACCCTTTATCATCGTGACCCCAAAAACGGAATTCTTGTAAGCAGCCTGCACTTTAATAGTCTGACGGTAAAAAATGCTCACTGGACCTCTTCTGAAAAAGGTTTATTAACGTCTCTTGATCATGATCAAAATAAGGCACATGTTATAAGCTATGATGGTGAGGTGCCGCTTTTAGCCTCACAAAAACAGATTTTGAATATGACTCTGAAGGATGTTTACTACACACCAGCGCAGCTCTGGCATGCCATTACGCAGAAATCTCCGAGCAGTTTGCCGCCCTCTAATTATCTGATGGCATTTTTCTCAACTGTTTTTTTGCCCCTGCAAATGGCTGTAATGCTTTTAATTGCCTTTCCTGTGACTTATATCCCTCCTCGTGCCGGTTTGAGAAATCCTCTTCCGGTTTATGTGATGGCTTCAGGATTGGGGATGGTAATTTTACAAGGAATGATTTCTGCCCTGGGAAACGCAGGCTCATTGCCAATTTTTCTGGCGGTCTGTTCAGGACCTGTTATTGCGACCCTCTTTAGTCTGGCTTGGATTTTGCGCCTGGAGGAAAGATGAACTCGATTAAAACCTTCCTACAAAACACAACACTGCTCCGTAAGGGAAGGAGTTATGACCTGGGTAAGATGAATCTTATGCAGCTTTGGGCTGCCTATCTCACGTACCCTACAATCCTCCTATATTTTGCGCTTACGCTCCTGAGTGCCTATCTCAGCATCCATTATATGAACAATTTCTGGATGTCTGTCATTCCGGTCCCTCTGGTTGTCTTTATTTACCCGATTGTCTGGTATCTGCTCCATCGGTACATTCTCCATGGGCGTCTTTTTTATCGGAACCCTATTACGGCTTCTTTATGGAAGCGTATTCATTTCGATCACCATCAGGATCCGCATTTACTGGAGGTCCTGTTCGGGTCGCCCTTTAATACGATCCCTACAATGGCAATCGTGACGATGCCGATTGGTTATCTGATCGCTGGTTGGAGTGGCGCTTGGTCTGCGCTTGCAACGGCTCTAGTCATGACCTGTATTTATGAATTTTTCCATTGCATCCAGCATCTTGCCTATAAGCCACGCTCCAAATGGGTGATTTATATCAAGCAGTTACATGTCCTGCATCATTTCCACGATGAAAAAGGAAATTTCGGGATTACAAACTACCTGCTCCTTGATCGCCTTTTTAATACCTTTTACCGTGAAGCCAAAGAACGCCCCAAAAGCCCATTTGTCTTCAATCTTGGTTACACACTTGAAGAGGCAGAACGTTATCCCTGGGTGATGAAGAAAACCGGTGCTCCTCCACGTGATAAACCTGACCCGGCACGCACACCAACTAAAGAAGAAATGTCCAAAAGAGCATGAGCCTCCCTGTTCTCATACTCGCTGGTTCACGTTATGGAGAACGTGAACCTCTGGCATTACATGGACGTGTTTCCCATAAAGCGCTCCTCCCTGTTGGAGGAAAGCCCATGATTGAACGTGTGGTGGAAACACTTGAAAAAACTGATGGTCTAGGGCCTTTATGGGTCTCGATTGAAAATCCTGAATGTCTTTCTTTCCTCGGTGACCGCATTAAAATTCTTCCTGCCGCTTCAACTCCCAGTGAAAGTGTGCTTCAGGCTGTAAAAAAAATTGGTGTCCCCTGCCTGATTACAACAGCAGATCATGCATTGCTTCAACCTGAGTGGATTTATGAGTTTTTGCAAAAAAGCCGCGACAGTCAGGCAGATATGACCGCAGGAGTGGCAAGTGCTGAAACGATTATAAGAGACGTTCCCGGCACAAAGCGCACATATATCCCTCTGTCAGATCTTTCTTTCTCGGGATGTAATCTTTTCTGGATGAATTCTCCCAAAGCGATCAATATCATTATCCTTTGGCAGAAACTTCAGCAAAATCGCAAACATCCTTTAAAAATGGCTCTGACACTGGGAATCCCAACACTTCTGAAAGCGCTGGTAAGGCAACTGAGTGTTCAGGGCCTGGAAAAGCGGCTTTACCATCTTACAGGTGCACGCGCCCGGTTTATCCTTCTTTCAGACGGACGCGCTGCTGTCGATGTCGATAAAATCAGTGATCTGACTTTGGCCGAACAACTTCTGAAAAAACTTTAACACCGCGTTCAAGGTAGCTTTTCAGAATGTTGGCGGGTTTCTTCAGAGATAGAGTCTCTTTCTTGATATCAATCAGACTGACAGTCCCGGCAGCAGAGAGGGTCCGCATTCCGTCAGAATAATGAGTCGTAAGACTGGCCGGGAAATCCAGAGACCTCCCTCCAATAAGAAGCGGTCTCCCTGTGCCAAAATTTTCGAAACGTAAGAGCCTTAACCCTCCTCCTGGCGTACGTCTGTTTTGTTGTACAGGAAGGTAGACTGTTCCATCCAGATAAACAGGTGTGCCACCCGGCACAGCACCACCACGATCTGTCAGAAAAGCGCCCATATCAGCCCATTGTCCTGTGAGATTTTCAGCAACGGCAATATGCAGGGTATCCTGTTTGTCATGAACAGACTTCGTCGGTGCCCAAAAAAGCCACCAACGGTGATCGAAATAAAAGGGCGTTCCATTCATGACGCTTAATGGAAAGTTAAAAGAAGGCACTTTTTTCCATTTATTGGGGAAATCAATAGCCTGATAGAGAGTCAGGCACCCGGTTCCATCGGCTGCTCCTGGCAGAAGATAAAACGTCCCTTCATGCTCAAACACATAGGGATGGAAAAGATTCCATTCTTCTTCCAAAGCCAAAGAATCAGAAAGCAATATAAAATTTCTATCGTAGCAAAGAACTCTAATATTACTTTTAAGAGTCTCTTTATTATATGACTTTACAAATATATATAGATTATCATCTTTCCAGATCCCAAATGGATCAGATATAGTAAAGTTGTCATTTACAGAGGGTAGAAGCGTAATATTATGATTGCCAAACCCATAATCGGAAATAATCTCTTTTACAGGAGTATGTACGATGGCTGAACACCAATTTTCTTCTTGATAAAACGACATAAAAACATCCCATAGTTGAGCGTTCCAGAGACTATCAAAATGCTTTATAAGTCCTATGATAATCCCCTTATTCTCCTATAGAATATAACATTTTTGGCAAATAAAACGGAAAATAAATGACAGAAAACCCAATAAGTGATGAAGGAGAAATCACGCTCCGCTTTTACGCTGCCAAAGCAATCCTTGCTGAGGCAGCGACCTTGGCCTTGTCTTTGCTCCCTGCTCCAGGTGCCCCATCGGCTACCTTAAAAGGGCGCCAGGATTACGTGACTGAAGCAGACCGTGCTGTAGAAGCCATGATCTCACAACGTCTTGCGGCACTTTTCCCGGAAGATGGCTTCATTGGTGAAGAAAATGGTGAACAGGCTCAAGGCACGTACCGCTGGGTGCTGGACCCCATTGATGGGACATCAAATTTCGCGCGCGGACGTAATCGCTGGTGTATTTCCCTCGGTCTGATGAAAAATGAGCGTCCTGTTGCCGGGATTATCAATGCCCCCGCTTTAAATGAAGTCTTTACAGCGATTGAAGGGAAAGGCGCTTATCTTAACGGGAAACCGATACAAGCTGCCACATGTACTGATCTTAACAAGTCCATGATTGAAATTGGCTGGTCCCCTTTTGTTCCACTGGAATGGTGGCAGGAAAAAACGACGACTCTTCTCAAGCTCGGTGCCATGCCCCGCTCGTTGGGATCTGGCGCATTGGCTCTGGCAGATGTCGCCTGTGGGCGCTCTGACGGATACCTTGAAAAAGTCATATATATTTGGGATGTTGCAGCAGCATTAATTATTTTGAAAGAATCAGGGGCTCGCGTCTCTCCTTTCATTAAAATGGGTGGGCTGAAAGAAAAAACAACAATTCTGGCAACTGCACCAGCTATTGCTAATGAACTTTCTCAGGCTTTTGGTGTAGAAATCTTGTAATATGAAGGCATTCTCTGGCCTTTTACCTGTGGAGATCACGAACTTGACCCGCTTTTCCTTTTTGCAAAAAACCTCTTTATTGTTTGCAGCAGGACTGCCTTTTTTATCACTGGCAGCCTGCTCTTCCGACGAAGAACAGACATCAGCTGCGCAGCAACAGATCCTGGTTGATCAGGCGACCGTAACTGTTCAATCCATCTTTGGTAAAAGCAAACCCTCTTCAGCCATTCACTCTTATCTGGACAAATCCAAAGCCGTCATGATTTGTCCATCTATTGTGCATATGTCCGTCGTATTTGGTGGTTCCGGCGGGAAATGTGTACTCCTGAGCAGAGATGCCCGCAATTCATGGTCTGATCCTGCTTTTTATAGCCTGAGTGCCGGGTCATTTGGCCTACAGCTGGGTTATCAGAGCTCCCAGATGATCTTTTTTATTATGACCCAGAAAGGCATACAGGTTCTGCTCGATCATCAATTCAAATTTGATGCGAATGCAAGCGCCTCTTTCACAAGCCTGAACAGCAGTGCGCTGGCAGGTGGCACAAGCGCTGTCCATAGCGATATTTATGCTGTGCAGACTGCCAATGGCGTGTTTGCCGGCGCGGCTCTGGGCGGAAGCAAGCTTGCGGTCGATAGTGCTGCCAATCACGCCTATTATCATCAGATCGTCGGACCTGAAGATATCATCATCAATATGCGTGTTAACAATACAGCTGCTGATCCCTTACGCCGTATTCTGATGAATCCGGGTGCGAATGACACTGTCTCTGACAGCGATGACTCCAGCAATCAGAGCAACTCGCAAGCGGGAAGCGGCAAAAAAATCGATTCCAACGCTGACAATGTTTCCAGCGAAGACATTAAATAACTGTCAATTTACTGCTTAGGAGCAGCAGACAGGGCACGGCGATAAGCTTTTACGTGCCGTGTCTGCTCTTCAAGTGTTTTAGCAAAGTTATGGCCACCCTGGCCTGTCGCCACAAAATAAAGCTCCTCCCCGTCAGCTGGATGAGCGGCCGCAACGAGAGAATCCAGACCCGGGCTGCAGATAGGCCCTGGTGGTAAGCCTGTTATCTGGTACGTGTTATAAGGGCTTTCTACCAGTAAATCCTCATGGGTCAGCGAATGATCCAGTGCCGCTTTTCCACCGGTTAGAGCATAAATAACGGTCGGGTCTGTCTGTAACTTCATTCCCTTTTTCAGGCGATTTAAAAAAACACGGGCTACACGTGGTCTTTCTGATGGGAGTGAAGTTTCCCGCTCTATAAGTGACGCCAGAACAACCAGTTCCTGAGGGGTATGGATCACTTCATCAAGCGCTTTTTTGTCACGTCCCTCCCAAACTTTCTGCAAAGTAACGGCCATAAGATGCTGCATACGTTTCGTCAGCAATGAGCGCTCAGTGTCTCTTTGATAAGAGAACGTTTGCGGGAAAACCGTTCCTTCAGTCAAAGCGGGTACGTCACCTTTCAAGAATGGGGCTTCTTGAAGGAGTTTTGTAATCTGGGCTGCAGTCAAGCCCTCGGCAATTGTGATATTATGCGACACAGCCTTGCCATGCCGAAGGATTTCAAGACTATGGGCAATTGAAACACGTTCAGGAAAAGAGAATTCAGCAGCTTGGATAGCTCCCTCTTTAGCCGTAAGTTTCGTCACAAACTGGAAAAATAAAGAAGAGACTTGTCCCTTTCCAAGAACACCATTCTCTTGCAGAACTGTAACGACTTGTTTCATGCTTCCCCGGGGAATCAAAACAGTCTTACTTTCTGATAACGGCCCTGGATCTGTATAATGCCCATAACCTGCCATAACAGCAGACAGAACAAATAATATAGCCGCAAAAACGAAATATCTGGGCCGCAGGAACCGTTTAAGAAAAGACTTCCCAGAGGTATCCTGAGACGGAGCTTCCGATTCCGGATCTGGAGAAGATGACGAAGCCATTACAGATCACACCCCCTCCTTGCCATTATCCCTTTCAAAATCAAGGGATAAAACGTTTTAGCACAATACTGGCGTTCGTGCCTCCGAATCCGAAACTATTGGAAAGAGCAACATCAATCTTACGGCGCTGCGCCTCATGCGCGACACGGTCAATAACACTCTCAGTTTGGGGGTTATCAAGATTTAACGTTGGAGGCGCAACACCATCGCGAATGGCCTGAAGGCAGAAAATTGCCTCGACTGCACCAGCCGCACCCAATAAATGTCCGATAGCGGATTTTGTGGAAGACATCGCCAATTTACGCGCACTATCCCCGAAAAGACGCTCAGTTGCCTGAAGCTCAAGATCATCAGCCATTGTTGATGTGCCATGAGCATTGACATAGTGCACATCAGCAGGCGTGACACGTGCATCTTTCAGAGCCGCGACCATGGCTCTATAAGCCCCTTGATGCCCTTCAGCCGGGGCTGTGATATGGTAAGCATCCCCAGAGAGGCCATAGCCCCCAATTTCACCATAAATCTTGGCACCACGTTTACGGGCATGTTCATATTCTTCGAGAACGACAACCCCCGCTCCCTCACCCATAACAAAGCCGTCACGGTCCTTGTCCCACGGACGGGATGCTTTCTGCGGTGTATCGTTAAACCCGGTGGAAAGTGCACGTGCTGAGCAGAAACCTGCAATGCCCAAAGCACAGATTGCAGCTTCAGCACCGCCTGCAATCATCACATCAGCATCGCCATGCTGGATCAGGCGAGAGGCATCACCAATCGCATGCACGCCGGTCGCACAGGCTGTTACGACTGCGTGATTAGGCCCTTTAAAGCCATAGCGAATGGATAAGTGCCCGGAAATCAGATTAATCAATGAAGAAGGGATAAAGAACGGCGACAGGCGTCTGGCTTTACCGCTGGAAACAGTCAATGAACCTTCATAGATTGTTTGCAGTCCACCAATTCCTGAACCGATCATAACACCGGTCGCACAACGGTCTTCCTCACCTTCGGGCTTCCAGCCAGAATCTTCAACAGCCTGTATAGCCGCTGCAAGGCCAAGATGAATAAAACGATCCATCTTTTTCTGATCCTTGACAGGCACCCAGTCTGATAATGTCAGACCGCCTTCTGCTGTTGGGCCATCAGGCACCTGACCCGCAATCTTTGCGGGCAGGTCTGAGGGACTGTCAGGGTCAAAATGAGTGATACGGTCTATCCCCGAATGAGACTCAATAAGACGTTTCCAGGTAAGCTCTGCCCCAACGGCGAGAGGACTTACGACCCCTATACCTGTAACAACAACACGTTTCTTATTTGTATCAGCCCCGTCCATCGACGCACCATCTCACTCATCTAATCATAACGGAGCCCTTTAAAAAGCGGGACTCCGCCAATAAAGTAAAGGGGAAACCGTTCCCCGATCCTCTTTTAAAAAATCAAGCAGCTTTCTGCTTGCTGATATAGTCAATTGCATCGGCAACTGTAGCAATTTTTTCAGCTGCGTCTTCAGGAATCTCAACAGAGAAAGCTTCTTCAAAAGCCATGACCAGTTCAACTGTATCAAGGCTGTCTGCGCCCAGATCATCAATGAATGATGCTTCCGGTGTGACTTTACTTTCTTCAACGCCGAGATGCTCTACGACAATTTTCTTAACTTTATCAGCAATTTCGTTGCTCATTTGCCTTTTATCCTTCTACCCTCAAGGGGCTCTAAGAAAAACTCTGTCCGCTATCGATTGGTCAAAGATAGCATACCGTTGCGTGACAGACCCAATAAGTGACCTATCAGACAAAGCTGCTCGCGCTTAGCACGCTTTGCCCTCAAAGGCCAAGCTTTTCAGACCATCGCCATGCCACCATTGACATGGAGTGTGGTACCAGTGACCCATCCTGCTTCATCTGAAGCAAGATAAAGTACTGCTGAAGCAATATCCTCAGGGCTTCCCATACGACCCAGAGGAATGGAACCCAGAAGTTTCTGTTTCACCGAATCAGGAAGAACATCCGTCATCGGAGTTTCAATAAAACCAGGTGCGACGACATTGACTGTCACGCCTCTTGATCCAGCTTCCTGCGCCAGTGCCTTACTCATACCGATCAGCCCTGCTTTAGCCGCAACATAGTTGGCTTGTCCAGGGTTTCCCGTCACACCGACAATGGAGGAAATGGAAATAATCCGCCCGGAACGGCGCCGTAACATACCTTTAAGGGCTGAACGTGCCAGACGGAAAGGACTTTCAAGATCCAGTGTGATAACGTCAGTCCAGTCTTTATCCTTCATACGGATCGCCAGAGTATCACGTGTCAGACCGGCATTATTGACGAGGATATCCAGAGTCTGGCCCGCCAGTTCCTCAGCACGCTCAATCAGATTATCAGACTGTTCTGCTTCTGAAAGATTGGCTGTCAGGCAAAAGACGCGTTCATTACCCATTGACTGGGCCAGTTCCTGTAAAACAGCCTCACGCGTCCCTGTCAGGACAACACTGGCACCCTGAGCATGCAATGTGCGTGCAATCGCTGCCCCGATCCCGCCTGTCGCTCCTGTAACCAGAGCAAGTTTACCAGAAAGTGAAAACATGACCGTTCTTCCTTAGAGTGTTTTCAACATTGTTTCAATTTCAGCGGGAGTCCCGGCAAAATCAGCGATCAGATCAGGAGCAACACGGCGCCCTAAACCGGTTAGGACTTTTCCTGCACCCAGTTCATGCTGATGCGTTATACCAAATTCTGCAAAATGTAACACTGTTTCACGCCATCTGACCTGGCCGGTCACCTGCTCAACCAAATGTTTGCGAAAGGATTCCGCATCACGGGTCGGGCGCACTGTCACATTGGGCAGCACGTCAATCTGTGCATTCTCAAGAGCTGTATGAGCCAGAGCTTCCGCCATTTCTCTGGCAGCCGGCTCCATCAGTGATGAATGAAATGGTGCCGATACAGGAAGTTTTACGGCCCGTTTGACGCCTGTATCCTTTGCCAGAGGGATCACTCTGTCAATGGCATCCATTGTGCCGGAAACAACAATCTGTCCTCCACCATTATCATTGGCAAGTTCGAGCACACCATCCCAGGCAGCAGCTTCACAAAGCTCACGAGCTTTTGCAGGCTCTACCCCTATCAAGGCTGCCATTCCGCCTTGCCCTGCTGGAACAGCCCGTTGCATCGCCTGCCCTCTCAGGCGAAGCAGACGTGCGCCATCGACCAGGCTCAGAACACCGGCTGCTGCGAGAGCGGAATATTCGCCAAGTGAGTGACCTGCGACACATTCCCCTTTCTCGGCAAGAGAGAAATTCCCTTCACTCTCAAGCACGCGGGTCACTGCAAGAGAGGTCGCGAACAAGGCAGGCTGAGCGTTCTCAGTCGCAGTTAATTCGGCGGGGTCTCCCTCAAACATGATACGGGACAGAGACTGCCCCAGCGCCTCATCAATTTCCTGAAAGACAGCTTTGGCGACAGGAAAGGTTTTATACAGTTCCAATCCCATGCCAACAAACTGGCTTCCTTGACCTGGAAAAACAAAAGCGTGACGTGACATGCAGTTCCTTGCTCTGATAATTTAAAAACAACCAAATGATCTTAACGACCAATCAAACGACCTCTCTGCCAGGACTCAGCGGCGCTTTCCGGATCATGACCATCAATTGAAACGGCATAATCCAAAGCACTCATGACGCGATTGCCAAGCATCATACCGGCAAGCTCATCATAGAGGTCCTCATCCATTTCTTCGCGCAGACCAGGGCGCATAATAAGCTGCGCCTTGAGTTCGCCGCCCAGAACCCCGGCATCGTCTGAAAGAATTTGAAGCATATCTGTATGAAAGACGGCATGAGGTTGCCACGTCACAATCAACGGATTATCGCTTCCTTCTCCCAGAGTCTGGACCTGTTGAAATAAGGCAGCCTCTCCCACAATTTCAAGTGGCAGAGCTTCCAGATCACTCCGCAGAGCACGTGCAGACCGGAGGATTTCTTCAGCTTCATCTGTGACAATAATTCTGGAAAAATCACTTCCCTGCCAATTTGAAGGCACCAAGGTCCCCGCTTTAGAAGCGAAAACAACCTGTGGCCGATAAATATCGCCAAAAACCTCACACCCTTCAACCAGAACATTCTGATCTCTGGGCAGCCAGGCAGAGACGAGTAAATCTATTTCTGCCGTATCAAGCGCTTCCTGCCGCTCATCTGCTCCTAAATCAACGTAGGATACATCAACACCGTGAGCCTCTATAATCCTTGCAACTGCACTCGCACAGGCGCCATGCAGAGCCGTATATAAATGCCCGATTGAAAGATGGGACATAAAAGCTGCCTCTCCTGACAATAAATCTATGAAGAGGGCATAAACGCCCTCTTCATATTTGTGAAGTCTTTCTCTCTCTTTTCAGTATTTTTACGATCAGAGAAAAACTCCCATAATGGCTTTCCAGCCTTACCAGATTGTTACGCGTTCCTGTTGTGGTAAATAAAGTTTCTGTCCGGTTACAACCCCGAATGCGGGGTACCAGTCATCTATATTACGCACGGGTATATTGACGCGCATCATGGCCGGAGCATGTTCATTGGAGATCACCTGACGGCGCAGTGCGTCAGGGCGATCCTTTTCCCTCCAGACCTGTGCCCAGCCGAGGAACACCCTCTGCACACCGGTTAAACCATATTTCAGATCCATAGCGTGCGTTTTGGCGGAATCCTTATAAGCCTGTAATGCCAGATTCAGCCCACCAAGATCAGCAATATTCTCCCCCATTGTCATAGTCGGATTGACATGCAAGCCGGGAAGAATTTCAGGTTCTGCATATTCTTTTCCCAGGCGCTGCGCCAAAGCATCAAATGCCTGAGAGGAGCTTTTGCTCCACCAGTCATGCAGCCGTCCCGTTTCATCATAATGACGGCCCTGATCATCAAAACCATGGCTCATTTCATGACCGATCACACCACCAATGGCCCCATAATTAACAGCCACGTCTCCTTTGGGGTCAAAAAAAGGCGGTTGCAGAATGGCTGCAGGAAAAACCACTTCATTCATGGTCGGGTTGTTATAGGCATTGACTGTTTGTGGCGTCATATCCCATTCATCACGGTCAACGGGACGATCCAGACGATCCAGACGGTGTTGCCAGTTAAAGGCCGCGGCTCTGGATGCATTGCCATAAACATCATTTTTCTGCACAACAAGCTTGCTGTAATCCCACCATTTTGAGGGATAACCGACTTTGACGGTAAAATGTTCAAGCTTGGTGAGAGCGGCCTTTCTGGTCGCTTCGTCCATCCAGTGATTTTGTTCCAGACGTGTTTTAAAGGCACTCTTCAAATCACTGACAAGCGCCGTAATCTGTGTTTTGGCGTCTTCCGGAAAATAATGCTGCACATAAACGCGCCCTAATGCCCATCCCATTGCCTGGTTGGCAAGGCGCACGCCTCTTTTCCAGCGGACTGGCTCTTCCTTGACCCCCAGCAATGTCTTGCCGTTAAAGTTGAAAGATGCTTTTGAAAAATCCTGGGAAAGATAGGGAGCTGCATTATCAATCAGATGAAACGCCAACCATGCTTTCAGCGTTGGAAGAGCCGTCTGTGCCAATACACGGCTCATGGCGGCGATCGCTCCGGGTTCCCGGACATCGATTTCACGCATATCGAGATATTTGGTCGGGATATGCATTTCAGTCAGCATCATATCCCAGTCAAAATCCGGTGCTAACTGCTTTAATTTCCCTACAGTCATGGGGTTAAATGTTTTCAGAGGGTCACGTGTCTGATCACGAGGCCACTCCACTTTTGCTAAATTCGTTTCAAGCTCCAGAACGGCATTTGCATTGGCTGCAGGGTTATCCCACCCTGCAAGGGTCAGCATATGGGCGATATAATCCTGATAGGCCTTCTTTTTATCCTGAAGTTTGGGATCAGTATAATAGGAAATATCAGGCAACCCCAGGCCGCCGCTCACGCCAATGCTCATGCCTTGATCCACGAGCAACATATAGCGACTGGGATCCCTTTGATCCTGCTCGATATCAACGACAAAAGTGCTGAACATCAGGGAACGGGCAGCCTGACCAAAAACCCTGGCAATCTCACGTTGAGAGGAAAAAGATTTCAAATAGTCCAGATCTTTCTGCAGTGGTTTTGACCCGAGCTTATCTACTGCGTTCTGATCCATAAAGCTGGCATAATAAAGACCCAACTTACCGGCTTCGCTCGTGTCATCCATCTCGGTCTTGGACATCTGGTCCAATAAGTCTTTCTGACGGGCCAGAGACAATTCTGCAAGGATATGAAAAGCCCCATAACTGCTCATATCATCAGGGATTTTTAAATGATCGATATAATGACCATTGGAAAATTTATAAAAATCATCGCCAGGCTTGACGGTCAGATCCATCCCGAACTGATCGAACCCCCACCCGTTCTGATAAGGCTTCACAATATCCACAGTTCCAGCTCCATTACCAGCGGCCTGCGCTCCTGATACAGATAATGAAAGCCCGGCCCCCAGAGCCAGAAGGCTGCTATTATATTTCAAATGACGTATAAAACGTGACAAAATCATAATATCACTCCAGATAGATCAGGGATTTTTCAGCTCTGCAGACCAATTTGCCGGGCATATGCTCTCTGACGCCATTTCATGAGATGAAAGACCATATGGGCAATGGCTTTCTGTACTTTGGAATAAGGCGTCATACCGGACGTTTTGAAGATCATCGCCGTCACACGATCCAGATGTTTCTGCTGATAGAATTTCATTGCCCGGCCCATATAGGAAGCAATGCAGCGCTTGTGATCATAAGGGAGGTTATCAGCGTCATTGGTGATATAATACGCTGTTGCCAGTTCATCATCCTCACTTTCCAGAACGCGACTTAAGGCAATTTTCAGTCGTGCCCATTTCCCCAATTTTTCGCGCTCCAGATAACGGTGCATATGGTCGTAAAATAATTTGAAATGTCGGTATTCATCCGCTGCGATCTGCTTGCATAAGGCTTTGAGAACCGGCTCTTCCGTTGCGTCTGCCAAAGACGTGTAAAAAGAGGAAGTTCCGGTTTCAACCATGCAGCGCGCTATAAGCTCACCTGTTCTCGAACCACGGATAGAGGCAGAAACATCTGTATCAATCCGATAGGCGTCACGATAACGTTGAAACGCTTCCTTATAGTCCCATTCAGGATCGACGAGCATGGCCCACTTTCCCAGTGCATCGCCATGCTGCACTTCTTCCTCGGCCCAGTTGTCGGCGATTTGACTAAAAACGGGATCACCGACAAAAACATGTTTGAGATAAGCCGTATAATCGCGGGCATTACGCTCAACCACAGACGCTGCCTTGATCAGGGGAACAATGTCCGGATTTACTTTTGAGGGAACAAACCCTTCCCAGTTCATCTGTTCTATACGCCAGTGTTTCATATATTTCCCTCGTTTAAAGTGACAAACGATGTGGCTCTTTTCTTCTTGGCACAGAGATTCGGGTGACATGATACATCAATTTTGGGTAAGTGTAGGCACTCAAATGGAGACAATCTTTTCATGACCGATAATTTTCCTGCGTTATCCACCGCAAAAACCCCTCTTCGCCATGACTGGCAACGTGATGAAGTGGCCGCTTTGCTTGCTCTTCCCTTCCCTGAGCTGATTTACAAAGCGCAAACGATTCACCGTCAGTATTTCGACCCTACAAAAATCCAGATTTCCACGCTTCTTTCCATCAAGTCAGGAGGATGCCCGGAAGATTGTGCATACTGCCCCCAGAGTGCCCATCATGAAAAATCTGTTGAACGTGAAGCCCTGCTGCCTTTGGATAAAGTCATTCGCGAAGCAAAAGCCGCCAAGGCCTCCGGTGCTGAACGATTCTGTATGGGAGCTGCCTGGAAAGCCCCTAAAGACCGTGATCTTGATCCCGTCTGTGAAATGGTTAAAGCGGTCAAAGATCTGGGGCTTGAAACCTGCCTGACCATCGGAATGCTGACACCAGCCCAATCAGCGCGCCTCAAGGAGGCAGGTCTGGATTATTACAATCATAATCTTGATACGTCTGAAGAATTTTACGGATCTATTATTTCAACCCGCACCTATCAGGATCGCCTTGATACGCTCTCCAATGTGAGAGATGCCGGTATTAATGTCTGTTGCGGAGGCATTATCGGCATGGGAGAAGATGAATCTGATCGTGTCGGGCTGCTCATGACATTGGCAAATCTCCCCAAACACCCTGAGAGTGTTCCCATCAATCTGCTTGTCCGTGTTGAGGGAACCCCCCTCGGAAACAATGACGCCATTGATATCGTCAGCTTTGTGCGCGTCATTGCCACAGCACGTATTCTGATGCCAGCCAGCCATGTGCGCCTTGCAGCCGGACGAGAGAGCATGTCTGAATCAGACCATGCGCTATGTTTCCTTGCTGGTGCCAATTCCATTTTCTGGGGAGAAAAGCTTTTAACGACGCCAAATCCTGTAAAAAACAAGGATCAGCAATTACTTGACCTTCTGGGCATGACGGCTTCTGTTCCCTCCTGCTCGACCAGTCACTGAGATTTTTCCCCTATCCTGTAAATAAGGATAGGGGACATTCTCCGAAAAACTATTTCATCTCTTCGTCCTGCGCCTCACTGTCCTTTATCTGCTGACGAAGGCGCACAGCGTCCTCATATTGACCATTGCCACTATAAGCCTGAGCCTGAAGCTCCAGAGCCCGTCTCATGGCAATAAGGTCATCATTTTCCCGGCGGAGAGTCACCAGGCTGCGGGCATCCGAAGCGGCTTCCTGCCATTGATGATGAGAAAGTGCGGAAAGCGCTTCCAGCTCCAGAAGATTGGCGTCACCCCTCTTCTTCTCACTTTGTGACAAACGCTGAATTGACGTAGATAAAAGGGCATCATCATTTAAAGAAGCAGCATTATAACCCTCAAATGCCACGGCCTCTTCATATGTTCCCTTATCAGGCGAGGCTTCTGCTGTCCGAGCTTCCTTGATGGATTTCTGATACTCTTTTGTGCGGTAGAATGCAGCTGCCTTAATCAGATGCAAATCATTATTCTGCTTATAATCTCTGTCTTCGAGAGCCGTTAATGTTTTATCGACAGTCTTTAAGGCGTCACTGACATGATTTTGTCTGAGCTGTGAGGTTGCGAGATTAAAACCTGAATCATGGATTGCCTGTGCGTCATCAACCAGAAATGCCCTTTCAAAAGCTTTCTGGTATTTAAATTCCGCCTGAGGCAGACGACCATTTCCCAGAACCGTCGTCGCAACGCTCATATCATTGGCGTAATCTTTATCTTCCCAGGCTGTTTTATGACTGGCACATCCAGCAAGCGACAAAGAGGCTCCAGCGAGTAAAATCAATCGTTTCATGGACGCACCTCTTTGGCTGGAAGACGGTGATGAGCATCTTCCTTACCGCTACCGCCTAAAAGCCATAATGAGCGCAATTGATCCATAAGTTTCCGCAAGCTTGTCGCACTTGCTTCAGCTTCGATCATCAGGCTGGGCAAGTCATCTGACGTGAGCGCTGTGTTGTGAATGATCTTTTTCACATCAGGGGTCGTATTCTTCAAGTCACCTGAGATCTGATGGGCATTCTTGATCGTCCCGTTCGCTTCATTCAGGGCTGTATGAATCTGTTTTTCCAAAGGCTGGATGGCATTTATGGCATCATTTAATGTGCGCAGAACCGTATTGGCCCTGTCATAAATATCACGCTGCGTCACAAAAGCACCGATGGTGCCCTTCCCGGAACGCATATCCTTGATCAGACCATTGATCTGTTCGGTAATGGACTCAACATTGGTCATGGCAGGAACAAGGCGCGCCTTCAGCTCATTAACGATTTGCGTAATCTGGTCTGCCGGGTTCGCCTCGACCTTGGCATTCAGAACCGCATAAGACCAGTCGAGATTTTCATGATATCCCCTTGTCATTTCAATATAGCTGGCCCCCGCCACCACGAAACGCCGCCTGATCGTTGCTGTACTATCCTTACGGACAAAACGCTGAAATTGCGGCTCAATTGTGCCTTCAGCATACATCCGTCCAGAAGCGTTAAGCTCCAGAGCGCGGATTTCGCCTGCGCGAACGCCCATAACCTCAATATCATTTCCAACAGCCAGCCCGGCAACGCCGCTCTGAGGGAGGACGAAATGGATTTTCAAGGACGGTGACAGCCACTGCCGCAAAAGGCCCGTTTCAATAACAGCGGCTGCAAACAGAACCATTGCTGCCAAAACAAGCAATCCTACCCATTCATCAGCATAGCGGTTACGAAATAAAGGTCTGGCAGTATCAGATTCCCGACGCAGATGGAGCATTACATACCTCTCATTGTCATAAGACCACTATCACTCAGGCGAAATTTTTGCATATTATCCTGCTCATAATCCCTCCATGAAAACGCATTGGAGGATATCCAGACAATGGCACATCCCCGTTCCCGAGCCGCTGTCAGCTCACTCAGAAACGCATTATAGAGCTCATCAGGTTCAGACTGGACCGGCTCTTCCAACAACATTAAAGCCGGCTGTCCCATAAAAGCACGAACATATTCAGCGCGGCGTTTATCAAGAGGTGTCAAGCGGGAGGGCAGATCTGTTGGCAGACCGGGCAGCCCAAAACGCATTGAAAGTGTCACGGCCTCACTGATAAGAGAATCAAGTTTCGTCCTGGTATGATAGAGACTGGGCCAGAGAATATTCATCTGCATGGAATAAAGCTCAAGCCACTCCTCACCCTGATAAATGCGGCCGATATGCCCTCTCAGCGCTGACGCGCGTTTATCTTCCAGACTCTGCCAGTCCAACCCCATGCAACGGGCTCGCCCTTCCCCTATGGGCACAAGACCGGAACATAAATCCGTAAAAGCGGCTGCCTGTTGTTTATCTCTGCACTGAATAAGGGCACATTCACCGGCATTGAGTGAAAAATTGTAACGCCCATATGATAAACCCTGTCCCTCAAAAACAGGACGCGCGTTATTAAGTTCCAGAACAGGGCCAAAAAAACCTAATGAAGATAAACGATCTGACATATGCGCGCCTAGAAAATCATATCAAGGACGACATTAATCGCCATGACCGACATGATCCCTCTGGAAAACCCCTTGGGAAGAATGGTTGTAAGATCATCCTCGCTGGTAATATCCATCCCTGAAAGGCAGGAGCTTAAACCAACCGCAAAACCACTTAAAAGGAATTTAAGCGGGATACTGATATAATCCTCCGGATGGACTGAGCTGATCACCTGAAACATAAAGGTCCAGATCGGCATGGTGACGATATTTTTCATCCAGCAGACAAAATATCCCATCGTCAGAGCAATCAGGCTGAATATGATACCTAACGTAAATCCGCTCAGGGTCATGGCCAGGCTGCGTGGCAATAAAAGGGCGATAAACGGGTCAACGCCCTGTCCGTTCATAACCCGTAATTGCCTCTGAAGTGTCAGGTTACCGAGATCTGTCACAATCAGCATCCCTGACCGTCCCAGAAGAATGATCCCGACAAGAACAGGGGCAATTTCACGCACCAGAACGGTTGAAAGAATACTGCCTGTCATTTGCGCCAGACCGGCAAAACCCAGCCAGTACACTGCCTGTGCGACAATCCCGAAACCTGTCAGGGCAGCTACGAACAGAACGCTGACAAGCCCTCCTCCTGTCATCTGGCGTAAATTGCGCCAGAATTCGATCTGCACAGCACGGCGCCACGTTACAGGCTGTACGCCCTCACGTATCACACCCCATGCAGCACCGATCATAATCAGCATAAAACGTGGCTGACTGCGTGCAACATGCCCGAACGTGGCAAGTGAACGCTGGACAAGGGCAAATCTTTCGGAAAATATCATCTGCGACCTGCCATAATGTAACTACGCGTTACACCCTTCCCGGGAAGATAGAAATCACCTCTTGGCCGGAACAGGAAATACCCTCTGAGAAGCGTATAAGCTTGCTCGGAAACCTGTATCTGTCCCCCATCAGGCGCATTATGAGCCATAAGATCAGCCGTGTTGAGAGCGGCCCCCCAGACGTTGAAAACTGCCGGATGGTCCCCGATATGGGCTGCCATAAGAGGGCCGACATCCATGCCAATACGGAACATTATTTTCGTAGATAATCCAGAGATGGCATTGAGGCAGATTTCCCGAATAGTGATGGCGACATCTGCCAATCTCAACACACTGGCAACATCCGGCTTCTGTTGGCAGCTTCCCAGGAAAATAACCCTGTTCCCGGCCACCTGCATTGAAAATAATTCCGCCTTGCGCATAATTTCCTGAATCTGCCCTGTCACAGCATTAATGAGATTCAGATTATGCTGGGCTGTTTCTGCCTGAGTGGCGTATGATTCAAGGAATTCCAGAACCATGACCGGCACTGAAGGATAAAGCCCATCCTTGATCGGCCCATCCTCCTGATGCTCAGGATCCAGCAGGAACCCTGTATTCGTTTGAAATGCCTGAAGATTGTCCGATGTTGATGCGTCTTCAAAACTTTGGACCTTCTCAGGTAGAGACGACGACATCTTCTGATTTCTCTGCAAAAAGCGCAGAGCCTCGATAGAGGAAACCAGGGCAACTGTTCTTTCCAGTGCATCATGATGCGTAGGGTCTTCAATCAGGATAACACCAACCGGATTATGCTGTTCCTGAATGGGCACGATCAATAGATGATGCGCATCAATATTACGCATAAACACATGTTGCAGAGACTTGAATCTTTCGTCCTTTGCAGCGTCCGGCACATCTATATGCTGGGCGTCATTAAGACATTCAAACAAACCGGGATAAACATGCTTTGAAAGTTCCATCCCCGAGCCATGGGCGTCATGCTGACTGTCAAACATATCTTCACATAACAGACGCTCACCATCGGGAAGAAGACGCCATATACTTGCCCGTTTGGCGCCACCGCGGTCTGTCAGAACTTCTGTCATGACAGGTATTTCCTTATCCGGATCCAGCAAGGCGGGCGTATTGGCAATTTTAAGCAGGCCCGCACTTTCCTCCTTAATCTTCTCACGCCCTCTTTTCAGGGTCTTTTGATAACGGATAATCCTCCGCCCCTGATAAATCAGCCCCAAAGCAAGGAAACAGGACAAAGTAATAACGACAAAGGAAAAATAGATATTCTGTTTCTGGACCTTACGCGCAAAGCTTGCAAAATCACTGGCAGGCGCATTCAGCAACAGGACCCATGATTTTTTCGCAACGGTCATGGCTGAGGCAATCGTGACAAACCCCTTGCCTTTAACCTGCACGTAGCCGGCACCATCGCCTCTGATTCTGAAAATGTTCAGTGTGCGCAGGAAAACAGGCTGTGTTGCCTCATCAAGTTCAATCTTAGAGGCATCAAATCCAGGCTTGCTGATTTTCGTCATATTCTGGCCGGCAATGACATGACCATTCACGTCCACAATTATGGCACGACCGCTCTTGCCAACCTTCAGCCCATTCACAAAGTTGGTCAGTTCATTAAGCGAGATACTGATGGCGAAAACCATACGACGCCCATCAGTTGTTTTAAAGGCGGAGGAAGCAGTAAGAATGAACTGATTTGTAGAGAGATATTGATAAGGTTTCCGCCAGAAAATATTTTCCCTGACCGGTTTATTCATACGGCTGATGGCACCCTGATACCAATCATGTTCCTTTGGAATATAAGCGTCGTCCGTATCGATTGAATCTTTACTGACAAAGCGCCCATCAGCATTGGTCACATTATGAAGAAAGGAATGACGACCCTTGCTGCTCTGGTAGGATGTTTCTTCATAATTGCTGGCTTTGCCATCTTTGCTATCGCGCCGGGAGACCATCCAGAAATGCCCCTCATCGTCAGCAAGATAGAAGCTGAACACCTGGGGAACATTTTTAAGAACAGACCGCCCGAGCAGCATGAAATTTGCCGCATTCCGCTCAACATTATCGCTATTGAGAATATCTCTGGCCACCATGGAGGTGGAACGCGCCGGAGACAGATAATTTGTAACTTCCTGAGTGATATAACGCTGATCGCTCAATAACAGGCTTCTGGACAGCTCTATGGCACCGTCACGTGTCGTCCGGAAATTATGTACCGAGACGATGATAATAGCGCTAACCACCAAAATCACGCCCAGAATGGGGATCAGGAATTGAGCGATTCGCCAGCGCCGATTTGATGGGCTGGACATGGGATTGACGATTTCCTCTGCCGGCAAGAGCGTTATCCCCCTCTATTTAAATAAACATACCAGACCATCCTATTATGAATGGGCTGCTTTAAAAATAGACTTATTGTCCTTTATATTAATCTGATTATCATAAGAATCCTTATGAAACAAAACCACATTTCCTGCCGTCACGTTCTTTGCCTTAAAGGCCCGGACCGTTTTTCATTCCTGCAAGGGCTCATCACCGCCGACCTTAATGACTTGAAATCAGGGCATATGACGTTATCAGCCCTGCTGAGTCCACAAGGTAAAATCCGCTATTTATTTTATATTTTCCGCACTGATGAGGCTCTATACCTCGATTGTAGTGAAGAACAGGCGAGTTCTCTTGTTAAACAACTACTTATGTTCAAATTACGCGCTGATATTGAACTTTCAATAACTGAGCTGAATGTTTATGCAGGCGGTACAGAAACGCTCCCCCCAAATGATGCGCTGATTGTGGCGAAAAGCGATGGCATTTTTATTCCTGGATGGCGCGCTTTAAGCACAATGGTGCCATCCCTTCCTGGATCGGGAAACAAAAACTGGTTAAGACGCCGCCTGGAAGCCTGTGTTCCAGAAATTGAAGATATCATCCCTGATAAAATGATTGCCCTGGAGGCTAATCTAGATTGCCTCGGTGCTATATCATGGACAAAGGGATGCTATATGGGACAGGAAGTCACCGCGCGATCACATTATCGTGGTCTCATAAAAAAACGTCTTGCTCCTGTGAAGCTGCAAAAAGGCTCTTTTCCTGAAGAAGGCGGCGTAATTATCTCAGGGGATTATCCTCCTATGCCCCTTCTCTCACGCTCCGAAAATCTCGGGCTTATCCTGCTTCCAAGAGCGTTATGGACCAATGCGGAACTGACCTATGAGGGTGAGGCTGTCACGACGGCTTATCCCCGGGAATTTACTGAAACTTTTTTATCTGAAGGGCCTTTATCATGACATGGCGCGCTCCGGGCATTGAAGCTCTTGAAACTATTTTACAGACTGTAAAATTTGATGAAAATGGTCTGATTACAGCCATTGCGCAGGATGAACATCACAACGTGTTAATGCTCGCCTGGATGAATAAAGAGGCTTTGCAGGAAACATTGCTGACAGGGCGTGTCTGTTATTTCTCGCGCAGCAGACAAAAATTATGGCGCAAGGGCGAAAGTTCAGGTCAGGAACAAAAGCTCATTTCCGCAGCCCTGGATTGCGATGGTGATGCCTTGCTCATGACCGTTCAGCAACAAGGTGTTGCCTGCCATACCGGGCGCAGAAGCTGCTTTTATCAGCAGATTACGCCCGAGGGATTACACCCCAATAGTGAGGTGATTGTCAAACCTGAGATTCTTTACGGCAAAAGCTAACCCTTCAGAAGGGCGGCATGATGAGCCATATGATCTTCGATAAAGCTCTGTACAAACCAGTATGAATGGTCATAACCGTCGTGATGTCTGATTTGTGCCGCTTGTCCTGATTTATCAAAAGCCGTTGCCAGTGTCTCTGGTTTGAGGTCGTTCCAGAATTCATCTTTCAGGCCCTGATCAATCAGGATCGTGGCAGGATGTCTGCATCCCTGATCAAGCAACAGACAGGGGTCATAATGCGTCCATTGCGCGGCATCCCCACCAAAATAGGTTTCTGTAACTTTCCGCCCCCATTCTACGGCAGCAGGATTGCCTATCGGGGCGAAAGCAGAGACGCTTTTCCATTTTTGCGGGTTACGCAAGCCAAATCCCAGAGCGCCCATGCCTCCCATAGAGTGGCCCATGATACCGCTTTTTTCTGGATCTATAGGGAAATAAGTTTCCACAAGGCGGGGAAGTTCCTCACCTATAAAGCTGGCCATCTTATAATGTTTTTCCCACGGCGTCGAAACTGCATCCACGTAAAAACCGGCCCCCGCACCGATATCGGGATCAGCCGTCTCATCTTTTGTGCCTGTGTCACGGGGAGACGTATCAGGCGCTATAAGAGCCACACCCCATTTAGCGGCAAAACGAACCGCGTTTGCCTTGACAATGAAATTCTCGTAACTGCTTGTCAGCCCTGAAAGACAGTAAAGAACAGGGCATTTTTCACCTTCTTTCAGATGAGGTGGCAGATAGAGAGCAAAAGTGGTTTTACTTTGAAGCGTCTCTGAATAAAGACGGATAAAACGCAGATTTCCGCCAAAGCAAAGATGTGACTTCAGTGTTTCAAACAAAATATCACTCATGATTCATACTCCACGACGGTGCGAATACCCTCTCCGCGCTCCATCATCTCAAAGCCTTTATTGATGTCTTCCAGAGGTAGTTTTCTGGTGATCAGATCATCAATATTGATCCGGCCTTCCATATACCAATCCACAATTTTCGGGACATCTGTGCGCCCTCGTGCCCCTCCAAAAGCTGAGCCAATCCAGCGTCTTCCCGTCACCAGCTGGAAAGGACGCGTGCTGATTTCCTGCCCTGCCCCGGCGACGCCAATCACGCAGGAAACCCCCCATCCTCTATGGGCACTTTCAAGAGCCTGCCGCATCAATTTAACATTTCCGACACACTCAAAGGTATAATCCAGTCCGCCACCCGTCATTTCGATAAGGTGCCCGACAAGATCGCCCTTCTCACCCAGATCACGGGGATTAACAAAGTCTGTCAGCCCGAACTGGCGCCCGATTGCTTCACGTTCCGGGTTGATATCAATTCCAATAATGCGTTTGGCACCGACCATTCTGGCCCCCTGCACGACATTGAGACCAATCCCACCAAGACCAAAGACGGCAACTGTGGACATTGGCTCTACTTTCGCCGTGAATAAAACCGCGCCAATTCCTGTTGTCACACCACAGCCAATATAACAGACCTTATCAAAGGGCGCATCGTGACGGATTTTTGCCAGAGCGATTTCCGGCATGACCGTATAATTGGCAAAAGTGGAACAGCCCATATAGTGGTAAACCGGTTTCCCTTTATAGGAAAAACGC
Organism: Aristophania sp. ESL1100; assembly: GCF_058511235.1. Lineage (NCBI taxonomy): Bacteria > Pseudomonadati > Pseudomonadota > Alphaproteobacteria > Acetobacterales > Acetobacteraceae > Aristophania > Aristophania sp. ESL1100. The sequence goes on along the minus strand of NZ_CP196394.1, from coordinate 869,070 downwards.
GTCGTGCCATCAGGCATAAGCCCCTTTCCCTGCGTACTTCTGATGGATGTGCAGAGATTTGTTTTACGCGACAGACAGGAAGGGCATTCCCGGCACTCAGGCGTATAAAGCGGGATCACGTGATCGCCCACTTTCAGATTTTTTACGCCTGCCCCGATTTCACGAACGATCCCGGCACCTTCATGGCCCAATATGGATGGGAAAAGTCCCTCAGGATCCGCCCCGGAAAGGGTGAATTTATCTGTATGGCATAGTCCGGTCGCCTTGATCTCTACCAAGACCTCTCCTTCCCGTGGCCCCTCAAGCTGGACAGTATCAACCACCAGTGGTTTCCCGGCTTCAAGGGCCAAAGCAGCACGAACGTCCATCAGAATTCTTCCTTTCCAAGATGTAACTTGTAACCATTGCGTAAATACGTCTCAGTATAATTTAGCAGAAATTTTTCAGAATGTTCAGAAACACATGGAGAAAGACTATTGATTGTTAAAAGACGCTATGGCCTGACAATCCTTGTTAAAGAAACGCTTCCTTCCCTGACAATTCTGGCATTATGGGACTTTGTGGTTGTCATCATGTTCCAGATTTATCATCAGGAATGGATGGAGCAGCCGGCACTACCTATTTCGCTTATGGGCTCGGCGCTGGCTCTTTTTCTGGGTATTCGTAATAATGCAGCCTATTCCCGCTGGTGGGAGGGGCGTACGTTATGGGGCAGCATTACAAATAACTGCCGGTCATTCGGCAGGGAGGTCGCTTCCCTGCTGAATGGCAGCCCTGAACTCGTCAAGGCAATGGCGGCCTATCCCTATCTGCTCAAAGCCGCTCTCAGTGATGGTGAAACGGGACCTGAAATTGATAAGCTCCTGGATCAGGGCTTCAAAAAACGGGTTTTTGCGTGCACAAACCGCCCCAATGCCCTGCTTTATGAAATCGGGCTTAAAGTGCGTCAGGAAGTTGACCGTTATAAAATCGACGGGGCTGTGCATGGAACCATTGACCGTATTCTTTCTGATCTGGCCAATGCCCAGGGCGGTCTGGAACGAATTCAGAAAACACCTTTACCTGTACAATATTCTGTTCTTCCCAATATCGTGACGCATCTTTTCTGTATCATGCTGCCACTTTCCGCTGTGCAGACATTGGGCTGGATCACACCGCTCGGCTCCAGCATCATAGGTCTTTTGTTCCAGATGCTCGATCGTAGTGGCCGTGACTTACAGGAACCTTTCAGCAACACCGTCCATGCACTGCCTATGCTCACAATGGCGCGCACTATAGAGAGGGACCTCCTCCAGCCTGTGCAGCTCTCCCCTCACGAAATGGTGGCCATTACCAATGGCGTACAGCCATAGGAATAACAAACCGCCCTAAAGACAGGGACATTTTTTTTTGGTATAATGATATTATGAGCAGCAATTTTAGAATGCCTCAAAGAGGCGGTGTCACTGAAGATATGGCGCGCGATGCAGCCGAGCGTACAGCACAGCAGAAAGATCCCGGCCTGAAAAATGATCCTTTTCAGGTTGGAGATTCGATCGTCTATGCTGCCCACGGTGTAGGACGTGTCGAAAATATTGGCAATGTTGAAGTTGTCGGGACGATGATTGAGATGATTGAAATCTCTTTTCCCGGCAACCAGATGACGTTGCATATTCCCTTGGCTAAAGCGCGTAAATCCGGCCTGCGCAAAATCGCAACACGCGAAATCGTCGATAAAGCGATGGCCGTTGTGAAAGGGAAGCCTCATATCAGCCGTGGTATGTGGGCGCGTCGGGCGATTGCCTATCAGGAAAAAATCAATTCCGGTGACTTGATACAGATTGCTGAAGTTCTACGGGACCTTCGCCGCAATGTGGACAGTCTTGACGGAAGTTTTTCAGAGCGTAAACTTTTTGAAGCTGCACAGGAAAGGTTTGTCGCTGAACTGGCTGTATTGGAAAATAAGGATTCCGAAACAGTTCTAAAAACACTTACAGAAACAATGAAAAAAGCCTGAAAAATAAGTGTGTTCCAGCTGGTCGGTATCCTGCCCTTTCAGCCGGGACACACTCTGTGCTTCGAGCCCGATAAGCAGCACCCTGTAGCCTTACCTGATACTTTATAATAATAGATTGTCCATTATATATTTTGACTATAAGTCAAACTCAGTACAATACTCTATTAAGTTTCTACTCAGACGCGACATATACTGGCACATAAAAGATACGGGGACTTGATGAGGCCACATATGGATCTACAACCTTTGGCCCTGCTTCGTCGTAACCCAAATGAGGCCTTATTATTATCCGTTACAGAATCTCTTCAAAGTGAGGATATACGTTCTTTCTGGAAAGGCTGTTATTATTTCCTCAAAGATGATTATGTACAAGCAGCCCGTCACTTTCGTCAGGCCATGGAAAACGGATTGCACAATCCATTTTCGAGACTTCAGGAAGAATTACAAACCGAGCATGAAGAAAAGACTTTTCTGGCATTGCTTGATACATATGAAACCCTTTACCACTCATCTGAAGCGCTTATAGGGTTAAAAGGGTTGTCACTTGTTCAGCTTCACCGCCTTTATGAAGCTGAGACGCTTATAAGAAACCAGCTGAAATCATCTCCCGACGCTTTTGTTTTAAAAACCGTTCTTGTCCGTATCTTATGTGAACAAGGCGCCTTTGGAGAGGCTCTAAACCTCCTTTACGGCCTTATTGAGCAATTACCCGATAGCTGGAATGTCATGAACAATCTCGGCTATATTTATAACAATACCGGGGCCGTTGAAGAGGCATTAACCCTTTACCACCGTGCCATTGCCATCGCCCCGAATGAACCTCTTTTACGGCTGAACCATTCAATCGCACTTCTGAAAATAGGGCGTTTTTCCCAGGGATGGCATGAACATGAATGGCGCCTGAAACTTCCTTTGCACACCTCTCTGCCTTTCAGCAAACTTCTCCCGACGGTAAGGCCCGGCACATCCTTGAGAGGGAAAAAGATCCTGGTCACCCATGAAGAAGGTCTGGGTGATTCAATCATGTATTCCCGCTTTCTCCCTCTTCTGGCCGAAACGGGGGCTTCTATTCATGTATGGGGAAGCGGGCAGCTTTCTTCACTGATAGGGAAAATCGATGGCGTCATGACCTCACAGGTAGGAGGTATCTGCCCTGAATATGATTATCACTGCCCCTTTATCAGCCTGCCCAGAGCGCTGACAGCCTATCCTTCCATGCCCTTTAGAGCCTCACCGCCCTATTTATCAGTTGCACCCGAAAAATTGGCAAAATGGCGTGAGAAACTGGCTTTTATACCCCCTCATATCCTGAGAGTTGGCCTGGTCTGGTCGGGCGGTATTCATGAAAATGACCGTTCTTCCCGCCTTATTGATTATCATCGTTCCATGAACCTCAAGGAGCTGGAAAGCCTTTTTGTTGGCGATCCTTTTATCCAGTATTTCAGCTTGCAAAAAGGCCCCAGAACGTCTCAAAAAGAGCCCTACTGCCGCCATCTCCTTGATTACATGGATGAGTGTGACACAATGGAGGATACGGCTGCCCTGATTGACGCTCTTGATATCGTCGTTACGGTTGATACCTCTATTGTTCATCTGGCAGGTGCCATCGGCAAGGAAACCATTTTAATGGATCGTTTCTGCAATTGCTGGCGATGGGGTATCCATCAAACTGAAACGCGGTGGTACCCCTCAGTACGGATCATTCGCCAACCTTATTTTGATGACTGGCAACCTGTTGTTCAGCAAATTTCCCGAGAATTGACAGAACGCGCCCTGAACAAGGCCTTGTCTCAATAATCAATACCATAGGACAACCCCAGTGAAGAGCCGGGATCATTCTCAGGTGTTGTAAAACCTGTAATCTGCCCTCCCGTGCCGACGGTTGTATTGAATTTAAGATGTTTTGTTATATCCACCCTCACCTCAGCTTGGGTGTTATTACCGGAAAGCCCTTCTTTGGCACCAACATAGACCCCTTTCATCACATATTTTCCCGCTTCCAGAGTGGATTTTTCTTTCCCATCCTTGCCACCATTCGTGCTGCCAACAGAAAGTTCATCCAGCCCCAGAGTATTTCTGACCATGCTTAACGGATCAAAAGCCGAACCCCCACCTATCTGGACGACAGCCGCTCCCAGAGCAGCAAGCTGGGTGGGAGAAAGGGACGCACGCGTGCTGCCAAACAACAGGACTGACAAGACTTCGTCCTTGGGGCGTTGTGGGGCGGAGACAAAACTCAGTTTCGGCTCGCTGGCATAACCTGACACCAATAAACTGGCGACGATCCCTTCAGCAGAGCGGTCTGCCCGGAAATCAAGGGTTGGATCAAGCCTGTGACCGACACCACTGCCATTAAAGGCAACGCGGCCTTTGGTGAAATTAAGGCTGATCCCCGCCAGATTGAAGTTACCCTGCCTTAAATCGAACCCTCCTGTAATTTCTGGCGCAAGATTTGTGCCTTTGACATGCAGCTTTCCGCTCATTTCAGCAAAAACACCATGCCCCCGGACGAAAAGTTGGCCAGGTGAGGCAACATCCACATTCAGATTCACGATCACGGAAGGATCCGGCTTTTTTTCATGCTCTTTTCCCGGCTTGATAATCTCCAGCTGAGGAACAGAAGCAGGCATGGAATTGGGAATATTAATGTTGGCTTCTGGAATTTTAATCTGTCCATCCACATCGATTTCAGAGCTTGCACGACCATGGACATGAAGTGAGGCATTGAGTGTTTCGATCAGCAGATCACTGATCACAGGCTGGGCCTTATCCATTGAGAAAGTCAGATCCAGTGGAATTCCGGGACGCAGAACACCGATCTGCCCTGCAAGAGACATTGTCCCCTTTCCGGCTTTCAGGTTGAAATTACTGATTTTCAACGCATCATTCTGCGCTGTAATATCACCCTTTATGTCTGTCAGGTGAACGCCCTGTGCATAATGGGTGAAGTCTCCCTGCTGAATGTGAATCCCTCCTGTGAGGTTAGGATGATCGAGCTTACCCTGAGCCGTGATATCCATATCCACGAGCCCTTTCACCCCCATACCGGAGGCCCCTAGGACAGCATTCAGCAAAGTCAGATTCAGTTTTCCGGTAGAATGAAGAGATAAGGCTCCTTCTTTGGAAAGAGGAACCATACCATTTGCACGAACCGTCAGACGATCTCCCGAATGGGCGTCAAGCTGTAACTGTGCCTGCTTGTGAGCAAGATTTGCCTTAAGAGAGAAAGAAGAACGTGGAAGCGAGGCTGCATATCCCATATTCAGATAAAGATTTTGCCCCTCTGCTGTAATTGACCCGGCTGGGTCAGCAAGAGTGCCAGACAGGTTGCCCCTGGCCGTAATCGTCCCCCCTCCCTTTAAGCCCGGCACAAAAGGTGTGGCCAGGGCCGGTGTGACCCGGTCAAGTGCGAAAGTCAGATCAAGCTTTGGTTTAACCTGACCGTTAACAGATAAAAGAGCAGGCACGCTCTGAGGCGACGTGCCAGATAATTTGAGATGTTCAACGCTCAGTAACTTCCCATAATGAATGATCGTCGGTGACTGAAGGCGCAATGTTTCGCCTTTGACAAGGCTCTCCAGTCTGCTCACCGTCACTTGTGACTCTGGAAGGTTCGCAAGGACAGCAAGTTCAACTCTGGCCGGCGCCTTCATGACATTATCAAACCTGCCAGACACATTCAGCCCAAGGGCTTTTTCCGGTCCTTTAAGGGACAGACGGGCCTCTCCATTTATCTCCCTGGCTTTCAGGCCCCCTATCTGGGCTGACAGATCAAAAACAGGGTCCGTGGAAAGATGGTTCACATCTCCATTGATGGTGAAGGAACGCACAGCATAATCAGCCATACTGAGCTGGGATTTAAAATCCAGATGGACCCGTTCCTGCGACTTCTCCCCTTGCTGTTTTACCGTCTGTAACCCCAGGGACAATCCTCCCTTTACAGATTGGCCGATCAAGGATGAAAAATTCTCAAGCCTGGTGATGGAAACATCCATATCCCCACGAGGAATCTTCGCCCCCGCGGGAAGATTAATGAGGCCGTGCCCCTTTAACGTCTTCCAATCCAGCTTATTGAGGATGGCTTCCATATTTCCCTGCCTGTCTTTGTGAAAAGACAGGTCCAAGGCCAAAGGCACTTTATCGAGTTCACCCTGCGCCGTCAGTGTGCCATCGGGGAAGTCGGGTAGATGCTCAATGGCGGCTTCTATAGTGACTGGTCCAGGCGCTATTTTTATCTTTGGTGATGAAGCCCCTGCGATGGTTTTAATATGCACGCTGCTTTTCAGATCATTTAAAGGACCAGTCGCATTGAGCGTGGCCTCCATATGTCCATGCGCAACCGGGTAAAGTGCTTTGAGATCAGACAATGAAAGGGAAAGGTCAGACTTTAGGAAATTATTTTCTTTAGGGTCGAACTGTCCCGCCCCTTTTATGTGTAAGGTCCGTCCAGAAATATCCAGCCCTTCAAGGGCAATCTTTCCCTGTGAGCTCCTCTGCACATTCAGAGCAAATTTACCGTCTTTCCCAATAAGTCCTACAGCCTGTGGCAAACCGGAAAGAACCTGTATTTCCCCTTTTACGGCCGCTTGCTGAGCAAGCTCTTTCTTCCCTGGCAAGGCAAGAGCAACCGCAATGTGCGAGCGCCCTTCAAGAGCGATCGCGCCAATCTTTGCCAATGGCTGAAGATTGGGAAGGGTCAACTCAAGATGCCCCTTCAAAAAAGGTTTAACCGTCCCGTTAAAGGCAATCTGAAGGAGATGATGCTGCACATTTACACTGAAAGGCTGTACTTTCTGAAAAGGCTGATAAAGCGCATCTATCTTAATAGGAGAGGACGCCAGTAACAGTGGTGCCTTTCCCGGAAGTCTCAATCCGGATAATTTTCCCGTTAAGCGCAATTGGCCGTTTTTATGAAATAACTTTTTGTGATCTCCCTTGTACTGCACATCAATAGAGTGAGCCATCACTGAAAAAGCCGATAAATTGGCAAGTTCGATCGAAGCGTCTCCTCCTGGAGCTGTGAAAGCTCCATCCAAAGACGCTTTGAAGGCCAGATGATCCCAGCCAAGATCCGGCAGGATCGTCATTGCAGGAGATATTGCCGTCAGGGCGATTTTCCCACGTTTTTTATAGAGATTAACCCGCCCATATTCACTGACATTCAGCTGTGATTTTAAAGGACTGCCTGCTCTTAAATCCAGCTTTGTATTAAATTTACGGTATGGCCCTTTAAAACTGATTTCCACATTCAAGGGATCGAGCGCCGGCATATGAAGCATGGTTGCGAAGAAACCATTCGCTCCCTCGTTAAATTCGATTTTCCCTTTGGCGCGCCTCCATCTCTTATCAAGCTTGACCGAAAGTGTTGCCGGCTCATCATAACGGTGTGCCACCGCATCAATCATGATAGAGGGGAAATTTTTGACACTGACCCCTTGGATAAAGGGATTTATGCTCGAAATTTTCGTCTTGCCGGAAAGTGAGAGTAGCAGACGTTTTTGCGTTAATTCTGCCCCTATTTCGATATGAGGTGCCGTCAGAGACCTTATATCAACGGCTAATGGCAGATTAAGAGGCTTTGCATCAGGATCGGAAGGAGGCGAAGGTTCACTTGAATAGGGCAGACGCTCAAAAACAAAACGTTCAGCAGTGAATGTCTTCACTTTGGCTTTCATGTGAATCAAAGCCAGAGGCGACCATCTTAAATCCGCCTTGTCCAATTCCAGCCAGACGCCTTTTTCATCAACAAGGGTTAATTTTTTCAAACGGATATGAGATGGGAGAAAACCTGAAATCCCTTCCAGGTGCACCATATTCCCCGTTAAGGAAGGGAGGCTTTTTTCTGCGTAATGCTGAACATGGGGAAGATTCAGGCAGACCAGAAGGGCCGTAACACTCATTCCCGTTACGGTCATGATCAGACCTGTTATCAGGACAAGGATATAATAAAGGCGGCGGGTAAAATACATCAGAATGTTTCTCCCAGCCCGATATAAAGCTCCCATTTATCTCCACGATCAGGGCGGTGCATGGGCAGGGCTATATCCACGCGGATAGGACCGATGGGTGTGAAATAACGCACCCCGGCCCCATAGCCGACTCTCAGCTTGCCATGACCCGGCATTGACCCTCTTCCCACCTGCCCGGCATCAGCAAAAAGAGCCGTCCCGAAGCTTTTGAAAAGCCGCTGCCTATATTCCACTGTTGCTGCGTCCATGGAGCTGCCTCCAATTGCATATTTGCTGTGCCGGAATTGCGGTCCCACCCCTTGATATCTGTAACCGCGAACCGTCGCCTGCCCACCTGCATAAAGACGCTGGTCAGGCGGAATATCCCACGTTGTAGCGCCCTGGATGGAGCCAACAGACCCTCGCAGAGCGATAACACTCCGCCCGGGACGCGAAAGGCCAATATTATGCAGATCAAAATAGGTCGAAATCTGGCCATTCAATATAGCAAAAAATGACGTTTTATGTTCCATCGATTCCGATGGAGATGCTGAAATGGATATTTTGACGCCGTGAGTTGCCGGTTCAATAGCATTGGGGCGATGGGTCGTATCATAATCAGCCCCTATGGGTAATGAGACGATAAAATAATCTCTCGAACTGCCGAATTGCCTGATTTTTTCCTGCTCGAGTGACAGAGCGCCATTAACGTTCCATTCATCCCCGACAGGTTGAGAAAACCCGGCTTTTACCAGAAACGCGGTCTGGTGATAGGAATATAATAATTGCCGAACAGCCTCTACTCTTACATTCAAATCACGCCCACGATCGAAAAAATCCGGTTTGCTGAAGTCAACATAGCCATCATAGCCCAACCCTTGCTGAGCAGAACCTCCCAGACCTGTAGCCAGAGCAGAAACTTTCAGACGCTCTCCGCGACCAAGAAAATTACGGTGCAGCCAGCTGGCCCCGAGACGTCCTCCAAGATCAGTTGAATAGCCAACCTCCCCGGAAACACGCCTGCGTTTCCCTTCCTGGAAATCAAGATTGAGCGGCATGGCCTTATCGATATCCTTAACCTCGCTCTTTCTGGATGGGATTGTGATTACAGGAGGCGCGTTATTAATCTGAATTGATGAAAAAAGACCGGTACTGCTTAAATCCAAACGTGCTTTTTCAATGGCTGAGGGCTGATAAAGCTCACCCTGATGCAGGAGAATGCGCTTTTGCACATAATCCTGCCTGACATGTTTCAGCCCTTTAAAGGCAAGGGGACCAATGACCAGTCTGGGACCTTTATCAACAAAGATCCTGACCGTAATGACATATTTTTCCTGATTCAGGATTGCCTGTGGCCGGGAAACATTTGCTGTGCCGTACCCTTCTTCGAGGAGAAAATCACCTAATCGGGACTGTGACGCCAGAATCTTTGCGGCGACAGCCTCATCTCCCACCTTTATTCCCAGTGCCTCATTTTCCTTATGAGACAACATGATGTTTCCACCGGTGCTTTTATCCCCTTCTTTCGGGGAAGGCTTTATCTCGATCGCCCCTATATGGAAAATCGGCCCTAACGTGGCAGAGACGGCAATCTTAATAGTTGTTTTGCCTGTTGCCTCCTCAAGGGCTGCCAACATGGCCGGATCACGCCCTTCATAATCATGTTTCCCGATTGTGACGGTAATCTTGAGCTGACCGGCGTAATATCCCTGCGACTGCAACGCACCATTGAGACGGTCATAATCACTACGGATACGTCCGGCGAGCGCATAGGCCCCTACCTGATGTGTTTTCTGCAAGGTTAAAAGTTGGGAAGACGCTTTCAGGGCATCATCTACTGCCTCATGAGACGTTGATTTGATCGTCGTCTCATAAGCGAAAGTGATTTCCTTTTGCCCTGATACCTCACTTTCCGCAAAAATCTGCCTGGCCCCACAAAAACTGCATGCCAGAAGCATCAGACACAAACCAGACGTCCTTAATAATCTCACCATCTCTCCTTGACGTGTTCTCTCTCTTTTATCATGTCAGATACGCCCGCTCTTTTCCACTGCTTCCGATATGATCGATAGAGGGCAGCAAGTCTATTTGCTTATTGTTTTCTTTCGCTCTATGGGTGGATTAAGATTGTTTCCGCACTGAAAAACCCTTATCAATCGCATTATGTCCGCTCCATACACGTCTCCGCACAAACATAAACCGGGATCCTCTTCCCGCCCTGTTTTCGATCCTGAAGCTCTTTTTGACAAAAATGAGCCCACATCTCCGCGTTCGATCGGCCGTAACCTGCGTTGTGTGGCCAGACTTCTGGCTGTTCTGCTCTGGGGCTTCCTGGCGTGCTGCCTTCAGGCCTTTCTCATCCGGGTTCCAGGCCGCCTTCATGTGAGATTTCCCTGTTTTTTCTGGAAAATCGTCTGCAGGATTATGGGAATTCAGGTGAACCCTATAGGAAACCGGGCTGGAGGGATTTATACGGAACGTGACCTGAAAAACGGTAAAAAGCCCGTTCTCTTCATCGCCAATCATACATCATGGCTTGATATTCTGGTTTTAGGGTCCGTGCTTCCCACCTTGTTCATTTCAAAGCAGGAAGTGCGGAACTGGCCTTTGATTGGCATTCTGACCCGTCTGGGCGGCACGATCTATATCAGCCGGAACCGTCAGGAAACGGGACAGGAAGTCACAGAAGTCACCAACAGACTGAAAGAAGGTTATAATATCGCTCTCTTTCCGGAAGGGACATCGTCTGATGGAATGCGGGTCCTGCCATTTCTTTCCTCTCTTTTTGCCATTGCAAAACCTGTCAAAAAACGTGGACTGACCGAGTTGGATGATGCCTCTCTGCCCCCTCCACTGCTCGTCCAGCCTATTTCCGTTGTTTACGACCGGCTTGAAGGGCTTCCCGTTGGGAAAAGCAGACGCGCTTCGGTTTTCTCATGGTTTGGAGATATGGATCTGGCGCCACATCTCTGGGCTTTGGGAAAATGGCGCTCCATGCGGGCCAGCGTCTATTTCCATCCCCCTCTGGATCCAGATCACTTTCCTTCCCGTAAAATGCTTGCCAACAAGACCTATGAGGTCATCGTTCAGGGAACTGAAGACCTGAGACAGAATCGTCTCGAAAGCTGATTTTTATAAGTCATGATCTGATTTGAAGCTTGATTTGAAGGCAGGCTTCTTATTATTGAAAGATTTTTCCTTCAGGGATGGTGTCTCAGTTCCTTATGTCACAGCACTCAGCGTCTTCACAAACAGTTCGTGGTCTCCATATCATCACATGGGGGTGCCAGATGAATGTCTATGACAGCGCCCGTATGGCTGACGTTCTGCGGCCCTTGGGATATGGACCTGTTGATCGTGCAGAAGATGCTGACATGATCATTCTCAATACATGCCATATCCGCGAACGTGCCGCAGAAAAGGTTTTTTCTGAACTGGGGCGCCTGCGCCTTATCTGTGAAGCACGCCAGTCAGAAGGTCATGAAACTCTTCTGGCCGTTGCAGGGTGCGTGGCACAGGCTGAGGGAGAAGAAATCCTGGCTCGTGCCCCTTATGTTGACCTGATCCTGGGGCCACAAACCTATCATCGCCTCCCTGAAATGGTGGCACGTGTTGCCAGAGCAGGGAAAACAGTCATTGATACAGACTTCCCAGTTGAAACAAAATTTGATTTTCTCCCTGAAGATTCTGCCCCGCAAACCTCTGGAAATCTGACAGCCTTCCTTACCATTCAGGAAGGGTGCGACAAATTCTGCTCATTCTGCGTAGTGCCTTATACGCGTGGTGCAGAAACAAGCCGACCGGTCCCCTCCATTATGGCGGAAGCCACCAGACTAGTGGAAAGTGGCGTAAAGGAGATCACCCTTCTGGGTCAGAACGTCAATGCCTTTCATGGGCAGGAAAACGCTCAGACAGTCAATCTGGCAGTGTTGGCTGAAAGACTGGCGACCATTCCCGGGCTGAAACGCATCCGCTATACAACGTCTCATCCACGCGATATGGAACAGAGTCTGATCGATGCCCATAGGGACAATCCCCTTCTGATGCCATTTCTGCATCTGCCCGTGCAAAGCGGCTCTGACCGGATCCTCAAGGCCATGAACCGCAACCATACAGCTGATGAATATCGGGAAATCATCCATAATCTCCGCAAAGCACGGCCCGATATCGCCCTCTCTTCTGATTTTATCGTGGGACATCCTGGTGAAACGGATGAGGATTTTGAGGCAACAATGCAGCTCATTCGCGACGTTACCTTTGCGAGTGCCTATAGCTTCAAATATTCTCCAAGACCTGGCACCCCTGCTGCTGGACAGCCTTTTCAGGTGGATGAAGAGGTTAAAAACAAAAGACTGGCAGCGCTTCAGGCACTTTTACGTGAACAGCAGGACGCTTTTAACGCTTCCCTTCTGGGAACAACCCAGGATATCCTGGTAACAGGGACCGGGCGGAAAGCCGGGCAGCTGAACGGACGCTCACCCTATCTTCAGCCTGTCCATTTTGAAGGTGACCCGTCACTCATCGGCCAGATTGTCAAAATTCACATTACAGAACAGCTCACAAATTCTCTTGGTGGTATTTTAAAGGAAGGGATGAAAACCCTTTGACAGACTTCTCTTCTCGTTCAGCCTCTTTTTCTCCCACATCTGACGATAAACGTTCCGTCACGTTGCGTTTTGAAAATAATGTGCTTTTAAAGCGGATTCTGGGCGAGCATGACCGACATCTTGTTCAGCTCGAACAAGGGCTGGGAGTGCGCCTTTCCTGCCGGGGCAACCGCGTGGCTATTACAGGAATCCATGAAGCCGTTTCGCAGGGTCAATCAGCTTTTGAGGCCTTATATAATCTGGCAGAACGAGAAGAACTTATCGATTCCGAACAGGTTGCAGGCGTTATAAGGCTTGTTTCCATGCCGACTTTACGCCCCTCCCGCCTTGAAAAAAGCAGCGAGCCCGCTCTTGCGCAGCTTCCTGCCTTTCAGACCAAACGAGGTGTTATTACGCCGCGTTCTCCGGGACAGGCTGCCTATATGTCCAACCTGGCAACAAAAGAGCTCGTTTTCGGGCTGGGACCTGCCGGCACAGGAAAGACCTACCTGGCTGTGGCGCAGGCCGTCTCGCTTTTTCTTTCCGGCCAGGTGGAGCGGATCATTCTGTCACGACCTGCCGTTGAAGCCGGAGAGAGATTGGGCTTTCTCCCAGGTGACATGCGCGAAAAAATCGATCCTTACCTTCGTCCTTTATATGATGCCCTTCATGACATGATGCCTGGCGACCAGATCACCCGGCGCATGGCAAGTGGCGAGATCGAAGTCGCCCCTCTTGCCTTTATGCGGGGGCGCACATTGTCTCACGCCTATGTCATTCTTGATGAAGCGCAGAATACAACACCTGCACAGATGAAAATGTTTCTGACCCGTATGGGGAATGGAACACATATGGCCATAACCGGTGATCTCAGCCAGATTGACCTCCCTCCAACCATCACGTCCGGCCTGAAAGAAGCCCTTGCAACATTGGAGCATGTTCCCGGGATCGGCTTTTCTCACCTGACATCATCTGACGTTATTCGCCACCCACTTGTCGCCAAAATTATTGACGCTTACGATCAGGCTGATAGTGTTTCCTCACATAACCCTTACTCAAGAGTTCGTCATGCTGCCCCGACATCTTCTCTCCGAAGATAATGACTATTCAGATATGTCCATCCTGGTTGATGACAGGAGATGGCGCCTTTTGGGGAGCAATCCTGAAAGATTGGTCCATAGGGCACTAAAAGCAACGCAGCGTCTTCTGGGGGCTGATTTTATGGACCATTATCCGGAAGTCGTTTTTTCAACAGACCGCACTGTTAAAAAACTCAATGCCCGTTTCCGCACAAAAAACAAACCGACCAATGTCCTGACTTTCGAACCCACTTTTCCCGGAGAAGGTGGCAGCATTATCCTCGCTTTTGAGACAATACAGCGCGAGGCACGGGATTCCGGTAAATCCCTGAAAGCTCATATAACCCACCTCATCGTACATGGATTTTTACATCTTGCCGGTTATGACCACCATCACCCAGGTGAAGCCAGAACCATGGAAATGCAGGAAACACGGACTTTGAGGATGATGGGATTTGCTGATCCCTGGAAAACTGGACGGAGGTCACTTTCATGACACATCACTCTCCTGAACGATCCAACCTTCTGAAGTTTTTCGGCCGCAAATCCCGCTCTCCCAATGTGCGTCAGGCTTTGACAGACCTCGTCAAGGATTCTGCCTCTCTTCCCAAAACAGCTGAAGACCCTCCTGAATTTGACCGTCAGGAACGCGCTCTTTTACTGAATGTTCTTCGCCTGAGAGACATCACAGCCGATGATGCCATGGTCCCCCGGGCAGATATCGTCGCTATGCCCGATGACCTTTCCTATGAAGAGGCGCTGGCCCTTATGAGGACGGAAAATCACTCCCGTCTGCCGGTTTACCATGAAGAGCTGGATGATGTTGTCGGCATGATTCACCTTAAGGACCTGATCTCCTATAATGGTCCGGTGAGTGAATTTGACTTGAAAAAGCTCCTCCGCCAGCCTCTTTTTGTAGCCCCGACCATTCCTGTCCTGGACCTCATGCTCCAGATGCGCCAGCGCCGTACTCATATGGCTCTTGTTATTGATGAATATGGCAGTATTGACGGACTTGTCACAATCGAGGATCTGATTGAAACAATTGTTGGCGATATTTCTGACGAACATGATGAACCCGTCACAACGCCCTGGCGTGAGAGAGCTGATGGGGCTATTGACCTTGATCCCCGCCTGCCCATTGAAGTCCTGGAAGAAAAGCTCGGCCCTGTTCTGACGGAAAGTGAACGTGAAGCAGAAATAGAAACAGTCGGGGGACTTGTTTTCAGATTGGCTGAGCATGTTCCAACCCGCGATGAAGTCATAACCCATCCCAGTGGTTTGATCTTTCGGGTTATGGATGCTGATACACGCCACATTCTTGCTTTGCGGATGCGTATCCCCGATGATTGGACCGAAAGACATAAAAATGGTACACAAACAGGAAATGATGACCATCAAGTTACTTGACGTTTAACCGTTTCCTGCCTTCATTCAGACACTCTTACTGAATTTATTGTAAGGATATATTATGGAAAAACTGTTTCTATCCCGCCGCACTCTCCTGAAAGCCGTTCCTGCTCTGACGATCAGTGCCGGTTTTGCCGGTGTGGCACAGGCTGCTGATTCCAAACCTGATCCGAGATTAAGTGAACGCATTATTGGTGACCCCAAGGCCCCTGTTCTGGTGCAGGAATGGTTCTCACTGACATGCACTCATTGTGCTCACTTCTCTACTGAAGAATTCCCAAAGGTTCGCAAAGAACTCATTGAAACAGGAAAAATCCGTTATCAATTCCATGATTTCCCTATGGATCGCGTTGCTCTGACAGCATGTATGGTTGCCCGGTCCCTGCCGGAATCCCGTTATGAAGCTTTTATCAGCTCCTTATTTTCAAGGCAGATGAAATGGGCTTTTTCTGATGGCGATCCCTTGCAGCATCTTCGTCAGGAAGCCGCTTTAGCAGGCGTTTCCAGTGCTCAGTTTGATGCGATCCAGAATGATCAGGCCTTTATCAAAGCCTTGTCAGACCAGATCAATGCTGACACAAAAAGATATGATATTCAGGGAACACCCTATTTCCGCTTTAATAACACCCCTTACGCACAGGACCCTGAAACGTTCGAAAAATTCTCTGAGCTTGTCAAAGAGGCTTCGAAATAATCTCATAAACCCACGTGACAGCCATTAAGCCCCCCCATTTCACTCGCCTGACAATCGCCGGCTTCAAAAGTTTTGCAGATGAAGTAACGATAGAGATTCTGCCAGGATTAACGGGAATTATCGGGCCTAATGGCTGTGGGAAATCAAATATCGTTGATGCACTGCGTTGGGTCATGGGGGAAAGTTCTGCCAGGGCTCTTCGTGGGGGCGATAGTGACGATCTGATTTTTGCGGGCACAAATGCCCGTTCAGCGCGTAACCTTGCACAAGTTTCCGTCCAGATTGATGATGCGAAAGGGTTGGCCCAGCCCCCTTTTCAGAACTGCACTGAGCTTGTCATTTCACGTCAGGCAGAGCGTGGGAGCAATAGCACCTATAGGCTAAACAATACGGTTGTTCGTGCGCGAGATATCCAGATGCTTTTTGCTGATATGGATTCAGGTGCGCGTAGTTCTGCCATTATCAGCCAGAACCGTGTCAGCCAGATTATTGAAGTCAAACCTGAGGAAAGACGTGTTCTGCTTGAAGAGGCCGCCGGCATCAAAGGGCTTTATGTCCGGCGAAAAGATGCAGAAATAAAGCTGAAACAGGCACAGACCAATCTGGATCAGGCACAGCTTAATCTTGACGCCCTTCATAACCGTATAGCCCTGCTTTCTGAACAGAGTGAACAGGCAAGGACTTACCGCGCTTTATCAGAATCCATAAGAAAAACGGAAAAAGCACTTTTATTTTTTCGTCATAATCAGGCACATATCAGGGTTACAAACGCCCGGAAAGAGCTCACAGAGGCACAAGAGGCCTTAGCAAAAGCTGCTTTGCTCCTTCATGAAAAAAAGACAATTTTCGAAAATCTGCAGCATGAAGAAAGCGCCCAGAAAGAGCATATTGAGCATCTTCGTCCCCGTCTGTCAGACCAGAAACTACAGATGGAAATTGCCCAGAATAATCTGTCCCATCTCCAGAATTCCTGGAATGAGCGAGCCGGGCAGCTGAATGACTTGAAGACCGCTCTGAATGAAAAAAACACTCAGCTGGATGCCCTGCTGAAACAGGAACGTGAGTATAGCGACAGCGTCACACTCTTGAAAAAAGAGATTGATCCCTCCCTCGATCTTTCCTCTGAAAAACAGAAAATCGAGAGAGAGGAAAAAGCTCTTGATGATACGAAATCAGCCTATGACACAGCCAGAGAAGAATATCATCAGGCGTCATTTCGTTACGAAACAGCTAAAAACAAATGCGATGATATCCGCCAACGCCTGGAGCAAGGTCAGGCCTCACTGACACAGCTGGCCTCTGAGCTGGAAAAAACTGAACAAAAATGTGCCGATTCCTCTCTGATCACTGAAGCTGAAGAACAGGTCAGGGTAGCGGGTTTCAACGTTACGAAAGCAGAACAGGATAAAACGGCTTCCAGTACCCTCTGTCAGGAACAGAAAATTGTCGTTGAAAAAGCAAAATCCGCTCTTGAGGCCGACTTGCAACGCCAGAAACATCTCTCTTCTCAGGGAGATTTAATTTCTGAACGGCTGAAAACACTTGAAAACCGAAAGCAGAAAACGCTCTCAGAGCAGAAATCCCTTGAATCTTCCGTCATTTCTCCTGAAAAAATAGAAGAGCAGAAACAGTCTTTATCTGAAGCCCGGGCCCTATATGAACAGGCTCTTTCCAAAGAAAAAGCCACCAATGATGCCAAAGAGAAACAAGAGGAAATCTGGCTGAAAGTCCGCACGCATCAGAAAGAAAAAATCCAGAAGAAAACCCTTCTTGAGCGTGAAATTGAACGGCTGAATCATCTTCAACAAACCACAGCACAACATCTTGCTCACGCTCATAAAGCACTTCTGGAAGCCTCATCAGAAAAAGAGTCCTATAAAGAGCTGGAGGAAACGCGCACAAAGCTTGCAGATCAGCAGAAACTTTATGACGCTGTCTCACAGGAATTTCACTCCTCACAGGCACTCCTCAAAACATCTCTGAACAAACTCAATAATACGCGCAAAGAGCTTCATCAGCACGAATCAGAGCTTTTACAAATCAAAAGCGAAGCAACCGGGCTGGAACGTTCGCTCGAAATTCCATCAGAAGATAACAGCATATCCCTCCTCACCTCTCTTGAGGTTGATGCTGACTATGCTCATGCCCTTGCTGTTGCTCTGAATGAAGGCCTCAATGCCGTCGTCATCAGTCATGAGCCACCGGAGAAAACGCTTTCCTATAAGCGGGCCTGGCGCGACCTTCCTCCTGAAGCGCACCCATCCTCTCCTCTGGAAGGCCTTCGGACTCTTGCTGATTTTGTAAAAGCGCCCCCTGCTTTATCACGAGCCTTAAACGCTATTTTTGTTCTGGAAGATACGTCCCAGGCGCCTGCTTTGCAGGCTCTGCTCCCATCCGGGACTTCGCTTATCTCCCAGGACGGCTCATTATGGCGCTGGGACGGTTATATTCAGAGTTCTGCTGTAGAATTGTCAGAAACCAGGAAGCTCCAAAGCCTTCAGAGATTACGTGACCTTCAAAGCCGCGCAACGTTACTGGAGGAGACAACCGGAACCGTACGCTCTCTGCTTGAAAATGAACAGAATGAGAGCAAAGCGCTTCAGGACAAAATCGAAGAACAACGCGGTGAATCCACCCAGCTTGAACACGCTCTTTCTCACCTTCGTTTCCAGATTAAGGAGAGAGAACATGGCCTGGAGCTTGCTGAGAAGAAACTGCAATACGCTCAGACCCAATTGGACAAGCATATTGCGGGCGAAGCTGAGATCAAAACAAATATTGCAGAACTGAAAAACACTCTTGATGAACTGACCCATGAACCTGACGAAAGCCAGGCAGAAGAACAAAAAACCCTTGCCTTGCGTGAAGCAGCGATTGAAGCCCAGACTCTCCGCGCTGAAAGACATCGCAATTTCAGCACGATTGAACGCCATTATACCCAAATTCAACTTCAGTCTGAGAATATTCAATCCCGCTTAAAAGACATTGACGGGGCACTCAAGCTGATTGATGCCGACTTCCAAACCCTGTCAGAACAGAAAAAAACTTTTGAAATTGAACTCACCCATCTGAATGTGGCCGAACATCAGAAAAATCTTGCTGAGCAGCAGAAAAAACTTGAGGAAAAGCTTTCAATATCAGCGCAGCTTGAAACAGATTATCTGGCTTTTCGGGGTGAGTCCGAACGGGCCCGGAATAAACTTAATATCCTGACGCAGGAACAATCCGCTTCTTTGGCAAGACGCGACACGTTGCAGCAACAGGTCAGAGCCCAGAAAGAAATCTGCCTCTCTCTTGAAAAAGATCTGAAACAGGCTTTGGACGTTCTGGAGGACATGCCTTCATTGGAGGAATCTGTCGGAATCCTTGAAACCCGGCAGATAAAATTTGAAAAAGACCGGCTTTCTTTTCAGGAAAATCGGGTCCGTTATGAGACGCTTGAACAGAAGACGCGCACTGTTACGGGGGAATTACAGACCCTGTCTCTTAAATTACAGACTCTTGAAAATGATAAAACGCGGCTTTCTCATGAAGTTCACGAACTGCAGCAAAAGAAACAGCTTTGCGAATTAGCCCTGCAATCTCAGGAAAACCCTGCCCAGCTATCACAGCAGGTCGAGGCTCTGAAATCAGCCTATGAAACCTTGAAAAACCGGTATGATGAAAATGATCAGAAACTCTCAGCTTTAAGTGACACCTTTGAAGCAAGCCGTAACGAATTATCGTCCCTGCAGGAGCAGCACGCACTATTGCGGGAAAAAACAAGTGGATTAACCGAACGTTTAACCCAGGCTCAAAATCAGTATGAGCAATTGAAATTGCAGGAACCCCTTCCCTCACCGCCAGACAATGACTCCCTTTCAGAAAATAAATTATCTGGCAAAAATGAAGCGTCATTACGCCGTGAGATTAACAAACTCCAACAGGAGCGTGATCAGTTAGGTACCGTTAATTTAAAGGCGCAAGCGGACCATGAAGCCGCCACAAAGGAAGCTGAGGAACTGCTAAAGGAGCTCTCTGAAATCACAGAAGCGATCGATAAACAACAGAAAATTGTTACGACCATCAACCGGGAAGGCCGTGCCCGGTTAAGCGCTGTCTTTGCCGATGTTGATCAACATTTCCAGACACTGTTTTCACGCATATTCGGGGGAGGAAAAGCACATCTGGCCATGATTGGCAGTGATGACCCACTTGAAGCAGGACTGGAAATTTACGCGCAGCCCCCGGGGAAAAAACTTTCGACATTGTCCCTGCTTTCCGGCGGGGAGCAGGCCTTGACGGCCTTGTCACTTATCTTTGCTGCCTTTTTCTGCAATCCCGCACCTATCTGCGTTCTTGATGAAATTGATGCCCCTCTTGATGAAGCCAATGTGGAGCAATTCTGCCGCCTGATTATCGACATCAATAAACAGACTGAAACGCGTTTCCTCGTTGTCACTCACCATCAAGTGACCATGGCTCATATGAACCAGCTTTATGGCATTACCATGCAGGAACGCGGGGTCAGCCGGGCATTATCGGTCAGTCTGAGTGAAAGTTCGAAATTTATAGGGAGTTGACGCTTTACCCTTTCAGAGAGCAGAATGGGAGACCTATCTTTAATTTTTATAAGAGGTCGCCTCTATTCTCACGATCCCTACCCTGAATGAAACTATTTTAAAGCGTATTCGCGAGCATGGCGTACGCGTGGTGGGAGACGTGCATGGTGATATAGAGGGATTTCGCCACGCTATCGCAACAGAACGTTACGTTATACAGCTCGGGGACCTGGTTGATCATGGTCCTGACAGTGCCGCTGTTCTGAAATTGATGCTTTCCATGCTGGATGAGCAAAAAGGGATGTTCGTCCTTGGCAATCATGACCGTAAACTGGCCCGCCTCCTAGAAGGCCGGCAGGTGCATTATGATCAGGCGCTTGAAACAACCTTACGTCAGGTTAGAGAGGCACCGCATAAAGATTTCGAGCTTGATATCTACCAGATGATTGCAAAAGCACCAGTCTGGCAGCGAATCAATCAGACTTTTTTTCTGCATGCCAGTTTTCATACGCTCATGATTACCATGCCCCCTCCTGAAACAGGAATCAGCAAGCTTTCAGCACCTGTTTCACGTGCTCTCTTCGGGGAGACAACCCGCCAGTTACAACCAGATGGCTACCCCGAAAGACGGCTGAACTGGATTCATCGAGTGCCGCAGGGTATGACTGTCTATGCAGGTCATGATCAGAGATCGACAGATGGCCGCCCTCACCTCAAAGAAGGGAAACTGGGCGGCAGAACGATCTTCATGGATCTTGGTGCCGGCAAAGGTGGACACTTAGCATGGATTGACATTAATGACTTCTGATCAGGTAAAAGATACCGACCTCGAACCATTATGGCGCCTGCGCCAGAGCATTGATAATATTGACGCCGCAATTATTTACATGCTTGCAGAGCGTTTCAAATGCACACATGAAATAGGCCGCTTCAAGGCAGCTCATAAACTCCCCCCTACTGATAATAAAAGGGAAGCCAGGCAATCAGAACGGTTACGTTCATTAGCGCAGAATGCACATCTGGATCCAGATTTTGCTGAACGGCTTTTCAGAACAATAATCGATGAAGTTGTTCGCAATCACAAATCTGTACAGAATGCAATAAATTTAATTTCTCACAAAGAAAACAAATAAATATAGTGTCGTAATTAAATATTTTGTTTTTGCGCACGAAAATGTGTACCCTTTAAAGGCTTTTCTCAAAGCTTAAAATCCTTCAAAAAGGGGGACAGGTCTAACACCTGTTATGAGGTGCTCATATGCTCTCTTCTACAAACTCGACACAAAGTCCTATGACTATAGGCGGCTTGCTCGCCATGCTCGTAGGTCTGATCATTCTTCTCTTCGGCCTTTACTTCATTTACTACGGTGCAGTTCTGGTCAGTTTGGGAGGGTCTTTCTACTATATATTAGAAGGTCTTCTTTTCCTCACTCCAGGTGGCATTCTCATGCTGATGCGCCGTCCGTTGGGGTGCTGGCTTTATCTCCTGGGATGGTTTCTGACGATCCCCTGGACGATCTATGAAGTCGGTTTCGATTGGATCGGTTGGCTTCCACGTGTGATGGGACCTACGCTCATCGCTTTCCTGGTCGTTATCTGCCTGCTCATGCTGAATGGGCGTAAAAGGAGCGCTTAATATGCGTAATTCTACGATTTTCAAGGCGCTCTTTCTGAGCACCGCGCTAGGCTCCGTCCCTGCTCTGGCACAAGTGCCTCCCACTGATGCCCCTCCGGGACCAGGTAATGCTGGTGAAGCTTTCCATCCCAACCCTTATCAGGGTGGGCCCTATGCCGCTGCGGCTAAGTCTTCAGTCTTCACATCACCTGACCCATTGACACCGCAACCTCCTGGCATCAACCCTGCCAAGATCCCTGACATTGGTGAAATTGACCCAAGTCAGATCCCGGCAATGGTCCCGCAGGAAAGCGCCAATCCGAAACCTGAAGACTGGCCTGCTTATGGTCGCGATGAATATGCCAGCCGTTATTCGCCACTCAGCCAGATCACACCTGAAAATGCATCACAGCTGAAAAGAGCCTTCGTCTACCATACGGGTAGCCTGGTTCCTCCAGGAAAAGCCAATAAATGGGCCGCTGAAACCACTCCCATTAAAGTTGGTGACTCCCTGTATCTGTGTTCAGCACTGAACGACATGATGCGTGTTGATGCCACAACTGGTAAAGAAATCTGGCGTTATAAAGCTGGCGTTTCTTATGACAGCATCCCCTATACAGCGGCTTGTCGCGGGGTCGTGTATTATACCTCCTCCACAGTTCCTGAAGGACAGCCTTGCCATAACCGTATCATCGAGGGCACGCTCGATATGCGCCTCATCGCAGTTGATGCGCAAGACGGCAAACTCTGTGAATCCTTCGGTCATGGTGGTCAGGTTAATCTGATGCAGGGCCTCGGCTATGCTGTTCCTGGTCAGGTCTCCCTGACAGCAGCACCGCCAATTGTTAATGGCGTTATCGTCGTTAACCATGAGGTTCTGGACGGGCAGCGTCGTTGGGCACCATCTGGTGTGATCCGTGGTTACGATGCGGAATCTGGTAAATTTGTCTGGGCATGGGATGTCAATAACCCGACAGACCACCACCAGCCTGCACCAGGCCACGTCTATAGCCGCGGCACGCCTAACTCATGGACAGCGATGACAGGCGATAATCAGCTTGGTCTTGTTTATGTCCCGACAGGCAACTCTGGAGCGGACTATTTCAGCGCCATGCGTAGCCCTGCAGAAAATGAAGTTTCTTCTGCTATTGTCGCGCTTGATGCCAAAACAGGTGAAAAACGCTGGGTCTTCCAGACTGTTCATAAAGACGTCTGGGATTATGATATCGGTTCACAGGCAACATTGTTTGACTATCATGCAGATGATGGAACAATCATTCCTGCTCTGATCCAGCCAACAAAACGTGGACAGACCTTCGTTCTTGACCGCCGTACGGGTAAACCACTCCAAGGCTTCAAAGTCGAAGAAAGACCTGCTCCTTCACCTGGCAATATTCCTGAAGACCCACGTTCACCAACACAGCCATGGTCTGATGGCCCCAATGGCGTGCCAAGACTGGGACTTCCTGAATATAAAGAAGCTGATATGTGGGGCGTTTCACCTCTCGACCAGCTTTATTGCCGTATCAAATTCCGTAAAGCGGATTATGTCGGTGAGTTCACCCCCCCAAGCATCAAACGCCCATGGCTGGAATTCCCTGGCTATAACGGCGGCAGCGACTGGGGCAGTGTCTCTTACGACCCGAAAACAGGAATCCTTCTGGCCAACTGGAGCAATACGCCCATGTATGACCAGCTGGTGGATCGTAAAACAGGTGATAAACTGGGTTATATCCCCGTTGACTCTCCTCAATATAATCCTGCTGGTGGTGGTGCTGAAGGTAACGGTGCTATGGGTGATACACCTTATGGTATTTCCGTCAGCCCGTTCTGGAACAGCTTTACGAAGGTTATGTGTAACAAGCCACCTTATGGCATGATCACAGCCATCGACCTCAAAGCACATAAAGTCCTGTGGCAGAAACCACTGGGAACAGCCCGTGCCAACGGTCCATTCGGCCTCCCAACCTTCCTGCCTCTTAATATCGGCACACCTAACAATGGTGGCCCGATCCAGACAGGTGGTGGTGTTGCCTTCGTTGCAGCCGCAACTGACAACCTTATCCGTGCCATTGATATGAAAACGGGTAAAGTTCTCTGGAGTGACGTGCTGCCAGGCGGTGGTCAGGCAACGCCTATGACCTATTCGGTCAATGGACGCCAATATGTTGCTATTCTGGCTGGTGGTCACCACTTCATGATGACGCCAATTTCAGACGCACTGGTTGTCTATGCACTTCCTGAAGGAACAAAATAACATTTTGTTCTCTTGAAGAGTTCTTGCAAAATAGAGGGGGTAGCGGGTTCATCCTGCTGCCCCCTTTATTAATTTTAGAATTCTTAATCTTTATTACTTGCAATTATCCGTTTCTTTACCGAAACTAGTTAAATTGGTTTTTCGCATCGGTAATATGAGAGGACTCTGCAGTAATGTCTGATGAAACAAGTGAAACTCTCTCTTTCACCTTTCCCGTTATCCATGGGACAATGGGCCCTTCTGTTCTGGATCATCGACGTTTACCGCAAGAAGCCGGCTTATTCACATTTGATCCAGGTTTTGGCTCCACAGCGGCCTGTAGCAGCAAAATCACCTATATAGATGGCGATAAAGGAATTCTGCTTCATCGTGGTTACCCTATAGAGCAGCTTGCCCTCCAGACCGATTATACTGAGACCTCATATCTTCTTTTATACGGGGAATTACCCACGAAAGAACAATATGAGACGTTCTCTGCTGATATGGCCACACAACGGTTATTGCATGAGCAAATTCGCAACTTCTTTAACGGATTCCGCCGTGACGCTCATCCCATGCCCATTTTATGCGGGACAGTGGCAGCATTATCGGCATTTTATAGCGATGGCCTTAACATAAACGACCCTGCACAACGTGACCGCTCTGCACGCAGGCTCATTTCCAAGGTCCCGACCATTGCAGCCTGGGCCTATAAATACAGCCGTGGAGAACCTTTCGTTTACCCGGAAGAAGAACTCTCTTTTTCTGAAAATTTTCTGAATATGCTTTTTAGTCGCCCCGGGCGACACTATAAAGTCGATCCGGTCCTAGCGCGCGCTCTTGACCGAATTTTTATTTTACATGCTGATCATGAACAGAATGCTTCAACGACAGCTGTCAGATTGGTCGGTTCGACAGGGGCCAATCCGTTCGCCTGTATTTCAGCAGGCATTGCCGCACTCTGGGGGCCGGCACATGGCGGGGCCAATGAAGCCGTCCTGAATATGTTTGATCAGATTGGAACAAAAGAGGGAATTCCAGACTTTCTTGAAAAAGTGAAAAATAAACATTCAGGCATAAGGTTAATGGGATTTGGCCACCGTGTTTATCGCAACTTTGACCCTCGTGCGAAATTAATGCGCGCTACCTATTATGAGGTTATTGAAACGCTCAATATTAAAAGAGATCCTTTCTTTGACCTCGCCATGGAACTGGAAAAAATCGCCACTGAAGATGAATATTTCGTCAAACGCAAGCTCTACCCCAACGTCGATTTCTATTCAGGCCTGATTCTCAAAGCCCTGGGAATTCCAACGACCATGTTTACTGCCTTGTTCGCCGTGGCCCGAACCGCAGGTTGGGTCAGCCAATGGCTTGAAATGATGGCCGATCCTACGACGCGTATAGCACGACCGCGTCAGCTTTATATTGGTAAAAAAAAGCGTGACGTTATAGCAATGTCAGAAAGGACATAATCCCAAGAAAAAATAAGCGACGAATTAACCGGAGAAATGCTACACTCCCTCAGTAATGCCTGTGAAAATTTGAGGTAAAACTCTTTTACATCAAAAACATAAAACCTTTTACCTGTTTCCATTAAGCAAAAGAGGAAGAATGAAATGCGTTCCTATCAAATTTATAGTTTAGCATTTATTGCAGCTTTTGGACTTTGCGCGACGGCTGTTCCCTCTTTCGCAGAGGAAACAAAAAAGGCTGCAGAACCGACAAAAGCTGAAAAAAAAGCAGAGAAGAAGGCCGCAAAAGCCGAGAAAAAGGCGGAAAAAAAGGAAGAGAAGAAAGCGGAGAAAAAAGCTGCAGCCATCCCTGTAGGACGCGTCCATTTCATGACACATTCAGCCGATTTCGGAGTTGGATATACATGGGGCGACGGGACCCTCACCTTCCAGGGGAAAAGACATCACTTCAGCATTAAAGGCGGCAATATTGCTGCACTGGGCTATTCCAAAATCAACGCTACTGGTGAGGTCTTCAATCTCAAGCATCTATACGATTTTGATGGTGAATATGGGGCGGCCTCTGGTGAAGCGACCTTTGATAAAGGCGTGGGGGCTGCTGTCCTTTCCAACACCAATGGTGTGCGCCTGAAAATAACATCCTCAAACCGTGGCGCGCGCCTTGCAGCCAGCCTTCAGGGACTACAATTCAAGCTGAAAGACTAATGTAAAAAAGAGAGCTCTTTTGTTTGATAGAGCTCTCTTTATTGTGTTTTTAAATAAAAATTATAAATAATATATCACGTTAATATTAAAATTACTTTACGATAAAATAATTTCACTTATATAATTATTAAAAATAAAAACCTATCCTGATATTGATTTTAAAAAGGAGTCCAGACTGCATTTTATTCTGGATTTGTTCTTATCAATCACATAGAAACAGCACCAAATTTATCTTTAATTTAAATTTAAGGTTTAAACGGTGCATAAGACTATTTCTCAAACATATACGCAAAAGCCTGCCTTTCTAAAAACCATATCAGACAACTCTCATAAAAAACGTCCTTTAAACCATATCAGAATTTCAGCCAGCATCCTCACTTTACTAAGCGGAACGGCCCTTCTTACCGGGTTTTCCCATATGGCTTATGCCGATGATACGCTCCCCTCTTCCTCGGCTCAAAGTCCTGACGTTACAATTCATGCTGGCGAGAGCCAAAGCTTTAATGGTGAGATCATCAATGGAAAATTAGACATCCAAAAAGATGGAAACATCACAGTTGCGGATAAAGGTTTAATTGCCAATTCCCTTTCAGGGGCTGGCAATGGTGTTATTAATAGCAGCAGCCCAAATGCAACCTTTCTCACCCTTACCAATGCATCTGATGACTATTCAGGTTCCCTTTCAGGCACAGGAGGTCTCTCTCTTCAAGGTGGAACAGAAACACTTTCTGGTAATAACAGCTATACTGGCAGCACAAATGTTGCTGGATCCAGTACGCTAAACATAACGGGCTCCGTCACGAGTCAAATATCAAATAATGGCGGACATATTGATGTCAATAACGGAACGGCAACAGGTAATATATATAATTGGGGGGATATAACAGCTGAAAACGCTACATTAACGGGAAATGTCAATAACTATAATGGCATAAACGGAAATATTTCCTCATTCACAGCAACTGGGGGAAAAATTCTAACAATCGATAATTCCGGCGTAATGACACTGCAAGGCGGCAATGAAGTCACTGAAGGCGTCTCCTCTGACAAGGGCAGTCTCACACTGGATGGAAATATTATTGACGGAACCTTAAGCGTAACAGGAGGAGATACCACTGTCACCAAGAACAATACATCTATTGGCTCCTTAAGTGGTTCTTCGAATATTAAACTTGAAGGCAATATCACTCTTACAGACGCATCTTATAGTACATATTCAGGCGAAATGTCCGGCGATGGTCGTTTCACTTTATCAAAAGGAAATGAAACATTATCAGGGAATAATAGTTACACCAGTGGAACAGTCGTCGGTCCCGATGGTACCTTGATGCTAACAGGCACCATTATCGGAGGCATTGAAAATAATGGTACCACGGATGTTAATAACACCACACTTTCAGGCACTATTACAAATACGCACACCGTCACTGCTGAAAACGCCACTTTAGAAGACATTGTTAATAATGCGGGATCAGTAACACTCACAGGTGGCAGTGCAGGAACAGTCACAAACGCCCAAAATGCATTTTTCACCGCACATGGTGCAAAAATCGACACGATTAATAATAGTAGCTATGCGACATTAGACCAAAAGAGCGAAGTCACTGGTAACGTCTCCCAATCAGACGGCTATCTAACGCTTGATGATGCCACAATTGATAAAACTCTGGACGTAACAGGGGGCTCAGTAGACATTACGCAGAGTGGCGCGACTATCGGCTCTCTTTCCGGGTCTGCCCAATATACCACACTTGAAGGCACCCTCACCCTTACCAATGCCTCTGATACCTATTCTGGTTCAATAACGGGCACTGGAAACCTCACTATATCCGGTGGGACCGAAACTCTAACAGGTAAAAATACCTATAGTGGTGGAACAACTGTTGAAAAAAATGGCACTTTAAACGTCACTGGTGCAAACGCTGCCATCGGCACCCTGGTCAATCTTACAGGTTCATCACTTAATAATGAAGGAACTACCAATGTCACTGAGGGTGGCAAAGTTAGCGGTCTTACGACGAATACTGGCACACTTACCGGTAAAAATGCCACATTTTCAAATATTGACAATAATGCTGGAGAAACAACTTTAACAAATAGCTATGCTGAAGATGTCACCAACGCTAAAGGAGCTATTTTCGGAGCAACCAGTGGCACGATTAATAGCTTTAAAAATAGCGGGACTATGACCCTCGATGGGACCCGCATCGCGTTTTCTTCCAGTAATTACAGCTCTCTTAATGCTCATAACGCCAGATTAGCAAGTCTCGACAATAATGCCGGAAAGACCACATTAATCAATAGCAATGCCACAAATATCACCAACGCTATTGGCGCTACGGTCGAAGCAACTGGAGGGATGGCCGCAAGCCTTATGAATGATGGCATCGTAAAACTCGATGGAAGCGACGTCTATGGGTATGTCCTAAATAATGATAATGGGCAATTTGATGCCAAAAATGGAGATATTGAGGAGATTGAAAATAGTGGCACCATGGCGTTAGAGACCGGCAATAACGTCGAGAGCAGTGTCACCAATGATACAAATGGACAGCTCACACTTGATGGCGATACCATTCAAGGAAGCCTGATTGAAGCTGGCGGGAATTTCACAGTCAGCAAGAATGGCGCTTCAGTCGGTTCCCTTACTGACATGGTAGATGATAGCACTGGTGAAATAACAACTGGTGATGGGGAACTTGATGGAAACCTGACCCTTACCGGCGATCCTGATGCCTCTGTAGGTATCTATACAGGCACCATGAAAGGAGAAGGAGGCCTCATTATATCAGGCGGCACAGAACTCCTTTCCGGCAATAATAGCTATAAAGGAGCCACATTAATTAATAGTGGTGCCGAGCTCATTATTAATGGCGATCAGAGCGGCGCCACTGGGGATACCTCCGTGTCTGGTACGTTACGCGGCGATGGTACAATTGGTGGCAATGTCACCATAGAGTCAGGCGGAACTCTTGCGGTTGGAAACGCTCTTTTAAACAAAACGGCTGAGACGCTTCACATTAAAGGTGACCTTACCTCGAATAAGGACTCTGTCCTGCGCATTCGTGGCACCACTGATAAAACTGGCAACAAGCTTAATGAAGCCCATAATTATCACCCTGATGAGCTTGCTTCAGACCATGTTCTTGTTGACGGGAAAGCAACGCTCAATGGCGGCACTCTTGACCTCCACGTCTCCGATCCCAGCAAACTTACGTATGATGAGGCCTATCACGTCTTAAACGCCTCCAAAGGGGTTACGGGCCAATATGATAAGCTCGATACCAATTTAGGTGAGCAATATGCCTATCTGGCTCCGACCCTTACCTATCATGCCAATGATGTAGAGATCGTCCTTAAACGTGGTCAGCAAAAATTTGAGGCCCCTGCCGTTACATCGACACAGACTGGGGTTGGAATGGGCCTGGACTCGTTAGAGCGTATGTTAACCCTGGACACCCCTCTTCTCTCAGCCATGACTGATCTGACCAAAAAGGATGCCCCGAAAGCCCTGGATAACCTCTCAGGAGAAGTACACGCCTCGATCCGCACAGCCCTGATCCAGGACAGCTTCTTTATCCGTAATGCCGCCCTGAACCGTCTTGCCAATAGTGACTGTGACTATACAGGCGAGGGTCAGAGCACTTATGACATGAAAACCGGTAAGAAAAATGATGCCTGCTCGTCAGAGCACACCATCATGTGGGGTCAGGCTTACGGAAGCATCGGTCATAACAGTGCCACTGGCAATGCTGCGACCATGCATGACCGGACAACAGGCTTCATTATGGGCGTTGATACCCCTATCCGTAACAGCAACTGGCGCGTTGGAGGCCTCTTCTCCTATGGGCACTCCATGTTCAATATCAGTCAGGGGCGCTCTTCCTCCGGTAACAGCAATAACGTGACGGTCGGCGGTTATGCTGGAACCCATTGGGGACGGCTCAATCTCCGCCTCGGCGTTGCCTATAGCTGGAACGTCATCAATGCACGTCGTGATGTGATCGTGGGGGCCTATAACCATAAGATTACAAGCCATTATCTTGGTGGAACGGCCCAGAGCTTTGCTGAACTCGGCTATAAAATGCACCAGTGGCACAGCGTTTTTGAACCTTTCATGAACGTCGCCTACGTCAATATGCAGACCAATGGCTATCGTGAGCATAATGGCGATGCTGCCTTGCGGGGCCGTGGAACGGACACCGGTGTGACATTCGCAACCTTCGGAATGCGGGCTTCAACCCGGTTCAATATCGGCAAGATGATCTTCATGCCGCATTTCATGGCCGCTTATCGTCATGCGTTCGGAGAACTGGAGGCCCATCAGCATGAAGCTTTTGCTCTGACTGGTGGCAATAATGATATGGAAATCGCTGGATCCAAACTCTCAAGCAATGCGGCGATCATTGATACAGGCATCTCAGCACGCCTGACAGATACGATGGCTCTGGATCTTTCCTATATCGGCCAGTATGGCGATCACTCCACCGAAAGTGGGGCAACAGGCTCTCTGAAAATCAACTTCTGATCATCAGAAAAGAGAAGCTTTCTTTAAGAGAAAGGGCGGGTGGGGATAATCTCCTCACCCGCCCTTTTTGCCTGGCTGACAGATTATGAGCCAGCCTTTCCAACCCACTTCACAGATATTTTATATAAAGCATAAATAGACCTCAAAAAGGTAATTTACATCCTAAGAAATCAATATAATTTTCAATATAAACAGTAAGTTATAATATAAATACGTGTTCTAATCCATTACGATCGAAACAGTCATTTTTTAAAAACATAACAAGTTAAATCTATCTCTCATTATATCACATAAAGCTTTATCAATATATGAGAGTCACCATCACTTTACCACGCGATAACCTCAAGAAAAAATGGGAGATTATTAACAAAAGATTAAATAAATCTGTTTTTTTGTCAAAAATAGGACTAATCCATATTTATATCTGGATTCTTAATTTTTAATGATATAGAAAACGGGACCAAATTACTCTTGAATAAAAAGTAAGGGTCTTTAATCATGGCTAAAAATACGTTTTTGTTCGGCAAGAAACTCTCTCATGCAGTTAAAGAAACAGGCACTCAAAGCCGTAAGATTAATGACTCTTACAAAGGGAAAAGAGCCCACTCGAGCTCTATTGGCGTTTCAGTCAGTGTCATTGCTTTATTAAGCAGCACAGCACTCCTCTCGGCTCTTCCCGATATTGCTTATGCTGATAAGACCTTCACTCCCGCACAGGGACAGACTGATACCGTAACGGACGCCTTTAACGATTATAACGGGTCCCTTATACATGACGGCCCCGGAACAACCATCCTCACGACCTATAATGATTATCACGGCGCCACAGATATCAAACAGGGAACCCTCGCCCTCTCGGGAGATGGAAGCATTGCAGCGACATCCGGCCTTACGATGGCAGATGGGGCAACATTTGACATAAGCGGCACAAAGAGCAGCGGTACTTCGCTGAATGCTCTGAATGGTGCCGGCACTATTCTTCTCGGTGACAAGACACTGTCCCTGGCAAATGCGAATGCTGATAACAGTTTTGCAGGCACGATTTCAGGAGCTGGCGGTCTGAACCTGTCCAATGGGACACAACATAGCCTGACCCTGACCGGAACAAATGATTATACCGGCGCAACAAATATCATAAATGGCTCACTCTCTCTTTCCGGCAGTGGCAGCATTGCAAATTCAGGCAATGTTTTTGTTTCAACCAACGGAACATTCGATATTTCAGGGGCCACTCAACCAGTCACTATCACCAATCTGAATACAAATTATCAAAAGGATGAGAAGGGACATATCATAGAAGGCGCAGACCCAACGATCAATCTTGGGTCAAATAATCTTATCATAACGAACGCTGATTCCATTGGAAAAGATGGTGATAGTGACCAAGGCGTTATAGCTGGTACAATTACCGGAAGTGGTACTGTAAAAGTAATTGGTGCGATCGTTACAGATCCCGATAATCCTGATACCATAAATGAACACGGTAAAGAGGTTTTTGGTTCTGGTGACCATGGTACACTTACGGACCAGGTAAGCCTGGATGTAGGGAAAACCAATGTTGGCGTCGATCTGAATGGTGCGAACACCTATACAGGGACGACAACGGTTGAAAATGGCGGACAGCTCTTTGTTTACGGAAGCACCGACGGCACAAGTAAAGTCACCATAGAAGACGGAGGAACCCTGGCAGGAACCGGTTCCATAGGGGCAGCCGGCAGCACGACGACCATAGAGCATGGTGGCACCCTTACATTCAATAAGGTAAAAGCCTCCAAGCTGGAAATTGGTGGCAATCTGGACATGGAGGGAACGTCTGATTTCACAAACCTCAGCGACTCATCTGACTCAGGGAAAGGAAAAGAGGGGTCTTTTGTTGTTGGTGGTAATCTGACACTCAATGGCACCATCAACACAACGGATCTGTCCTCATCATTAGGATCCGGCGTCCAGAATCTCTATACATATAATGGCGATCTTACATTAGGTAAAAATAACCGCCTGCTGATTGATGGTGTCGATAAAACAGACCAGCTCCAGACCGGTCAAGGCCGCGTCAATGTCGTCTTCACGAATGGGTCAGATAAGCTTTCTTTCTGGGATGGAAGTAATTCTCCATCAAATAACATAATCGATGGGGGCGATGGCGTCTGGAAGCAGAATGCGGATGACACGACAAACTGGACTTCAGCTGACGGAAGCAAAAATGCCTCATGGCAGAGTGGTGATTTCGCCATTTTCCAGCATAATGGCGGAACCGTAACAGTACAAGGCAATGTTGATGTTGGCGGTATGCAGTTTGATCCTTCTAACGGCACCAATTTCACAATAGCCGAAGGAGACGCAGGCAAACTGATCCTCCACGGCAGCCAATATGCCAGCCCCCCAGTCGCCGATAGCACCTCTTCCGATGACGCAACTTCCAACGGAACAAAGCCCGATGGCACAGCCTCCAATAGCACTCCTTCCGGTGACGTAACTTCCAATGAGACAACCGCCAATGGCACCTCTTCCAGTGATGCAAAGCCCGATGCCTCCGACTCTAATAACAAGATTCCTTATGGCACAAAGCCTAATGAAGAATATTTTGGCGTAACAAATCAAGGTTCCAAAGAAGACGCAGAGAAAAACGGATATCTCTATAACTCTTCCAATCTTGTTTCCACCATACGTGTCGGCAATGGCACAGAGACAGGCTATACTGATAACGCGGTCATCAATGCCACCATCGCTGACGCAGACGGTAGCCCCACCACGCTGGTTAAAACGGATAAAGGAAGCCTCACTCTCGGGGGACAAAATACCTATAGGGGCGGCACTGTTATTGCTGATGGATCACTCGCCATTTCTGACGACCATAATCTGGGTGCCGCTGGTACAGAACTCGCCCTTAATGGGGGAACTCTTGAACTCACGAGTGATTGGAACCAGGGACAGCCGGTTAATCAGGGAAATGAGACAACTCGAAAAATCGTTTTAGGAAATAATAAGAACATCATCCAGATCGATGACGGTCACACATTTACGACCAATGAGGACATCACTGGCACTGGTGGCGTGAACTATGTGATCCCCGCCTCTGTCGCTGCCGGGACTTCCCAAAATGCAACACTCAACCTGAAGCATGATAGCAGCTATACAGGCGGCACAACAATCTCGGGGTATAAAACCAGCTATGACGATACTGATCCCTCACATTATTATTTCACCGTCAATGTCGACACCCTGAATCCGTTTGGCGCCTCTACTGCAGATAATCACGGCGGAAAAGTCTCTTTTGACGGCTCCAACATCAATATGAATGCCGGTTCCTCTCTCGGCTATCATGACGTCTCAGTGTCCGACAGCTCTGTACTATTTGATGGGGACAACAGCACAGCTGGTAATGCCACTATTTCGTTAAATGACTCTGACCATTTCCAGTTTCAGAATCACGGTACTGCTGGTGCCGCTCATATCACATTGTATGATTCAAGCCTGCTAGAGTTTGATACTGATGCTGATGCAGGGACTTCAACAATCGATATAGTCACTCCTAATGAAAGAAAAGATGCCAGCCAAGTCCAATTCCTTGGAAATAGTAGCGCCAAAGAAGCCACCATCAATGTATATTCTGGAACTTCTCTTCTTTTTAAAGATTACAGCAAAGGTGGAAGTGCAAAGCTAAACACAAACTATCCTAACAGTAGAGATACAAAAATTGTATTCACGGATCATAGTGACGCAGAAAATGCATCCTTCTTTATAAAATCAGGAAGCCACCTATACTTTAAAGATAATAGTAACGCTGGACAATCAACCATATATTTGGATGGTGGCGACAACGCATTTTTCGAAGATAACAGCTCCGCCGACCATGTATCGATGCGTGGTTATGGGAACGTAATTTTTTCCGGAAATACCACGGCCAATAATGCTATTATCTATGATATGCATGGACAAATAGATATTTCCAAAGTTACCAACCCTAATGGATTATCTATTGGTTACATTGACACTAATAGCAGTATTTATCTTGGAGGAAATACCTTAACCATTGGTACATTGGACACACTACCCGGTAACAATACAATAACAAGCAGAGATGGTACAATCAGAGGGACAATTTGGGACGATAGCCAAAATGGTGGTACTGGCGGAAGCATCGTAAAAGTCGGAACAGGAACAGAGACACTTACAACTGAAAACACCTATACAGGCAGCACAACGGTTAAGGATGGAACACTCGCCCTCACTGACGACGGCAGCATTGCCTCATCCAGCCTGGCGATTGACTCTGGGGCACAATTTGACGTCAGTGGCTCAAAGGATGGCAAAGCGGCTGTAAAAAGCATTGAAGGGGAAGGAAACATCTTCCTTGGTGGCAGCAAACTGACGCTGACCGATGCCAATTCTGACAAGGTTTATTCCGGCGTTATTTCCGGTGATGGGGGTAGTCTGGCCATTACAGGTGGCACACAGACACTTGCAAATAACAACACTTATACGGGCGATACATTCGTTGGAACTGGTGCGGGCCTGAATCTGACAAGTTCAATTCAGGGCACTTTGACCAATGAAGGCACAACCGATGTCAATAACGGAAAAGCTGCTGGCGCCACAACAAATACAGGCACATTCACTGCTGAAAACGCCACATTGGCTGATATTGCCAATAATGCCGGCACTGCTGAGTTAAAAGACGGTACCACTGCCAACACTGTCACCAATGCTCAGGGCGCGGCCTTCACCGCAAATAGCGGGACGATCGCCAAGGTCACAAATAGTGGCACCATGACTTTGGGGTCCGATGATAATGGCAACCATAATGAAGTCACTGGTGATGTTACCCAGTCAGATGGTACCCTCGCCCTTAATGGAAATGTTATCGACGGCACTCTGGACGCAGAAGGTGGCAACTTCACGGTATCTGCTGCCGGTGCTCAAGCAGGCTCCCTCTCCGGCTCCGCTGGTGGTGAACTTGACGGAACCCTCACCCTTAATAACGCATCCGGCACCTATTCAGGCGTCATGGACGGAAATGGTGGTCTCACGGTAGCAGGGGGAACAGAAACCCTTACAGGCACAAACAGCTATAAAGGCGATACAACCGTCAAAGCAGATGGTGGGCTAAACCTCACTGGCGCCAATGCCGCTCTTGCAGGGACCCTTAATAACGCTGGAACAACGACCCTAACCAGCGGAACCATTGCAGGAGTAACCACAAACTCCGGCACCTTCACCGCTCATGGTGGAACGCTCACCACTGCCGATAATAGCGGGCATATGACCCTGGACACCGATGCAAACGGGACAGGTAATCAGGTCACTGGTGATGTCACAAACCATGATGGTGCCGATCTGACACTCAATGGTGATAGCATTACTGGCAAGCTCGATAATGCCGGTACCGTCACCGCTGATCACGCCACGCTGTCTGATATTGACAATCATGCCAGCACTACAGAACAGCTCAGTAATGCCACTTTAACGGACACCACTGCCGGAACCGTCATCAACGATAAGGGCGCTACCTTCACCGCACATGGTGGGACCATTACCAATGCTGAGAATAGCGGCACCATGACCCTGGACGCCGATGCAAGCGGGACAGGTAATCAGGTCACTGGCAATGTCACAAACCATGATGGTGCCACTCTGACACTTAATAGTGATAACATCACTGGAGAGCTCGATAATGCTGGCACAGTCAACGCTGATCACGCCACATTAGAGACGCTTGACAATCATGCAGGCAGTACAGACGAATCCAGTCAGGTCATAATGACTGACTCCAACGTCTATCAACTCACCAACGATAAAGGCGCTACCTTCACCGCACATGGTGGAACAAACGAAGTGATCACGAATAGCGGCTCTATGACGTTAGATACGGGCAATTACGCCTCTGATGTCACTAATAAGAACAGCGGTGAACTGACGCTCAATAATGCTACCATCAATGAGACGCTTTATAATGATGGTGGAACTTTCACCGTTGAAAAAGATGGGGCTACGGCAGCCTCCCTCAAAGGCTCTGGTAACGGCACACTTATCGGAACACTTACCCTCAATGGGGTCACAGATACCTATTCCGGATCACTTTCAGGCACTGGCGGTCTCACCATATCAGGGGAAACAAAAACGCAATCTCCTGATGAAAGGCTGCTTCATTATGCTGGCGGTGACACCCCGACCGAAATAGAAACCCTTACAGGCACGAACAGCTATAAAGGTGAAACAAAAGTCTCGGGAAAAGCCGAGCTTGACGTTAATGGCGATAATAGTGGGGCAACAGGCCAGACCACTATTACGAACGGTGGCACATTGCGCGGCACTGGCACTATTGGCGGGGATGTCACCGTCAATGACAGTTCTATCCTCGCTGCAGGAACCGCTGATTCAACAGGCACTCTTAAGATTAAAGGGAACCTGACACTGGGAGAGAACTCCACCCAGCGCTTCCGTCTGGGGCAGGCAAATGTTGCAGGTGGCCAGAATAGTGACTACGTCACTGTCGGTGGTAACCTGAACCTGGCCGGAAATATCGTCCTGGAGGTCAATAATAACGACCGCTCTACCACAAATAATGAGCTGGGAATCGGCCTTTATCACCTCTATGGTTATAAGGGAAAGCTTGATCTCAATTCCTCAACCTCACTTTCTATGGGAAGTGGATACACCACGCAGGATGGAAAGGACCCAACCCTTCAGACGGCCATCCAGGGCCAGGTTAACGCCATAGTAGGTGGCGATAAACTCACTTTCTGGGATGGTGATGATACAAGCCACCGCACTGATGACGGCAGTGGCAATGGCAAAATTGATGGTGGTTCCGGTACCTGGACTGCCCCTGAAGTCAGCAAGACCAATAACTGGACCTCAGAAGATGGCATACCCAATGCGCCATGGGTCTCTGGCAATACTGCCATCTTCTCTGGAGATGCTGGAACCGTCACAGTTCAGGACAACCCTGATGCGCACGTCTATTTCTCCAAGCTGCAATTTGCCAATACGGATGGAAAAACCTACGTCATCAAAGGTGACAAGCTCTATGCCACACAGGCTGATACAGTTATCCAGGTTGGCGCCAGCGCTCCCGGCACCTCAGGCAGTGATGTCGATAAAAACACCACCGCAGAAATTGATTCCGTCATTGATGGCAGCCTGGTTGAAGGCGGGACAGGAACAGCCCTACATAAAACAGATGCCGGGAAACTGATCCTGACCTCTGACAATGACTTTGCTCAGGGAACCCAGATTGACGGCGGCACAGTGCAACTCGGTAATGGCGGCACAACCGGCTCAGTCGGGGACCATGATATCGCCGATAACGGCACATTGGTCATCGACCACAGCAATGATGTGACACTCAACCAGGTCATTTCTGGCAATGGCAGCTTTATCCAGCAGGGAACCGGCACAACCACACTCGCAGGAAATAACACTTATACAGGTGACACTGATGTCACTGGCGGAACGCTGAACGTCACCGGCACTATCGCCGGGAACCTCAATAACGCCACCACAACCACTGTCACGGACGGAACTATTGGGGGTAAGGTTACCAACAGCGGCACTTTCACCGCAGATGGTGCGACCATTGCCAGCGCCGACAATGGCGGCACCATGACCTTGGGAACCGACACAAACGGGAAAGGCACCAGCGTCACTGGTGACGTCACAAACAAGGATGGCGGCGACCTGAAACTTGATGAGGCAACCATCAGCGGTAATCTGGACGCAGAAGGTGGCAACTTTACTGTCTCTCCTGCCGGTGCCCAGGCAGGCTCCCTCTTCGGTTCCGCTAACGGAGCACTTGACGGAACGCTCACTCTTAATAACGCTTCCGGCACATATACCGGCGCCATGGATGGAAAGGGTGGCCTCACCGTCTCAAAAGGAACAGAAACCCTTACAGGCAATAACAGCTATACAGGCGATACAACCGTCAGCGCAGATGGTGGGCTAAACCTCAATGGTTCCAATGCCGCTCTTGCAGGCGCCCTTCTTAACGCTGGCAAGTCTGACGTAAATGGCGGAACTGTCAAAGGAGACACAACAAACTCCGGTACCTTCACCGCTGAAAACGCCACACTGGCTGATCTCAACAACCACGTAGGCACCGCAACGCTGGCAAGTAACGTCACACTGACTGACGGAACTGCCGGAACGGTTACCAATGACAAGGACGCTACATTCACCGCTAATGGCACAACCATTGCCAAGGCTGATAATAGCGGCTCCATGACTTTGGGAACCGACACAAACGGGATAGGCACCAGCGTCACTGGTGACGTTACAAACCATCAGGGTGCTCACCTCACACTTGATGGCAATAGCATCACTGGAAAGCTCGATAACTCCGGTAACGTTGACGCTGAAAACGCCACATTGTCTGATATTGCCAACCACGCTGGCACCGCAACGCTGGCAAGTAACGTCACACTGACTGACGGCTCTGCCGGAACGGTTACCAACGACAAGGACGCTACACTCACCGCTAATGGCACAACCATTGCCAAGGCTGACAATAGCGGCTCCATGATTTTGGGAACCGACACAAACGGGATAGGAACCAGCGTCACTGGTGACGTCGCGAACCATCAGGATGCCCACCTGACGCTTAACGGCAACAGCATCACTGGAAAGCTCGATAACTCCGGTAACGTAGACGCTGAAAACGCCACACTGGCTGATATCGACAACCACGCTGGCACCGCAACACTGGCAAGTAACGTCACACTGACTGACGGAACTGCCGGAACGGTTACCAACGACAAGGACGCTACATTCACCGCTCATGGCACAACCATTGCCAAGGCTGATAATAGCGGTTCCATGACTTTGGGAACCGACACAAACGGGAAAGGCACCAGCGTCACTGGCGACGTTACAAACCATGACGGCGGCGACCTGAAACTTGATGGTGCCACTATCGGAGGTAATCTGGACGCAGAAGGTGGAAAATTCACCGTCTCTGCTGCCGGTGCCCAGGCAGGCTCCCTCTCCGGCTCCGCTAACGGCGCGCTTGACGGCACTCTCACCCTTAATAACGCATCCGGCTCCTATTCGGGCGCAATGGATGGAAAAGGTGGCCTCACAGTCTCAAAAGGAACAGAAACCCTTACAGGCAATAACAGCTATACAGGCGATACAACCGTCAGCGCAGATGCTGGGCTAAACCTCAATGGTTCCAGTGCCGCTCTTGCAGGCGCCCTTCTTAACGCTGGCAAGTCTGACGTAAATGGTGGAACTGTCAAAGGAGACACAACAAACTCTGGCACCTTCACCGCTGAAAACGCCACACTGGCTGATCTCAACAACCACACAGGCACCACAACACTGGCAAGTAACGTCTCACTGACTGACGGAACTGCCGGAACGGTTACCAACGACAAGGGCGCTACATTCACCGCTAATGGCACAACCATTGCCAAGGCTGATAATAGCGGCTCAATGACCTTGGGAACCAATAAAGACGGGAAAGGCACCAACGTCACTGGTGACGTTACAAACCATGATGGCGGCGACCTGAAACTTGATGGTGCCACCATCGGCGGTGATCTTGACGCACAAGGTGGCAACTTCACCGTCTCTCCTGCCGGTGCCCAGGCAGGTTCCCTCTCCGGCTCCGCTGGTGGCACACTTGACGGCACTCTCACTCTTAATAACGCTTCCGGCACCTATTCGGGCGCCATGGATGGAAAGGGTGGTCTCACTGTCTCCAAAGGAACAGAAACCCTTACAGGCAAAAACAGCTATACGGGGAATACGTCCGTTGGCCAAAATGCTACGCTTATCGTTAGTGGTGATAATAGTGCCGCCAAGGGCGACACCTCTGTCGATGGCACATTGCGCGGCAATGGCACGATCGGTGGGAATGTCACCATCAATGATGGTGGCACTCTCGCAGCCGGAACAAATGATGCAACTGGCACCCTCACTATTGGTGGCGACCTGACACTGGATAAAAATTCCACACAGGATTTCCGTCTGGGAGAAGCAAATGTCTCAGGTGGTCGCTATAACGATTATGTCAATGTTAGCGGTAACCTGAACCTTGCCGGCAATATCGTTCTCCATTCCAATGCTGCTAGTTCTTCTGTCACTGGTGGCACTTTGGGAGCTGGCGTCTATCACCTTTATGGGTATGGCAAGGAACTTCACCAGGATGCTTCAACGACACTGTCAGTTGATGGCAGCAATAAGGGGATTCTTCAGACATCGATCGACCATCAGGTGAACGTAGTGGTGGGTGGAGATAAACTCACTTTCTGGGATGGTGATAATAACAGTGGCAACGGCAAAATTGATGGTGGTAACGGTACCTGGTCCGCCCCTGAAGTCAGCACGACCAATAACTGGACCACAGAAGACGGCACAATCAATGCGCCATGGACTTCCGGCAATAGTGTGATCTTCTCTGGCAATGCCGGAACCGTCACCGTTCAGGGAAGTCCTGATGCACATGTCAGCTTCTCCAACATACAATTTGCCAATACGGATGGAAAAACCTACGTCATCAAGGGTGACAAGCTCTATGCCACAAATGCTGATACGGTTATCCAGGTTGGCGCCAGCGCTCCCGGCACCACAGGCAGTGACGTCGATAAAAACACCACCGCAGAAATTGATTCCGTCATTGATGGCAGCAACGTTGAAGGCGGGATTGCCCTGCATAAAACAGATGCTGGGAAACTAATCCTGACCTCTGACAATGACTTCGCCCAGGGAACCAAGATTGACGGCGGCACATTGCAACTCGGTAATGGCAGCACAACCGGCTCAGTCGGGGACCATGATATCGCCGATAACGGCACATTGGTCATCGACCACAGCAATGATGTGACACTCAACCAGGTCATTTCCGGCAATGGAAGCTTTATCCAGCAGGGAACCGGCACAACCACACTCGCAGGAAATAACACTTATACAGGTGATACTGACGTCACTAGCGGAACGCTGAACGTCACCGGCTCTATCGCAGGCAACCTCAATAACGCCACCACAACCACTGTGACAGACGGAACTATTGGGGGCAAGGTTACCAACAACGGCACCTTCACCGCAGATGGTGCAACCATTGCCGGCGCCGACAATAGCGGCACCATGACGTTGGGAACCGACACAAACGGGAAAGGCACCAGCGTCACTGGTGACGTTACAAACCATCAGGATGCTCACCTCACACTTGATGGCAGCAGCATCACTGGAAAGCTCGATAACTCCGGTAACGTCGACGCTGAAAACGCCACACTGGCTGATATTGCCAACCACGCTGGCACCGCAACGCTGGCAAGTAACGTCACACTGACTGACGGAACTGCCGGAACGGTTACCAACGACAAGGACGCTACATTCACCGCTAATGGCACAACCATTGCCAAGGCTGATAATAGCGGCTCCATGACTTTGGGAACCGACACAAACGGGATAGGCACCAGCGTCACTGGTGACGTTACAAACCATCAGGGTGCTCACCTCACACTTGATGGCAATAGCATCACTGGAAAGCTCGATAACTCCGGTAACGTTGACGCTGAAAACGCCACACTGGCTGATATTGCCAACCACGCTGGCACCGCAACGCTGGCAAGTAACGTCACACTGACTGATGGCTCGGCCGGAACAGTTACCAACGACAAGGACGCTACCTTCACCGTTAATGGTACAACCATTGCCAAGGCTGATAATAGCGGCACCATGACCTTGGGAACTGACACAAACGGGATAGGCACCAGCGTCACAGGTGACGTCACAAACCATCAGGATGCTCACCTCACACTTGATGGCAACAGCATCACTGGAAAGCTCGATAACTCCGGTAACGTTGACGCTGAAAACGCCACATTGTCTGATATTGCCAACCACGCTGGCACCGCAACGCTGGCAAGTAACGTCACACTGACTGACGGAACTGCCGGAACGGTTAGCAACGACAAGGACGCTACATTCACCGCTAATGGTACAACCATTGCCAAGGCTGATAATAGCGGCTCCATGACTTTGGGAACCGATAAAGACGGAAATGTCTCTCAGGTTACAGGTGACGTTACAAATCATGATGGCGGCGACCTGAAACTTGATGGTGCCATCATCGGTGGGAATCTGGACGCAGAAGGTGGAAAATTCACCGTCTCTGCCGCTTCTTCTGACGTTTCTCAAGCAGGCTCCCTCTCCGGCTCTGCCAATGGCACACTCGACGAGACACTCGCCCTTAACAATGCTTCCGGCACTTATACCGGCGCAATGGATGGAAAAGGTGGCCTCATGGTCTCCGGGGGAACAGAAACCCTTACAGGTAATAACACCTATACAGGTGATACAACTGTCAGAACTGACGCCAAACTGATCCTGGAAGGATCTATCAGTAGCGTCTTATCGAATGACGGTACAACTGACATAAATGGCGGCACCGTTTCTGGTATGACCACCAATTTCGGCACGGTTACAGCAGAAAATGCCACATTAGGCCAAGTCGGGAATTATGCAGGTCACTCCTTCACCGCAACAGGTGGAACCATCGAGTCGATCGATAATGTTGGCACTATGCACCTAAAGGGTGGGAACACTGTCACAACCGACGTCTATAACCAAACTGGCGGCGATCTGACACTCGATGGTGATACCATCAAAGGTACTCTGACTGAAGATCATGGAAACTTCACTGTCTCTGATAAAGGTGCTTCAGTCGGTTCACTTTCGGATGGGGTAGACAAAAATACTGGTGAACCCACGACCGGCGATGGCAAACTTGAGGGAACACTGACCCTCACGAACGCCTCTGGCACCTATTCCGGCTCAATGAGCGGGAATGGAGGCCTCACTGTGTCGGGGGGTACAGAAACACTCACAGGTAAGAACAGCTATCAAGGTGAGACAATCGTCGGAGGAAAGGACGGAACGAAGGCTGAGCTCATCGTTAATGGTGATAATAGTGCCGCCAAGGGCGACACCTCTGTCGATGGCACGTTGCGTGGTAATGGCACCATCGGGGGTAATGTCACCCTCAATAAAGGGGGCACTCTCGCAGTCGGAACAAGTGATGCGGATAAAGCTGTAGACACCATTCATATTAATGGTGACCTCACAACAAGTAAGGACTCTGTCGTCCGTATCCGCGGCACGGCTGATAAAACCGGGAACAAACTGACTGAAGCGGATCA
The DNA here is from genome assembly GCF_058511235.1 of Aristophania sp. ESL1100. NCBI lineage: Bacteria > Pseudomonadati > Pseudomonadota > Alphaproteobacteria > Acetobacterales > Acetobacteraceae > Aristophania > Aristophania sp. ESL1100. The sequence goes on along the minus strand of NZ_CP196394.1, from coordinate 825,112 downwards.
TTATAGCCCCAATGAACTGTCTTCAGACCATATTCTGGTCGGCGGCAAGGCAAATCTGAATGGTGGCACGCTGGATCTGCATGTTTCCGATCCATCCAAGCTGACTTATGGGGAAGCTTATCATGTCCTGAATGCCACTAACGGGGTCAGTGGCCAATATGACACATTGAACACAAACCTGGGCGCGCAATATGCCTATCTGGATCCGACCCTCGTCTACCACACCAATGACATTGATATCGTCCTGTCACGTGGGAAGCAGAACTTTGGCTCTGCCGGGCATACCCGCAACCAGATTGAAACAGGTCATGGGCTGGATCATCTGGAATATATTGCTTCAGATAATCCCGTTATTACGGCAGTAACGGGTCTTACCAAAGACCAGGCACCAAGAGCGCTTGACAGTCTCTCCGGTGAAGTGCACGCCTCGATCCGTACAGCCCTAATCCAGGACAGCTTCTTTATCCGTAATGCCGCCCTGAACCGTCTTGCCAATAGTGACTGTGACTATACAGGCGAGGGTCAGAGCACATATGACATGAAAACCGGTAAGAAAAATGATGCCTGCTCGTCAGAGCACACCATCATGTGGGGTCAGGCCTATGGAAGCATCGGTCATAACAGCGCCACTGGCAATGCTGCGACCATGCATGACCGGACAACCGGCTTCATTATGGGCGTTGATACCCCTATCCGTAACAGCAACTGGCGCGTTGGAGGCCTCTTCTCCTATGGGCACTCCATGTTCAATATCAGTCAGGGGCGCTCTTCCTCCGGTAACAGCAATAACGTGACGGTCGGCGGTTATGCTGGAACTCATTGGGGACGGCTCAATCTCCGCCTCGGCGTTGCCTATAGCTGGAACGTCATCAATGCACGTCGTGATGTGATCGTGGGGGCCTATAACCATAAGATCACAAGCCATTATCTTGGTGGAACCGCCCAGAGCTTTGCTGAACTCGGCTATAAAATGCACCAGTGGCACAGTGTTTTTGAACCTTTCATGAACGTCGCCTACGTCAATATGCAGACCAATGGCTATCGTGAGCATAATGGCGATGCGGCCTTGCGGGGCCGTGGAACGGACACCGGTGTGACATTCGCAACCTTCGGAATGCGGGCTTCAACCCGGTTCAATATCGGCAAGATGATCTTCATGCCGCATTTCATGGCCGCTTATCGTCACGCGTTCGGAGAACTGGAAGCACACCAGCATGAAGCTTTTGCTCTGACTGGTGGCAATAATGATATGGAAATCGCCGGCTCCAAGCTTTCAAGCAATGCGGCGATCATTGATACAGGCATCTCTGCGCGCCTGACGGATACGATGGCTCTGGATCTTTCCTATATCGGCCAGTATGGCGATCACTCCACCGAAAGTGGGGCAACAGGCTCTCTGAAAATCAACTTCTGATCATCGGAAAAGAGAACCTTCCTTTAAGATAAAAGGGCGGGTGAGGATAATCTCCTTACCCGCCCTTTTTGCCTGGCTGGCAGAGTATATTCAGAGGGCACGCGCCTCATAACCATCAGCCTTAAGAGCCTCTTCAATCGCAGCAGAGCTGGCTTTACTACTCACTGTAATCTGCTTTGCCGCAAGATCAGCTTCAATCTGAGCATGAGGATCCAGCGCACAAATTGCCTGTGTTATGTGTTTAACACAGGCGTTGCAGGTCATATTCTCAACGTGAAATTTCATGAAACATCTCCTTTGTTTCTGCTAATGCTTTACAGACTACCCCTTCCAATCATGGGAAAGTCAATCAATTCCTGATAATATGTCCGATAGAGCAAATTTTTCCTCCACGCCTCTTGACCTTCCTACGATTAGAATCTGCACATTCAAGGAAACCCCGAACAATGAGGGAGTAAGGTGGTAGCTATGATGGATCGTGAAAATCAGAAAATTTTGACTATTACCTTACCCGTTAAAGGCATGAGCTGCGCTTCCTGTGCTGCGCGTATTGAACGTGTTCTGAACAGGATTGAAGGTGTCAAAAAAGCTAGTGTTAATCTGGCAACTGAAAAAGCCACGGTTGAAGCACAGCCTGATGTCACCAGAGCAATGCTTGTCAAAGCCATTGAAGAAGCCGGTTATTCTGTACCTTCAGATCATATCGAACTTGATATAGAGGGCATGAGTTGTGCCTCCTGCGTGGGACGGGTAGAGCGTATTCTGAAAAAAATTCCCGGGGTTACTGAAGTTTCCGTCAATCTGGCAACCAATCATACCCGCATTACCGGGACAGCCGATGTGCAGGAGCTGATTCAAGCCGTTACCAAAGCCGGCTATAAAGCAAGGCAGATTAATGCGATGGCTGTCCTTGATGAAACCACCTCCAAAGAAAAAGAAGCGGAAGAAAAAACTCTTAAACGCGATCTTTTATGCGCAATCACACTCTCCCTGCCTGTATTCCTTCTTGAAATGGGGGGCCATCTTATCCCTGCCCTCCATAAGATTCAGATAAGCTGGTACCTCCAATTCATTCTGACCTCATTAGTCCTCGCACTCCCCGGTTTTCGTTTCTATAAAAAAGGCATACCCGCTCTTATACATTTTGCACCGGATATGAATTCTCTCGTCGCTATCGGTACGTTAGCGGCCTATATTTATTCTGTTATAGCAACATTTTTCCCTGCTCTTTTACCTGAGGGCACGGTCCATGTTTATTATGAAGCCGCGGCTGTTATCGTGACTCTTATTTTGCTGGGTCGCTACCTGGAATCCCGGGCAAAAGGCCGCACATCAGAAGCCATCAGAAAACTGGGACGATTACAGGCTAAGACAGCCAGAGTTTTCCGCAATAACAATCTGGTGGAAATCCCTGTTAGTGAGGTTGCAACAGGCGATCATGTCGAAGTGCGCCCTGGTGAACGGATCCCTGTTGATGGAGAGGTCACAGAAGGACAGAGCTATATTGACGAGTCAATGATTACAGGCGAGCCCCTTCCTGTTCTGAAAACCAGAGGCAGTTCCGTCGTTGGAGGAACCATTAATCAGCAAGGAACACTGACCTTCCAAGCCACAGCTGTTGGACAGGCCACCATGCTTGCCCAGATTGTCCGCATGGTTGAACAGGCTCAGGGAGCAAAATTGCCCATACAGGCCCTAGTCGATAAAGTAACGATGTGGTTTGTTCCTGCTATTTTTGGCTTGTCCGCTCTGACCTTTATCATCTGGTTCTGGTTTGGTCCTTCTCCCTGCCTGACCTATGGGCTGGTCAATGCCGTTTCTGTGCTTATCATTGCCTGCCCTTGCGCCATGGGACTGGCAACCCCCACTGCGATTATGGTCGGCACAGGCCGGGCCGCTGAGTTGGGGATCCTCTTTCGCAAGGGAGAAGCCCTTCAGAGCCTTAGAGACGTCACAATAGTCGCATTTGATAAAACCGGCACTTTGACAGAGGGACGTCCCGTTCTCACGGATTTTCAGACAATAGAAGGATATGACAGGAAACAGGTGTTAGGCCTTGTGGCTGCTACTGAAAGCAAGTCTGAACATCCTATCGCTCACGCCATTGTCTCTGCTGCTGAACGTGAACAGATCACTCTTCCTATTGTTACCGATTTCACTTCTATAACAGGTTTGGGCGTTAAGGCCCGAATTGATGAAACGTTGGTACAGATCGGTGGAAGCCGGTATATGCAGGAAATTGGGGTGGATATGACCCCCTTTTCCACTCTGGCTGACCGCTCTGGTCAGGAAGGAAAATCCCCTCTCTATGCCGCAATTGATGGAAAGCTCGTTGCGCTCCTAGCTGTCTCAGATCCGATCAGACCGACAGCACCATCAGCCATTAAGGCTTTGCATCAACTTGGCCTCAAAACAGCGATGGTCACCGGTGACCATCAGATAACTGCGGAAATAATTGCCCGTCAGCTTGGAATCAGCACTGTTATCGCCAATGTTCTTCCAGCAGGGAAAGTGGAGGCCATCAAGCAGTTAAGGGAAAGCTACGGCAAAATCGCCTATGTGGGTGATGGCATTAATGACGCCCCTGCCCTGGCCACTTCAGATGTTGGAATAGCCATTGGAAGTGGGACCGATATCGCCATTGAATCGGCTGATATTGTGCTCATATCAGGTCATCTGGAGAGCGTTCTGACAGCCATTACACTCTCGCGCGCGACAATTCGTATCATTGAGCAAAATCTCTTCTGGGCTTTTGCTTATAATGCCCTTCTAATTCCTATCGCAGCCGGAATTCTTTATCCCCTATCGGGTATCCTGTTATCTCCGGTTATGTCAGCGGGTGCTATGACATTATCAAGCATTTTTGTCCTGGGAAATTCCTTGCGTCTTCGCCGCTTTTCATCCGGTGTGAAAGAGAGAAAATCATGAATATCGGACAGGCTTCCAAGAACTCAGGCGTTTCTGCCAAAATGATCCGCTATTATGAACAGATCAATCTTATCCCCAAAGCTGAACGCACAGAATCAGGCTATCGCGACTATTCAGCACGGGATATTCAACGCCTGCATTTTATTAAACGCGCCCGTGATTTAGGTTTTTCTCTCGAGGAAATCGACACTCTCCTTGCACTCTGGCACGATAAATCCCGCCAGAGTGCCGATGTCAAACGCATCGCCCAAACCCATATTTTGCGGCTTCATGAACGTATCAACCATTTGCAGCAAATGGTTGCGACACTTGAAAATCTGGTAAAATGCTGTGCAGGCAATGAGCGACCTGAATGCCCTATTCTTTCAGATCTGGAAGATATTTCTGACGGGCTCAAAGCCGAACAAAACATGCCGGATTTAAGAGAGACGCTCCGTCATCGGCTTTAAAAACGATAGGGGATTTAACAGTTACAGCCCCGGGTCTCACCTTTGCTTTTCTTTACAAGATGATGGTCAATCCATTCCGAGACCAGCAAACGGGCCTCAGGTAAAGAGGCTTCAGGATGGTAAATGCGGTAAAGAGATGTACAAGCCGTAAAAGCCTGCATATCATTCCGACCACTTTCCTTGAGTTCCTGATAAGCTGTAATAACAGCTCGCTCACAGTTACGCCCTATATGACGTGTATCAATTACCATTATGCGCAATCCCTATAGAAGCCGCCTGCCCGAAATGCGACTCCATCGTTGCATGGCTCTTCAGCCATAACGGACGATTGTTATTAAGACACGATCGCATCAAGGCTTTCAAACTATTTATGAGGTAATCGCATTAATAACCATCTTTCCTCTACCCTTGGAGGTCTCTAAAGGCTAGATGTCTGTTAAAAGCATTACCAAGAAAAGAATTTGTTCTGGGGGAGATAACCATGACCGCCGATGCTCATTCAACGGCACCTGCACGCTCAACACAATGGGACCGCGACGCTGCGCTTACAACAGCGCGTATCCTGCTTGAAATCAAGGCGATCAATTTTCGCCCCAGTGAGCCTTATACCCTGACTTCCGGCTGGAAATCTCCAGTTTATATTGATTGCCGCAAAATCATTTTCTTCCCACGCGCCCGCACCAAAATCATGGAGCTTGCTGTCGAGAAAATTGAGCGGCATATCGGCTATGAAAGCCTTGATGCCGTTGTCGGTGGGGAAACAGCTGGTATTCCCTTCTCCGCATGGATTGCAGACCGCTTGATGACCCCCATGGCTTACGTGCGTAAAAAACCTAAAGGGTTTGGCCGTAATGCCCAGATTGAGGGTGACGTTCCTGAAAATATGCGGACCCTGCTGGTTGAAGACCTGACCACTGATGGGGCCTCCAAAATCCGTTTTGTCAAAGCCTTGCGTGAAGCCGGCGCAATCGTCGATCATACATTTGTGGTCTTTTATTACGGCGTCTTCCCCGGCGCGCAGAAATCTCTTTCCGCTATGGGGATCAATCTTCATGCGCTCTGCACATGGTGGGACGTTCTGGAAGCTTGCGCGGGTGGCAAGTATTTCTCTGATGAGGATAGTGCTGAAGTCCGTCGTTTCCTTGAAGACCCTTGCGGGTGGTCAAAAGCACATGGCGGTGTAGGCAGTGTGGAAGAAGCCCTCGCCTTCAAAACCGAAGAGAAAGGCTGAGCTTTTTCATGAACACGCTCTCTTCCCCCCCCAGAGATGCTCCCAGAATTCTGGTTTTTGATTCTGGCATTGGGGGGATGGGAGCCGTTCAGGCATTACGTCAGCTTGCACCGGTTTTACGCATCGATTATCTGGCAGATACCGCTCTTTTCCCCTATGGAGAGCAGGAAGACCAGTTCCTGACCAACAGGATTGTTTCTCTTCTAAGCAAAGCGGTAGAAACCCTGGCCCCAGATATATTGGTTGTTGCCTGTAACACAGCCAGCACGCTGGCGCTGACTGCCTTACGGGAGCATTTGACACTCCCGATCGTTGGCTGCGTTCCCCCCATCAGATGGGCTGGTCGCGTATCAGTAACGCGCACAATCGGCCTTCTGGCAACATCAGCCACTGTAAGACGCCCTTATATTACACAGCTTTGGCGTGATTATGCCTCTGACTGTACTCTCCTCGTTCATGGCGGGCGCGCTCTTGCAGACATGGCCGAACAGGCCTTCCGTGGAGAAACGCCCGATCCGGCAGCCATCAGGCACGAACTCGAACAGCTCTTCAGCCAGAAGGGCGGCGATAAAATTGACACAATCGGATTAGGGTGCACGCATTACAGTTTCCTGCTACCCAGCTTTCAACGCGTCAGCCCCCCCTCGATCATGTGGCTGGACCCGGCTCCCGCAGTCGCTCAGCAAACCTTACGGCGTCTGGGTGAAAACTGGCCCTCTCCCCTTAAGGTCGGCCATGACGCTCCCGCACCACGTTTTTTTATGACAGCCCTGCCCTCGGATGAAAGCAAATTACTGCATCAAATCCAATGGCTGGGCTATCAAAGCTGTGCTCTTTTCCCATTTCCCTAGGAAAAGAGCATCACATCACGTCATTTAATGAGCGCGATGAACTGTATAGAGCACCGTATTGACCAGAAGGGTCTTTAATTCACTTGGAGGGAAAATTTCGAGTGATTTTACAGCCTGTTCGGCGTAATCACGCGCTTTTTTCAATGTGACCCTGATGGCATCTGTCTGTTCAATCAGGGAAAGAGCATGCTCCAGATCTTCTTCTGTCTGCTCATTTTCTTCAACCACACGTTTCCAGAAGATTTTATCTTCCGCGCTTCCTGCTTCATAAGCCGTCAGAACCGGGAGCGTAATCTTCCCTTCACGGAAATCATCCCCCACGGTCTTGCCCAGCAATTTCTGATCCGCTGCATAATCAAGAGCGTCATCTACAAGCTGAAACGCCATGCCCAGATTTGTGCCGTAAGCTTCCAGTGCAAGCTCTTCTTCTTCACTTTTCTCTGCCACAACGGCTCCCACGCGGCAGGCTGCGGCAAAAAGAGCGGCTGTTTTGCCATGAATGACTTCCAGGTAACGATCAACAGGGGTGGAAAGATCATTCTGGGTTGTCATCTGAAGGACTTCACCCTCAGCAATCGTCGCAGAAGCATCAGAGAGAATGGCCATAACCTTGATCGAGCCATCAGCGGTCATAAGCTGGAAGGAACGAGCAAAAAGGAAATCACCGACAAGAACTGAGGCCTTATTCCCGAAAAGCGCATTTGCCGATTCAAGACCACGCCGGAGTTTGCTTTCATCAACCACGTCATCATGAAGCAACGTGGCTGTATGGATAAATTCCACACAGGCTGCCAGGCCCACATGGCGCTGATGGTCAGGTCCCGCGGGATAACCACACAGCCTGGCAGAAGCAAGTGTCAGTAAAGGACGAAGTCTTTTACCGCCAGCGGCGATCAAATGAGCAGCCAGTTGCGGAATCAAGGCAACCGGGCTTTGCATACGCTCTAGAATAGCATGATTGCAGGCCTGCATATCCACATCAAGATAGGCTGCCAAAGCGTGAAGAGCATCCTCACTTCTGGCGCTCTCTTCGGCCGAGTCAGGTGTCATTTTTGTTTGATGATCCGGTGAGAAAGAAACCAAGGGCCGCAACTCCACTCTCCATATTCCGTCATCGGAAAATGGTCATATATTAAGGATTGGGGACTCTCCGTTTTCTTTCAAAAAAGAGAGTCCGATCACTGATGCGAACTCTAGCAAAATTATAAGCTATGAAGAAGAGGTGAAGAAACGCGATCTTTCCTCTTCTAGTGCCCTCTTAAAGGAAGCTCAGTTAAAAATGCCGCTTTCAAAAGCTTCTTCCCAGCTTCCCTGGGTCGAAGCGCGGGAATATTCCGTGGCACGGTTTTCAAAGAAATTCGTGTGCTCGACAGCATTGAGCATATCATCAACCCATGGAAGTGGATTTTCCTCAATCCCATAAACCGGGTCCAGACCAAGCTGCGTCAGACGACGGTCCGCAATAAAGCGGATATAACGTTTTACCTGTTCAGCATTCAGCCCTTCAACCGGCCCCATCTCAAAAGCGAGATCAATAAAGGCGTCTTCATGCTCAACAGTTTCACGGCATATGGCTGTTAATTCATCCTGAAAATCCTGCGTCCAGAGTTCCGGATTTTCACGAATAAAGGTGCGGAAAAGCCGGATCATGGAGAGGCAATGCAGGGTCTCATCGCGCACTGACCATGAAACAATCTGCCCCATACCTTTCAATTTATTGAATCGGGGGAAATTCAGCAAAATCGCAAAGGATGCAAAAAGCTGCAACCCTTCCATAAACGCCCCGAAAGCCGCCATCGTCTTGGCAATCTCACGTTTATTATTGATGTTGAAGGACTGCATGAAATCATACTTGTCCTTCATTTCCTTATATTTCAAAAAGGCTGAATATTCCGTCTCCGGCATCCCGATCGTATCGAGCAGGTGAGAATAAGCCGCGATATGGATCGTCTCGATGTTGGAAAAACAGGAGAGCATCATCAGCACTTCAGTCGGCTTGAATACCTGACTGTAATATTTCATGTAGGCCGAATTCACCTCGACATCGCTCTGCGTAAAAAAGCGAAAAATCTGTGTAACGAGGTTACGCTCTGTCTCTGTCAGCTTACGGTGCCAATCCTTGACGTCTTCGGACATCGGGACTTCTTCTGGCAGCCAGTGCAGGCGCTGTTGCGTCAACCATGCATCATAAGCCCAGGGATAACGGAAGGGCTTATAAACAGGATTTTCAACCATCAGGTTCGATTCAACAGTCCCTTCAGGCGCCATTGGAAGGGGTTTCGTCTCTGTCATGGTTGTCCTCTCCTACCTCTTTGAAATATCACTCTATCAACATTTATGTTGCCCTGCCTTACTGGCAGGACAGACACTCCTCATAATCGTTATTTTTCTGCTCTGGTGTGCGTTCTGTCGCGGTCGGAAGGTGGTTGTCATCTCCTTCCATAATATCGCGCTTGACGGCCATGTTAGAGACGGCATCCGCCCGCTGGATGGAAAGAGAGCGGCAGTAATAAAGTGACTTCACGCCTTTCTTCCATGCCTCGTAATGGACACGTACCAGGTCACGTTTATGCACATCGGCCGGCAGGAAAAGATTGACTGACTGCGACTGACAAATAAAGGGCGCACGATCTGCGGCATGTTCAATCACCCAACGCTGATCAATCTCAAAGGCCGTCTTAAAGACGTCCTTTTCTTCCTGTGTCAGAAATTCAAGATTCTGCACCGAACCTTTATTCAAGGTAATGGCAGACCACACTTCATCGGTGTTCTTTCCGTATTTATCCAGCACTTTAGCCAAGTGGCGGTTTCTGACGGTAAAGGAACCGGAAAGGGTCTTCTGCAAAAAGACGTTCGCACTGATGGGGTCAATCCCGGGGCTCGCATTGCCTGCGATAATGGAAATGGACGCCGTCGGGGCAATCGCCAGCTTATGGGAAAAACGCTCCTTGATCCCGTAATCGGCAGCATCCGGGCAGGCGCCTCTTACCTCGGCAATATCACGTGATGCCTGATGAGCCTGCTCAGAGATATGAGCAAATATCTTTTTATTCCAGACCTTGGCCATCACACTGCCAAAAGGAATCATACGCGCCTGAAGGAAGGAATGGAAACCCATAACCCCCAACCCGACCGAACGTTCTCTCATAGCGGCATAGCGCGCATGATCCATATGGCTCGGAGCATTATCGATAAAATCCTGCAAGACATTATCGAGAAAGAGCATCACATCACTGATAAACTGCTTATTATCTTTCCATTCATCCCAATATTCCAGATTGAGAGAGGACAGGCAGCACACAGCTGTACGGCGCTTTCCGTGATGGTCAACACCGGTTGGTAGGGTAATTTCAGCACAGAGATTGGAGGTTTTTACCTCAAGACCAGCGAGACGATGATGCTCAGGGCGTGCCCTGTTCACCGTATCGGAATAAACAATATAAGGCTCTCCCTGCTCCATACGGGCTGTTAGAAGACGGATCCAGAGAGCACGGGCTGAAACCTTGCGAATGACGCTATGATCTTTGGGAGAAACCAGAGCCCATTCTTCATCATTGGCCAGAGCACGCATGAAATCATCAGTAATCAGCACACCATGGTGCAGATTCAGCGCCTTACGGTTAGGGTCACCGCCTGTAGGACGACGCATTTCGATAAATTCTTCAATTTCAGGGTGCCAGATCGGCAGATACACAGCCGCTGACCCACGGCGCAAGCTTCCCTGACTGATTGCCAGAGTCAGACTATCCATCACACGGATAAACGGAATAACACCAGAGGTCCGACCATTACGACCGATATGCTCACCAATGGAACGCAGATTGCCCCAATAAGAGCCAATCCCACCCCCTTTGGCAGCGAGCCAGACATTTTCATTCCAGAGGTCCACAATTCCCTGAAGGCTGTCATCAGCCTCATTTAAAAAGCAGGAAATGGGCAGACCACGCTTTGTCCCACCATTGGAAAGAATAGGCGTTGCCGGCATGAACCAATGACGCGACATATAATCGTAAAGACGTTGCGTATGCTCTGCGTCAGCTCCATAGCGTGAAGCAACGCGTGCAAACAGGCCCTGATAAGTCTCCCCCTCCAACAGATAACGATCATCCAGTGTCGCCCGCCCGAATGCCGTCAGAAGGGCATCACGTGAAGAGTCGATATGGACCGCATAATGGTTGGGAAGTTGAATATCCTTCTCAAAAAGTTCTTGATCAACGACATCTGCATTATCGGCGAATGTCATCTTGGCTTCCTGGAAGGTCATGGCCTAAAACCTCTGGCTAAAATCTTGAAATCACCCTTTTTCGGAAGTTTTTTCCGAACGACAGCGTACTCCGGTTACGCTACCCCTAAGGGGTAATAGCGTAACCGGAGTACGCACATAGCACATATTGGTTAAAAATAAGATCTTGACTACTAGATATCGTTTCTAAAGATAGTTTGTGAATCGAAAAATTTAAAAAAAATCAGAGAAATACGTGTGTTTCCTTGATTTAAAAAAATATTTTATCTTTCTTTCAGCCCCCCTTACCCTCCCAAAAAAGAGGGCATTTTTCAGTAAGGGAAATGATCTAGAAAAATCAGCCGGACATAAAAACGCCCGGCTGTAAAAACTTTTAAAGCGGCGCGGATAAAACCCCTACCCGCATTGAGCACGATGACGTAAAAGCTGATCGGTCAGCACACACGCCATCATGGCTTCTGCAACAGGTACAGCCCGTATGCCGATGCAGGGGTCATGACGTCCTTTTGTCATAACCTCTACATCTTCGCCTGCTGAATTGATACTGGGAACCGGGACAAGAATGGAGCTGGTTGGCTTTACAGCCATCCGTGCAACAATAGGCTGCCCGGTCGATATTCCCCCGAGGATACCGCCCGCATGATTACTGAGAAAATGCGGGTTTAAACGGTTTGCTCCGTGACGGATAGGATCAGCATTTTCCTGCCCTTTAAGAGAGACAACGCCAAAGCCATCACCAATTTCAACAGCTTTGACGCCGTTAATCCCCATCAAGGCAGAGGCAATCTCGGCATCCAGCTTGCCATAAATCGGAGCACCGAGCCCTGGTGGCGCATTTTCGACAACAACTTCAACGAGAGCCCCGATAGATGAGCCTTCTTTGCGAATGGCATCAAGCTGTTTCACCCACTCATCAACTGATCGCGCATCCGGGCACCAGAAGGGATTTTTTTCTCTTTCATCCCAGTCCCATCTCTCACGATCAATAGGATGAGCACCGATCGCGGTCAGGGCCCCTCTGATCGTCAGTTCCGGTCCGACAAGCTTTCTTAGAACAACGCGCGCTACTGCACCGGCAGCCACACGCATGGCTGTTTCACGCGCTGAAGAACGCCCTCCCCCCCGATAATCACGAATGCCATATTTCAGATCATAAGCGATATCGGCATGCCCTGGCCGGTATGACTGGGCAATATCTCCATAATCCTTTGAGCGTTGATCCGTATTCTCAATCAGAAGAGAGATCGGTGTCCCGGTTGTCTGCCCCTCAAAGACACCTGAGAGAATTCTGACCTGGTCAGCTTCGCGTCTCTGGGTGGTGTATTTTGACTGTCCTGGCTTGCGTTTATCAAGCCAGGGCTGAATATCACTTTCGGAGAGTTTCAGGCGGGGGGGACAGCCATCAATCACACAGCCAATGGCCGGTCCGTGACTCTCCCCCCATGTCGTAACGCGAAAAAGCCGCCCGAAACTATTCTCCGACATAGATATTACTCTCCTGAATTCAGGGTGATATCGGGCGCATCAGGATTTTTCATACCGATGATATTATACCCGCAATCAACGTGATGAATTTCACCTGTGACACCAGATGACAGGTCAGACAGCATATAAAGCCCTGCTCCGCCAACATCCTGCAGGGACACATTGCGCTCCAGCGGGGAATTCAACTGGTTCCAGCGTAAAATATAGCGGAAATCACCAATCCCATTAGCGGCCAGAGTCTTGATCGGGCCAGCTGAAATGCCATTGACGCGGATATTATCCTTGCCCAGATCCACAGCCATATAACGGACAGACGCTTCCAAAGCGGCTTTGGCAACACCCATGACATTATAATGAGGCATGACGCGCTCAGCACCAAGATAGGTCAGTGTCAGAATGGAGCCGCCCGGATTCATCATCGCTGAAGCACGGCGTGCGACGGCTGTGAAAGAATAGCAGGAGATATCGAGTGCCTGAAGAAAGGCCTGACGGGGCGTATCAACATAACGGCCACGCAAAAACTGTTTATCAGCCCAGCCAATAGCGTGGACGACGAAGTCAATTTTGCCCCATTTTTTCTCAATTTCGTCAAAGGCTGCGTCAATAGCGCTGTCATCGCTGACGTCACAGGCAATCACCATATCTGATCCCAGACTTTCAGCCAGCGGGTGAACACGCTTGCCAAGAGCCTCTCCCTGATAAGTGAAAGCGATTTCAGCGCCCTGAGCGGCACAGGCCGTCGCAATAGCCCAGGCGATCGAGCTTTTATTGGCGACTCCCATAATGACCCCTCTTTTACCCTTCATAAGCGTTCCGCCAGCAGGGGTCTGAGTGGTGGTCTCTTCTGTTTCAGTCATAATTTGAATCCTGATCGTGTTAAGTACTACAACTCTTTGCTTTTTCTGCTTGCATAAGTCCTACGCTCGGGCAAGAGTAAGTTCTCATAAAAACGCATGATCTTATCTGAAAGTCAGAAAAGAACAATATTCATGCACCTCCCTCACTCTTTGGGAGTTACTGCCTTAAGGAGATCACATATGTTCAAAAAGCCGTCTAAAGGGAAAATATCAGCTCTGCCGGAACATATGCTTCTTGATCTCAGCGCTGATCCTTTTGACCTTTTCAGCTCCTGGATGCGAGAAGCTGACGCCAGCGAACCAAATGACCCGAATGCCATGAGTGTGGCGACAGCCACCCCGGACGGGCGTCCTTCTGTCAGAATCGTACTTCTGAAAGGCGTTAGCCGGCGCGGTTTTATTTTTTATACCAATAAAAACAGTCGTAAAGGTGAAGAGCTGGAGCAAAACCCTTATGCCGCATTGCTTTTTCACTGGAAAAGCCTCAGACGGCAGATTCGCATTGAAGGGCGCGTGGAATCGGTCTCATCTGAGGAGGCTGATGCCTATTTTGCCAGCCGGTCACGCATATCCCGCCTGGGAGCCATTGCCTCCAACCAGTCTCACAGGTTGGAAACAAGAGAACTCCTTGAACAGAAGCTGACAGATTTGCAGGCACGCTATAAAGAAGGGGACCTCATTCCCCGCCCCCAGAACTGGTCTGGCTACCGGGTTATCCCTGACGCATTTGAGTTCTGGCAGGAGCAACCGCACCGCCTGCATGACCGTGCACGGTGGGAAGCTGAAGATCACCCTGACAGAACGATCGAAGCAAGAAGCTGGAGTGTTGAACGCCTCTACCCGTAACGCAATCATCAGGAAAGGCCTCGTTTCATGAACTCGGAAACCAGAAATATTCTTCTGCCCCTGACGTCGATCCATTCATTGGAAAGTGTCTTTGAAACGGGGCTGCTCCTTGCAAAACGTTACCGCGCCCGGATCAGCTGTATCTTATTTAACGACCGCCCCGGTGAGATCGCCGCCATAGCTGGCGAAGGCATGGCGACCGTTGCCATGGCTGATATGATCGAAGCGACCATTAATCAGTCTAAACGCAATTTCGATACGTTACGCCATTATCTTGATAAACTTCAGAATGAAGGAAAGATCATTTGGCGCAACCTCTCTGATTCAGAGCAAGGGTCTGCCTTACCTTCGCTCCGCGGGACAAACGTCCCCCAGATTACCTTGAAATTCATGGAAGGAACGGTTGAAGACGTTCTGACGTGGCAGTCCCGCCTGGCTGACATTATCCTGGTCCCGCCTATTGTTTCCAACAAAGATTCACACGCTTCTGATATTCTCCATGCCATGCTCTATGAAGGCAGTCAGCCAGTCGTAATCGCTCCCCCGAAGCCCCCGGCGCATGTGGGTCAGCATATTGCTATTGCCTGGAATGGCACTGCTGAATCAGCGCTCGCCCTGCGTAATGTCCTCCCCTGGACCCGACAGGCTGAAAAAGTCACATTACTCACGAGCCCCGATTATCAGAGGCTTGGACCTGACGTGAAAGAAGCGCTCGCTTACCTTGAACTGCATGGCATTACAGCGCGCTCAGAAACGATTGAAGGCGGCAAACGCAATGTCGGTAAAAATCTCCTGAAAACAGCTCACGATCTCCGTGCGGATCTGTTAAGTATGGGCGCCTATTCTCACTCCCGCCTCAGGCAACGTCTTTTAGGCGGGGTGACACGTTATATGCTCGAAAATGGCGATATGACGATCATGATGAGCCGTTAAAAAGACTTTATGACGTCCATTTTCAGGAAAAACGAACGTTTCTGATTTATGTCCCGCTCCCAAACGCCACGACGGAAGTGGTCTTTTTTTTTCGTTCTCTGGACTCTGGCAGGCTGGTGCCTAACGCTGCCTCTTATCATTTATGGATTCTGGCGGAAGACTAAAGGAAAAGAGATCCCTGGGCGCCTGAAAGAACGTTTCGGACTGCTCTCAGCCTGCCAGCGGGACTTTTTGTCCCGCCTCCCTCCAAACCATAAAAAATTATGGATTCATGCTGCCAGTGTCGGGGAGACACTTTCTGCCTTCCCTCTGATTGACACCCTGCTGGAACGCGATGACTCGCTCATAATTCTCCTGACAACCATGACCGTCACCGGGGCACAGATTGCGCGTAAACATCCTGCTTATAATCATCGCCTCATTCACGCTTTCCTCCCTTACGATACTCCCTTGGGGCGTTTTCTATTTCTGAAAAACTGGAAACCATGTGGAAGCGTCTTTATCGAAAGTGAGGTCTGGCCTGGTATCGTCAGAGAATGTAGCCGCAAGAACGTCCCTTTTATGCTGGTTAATGCCCGCCTGTCCGATAAAACGGTTCAAAACTGGTCACGTTACAAAACGCTTTTTCAAAACATTCTCTCTTCCGCTAGCTGGGTCATGCCGCGTGATTCTCACGACCGGAACCAATTTCAGAGACTTGGCGTTCAAACACTTGTTCCGGTGGGCGACCTGAAAGAGGATGCACCTCCTCCCTATGCAGATCCCATCCAGCTTGAAATTTTACGGAATAAAATTGCTGATCGTCCTGTTTTTATTGCTGTTTCCACTCATGAGGGAGAAGAAGAGATCATCATTTCTGCCTTAAGGATCGCGCGACAGAAAGTCCCGGCTCTTCTGGGAATCATTGTTCCCCGTCATCCAGAACGTGGGGAAATGCTTGCGACCCGATTTAAGGCACCAAGGCGCTCTCTCAATGAGGTTCCGACATTATCAGATCCCTTATGGATCATCGATACATTGGGAGAAATGGGACTGTTTTTAAATCTTTCCCAGTCTGCCTTTATCGGGAAATCTTTATGCCTGCCCGGCGGAGGACATAACCCTTTCGAACCTCTCAAGGCTGGATGCAGAGTTGCCTGTGGGCCCTATATGAGCAACTGGACTGAAGCCTGCGACCGATTACGTTCTCATTTGACCACGCTTAAGAGCGAAACTGAGATCGCAAACTGGATTACTGAGCGCACCAGCACTCCCCCCGATAACCTTTTTAAAAAGAGAAATGTTTCTTTTTGTCTTTCTGAACAAATTTTAAACACAATCATCTGTTAATCGAAGAGAAATGAAGAAGTTACGTCAGCCGAAATTCTGGAGCGGTTCAACGGTACGTTTGCCTGCGCGCTTCCTGTCTCCAGTTACTTATTTTACCCAATATTTGAACCATAGACGACAAACCAGGCCTTCCACCCGCGTCTCTGTTCCGGTTTTATGTATCGGAAATATTACAGTCGGCGGCACTGGTAAAACCCCTCTTACCCTTGATTTTATCAATCGCCTTAAAGAAAAAGGGCACTCTCCACACATTATAACCAGAGGGTATGGCGGCCAGCCTCACGAGGCTCATAAGGTTGATTTACGTCATGATAGTGCTGTGACTGTGGGTGATGAAGCCCTTCTTCTGGCTGTTTCTGCCCCAACATGGTGCGGGAAAGACCGTGTTGCCTGTGCTTTGAGCGCTATTGAGGACGGTGCGGATTGCCTCATCCTTGATGATGGTTTTCAGGATCCCTCCCTCTTTAAAGATCTCTCTCTCGTCGTTTTTGACGGGGAATATGGGGTCGGGAATAATTGCCTGATCCCCGCTGGGCCACTTCGGGAAACATTTGATTATGCCATCCAACGGGCCCAGGGCGTTGTCATTATCGGGCAGGACAGGCATAAACTTTCCGAAAAACTGCCTCCGGCTTTTCCGCTTGCACAGCTCTCTTTTTATCCACGGCCGGAAATAAGGGCTCTTCAGGGAAAACAGCTGATCGCTTTTGCAGGGATCGGGCGCCCTGAAAAATTCTTTGATATGCTTCGGAAGGCGGGTTTGTTTTTACTTAATACAGTTCCTTTCCCCGATCATCATACCTATTCCAGTGCCGAACTTTCAGACCTGGCTCTTCTCGCACAGATAGAGGGAACAGCTTTGGTTACGACAGAAAAAGATGCTGTGAGGCTTCCTTCCGACTTTATGAAAAAGGTTACAGCCGTTAAAATAGATTTATATTGGGATGATCCAGCCATGGCTGATCATTGGTTGGATCTGTTATTTAGTCATAAAAAGTGAAGCTTTTCCTTTATTACCTTCAAAATATCCTTCTCAAATTCGCCATTTTTTTTCTGTCACATCTGCCATTCAGAGTCGCCTCATGGATGGGTGGTACTTTGTGCCGCCTTATAGGACCCTCTTTGAGGCTCTCAAAAATTGCTGATCGCAATATGCAGATTGCCTTCCCTGACTGCACGACCCAATGGCGTAAAAAAAACATTCAGGGCGCCTGGGATAATATAGGCCGCACTTTTGCAGAATTTCCCCGTCTCCGTGATATTTCCCTGAACGCTTCTTCTAAAGTCGCCTGTGGCATTATGGGAGAAGAGTATCTTTATGAAGCACGACAGAGCGGCCGACCTGTTATTTTCTTTTCAGGGCATATAGGCAACTGGGAATTGCTCCCTGTAATCGTGGCCCGATATGGCCTTCCCTTTTCGCCTTTTTATCGTAAACCCAATAATCCATTTCTCGACCAGACATTACGTTCCTTGCGGGAAAAAGCGGTCGGACAAAAGGTTACTATGTTTCCCAAAGGCGCCAAAGGGGCTCGGCAAGCCCTGAGACACATTGCCTCTGGGGGGCATTTAGGTGTGCTTGGTGATCAGAAAATGAATGACGGGATTGAAACAACATTTTTCAACTACCCTGCCATGACTGCCCCTGCCGCGGCTTCTCTGGCCCTTCGTTACAATGCCTTGATTATTACCGGTCATATCTGGCGTGAAAAATCAACACGGTTTGTTCTTCAGGTAGACCCGCCTTTAGATCCATCCTCTTCATTAAAATCGCTTTCACAGCAGGAGGCTGTCAGCACACTCACACAAATGCTCAATGACACACTCCAAAGCTGGATTGAGCAGCATCCCTCCCAATGGCTCTGGTTTCACCGTAGGTGGAATAAGACACTTTATACGGACAGAGACCGTCATAACGAAAAAATCAATTGAAAGCATTTTATGTTATGCGTTATAAGCATAACAGTGTTGCAATAAGTGAGAATCAAGTTTCTGACTGTAGTTTCGTAGGAATTTCACGATGGCAAGAACTGTTTTATGCGAATCGTCCTCATTTGATTTCGTTTCTCAGACAGACATCAGCAATGTCATTCCATTTCGTCAGAAAATTTTAGCCCGCCATAAAGATTATCTTTCTCAATGGCTGGAAGCTGGGCTTTCTATGGGCTTACTGGATGCCTCAGTGGATCCCCTTTCCCCCCATACAGAGCAGATTACCATCTGGGTCAGAGAAAGTGCCGAGCCCGCTTATATCATCATGCCTGTGGGCAAAGACTGGGTTTTGACGGATCATCTTAATTGCTGTGAATTAGGACGTTTCTCATCGCTGGACAGAGCCTTAAATAAAGTTAGACCCGTCCTGCCCCTGATTCATTAATGTAAGTGGCATAAAAAAACCGGACCTCTTTAAAAAAGGCCGGTTATGATTTGTCCAAACTGCTTTCAGATTTTTGCAATTATTTTTGCATAATCCGACGCGCCCCCCCTCCAGGCAGAATCTGATAAATGACGAGAGAGCGTTCAACGTGCCCGTCATTTTTAAGCCAGAATGTGCCATTCAGGCCAGAAAATCCGTTAGAACGAGTGAGGTTCTCTTTATCAAGCTGGTTATTGCGCACCAGTGATCCTGCCAAAGCCGCTGCGTCATACGCAAAATCAGACACTGGCGATGGAGATGTATGATAAACAGCCTGGTATTTCTGGATATATCGATCTCTCAGACGGTCATCAAAGGCTGGATACCATGCCCCTTGCAAGGCACCTAATTTACCATCAAATGACTTCCACAGCATTGGGCCCAGAATTCTTACCTGAGGGGCCGCAATCTGATGTGCCTGAAGAGCCTGAATCACATGACCAAGAGCTAACCCCGTATCAGCCAGCAATAATGTGTCAAAGGTAGGTTTCGTCTGATTCGCCGGAGGCGCTTGTGTATCTTTGGCAGGCGGAACCTCATCATTACCTAAAGGATCAATGGCTGATGGTTCTGACGATTCCTGCTTTTCATCCTGATGATCTGATAGTGATGCCTGACCAAGTAAAAAGGAAAAGGCTTTATTGATGGAAGCTTCATCACTGGTATGATAGACGACTTTAGGAAGCTCAAGATCATTTTTCTGACAGAATGAAACCAGAGCATTTCCCATGGCATGCCCCAGAGCATTATCAGGAAGAAACGCTGCAAAAGACTTTCTACCTTCGTCCCGTGCGGCCTTTACCAGGCGCTTTACCTGCTGATCAGGCGTCAGTCCCATAATCCATACGGTAGAACGAGCCTGCTGGTCATCACTTGTAAAAGCAAGTTCCGGCACACCGGCTGGTCGAAGGACATCGGCAACACGTTCAGTAGAGCTGGACGTTAAGGGACCCAGTACAATTTTATCACCGGCCTTAAGCGCTTTTTCAGCGGCCTCTGCCGGGCCACCTTTGGCTGTTTCATCATAAATATCGAGACCCGGCTCTTTCCCTGCTGGCAAAGCCAGAAGCGCTGCATCACGCAACCGTACCCCGATAGAGGCCTGAGACCCTGTCAAAGGGAGAATAAGCCCGATACGAGACCGCCCCTCTACCGTGCCCACTGAGGGTCTGGGAGGAGAAAGATCGGAGTCCGAATCATAGGAACTACACGCCGACAGAGCCAGCATCGTGCCACTGGCAAGAACAGCCATTACAAGCGAAGCGCCATTCTTGCTCTTGCACAAGCCGCTCTGATGACGGCAATAATGCGCAAGACGACTCATTGGGGAAAGTAATGTCTGAAGAATCATATAAGCCCCTCCAAGGCAATGCGATTACCGCTTCTAGCGGGCAACTTATTCTTGTAGCAACACCTATCGGCAACATGGCTGATATAACCTTGCGTGCGCTGGAGACTCTGAAACAGGCAGATGCGCTCCTCTGCGAGGATACAAGAGTCACCAGCAAGATATTACGCCATTATGGTATCACAAATACACTCTTTCCTTTGCATGACCATAATGAAGAGGAACAGCTTTCATTTTTTATTTCGGAACTCAGGCAAGGGAAGACTCTGGCTGTTGTTTCAGACGCAGGAACCCCCGTTTTTTCAGATCCCGGCTACCGTCTGGTGCGCGCAGCCCGCGCTGAATCCATAAAAGTTACGGCCCTTCCCGGCCCGAATGCAGCTGTTACAGCCCTGATTTTATCAGGTTTCCCGCCAGCACCATTTCTGTTCATGGGCTTTATGCCACGGGGTGAAAACCGCCGGACGCATTTAGCCACGCTGAAAGCTTCTGAACAGGCAGGCCTTCAGGCAACCGCTGCATGGTATGAATCCCCCCACCGCTTGCTTGAAAGCCTTGAAATGCTGGCAGACGTCTTTTCTCCGGAACGGGAAGTCTCGGTAGGAAGAGAGCTGACAAAACTCTATGAAGAAATAGTGCGTGGCACTCTCTCTGACGTCATCACTCATTTCAGAGATCATGCTCCCAGAGGGGAGATAACGCTTCTGCTGGCCCCCCCGCCACAGGAAGAAACCTCCGAAGAGGATCTGGAGCAAATTCTGGCAAAAGCGCTAAAGACGCATTCCCTCAAAGACGCTGTGACGTTGATTGCGGGCAGCACGAACCTTCCCCGTAAAGTCGTCTATAAAAAGGCTTTAAGTCTGACGCAGAAATAAAGAAGCTTAATCCGCTTTAGGCAGCGTAAAGAGATCTGACGCAAGCGCGATATTCGTCTTGACGTCAGAAAGGCGGATCTGAGTGACAGCGCCCTGCGCATCACGAACATTCCAGCCCAGAAAGGCAAATGGTTTCTGGGCAAAAAACATCGTCAGCTCCCCTTCCTGCGGCGAGGCCGTTTTTACGACGCTGATCTGAATATCACCATTTACTTCGCGGAAAGACGTCACGGTTACGTCGCCTGAGAATCGGGGATCCGGGCGCAGCAGCAACCCTAAAGGCGTGTGCTGTAATGGCAGCGTGGTAACCTGATCTATGGAGCGATCCTGATAGACAACCTTATCGTCATTGGCGATGAGTGAAAGTGTGCTTGGAGCATCATAATTGAAACGCACACGCCCGGGCCTGTTAAGAAAAACAGTGCCCGTGCTTGCTTTGCCATCTGGTGCAATCTGCTGAAACCTGGCCTGAAAACTATGCGTTGCCGCCAGATTTTTCTCAATGCGGTCAATCCATCCCTGCTGGGCATGAGACAACGTCGCTGCATAGGCAGAGCCCGCCACGGCCACAGAGGACAAGCCAAGAACGAGCGCCAGAACTTTCAACATAGATACAACTTTCACTATATTCTAGATAACGGCGGCTTCTTCAAAAATCGGCCGTACATTACCATTCCACACTGTTTTATAACGTTCCAGCCAATAGTGAGCCTGAAGGGGAGCCCCCTCGGAAATTTCCATGAGAGGATCAAGATAGATTTCCTCTCCCAATCCTCTGGCTTTCAATCCTTCAACAGCCAGTGAAAGAACACTACGAGCAAGTTTCTTCAGTCCCCCGGGGAAGGCCGCATCAAGCCCTATATGGGCTACTTCCGGCCTTAGATCCTGATAGACTGTCCAGGGATGTTTTTTAACGAGCTTTTCTGCTTCTGCCAAAATGGAAGGATCATAAAGAAGACCAACCCAGAAAGCTGACTGCGCCAGCATCATATCAGGCCGCCCTGCATCAGCGCCTCTCATTTCCAGAAACTGTTTCAAACGCACATCAGGAAAAACAGTAGTCAGATGATCCTCAAAATCCCCTACGCAAGGGGTTAATCCTCTTAAAGGAGCCTGGTCTTCGCCTTCAAGCCACTTGCGGAATGAACACCCCGCTACATCGTGATACTGACCGGAACGCATGACAAAATACATGGGAACGTCCAACACCCAGTCAACATATTTTTCAAAGCCGAAATCTTCATCAAAAAAGAGCGGCGGCTGGCCACTTCTGTCATTATCCGTATCCAGCCAGACACGTGCCCTGTTTGAAAGCCAGCCATTGGCCTTCCCCTCGACAAAGGGTGAGTTTGCAAAAAGAGCGGTTGCGAGCGGCTGCAAAGCTAGTGACACGCGCATTTTACGCGCCATATCACGTTCGTCAGAAAAATCGAGATTGACCTGTACTGTGCAGGTCCGGGTCATCATATCCAACCCTCTGGTCCCTACTTTCGGCATATAACGGCGCATAATCGCGTAACGGCTTTTGGGCATCCACGGCATTTCCTCACGCGTGCAGAGAGGGCGAAAGCCTAACGGAGCGAAACCCAGCCCCAATAAAGCCGCCGGCAGTTTTGCCTGAACAAAATGAGCGTCCATCTCTTCTTTTGTTTCATGCAACGTCTTGAGTGGCGCTCCCGAAAGTTCAAACTGACCGGCAGGTTCCAGAGACAGTGAAGCCCCTTTATGCTCGCCCGTGCCTGTAAGGCCGATTATATTTCCCTGGTCATAAATCGGCTCCCACCCCATGACGGCAAATGACGTCAGCAGATCCCCTATCCCTTCTGGCTTGTAAGGAGGGGGGCTGAAAGCAGGGCGTTTATCGGATGCTGCATCGGGAAAAACAAAACCGAATTTTTCATGCTCGGTCCCGATCCTCCATTCCCCTGCGGGCTTACAACCTTTTGAGAACACTTCAACAAGCTGCGCCTTACTCTCAAGAGGTGTCTGATTGGTCTGACCAGGGTTCGACATAAATTAAAGGGCCTTATTTGCAGAAAAATTTTTATGAAAACGCGTGGACTATAGACTATTATAGTTCGATTAGCATGGGACTTTTTTCAAGGCCACAACAGGGACGCTTTCACGTTTTTGTGCCATCTTATCACAAAGAGGCTTAATGAAAATTAAGAAGGGAAAGCCCTGCACATATAGCTGTCTCTGCTCGCAAAATACGCGGCCCCAATGAAACGGGCGTCACAGCCTTATGATGTCTCAGCAGCCTCATTTCATCTGCCGTGAACCCTCCTTCAGGCCCGATAACCAATCCACTGGCCCCGGAAAATACTTCCTCTTCCTGCTGTCTTTCCAAGGCAGCGATCAAAGGGATTTCTTCCGGCCAATGCGCCAGGCATACAGAAAGCGGTGTCGCTGCATGAAGGACAGGAATATCGAGACGTTCACACTGCTCTGACGCCTCTCGCGCTATCAGGAGCAAACGTTCCTCATTCATTCTGGGATGATTGGTTCGAGCCGTTATGACAGGATGAAAATGCGTCACCCCCAGCTCTGTCCCCATACGAATGACCAGCTCTGTTGCCTCTCTTTTCAAAAGAGAGAAAATAAGGTGCAGGGGACGTGTTTCTTCCTGAGGACGCAATAAGTCCGTCAAGGCAACAACAGCCTCGCCACGTTTGATTGCAACAAGCTCAGCGCCCCACTCGCCATCCACCCCGTTAAAGAGGCGAACAGTCTGCCCCACCTTGCGTCGCATCACATTGCTCAGATAATGAGCCTGTTGTGGCAGAAGATGCAGTTCCTCACCCCGGGCAAAAAGGCCTTGGGCGGGTGGGAGATAAAGACGGGGATCTGTATAATTCATGGCTTCAAGATTAGCCCACCTCTTATCAAGGTGCCAGATGTCTTTTAAACTGTTAGAGAGGTTCTTCTCTGCTTCATCCGGTCAAGGAATAACAATGCTTCCCCAGGCCCCACATACAGATATTCGTCTGAACGGCTTTATCGCCAAGCTTCCTGAACCATGGCGTTCTTACGCCCTGCTTGCCAGGCTGGACCGGCCTGTAGGCACATGGCTTCTTTTCCTGCCAGGCGTTTTCGGGATTTTTCTGGCTCAGAACAGTACTCTGTGGGACCGGGTTTTTAATGTTCTTCTCTTTGCTCTCGGCTCTCTTCTCATGCGGTCTGCCGGATGTGTCGTTAATGATTTATGGGACCGCAAAATCGATGCCCAGGTTGCCCGTACCGCTCATAGGCCGCTGGCCAGTGGCGCTTTAAGTGTCAAACAGGGGATAGCCCTGCTCATTATTCTTTTGATGCTCAGTTTCTGTATATTGCTGGCACTTCCTGAAATCTGCTGGCTCCTGACCCCGATTGCCCTGCTTCTTGTCGCCTTTTATCCCACTGCAAAACGCCTGACCTGGTGGCCCCAACTCGTTATGGGATTCACATTTGGCTTTGGTGCCCCTATGGGTTACGCCGCCAGTGAAGGGCGCCTCGATGCGGTCGGCCTCACACTTTATGGCGGCGTTATTCTCTGGCAGCTCGGTTTCGACACGGTTTATGGCTTTCAGGATATGGAAGATGACGCCCGCATCGGGGTTAAATCCACCTCATTGAAAATGCAGCATAAAGCACGCTCATTTGTGGGTGGATGTTACGGGACGGCTCTGTTTCTCTTCTTTCTTTCTGCCAGTAGTGCCGGACTGCACCCTTTATTTTATCTGGGATTTATTCCTGCAACCATTCTGCTAACAAGGCAGGCTGTTACCCTTGATCCCTATAATGCCCCTGCCTGCCTGAAGGCCTTCCGGCAGAATGTACCTGCCGGCTTATTGCTTGCTTTGGCCTTTATATTAGGGCGCCTCGCTTAGGACAGTGAAACCCTGCGCCCCTGCAACAGAGAACGCCCGGCACTCAGCCCTGCCCCGAAAAGAGCCACAAGGGCTGCTGCGCCCAGGCAGATAAAGGCGGGATGAGGGAAAATTGTAAACATTCCCGCAACAATCAAGGCACCCGAGGTCTGCCCTCCCAGGCGAGCAACTGAAAGCATCCCACTCGCACTTCCTTCACGCCCGACTGGCGCCGTCACCATAATGGCACGGTTATTGGGAGGCTGGAACATGCCAAACCCCCATCCAGCCAATAAGGTCCGCCAGGCGATATCCATGTTGGAGGCATCCAGCGGAAGAGCCCATAAAAGGACAAAGCCTATCGCCGTAATCAAGAGCCCCAGGGAAGACAGGAAAGACGCCGAAAAACGATCTGAAAAATGCCCGATCACATAAGACATGGAGGCCGTTCCGACAGCCCATGGCGCGATCAGAAGACCAACAGTCGCAGGATTTTTATGAAATGCGTCTGCCAATGTAAAAGGCATCGCCACAATATAAAGATTAGAGGCGATAAAACCACAATAACTGACAAAACAGGCAATGAAAAAAGGACGTCTTTTCAGGATATCCAGAGGAACGATGGGTTCTTCACGATTTTTCTGCCATTTTATCAGACAGTACCAGCTGATCACACTTAAACAGGTTAAGGACGTGCCCAGGGCAAAATCCTCATGCATGAGCCCGTCAATCCCCACCCCCAGGGTCGCGAAAGAGAGAACCGTCAATAACGAGCCCTGATAATCAATTTTTACCTGACTACGCGGTGTTTTCGGCAGTTCCAGCCAGGACAGAAATAAGGCAACAGCTCCAAGAGGCAGATTGATCCAGAAAATCCAGTTCCATGAGGCGACACTGAGAATAAAAGACCCGATGGTCGGCCCAATACTCACGCCAAGCCCGACAAAAAAGCCGTTCAGCGCGATCCCTTTTCCCAGATATTTATGCGGATAAATAAAGCGCACCAGAGCGATATTAACGCTCATAATGCAGGATCCCCCTACCCCTTGAAGGGCACGGGAAAGAGCAAGCTCCAGCATGTTCTGCGACAGGGCACAAAAAACCGAAGCAACGATGAAAAGCGCTATCCCGAACTGGTACATGCGCCCGAAACCAATCCGCGCACCAATAGCTGCCAGGGGGAGCACAAATGAAAGACTGGCAAGCTGGTAGGCATTGACAACCCAGATCGCCCGTGAGGGATCCGAATGGAGGTCACTGGCGATCGTCGGCAAGGCAACATTGGCAATTGCGTAATCAAGAACTGAAAGCAAAAGAGCAAGCAGAACGGCTGACATAGCCTTAAAACGCCGCGCTCCATAAAGCCCGGCATGTCGGAGGGGGTCGTATTCCTCCTGAAGATCATCGGCCTTTTCTGCCTGCATATGTATTTCAGTCTCCTAGATGACGCAGTGCTTTGCCTGCGTATAGATTGCTCTCAATCTTCTCCAAAGTGACGCCCTTTGTCTCAGGCACATAGAAGATCGTAAATAAAATAAAAACACCATTACAGAGGGCAAAAATAACAAAGGTCATGCTTCCGCCAATTTTTCCCATTACTATGGGGAAAATAGCTGAAATAACCATGTTGGCAGCCCAGTTCATCAATGTAGAACAGGCAATGCCGAAATCACGGCCACTGGTTGGCTGGACCTCCGAACATAAGGTCCAGACCAGTGGGCCAGCCCCGATCGCGAACCCTGCCACAAAGAATAAAATAAGGCCGCACAGAATGCTCTCCAGAACCACGCTGTCTGTTCCACTACCCAGAATGGCAGCAGCACCAAGAAGAGAAACAACCATGATGACACAGCTTGTAATCAGGAGTGGCTTTCTTCCCCAGCGATCTGAATAGATAATCGCAACACCTGTAGAAAGCATATTGACCAACCCTACAAGCGACGTTGCCCAAACGGCTGCATAGGTACCAAAATGAGCTGCCTGGAACACGCGGGGAGCGTAATAAAGCAGGGCATTAATCCCTGTTAATTGCTGAAAAATCTGCAACATCAAACCAAGAGCAACAGACCGGCGAAAATTCCTGTTATCGCGAAATAAGGTAAGTCCTGGTTCGTGATTTTTTTCCAGGCGGGACTGAATCCCCTTCAGCTCTTCATCGGCAAGCTCTTTATCAGAACGCAGCATGTATAAGACTTTACGCGCTCTTTCACTTTGCCCCTTCATGACCAGCCAACGCGGACTTTGAGGCAAAAGACGGACAGACACCATAAAAAGAATGGCCGGGACTACCATAATCCCCAGCATCCAGCGCCAATGGCCCCCTTTTGATAAAATGCCATCTGAGACAAAAGCCAGGAAAATCCCTACCGTCACCATTAACTGATAGAAAGCAATCATGGCGCCGCGCGCAGACTCAATCGTAATTTCTGAAATATAGAGAGGCGCTGCGAAAGCAGCTATTCCGACAGCAAGCCCCAGAAATATACGACCAACGTACATAACCGTTACAATAGGCGCCAGAGCACATAAAATTGTGCCAATCACAAAGAGGATCGCTGCGAGGAACATTGCGCCTGTGCGCCCAAATTGCAGCGATATTTTCCCAGCAGTGGCCGACCCGATAACGGCTCCCGCCATCATCGTGCTCACAATCCATCCCTGACTGGCATCTCCGGCATGAAAATATTTAGCGATAAAAGGAAGGGCGCCTGCAATAACCCCTGTATCGAGACCGAACATCAATCCGGCCATACCGGCGATCAAAGCCAGAGCGATACCGCGTCCTTTTCCGCTTGATGACGTCCCTTCCCCTTGAGGAAGAGACATCTTTTGCGTACCCACCATAATTTATCTCCCAAGGCACGTGGTTATGAAGTTCAGGCAATTGACTTCATACGGGCTAACCAACCAGATCTATAAAATTTCGTCTGAAATCTTATTTCTTGTCCTGGGTCGAATATGGATTGCGCGTTCCTCTCAGTTGCAGCCTTATAGGCACACCCGGCAGATGGAAAACTTCTCTGATCCCATTCACCAGATAGCGTTTATATCCTTCAGGCAGCTGCTCAACTCTCGTGCCGAAAATAACAAAGGTCGGCGGACGGGATTTGACCTGAGTGATATAGCGTAACTTTAATCGCCTTCCATCAACCAATGGGGGTTGGTGCCGCTCAAGAGCCTCCTCAAACCAACGGTTTAAATCGCTTGTGCCAACACGGGCATTCCACACTTCACTAGCCTGTCTGACAGCAGGAATCAGGCGGGAGAGGCCCTCTCCTGTCAAGGCAGAGAAAGTTACAACTGTGATTCCACGCATTTGCGCAAGAGAAGACTCAATCCTGTCCATAATGACGGTGCGTGTCTTCTTACGATCCTCTATCGCATCCCACTTGTTAAGAGCTAGTATACAAGCACGACCTTCACGTTCAATTAATCGTGCAATCTGCAGGTCCTGCTCATCAACCCCTCTGGTTGCATCAAGAACAAGAACGACGACTTCCGCCATTTTCAATGCCTCAATCGAGGCTGAAACAGACATCCGCTCGAGCCCCTGATCAACACGGGCTCTTTTTCTCATTCCTGCTGTATCAACAACTTCAATCCTGCCGTGCTCATCTTCAATAAAGACACTCACAGAATCGCGCGTGAGCCCTGCTTCGGGCCCTGTAATCATGCGTTCTTCACCAAGAAGGCTGTTGAGCAAGGTGGACTTACCCGCATTAGGCCGTCCCACAATGGCAATCCGCAGAGGTTTATCCTCTTCAGGCTCTTCCTCTTCTGGCGGGGGCAGACGCTCAACAATCTCACTCATGAGATCGGCGATTCCCTCACCATGCTCGGCAGAGAGTGCCAGAGGTGTTCCAAGACCCAGAGAATAGGCTTCAAGAGCTGCTTCCGTCCCGGCTTTACCTTCAGCCTTATTGGCAACAAGCAATACCGGGCGGTTCTGTTTTCTCAACCAGCTGGCAAAATGAGCATCAACAGGCGTAATTCCCGCCCGGGCATCAATACAGAAAACAACGAGATCAGCCTGGGCAACCCCTTGCTCGGATGAAGAGCGCATCCGCCCGAACAACGTCTCCGGTGCCGCTTCTTCAAGCCCGGCTGTATCAATCAGGCGGACCAGGCGTCCGCGCAAAAGGGCATCACCTTCCTTACGGTCACGCGTAACGCCCGGTTCATCCGAGACGATCGCCTGGCGCCTGCCTACCAGACGATTAAATAAAGTGGACTTACCAACATTAGGGCGCCCTGCAATCACAACGACCGGGCGTTTTGTCGCCCGTTTAATTTCTTCAGCCATAGGCGCGTAATACACCATCCTGACTTAATGTCAGTACTTTTCCATCACAAACAATAGGCTGCACCTGACAGGAAGCAGAAATATCTTTTACCTGCTCTATCTTACCCGTTGCAGCATCAACCACGACCATACCTTCTTTCGGTACAGACGAGAAACAAACAAGCTTATTATTAACGAGCAAAGGCCCTACCCACTCAATTTGACCTTTCTGCTTTTTCTGATGTTGAAAACGACGAAGCTGTGTGATCCAGCGTACCTGGCCTGAAATCCGGTCAAGGCAGGCCAGTTGTTGATCAAGTGATAAGACAAACAGCCAATCACCACAGACGGACAGAGGATTCTGGCTGCTTACTTCACGCTCCCAGAGACGCCGGCCAGACCTCAAATCAATGGCCACCAGCACCTGGGACATGGAGGCTGCATAAGCCGTACCGTCTACAATTACCGGAGCTCCGCGAATGCAGGCAAAATCCAGTATACCACCACGGCCATTGCCGCCCCCCAGACTGTCGCTCCAGACCAGCTCACCAGAGGTTGCACGCAAGGCAACGAGCTCGCCGCTGCCGAAACCTGCAAGCACAACACCATCGACAAAAGCAGGTGTCGCAACGCCGAACAGCCCTGTATTGACGTCTGTTGCCTGATAGGTCCAGACCTGACGACCGGTTTTGGCCTCCAGGGCATAAAGACGCTGGTCAATGGTGATGAAAACCATTAGCCCGTCCTGCACAACAGGGGCAGAACGGCCAGGTGTTGTCGTCGAAACGCTCCATTTTATGTGACCTGTGGCGACGTCAAGAGCTAATGCCTGCGCGACGCCATCAACGACGTAAAGCGTATCCCCAACCAGAGCGAGCCCCCCGCCGAGATTGGTTGAGCGTGTGTGTTTGGCTGGTTGGCGCGTCCAGAGAGGATGCCTGCCAGGCCATGAGAAAGCATGCACGGCACCTTGTGCGTCAACCACAAATATCCGGCCATTACCGATTACAGGAGGCGACTGCAAGGCCCCACGGTTATTGGGGAAAAAGAGCACCATGGACAAAAAGCTGACAGGGTTGACCTCAGGCCCGACCGAGCGTTTCCACTCCGGTTTTGTTGCGGCATCCCAACGGGCATTCACAGCCTTATGAGAGGTATCCCGACCGTCCATGGTCCATTCATGCACGTCCTCAACGGGTGGTAAGGTAAAGGCGCTTTGCTCATTATGGGCAACGCTCAGCCCTGCCCCTGTTGAAAGCACATCCAGACGATGGCCGATTGCTCTCGTTTTTTTCTCATCACTGCTGAAGAGGTCACACCCGCCAAGCCCCGTTATAGCACCCGCAGAGCACGCCATTTTCAGAAGATTGCGCCGACTGAAAAGAGACGCTTTTCTATCTGGCTCTCCTTTGATGACAGGAGACGTATCAGTAACAGTTCGATGGAAAAAATCACGCAGCATCATTTGACATCCCCCAAAGTCCTCAAGAGCAACCCGGCCCTCTGGCGCAGAGCATCACTGGTATCAGCTGAAGTCTGAATTTCAATCAATAATCTTTTCGCTTCCTTGCGCTGATCTGCCGTATTATCAGGCCCCAGGTCAAGAGCTACGATCCCTTCTCGGGCCAGAGAGGCAAAACCTCCCCCTTTTTTTATGAGTGACTCATAGCCTTTTCTCAGTTCAGAGTTAGGTTTCTTTCCCATCTGGGCATTCAGGGAAAGATAAAGAGCCATATCCTTTAAAACGGATTCCGCATTTTTATCTGATTCGACCTTTGCCCAAAGAGACAGAGCGGTTTTATCATCACCATCCTCTTTTTTGAGATCAGCCAGTCTCATCATGGCATAAGCCTTGATCCCATCAGGAGCTTTATCGGCAAGTTCTTCAAAAAGAGCTTCTGCCTGCTTTCTGTGTGACGGACCAGCGGAATCAGCCTCTCCTGATGGAGGGGAAACCAGACGAAGAGCCTCAAAATAGCGTACAGACGCTTTTTCTTCCGCTTTTATCACGCTGTGATGGTGCCAGAACCAAACGCCGCCACCGGCAAATATAAGGATAACAAATACAACAGCAACAATACCAAAACGGCGTGCGGCCTGTACTAGGCGTTCTCTACGCTGTTCTTCCTGCATTTCCTGAATAAAATCGTCAGTCACACTGCTTTCCCGCTGGATCATCTGTCAAATTGATGCAAGCATACGTGACAATTTGCTTTCAGCAAACAACCTGAAAGCAATTTCATTGATAAAAACAGGTTTTATGACAATGCCAGTGGTTAAAATTCTAATGATGCAAAAAAACGAGGGCCCCTTTCTGGCCCGTTGGCTTGCCCACTATAGCCACATTTTTGGCACGCATAACCTTATCATCCTCGATAATGGCTCCACTGACCCATATAGCCTGTCCTTGCTCAATGAGGCGGAATATAGAGGGGCCCTCATTGAACGAAATTTCACCAAAGCCGAAGATTTCCAGCATAAAGGCCGTCACTTTACCAACCTGATCAGTTCACTTGATAAGGATAGTGACTATGATTTTGCTCTCCCTGTTGATTGCGATGAGCTCCTGGCAGTTTTTACGCCATCCGGCCTTTCAATCGACAAGAAAAAAATCCTGGCTGAATTTGACCGGTTAAGAGGACAGCGCAGCGGTTTTTTAATCACCCCCTCTCTTTTTAATGTGCCTTTGCAGCCAGGATGGTTCTCTCCCAACAGGCTTTTTCCGAAAGGCTTTGTCCCGTCCAGATGCGGTGCTGTCATTGATGACGGGCATCATTTTCCCGCCTCTATGGAAGTTGCAGGCCAGGCCCCTACAAAATTCACCTATCTTCATTTTCACAACCGCCCTTATGAGGAAATGCAGGCCACCTGTCGTGCCAAACTGAGCCTTGAACTTGACGATGTGACAGATGAAGAAAAATTACGTGAACATGAACGCCTCTCCCGGCCGGGAGGGCATCTGGTCCGCTCCCTTCTGTTGGATGAGGAAGAGTATCGGCATATTTATGACAAGGACGTTCAGCTCTATTTTGAAGGGAGCGGTGTCATGATTCGTACTGCCGACACTATCCGCCTGTGGGATGCCCAACGTTATCTTGCGAGGCACCCCGATACGCATGTTTATGGGGCGGGCCCTCTCTCTCATTACCTTATGCACGGCTTTCTGGAAGGAAGAGAGCTCCCCTGAGTTTTTTCCTTTCAGAATCAGGGCAGAAACGACATCGTTTTTCCCTGATTGGCGGACACGATTTCATCATCACGCATGACCACATGACCGCGGACGATTGTCCCCACTGGCCATCCTTTCACTGAAACACCGTCATAAGGTGTCCACCCGACAGGAGAGACGATCCAGTCATTGGTGATGGTCCGTTCTTTTTTAAGATCGACCAGCGTAAAATCGGCATCATAACCAACGGCCAGCCGCCCTTTAGTCGAAATCCCATAAATACGGGCAGGCCCTGCGGCCATGACGTCGACCAGATGGGAAAGCGACAGGCGCCCGGCATTTACGTGGTTTAACATCAGTGGAACAATCGTCTGCACACCGGTCATGCCTGATGGACATTCCAGCCAGGGCAGTTTTTTCGCCGCCAATGGATGAGGCGCATGGTCAGAGGAGACCACATCCACCCGCCCTTCACGTAAAGCGGCCCACAAAGCCTGATGATGACGCTCGTCACGAATAGGCGGGTTCATGACAGCAAGCCCACCAAGCCGTTCATAACATTCCGGCCCGACCAGTGTCAGATGATTGGCCAGTAGCTCTACTGAGGCAACGTCACGCTGGCCTGCCAGAAATTCCAGCTCCTCTGCCGTTGAAACATGGAGAATATGGACAGGGCGCCCCGTTTTATGCGCCAACGTTACAATACGTTTTGTCGCACGCAAGGCACATTCCACGTCACGCCATTCAGCATGCATGGCGTAAGGCTGACCTTTCTGAAAAAGCGGCTTTCTTTCTCTGAGGCGATATTCGTCCTCCGCATGGAAAGCGACACGACGGTGACCGGAACGAAGCACAGCCTCGATCCCCTCATCACTTTCAACCATGAGAGAACCGGTCGATGACCCTGCGAAAACCTTTACGGCACAAACGCCTGCTTCCTCCTCAAGCTCTGCAAGATAAGGCGCATTTTCACGCGTGGCCCCGACATAGATCCCCACATCAATATTGGCGACCTGATTAATATGATTGCGCTTCCATTCCAGCATGACGGAATCTGTCACAGCCGGATTGGTATTGGGCATATCCATCACACTGGCCAGACCACCAAGGGCAGCAGCGCGTGTCCCGGTTTCAATAGTTTCAACATCGGGCTTGCCCGGATCACGAAAATGGACCTGCGCATCCATAAGACCTGGCAGAATATGGAGATGAGACGCATCAATCACCTGATCGGCCTCATCGGCAACGCCCACATTCAGAGAGGCAATACGCTGGCCTTTGACACCAATATCGGCTTTCACCTCTCCCCACGGGAATACACACGTCCCGTGACGCAGGATCAGATCATAATGCATAATGCGGTTCTCCTTCATTCAAGAGGGCCTGCCCTTCAACCGGAAAGGACGTGGTTTTTTCATAAAATTGTTTTAACAGAAGCCGGGCTGAGCCAAAAACCTCATCAACACCAATATGGCTCATAATTCCTTTGCCCTCTTCCCCTGGGGCCGAAAGAGCCATGGCTGAGACACCTGATGGCGCATATTGTGAAGCTCTACTGGGGCCGAACAATCCGAGTGTCGGCGTTCCGACAGCGCCGGATAAATGCATCAGACCCGAATCATTACCGATAAAGAGAGAACAGCAGGCAAGAGACGCCGCAACGTCAGACAGCGCCCGCCCTCCCCCATAATCATGGCACGGCAACTGTTTCAGAAGGGGCAATGCGCCATTCCGCTCAGTTTCTCCAGCACCATAAAGCACGAGGATTTTATAGCCTTGTTCCAGAAAAAGGCGCCCGATTTTTATGAAATTTTCAGCAGGCCACATTTTATAGGCAGTCCCGGCTGTCGGCGCCAGAGCAAGCCATTTTTCCCCGGCAGGGAAGAAACCACGTGCTTTTTCCATGGTCTCTTTCTTCAGCCATACGCGAGGCAGAGAGGCTTTTTGAAACCCAAGTGAGTGAGCCTGCTGAAGAATTTTCAATCCCGGTCTGCGTCCACCTTTGACACCATAGCGCTTGCGACTCCATAAAGCGCAGCTGATGATAGAAGAACGAAGATCGACAACCATGAACCAGTTATGAAAAACGATCCGTCTCCACAGCCTGATCCAATGAAGATTATATTTTTGCTTATCCATGCCGATCAGACGTTCACAACGTGGGAAATTTTCAAAAAGCGTCGTATTTTGTGAACCACAGACGATCGTAAAATGAGCTGAAGGGAAACGTTCAAGCAAGGATGACAGTAGCGCTGTGGAAATGACAACATCTCCCAGCCTATGGGACGTGATGAAAAGTATTTTCACCCTTCTCTGGCCCAAAGTGGATCCGTAACGGTTTTGAGAAATTCGCTATGGCGGACCAGCGTCTCCTCATCCGGCTCTGCCATGGGGCGAGGCACGCGGTCGTAACTCTGGCGTTTGATGGTCAGGCGACTGGCGCCACTTTCCTGCCGCTCCATCCCTGCAAGGCCCAGTCCTCTCTGGCGACCGCCGATAAGTTCTATATAGACATCAGATAAAAGACGGCAGTCGAGCAAGGCATTATGGGTACCGCGCTCAGAAAGATCGATCCCGAACCGGCGGCATAACGCATCAAGGCTTGCCGGCATCCCGGGATATTTTCTGCGCGCCATGATAACCGTATCAACCGCACGACTTTGATAATCCAGAATCTGCCTGCCACATCGTTTAAGCTCGGCATTAATAAAGCCAAAGTCAAACTTTGCATTATGGGCGATCATTTTATCATCAGCGATAAAAGCCAGAAATTCGTCAGCAATCTCAGCGAATTTCGGCTTTCCCAAAAGGTCTTCCCGCGTAAAACCATGAACTTTGGTCGCTTCTGGCGGGATATCACGTTCAGGATCAATCAGAACATGAAAATATTTCCCTGTGCGCAGATCATTCTCAAGCTCCAGAGCGGCAATCTCAATAACCCGGTCGCCTGTTTCAGGATCAAGACCAGTCGTTTCTGTATCAAAAAGTATGGAACGGACCATGAGTCTCTTAAACCTTTTCAGTGCGGCGAAAATGAGGATTATGCAGTTCTTTTATCAAAGACACGGTCTGGCGCAACGCCCGGCCGCGGGAGAAACCTGTCTGGATGATCTTATCAGCCCGGTTACGTTTAATCGCTTCAGGAAGTTGTCGTTTCATAAAATGACGTGCTTCTTTGACAGACATTTTCTTTTCTTTCTCAAAACGCCTTTGCAAACGTTCAAGACGCACTCTCAAAGGAGCTGATACAACGATAATTCTGTCACATTCCTTGTCAGACCCGCTCTCCCATAAAAGAGGGACATCAATGACGCAGAATTTCCGCCCCTGCCGCCGGCACGACCGGATAAAAGCCTCTCTTTCGCGCCGGACCAGAGGGTGCATGATGGCCTCGAGCTTTTTTAAATCCTCTGGATGATCAAGAAGATGTTTTCGCAACAGACCCCGGTCAAGGCAATGATCCTGCACAACTGCGGGAAACTGTTTTGCCAGTAAAGGAAGCGCCTTCCCGTAAGGGGCCTGAAGTGATTTCACACAAAGATCAGCATCGAACACCGGAATATGAAACTGACGGAAAAAATCCGCAACGGTGCTTTTTCCCGCAGCCATCCCCCCTGTAAGACCGATCACCTGCATTACCGGGAAAATCCTTACGATTTCTGATTTAAATCATCGACAAGACGCTGAATCAGTATTTCATCCATTTCAGGTTTTACACCAAACCAGAGACGAAAACCTTCAACCGCCTGGCAGACCAGCATACCCAGACCGTCGACAGTCTTCAGACCTTTCTTTTGTGCGGCAAGAATCAGAGGTGTCTCCCTCGGTGTATAAACAATATCGGCAACACAGAGTTCTGGTGACGCCTTTGCAAGGCATTGATCCCACTCAAGTGACGCAGCACCATGCATACCCAAAGAGGTTGCATTGACCAGAAGTGACGCCCCAGCAAGATGAGAAGGCCATTCATCCCACTCAATAACGTGCCCGCCCTGTAAGGCTTTAACCAACCCTTCAGCCCTCTCACGGGAACGATTCGTGATAAGTACCTTCAATCCTCTGTCCAACAGGGACGCAATCACTGCCCGTGCGGCGCCCCCAGCCCCGAGAACAAGAGCGGTTCCTTCAAGACGGCCCGTATGAGCCAGAACATTTTCACAAAATCCTGTGCCGTCCGTGCAATCCCCGATGATACGCCCATTTTCAAATAAAAGCGTATTAGCGGCCCCTGCGCGTTGTGCTGTCAGAGTCAGTTCATCACAGAGAGAAAAAGCCGCTTCCTTATGGGGGATCGTCACATTCACGCCTTTAAAGCCAGCGGCAGCCAAACCTCTCAAAGCAGTTTCAACCTCCCCTGGGGCAACAGGCAACGGCACATAGGCTGCATTCAGCCCATATTTCTCACACCAGTAATTATGAATTAAAGGAGAACGCGAATGAGCAACGGGCCATCCTGTCACGCCCGCTAATTGTGTCTTTCCATTCATTCAGCATTCTTCCTTTTTTGTCTTTCATCCCAATAAAGAGGCAATAAGCGCGCAAGACGCTCTGCCCATTCTTTCTGACCTTCACAATCAGCAATAAGATCCTGCCTGATTTCTATTTCAAGAGCCGGCATAGCCCGTTCCGCCGCATGGTAAGGGACCGTATAATCATTGATAGTGCTCAGAACATAGGGTTCGTTATCACCTACACATAACCCTTCTTTCCGCATCAATTCTATCATGATCTCAGCGCTTAACGAGTCATGATCATGCAGAAGTCCAACATGCCACGGCCTGCGGACACCGTTCATGACAGGCGTAAAACTATGAAGCGATACCAGAACCGTTTCTTTGTGGCTCCTCTGCTCAAGCGCTTCTTCAATCACAGCATGATAGGGATGCAGAATAGCCTCTTCTCGTATTCGTCGTTCCTCAGGTGAAAGCGACTGATTGGCTTCCACCACCGTGTGGTCACTCACTGATGGTATGGAAGTTGGATGTCCCGGAGAACGGTTACAATCAATCACCAGTCTGGAATAAACCTGCTCAATCAAGGGGGCGCCCAAAAGGTCATGGAGACGATGACCCACTTCTTTTATGCCCAGGTCACTGGCAATGTGACGGTTCCAGTCTTCCTCGCTCACACCCATAGTGCCCAATTTTTGCGGAACGTGGCGCCCGGCATGGTCACTGACGAGAATAAAAACACTTTCAGAGGAACTTTGTTTTTTCACAAAAGGAGCCGGATCCTGATCGCTCAAAAAACTCACTTTTCTTCCCTTTCAGAATGTTCCCTTCAGTGACCGAACTTCGCCTTTATCTGGTTGAAATATGTCATCATCACTTGGCCACTCACTCAATCTGGCGCTATTATAACCACTATCTGTTCTTTTCTGTCAGTATTATCGGGCACCATGACGCATAAAAAAACTGAAAATAATATCGCTTCTTCTTCAAAAAATGCCCAATGGGGAGGAAGATTTTCGGGCGGTCCTGCTGCGATTATGGGCGAAATCAATGCCTCAATCGGTTTTGACCGGCAATTATGGCGCCAGGATATTCAGGGCTCGCTCGCTCATGCTGCCATGCTCTGCAAAGTCGGGCTTTTAACAGAACAGGAAGAAGAGCAGATTCGCCAGGGCCTGAATGAAATTGCTCAGGATATTGAGGCTGGACGATTTGAGTTTTCTGATGCGCTCGAAGATATTCATATGAATATCGAAGCCCGACTGGCCGAAAAAATTGGTGAAGCCGGCAAGCGCCTTCATACAGCACGGTCCCGCAATGATCAGGTTGCAACAGATTTCCGCCTCTGGGTCCGTCAGGCCACTGATGACATTATCGCCCAGACAGAAAATCTGATGCTCACACTGGCACGTCAGGCCCTCACCTATCACGCTGTGCCGATGCCTGGCTTTACGCATCTACAGGTTGCCCAGCCTGTCACATTCGGTCATCACCTTCTGGCCTATGTCGAAATGCTCGCACGTGACGTATCCCGTCTGAAAGACGGGCGCAAAAGGCTTAATGAATGCCCTCTGGGATCTGCCGCTCTTGCAGGAACGTCTTTCCCCATCGACCGGCAGATGACAGCGCAAAGTCTGGGGTTTGACCGTCCGACTGCCAACTCTCTCGATGCCGTGTCAGATCGTGATTTTGCGCTGGATTATCTGTCAGCGCTCTCTATTGAAGCCATGCATCTTTCTCGCCTGGCCGAAGAAATTGTGCAATGGACGTCGGCTGCTTTCAATTTTATCAGCCTGTCAGACAGTTTCACCACTGGCTCATCCATTATGCCGCAAAAACGCAACCCGGATGCTGCTGAACTGGTTAGAGCGAAAATTGGCCGGATTATGGGAGACTTTATCGGTCTGCTAACCGTAATGAAGGGGCTCCCCCTCGCCTATGCCAAGGACACGCAGGAAGATAAGGAGCCTGTCTTTGATGCGACCCGCGCCATTACCCTGTCTCTTGCCGCCATGGAAGGTATGATCCGCGATCTCAAACCCAATGAAAAACGTATGAGAGAGCTTGCTGGGGCTGGTTTTTCAACCGCGACTGACCTTGCTGACTGGCTGGTACGTGTTTTACGTGTCCCGTTCCGCACAGCACACCATATTACAGGAACACTGGTCAGCATCGCAGAGAAAAAACAGTGTGACCTTTCTGAGCTGACATTACCTGAAATGCAGGCTGTAGAACCTGGAATTACTCAGGAGATCTACTCAGTTCTGAGCGTGGATTCATCGCTCGCTTCACGCGTCAGCGAAGGGGGAACCGCCCCGCAAAATGTAAAACTTCAAGCCGAAAAATGGATTTTTGCCCTCAGCCAGCACAAAAACAACCCTGAAGGATGATGTTATGAAGTTCAGTCACTTACTGTTTTTAGGCGCTTTTATCGTTCCGCTCCTATTGACTGGCTGCGGGATAAGAGGCAATCCTCAACCACCGGGGCCATCAAGAAACATCACCTACCCTCACTCTTACCCACCCGCATAGAGTCTATCAAGCCAGCGAACTGGAAAGAGCTTTCTGAACGAGCGGGTGCGCCATAATCTGAACGGCCGACCATCCTGATTGCCTCAGACCATGGACGCCTGCTGCTCCATCACGTTTGGAAAGCTTTTTTCCGTTCTGCCCATCCATTACGAGGCAATGATGGGCATAAACTGGTTCAGGCCAGCTCATCAATTTCTGTAAAACGCGGTGGATGCCGGTTAAGGGTTCAATATCCATCCCTCTTGTCACGCATGTCACACCTTGCAGCGCATCGTCATGCGTTACACAGAGATGGTACGATAATCCTGTATCCCGGCGCGCCAGCACGATATCGCCAAAGGAAGCGGCATTTCCTTTATGGTGTCCTGCTCCGGCTGCGTGTCCTATTTCTGTCCAGCCAGGTTCCTCACCAAGACAATCCAGTGCCTTCTGCATATCTAACCGCCATTGAGGCGCTATAAGAGACCCCGCGACGTCAGACAGATGACGGCA
Source organism: Aristophania sp. ESL1100 (assembly GCF_058511235.1). NCBI lineage: Bacteria > Pseudomonadati > Pseudomonadota > Alphaproteobacteria > Acetobacterales > Acetobacteraceae > Aristophania > Aristophania sp. ESL1100. Next base: position 785,133 of record NZ_CP196394.1, on the reverse strand, counting down.
TTTTCCGTTATAGACCCAGCTTCCATCAGGAGCTTTTTCCGTTGCGTTTTCAGCAACGTCACTTCTGGAACACCAACAGGGATAAAGCAGACCACGGCCGCGCAACTCGGCTAAAACTCTCTCATATTCTGCTTTATGCTGAGATTGGACGCGTACTGTATCTTCAGGCCATAAGCCCAGCCACTGCAAATCATCCATCAGGATCGTTTTGAAGTGATCCGTGCAGCGGACCTCATCGCAATCCTCAATTCTGACATGATAACGTCCGTCATTGCCCGCCATAATCCGTGCATACAGAGCCGAGACAATATGTCCCAGATGAAGATACCCTGTGGGACTGGGGGCAAAACGGGTGATCGTGGACATGGATTTACCGCAGTGAAATTACGGTGTGTTTTCAATAAGTCTCACATTTTCCAGGCAGGATTTATAGGGCACGTCCCTCCTGGTATAAGCCAGAATGACTCCCCCCTGAGGGCCAAAAGAGAACTGGAAATGATTGCCTTCGAGGAAAAGACCTCCCTCTCCGCTCCAGGAAGGCGAGTCCTCTCTTGCGTTCGTCAGTGAATGGCTCTGAATATACTGCTCGGGATCCCACTCTCTGGCAGTGTCCTGATTATCTTTCATCAGAACATGGCCTCCTTGATAGGAGATATGACTCACCTGGCCTGGAGCTATGGTGATTTCATACCAATGACCGGGTCGCCCTGTTAAAAGTTCAACCTGATAAGGACCGCGACGGCACAAAGTGAGAGCTGTCAGCCCCTCCAGGGAAAAACTGAAATCCACCAGAGGAATCTGCCCGAAACTACCGGCCTGATAGGTGCTACAGTACCAGTCCTTGAATTGCTCCAGAGTTTCAAAGAATTCTGTTTCTTCAGACGTGTTCGCCACTGGTTTTATCAGGATTTTCACTTATCAACTCCCATCTGAATGGTAAGACCGTCCCACGCAGGTTCAATATCTGGAGGTAACATTCTGATTAAGGACTGATAATCCAGTTTTTCCCCCATATGGGTCAGGATAATCCTGCGTGGCTTCAGCTGATCGCGCCAGCTCATCACCTGCTCTAACGATGCATGAGAGGGATGCGGCTGATATTGCAGGCACCCTACGACCCAGACGTCGAGTTCCTGTAGCTGTTTCAAAGAATGATCAGGAAGGTCATGAACATCCGTGGAATAAGCGAAACTTCCACATTTCAAACCCAGAGAACGCACCCGGCCATGATGTTGGGTAAAACCATAGAGCTCCAGGGGACCTATTGTAAAAGCACTGTCAAAATCAATAACGACTTCTTCAAAAGCCGGTCTGAAGAACTCGCCCCCCTGCCATGGATGAAACGCATAATGGAAGCGTTTCTTCAGCTCGATCATGACCTCCTGCGTTGCGATGAGTGGTAAAGGCCGTCCGATAATCCTGTTAATGGCCCTTAATTCATCCAACCCTGCCAGATGATCGCTATGGGCATGGGTAATAACCACTGCATCAATGCGCCCCATATGATTGGCCAACATCTGGGAGCGAAAATCCGCGCCGCAATCAATCAAGACTCTATAGCCATCTTTTTCAATGACAGCAGAAGAACGCGTGCGCCGGTTGCGCGGCTCAGCGGGATCACATGCACCCCACTGCCCCGAAGGAGTGTTCTGCTCGTCTCCCCCAATCATCGGCACGCCTGGGGAGCTTCCACAACCTAGAATCGTTACTTTCATAGGGAAAGTTTCGTAAATAACCGGGCCGTATTGGCTCTGGTCTGCTCAATAATCTGCTCAAAAGGAACGCCCCGTTCCTGTGCCAGACGTTCGGCCGTAAAACTGACAAAAGCGGGCGTGTTAGGCTTTCCCCTCTTGGGAACAGGGGCAAGAAAAGGGCTGTCTGTCTCCACTAGAATACGCTCTACAGGCGCATCCCGAACGACGGTACGGATTTCCTCACATTTAGGGAACGTCAGAAGACCAGAAAAACTCAGATAACCACCAAGTTCGAGCACGGCGTTTGCCAGAGAAGGCCCTGACGCAAAACAATGGATCAGAAAGGGAAAGGCACCTTTCGCGCTCTCTTCCTGTAAAAGCGCCACCATATCCTCATCTGCCATGCGCGAGTGGATAACCACCGGCAGTCCCGTTTTCCGGGAGGCTTCTATATGACGCCGGAAAGACGCTTTCTGGGCCGGTTTTGCTTCATCACCACTATGGAAATAATCCAGTCCCGTTTCGCCAATCGCGACAACACCCGGCTGTTCAAGAACTGAGATCATCTCATCACAGTCAGGCAAGGATTCCTCGCACGCATGATCAGGGTGTGTCCCCAGAGCGCACCAGACTCTCATTTCCGGGCTGTCATATTTCAGAAGATCAAGCTGCTTCTGGCGCTCTGACCATCTTGTGCCAATCGTAATCATGCCACTCAGCCCCATCTCACGTGCCAGAGACAGAGCTGGTTCTACCGCTTCGAGACGGTCAAGATGACAATGAGTATCGATTAAGCCGCTCACTCTTTTTCCACCTCTGCAAAACGCGGGAAAAGCCCTTCCGGTTTGGGCAGAACACGCCCCTCTTCAATAAGATGACTTAAAGACGCAAAATCGCGTTCCTCTGCCTTCAGGGCGAGCTGGTCCAGCATTTTACCCATTGTGTCAGGCATATAAGGCTGCAACATGGTGGCAATCGTACGAATCACATCATACAGCACGCGCAGAACGGCAGCCATTCTCACTGGATCGGTTTTTTTCAAAGCCCAGGGAGCCTGACGGTCAATATAGGCATTCGCAGCGCGAATCAGCTTCCAGACTTCTTCGAGTGCATCACTGATCGCCATACGCTCAATCTGCTCTGACATCAGGTCAGGTAAAAGAGATGCCTGCGCCAGAATCGCTTCATCATCTTCTGTCAGTTCCGCACGGGCCGGCAGACGACCCTCAAGATTACGGGCAATAAGGCTCAATGTTCTTTGCGCCAGATTCCCCAGATCATTCGCCAGCTCAACATTCATACGCGTAATCATGGAGCGACGGCTGAAATTTGAGTCCCCGCCGAAAGGAACTTCCCTCATCAGGAAAAAGCGTAACTGATCGAGACCGAATTCACCAGCCAGAGCCTTGGGATCAAGCACATTCCCAAGTGACTTGCTCATTTTCTCGCCCTCAACCGTCCACCAGCCATGGGCAAACACTTTTTTAGGCAAAGGCAAGCCCGCTGCCATCAGGAAAGCAGGCCAGTAAATGCAATGGAAACGGACAATTTCCTTGCCCACAACATGCACATCAGCCGGCCAATAGGCTGCTTTTTCTCCGTGAAGGTCAGGATAGCCGACTGCCGTCAGGTAATTGGCGAGCGCATCAAACCAGACATACATGACATGCTCAGAATCACCCGGGACCTCAATCCCCCACTTAAAGCTTGTGCGACTGACCGAAAGGTCACGCAGCCCCTGACGGACAAAGGCCTCCACTTCACGTCTGGGGCCTTGAGGGCCGATAAAATCAGGATTTTCATCATAGAGTTTCAGCAACCGGTCCTGAAATTCTGACAGTTTGAAGAAATAGGAAGGCTCACGCACCCACTCAACAGGCGCGCCTGACGGAGCCGTGCGTCGACCATCTTCATGAAGGGTCACTTCATCCTCACCGATGAACGCTTCATCACGCGTGGAATACCACCCCTCATAGGCGCCTAGATAAATATGTCCATTCTCTGCGACTTTTTCCCATAATGCCTGGGCGGCCTTTTTATGGCGCGGTTCGGTCGTTCTGACAAAATCATCGGCAGAAATGGCCATATCCTTCTGCATCTGACGAAACTGTGCTGAAACGCTATCAGCAAATTCCTGCGGAGCCATATTCCGGGCAATGGCACTTTGCTCAACCTTCTGACCATGCTCATCTGTTCCGGTAACAAAGAGCACATCCTCCCCCTTGAGGCGGTGGAACCGTGCGATGACGTCACAGGCAATTGACGTGTAGGCATGCCCGATATGGGGCGCTCCATTCACATAAAAAATAGGAGTTGTGATGGTAAAACGCCGCGTCATAATTCTTCCCGTCAATGTGTCAGACATAATCACCAAGTCTATACTCTTACGCTGCAATAAGCGCAAAAGCTTCTCGTAACGTCACTATTTTATCAAGATTATAATGCTCAAGTTTCTGCCATAAACCTGAAAGTTCGGAGTATTTTTCCGCCCATCTGGCAGCCTGCGCCAAATCCCCTTTTTCGAGAGAATGTCTGGCATATCCAGCGACATTCTCAGCCAACTGGTCACAAAAAAGAGCGAATAGCCGGCTATCACGCGCTATCATGGTCATTTTTTGCAGGATGTCACTATCCAGCCGGAAAGAGGGAGACAGGATATGCCTGATCAGAGCGATCATTTCCTGTCTCTGATCCTGGTTCAAAAAAATCATCCGGCCCGGCGAACCATTGGCCTGATCGAGCAGCTCGTCACTCAGCTCCGGCCATAATTTTTTCATCTCCTGATCCGTCAGTGGCGATAAAGAGAGCAGACGGCAGCGGCTTTTCAAGGTCGGCAAAATTCTGCCTGGTGACGCTGTGGTCAAAAACATCACTGTTTTCGGAGGGGGCTCTTCAAGGACTTTCAACAGGGCATTTGCCGCGAAACGATTTAAATATTCCGCACCATCAATAATGACTACGCGCCACCCTCCATCCATCGCTGTCTGATGGAAAAAAGGTTGCACCGGTTGCACGTCGGAAACCGTTATTTCTTTTTTATATTGGTCTTTTTTGCTGTCATATTGCCGGGAAATTTCGAGAAGATCGCCATGTGTGCCCGCCGTGATCCTGCGCCCGGCAGGAGAGGACAGGTCCTCCCCTTTTAGAAGCTTCCGTGCCAGATAATAGGCAAGGCTGGCCTTACCTATCCCCTCCGGACCGGTAATCAGCCAGCCATGATGGAGCCTGCCTGACGCCCATGCTTCCTGAAATTGCTCTATCGCGTCCTGATGGCCGATAATTGTTTCAACAGAACGGGGCTCGGGCAATAAGGTCATTGTCTCTTTTGCAACAGAAGCTCTTTGACTTTACGGTAAATCGGCTCCTGTACATCCTTTTCAGAAGGGGTCGCATCAATCTGGATCATTCTAGCTGTTTCTGAGCTGAAAAGTTCCATAAATCCGTTTCTTGCCCGTTCATGAAAAGCAATTGCCTCCCCCTCATAACGATCAGTCTTTCCACCGCGGCCTTTTACGCGCAGAAAAGCTTCATCGAGAGGCATGTCGAGCCAGAAGGTAACATCGGGCTCACAATTTATGAAACGACGCAGAAATCTGGCGAGCTCCAGAGCTTTTTCATCACCATGGCTCGTTCCATAAGCCTGATAGGCAATTGTCGAATCATGAAAACGGTCACAAATAACGACCTGCCCTTTTGCCAGGGCCGGTCTGATCTTTTTCTCCACATGGTCCAGTCTGGCTGCCATATGAAGGAGGATTTCAGAGCAGGAAGAAAAATCCGCCTCACCGAAAAGAAGCAGGTTTCTGAGTTCCTCAGCCCCTTTTGTTCCCCCCGGCTCCCGCGTGAGAAAAACGCTAAAGCCTTCTTTTTCCAGTCTCTCGGCAAGAAGGCGCGTTTGCGTTGATTTTCCTACGCCTTCATTGCCTTCAAATGTAATAAACAAACCTTCAGAAAGCCTTTTATCGTGAAGGACCATAACCCACTCTGGACATCACACGCCCCATAAATCCTAATTTATCAACACTCTCGCTCAATGCGAGCGGATATTGTTTCTGTGAAGGCAGCCCCGCTACTTTGGGAAAGCTCAAAGTCAGAGTTCCATAGGACTGACCTTGCGTAAGGGGCGGAATAAGGGGCGATTGATAGTCAGTGCTCATAGTGACGCGGTCACGTGCTCCCGTCGGCAGGGTCATGCTGACGGTCTGCATGGCCAGAAGAGAGACTGTTTTATGTGACCCCATCCAGACAGGCACGTTCCCTTCAATAACCTGTCCTTTATGGAAAAATGTAGCCGTCTCAAAATTGGCAAAGGCCCAGGACATAAGGCGTTCGCCTTCCTGCGCACGTTGATTGCTGGAGGCAAGCCCGTTCACGACGACAATCACGCGATTTCCGTCACGTAATGAGCTGGCACAGAGACCGTATCCCCCTGCATCTGTATGACCTGTCTTCAGACCATCAGCCAGCCCTTTATCCACCAGAACGTTACGATTTCCTTGACGGATGCCATTAAAAACGAATTCTTTCTCACCAAAGAAATGGTAATATTGCGGGAAATCATGCGTCAGATGAGCCGCCAGAACAGCAACGTCACGGGCCGTCATATAATGGCCTTCCACAGGCCAGCCGGTCGCATTCATGAAATGAGATCCCGTCAAGCCGAGACGTTGTGCCATTTCATTCATCATGACCGCAAAACGTTCTTCGGACCCGCCTATATGCTCGGCAAGCACGATACAGGCATCATTCCCCGACTGAATCACCATTCCCTGTATGAGATCCTGGACAGAGACTGTCTGGCCAAGAGGAACGAACATTTTGGAGCCTTGCATCCGCCAGGCTTTTTCACTCACAGGGAGCTGCTGGTCCAGATGCAGCCTGCCAGAAGCCAGGAAGGCAAAAACCACATAGGCTGTCATCATCTTTGTCAATGATGAAGGCACCATGTGTACATTGGCTGCTTTTTCCAAAAGAACTGTGTTGGTCGTCGCATTCAGGACATAGGCCCAACGGGCAGGCGTCGGCATAGGACCGAGCAACGTCTGGGCATTATCATCCGCCGAGACCTGAGCTGCCGGCACTGACGCCGCAGATTTCCTGCCATGTGCAGGACGCTTTCGTGCAGCAATAGCATCAAAGGCACATAGGCCCTGACCTGCCCCGACACCCACCGCGAGAGCGGCTGCACCGCTCATAAGAGACCGTCTTGTCTGCACGCTAAATCCTCACTCTTTGCAACATTACCGGATTCCTATCCCGTCATAATCATAATGGCTTGATAGGCTGACTTACTCTCTTAATTCAACTGCTCTCTGACCCAGTATTCCAACTGCCAGAGCATAAAAATCAGACGGGTTATAGGCCCTGATTGCCTTGAAATTCGGATAAAGCAGAAAGGCATCGGTCCCTGCACCATCGGGCTGGATTAATCGCGCCTCAGGGGCCGCCATATTCAAGGCAGAGCCATCCGGTCTTGTCACGCCAAGAGACGCCCATTCACTCACGGGTCGTGACTGAGCCTCCCTGTAACTTTTAGCTACCGGGGCAGAAAAATGTCCGTTTTCGCCCAAAGGAACAGAAACTTCTTCTCCCCATGGCTGGCCATAATGCCACCCTGAACCGCTGATATAATGAGCAATAGAGGCAAATACGTCTGGCTGTGAATTCCAGATATCGCATTTACCGTCCCCATCTCCGTCAGAGCCATAGCGCAAATAGGCACTGGGCATAAATTGCGGCTGCCCCATGGCGCCCGCATAACTGCCCATCATCGCCTCCGGCGCGATATCACCGCGCCCCAGAATCATCAGGGCCTTGATAAGCTCACTTTGAAAGAATTTTTTACGGCGGCTTGCAAAACCCAACGTTGCCAGCGCGTCGACAACGTTGAATTTCCCCTGCGTAATACCAAAAGAGGACTCCAGCCCCCATATTCCCATGATAATTGAGCTGTCACATTGATAATGAGACGCGATCGGGTCCAGCACTGACCTGACCTGACTATAGGTCGTTACACCCTTTGCCAAGCGGTCTCCCCCCAACACCTTTGCACGATATTGCGCCCATGTGAGTGTAAATTCCGGCTGGTGTCTCTGCCGCATAAGAACTTGGGAATTCGGGACTCTCAAGCCCCCCAGAGCCTGCTGGAGAATTGTCTCAGGCACCCCTTGAGCAAGAGCCTGCCTATGCACTGACTGGATGAAATCAGCGTAAGTACCGGTCGCTCCTATGGCAGAATTCCCTGAAGAAACTGCCTTCGCCAGTGCTGGAACAGATAATGTCCCGGCGGTCAGTAGAGTAAGAAAATTCCGTCTTTCCATAAAAATCGCCCTTTCAGGCCTTACAGAATCATGACACTGGACTATAAAGCGAAATCACCTTGAACATCTAGCAGTCTCAAACGTTAACGGCTAGATAGCTTGAACTATATGAATCATTACGGCAGAATTTCCGTACTCTGTCATCGGCCCTCAAATTGGCCCTAAAAACTGGAATGTCACGATCTGGTGTTTAATTTCTCAACCTTTATCGCTTCTCAGTCTCCATGGGTCAAAGCCTTTTCTGTCATAATTGGCACATTTATCCTCGAAGACGTCACAACTGTTCTTGTCGCTATCGCGACGCAGGCACATGAAATTTCGGTCCCTTTAGCCCTTATTGCCCTTTATATCGGCATTGCCGTGGGCGATATAGGGTTGTACGGACTGGGATGGTCAGGGGCCAAATGGCCACGTATCAAACGTTTTCTGACCCTTCCAAGCCAGGCTCAGACTAAAAAATGGTTTGGTCATAATGTTATCAAAATTGTTGGAATCTCACGCTTTATTCCCGGGGCCAGACTGCCTCTCTATACAGCCTGCGGTTTTTACCATGCTCCGTTTGTCGCCTTTGCTCTGACTGCTGTCGTGGCCACTCTGGTATGGACCTCTTTGTTGTTCCTGCTCTCACTACATATTGGTGGCTGGCTTCTGGCGCATAAAGGAGGGTGGCGTTGGGCCGGGCTCATCGGGTTTGTTTTATGTATTTTGGTTATGGGGCGTCTCATCGCTCATTTTCAGAAAGTGAATCGTTAAATCAAAATGTCGCCCACTCTTCCTCAACCACAAGTCAAATCTCTCTCTTTGTTTGAATTCTGGCCTGATACGATTTTTTATACCCCGATTGTCATTTATTGGCTGTTAATGGGTATAAGATACCGTGACTTCACCATTCCAACAGCCGCCAATCCCCGTATCGAAACAGGAGGATTATGTGGAGAAAGCAAAAGCTCCATATTGGATGATGCCGGGCCTCTGGCACAAAATTATATTGCCCCTTACGTTATTTTCCGTAGTGGCAAATCTGCCCTTGGAAACGCCCTATCGGCCATGGAACATGGGAAAATTTCTTTCCCGGTTGTCATAAAACCCGATATCGGCTGTAACGGCACAGGCGTCAAGCTTGTTAAAACCAGAGACGAACTGGCGGAAATTCTACCTCTTTTCCCTGCGAATGTCATGATGATGGCACAGACACTGGTGACCTATCCTCATGAAGCAGGCATTTTTTACATCAGGAAACCTGGCGAGAAAACCGGGCGCATTACCTCTGTTACCTATAAGGAATCTCCTGTTGTTATTGGTGATGGTGCTTCAACCATAAAAGAACTGATCTGCAATGATCCTCGTATGGGGCTCATTCCTCATATCTATCTGCCCAGACTTCAGCAACGCGAACAATTTGTTCTCCCAAAAGGGGAAAGCCTTCACCTTGTTTTTGCAGGAAACCATTGTAAAGGCTCTATTTTTCGTGATGCCCGAGAGGATATAACCCCTGCCCTCAGTCAGCGGATCAACGAAATCATGACGGATATCCCCGATTTTCATTTCGGGCGGATTGACGTCAAATTTGCCTCTATTGATGCTCTAAAAAAAGGGGAAGAGTTTCAGATCATCGAAATTAACGGTGTTGGATCTGAGGCCATCCATATCTGGGATCATAAAACCACCATCTGGGAGGCTTACCGCGCCCAGTTCTATCACTATCGGCAGGCTTTTCTAATCGGCGCGGAGATGAAAAAGAGAGGCTGGAAAAGTTCCGGGCTGTTCTCCCTGCTCCGCTCATGGCTCAAACAGCGCAGACTTCTTGCCTCTTACCCCATGAATGACTGAAGCTAGAGATTGCCGGCCCCGAAAATATAATTACTGATCTGCTGTTCCAGAGATAGCAGGGGGCGGGCATCATTAATCATGCTGCCAGGGGGGAGATGATCATGTTTCTGCCCTGTCAGTAATTGGAGAGCATTATTTCCAGTCAGGGTTGTGGCACCAATTGTAACAGCCGTATCACTGGGGAAATGAAGCGCCTGGTCAACCCCGAACGAAACGATTGCCTTTCCCAGAACCGGATCAAGCGTGATTCCGTAAACACGCCCGACCGGAATGCCGTTCATCACCACATCCGCCCCTGAAGCGAGACCATTGGCTGAAATAAAAGATGCTTTATACTGTGTCAGATCACGCCGATTGATATGACCCTGCTTCAGGCAATAGAGAACAAACCCTAACGTTAGAAGAACAATACCGGCACTGGCGATAAAAGCACCAACCCGTCCTTTTATGATGCTTTGCATAGTACCCTCGAATTTCTACCTGTCCTCTGGTATGTGAGGATTTAAAGTAAAGATGTCCTCAAATCGGGTCAAGCTTATGCTCTACCGGATTGTGAGACTGGTGAAACGCTTCAAAGGGGCAGAAAACAAGGCATGACCTATCTCCAGGCTTTTATTCTTGCACTTGTGCAGGGTGTGACCGAACCATTTCCCGTCAGCAGCCTGGGTCATGCTGTCCTGCTCCCCGGCCTGCTTCATTGGTCTATCGACAAAAATAATGACTTCATGCTGCCTTTTCTGACCATGCTGCATGTCGGCACTCTTATTGCCCTGGCTGGTGTATTCTGGGGCGACTGGATGACGATCCTCAAAGGGCTTGCAGGACGCAATGGTAAAGAAGGCCGTCAGATTGCGCTCAGAATTTGTCTGGCCCTGATCATCGCCACAATACCGGCTGTGATTATTGGCGGTTTGTTCGAGCATAAACTTAGAATCCTGTTTGCCAGCCCGATTATGGTGGCCTGTTTCCTGAGCTTGAATGGTGTTCTGCTGATCGCCACAGAGCAAATTCAGCGCCGTCACCATGAACGGGCTGATCAGGAATTAGGTCACATTACCTTCAAGGACGCTTTAATCATCGGTTTCTGGCAATGTCTGGCCCTGCTGCCAGGTTTTTCACGCTCGGGAGCCACCATGAATGGGGGACTTCTACGCGGATTCAATCACTTTAACGCTGCCAGATTTTCCCTCCTCATGGCCCAGCCTGTTATTTTAGCGGCAACCGCCAAGGAAGCCTGGGAAATGAGACATGTCAGCCTCCATTCCCAAATTGTGTATCAGTCTCTTTTGGGAGCGATCGTCGCAGGGATTGCTGCGCTTATATGCTCAAAATTACTTCTCCATTTCTTCCATAAAACAGACCAGCAGGCCCTGACTCCCTTTGGAATTTACTGCTTATGTGTCGGAATTGGGGCAATTCTTTTCCTTTCCTTGTAATCTTTTCCTTCCCTTCCCTCTATTTCATCGCTAACTAGAGGGAATCATTACATAAATGCTGAAACCCGCCTTCTGTCTCAGGAGGCTTTTTTCATTGTTGAGACACACTATTTTATGACCTCTCCTGCTTCCCCTGTCCCGTCAAAGAATAATTCACGGCGCAAGACACTGGCGCAATTAACAGCAGAATCACAAAGTCACGGCTTGAAACGAAAGCTGACTGCCTTGCAACTTCTGCTGATCGGTGTCGGGACAACGGTGGGAGCAGGTATTTATGTCATGACCGGTACGGCCGCAGCAGAATATGCTGGCCCTTCTGTTCTGCTCTCTTTTCTGGTTGCCGCGCTGGCCTGTTTGTTTACGGCCCTCTCCTATGGGGAACTGGCATCGACATTTCCTGTTTCAGGATCGGCTTATTCCTATGCCTATATTTCCATGGGTGAAAAAGTGGCCTGGACCGTCGGTTGGCTGCTTTTGCTGGAATATGGCATATCCTGCACCGCCGTTGCATCAGGCCTTTCAGGCTACGCAACCTCTCTGATCGAGACATTCGGCATCCATATTCCGGATTATCTGCACCATTCGACCATACAGCCTGTCCCCGGCTCTGATGGAACCGCGCTCTCTTTTGACTGGCGTTTTGACGTGATCGGCTTTGCCGCAACAATGCTCATTACCTGGCTTCTGGTCAGAGGCGTTGAAGAAACAGCAAAGTTCAACTCACTCGTCGTGTTCATCAAGGTTGGTGTTCTCTTCATCTTTATGATTGTTGGCCTTAAAACCCTTAATCCAGCAAACTGGCACCCATTCATTCCACCTTCAAAAGGGAATTTCCATTTTGGAGTTGCCGGGATTTTCAGGGCCGCTTCAACGATATTTTATGCCTATGCCGGCTTTGAAGCTGTCTCCACTGCCTCTTCAGAAGCCCGAAACCCGACCCGTGACATCCCCCTCAGCATTATCGGCAGTCTGATTATCTGCACGCTGATTTATGTTGCCGTAGCAGCCGTCCTGCTGGGTGTTGTCCCTTATCAGCAGCTTGATGTTGCCGATCCTATTGCCGTGGCTACCCGCATCATGCATGAGCCATGGCTGGCCCTTCTGGTCAATCTTGGAGCAACGATTGGTTTATGCTCCGTTCTGTTAGGGCTGATGTACGGACAATCCCGAATTTTATTGACAATTGGCCATGACAGGTTGATTCCAAAAATTTTCTGCCAGATTCATCCGAAATTCCGGACGCCCTGGATTGGAACAATCATTATGGGGCTGCTGATTGGGCTCATGACCGCAACAATGCCGATTGATATTATCAGTGACCTTGTGTCCATAGGAACAGCTACCGCCTTTGGTATTGTCTGTTTTACGGTCATCTGGCAGCGCAATAAGGACCCAGAAACACCTCGTCCTTTCAAGGTCCCTCTGGGAGGGATACGCATCAAAGGCGTATGGATCGGCTTTATTCCTGCTCTGGGGATCGGTTTTTGCGGTATTATGAGCTTTCCGCTTCTGGCAAATATGGTGCACTCTCTCGCGGGCGGGAATCCTGTTCCTGTAATCCTGCTCACTCTTTATTGCGCTCTGGGACTGCTCACCTACGTCTTTTATGGACGCAAGAATTCCACAATGGCGCCAAAAATAGATAGTTCTTCACCTGAAAGATCATAACAGGAGTCCACTCTCTGATTTCGCTTAGTCCCTGCTGAAATCAGAGAGTGCGCAACAGATTGTAACAAAAGAAAAAAGAGCGTTAAAAAAACTGAATTCCCGCCTTAATAGACGTTGACACTAACCGCTTACTAGCTTAGAAAGCCACTCAACGTTTCAGGGAACACCAGAAACAGAATGGCGGCGTAGCTCAGTGGTAGAGCAGGGGAATCATAATCCCTTGGTCGGCGGTTCAAATCCGTCCGCCGCTACCAGTAAATTATTACTTCCACGAAATAATTTACCACCTTTCTTCAGTTAATGAAGAGCGTTTTTTTCAGTCAGCTTTAAACGAACTATCAAGCCTGCTCATAGGGCCTTCTTTCCAGGCTTGTGCCTATGAGAACCGCAAAGCGTCTCAATAAGACGGCAAAGTGCTTTATTTTATCAGGCTATTGAGGGATCTCCCAGCTTAGGCCGGAACCTTGTGGGAGATCTTGCTTTAAAAGGGATTCATAGAACCCCGGATTTAAGGCCGAACATTGCCGGCACAATATATAATTTTGCTACAGAAACATCAGTCCTCTGACTGAGTGTCATCTGACTCTTCGTCCTGCTGCTGTTCCTGTTCGACGTCAGACTGTTGTTCTTCCTCTACCTCTTCACGTCTCTCGCGCGACAAAGCCTCACGGCGCCCTCCCTGACGGCCCTGTTCATAAGAGCGCTGACGCTCAGCACGCTCCTGCTGGGCTGTCTGAGCCGCCAGATTCATCGCATTGAGGGTACGGAAATAATGTTCAGCATGCTGGAAATAGGCCTCAGCCTGAATACGGTCACCCGTTCCAGTCGCATCTCTTCCTAATTGCAGATATTTCTCAAAAAGCTGCTGAGCTGTACCGCGGACGCGCAAATCAGGACCATTGCTTTCAAAGACATGGTTCCGGTTAAGAGGTACCTGACCAGCCCCATGGCGCGAGGCTCCACTGCCACTTCCTGCGCGATGGTGACGGCTTCTCATACGCTTCATATCATTCTTACCCGCTAATGTCTGGTTTATCGGTTTTTTCATTTTGCAGTCTTTCTTGACCTCTCAGGCTATATAGCTCTCAGGCCGGAACTCTCATTTCTTTCAAAAGAGACATTACAGGGAAAAATATTTTCACCCGGTTGACTTGGGTTCTCTTACCAATTTTGGAACTGTTAGCCAATATTTTTATTCGCCTTCTCCAGAACAAGTGCCCGCTCTATTCCCGCGAGGTCAGTTTTGACCAGACGTTTTTTCAACCCGTTTCCTACTGCGATTTCAGTCACGGCCGCTTCCTGCCCCTGCCCTAATTCGAAAATAATACAGCCTTCATCTTCAAGATAATCCGGCAAGGTCGCGCATAAAATCCTATAGGCATCCAGACCATCCCGACCTCCATCCAAAGCTCTATGGGGTTCATAACAGGTGACTTCCGGCATAAGATCGGCCATCACATCGTGCTCGATATAAGGGGGATTGGAGAGAATAACATCAAAGCGGCCCTGAACCTTTTCTGCCCAGGATGATTGTATGAAATTCGCGCGCTGATCCAATTGATTCAATACCGCATTATGACGCGCCAATAAAACAGCCTCTTCGTTAATATCTACCCCCAGCCCCGTTGCATTTTTATATTCGCTCAAGGCTGAAAGTAAAAGGCAGCCCGTACCAGTTCCCATATCCAGAATGGTTTTAACAGTCGGGCGCACCGGTCGAACCTCCAGCAATGCTTCAATCAGGCTCTCACTATCCTCTCTGGGAATAAGCGTTGCTGGTGAAACCTCAAAATCAAGAGTCCAGAATCCTTTCCGACCTGTGATAAAAGCCAGTGGCTCCCGTTTCATACGACGTGCTAATGCTTTTTTGAATGAAATTACGTCATTTTGCGAAAGAGTCTCACAACGCCATAAAGTAAGTGGATCACATTTTAAAATATTCTGTAAAAGTAATGAGACGTCGCGTTGCGGTTCTTCAATCCCGGCTTGCAGTAATTGCTCTGCAGCCCAATTCATGAGTTGTTTTTTACTGGTCATTTGCAGCATACTTACCAAAGGTTAAAAGAGGTCCTTATGAAGTGTCTAAATCTTGTTGCCTTAGGTCTTGTCATCATAGGAAATGTCTCTTTCGGGACATGTTTCTCACAGGCAGCCACGCAGATTAATGGCCCGACCGGTGGCAGTTTCACAGTTCTCGACCGTCGAGCTGAAGACGAAATTTCTGAAATCTCACGGCTGTACGTTAATGGCACATTAGTGGCAACTTTCTCACTTTCGATCAACCACGACAGTCAGGAAGTCACCGTCCCGGTTCCATTAGGACGGATCGATGTTCCTTACGTCCTGTGTGGAGAAATCACTATCAGCCATAATGGCCATATAGAAACCCACAGTGTGAGCAGTGACGGGACCCTTCACAACCCTGATGGCCACGCCTATGAGGCCATCGGTGCCGAGAATTTCACCGATTTTTACCTCATTGATTATGATGACCCCTATTCGGCCACCCATAAATCAGGGCGCTCGCGGCTATGCTCACTGCCAACAAGTTAAGTAATCAGGCTTTGAAACCCTCAGCGGCCAATAACTCAGTCTGCTCATGTTGGGTCAGTGCATCGACAATTTCATCAAAATCACCGGCCATAATCTGAGCAATTTTATAAAGGGTCAGATTTATGCGGTGATCTGTCACACGACCTTGAGGGAAGTTATAGGTCCGGATACGTTCTGAACGATCGCCCGTTCCCACCTGAGCTTTACGATTCGCAGCGCGGTCATTGTGAGCTCTCTGACGCTCTGATTCATACAGCCTGGAGCGTAGGATTTTCATAGCCTTTTCACGGTTACGGTGCTGACTGCGTTCCTCCTGCATGGCAACCACCACACCCGTTGGCAAATGGGTAATACGCACGGCACTTTCTGTTTTATTCACGTGCTGCCCCCCAGCACCCGATGCTCTATAAACATCTATGCGGAGATCTTCATCATTAATCGTGACATCAACCTCTTCTGCCTCAGGCAACACAGCAACGGTCACGGTCGAGGTATGAATACGCCCCTGGCTCTCAGTCGCAGGGACACGCTGGACACGATGAACCCCTGATTCATATTTCAGTCTGGCAAACACGCCGGCCCCTGAAATGGTCGCAACGCCTTCTTTAAGCCCTGCCAACTCACTTTCAACAAGGCTCATGACCTCAAAACGCCATCCATGTTTTTCAGAAAAGCGACGATAAGCGTCAAAAAGCTCTGCTGCAAAAAGAGCCGCTTCATCACCGCCTGCCGCCGGTCTAATCTCAAGAATGGCACTACGCTCATCAGCGGCATCCTTCGGCAGAAGAGCCAAATGCATGGCATGTTCTAAAGCCGGAAGAACTTCAGACACTTCGCGAATCTCTGCTTCAGCCAGGTCTTTTAACTCAGGATCAGCCAGAAGAAGCTGCGCCTCATCCCTGCGGGTAACGGCATCCTGCCAGGCTTTTATCGCCGCAACCGGCCCTTCAAGGGCTGCATAGTCACGTGAAAGGCGGGTAAACTCTTCCCCGCTACTTTCACCTGAAGACATAAGTGCCTGTAACTCTTCAAAACGAGCAATGATCTGCTCAAGGCGATGATCAACTGACAAAAAACCGGGTCCCTATATTTATTACCGCTTCAGCGTCTCAATAAGCTGCGTCCGAGGCACTTCCACCTGTTCACGCTGCTTTAAATCACGAAGTTGAACAACACCGCGCTCTATATCCTCATCGCCTATAAAGACAGCCTGCGTTGCACCAGATTGCAAAACACGATCCATGCGTTTTTTAAGAGCACCACGTGTTTCAAGAGAGGTGACAAACCCAGCCTGACGGATCTGACGCGTCAGAGAAATGGCTTCCATAAGGGCTTTATCACCCATTGGAAGAACAGCAACGCCTTCTTTCTCCGCTTCAGCCAACGTCATTAAAGAGGAAAGACGCTCAATTCCGGCAGCCCATCCAATCGCAGGAACGCAAGGCCCTCCCATTTCCTCGACCAGCCCTTCATAACGCCCTCCGGCAAGGACAGTCCCCTGAGCGCCGAGCTCTGTCGTCACAAATTCAAAGGCCGTATGACTGTAATAATCGAGCCCGCGCACAATACGGGGATTTTCAACAAAACTGACACCAAAGGCGGTCAGATATTGCTTTAATTCATCCCAGAATTGTTTTGAAGAATCATTGAGGTAGTCTGCGTATAAAGGAGCATCCGCAAGAAACTGTTTATCTTTTTCAGATTTGCTATCAAGAATCCGTAGGGGATTCGCTTCAAGCCTGACCTGACTTTCTTCTGACAGAGCGTCCTTATGCTGACGGAAATAGGCAATCAGAGCCTCTCTCCATGCCTGGCGGCTTTCCAGATCGCCCAGCGTGTTCAGCTCCAGCGTCACATTGCCCGTCAGCCCCAGAGAGGCCAGAAAATCCTGGGCCATAACAATGGTCTCAGCATCTCTGAGAGGGCCATCCGCTCCAAGGAATTCTGCCCCAATCTGGTGGAATTGACGGAAACGTCCTTTTTGCGGCCGCTCATAGCGGAACATGGGGCCGTGATAAAAGACCTTCTGCGGCAATGATTGCGTCAATGAATTGGAGACAAGCGCACGACAGACCGCAGCTGTGCCTTCCGGCCGCAAAGTCAGGCTATCGCCGCCCCTGTCCTGGAAATTGTACATTTCCTTTGAAACGACGTCTGATGTTTCACCCAATGAACGGGCAAAAACGCGCGTATCTTCAAAAATGGGGGTCGCCCATTCTGAAAACCCATAACGACGCAGCACATCTCTGGCCGTATCAACAATATGAGCGTAACGACGCATATCTTCACCAAGAAGATCATGCGTCCCGCGTGGTGGCTGTAAACGTGACATCAGTGACCTGCAACGCTCCCGGCTTCACCTTGTGCCGCTTTTTCTTTTTCCAAAGCGGCAACCCGCTCTTCAACCAGCTCCACGACATGATCAATCATATCATTGGCAGGAATTGTGTGGTCCTGCTTGCCGGCCATATAAACCATATGGCGCCCCTGGCCACCGCCTGTAACACCGACGTCAGTCATAAGAGCCTCGCCCGGCCCATTCACAACACACCCAATGATCGAAAGCGTAAGGGGCGTTTTGATATGCTGTAGACGATCTTCAAGGGTTTGAACGGTTTCAACAACATTAAAACCCTGTCGAGCACAGGAGGGGCAGGAAATAATTTTCACACCACGATGACGCAAGCCGAGGGATTTAAGAATATCCCACCCAACCAGCACTTCTTCTTCAGGAGGGGCTGAAAGAGAGACACGCATCGTATCGCCAACACCTGCCCAGAGCAGATTACCTAGTCCAATGGAAGATTTAACCGTTCCGGCGCGCTTTGATCCCGCTTCTGTAATGCCAATATGAAGTGGATGGTCACAGCAATCAGCCAGCTGCTGATAGGCTGCTACAGCCATAAACACGTCAGACGCTTTTACGCTGATCTTGAATTCATGAAAATCGTGATCCTGAAGGATCTTTGCATGTTCCAGAGCACTTTCAACCAGAGCGTCGGGGTTGGGCTCCCCATATTTTTCCAGCAGATGCTTTTCCAGAGAGCCGGCATTCACCCCGATACGGATGGAACATCCATGCTCACGAGCGGCATTAACAACTTCACGCACACGCTCTGCACTGCCAATATTCCCGGGATTAATACGCAGACATGAAGCGCCTGCCTGAGCTGCTTCAATAGCTCTTTTATAATGGAAATGAATATCGGCAACGATCGGCACATTCACTTCTTCAACGATGGTTTTCAGAGCCTTCGTGCTTTCCTCATCAGGGCAGGAAACGCGTACGATATCAACTCCGGCCATTTCCGCTTTACGAATCTGGGCAATCGTCGCTTCAATATCGGTCGTAAGAGTATTTGTCATCGTCTGGACTGATATGGGAGCATCGCCCCCAACAGCCACTTTACCAACATGTATCTGGCGAGATTTACGGCGTTCAATATATTGATAAGGACGATAACTGCTCATGAACAACCTTTCTGAGTCAGAATGAAAGACTCATAAATCGATAAAGAATATAAGGCCAAAACTGCCAAACTGTTTTTTATTTAATGCTTCTGACCAGTTTGTTCCAGATTTTTTGGTCCAGTCTGTAAAACATTATTGGGCCCGACAGATTGGACCGAGCGATCAGGTGGTGAATCTGTATGGCCAAAAGTACCACCTATAATGCCTTCGGCAGTGACTGAAATATTCCGTCTGACCTGCCCTGGCTTCCCTAATGGAGCACTGGTGACATTACCCGCTTTCATAACGACACCAGAGGCATTCCCGGCGGTAATGATATAAGGCGCAGCCCCGCCATCCCCATTCCAATTCTCTCCTGCTTTGAACACCCGTTCCTCGATCACTTTTCCGCTATGATCGGCAATTTTCACCCAACTATCCTGCGTGAAGTGAAGCTGGACGGCATGAGCAGGCACTTCGCCGGAATTAACCACCGGTTCTGAAGGTTTCGGAAATTGTGATTCTGTTGTCTGCGCTGGCGCAGATTCCTCAAAGGGAGATTTCTGTTGTTGAACCTCAGGATCTGCCGGAGCGGCAACAGATGGCGACGTTGATGCCTGAGGGGATGGCGCCTGTGGCGTAGACGCCTGAGAGGAAGGAGCCTCAGGAGTCTCCTGGTTAGTCTCCTGCCCTGTTGACGGTTCCTCTACAAGCTGCGTCGCAGAATTATCAGCACTATCTTCGTTCACCACATTAGCGGGGCCCGAGTCCGAATCAGAGGAAGAGGCTGCATTATCGTCCCCTTCTCCCTCGCTGTCTCCTTCAGAAGACCCAGGAGATTGTGGCCCGTCATTGCTGGTATTATCGACCAGCAGGGCCGTATCAGCCTTTTGGGCACCATCTTCATCATGAGAGGAAAAATGGTACCATCCGATATAAGCGGCCAGAACGACGATTAAACCGCTCGTGATCAAAACCCATTTCGGCAATGACCGCTCTGCTGCGGCTGCCTGCGGAAAGTCAAGCTGAGGCGCTTCCTCGCTTTGTTTAGCTCCTGCTGCTGCGAGTTCACGTTTAAAAGCCGCAATAACCTTGTCAGCGTCAAGCCCCATTAAAACGGCATAATTCCTCAGAAAACCAATCGCATAGACGTGACCAGGCAGCGCTTTGTAATCACTTTGTTCGAGAGCCTGCAAGAGGCTCAAACGGATCCGTAAATGATCGGCAATATTCTGTTCATCCCATCCCAATTCTTCACGCCGTTTACGCAGAACAGTGCCTATAGCGATCTGTACAGTCGGTCTTTCCTCGGGTTTGGGTCCATGCATATCAGCAATCTCTCTATAACAAGGCGGAGAAAAACAGTAAAAATGATCCTACGTATCACTCTCCTTACTCAGAGCGGTTTTCTCTCACTTCCAGGGCTTCTATCGCCTGGTCAATCAGCATCTTTATAATCTCGGCAACAGGCCTGATCTCCTTGACCATACCCACAGATTGTCCGGCCATCATAGAACCGTTTTCAATATCGCCTTCAATTACGGCTTTTCTGAGAGCCCCTGCCCAGAAATGTTCAATTTCCAGCTGAGCGGCTTCGCGCTCAATAACACCTTGCTTGAATTTCTCAACAGTATCGGCCTGATGCTGCATGAAATGACGGCTTGCCGTATTGACCAGACCACGAACCGGAATTACCGGGAAACGCTCATCAAGCTGCACTGACATCGCCGCATCTCTGGCATTTGCCCGCTTGAAGGCTGCTTTGAAATTGGGGTGAGCAATACTTTCCGTTGAAGCGGCAAAAAGAGTTCCAAGCTGTGCCCCGGCTGCGCCCATTTCCATATAAGACAGAATGGCATCACCCCGGCCTAAACCACCAGCAACGAAAACGGGAACATCGTTGATATAAGGCAGTATTTCCTGAGCCAGAACATTCAAGGAAACCGGGCCAACATGTCCCCCTGCTTCTGATCCCTCAATAATAAGGGCTTCAATCCCCAATTTAACGAGGCGTTTTCCTAAAGCAAGAGCCGGTGCAAACCCGATAGCCCGCGCACCACCATCGCGCACACGCCGGATGGTGGCACCGGTAGGAACCCCACCGGCAAGAACGATATGTGATACATTCTGCGCAAGACAGACATCCACAAGTTCATCCAGTCTCGGATGCATGGTGATCAGGTTCACCCCGAAAGGACGGTTCGTCAAACCTTGAGTGGCGATAATCTCCTCTTCCAGCCGTTCAGGTGTCATCGCGCCACAGGCAATCACACCGAAACCACCAGCATTGGAAATTGCCGAGACAAGATGACGCTCACTCACCCATGACATGGCCCCACCGAGAATCGCGACATCACTCCCCAGAAATTCACACCCACGCTCTGAGAGCTGTGAGAAAATCCGGCGAGCTTTTTCCTGCTTATCCACCGCTGAGTCATTCATGAATAGTCTTCCTTTTCAGCATCAAGTCCATAAGCAGCATGTAATGCCCGCATGGCCAGTTCAGTATATTCTGCATCTATTAATACAGAAATTTTTATTTCGCTTGTGGAAATTACCTGAACATTTATACCACGTTCAGCTAATGTTCTGAACATTGTCGCCGCAACGCCAGTATTAGAGCGCATTCCTACGCCAACGACACTGATCTTTACAACATCATGTGACGTTTCCAATCCCTTATAGGGGATTTCCTTACGCAACTCTTCAAGAAGCTGACAGGCTTTACGTTCATCACCTTTACTGACTGTAAAGGTCATATTGGTCGCCTGATCAACGCCGATACTCTGCACAATCATATCAACATTAATACCGCTTCCGGCCAGACCGCCGAAAATAGCGGCCGCAACACCAGGCCTGTCGGGAACGTCGCGAAGGCTGATTTTTGCTTCATCTCTGGAATAGGCAATGCCTGCCACAAGTCCTTTTTCCATGCCCTCATCCTCATCTACAACAATTGTGCCGCTTTTATCGTCTGTCTGATCAAATGATGACAGGACCCGAACTTTCACTTTCTCTCTCATCGCCAGGGCAACACTGCGAGTCTGCAAAACCTTTGCACCCACTGATGCCAGTTCAAGCATCTCTTCATATGTGATGCGGTCAAGCCGTCTTGCTTTTGTTACAATTCTGGGATCCGTTGTATAAACCCCGTCAACATCAGTATAAATATCGCATTGGTCAGCGTGAATGGCCGCTGCAAATGCCACCGCAGAGGTATCAGAGCCGCCGCGGCCCAATGTGGCAATCCTGCCGGCCCGGTCAACACCCTGAAAACCGGCAATCACCGGGATAATGCCCGCTTCAAGACAGGAAAGAATCGCCTGCCCCTCCACGCTTTCAATCGCTGCCTTGCCATGTGCCTCATCAGTGATAAGCGGAACCTGCCATCCCTGGAAAGAACGGGATTTCAAGCCCAGACTGTTTAATGCAATGGCGACCAATCCGCTCGTGACCTGCTCACCCGTTGCCACGACAGCATCATATTCTTCCAACGCCGGTGCCGGGTCGAGATCATGGCAATATTTCACCATCTGGTTGGTGACACCTGCCATGGCAGAGACAACAACAGCAACGCGGTTCCCGCGCTCATATTCAGTTTTAATCTTCTGGGCAACATTGCGAATACGGTCAAGGTCCCCGACAGACGTGCCGCCAAACTTCATGACGATTGTACGAGAACGATGTGTGAGATTATGATCCGAAAGGCTGCCAGGATCATCCTGAGAGGGATCAAGCGTGGAC
The DNA here is from genome assembly GCF_058511235.1 of Aristophania sp. ESL1100. NCBI lineage: Bacteria > Pseudomonadati > Pseudomonadota > Alphaproteobacteria > Acetobacterales > Acetobacteraceae > Aristophania > Aristophania sp. ESL1100. The sequence goes on along the minus strand of NZ_CP196394.1, from coordinate 762,438 downwards.
ATTAGAACATTAGCTCCGATACATACATATTTTCTGCACAGAAAGATTTATGACATACCCATCTTGTCATGTCCCGTCCAGCAATGCTCTTAAGCAATGTAAATTTTATTGAAAGAATGAGCCATGAATGATACACCCCGAGCCGATTCTGCTACGGTTTTCAAACAGGCTGACTCTTCGGTCGTGCCAGAAGAAATTGAACATTTCAGCGCGTTGGCAGAAGAATGGTGGAACCCCAAAGGCCCTATGGCCCCTTTGCATGCCATGAATCCCGTCCGCACGGAATGGGTCAAAAAAAAATTGGCTTCTGCCTGTTCATCTTCTCCTCTCACCTTGCTTGATATTGGATGCGGTGCCGGCCTTGCCAGCGAAAGTTTTGCGAGATTGGGCTTTGATACGTCAGGTGTTGATGCCAGTGAAAAGGCTATTGAAGCAGCCAAGGCCCATAAAGAGCTCTTTCCCCTTCCCGCCTCAGCGGCTCCCCTCTCTTACCATCACGGCAATGCTGAACGCCTCGTGCAGGAGGGCAGAAGCTTTGATGTGGTTTGTGCGCTCGAAATTATTGAACATGTCAGAGATCCCGAAGAATTTCTTCGCCTGCTTTATGCACTGACAAAAGAAAATGGACATGTTGTGATTTCGACCATGAACCGGACGATCCGTTCATTCCTCATGGCCAAACTGGGTGCTGAATATCTGCTGCGAATGCTTCCTGTCGGAACACATCAATGGCAGAAATTTATCAAACCTGTTGAACTGGACCATATGGCCAGTCAGGCCGGGTTACGCCTTACCAACATCAGTGGGCTTTCCTATCACCCACCCCGTTGGCAAGAAAGTCGCGATCTGAGTGTGAATTATATCGCGCTTTTTTCTAAAAATCAGCTTTCACCAAAGGGCAGATGATTACGGCTCTTTCCTCACGTATCTCTCGTTAAAAAAGCAAAACTCGTGGGGCTGCCAACCGCTGTGAAATGATTTGTAAAAAGAAGCGTTCCTCTATCGCGATCCACACGGAAAGAGGTCACGGCATCGGAACGCTGATTGGCACAAAAAAGGAAGTTCCCACTGGGGTCAAACATCATGGCACGGCCATAATCAGCATGCATCCAGACCTGATCCTTCTGCACTAAGGTGCCATCCTGCCCCACGTCGAAAACTGCCAGAGAATCCCCCAGGCGATTTGAAACATAAACATGTTTCCCATCGCCAGAGAGCAAAATCTCAGCTGCCAATGTGGACCCCTTGAAGTGAGAGCTGACCGTGCTGACCGTCTGCACAACAGAAAGAGCTCCTGTTGAAGGGTTAAACTGGCAGACATTTACTTTTGAATCCTGCTCGCACAGATTGTACATAATCCGCCCTGAATGATCGAAAACAAAATGCCTGGGCGCAGACCCCGGTGTCATATCGAAATAAGGTGTTTTGGCTGGTATTAATTTCCCGCTCTTAAGATCGAGCGTTGAGATATAAACACGATCCAGCCCGGCATCATTAACAATGACGTAACGGCCACTGGGGTCAGTATCCACCATATGCGGATGGGGCCCACTATGATCGGAAACGGCAAAATTACCAGGAGGATTATCTGCAGCTCTATCGGGTTGGCGTGGCCCTGAATTATGTACGACATCTGTCGCATCACCCAATGAGCCATCGTCTTTTATGGGAAGGACACCGACCGAACCGCCAACATAATTAGCCACCAGGACATATTTCCCGGAAGGATGCACGCTTAAATGGGCCGGGATTGCGCCACCTGAACTGACACTATTCAGCTTAACGAGTGTGCCTGTACGCTTATCAACGGAAAAAGCCGTGACACAACCATGCCCTTCCTTGTTAAAATCATCAATCTCGCTGAGGGCGTAAAGAAATCTGGAATCTTTAGACAAGGTTATGAAAGAGGGACTGGCAATATCCGTAAAATTGGTAATAAGCGTCAAAAGGCCCGTTTCCCGGTCCATTTCGAAAACTGAAATCCCTGTACCATTTCCCTCACTATTGGGAGGGCCATGCTTGGTATAGCCTCCCACAAAGCATAAAATCCCTGAACCCGTGTCATCAGCCAAGGCCCGTTTATTTCCGATGACAGAGGCGGTGGACAAAGCGCCTATCGCCGTCAGACCGAGAGTAAAATGACGTCTGGAAATCCCATTTCTCATAGATTCTTTACTCCCTTTTTATGCTCTTGCTGAAAAATTATAGCCGTCAGGCTCTTCCTTATGCTGGAAAGAGCCAGGCTGTCTGGTTTCAGATGGAGAACGGCTTTATCTTTTCATAACCATACGGCAATTGGCCCCAATTGGCGGCCCATTATAACGCGTCCATTCCTGTGTCTGACCAAAAAGAGGGAGCAGCACATAGCCATGCAGACGCAATATACCGTCTTTACCCAATTTCAGGCGGGCGCCATATTGTCTCCCTGATCTTGGATCAAGAATATTCCCATGCCAGGCACCATCCTTATCGCGCTTGAGATCCTGCATCATGGTCAGACCACATTGCGAACGTCCCCAATGATCCACAGGGGGATTGGCTTCAGTATAATCCAGCCCGACCAACCAGCCACAAAGGCGCACTTCACCAGCTTTTTCACTCGAAGCGCAGGGGGCAAGATAAAAGATGCCATCTTTCGATTCGACGAGCCAATAACCTTGTTCAGGAATTGCAGAAGGCGCCGCTGGTGCCCCCTTTCCATAAGAAAGGAACGCACCAAACACAAACAGACCGAGAAGCCCTGTAAAACAGAAGCGTCTCAGCACCGCCAAGCTGCTTCTAGCCTTCTCCTCCAGATAAAAGAGCATCCAGCATTCCTTCTTTCTCAAGTTGCATGATATCGTCACAGCCACCAAGACTTTGATTATTGAAGAATATCTGGGGGACTGTCTGCTTTCCTCCTGAACGCGAAATTGCTTCCTCACGTTCAGTAGATCCACGAGGAGCATTAATCTCCTTTAACGCAACAGGTTTACTTTTCAGTAAATTTATCGCCCTTACGCAATAAGGGCAGCCGGGTTGAGTATAAATCTCGACCAAAGGCATTGTCATTAAAATTTGAACCTTTCCTCTACACTGGCCCTTCACAGGCTCTGGCAACGACAAAAAGATCAACCTGGCTACAGCCCGCTTCCATCAACACGGAAACGCAGGCTTCAGCCGTGGCTCCCGTTGTCAAAATATCGTCAATCAAAATAACATGACGGTCTTTTAAAGAGATAAGCCTATTTTCATTCACCTGAAAAGCATCTTTTAGCTCTTCACGACGTTGTTGGACTGATAAGTGAGCCAGAGGCCTGGTCCGACGGCACCTGACCAGGCCATCCAGGACAGCAGAAGAACCTTGTAATTTCCCTAAACTCTGAGCCAATAGCGCAGCCTGGTTATATCGGCGGGAGCGTAATTTCGAAACATGCAAAGGAACAGGAACCAGAACAGCCTCTCTATTACCTGACAGAAAATCATGCCCATAACGGCTCATCAGGGTAGCAAGAGGTTTTACGTTCAGCAGCCTGTCTGCGTATTTTAAAGGCAGGACCAGCTTTTTTGAGGCGTCGTTATAAACAAAAACAGCACGCGCCTCATGCCATAAAGGCGGTTTTTCCTGACAGGAAAGGCAAATCCCCTCTTTTCCCCCCAAGTCTCTGCTGGAAAAAGGTTCCCCGCATTTTTTGCAGAATGGTTCGGTAATAAATCTGAGTGCTGCAAAACATGATGCACAAAAAAAACCTCCCCCATCTGCGACCTCCCCTCGGCAGAGAAGGCACACAGATGGAAAGAGGAAATCACGTATCCTGCGATACAGCAAAATCTTTAGTGACTATGAGCCGCAGGTGCCGAAAAATCAGGGGCTTTTAAACCCGAGGCTGAAAGTTGCTGCACAAGAGCCTCTTTGAGGCGTTCCAGCCCTTCACGACTGTAGGATTCAGCCCGGGCAACCAGAACGGCCTGCGTATTGGACGCTCTGAGCAGCCACCAGCCGTCATCTGTTGAAACGCGCACACCATCAATTTCGGAAACGTTTGCCCCTTCTTTTTTCAGACGGGCAGCAACTTCCTTGATTACTTCAAACTTGCGGTTATCGTCACAAGGGAAACGCAATTCCGGTGTGCTGACCATTTCTGGCAGAGCTTCACGCGTTTCAGAAAGTTTGCCGTCCAGATTGCTGACGACACTAAGAATACGAATGGCGCCATAAATAGCGTCATCAAAGCCGTACCATTTATCCGCAAAGAAAATATGACCAGACATCTCTCCGGCAAGCGGCGCCTTTGTCTCAGCCATTTTGCTTTTAATCAGTGAATGCCCCGTCCGCCACATCAAAGGCTTACCACCGGCTTTTTCCACCTCGTCAAACAATACCTGGCTTGCTTTCACATCGGCAATAATTGTTGCCCCCGGGTGATGTTTCAGAACGTCCCGCGCCAGAAGCACAAGAATCTGATCGCCCCAGAGGATATGCCCCTTATCATCGACCACACCAACTCGGTCGGCATCACCATCAAAGGCGATTCCCACGTCTGCTTTCTGCTTTTTAACCTCTGCAATCAGGTCCTGCAGGTTTGCTTCAACGGTAGGATCTGGATGATGATTGGGGAAATGCCCGTCAATTTCGGGGTATAGAACAATATGCTGCCCCGGAAGTTTCTTTACCAGACGCTGGAGAACCTCCCCGGCGGCTGAATTTCCGTTATCCCATACCACTTTCAGAGGGCGTTTTCCGTCATAATCCTGAAGCAGGCGGGTGATATAGGCTTCAGAAGGATCAAAGGAACTGATTGTCCCTTCTGCCTGCGGAACAACATCCCCGACAGAAGCCAGACGCCCCAATTCGCGAATCTGCTCACCGAAGAAAGGTTTTCCCTGAAGCATCATTTTAAAACCATTATGATCAGGGGGATTATGGCTCCCCGTAATCATGATGGCGCCATCAGCCTGCCCCGTTACAGATGCAAAATAAAGCATCGGCGTCGGGCCACGCCCCATGCGCCTTACTTCAACACCAGATGCAGCAGCCCCGCGCACCAAAGCCTCTTCCAGAGAGGGAGATGAAACGCGCCCATCATAGCCAACGACAAGTGATTTCCCGCCATTACGGATGATAATGCTGCCAAAAACGCGCCCTACGGCATAAGCATCTTCAAGATGCAGCGTCTTATCGACAATTCCCCGGATATCATATTCACGAAGATTGGTCGGCTCGAAATTATATTTAAATGTCATGACACCCTCTCAAATGTATTTTTTCAGGAACGCCTGGACATCATCTCTCAGATCATCGCGGCCGATGGACATGGCGATCTGTGCTTCAAGAAAGCCGATCTTGCTGCCGCAATCAAAACGAGTCCCTTCGTAACGCAGACCGTGGAAGGGCTGACGCCCGATCAACTGTGCCATGGCATCTGTCAGTTGAACTTCCCCACCAACACCTTTCTGCAGTTTTGAAAGGGGTTCCAGCACGTCTGCTGTCAGAACGTAACGGCCTATAATGGTGAGATTCGATGGCGCATCAGCAGGATCAGGTTTTTCAACAAGACCTTTGACTTCAACAAGCTTTCCATCATCAGCGCCGGTTTCGAGCACACCATATTGTTTGGTCATCTCGATAGGCACTTCGTTCACAGCAACAACGTTACCACCGGTTTTGTGATAAACATCTGCCAATTGCGCGATACAGCTTCTCTCACTTTTCACAATGTCATCGGGAAGCAGAATGGCAAAAGGATCATTACCGATAAAGGAACGGGCACACCAGATTGCATGCCCCAGACCCAATGGCAGATTCTGCCGCACAGCCACCATGGAACCAGCATCCATACTACTGGCCTCAAGGGCGGCCAGAGTGGACGTTTTGCCTCTTTCACGTAAAGTATGTTCAAGCTCAGGAGCCGAATCAAAATAATCAATAAGATTATCTTTTCCACGGGCTGTTACGAGGCAGAATTCTTCAATCCCGGCAGCACGTGCCTCGTCAATCGCATATTGAATAAGGGGTTTATCGACAACAGGTAACATTTCCTTAGGCATGGCCTTTGTCGCCGGAAGAAAGCGCGTACCAAGACCACCAACTGGCAGAACAGCTTTACGTAAAGGTTTAATCATAAATTTAATTCACCCTCTCTAAGCATCAAATTAAAAATAGTCCCTACTGTGACAGAAGAAATGTTCTCACAGAAAAAGGGCAAACAATTTTAAAATCCTGAGGGAGAATAAAAGTTCATTTAAAAAAGCGCAAATGATCGTTTCTTAATATAAGATTGCCGACCAAAATCCATCATCATAATGCCTCTGCTTATCTTCAGCGACATTCTGACAATTTCTTTTAAGAGATTTTTTATTGGAAAAATTAAATTCTTTTCACACCCTGCCGTTCTATCGACAGGGGAAAAGAATATGGTGCGGCCGAGAAGACTCGAACTTCCACAGGATTTCTCCCACAAGCACCTCAAGCTTGCGCGTCTACCATTCCGCCACGGCCGCTCCGTGTGTAAGCGCCACATCAATTAAAACGTGACCGCTCTGGTGGGACGGCGTATAGCCCATACAAACAAAGAGGGCAACAGTATGATTCACTTTTCTGACGAAATATTTTTCAAACGAGACAAAGATTTATGTTCCTATGAGACCGCGCTGGAAAAAATGCAGACAATCGTCAGTGACATACAACAGAAGAATGGCCCTCAGACGCTCTGGTTTACCCAACACCCTCCTCTCTACACGGCTGGCACTTCAGCCAAGGCAGAGGATCTTCTCAACCCGTTCAATTATCCCACCTACAAAGCAGGCCGTGGTGGGCAATGGACCTATCACGGCCCAGGCCAACGCATTGCCTATGTCATGATGGACCTCTCCAGACCGCATGGCCAGGTCGCACCACGTGATATCCGTTCGTACGTAAAGGGCCTGGAAAACTGGCTCATCACGTCACTGAACAGCCTTAATATTGATGCCTTTACCCGTGAAGGACGCGTCGGGGTCTGGTGCCTGGACCCTGTCAGCGGTCAGGAATCAAAAATCGCCGCGATCGGGATTCGCATCAGCCGCTGGGTGAGCTGGCATGGCATTGCGCTCAACGTAGCGCCTGATCTCAATGATTTCGGGGGAATCATTCCCTGCGGAATCCGTGAATATGGCGTGACCAGTCTCAGGCGCTTTGACCCTGACTGCTCAATGGACAAGGCTGATGCAGCTCTTCTGGAAAACTGGTCCGCTATTTTCGAGTCTAATGTGCAGGAAATTTGAAAATTTCTTCAGAGACAGGCAAATCCTGCTTAACGTCAAAAAAAGATAGGCCGAAATGATGATTCTGCGCATCAACACCTTTCAGGCCTATCAGGGTCAGTTTCCCCCCTATGTCTGAGAATTGTAACGTCAGGAGCCCCTGCGAGGGGTTATTGGCCTGAGCTAATGATATCTGAATGTAATCACTGCCATAACGCACATCGGTAACCTGGACGTCTTTATCAAAATGGACAGGATGGCGCAGAAGGAAACCAAGCGGATTTTTCTTCAAGGAAAGCCGCGTGACTGATTCTGTCTGCTGATCCATCAACATAAGTTTTTCATCATGTGCCAGAACCAGTCTGCCAGCCGGGATTTCATAATCCATTCTTAAAGCACCGGGCACATAGACAAACTGACCGTCTCCCCCCTGATTGCCGCCAAAGCCATTCTGGGCAAATCCTGCCTGCATTGAATGGAGGTTATTGAGATAGGATTCGATCTTCTTTACGTCCGCTCTTTTCTTTTCTGACAGCTGCTCATAACCGCTGGTCGCACATCCTTCGAGCATCAGAAATGATGCGGCAGGAAGCACACAACTCAGACAGAGAGACAGAAACCCTGCACGCCACGTCCGTGTCATTTTTCCTGCTCCCCTCTTAACGTAAGCGACAAAGCGTGCAGGCCGGTCTCAAACTCATTTTTCAGCAGATCCTGCACAAGACGGTGCCGGTCCAGGCGTTTCATTTCGTCAAATGCGGCACTTGTGATCTCTATCTTATAGTGAGTTTGCCCACCCTCAGCCGGTGCTTTGACTTTATCTGCCACGGCCATACGTTCAACATGGCGGGCATGGCGGTGACTGTCATCAATGATAACTAATTTTACGGGATGTAATGCTTCTTCTAAAATAATGCGGATACGCTCTCCACGGTCGTGAATTGCCATGGTTGAAATATCTCCTGGTATGATAAAGTATGCCATCTTTTCAGCACGTTTTATCAAAAGATAGTAAATTTACTTGCAAGTTGAAAAGTCAGGTACCCATATTTCTCTTTATGCAACGTAGAATGTCCCGAACAAAAGCTTTTTCTCCTGATCCTGAAGCCCCTGACCGCGTCTGTGACCATCCGGAATGTGAAGAACCAGCCGGCTATAAAGCCCCACGAGGCAGAACGCACCTGCGCGATTACTACTGGTTCTGCCTGGAACATGTGCGCCAGTACAATGCAGGGTGGAACTATTATAAGGGCATGACACCAGGCCAGATTGAAGCACAGATCAGGGCGGATACGTCCTGGGATCGCCCTTCCTGGAAACTGGGCTCGATTGGAGGGGGCGCGAAGCCAGACTTCACGATCAATGATTTGCGGGATCCCCATGACATTCTGCGGGACTATCGCCAGAAACCGAGCCGGAAAGCCCCGCCGCCACCTCTTGCTGAACCATTGAGAAAAGCCCTAGCGACATTGGACCTTAAATGGCCTCTCACCTTCGAAGATGTTAAGGTAAAATATCGCTTTCTGGCGCGCCGCCATCACCCTGATGCCAATAGTGGTGATTCCAAAGCTGAAGAACGCTTCAAAACGATCGTCTCAGCCTATATGACTCTCAAGGCCCATTTTGCGTCTCCCTCCGCCAATACAGAGGGCGGGAAATGACGCTTTCTGATTTTATGATAAACACGACGTCTATAGCGATAAGAGCAGGAGTGCTGCCGTGACCTTTTCGACCGATTCTTCTCTGGCAAACAGCCTGCCATCCAAGCCTGACAGCCTGAAACCGGCCAGTGAGTTATTCCACCTTGATCTGGATTTTGACGTTCCGGTCTGGTCGCAACGCACTGATTATGTGCCGGAAATTGACCCGTCTTATTGTTTTGACCGCGATACAACACGCGCCATATTGGCCGGTTTCATCTATAATCGCCGCGTCATGGTGCAAGGGTTTCATGGAACAGGGAAATCTTCCCATATTGACCAGATCGCGGCCCGTCTGAACTGGCCATGTGTCAGGATCAATCTCGATAGTCATATTTCCCGCATTGACCTCATCGGTAAAGATGCCATCACCCTGCGTGATGGCTTACAGATTACTGAATTCAAGGAAGGGCTCCTTCCCTGGTGCCTTCAGAATCCCTGCGCCTTGATTTTTGATGAATATGACGCAGGACGCCCGGATGTCATGTTTGTGATCCAGCGTGTGCTTGAGGCCAACGGTGCTCTGACATTACTAGACCAGAATCGCGTCATTCATCCCCATCCCTCGTTCCGCCTGTTTGCAACGGCTAATACAATAGGGCTCGGTGATACCACGGGTCTTTATCACGGGACGCAGCAAATCAATCAGGGCCAGATGGACCGCTGGAACATTGTTGCGACCTTGAATTATCTTCCTTTTGAGCAGGAAGTGAAAATCATTACCGCCCGTATGGAAAACCAGCTTGATGCAGAGTTGATCGGCAAAATGGTAACGCTGGCTGATTTGACTCGCACTGGTTTTATGCAGGGTGATATTTCAACCGTCATGTCGCCCCGTACGGTGATCAGCTGGGCAGAGAATTATCTGATTTTCAAAGATGTTGCTTTTTCGTTTCGTCTGAGCTTCCTCAATAAATGCGATGAAATGGAACGTGATATCGTCGCTGAATATTATCAGCGCTGCTTTAATAATTCGCCTTTTCCCCAGGCATCATGACATCCCAGCCTGAACGCTTCCGCAAGGCGACATTGGCGACTTTGCGCACCTTGAGCCATGATCACAGCATTACACTCCCAGCAGGGCTCCCTGCTGGCGATTTGGAAGAAATTCTCGATGACGCCCGGAAACTTAAAATCCGCGGCACGATCGATGCATATGCCCTGAAATCACGCTATCACGACCCTGATCTGGCGCCCCCTCTTGTCCCGCAGGAAGCGCGGCATATCCTTGAGACTCTGGAACAGGCACGTTGTGAAATTTATGGCTCCCGTCACCTGGCAGGCGTCAGAGCCAATCTGCATAATCGTCTGGCTGAAAGAGGGAAAATTCTCAAAACGCCTGAAATGACATCACGCGAGGATATGCCCCCGGCACTGGCGCTGGAACTGCTGGCTCGGGAAAGCATGATCGGAGCAGAATTTGGGGCGGAATTAGGTGGAAAAGCCTTAAAAAAATGGCGTGAAAGCCTCTCTCCTGCTGTTAAACTTGCCTTAAATCATCTTGCCGAAACACAGTCTGATCAGAAAAAATTCATGCAGGCGGGACAGGAACTTCTAACCTCCCTGGGCCTTGTTAAAAAACAGAAAAGTGAGGCAGAGTCTGACAATCCTGACCAGCAATCTCCAGAGCCGTCTGAAGCAGGCGATGCAGACGCTCAGGGCAATCAGGACGAAGCGGCATCAGACGATTCAGAACAACAGGCTGTTGCCAGTGAAACAGGTGATGAAAGCGCTTCAGAAAGTGCAGAGTTAAGCTCTGACGAAATGGAAGCGCTCCTGACTGAGGGAGAACAGGGCGATGAAGAAGCAGCCGGCCCTTCTTCCCCTGAGGCAGAAGCTTGCTCGGCAGAAGCCCTCACCTTTCCTGATGGATACCATATTTACACACGTGAATTTGACGAAACGATTCCTGCCGATGAACTCTGCGACCCGGAAGAGCTTCATTTTTTAAGAGAACAGCTTGATCGGCAATTAGAACAGACCAAGGAATTTGTCTCCCGTCTGGCCCATCGATTGCAAAGGCGCCTTCTGGCCCAACAGCAACGCCATTGGACCTTTGATGAAGAAGACGGCATCCTTGATGCAGCCCGGCTGCCTCGCATCGTCAGTAATCCAGCACTGCCACTTTCCTATAAGCTGGAAAGCAATACAGATTTCAGAGAAACTGTTGTTACGCTTCTGATCGATAATTCCGGCTCTATGCGTGGAACTCCCATTACAACAGCGGCTATCTGCAGTGATATTCTCGCCCGCACTTTAGAACGTTGCGGCGTTAAAGTTGAGCTTCTTGGATTTACCACACGCGCCTGGAAAGGTGGACAAAGTCGCAATAAATGGATGCAGGATGGGCGCCCGGCTGAGCCGGGGCGGCTTAATGATTTGCGCCATATTATCTATAAATCAGCCGATATTCCCTGGAGAAGGGCTCGATTAAATCTGGGGTTGATGCTCCGTGACGGATTGCTTAAGGAAAATATCGACGGGGAAGCCCTTTTATGGGCTGCACGCAGGCTTAAAGCCCGGCCGGAACATCGGCGCATCCTGATGGTTATTTCAGATGGCGCCCCGGTCGATGACAGCACGGCCTCAGCCAACACGCCTGATTACCTTGATGACCATCTACATAAAGTCATTGCCAGACTGGAATCAGATCGCTCCATAGAGCTTCTGGCGATTGGTATTGGTCATGACGTCACGCGTTATTACGCCAATAGCGTTACAATCGGTTCCGCTTCTGACCTGGGTGACACAATGGTCAGCCAACTGACGAACCTATTTGTTACCAAAAGGAAAAAGCGAGGGACGACAAGAAACTAGAATCATCTTCCTGTTTACTGTAAAATCGCCTTCAAAACATTTACTTCGTTATTTTTGTGGAGCTTTGCTGTTCCGTCATGACATCTTTATCGCCCTTCAGGCTTCCATTCTCAAAAACAGCTCTAAAAAGCCTGTTTTGCGGCGCTTCCCTTTTTATCGGAAGTATCGCTTTTTCGCCTTCCTATGGTCGGGTTCTCGACCCCCTGCCTGAAGGGTGCTTCCGCTTTCTTTCCCAACAGGATAAGGGCGGCGACAATAAACTGACAACAACAAATTTCCACGCAGAGCTTGTTGGTACGGGCTATTCAATCGATGTCGGAACGTCATTATTGAAAGACCAGAAAAAGAAGCTCAATAGTGATGCCCTCATTCGCGTTAATGCTGCGGCCGCTTATGGGGTTCTGGTCGCTTATCATCATGATCTGCCCGACTCATGTAAAAACGCGGCCATTCCCGAAATCAATGAGGTAAAAGACTCACTTCCCCAGGCAAACTGGTCGAACATCAAGATCACCAAACCTGGGCATAGCTTTAATATTAATTCCGTCACATTTAAAATTGTCAGCACGTCTCCGACGATCCGTGCGGAGATTAATGGTAAAGGCCTTCATGACACGGCATATCCTTTGTTCCCACAAAGTGCTTCAGCTGATGTCTCCATGGAGCCCTCGACCACGCTTCCCTTCAATTTCACGATCAATAGTCTGCATACAGTCGTCGATAAAAGCGAAATTGACGGGCACGGCACCATTCATGCCGCGGGTGATCTGCCTAATTCCAATGCCAATGTTTATCTCAGTATCAGCGAGATCGGTAAGTTAATTGACCATCTGAGCCGCGTTGCCCCTGTAAAGGTTACGGCAGCTTTTCTGGTTGCCCGGCTTATGGGAAACCGGGAACCCAACCACCGCACAGGCTGGACGGTCACGCTGGAGGATTCAAAACTCCGGGTAAATGGCAGTAAATTGCCGATTAATCTCCAGCATTAATGATGTTCCATCCGGCTTATATTGCTTAACGTTGCCAGCTTTTCAGCAAGGCGCGGTGTCACTTTATAAGGTTGTGGCAGAATAATTTCGACGTCTCGTGTTTCTTCCATCGCGGGCATTAATACGATACGTCCCTGCCCCCCTGCGCTTTCTTTTAGAACAGCTTCAAGCTCCTCAAGGGCGGCCTCATCATCAAACCAGAGCCGTATCTCCGCCTTTTCTGCCTCCGCTGCCTTTTCCAGATCCACAACTGACTGCGCTGTAATACGCAAGGCGTCCCCGTCCATTTTCAGGTCGGCCGTCACTAATATGGCTTGGCCGGTGACAAGAAGATCACGACTGACTTCCAGCGTTTCTGAAAAGAGCGTGACTTCGCAGCTTCCACTACTATCCGTTAAGGTCACCCAGGCCATTTTCTTGCCTGTTCTGGTAGGGCGCTCTTTTTTATCAACAACACACCCGGCAATTTTGGCTCTGGTCACACCTGTTTCTGCCAGATGTTCAAGATTCGCTGCTGGCGTACTGCCCATACGCCGCAGAACAGAACGATAGGCATCCAGTGGATGAGCACTCATATGAAAGCCAATCACTGAGGATTCCTGAGATAAGCGCTCAAAATCAGGCCATGGCTTCACAGATTTCAGGTGCAGAATCTCCCGCATGGACTCTCCTGCATCCCCGAAGAGACCAACCTGCCCGACCTGTCGTTCTCGTGCTTTTTCCTGCGCACGACGCATAATCAGATCCGCATTGGCAAAAACCATATGGCGATTATCGACCAGACTGTCGAAAGCCCCTGCTTTTGCAAGACTTTCAATCTGTATCTTATTCATATTCTTTGCCTCACACCGTTCGGCAAAATCTGTAATATCCTTAAAAGGTGTCTCACCCCGGTCCTTGACCAGCCCCTCCATTGCCGCGGCGCCAACTCTCTTAATGGCTGAGAGGCCATAACGAATGGCCAATTGCCCCGATTCAAGCGTTTCAATCGAGAAATCAGCCTGGGAGCGGTTGATATCGACCGGCAGAATGGGAATTTCCATTCTTTTGGCTTCCTGGCACAAGGCTGCCAGCTTCTCTGTTTTTTCTCGGGCGAGCGACATACAGCCCGCCAGAAAAGCAACCGGGTAATTCGCTTTCATCCAGGCCGTCTGGTAGGACACAAGCGCATAGGCTGCGGCATGGGATTTATTAAACCCATAATCCGCAAATTTGGCCATCAGGTCAAAAACCTCTTCAGCCTTTTCAGCCGGAATTCCCCTTTTGGTTGCCCCTTCACGGAAAATAGCGCGCTGTTGCTCCATTTCAGAGGCAATTTTCTTACCCATGGCACGGCGTAAAAGATCTGCGCCTCCAAGGCTGTAGCCAGCCATTTTCTGGGCAATCTGCATAACCTGTTCCTGATAGACCATAATGCCATAGGTCTCTTCAAGAATAGGACGAATCTCTTCATGAGGGGGGGCCCAGGGCTCACCATGTTTCCGCCGACAATATTCCGGAATATTGGCCATTGGCCCTGGGCGGTAAAGCGACACCCCCGCAATCAAATCTTCCAGACGGCTGGCTTCCATCTGTTTGAGCATGTCCCGCATGCCCGCCCCTTCAAACTGGAACACACCGGCAGTATCGCCACGCGCCAGCATATCGAAGGTTTTTTTATCATGGAGGGAAATATGGGAGAGATCGACCTCTATGCCCATTTCCTTAAGGAAATCGACCCCCCGTTTCAGAATGGTCAGAGTCGTCAAACCCAGAAAGTCAAATTTGACGAGACCAGCCTGCTCCACATATTTCATATTATATTGCGTGACCAGCATATCACTGCGCGGGTCTCGGTAAAGTGGGACGAGCTTGACTAGCTCTCTATCACCAATCACCACCCCGGCGGCATGGGTCGAAGCATGGCGATAAAGCCCTTCAAGCTGCAGGGCTATTTCCAGAAGACGCTTGATCGTCTCATCACTATCCCGCATTTCCTGAAGACGAGGTTCTTCCTCAATCGCCTTTGCCAGCGGCGTCGGCTTTGCCGGATTATTGGGAATTAACTCGGCAACACGATTCACCTGACCATAAGGCAGACCAAGCACACGACCAACATCTCTGACCGCTGCCTTGGCCTGCAATTTACCGAACGTGATAATCTGTGCGACCTGACTTGAACCATATTCACGCCGGACATAACGAATCACCTCATCTCGCCTGTCCTGACAGAAATCAATATCGAAGTCAGGCATGGAAACGCGTTCAGGGTTCAGAAAACGTTCAAAAAGCAGTCCAAAAGGCAGCGGATCAATATCGGTAATAGTCAGGGCATAAGCCACCAGAGAGCCTGCACCAGACCCACGCCCTGGTCCCACGGGAATATTCTGCGATTTCGCCCATTGGATAAAATCCGCAACGATCAGGAAGTAACCGGGGAACCCCATACGTGCAATAATATCGAGCTCTGTTTTAAGGCGCTCTTCATACTCATCACGTTTCTGCTCGCCATCCTTCATCACTGACAGGCGTTTTTCAAGCCCTTCCTCAGCCATAGCACGAAGGGTCTGCTCTTCAGTGCTGCCCTCACGCACTTTGGGACAGATCGGCAAAAGCGGTTTACGCGTCGAGGCCGCTACAGCACACATTCTGGCAATTGTAACGGTGTTGCTGCACGCATCGGGCAAATCAGCAAATAAATCACACATTGCCTGCTGGCTTTTAAACCACGCTTCAGGAGAAACGCGCCAGCGGTCCTCCTCGGCCATTGTGCGGCCCTGCGCGATACAGAGCAAGGCATCATGCGCCTCATGGCGATCCGGCGTCGGGAAAAAACACTCATTTGTCGCCACTATGGGCAAGCCCATTTCATCAGCGAGGCGGACAAGAGCTGGCTCCGTTATGACTTCGCTTTCTTCCCCCAGGCGATTGAGCTCCAGAGCGATTCTTCCCCTGAAACCATCATTTAACCGGGCCAGAAGCTGCCTGGCTTTATCTTCCTGCTCAGACTGTAATAACCGGTTTAACGTCCCTCTGTTCCCGCCTGTCAGTAGAAAAAGCCCGTCGGCACGCTTACAGAGAAGATCAAGACTGACGCTGGGGTCGGCAGGGTCTCCGTCCAGAAAACCAGCTGACGACAAATATTGAAGGTTTTCCAGACCTTCTTCAGTCTGAGCCAGAACAACCAGAGGCTCAGCCAGGGCGCCAACCTTGTCACTATGGGACGGCAATGCCAGCTGGCAGCCGATAATCGGCTGTATACCAGCCTTTTTACAGGCAAGAGAAAATTCGAGAGCGCCAAACAGATTACCACTATCTGTCAGCGCAAGAGCGGGCATTTCGTTCTTGACGGCCAGAGATACCAGATTGGCAACGCTGATCGCCCCCTGGCTGAGAGAATAGGCAGAATGATTACGAAGATGGAGAAAACGGGGCTGGATCATAAGCCCCGTTATATCATGCCATGAGCGATTTTTTGTTACGAAAGTGGCGCTTCAGAACCAGTTTTTTTCCATCAGCTCTTTCGGACGGGCATAGCCAACACCGGGCTTCAGGAGATAGGTGCGATCCTGCACCTCTGTGACACCTGGAATGTCTTCTGACAACACACGCATGGCATGGATATCCACGACATCCCGTGAGGCTCCTTCCCAGGTCACGCACCCATTCTCCACCTTAAACGTAACGTCCGCAGCCCATTTAACGGTTCCAAGAACATCGTTAAGTTTCTTCGTAATTTCTTCGTCTGACAGAGGAGTCTTCTTTTCCTCAAGCTTTTCTCTCAGAACTTTCATGATATCACGGCCACTAATAACACCGATCAACGCCGAGTCCTGCGTGACGTACAATCTGTGAATGCCTTTGTGACGCATGATCTCAATGGCTTCATTCAAAGGGGTATCGGGGGGAATGGAGATAGGCTCTACCGTCATAACGTCACAAACCTGGCGGCCATATAGATGAATAAAGGCACGGGCATTATCTTCATGCGTAAAACGAGAGAAAAACCCTTCAGGCACTTCTCCCGTATCCAGTTCGGAACGCCAGAGAAGATCTGTGGAGCTGACAACTCCGACGAGTTTCCCTTCATCGGAGATAACTGGAAGGGCGCCTATGCCTTTTTCTTCCATCATATTAATAGCCAAAACAAGTGATTCAGTAGGACCGATATGAATCACGTTTTTATGCATTACTTCGCTGACGTCTCTCATTATTCCCGGCTCCTTCAGCCTCGGTTAAAGACTCTAAGACTCTGTGCCGACTATTTTACCACCTTTTAGAGTTATTGTGCGGTCCATTGCAGCCGCCAAAGAAACATTATGCGTGGCGATCAGAGCAGCAACGCCTTCTTCGCGCACAACACGCATCAATTCTTTAAAAACGAGCTCAGCTGTATGGGTATCAAGATTTCCCGTAGGCTCATCAGCCAATAAAATCGCAGGACGGTTCGCCAAGGCACGTGCAATGGCAGCGCGCTGTTTTTCCCCCCCCGACATACGGCCCGGCAATGATTCAAGACGATGCTCCAGTCCGAACCGTGTCAAAAGATCAACCGCACGTTCTCTTGCTTTCCTGGGTGACACGCCAGCAGTCATAAGAGGCAGCATGACGTTTTCGCACGCAGTAAACTCGCCGAGCAAATGATGAAACTGATATACGAATCCAATTTCATCGCGCCGCATGATCGTACGGCCCTTTTCACCTAACTGACGCGTTGAAAACCCTTCTATAATGACGTCTCCGTCGTCAGGGGCTTCAAGCAGGCCTGCCAGATGCAGAAAGGTTGATTTTCCTGTTCCACTGGGCGCCACAAGAGCAACGATTTCACCTTTCTTCAGAGAAAGATCAGCACCGGACAGGACCTCAAGCGTCTCTTCTCCTGAGGTAAAACGTCTCACGATCTGTTTCAGCTCAAGAACAGTTTTGACCTCATTCATGGCGTAACGCTTCCACGGGATCAGTTTTGGCGGCTCGCCATGAGGGATAAAGCGTTGCCAACAAGGAAAGAAGGAGGGAAAGCACAAGAACTTCTATGACCTGTGACCAGATCAGATGGGCCGGAAGACGAGACAGGAAATACACTTCAGGATTGAAGAGATTCGTCCCCGTCAAAGACTCCAGAAGATGCCTGATCCGCTCAATATTCAACGAGAAAGAGATACCCAGAATGGCACCAAGGGTCGTCCCAAGCACACCAACAGACGCCCCGCACATCAGGAATATGCGCATTATAGCCCCACGACTGACACCAAACGTTCTGAGGATCGCGATATCGCGCGTTTTATCCTTCACCATCATGATAAGCGAGGAGATAACATTAAAGGCAGCAACCAGTATAATAAGCGTCAGAATCAGGAACATGACATTCTGCTCAACATTCACAGCATCCAGAAAGCCATTGGCACTTTGCGTCCAATCCATAACGCGCAATCTGGGATCATTGAGCCTGTCAGCAATCTGGCGCGTCACTTCCTGAACGTGCATAGGATCGCCTGTATTAACCTGAATGACTGAGACGCCTCCTTCCATCAATAGGAACTTCTGCGACGCAGCCAGCGGCATAAGAATGACGTTACTATTATAATCGTTCCAGTTCGCATCAAAAATCGCTGCGACTTTCACAGTCCTGACACGTGGCATTGTGCCAAAAGGTGTTGCCTGACCGTTAGGCGATAAGATCGTCAATGAGGAACCAACATGCGCGCCTGCACGCTCGGCCATCGTAATGCCGATTGCCACCGATTGATCATTATTCAGCTGGTCAAAACTGCCTTCAACAACCCCTTTGCTTAGAGCCGTCCATGATTTCAGGTCAGAAAGAGCAACCCCCTGAAGTTGAGCCCCCGTAGAGTAATGAGGCGCCTCAACCAGCACGGTCCCTTGCGTCATGGGAATAGCCTGTTTGACACTGGGGATCTGGCGGATGAGCATCGTGTCATCCTGATAATCTTTTATGGTCTGACCATAGCCATAAATACCAAGGTCCCCGTGCAGCCCCAGGATACGCCCCATTAAATCGGCTTTAAACCCGTTCATCACCGCCATAACGATGATGAGTGTCGCAACACCAAGGGCAATCCCGATCAACGAGAAAAAAGCGATAATTGAGGCAAAGCGTTCCCCCTTCCTCGCCCGGAGGTAACGCAAAGCCACAAGACGCTCAAAGCGGCCGAACATTCAGCGGAGACCGATTTTCGTCACAGCCTCTTCAAAAGGCAGTTCCAGACGCTCACCGGTCGCACGGTTTTTCAGCTCGATTGTGCGGGTTTTCGCCCCACGTGGGCCAATAATGGCCTGCCAGGGATGTCCCATCAAATCAGCGTCGTTAAATTTAACCCCGGCTCGCTCTGAACGATCATCATAGAGAATCGCATCCGGATCAAGGGCATAAAACTCTTCGCAAAGCTGGTCACAGGCTTCATCACCCGGGCGCAGATTCAGCAGGGCCGCCCGATAAGGGGCCACTTCTTCCGGCCAGATGATTCCAGCCTCATCATGAGAGGCCTCAATAATCGCCCCGACAAGACGGGATACACCAATACCATATGAGCCCATATGAGGATGGAACGGCGCCCCGTCATGGCCACTGACCTCTACGCCCATGGATTCAGTATATTTGGTGCCGAAATAGAAGATGTGACCAACTTCAATCCCGCGCCCCTCACGCCTTTTTTCTGAAGGCAATGTTTCCCACGCAGCTTCATCATGCTTTTCATCGGTTGCGGAATAGGTTCTGGCAACGCGATTTTTCAGCTCCTGAAGATCTTCATCTTTTCGCGGATCAAGAGACGAGGCGCTCCAGTCAAAGGAATCCCACTCACTGTCATAGAACACGCCACTTTCACCCGTAGGTGCCAGAACGAGGAACTCATGACTGAGGTCTCCCCCAATAGGCCCGGTATCAGCCGCCATTGGAACTGCTTTGACCCCGAGGCGACGGAAAATACGCAGATAGGAAAGCATGATACGGTAATAGCTTTTTTCTGCATCTTCATAAGTAGCGTCGAAGGAATATCCATCCTTCATATAAAATTCACGTCCACGCATCACACCAAAACGCGGGCGGATTTCATCACGGAATTTCCACTGGATATGATAGAGCATTTTGGGAAGCTCTTTATAGGATTTAACCGTGCTTCCAAAAAGATCCGTAATCATTTCCTCATTGGTCGGACCATAGAGCATCTCACGCTTATGACGATCCTGAATTCTCAGCATTTCAGGGCCATAAGCATCATAACGGCCGGAACGTTTCCACAAATCAGCTGATTGCAAAGTGGGCATCAAGATCTCTTCTGCCCCGATCGCGTTCTGCTCTTCACGTACGATCTGTGAAATATGGCGCAACACACGCAAGCCCGCTGGCAGCCAGGCGTAAATACCCGCTGAAGTCTGGCGGACAAGCCCTGCCCGCAGCATCAAACGGTGTGAGGCAATCTGGGCCTCGGCGGGAACTTCTTTAAGAGTCGGTTGGTAAGCCTGACTTAAACGCATGAAGGTCTATCCTTAAACACGCAAGAGATGAACATCAACAAGAGGACGCTTTTGCAATTTCCGACCAAGAGCATGACGCAATGCCGTACAGGCGGCTTCGTGAAATGCGTGGTCATCCTGACGTAACTCGTCAGGGATTTCGTCAATTGCCTGAGCAAAATCATTTTTAATACGTTCTGATACGGGGTCATTATCATCAAGCAGCCCCGGCGCACTGATGCGCGGCTCACCAATGACGTAACCTTCATCATCAACAGCAAAACTGGCCAATACCATACCATTGAACAGCATGCGGCGCCTTGCCGCGAGAACATCACCAGACAGGGGCAGAAGCCGGCCCGCATCCACTGCCCAACGGCCAGTCGGGGCTGTGTCAAGCACTTCCACCTTATCGGGTCCCAGATGGAGGATATCGCCATCCTCCAGCAACACAACCTCTGAACCTGCCTCATGAGCAAGGGCTGCATGTGCAGTCATATGGCGCCATTCACCATGGGTCGGCACGCTGTATTTAGGCTTCACCAGGCTATAAAGGTGACGGATATCCTCGCTCGTGGCGTGACCAGACGTATGAACAAAGGCTTCCCTATCCGTGATGACATTCACACCTCGGCGCGTCAGATTATCCTGCACATTCATCACAGCCAGCTCATTACCAGGAATGACGCGTGAGCTATAAATAACCGTATCACCTTCCCCGAAGGCAATTGTCTGATGAACGTCCGCAGCGATCCGGGAAAGAGCAGAACGCGGCTCTCCCTGGCTCCCTGTAACGATCATCAGGATATTATCATCAGGGATATCTTCAGCATCCTGCTCGGTGAGAAAATAGGGAACCTCGGAGAGATAACCACATTCACGCGCTGCGATTTCAAGGTTCTTGAGAGACCGCCCGACAATCATGACCTGGCGCCCTGCTGCCTGGGCTGCAAGAGCGATACTCTCAACACGGGCAACGTTACTGGCAAAACAGGTAACAGCTACGCGCCCCTTTAAACCGGCAATCAGCTTGAAGAGACTTTTCCTGACCTCGGACTCTGATTCGGAAGGACCTTCCTTTAAAGCATTGGTGCTATCGCCAATCATGGCAAGGACACCCTTCTGCCCCAGCTCCTTAAAGGCCTCGAAATCAGTCAAAGGACCGACAAGCGGGTTGGGGTCAATTTTCCAGTCACCTGTGTGCAAGATCGTTCCGTAAGGCGAATGAATCGCCAGGGATTGCGCTTCTACAATTGAATGTGTGACAGGAATAAATTGCAGGGCAAAGGGCCCGACATCAAAATGGGACCCCGGGCGAATAACGTGAATCGTGACGCGATTGCTTAATCTCGCTTCCCCCAATTTACGCCGCACAACAGCCGCAGCAAAAGGGGTTGCGTAAATCGGACAACGCAAACGCGGCCACAGATAGGCAACGGCCCCAAGATGGTCTTCATGAGCATGGGTTATAACCAGCCCACATAATTTGTCAGCTCTTTCTTCGATATAGCCCGGATCAGCAACAAGGATATCAGCCTCAGGCGTATCATTACCTGAAAAACCAATTCCGCAATCGACTGCCAGCCAGTTTTCCTGGCCGTCCTGACGCAAACGATAAAGGTTGAAATTCATACCGATTTCGCCTGTCCCCCCTAATGGGAGAAAGGCGAGACCGTCCTTTTCTTCTGTGTTATTTTTCATAAGTACTCTTTCATAACGTCAAAAAAAACTCTCTATCCACTGTTCGGAATTTGATTACCTTCCGAAGAATTCCTTAAAATTTCTGCCTCATTCAGGTCTGCCAGAATACGGAGGCCATCCAGTGTCAAATCAGGGGCGATAACGTCAAAACACTCTGTTCCCTCGGCAAAGAGTGACGCCAGACCACCTGTTGCAATAATTTTTACCGGCTCGTTACCGGTGTGGTTTATTTCTTTTCTGATATGATGAAGGACATTTTCAACCAGACCGATATATCCCCAATAAAGGCCTGATCTCATGGCATTATGGGTATTACGCCCGATCGCATTCATCGGGCGGCCAATGGATATACGTGGCAGCCGCGCTGCTGCCATATGCAAAGCATCCATTGATAAATTCACGCCCGGAGCAATGGCTCCCCCACAATAATTCCCTGCTTCATCTACAACGTCAAAGGTCGTCGCTGTGCCAAAATCCACAACAATCAGTGGGCCACCATAAAGATGATGTGCCGCTAATCCATTCAAACGGCGATCAGAACCCAGCTCTTCCGGGTTATCAATGAGAACGCCCAAGCCCCATTGCAGCTTGTTATCAGCAATCAAGGCTTCCTTATCAAGCCAGTCTCTGCAAAAACGGCGCAAATCATGCAATATGGCCGGGACAACGGTACTGATAATGACCCGGTCAATCTTTTTTCCGCCCAGCCCCAGACGATTGATCAATGCCAGAAACCAGACGGCATATTCGTCAGAAGTGCGGCGATTTTCAGTCGATATGCGCCAGTGACCTAGCCATGACTGCCCGTCATGTAGTGCAAAAACCACATTGGTATTGCCGGCATCAATGACGAGAAGCACGCTCTCTCCTTCACAAACAAAAAATATCACCTGTCACGACTGGAATAATGTCTCCTTCATCCAGTCGCAACAATAACCGCCCATAGGAGTCAAGACCATTAAATGTCCCGGTCACAGCTCCATCGGCATTAACGATTCTCAGTTCCGTCCCAATCGGGTGGGCTCGCCTGAGCCAGGCTTCATAAATAACGCCATTTCCACCATCTTGCCAGTGGGCCAACCAGTGTCCCATCATATCCATCAGCCTTCTGGCAAATATGACTGGATGTGGCGGCACGCTGACATCGGAAAAAGAAGCTGTTTTGCGGTCAGGAAGGTCAGGGGCTGTCCTCAGGTTAACGCCAACACCGACAGAAAGCCACTGGCCTTCTTCATTATGGCCGGATTCAATTAAGATCCCAGATATTTTCCCGCCATTTAACAAAAGATCATTAGGCCATTTCAACTGAAACAGGAAATGTTCCCCCTCTTTTCCCTTCCCGGGATCAGAAAGACAATTCTGACACGAATCATACAAAGCAACGCCTGTCATAAATGGCAGGGCCGAAAGAAGTGTGCCTTCCTTATCTCCGTAAAGTAAGAATGTCAGAGCCAAATTATCCTGAGAGCCGGACCATTTACGGCCGCGTGTTCCTCGCCCGGCACTTTGCTCATGAGCAATAACCACAAGGCCGGATTTTTCGTTCTGATTGGCTTTTTGACGGCAGTAATCCAGTGTCGATGTCAGGACGTCATGAATCTCGAAACGCCACATAAACAAAACCGGATCATGAATTTGTCAGATGGTGGGCAATGACGGGATCGAACCGCCGACCATCTCGGTGTAAACGAGACGCTCTACCTCTGAGCTAATTGCCCGCAGCAGGGTATACGTTAAAACGTTCCCCTACGCAACAGGGATGCACATAATATTTTCAAATATTTATGCATCCCATGTTTAAAATTAACGGCTTACGGCCTCTTTCAGACCTTTGCCCGGTTTAAAGCGGACAGAGGTGGAAGCAGGAATGTCGATTTCCTCGCCTGTGCGGGGGTTACGACCTTTGGCGGCCTTACGAGAAGCCGTCACAAAGCTGCCAAAGCCAACAAGGCGAACTTCCTGACCCTGAGAAAGTGTTTTCTCAATGGTGGCAAAAACGGCATCAAGCACTTCACCTGTTTTTGCTTTTGGCAGGTCAACAGATTCTGCAACGGCGGCAATCAGTTCCTGCTTGTTTAGTGGTTTCTCCATGGTAAGCCTTTCTAGTTTTGGCGTCACAGCCTGCCCCTTAAGGGTAAGGAACAGACCATAACAATATTAGCACCAACGCTTGCACTATGAAGCGCTTTTTCTCTACGTCAACTGGTAGAATCGCACAAACCCACCAACTTAATGCGGTAGCGGCTGAGAAAGCACAGTTTCACCACTCTCCACGGCCTTGTTCAGCAAGGATTCAGCAAGAATTGGCTCTGGTTTTCCAGCGAGGGCGATCTCTAGCACTTCGTTGACATGCCGCACAGGAAGAATCTTCAATTTTTGACGAACACTCTCTGGAATATCCGCAAGATCTTTCATGTTGCTTTCAGGAATCATGACAAGCTTGATACCCGCTCTCACGGCAGCAAGAAGTTTTTCTTTCAAACCACCAATTTCCAGCACATGGCCACGCAATGTCACTTCACCGGTCATTGCCACATCATGCCTGACGGGAATACGGGTCATAACACTGACAAGCGAGGTCACAAGCGCGATCCCCGCTGAGGGGCCATCTTTAGGCACAGCACCTTCGGGAAGATGGATATGAACATCCTTTTCCTCCAGAATTTCCTTGCTGATTCCAAAATCATCCGCACGGGAACGCACATAGGAAAACGCAGCAGAGACGCTTTCTTTCATAACGTCACCCAGTTTTCCCGTCTGCCTGACCTGCCCTTTGCCAGGGATCAGCAAACTTTCAATGGTCAGAATCTCACCACCAACCTGCGTCCAGGCAAGACCTGTCACAATCCCGACCTGATCTTCAGAATCAATTTCACCATGATGGAATCTGGGAATTCCGGCATATTTTTCCAGATTCTCAGAGGTGATTTTGACTCGTTTGACTTTCTTTGAAAGAAGTTCACGGACGATTTTGCGAGCCAGACGCGCGATAAAACGCTCCAGATCACGCACACCAGCCTCACGCGTATAGCGCCGAATCAGCATCAGAAGCGCATCATCTGTCACCTCCCATTCAGCAGGCTTGAGGTTATGTTCCTCGCCCTGTTTTTTGAGAAGGTGACGTTTGGCAATCTCCAGCTTTTCTTCTTCGGTATAACCAGAGAGGCGAATCACTTCCATGCGGTCCAGCAAGGGCTGGGGCATATCAAGCGTATTGGCCGTTGCAACAAACATTACATCTGAAAGGTCATAATCAACTTCGAGATAATGGTCTGTGAAGTTCTTATTCTGTTCAGGATCAAGCACCTCCAGCAACGCTGCAGATGGGTCTCCCCGCCAGTCAGAGCCAAGTTTATCCACCTCATCAAGCAGGAAGAGTGGGTTTGAAACCCCCACTTTCTTCATGCTCTGAAGAATTTTACCAGGCATCGCTCCTATATAAGTGCGCCTGTGCCCTCTGATCTCTGATTCGTCGCGCATACCTCCCAGAGCCATCCGCACATATTTACGGCCTGTTGCGTGAGCAATGGAGCGGGCAAGCGACGTTTTACCAACGCCGGGAGGCCCCACAAGGCACAGAATCGGCCCTTTTAACTTACGAGAGCGACTCTGCACAGCCAGATATTCCAGGATACGTTCCTTGACCTTCTCCAGGCCATAATGATCCGCATCCATGATGGTTTCGGCATTTTCCAGAGAGCGCGAAATTTTTGAGCGTTTCTCCCATGGAAGATCTACAAGCCAATCCAGATAGTTTCTGACAACAGAACTTTCTGCTGAAGACGGGCTCATATTTTTAAGCTTTTTCAGCTCGGAAGTGGCCTTGTCGCGCGCTTCTTTGGAAAGACGGGTCTGCTTGATCTTTTCTTCAAGTTCTGCGAGGTCGTCAGTCCCTTCCTCTCCGTCTCCAAGTTCTTTCTGAATCGCCTTGATCTGCTCATTCAGGTAATATTCGCGCTGCGTCTTCTCCATCTGTTTTTTGACGCGGCCTCGAATACGTTTCTCAACTTCGAGGATATCAATTTCAGCTTCCATGAAAGCAAAAATTTTCTCCAGACGGGCCTCGACTGAAACCGTCTCAAGCAAATCCTGCTTTTCAGCGATCTTGAGATTGAGATGGCTCGCGATTGTATCCGCCTTCTGGGACAGATTTTCAAGCTGACTGATAGAAGATGCGATCTCTGGCGCAATTTTCTTGTTCAGAGACACATAATCTTCAAAACGCAAGGTCACAGACCGTGCAAGAGCAGCGAGATCGCTTTCCGATTCACTGAAAGAGTCTTCCAGGTCCTCTATTTCAGCCAGGAAATATTCTTTCCGGTCATGAAGTTTGGTGATATGGGCACGCCTGATCCCCTCTACCAGCACTTTAACAGTCCCGTCAGGAAGTTTCAGTATCTGGAGAATATTGGCGATCGTCCCGACCCGATAAATATCATCAGCTCCCGGATCATCCAGAGCGATATCCTTCTGGGTCACCAGCAGGATTTCATTATGGTCCTTATCAAGGGTTTCCAGCGCGTTAACCGATTTATCCCGCCCTACAAACAGGGGGACAATCATATTGGGAAATACAACAATATTGCGAAGGGGCAGTACAGGATAAGACTTTACCTGCGCGCCCTCGTCATTTTTCCTGGCCACTGACTCGGGTTTTTTACGCGTTGCAGCCGTCCGTTTAGGGGCAGATTTACGCTTTACTGTCTCCTTACCCCCCTTTACTTCAACCTTCTCCACGGCGCTTTTACGCGCACGAGGCTTCGACTTTTTCTCTTCACTCATTTACGAGATCTCCAAATTGGACGATCAATCGGGCTTTGCCCCTGAATGGGCACAAAGCCCAAGATTTTTAAAAAGCTCAGGCAGATTTTTCGACTGTTTTTCGTTCTTCATCGGGCCCGTAAACATAAACAGGAGATGTTTTTCCCTCCGCTACGTCACGGTTAACGACAACTTCTTTTACAGTATCGCGCCCTGGCAAATCATACATAGTATCGAGCAGGATTTTTTCCAATATGGAGCGCAACCCTCTAGCCCCTGTTTTGCGTTCAATAGCACGCGCCGCGATTGCTGAAAGAGCATCACTGGTAAAGGAAAGCTCAACATTTTCCATCTGGAAAAGGCGTGCGTATTGTTTCACTAAAGCGTTACGAGGCTCACTCAGAATCTGAACCAGCATGGCCTCATCAAGATCCTCAAGAGTCGCAATCACAGGCAGGCGGCCGATAAATTCAGGAATTAACCCGAATTTCATCAGATCTTCCGGCTCAATATCACGCAACACATCCCCAAGGCGGCGTTCATCTTCTGAACGCACATCGGCCCCGAACCCCATGGATGAACCTTTTCCACGGGCTGTGATGATCTTATCAAGACCGGCAAAAGCCCCCCCACAGATAAACAACATATTGGTTGTATCAACCTGCAGGAATTCCTGCTGCGGATGTTTACGCCCCCCCTGAGGTGGCACAGAAGCAACGGTCCCTTCCATCAGTTTCAGAAGTGCCTGTTGCACCCCCTCGCCTGATACATCGCGTGTAATGGAAGGATTTTCCGCCTTGCGCGAAATCTTGTCGATCTCGTCGATATAAACGATCCCTCTCTGGGCTTTCTCAACATCATAATTGGCAGCCTGAAGCAGTTTGAGAATGATATTCTCAACATCCTCGCCGACATATCCTGCTTCAGTCAGTGTCGTCGCATCAGCCATCGTGAAAGGAACATCGAGAATGCGCGCGAGTGTCTGCGCCAGAAGTGTTTTCCCTGTTCCGGTAGGGCCAATCAGCAGAATATTGGATTTACCAATTTCCACATCCGATGACTTATCGTTCAGTTCCAGTCTTTTATAGTGATTATGAACCGCGACAGACAAAGCCTTCTTCGCCTGTTTCTGCCCGATGACATAATCATCAAGCACCTTGAAAATTTCACGGGGTGTCGGCACACCCTCTTTTGATTTTACAGGGTCCCCGCTATGTTCAGCGCGAATGATGTCGGTGCATAACTCAACACATTCATTACAGATAAAAACTGTAGGCCCTGCGATCAACTTGTTAACTTCGTGCTGGGACTTGCCGCAGAACGAACAATATAAGGTATTCTTTGAATCGCTTTCGTTTTCGCTCATAACAGTCCCCTTATGGCAGCCTGCCTTCTAAAGAAGCGCAGCCTGACCATCTCAAATTCCTTACCATCACGCTGGTAAATTAGTGTGCCTTATCTGCCTCAGCAGAAGGATGACGGCGAACAACTTCATCGACAAGACCAAAATCGCGCGCTTCATCGGCAGACATATAACGATCACGTTCCAGAGCCTGCTCAATTTCCTCAAGAGAGCGGCCTGTGTGTTCTTTATATATTTCGTTAAGCCTTTTACGAATAACAAGGATCTCACGTGCTTGAATTTCAATATCCGAGGCTTGTCCCTGTGCTCCTCCCGAAGGCTGGTGCACCATGACACGTGCATTAGGCAGACAGAAACGCCGCCCCTTTTCACCACCGGCAAGAAGAAGAGACCCCATGGAAGCAGCCTGACCGATACAAACAGTACTGACCGGGCAACGGATATATTGCATGGTATCATACATCGCCAGACCCGCTGAAACGACACCACCGGGACTATTGATATAAAATGAAATCTCTTTTGTGGGATTAACACTTTCCAGATAGAGCAACTGCGCACAGACCAGCGAAGAAACCTGATCATAAACAGTTCCAGTCAGGAAAATAATTCTCTCCTGCAGAAGACGGGAGAATATATCAAATGACCTCTCACCACGGGACGTCTGTTCGACAACCATGGGCACGAGGGTACTGTTAAAAATATCAAGAGGGTTGCGGTCCCCAATGTCCATTGTAGATTTCCTTTATGCCTTCCCTCAATTTAAATGTCGGGGCAGACTTCTGTCCATATAAAATGGTGCAGGAATGATCTTCCGTCAAAGGGGAATCGGTCAAAAAAAAGGAATGAAGGGAGTCTTTTATTTCAAAGACTCCCTTTTAAGGCAGATTTAGTCTGCTTCCGGCATGTCTGCCAGCTCTTCTGGTGTCACTTCTTTGTCTGTGACATCAGAGAGTTCAATAAGATAATCCACAACCTTATTCTCAAGGATTGGACCTTTTAGATTTTCAACGGCCTGCGGATTACGGGAGAAGAACTCATAAACAAGTTTTTCCTGCCCAGGGAAACGACGAATCTCCTGCTGCACAGCTCCCATAAGCTCTTCACGGGAAACCTGAATATCCTGCTTGCGGCCAATTTCAGCCAGAAGGAGGCCAAGTTTAACGCGGCGAACAGCGATTTTACGGTAATCTGCACGCAATGTTTCTTCGTCTTTTGCAGCTTCTTCTTCGTCCAGACGACCTGCTTTGCGTTCTTCTTCGATGCGGGCCCAGATCTGGGCAAATTCTGCATCAACCAGAGATGCGGGTGCTTCAAAATCAACTTTATCAGCAAGAAGATCAAGCAGGTCACGCTTGATACGCATACGTGAAAGCTGGTTATATTCACCTTCCAGCTGCTCTCTTAAAATCTTGCGTAATGCTTCGAGATCCTCGAGTCCCAGCTTCTTGGCCAGCTCATCATTGATTTCAGGCGCCGTCGCTTTTTTCAGCTCTTTTGCCTTGATCTCAAAGGTTGCTTCCTTACCGGCAAGCTCCGTTGCCTGGTAATCTTCAGGGAACGTTACCGTAATGGTCCGTTCTTCCCCTGGAGCCATGCCTTCCATCTGGTCAGCGAAGCCAGGGATGAAGCCTTCCCCACCGATCTCAACGTTCACATCGTCTGCTGAACCACCTTCGAAAGGCTCGCCATTCAATTTACCGACGAAATCAACGCAAAGAACGTCACCTTTTACGGCAGGGCGCTTCTCTTCAAGCGTTGTGAAGGTCTGATTGCGCTTTGCAATGGATTCGATGGATTTTTCGATTTCTTCATCAGAAGCCTTGCTTGTCAGACGCGTCAGCTTCAGGCCTGAAAGATCAGGAACTTCAAAGTCTGGCAGGACTTCCATCTCAACCGTGAATTCGAGGTCTTTTCCCTCATCGCCTTTCTGCACAAGATTAATGTGCGGCTGAATGGCAGGACGCAGTTTCTGCTCTTCGAGAAGTTTTGCAACATTGTCCTGAACAAGCTTCTCAATAATTTCGGCCTGAACAGACTCGCTATAACGCTGCTTGACAACTGAGGCAGGCACTTTACCAGGACGGAAGCCAGGAAGGCGGATGTCTTTGGCAATCTCTTTCAAACGTGCGTCTCTACGAGCCTGCAGGTCGGCAGACGGAACAACGACGGTGAAGGCGCGCTTTAATCCTTCATTGAGCGTGGGCGTAACCTGCATGGTCCAGGCGATCCTCTCGGCGAAAGTTGATGAATATCTAATATGAAAGATCAACCTTTGGTACGGGCGGAGGGACTTGAACCCCCACAACTTGCGTCACCAGAACCTAAATCTGGCGTGTCTACCAATTCCACCACGCCCGCATAACAATGGGTCAATGACCTTTCCGACCCGAGCATAGCCCGGATCACTTCGTGGTGAAAGCGGCTTTAGCGCATGATGCGCTGTTGGGCAAGCCGTCACAGACCAGAAAGACGGGGAATCACCTTTAATTTACATAGTTTTTTTATTTTTTACCCTTACCGAAGGCTATTTGGGCGGCTTTCTCACGTGCGCAACCGAGAATAGAGACCACATCTTCAGCCAGGATCCAGCCACCATGCTGCTCCGCCGCCATCAACCCTGCCTGACCGTGAATCCAGACTCCTGCGCACGCAGCCTCCCATGCTGACATACCGGCCGCAAAGAGCGCTGCAATAACCCCACTCAAGACATCACCCGTTCCTGCTGTCGCCAAAGCCGGAGTTGCGTGAGAGTTGATCACCACGCGACCGTCAGGTGATGCAATAATCGTATCCTCCCCTTTCAGAACAACAATCAGATTCAAGCTTTTGGCAGCTTTCTGCGCATTTTGAAGGCGCGTCCCTTTATAGTCAGGGAAAAGCCGGGAAAATTCTCCATCATGCGGTGTAATGATTTTTACGCCTCTCAGACGGGAAATATCTTCTGACGCCCAGCTCAGAGCCCCGGCATCGGCAATAACCTCTTTTCCCGCAACAAGAATATCCGGGAGCACATGACCTGCTTCCTCCGGCAATAGACCAGGTCCGCAGATCCATACTTTCCTCCGCGAATCCTGCAAGGTTTTTTCAAAGGCATCGTCGATAATCAGGCCCGGCTCGCCCAACCTGTAAAAAGGAGCATCATCTTTGGAAGCAACGATTCTGACCATGCCGGCTCCCACACGCCTTGCAGCCCCCGCCGCCAACCGGGCTGCACCTGGCATCTCATGCCCTCCTACCAGACTGACGACTCCCCTTTTATATTTATGATCCCCTGCCTTCTGGGCCGGCAATCTCCACAGACTCGGATGATTATGCCAGAAAACCGGTTTTATACTGTCCAGCGCCTCTGGCAACTGAGCGATATCAGCACAAGCAACTTCGCCACAATAAAGAGCACCAGGCAGTAAAAAATGTCCTGGCCGCGGCCTGACAAAACAGACACTCAGGCAGCATGGTGCAACTTTCCCCAGCAATGCGCCATCAAGACCGTTCACCCCGGAAGGCAGATCAATAGCAATAATTTTTCGCGCCGCTCCTAAAAAATTTTCAACTTCAGGAGATAAAGCCCGATTCATACCCGCACCGAAAAGAGCATCAACGACCATATCAAAACGCGCAGCTTCCTCGGGCAGAAAAGGCACTAAAGGTCCATTCCATTCACGAAGCATTTTCTGCGCCAAAGGTGAAGAAGGTGGGTTTTTTAGAAGCGTTACCGCGACCGGCCATCCATGATTTAGCAAAAAACGGGCGGCAACCAGTCCATCTCCCCCATTATTTCCAGGGCCACACGCCACCAATATTCTACAGGGTGAAAATTTTTTCCTGATAACGCGCCCCACCATTTCCCCGGCATTCAACATGAGGCGCTCAACATCGGAGGGAACTGTCTGGTCCATGATTTTTGTCTCTTCAGGGGACAGTAAAACCCGGGGATGAAGCCCCTTTCCTCCGGAAAACACTGACGGACATGATAGAGAATGAGACATAAGGCGATATTCCCTCTATACTGTGACCCAATAATTCCAACACTATTTTGAGGTCATCATGTGGATGTCTGTTTTATGGAGCGCCTTGCTGGTCCTGCACCTATTGAGCATTATCTACTGGGTTGGCGGGGGAATCTTCTCGCTCCAGATAAATCGTATCACTCATCTTCTGGATCCGACACAGAAATCGGCCGTTCAGATTCAAGCTTTATCACGTTATTTCAGAGCCCTGTGCCATGTCGTCCCATTGGCCCTGATTACAGGCATTATCCTTTTCATTCATCATGGCATCAGGCTCAGCTGGCCTTATCATGTTATGGCCATATGCGGCGTTCTTATGACCTTTCTGTTTTTAATAACGTTCCTCGGGAATTATCAGAAACTGCGCCGTGCCATCCGTCCCCAAAATGAGATTTTTGTAAAAACGCGTAGAAATATTCTGCTGATGACCCTTCTGGGACTGATTGCGGCCGCCATGGGGGGCATCGGACATTTTGTCTAGAGTCACTACAGTAATCAGGAGCAAAACACTCTACTTGCACCCGGGGGAAGTTTAATGTATTTTCCAAGGGTGTAACAAGCTTGTTATAAAACAGCTTTTTGGTCACTTCAGTAACGCATCATACTGATCTGAATTCAGCTATGATGCGCCTATCAAGAAATATTTTGAGAGTCTTTTGAGCGCAAAAAAATCATCCACTCCCGTGGTATCCCGCCTCCGATCTCCTCGTTCACGCAAGAAAGCGCCTGAGACTGAGGTCATTGTTACAGAGGATCACTCTTCAAAGGCAGAGGCTTCACCCTTGAAGTCAGCACCTGCAGAAGAGACTGGCGTTTCTAAAAAACGAAAAAATATTTCAAAATCTGACGAATCACTCTCCATGACAGACGAAAAAGCATTAACGTCATCAGACGACGCCGTTAAACCCAGAAAAAAACGCACAACCACAAAGGCTGCGTCTTCCAGTAAGACTTCCAAAGCTGTTGCTGAAAAAAAGACGGCTCCCAGACGCAAAAAAACGACGTCAATTCTTAAAGTCGACCCGAATGCACCGGCAGATCAGCCTATTGAGATTCCCGGCTTTACTGATGAAGGTGACGACGGAGATGTGCAGGACGTAGCCCCTGTGGCCCCTGCTAAAAAGACACGCGTCACGAAACGTAAAACGGTCGCAAAATCAGGCGTTGCCAAAAAAACTGTTAAAGAGAAAAAATCTGACAAAGAGGATACTGCAGCCGTAACAGCGGTCCAACCTGCTCCTGCTGAAATTGCTGAGACCGAGAAAAAAGCACCGGCTCGGAAAAAAAGAGCCCCTGCCAGGAAGAAAACAGCCTCTTCTGAGCTGGTTCAACAGAGCGATATTACGCCTGAGAAAAAAGAAACTGAAACGGCGGCACATACAATACCCTCTTCTCCCCCGGAATCTGAAGCCAAGGAATCTGAAACTGAGGCCCCTGATACGGCGCTACGCTTCGAGAGCTTAGGACTTTCCCGCCCTATTCTTCAGGCTATTGAAGAGATTGGCTATAGCTCTCCTACTCCTATTCAGGCTCAGGCAATTCCTGAAGTACTGGCAGGGCATGACGTTCTGGGCGTTGCACAGACGGGGACAGGAAAAACAGCGTCCTTTACGCTGCCGTTACTTGAAAAACTTTCCAATTCACGTGCACGCGCGAGAATGCCTCGCTCATTAATATTGGAGCCAACCCGTGAACTTGCTTTACAGGTTGCCGATAATTTTGAACTCTACGGCAAGAATTTGCGCCTGAATCATGCTCTGCTTATTGGCGGGAACAGCATGAATGAACAACGTGACCTGCTTAATCGTGGTGTTGACGTGTTAATTGCGACGCCTGGCAGGCTTCTTGATTTATTTGACCGTGGTGGTCTGCTCCTGATGCAGACGGACCTGTTGGTTATCGATGAAGCAGACCGTATGCTTGATATGGGATTTATCCCCGATATTGAGCGCATTGTTTCCCTGCTTCCCCGCTCACGTCAGACATTGTTTTTCTCAGCCACAATGGCACCGGAAATCAAACGCCTGGCTGACGCTTTTCTGACAAATCCAAAAGAAATTACCGTCGCCCGACAATCTTCTATTGCCACAACAATTACAGAACGTCTTTGCATTGTTGAGAAACAGGATAAGAAATGGGCTTTGAAAAAAGCTCTTCAGCATAAAGATGTCGAAAACGCGATTATTTTCTGTAATCGCAAACGTGACGTTGATGAATTGCAGGCCTTCCTGAACCGGAATCGTTTTTCAGTGGGACATCTTCATGGTGATCTAACGCAGACAGTCCGTTTTTCGACATTGGAAAAATTCCGTTCCGGTGAGCTGAAAATCCTTGTCTGCTCTGACGTTGCCGCCCGTGGTATCGATATTGATGGGCTGTCACACGTCTTTAATTATGATCTTCCCATTAATGCTGAAGATTATGTTCACCGTATCGGGCGCACCGGCCGTGCAGGCAAGGAAGGCTTTGCTTTAAGCTTCGCTCTTCCGACTGAGCATAATTTGCTGGAAGCGATTGAACGCCTGACCGGGAAAATTATTGAATATATCACTCTTGATGGCATTGCTCCGGCGGAATGGCTGGATGAAGAGACAGCTTCTTCAACATCCTCACATTCAAAACAGACATCGGCCCGGGACAAAGATAAAAACAGAAATAAGCGGGAAAAAGCTCCTCGACCAGCATCGTCCGAAAGCAGAAATTCTGACAGACGAAATGACAGGCATGGTCGTAATAAGGGATTATTACCCCCTATGCCTGAATCTGAAGAAAATCAGGAAGGTTTTGGCTCAACGCTCCCGGCCTTTATGAATGTCCGCTTCAGACTCGCGCCTCATATCCTCTCTGACAAGTAAATAATACCGTGACATCTCAATCAAACTGGTACCCTGTTGAGCAACTTGGTTCAGCAGGGGATGGACTCGTTATTATTAACGATAAACCTCATTTCGTTCCGGGCGTCCTTCCCGGGGAAGAAATACATCTTTCCGTTCATGGAAACGAAATCGAGCTGAAAGAGATCAGGAATTTTTCTCCAGACCGTACTGTTCCCTCGTGTTCTCTTTCTGGAATCTGTGGGGGATGCACGCTCCAGCATATGAGCAAGGAGGCGCTCCTTTCGTGGAAGTCTCAGAGAGCCAGCCAGGCACTCCGCCATGCAGGCTTTGATACGCTTCCTGTCGCAGATATGTCTCAGGTTGAACCCTATAGCCGCAGGCGTATGGATTTTGCAGTCCAACGCAAGGAAGGCGGTGTCATCATCGGGTTGCATCAGCGTGCCGGTGAACCTGTGGACATGACAGAGTGCGCTCTTCTTGATGAATCGATTTTTGCGCTTTTACCTGCTTTGTGCGACTGTCTTTCTCATATCGGCGCTCTGACAGGACGAGGGGGCTTGCTGATCAATCTGCTTGATAGCGGGCCTGATCTTCTTCTGGAAACAAGAGCCCCATTATCGGCAACAGATAAGGCGAAACTGGCTGATTTTGCACGACAGAAAAATATTCCCCGCATTGCGTGGAGACCATCACTTCATGAAGAACCGGAAATCATTGTGCAATGGAAGCCGGTTTTTCATCATTTTGGTCCGGTAAAAGTCACCCCACCGCCAGGGGCTTTCATGCAGCCAGCTATTTCGTCCGAACAAAAGCTGGTTGACGCTATTATGAAAGGCCTCCCTGCTCTTAATAAAAAAGACGCTCTTTATGAACTTTACGCCGGTAACGGTACTTTCTCCTTCCCCTTAGGAGAAAAGCACCGTGTACAGGCTTATGAAGGCCATAAAGCTGCTTTTGATGCCATGAATACGGCAAGTTCAGGCACCAGAGTGAGCGCCTTCCATCGCGACCTTAAACGCCAGCCTTTACTTGCTTCTGATCTGAAAAATGCCAGAGTCGTTATTCTGGATCCACCTTTCTCAGGTGCCGGAAAACAAATGGACTTCCTGGCACAATCCAACGTGCAGGATATTATTTATATAAGCTGCAATCCTGCTCTTCTGGCCAAAGAGTTAAAACCTCTGCAACAGGCAGGTTTTGACGTTATTGCCTATAGTGTGATTGATCAGTTTTTATGGTCCGCTGATTTTGAAACTGTCGTCATATTAAGCCGTGATGCCAAACGGATTAAAAACGCCCGGAAAAACTAATCCTCAATCATGATGGGGGCCTATTTCATCAGAAAATAGGACCCCATCACGACAGCAATATGATCATAAAAAGACGTCTTAGACGTAAAAACTTTCACCACATCCACAGCGGCCTTTTTCGTTAGGATTGGTAAAAGTGAAGCCGGATTCAAGCTCTTTCACCTCATAATCCATTACGGTACCGATCAGGAAAAGCGTTGCTTTCCGATCAATAAAAAGACGCTGATTCTTATCCTCGATCACTTCATCGCCTGGTTGGGCTTCTGTGACAAAATTCATCTCATAAGAATGACCTGAACAGCCGCGCACGCCGACACTGATACGCAGGACCTTCCCCTTCTCTGCGCCTTCATAAAGTTTGCCCAGTCGCGCGGCAGCACGATCGGTTAGTGTCATAATGGGAGGCAGGGAACGTTTTGTTTTCGTATCAGGCATAATTTCAAAGTCTCAAAAAAGATTCAGAGCCAACCGGGCATCATCGCTCATACGGCTCATATCCCACGGCGGGTCCCAGACAATTTTCACTTCCACAGAAGAAACCTTCGGGGCCTCAAGGACTGCTTTCCGAATCATCTCAGGCAACTCCTGCGCACTTGGGCAGTTCGGTGCTGTAAGAGACATTTCTATCTCTACGCGCCCATCATCATGGAGATCAATCGCGTAAATCAGCCCCAGTTCATAAATATTAACCGGGATCTCAGGGTCATAAACCGTTGCGATGGCCGCAATCACCTCTTCCTGATCCGGCAGACCAATCTCTTTGGAAGACTGGGGCGAAGAACCATCTAAAGACGTGTGAGCGTCGGAAACGGCTTTTTGTTCAAGTGTGTCAGATTCAGTGCGCTCTTGCACATCATGCTCAGTCATACTTTCCCTCACGCCAGAAGAGCACGGGCTTTTTCCAACCCTACAATAAGCGCTTTGATTTCATCCTCAGTTGTATAAACCGCAAAGCTTGCTCTGGTCGTCGCCTTCACGCCCAGGCGATCCATTAAAGGCTCGGCACAATGCTGCCCCGCACGAACAGCGATCCCCTGCTGATCCAGCAAGACAGCAAGATCATGCGGGTGAGCCCCTTCCATAACAAAGGAAAAGACGCCGCCTCGTTGTTGCGGGTTACCGAGAACGCGCAGCCCTTTTACATCCTTTAACGCCTGAGACGCAAACTCAACCAGATGCATTTCATGCTTTAAAATAACGTCACGGCCAATCCTGTTCACAAAGTCAATGGCCGCCCCAAGACCAATAACTTCCAGGATAGGCGGAGTCCCGGCTTCAAAACGGTGCGGCACGTCAGCATATGTCGCTCCTTTGAATGAAACCGTTTTGATCATGTCACCACCCCCCATAAAAGGTGGCAATTCATTAAGATACTCATAACGGCCCCAGAGAACCCCTATCCCCGTGGGACCATAAAGCTTGTGGCCCGTAAAGGCGATATAATCCACCTCAAGTTCCTGCACATCGACAGGATAATGAACAATGGACTGGGACGCATCGAGCAATATTCGTGCCCCATAGTGATGAGCTAACTGGGCCAGTTTCTTCGCAGGCGTTACCGTTCCCAATACATTGGACATATGCGTCACGGCCACCAGAGCAATATCGCCCTTCGCAAGCAGAGCCTCATAAGCGTCCAGGTCAATATCACCGGCCTCATTGATCGGAGCAACTTCCAGCTCCACGCCGCAACGATCCCGTAACATAAGCCAAGGCACGAGATTTGCGTGATGTTCGAGTTCCGAAACCAGTATTTTCTGCCCAGCTTTTAATTGTGACCCAAAGCTATAGGCAAGCAGGTTAATGGCCGCTGTACTGTTGGACGTATAAACAACTTCCCGGGAATCATACGCATTAATAAAGCGGGCTATTTTACGACGCACTTCTTCATAGGCATCTGTCGCCTTTTCACTCATGGCATATAAGCCACGGTGAATATTTGCGTAACAATGATGCACAGACTGGGCTACCGCCTCCAGAACACAATCCGGTTTCTGGGCGGAAGCCGCGCTATCGAGAAAAACAAAGGGTTTCCCATGCACTTTTTCGGCAAGTATGGGAAATTCTTTACGAATGGCGTCAATCATGAAAATTCATCCTGCCCAGTAAATAGGTACTCAGGACCTGATTTTCCAGAAGATCGAGACTTTCATTAAGAAAAGCTCTGATTAAAAGTGAGCGAGCCTGCGGCTCAGCAATACCACGCGACCGAAGATAGAAAAGTTGTTCCTCATCAAGCGCACCAACCGTTGCCCCATGAGAACAGCGGACATCATCGGCATAAATTTCCAGCTCGGGCTTGCTGTTCATCTGTGCTGAATCGGAAAGCAACAAAGCCTGATTCATCTGATAACCATCAGTTTTCTGTGCCGCCTGATCGACCAGTACTTTTCCCTGGAAAACGCCTGTTCCCCTATCTTCCAGCACGGTTCTGACAGTTTGTCTTGATTGACAATGGGGCACTTCATGATGGATCAACGACGTCAGATCATGATGGCTTTCGCCTGAAACAACCTGAATCGCATTAACATGAGCCACTGCCTGTTCACCTTGAAGTGCCGCTTTGACTTCATGGCGAGCGAGAGCTGCCCCAACCTGGAGCGTGAAACTTTCATAAATGCTTTTTTTGCCTAATGACGCAGAAATATAGGCAAGATGATAGGCGTCCCGGCTTTCACTCTGGTCTTTAACATGGGTGAAATGAGCCAAATCAGCACATGTAATCTCAAAAACAGGATTAGCCAGATAGCAACCACGTCCCAGATTAATCTCTAAAAGAGTCAGGGAAGAACCTTCTCCTAAAGAGATTTTATGACGTAGATGCGTCGAAAACCCCTCTCCCTCATTGAAGGTAAGGAGAATAATGGTTCCGGCGTGGCAATTTTCCGAGACATGCAGGTCCAGGCCCTTATCCTGCAAAGCTTCGTTCAACTGCCAGGAAAAAGGGGCCGTTTCAGTTTGCGCGACCGAAGCAATCCCGCTCCCTTTCTTCACGCCCTCGGGCAGAAAACTATGTGATGGGACAAATCTCCCATTGGCAAAAACAATTTTCCCCGCATGTTCCGGGAGCTCCAGGGCCTCAAGCCAGGAAGACATCTGGCTTTCATCCAAAGATTCTGCTTCCTGCCAGACCATTTTATCGAGACGATGCAACGGCGTATAATGCCACGCCTCATTTTTCCGGCTCGGGAAAGAATAGCCTGAATGGGCAAGCGCCTGGCCGCCTCTCCCAGGGAAATTATCCTGTAATGATGATCCGGTATTAGTCACGCTGCAGCCTCAAGAAAGGCTTTATATCCTTCTTTTTCAAGCTGATGCGCTATTTCTGGACCACCACTATGAATAATACGCCCTGCGGCCATAACATGGATACGATCCGGCACGATATAATCAAGCAAACGTTGATGATGGGTTATCACGAGCGCTGAGAATTCAGGGCCTCTCAGAGAGTTGACACCTTCAGCGACAATACGGAGGGCATCAATATCCAGACCGCTATCGGTCTCATCTAAAATAGCGAAAGAAGGTTGCAGAAGACGCATCTGCAAAACTTCATTGCGCTTTTTCTCTCCCCCCGAGAACCCGACATTGACCGCTCGTTTCAACATTTCAGGTGACATGGAAAGATGGCGCATTTCTTCTTTCACCAGCTTGAGGAACGTCACGGCATCAAGCTCTTTTTCCCCTCGCGCTTTTCTGACAGCATTGGCCGCTGTACGGAGAAAATTCGCATTATTAACCCCTGGCAATTCAACTGGAGACTGAAATGCCAGAAACACGCCCAATGCTGCCCGCTCTTCAGGGGCGAGTGCCAATAAATCTTTTTCTTTAAAGGTAACGCTACCATGCGTTACTTCATATTCTTCACGACCGGCAAGAATATAGGAAAGTGTTGATTTACCGGAGCCATTTGGCCCCATAATGGCGTGAACCTCCCCTTTTGGAACCGCCAGAGTCAAACCTTTCAGGATAGGTTTTGTCCCTTCGTCTG
Source organism: Aristophania sp. ESL1100 (assembly GCF_058511235.1). Lineage (NCBI taxonomy): Bacteria > Pseudomonadati > Pseudomonadota > Alphaproteobacteria > Acetobacterales > Acetobacteraceae > Aristophania > Aristophania sp. ESL1100. Next base: position 722,289 of record NZ_CP196394.1, on the reverse strand, counting down.
CTTCGATCTGTGCTTTAAGATCACGAATATCGAGAAAACTGGTCATAAAAACTATCCTACACTTCCTTCAAGGCTGATCTGCAACAATTTCTGCGCCTCTACAGCAAATTCCATTGGCAGTTCTTTAAGAACTTCCCGGCAAAATCCATTAACGATCAACCCGACAGCCTCTTCATCTGACAAGCCCCGTGAGCGGCAATAAAAGAGCTGATCTTCCGAAATTTTTGACGTCGTCGCTTCGTGCTCAATGCGGGCACTGATATTGCGACTTTCTATATAAGGGACGGTATGGGCGCCGCATTGATCGCCAATCAAAAGACTGTCGCATTGCGTAAAATTGCGCCCATTAGAGGCTTTGGGCTGCATTCTTACCAGCCCACGATATGTACTGTCTGATTTCCCGGCAGAAATGGTTTTGGCAATAATGGTTGATTTTGTATCCGGTGCGAGGTGAATCATTTTCGTCCCAGTGTCTGCCTGCTGGTGCTTGTTTGTCACCGCAACAGAATAAAACTCACCGACTGCGCCTTTCCCTGCCAGAATACAGGATGGATATTTCCAGGTAATCGCTGATCCTGTTTCAACCTGCGTCCATGAAATACGTGAGCGCTCTCCCTGGCATAAGCCGCGCTTGGTCACAAAATTATAAATGCCACCTTTGCCATTTTCGTCGCCAGGGTACCAGTTCTGCACAGTCGAATATTTTATCGAGGCATCATCCATGGCAATAAGCTCGACAACAGCTGCATGAAGCTGATTTTCATCGCGTTGTGGCGCTGTGCATCCCTCAAGATAGGAGACGTAAGCCCCTTCTTCAGCAATGATCAAGGTCCGTTCGAACTGGCCTGTATTACGGGCATTGATACGAAAATAGGTTGAAAGTTCCATCGGGCAGCGCACGCCTTTAGGAATATAGACAAATGACCCATCTGTAAAAACTGCTGAGTTCAGCGCTGAAAAGAAATTATCCCCTACCGGCACCACTCGTCCCAGGTAGCGCTGTACCAAATCGGGGTATTCCTGAATGGCCTCTGAAATCGGGCAGAAAATAACACCGGCTTCCTGAAGCGTTTTACGAAATGTCGTTGCTACTGAAACACTGTCAAAAACAGCATCAACAGCGATCGGGGCCCTGGGAAGTTCAGCATTCTCAACGCCTGCAAGAAGAGCCTGCTCATGAAGGGGAATCCCCAGCTTTTCATATGTACGTAAAAGCTCGGGATCAACTTCATCGAGGCTCTTGGGCCCGGGTGTTTTTTTCGGCTGGGCGAAATAATGGGCGTCCTGGTAATCAATAGCCGGGTAGCGCAACTTCGCCCAATGTGGTTCCTCCATTGTCTGCCATAAGGCAAACGCCTTGAGGCGCCATTGGAGCATCCACTCTGGTTCGTTTTTTTTACGGGAAATAAGCCTGACTGTGTCCTCGCTCAGACCTTTGGGAGCGATATCCATTTCAATATCAGTCTCAAATCCCCACTCATATGCTGACTGAGCCAGGGTTTCCACGGTTTTTCTTGTTTCAGTCGTGGCTGCCATCCTGCTTCCCCGCTTTTAGATACCTATAATACAGTTTTGAGCCCCTCAAGGTCACTATTTGCCAATCTCTGACATGCAAAGCTCGGGTTTCCTATATCAGCAATACTGACCTTTTCGAGTACTTCCCGAAGCGCTTTATTCACGACATCCCATTGACCGGAAAGATTACATTTTTCATCATGCAGGCAGGAATTGCCATCACAGCATGAGGTCAGCATCACGGGACCATCAACAGCCTCAATAACCTTGGCAACAGAAACTTTGGCCAAAGAGTCCAGAAGACTATAGCCACCTCTTGCTCCCCGAGAGGATTGGAGAATTTTGTGGACAGTCAGCGTCTTGAGCAGTTTCGCAACGGTCGGCTCCGGAATGCCTGTTTCAACAGACAGACCTGAAGCTGTCGTCTGACTTTCCATGCGCCCCAGCGCAATCAGAATGAAAATCGCATAATCAGCGAGCTTGGATAATCTAAGCACGGCAACCCTCTAATCGTCGGACTCCTGAAACAGGACAAAAAAAGTCCGCATTACTCTGATGGATTAAAAAAACTTCACGGTCAAGTGGTAACGTTCTCAAACAAAGATATAATCTTTGAAAAATCAATTTATTTTATACAATTATCATAAAGTTTTGATAATTAGGAATGGTACATAAATAATATTTATATATCTTAATAAACTTTAAATATGCCCAATAAGATTCAAAAGAAATTCCAGAATTGCTCCAATAACACAACCAACGACGGTTCCGTTAATACGGATGAATGCAAGATCCTGCCCAACGCCCTTTTCCAGATTTCTTGAAAGAGTGGCACCATCCCAGTTATTGACAACAGCCGGTATTAAATCTGCTATTTCACTACGTATGCGAGGCAGGAAACCAAGAATAACGGCTTCTATGGTCTGATTGAGTTTAGAGCTCAGGCCGTCCTGCTCCTTGAGAGCAACGATCATCTGGCGCAATAAGGCCTCAAATGACTGAGCACTCCATCCGTCATCTTTCCTGCTATCTTCTTCAACCATTTCGCGGAGTCTGACCCACAGACTCCCAGCCCATAAACGCAGGCTTTCATGCGTAAAAAACTGCCGCAGCCTGCGGACGACCCGTTCTGTTCTGACGGGATCTTTTTCTATTTCTTCGAGCTCACTTCTAACCCAGACGGTAAAACCCTGTCTTAATTGAGAATCCATCGGGTCGATACGTTCCAGTTCAAGCTTGAGAGCCTGCAAGACCTGGTTAGCCACTGAGGGGCCGATCGCCCAGCCAATCAGGCGCCCCCCCTGCTCTCTGACCCTTGATTCGACAAAATGGCGCAGATCGGCCTCTTTGGTCATCACCATGGCGCGGAACTGGGTGAGCAGAAATGAAAAAACTTCCTGATGAATATCGTTCTTCACCATTGCCTGACAGACGCGCAATAAAAGTGGGGCTATATCTTCTCTTTTTACAAAAACATCAATAACGCGCGCCAGAAAGCTTGCGCCACGACCATCACTCAAACTCTCCAGAAGACCCGGAATACTGATTCTCAATTGCTGGGAAACTGAATTGAAATTCTCAGGCTTATCGAGTGTTTCAGCTAGTGTTCTGGCAAAATTGAACCGATGAAGCACAGCCGCAACATCGTCATCCGAAAAAAAATGGTCCGCGACAAAACGCCCTAATGTAATGCCCAATTGCTCTTTTTTATGAGGGAGAATGGCCGTGTGAGGGATGGGAAGCCCCAAAGGGTGTCGGAACAGTGCGGTCACAGCAAACCAGTCTGCGATCCCGCCAACCACACCGGCCCTGCTCCCGGCCTGGATGATATCCAGCATCTCTGAAGAACCATAGAGCCGTCGCCATATGGGCAGACTCGCTGTCACAGCAATTGTGCCCATTCCAATCAGCAATGATGTTGCCCAGAATGAATAAGGACGTCTGTTAACCTCTTTACGGGCGTTTTCAGACGCCATACTTACACCTCTCATTACCGACACATGACACAAGGTCATATTTTTGCCACTGGTATTATACTTGGCATTTTAGTACTGATAGTGAACCATTTATTTGTTCATCACCAATTCAGACTGAGATAAAGCCTTATGAACGCCCGCGTTGCCGTGCCGGAAGCAAATGCTGCCGAACTGATCGATATCCTCCAGAATCAGCTGGAAAAACAGGATTACTCTTTATCAGATATGACGGCCGCTCTCACGCGAAAAACAACAACGGAAAAAGGTTTCAGTCTCCTTGAAGAAATGGTCCATATCCTCCGTGACCGTAATTTTGTAACACGGGCACAGGCTCTGAGAGATTACGTTGAGCTGCCGGATTCTGCAACAGATGCAAAGCAGGAAGAAAAGCTTTCCAGCGTCGCCAGGCACCTTGTAGCACTTGCAGCAAACCCGCAGGCGCTTTCCACTCCTTCCATGGCCGGGGTTTTTACAGCCCACCCGACTTTTGCTCTCTCCAATCATGTCTATGATCTCCTGGCATCCTGTGCTGAAGATCAGGACCACAAGCCGGAAAGACTTAAAACCCATCGCCGGTCCACGCCCCCCACATTGGAAGAAGAACAGGATCTCGCCGTTACAGCTATCAAGCGCGGCCGGGACGCACTTGACCGCCTTAATAAACATATTTTCCGTGCCGCTACTGAAAAATGGGGAGAGGACGCTCTCTTCAACCCTGCCCCGATCGTACTGGCAAGCTGGGTTGGCTTTGATACAGACGGCCGCAACGACATCAACTGGCACGATACCTTTCGTATGCGCCTTGAGCTTAAGACGATCCAACTGACGCGCTTACAGGAAGGACTGGAAAAACTTGGCCTGACAGAGACACCCTTATGTCAGAAAGTTACGTCCGTTCTCAAAGCCACTGTAAAGCAACACAGCCTCTGCCCGGCAAACTCCCAGGGTCAACAGCCCGATCCGAACCAGACAGCAAAATTCTCACAGGACATGCTCTCTCTGGAAAAAGAGACCATTCTGAGAGCTGATGAGCTTGGCGAACTGTTTTCACAGGCGAGACTGTCTCTTCCACCGGCTGATCGGCTTGAACTCGACGTTATACGTACAGGCTTTATGGCCCATGGTCTGGGTATTTCTCATATTCATACCCGCCTTAATGCCGCACAGATTTATAACATCGCCCGGACCCGCCTTGGCCTGACAGATGATCCGACGCTTCCCGCTCACCGCCGCGTTCTTCTCTCGCGCATCGATCAGGCCATGGATGAGCTGAAGCCTTTATCAGTCAGTTTCGGCAGTCTGTTAATAGAGCCAAGCGCTGCGGCACGCCTGATGATGACCATGGCGCAGATCCTTAAACATATTGATTCCGGCACACCAATCCGCTTTCTGATTGCTGAAACAGAAAGTGGCTACACTCTGCTTGCCACTCTGTGGCTTGCACGCCTTTTCGGGATCAGGGATGAGCAGATTGAAATCTCCCCTCTTTTCGAAACTGAAAGCGCACTCGAAAATGGTGAAACCATTCTGCGTGAAGCCATGCGCTCCAGACATTGGCGCAATTACCTGAAAGCCAATGGTCGGCTTTCCCTGCAATTTGGTTATTCTGACTCCGGGCGTTACGTCGGGCAGCTTGCTGCCGGGACGCTTGTGGAAAGATTGCGCCTGAAAGCGATCGCCCTTCTCAAGGAATATCAGCTTGAAGATGTCTCTCTGACCATGTTTGATACGCATGGGGAAAGTATTGGACGAGGCGCCCATCCTTTCAGTTTCAGAAAACGCCTGGATTATTTTTCCCCTCCGCGCACCTATAAAGCCTTGCATGAGGCAGACCTGCCCTGCCGTTTTGAAACGGCTTTCCAGGGGGCCGATGGCTATACTCTTTTCGGCACGCAGGCACTGGCAACATCAACCATTACCATTATGGCCGAACAGATTGCGGCCCATCTTGACCCCGTTTCTCTCAATGCAGAGCAGGACCCGCTTTATAAGCACCCTAATTTCCATCTGGATTTCTTTGCCACGATTGCCCTCAAAATGGGTGATCTGGTTAATAACCCCGGATATACGGCTCTCTTAAGTGCCTTTGGCCTGTCTCTCATTGATAAAACAGGCTCTCGTCCTTCAGCACGCCAGAGCGATACGGCACGCGTAAGCCGTATCACACATCCAAGTCAGATAAGGGCTATCCCCAATAATGCCATTTTGCAGCAACTGGGCTGGTGGGCCAATATCCTTCATGGCCTCGGCACGGCTGTGAACCGTAATCAGGAAATGTTTGAACAATTAAGAAAAGAATCGCCACGTTTCAAACAATTGATGGATTTCGCCTCACAGGCCCTCGCTCATTCAGACATTGATATTCTGCGCGAAACCATTCACTTTCTCGATCCCGGGACGTGGCTGGACCGTGCGGCACAGAGTAAACAGGAAGACGACCGGGCACGCTTTATTCAGATTGCCCAGGGACTTGAAGATCTGGAATTCTGGAAAAGTGTTCCCGCCATGTTCCGCAATATCCAGCGCGAACATATAGACCTTCTCTCCACCTGGCCTGATGCGCCCCGCATGGCCACTGAGGAAAAGATACTTCACGCTATCCGCTTCGCCTTGATTGAGAGGATCTGGCTTCTTTCAACGCAGATCCCCTATTTCGGCCCTCGCGGTTCTCTGACCAGAGAGGCTATCACGACGCTTATTCTTTGTTTGAATGTCCCTCGCGCCTTAAGACTGCTTGAGGACCTCTTCCCTGTCACGGAGCCCAGTATTGCCGACCTGGATTTTGGTGAAAAAGGTGATGCTGCCATTGCTCAGGGCTTTGCCCGTGAACATGAAAATATCTTCCGTCCCTTACAGCAATGTTTTGATCTTCTGCGGGAAGTTGGTGTAGCGATTATGCACGCCAATCATTCCTTCGGTTAAAAAACAGGACCCCGCATCTGAATTGAAAACTATGCGGGGTCTTATCTCATTAGCAAAAAGACCAGACTGCAAAATAAACGCCCATTCCCACAATAACGGTCAGAAACAGACTCCGGCTGAAATAGCAGGCAATAAAAGACATAATTGTCGCGGCACTCATTGAAATTGCTTCAGATTTATCCTGAAAATGCTGCACAACTTCACTGGTTATAATCGCCGCAATAATTGATGACGGAATAAAACTCAGCCAATTCTGGATAAAAGGTGGGAAATTACGGTTCGCCAAGGCCAGAAGTGGAACAGCTCTTAAAAGAAAGCTGACGAGACTACATAACAGAATCACACTAAAAAGATGCATATTCACGGGATAACACATCCTTGTTTGTTTCTTATGAAAACGTACGTCGTCACACTTGTTGCACTTAAAGTCGCCATCAGAAGAGAGATATTGGGATTAAATATAAAAATCCCCAATAAAAAAACCATGCAAGACAAAAGAACGGCCATAATTTCATACCGCTTATACGCACTCCCAAAATAATTGAGCGTTAAAAGCCCGATAAACATGGCTGTCAGACTGAACATTAAGCCATGAGATAATCGAACGGGGATAATTTTAGCAAAGTAACACCCCATGAGATTGGCAACACACCAGTTAAGATAAGCTGAAAGATTAAGACCAAAAAACCACCAGAAATTAAGTTTTCCTTCTTCTCTGGCTTTCTGGACGGCAACCCCGAACGTTTCATCAGTCAGTAAAGTCCCATGGACCAGACGTTCCCAGAATGGATCCCCTTTACAAAAACCGGCAAGATAAGAGCTCATCAATACGTAACGGACATTAATCAGAAAAACGCCTGTAAGAATGGCTATTGTTTCAGCTCCGGCGAGCCACAGTGAATAAAATAAAAACTGTGCGCCACCAGCATAGAGCAGCATTGTTAAAGCCATTTCGGCAGAGAGGCTGAACCCGCTGATAATTCCAATAGCCCCACAGGCAAATCCAATACACCAATAACCCAGAATTGTTGGCATACAGGCGATGATACCGCTTCTGAACTGGTTCCAACCGTACATCTTTTTTAACACGGGCTCATCAGGCACGAGTTTCACTTTCAATCACATCATTTATGAAAAGAAACTTACTTTAAAGAAAGCGTTTCTGAGCGTTTATGAAGAAAGCTTTTGGGTGTGACAAGTTTCTGGGCGGAATAAATCCCCCGATGGCCTGAAAAGAGGTACGCAAGCCAGCACCCCAGTGCATAATAAATCAGCCCGGCACTCCCAAATAATTCCACCCCCATAAAGGTACAGGCCAGAGGCGTATTGGCTGCGGCTGCAAATACGGAGATAAACCCAACGGCTGCCAATAATTCTGGAGAGACATGCAGCAAGGGGGCCATTGCATTCCCAAGGGCAGCCCCGATAAAGAAGAGTGGTGTTACCTCTCCCCCTTTGAACCCACTCGAAAGAGCCACAACGGTAAAAAGACATTTGAACGCCCATGCCCAGTCATAATGAACCAGGGAAAAAAAGTTCAATAGAGAGGCCCCTCCGGCTTCCGGTGCTGTAATCCCCAATCCCAGATAATCCCGTGACCCTGAAAGCCAAACCAACAGGATTGTCGCAATCCCTCCCAGAAAGGGGCGCCCCCAGCTTGAAGGACAATATTTTTTCAATAAAGGCGTCAGAAAATGAACCGTGTCGGCAAAGATCTTGCTGATCAGACCAAAAGCAAGAGCTGCCAAACAGACTTTTGCCATTAAGGCTGGCTTAACGGCATAATACCCCCCTGTTTGTAAGCCCATAGAGCTGAACATCACATGATAAACGGTATGGTGTATGCCCCATGACTGACAGACCCAATCAGCCAGAATAGACGCTAAAAGCGCAGGAAATAAGGCACTATAATCCAGCTTTCCAATAGAAAGCACTTCAAGCGCAAAGACCGCCCCTGCGATCGGCGTTCCAAAAACAGCCCCAAAACCTGCCGCCAGACCCGCGATAAGATAAAGCCGTTTCAGTTCAGGCGTAAATCTGAATAATTGAGCCAAGCCATTGGCAATGCTCCCTCCGATTTGGAGAGCCGTCCCTTCCCGGCCGACAGAGGCACCAAATAAATGACTGGTTACCGTGCCAAGAAAGACGAGTGGCGCCATACGTAAAGGCACCCCTTTATCGGGAGCATGAATTTCATCAAGAAGAAGATTATTGCCACGCTCTGAGGCGCCACCAATTCTGACGTAGATAAAGCCTATGATGGCTCCTGCTACAGGCAACCCATAAAGCAGGAACGGATAGGAAAACCGTAAAGCCGTTACCTGTTCCAGGCACCAGAGAAAAAAAGCACAGAAGCTTCCCACCAAAGCTGAAAGGCACAGAAGCGCTACCAACCATAGGGCAAAATCTTTTATTCTCATTTCTCTTAAAAAACAAACTGAGAATTGAATTTTCCTGGACACGATACTCCCTCCCGTTCAGCTTTCAAAGCAATAACGATCAACAGGAATCATCAGCCTTGTCTCAAAATTCAAGTAAGGCAGTTTGGCATTCACGCCTGGTGGAAATCCATCACCGACACTGAATAGAGCTTATTTAGGACCTGAAATCAAGTCTGATTAAAAGGAAGGTCCCCTCAATAAATCCCTACCATTTCAGGTAGGGATCATTTCTTACCGTCTCAGGAAATCTGAAGCAGCTTGGCTAACTTCCTAACACGCCTCCTCCGTTCTGGCTCATAACTGGGGCGAGCATTTGAGCGATATGGTCGTTCCCAACAGGCAGTACAGACCCATGATGGACCGTTATCGCATCCGCTGTTAACGAATGGGGAGATAGCTTTATGCCCATATCTGCGGCCTGCGTTCCTGGCAAATGATAGCTTGCAAAATCGCCTAGCAATTTCACGAGGGCCTTTGAATCTGTGATCAGGCCTGAGTTATGATCGGCCAATGCACTACATTCCTGATCCAATTTTACATTATCATTTGGGTCACCAACCATCACAACCTTGCCATAATGATTTAACTGACCATTTTGACCGGTCGGCATTGATACAAGCAAAGCATTATCAGGGTACGTATCAGAAGCATAATTTCCAACAGGATCCCCATAAGTGACGACACTTACAAAATTCTTTCCCCGTCCTACTGCACTGGGATCATCAGGAATCCCTGTTGATTCAAAAGCCACACCTCCAAGACCGGTTTGCTGCGCTACGTAGGATGCTTCAATTCCTCCCAGGGAATGACCTGTTACAAAGATATTATTGGTACCAATCCCCTGTTTCTGCGCCTGATCTACAACATAATGCGTAAAAGAAAGAGCATCTTTCTGTGACTGCGTAACACCTTCTGCAGCCACCTGTATATCTGACAGCATCCCCGTTACACCAGGCACCGTATTGGTAAAGATATTATCACCACCAGTTGTGCCAGCAAAAGAAATGATGACCTGGTGATGATCAGTTTGCCAGACTTTTGCGACCATACCATTTGCGGCATCGGTAATAGCAAGCTGTTTCCCATCCACCATAAAAGCTGACATACCCTCTGGCGTTCCCGAAACAGCATAACCTGTATTTGCTGCATTTAAGAACTGAGACATGGTGGGGGTGTTATTTAAATTCTGATTTATGGGAGCTGCGATCGATGTTTTATCTGACAATAAAACTGATAATTTCGTTGTATCGGTATGATCTATAATACTGTTTGGGAGAGAAGAAATAGCACTGGATATGTTATTTAATCCTGTATAGTGCATGATATCATTGTAGCCCTGAACAATATCATTAATAGCATCCTGCATTGAATAATCAGAAAAAACACCTGAATTTGTTACCATTTCCATTTCTTTTCTCCAATATTTTAAAGGAGGAAAGATAGTGTTAAATATTTAATATTTTATAAAATTTTATAATTTTATTTTAATTTTATCTGTAATCACTTGAAAACAAAGAATTTACGTTAAAATATTTATAAAAACACATAAAATAAAGCCCTTGTCGTTTCCAATAAGGGCTTTCATCTCTATTCATGATAATTTTATTTATACGACTTGGGTATAAACAAAAAATCATGAAATAAGAGTGTAATTTTTAGCTCCCTAACACACCATTCATATCATGATTGGTAATAGGAGCCAGGATCTGCGAAAGATGATCATTCCCGACAGGGGTTACGGATCCATGCTGAAAGGTAATCGCATCCGCTGTAACTGAGTGCGGAGATAATTTTATTCCCATATCCGCTGCCTGAGTGCCCGGCAGATGATACTCAAGGAAACTCTCAACTGCCTTCACAATAGAGGCTGCATCTTTGAACACATTTGTGTCAGCCATATGATCATAGGCATTATATAATTGCTGAGTATCAGCTGGGTCGCCAACCATTAAAATTTTTCCATAATGATTAAACTCGCCATTCTGCCCAGCTGGCATTGTGTTAATTAACGCGTTTTTGGGATTTGTATCTGATGCATAATCACCAATAGGATCACCATAAGTCACAACACTTACAAAGTTACTTCCATCCCCAACAGCATGTGGATCACTTAAAATGCCTGTAGACTCAAACGCAACACCAGCAAGCCCTGTTTGTTGTGCGACGTAGGAAGCTTCGATCCCGCCAAGAGAATGACCCGTTACAAAAATATTATTGGTATCAATTCCCTGTTTCTGCGCTTGATCGACAACATAATGCGTAAAAGAAAGGGCATCTTTTTCAGCTTGTGAAAGATTCTGTGACGCTACCTGGAAGTCTGAAGCAATCCCTGTTACCCCAGCTATGGTATTGGTAAGGATATTATCGCCACCGGTCGTACCAGCAAAAGAAATGATAACCTGGTGATTATCAGTCTGCCAGACTTTGGCCACCATTCCATCTGCAGAATCGGTAATGGCAAGCTGCTTTCCATCCACCATGAAGGGTGACATCCCCTCAGGAACACCGTCAATCACATACCCTGTATTAGCCGCATTTAGGAATTGAGACATTGTAGGTGTGTTGCTGAGATCCTGATGATCTGGCGCTATAATTGGTGTTGTATCTGACAATAAACTTGAGAGATCGGTCGTATTGGTATGCCCAATGAGGCTATTAGGAATCGAAGACAAATAACTGGTAATATTATTAAGACCAGTTTTGTTCATAAAATCATTAAAACCCTGAACAATATCATTGACTGCATTTTGTATGGGATGATCGGAAAAAGATTTAGATTCCACTTATTATCTCCTATGTAAAAAAACAGAGGCTCTTAATATTAAAATTATTAAAAAAATATTAAATATACCGATGTTATTTTGAATTTATTATAAAAATAACATCGATAAATCAATAAAACTTTTCTTGATAATATCGAAAAGACAAAAACTCCCGTCATTCCTGACGAAAGGTTGTAATGAATCACAGTTTAATTTTAGATTCGCTTCGCGCAGCCATGATCTCATCTGCAACACTACAAGACACTGGATCGTAATGATGGAACTGCATACGCTTCAGAATAACCGGATCGGGCGGGTCAGTTATATCTCACCTGTAACGGGGGCTTTCAGGCCGATGAACGCAGCAATATCACCAGCGCCAACAGACTTTACTTCCTGACGTTTGTCAGCATGCATCTGGAACATACGGCCGACACCTTCTTTCGTTAACGGGCGGGTTGAAAGCACTTATCCCGCCTGATTGATGGCATGATTGCTGTTAATTTCGAAAAACAAAAAAAAATCCCCGCCATTTCTGACGGGGATCTGTGAATAATCACATTTTAAGTCTGGAAAGACCTCAGCTACGGGCTGCCATGATCTCTTCTGCCACGTTACGAGGCACTGGATCATAATGATGGAACTGCATGGTGAAGGATGCACGACCCTTTGTTGCAGAACGCAGATGAGAAATGTAACCAAACATCTCTTTCAAAGGAACCTGAGCGCGGATCAGAACTGTTGAACCAGCTGTTTCCTGGTTCTGAATGATACCGCGACGGCGGTTAAGATCGCCCACAACGTCACCAACGTGATCGTTTGGTGTGGTGATTTCAACATCCATGATCGGCTCAAGAATAACCGGACCAGCTTTTTTCATACCTTCGCGGAAGCAGGCTTTAGCAGCGATTTCGAAGGCCAGAGCTGATGAGTCAACGTCATGGTATTTACCGTCAAGGAGGGTAAATTTGAAGTCAACCGTTTCAAAGCCAGCCAGAACACCGGTTGATGCCTGATTGCGAATACCTTTTTCGACAGCCGGGATATATTCTTTAGGAACAGCACCACCAACGATCTTGTTCTCAAAGATGATCTCGTCTTTCTTGCCGGATGGCTCAAATTTGATCGTCACTTCAGCGAACTGACCGGAACCACCAGACTGTTTCTTGTGGGTATAGGTCTCTGTATGTTCCTGAGTGATCGTCTCACGATAAGCAACCTGAGGCGCACCGACGTCAGCTTCAACACCATATTCACGACGCAGACGGTCAATGATGATGTCGAGATGAAGCTCACCCATACCGGACAGAATGGTCTGACCTGTTTCCTGATCTGTGCGCAGATGCAGGGAAGGATCTTCAGCTGTCAGTTTCTGGAGAGCCAGTGTCATTTTCTCAACCGCGTCCTTTGTTTTAGGCTCAACGGAGATATCAATAACAGGCACAGGGAACTGCATACGCTCCAGAATAACCGGATCGGTCGGATCAGCCAATGTGTCACCTGTGACGGTGTCTTTCAGGCCGACGAACGCAGCAATATCACCAGCGCCGACAGACTTCACTTCCTGACGTTTGTCAGCATGCATCTGGAACATACGGCCGACACGCTCTTTCGTGCCTTTCGTTGTGTTCAGCACAGTGTCACCGGAGTTAAGGACACCACGATAAACGCGAACGAAGGTCAGAGTGCCGTACTTGTCAGAGATGATCTTGAAGGCGAGACCAGCAAATTTACCCTCTGGGTCAACAGGGATAATGGGCAGGAAGCTTTCATCAACATCTTCATCTTCAGGCGGAGCAATACGAATGCCCTCAACCTCATCAGGAGCAGGAAGATAGTCAATAACCGCATCAAGCAGAGGCTGAACACCTTTGTTCTTGAACGCTGTTCCGCAAAGGACAGGACGGAATTCGCCGGAAATTGTCCCTTTTTTGATGCAGCGTTTCAGAGTGGCGATATCAACTTCACCGTTCTCGAAATACTCTTCCATTGCCTTTTCATCAACTGACAAGGCGATATCAAGAAGGTTCTGACGAGCTTCAGCAGCGCGTTCCTGAAGTTCAGCAGGAATTTCTTCATAACGGAACTTCGCACCCAGCTCACCACCTTCCCAGATGATGGCACGCATTTCGACGAGGTCCACAACACCGACGAAATTATCTTCAGCACCGATTGGAAGCTGGAGCGGAACCGCTACGATGTCGAGTTTCTCTTTCAGAGTATCGAACGCGTAATAGAAATCAGCCCCTGTACGATCAAGCTTGTTGATGAAGATGATACGAGGAACATTATAACGGTCTGCCAGACGCCAGTTGGTCTCAGACTGAGGCTGCACACCAGCCACACCCTCGATCACAAAGATCGCGCCATCGAGCACACGCAGAGAGCGGTTCACTTCGATATTGAAGTCAATATGACCCGGGGTGTCGATGATGTTGATGCGATGGTCGTTCCATACACACGTCACCGCCGCAGAGGTAATGGTGATACCACGCTCACGTTCCTGAGCCATATAATCTGTTGTGGTGTTACCATCATGCACTTCACCGATACGATGTGACATGCCGGTATAGTACAGAATACGCTCAGTCGTTGTTGTTTTACCCGCATCAATATGCGCTGTAATACCAATGTTACGGATCTTCGAGAGAGCGGTCTTCGCGCCCTGGACGGTATCGTCGGTCACGGGAATCTCCAAAATGCAGGGAAAGGTGTCCCAGCTCATGACTGAAACACCTTCTTGGAACCCTGTTTATTTAATCAGTTAAAACTCATTTTCCCGACAGGGATCATCAGGAAAGCCGGTGTGCTTTTTGCCACCTGAGAGCTTTCTTGAAATTCAGGAAGCAGCCTTGCGTTCCTGAGCTTTCAGAATGCGGCGTTTAATCACCATCGCTTCAGGAGGAAGCTTACGATCAGCCGTATTGAGAAGGAAAGAATCCAGCCCACCATTATGCTCGATCGTGCGCAGACCGTTTGTGGTCACGCGCATACGCACTGGCGTTCCGAGAATATCTGAAAGAAGTGTCGTTTCCTGAAGGTTAGGAAGAAAGCGACGGCGGGTTTTGTTGTTGGCATGGCTGACGTTGTTGCCCGTCAGCACTCCTTTGCCCGTGACATGGCAACGGCGAGACATAGAATTTCCTCGATGCTGTGAAACGCAGGGCCAAAACCCGACGTATTCCTAAAATCAATATCTGGCGGCTTATGGCGTATATCCATAAAAAGGTCAAGTCCTTTCAGGGTCATTCTTCAGGCAAAACCACTCTGATATATTTTAAAAGACCCTTAAGACTGTTTTAAAAGACAAAATCGGACTTGTTAAAAAGACTGAATTTTCAGCCTTTCTGGCTCGATTGTGCCTCCCATAATTCCTTATAGAGCCCTTTTTTTGCCATAAGTTCATGATGCGTGCCCTGCTCGCTGATCTCCCCATGATCGAGCACGATAATCTGGTCTGCTTCCTGTATGGTCGATAAACGATGTGCGATAATAAAAGTCGTCCGGTGAGACGAAAGCGCCCTCAATTCCTGCTGGATTGCCAGTTCTGTTCTGGTATCAAGAGCAGAGCTGGCCTCGTCCAGAATCAAAAAACGCGGGTCTTTGAGAATAACGCGTGCTATGGCAACGCGCTGCTTTTCCCCTCCTGATAATTTAACGCCCCTTTCCCCCACAATTGTCTTGTAACCATCTGCCAGTCCCTCAATAAACGGTGCAATATGGGCTTTCCGGGCGGCATCCCTGATTGCTTCATCGGTTGCTCCAATACGCCCATAAGCAATGTTTTCCCCGATTGAGGTGTTAAAAAGTGGGGTGTCCTGCGGCACAATGCCTATGAGCTGATACAGATTATCAAGAGCAAGCTTTCGACAATCCACGCCATCAAAGGTGATTCCCCCTTCTGTCGGGTCATAAAAGCGGGCCAGAAGCCGCCCTAATGTTGATTTTCCTGATCCTGTATGCCCTACCACCGCAAGCGTCCTGCCTACCGGGATATCAAAGCTTATATTTTTCAGGATTGGTCTGTCTGCCTGATAGTAAAAACTTACATTCCGACAACGAACCGCCAAACCACCCTCTTTTTGAAAACTGACCGGTAACGTGGAAGGTTCTGCAACATTTTCGATTTCCGGCTTCAAAGCCATAAGCTCAAAATAGTTTTCGAGGTCGACACGCGCATTACGCCAGCCTGCCCCTACATAATTCAATGTCCCAACAGAGCTATAGACAGTCCTGAGATACGTGCCGATCAGGACAAACTGGGCAACATTCAGAACGCCACGTTCAATATCCCATCCAGCCCATGCCAGCAGAGCTGTGCTCGTCAAAGCGATAAGGCTGTTTCTGGCAAGCTGGGACTCATTAATGAGATTCTGAAGCGTAAGCTCTGCTTTTTGCAGCTTTCTGAGCATCTCATCATGGCTCCTGGCCTCATAAGCCTGGTTACCGAAGGATCGGACCATTTCAGCATTAAGAAGACTATCTACAAGATGATGATGAGCCTGGCCATTGAGCCTGTTTTTCTCACGGCGTGCCTTCATCCGCCATTTTGTAAACAGAAAAGAAACAAAGGCATATAAAGCCAGCGCCGCCAGCAGCAGAAGGATATAGGACAGGCTGAAGACGCGCAAAATGACCAGAAATGTTAAAACAAGGCTGATAATATTTGGCAATACATTGGAAAAAAGCAGATCAAGGATGGAACTGACGGCATCTGCCCCTCTATCAAGCACACGCGTCAGTGCCCCTGTCTGCCGATTGGCATGGAACCGTGCCCCTTGCCTGTGAATCTGCTTCAGCCCCAGAAGAGCCACACGCCTTTTCAACCTGAACCTGACGGGTGCCACAAGGATGTCACGGACGGGCGAAAGGATGCCACTTAAAAAAGAAATAAAGCCATATTGGGCAATCAGCACAATAAAGGCAGATAATACACGCTGCGGACCGGAAAGCTCTCCCACCATTCGACTGAACAGCCACGGCGTTGCAACAGACGTTCCACTCTCGAGAAAAAGCAGAATCAATGCTAGAGTGAGGCGCACGGCCTCCTGCTTCCAGCGTGTCGCAAAAAGTAACCTTACCATATCTTTGACAGAAAATTTCTGTAAAGAGGATTGTCCCGCCATCGTCTGACCATCGATCATACGAAGTTCTTTTGTCTTTCTTTACGAGCAGAGATAAATAGTGTCATGCCTTATAAACCTTCCGAGGAAATCCAGCCTTTCCTCCGTCATATAGCACAATGTCATAATGCCCGCCTTCCTGAAGGGCGTTGGCCTCTTTATGTCGGGAAGGATCTGATAGGATATTGTGATCCCACCTTTTCAGAACTCCTGAAAGATCCGTCCTTTTCCTCTCTGCTCACCATTGAAAATGGATCTATCCAGCTTAAGAGCGGCGCTGCTTTTCTTGTCATCAGTAATGCGCTTAAACAAAAAGGGCATTACCTCCCCTTTAACGAACTTTTTGACGTTCGCACAGCTTTAGGGTTTGTGATCGGACAGGTTGACAGAGCCCTCATTCCCTCATTTGGGCTGGAAGCTCAGGGCGTGCATGTGAATGGTCTTGTCCTTAAAAATGAGGAACCTTTTCTCTGGGTTGGTAAACGCAGCCTTCATAAAAGGCTCGATCCCGGCAAATTGGACCATATCGTCGCAGGTGGCATGAGCAGCGGCCTGACACCTGAAGACACAGTCCAGAAAGAAGCACAGGAAGAGGCCTCCATCCCGCCGGAATTATCCAGCAAGGCGCAAAAAGCCGGGACCATTGCTTACGCTATGAATCGCCCTGAAGGCCTGAGGCGGGATCTGCTTCATTGCTTTGATTTATATCTGCCAGAAACGTTTCAGCCGATTGCCGCTGATGGTGAGGTTGAATCTTTTCAGCTTTGGCCTTTAAAGAAGGTCTTTAATACTGTCCAAACCAGCGATTCATTTAAGTTTAATGTTAACCTTGTCCTTATAGACTTGTTTTTGCGTTATAAATTATTTCAAAATGACGATGAGCTTTTCCTTCGTCGTGCCCTGAATCATCAGCCTCTCTGAAACTGATCAACGTTTTTGTCCGTTCTTCTTTAAAAGCGAATCCTTATGCCCGACCATTCCGACACCCCTGACCGCATCGATTCCCTCGTCAAGCAAAAGGTGGAAATTCCACAGCCCCCTGTACGGATACAAAGACGGGCCAGAGGGATATTGGGACTTTGTTTTCTCCTGGCCGGACTTTATACAATAAAGAGCTTTCTCCCAGCTTTGCTTTGGGGAGGTGTTTTCGCCATTTCGCTTTGGCCTCTTTATTATAAGGCAGAAAAGAAACTCGGGGCCTCTATATGGATTCCACTGCTTTTCACAACAGCCCTGGCGTTACTTTTCCTGATTCCAGTTACCTTTATTGGTTATAAACTCGTTGATGAAGTCCAGAATGCCCTGAAATGGATTGAGCATATTCGTGATAATGGCCTCCCTATGCCCGTTATTATCGATCGCCTTCCATTCGGAGCGTCCCAGGCCCATAATTGGTGGCAGAAGAACCTTTCACAGCCTGATAATATAAAAGAATTTTTCCACTCACTTAATCTCGGCCATAGTCTGCAATTCACAAAAGAAATCGGCTCACAGCTTGCG
This sequence comes from Aristophania sp. ESL1100, assembly GCF_058511235.1. Classification (NCBI taxonomy): domain Bacteria; kingdom Pseudomonadati; phylum Pseudomonadota; class Alphaproteobacteria; order Acetobacterales; family Acetobacteraceae; genus Aristophania; species Aristophania sp. ESL1100. The sequence goes on along the minus strand of NZ_CP196394.1, from coordinate 704,050 downwards.
CACCGTACGATTTTGTTTGTGTTTTCTCTGCTGACTCTTTTCTTCCTGTTAAAAGACGGCGACGACGTCATCAGACAATGCCTGCAAGCGTCGCAAAGACTGTTCGGTTCTCAGGGAGAGAGCATTGCGGCCCAGATTGTCTCTTCTGTCCATGGAACGCTTGCCGGGCTTGTTCTGGTCGGGCTGGGTGAAGGAACCATCATGGGCGTCGCCTACGTTATTGCAGACGCCCCTCAACCACTTATCTTCGGGCTGATGACGGCTGTCTGTGCCATGATTCCTTTTCTGGGATGGGTCGCTGTTACGATTGTAGCTCTCCTCATAGCAGCACAGGGAAGTATGATAGCCGCAGCCATCGTCTGGGTGCTTGGTGCTATTGTGCTTTTCCTGGCGGACCACTTTATTCGCCCTGCCTTAATCGGTGGCAGCACGAAAATGCCGTTTCTATGGGTTCTGTTGGGAATTCTGGGCGGAGCGGAAATCTGGGGTATCCTCGGGCTGTTTCTCGGCCCGGCAATTATGGCGTCTCTGCACCTCTTCTGGTCGCTCTGGACGAATGGCGCCACGAGAGACAATGTAGGACATAAATTAAGACGTTAATTTATTAAGTAGGGGAGATAAAAACCGCAGGACTGGTCGGGCAGGCGGGATTCGAACCCACGACCCCCAGTCCCCCAGACTGATGCGCTACCAGGCTGCGCTACTGCCCGTCCTGCGGTGAAATGCTCTTTAGCAGTCTACGGCGTGAGCTGCAAGGACCATAAAGGATTTTCTAGGCAGAAATAAAAACTTTTTTGAGCCCTTCAAGCTCTGTCACAATCATCTTGAAGCCAAGACGCAATCTTTCAATTTCCTGATCCTGCGCAATGGCTCTTTTCTGGTCCTGATGAACTGAAAGAGCATGAATTTCCTGCTTCAGACGCTCATTATCAGCTTCTATCTCCTGATAATGAGCCAATCTCTCCTCGTCATGTAAATGAACTTCATTCGCATAACCAAGGTCATCTTTAAGAGACGTTATTGTCTCTTCAGCCTGCTTCAGCGCCTCTTTCGTCTTCTCCCCTTCACTCACTTTCAACTGAAGGCGGGCATTTTCCTGCCCCAGGATGGAGACTGTTTCCGAAAGTTCTTTTTCCACCGTTTCCTGATGGTGCTGTATTTCTGTTATTTTCTTCTGAAGAGTTTCAATATCATGACGGAGCTGCTCATTTTCTTTAGCAAGTTCTTCCGTCAACTGGGCTTTATCACCAGGTCTGAATTTCACTTCTGTCTTGATATGCCCCAATTCTTCACGAAGAATCGGCATAATCTCATGACTTTTGCGTCCTTCTTTATAAAGAAGCTCCGCAATACGCCTTATGACTGCAATATCGTTTTCCGTATAGGAAGGCTGGCCATTTTCCGAGCGAACAGACTTGAAAACCGGATAAAAATTCTCCCAGGAGCGCAAACGATAGGTCGGAATACCCAACCCCTCGGCCACTTCTGAAAGAGAATAAGTCCGTTCCTGAGAGCCTGCGTCAGAAGAGTCGCTCATGATAAAAAACCTGCCTAAGTGCTATTGTTAACTTTGTCGCGTAATATCTGGGACGGGCGAAAAAAAGGAACACAACGCGCCGTAATGACAGCCTCTTTCCCATTCTTGGGATTCCGGCCTACACGGGCAGCCTTTTCACGTGTTCCAAAAGTGCCAAAGCCACTAATTTTAAGAGTTTCACCTTGAGACAGAATATCCGTAATCGTCTCAAACGTGATTTCCAGAAAAGACGCAGCCTGATTACGATTCAAGCCCACATCTTTCTGCAATAATTCAATCAGGGAATGTCGCGTAATACTCATCATGAATCATGGCTAGCACGCCCAACGCAACTGTCAACCAGTAATTATAATAATTTTTACAATTATAATCTTACCAGCGCTGATCCCCATGTCAGTCCCCCGCCGAGAGCCTCCATCAGGATAAGATCATTTTTCTTGATGCGGCCATCATTCACCGCTTCAGCAAGCGCCAGAGGAATAGAAGCTGCTGAAGTATTGGCGTGACGGTCCACAGTGACAACCACCTGGTCGGGCCCTAATTTCAGTTTCCGTGCCACACCATCAATGATACGCTGATTCGCCTGATGGGGAACAAGCCACCCAATATCAGACTCACTCAATCCCTGCTCCCGCAATGCCTCTTCCACGGCATCTGCCAGGTGAGTCACAGCATGGCGGAAAACTTCCCGGCCATTCATTTTCAGAACCGCTTTATCTGCCTGCTTACCGACAGCCCCATCGACGTAAAGAATATCGCCAAATCGTCCGTCGGAATGCAACTTCGTGAAAAGCACTCCCTCATTCTGTGAAGCACCCGCTTCAAGAATAACAGCTCCTGCACCATCTCCGAAAAGAACACAGGTTGTACGGTCGTTCCAGTCCAGCAAACGTGAAAAAACCTCGACACCTATGACAAGCAGACGTCGTGCCTGACCTGATTTGATAAAGGCATTCGCTGTAGAAAGAGCGTAAATAAACCCTGAACAGGCAGCACTTACGTCAAAACCAAAGCCACGCTCCATGGAAAGCGCCGCCTGAACCCGCACAGCAACAGATGGAAAAACCTGATCCGGCGTTGAGGTCGCAACAATGACACCATCCAAATCAGCGGCATTAAGACCTGCATAAGCCAGAGCGTTACGAGCAGCCGCCGCAGCCATAAAGACGCAGCTTTCATCTTCAGATGCAATATGACGCTGCCTGATACCTGTCCGGGTGCGAATCCACTCATCCGAGGTTTCGATTCTCCGGGCGAGATCATCATTTGTCACGATATTACGAGGTAAATAAGCCCCTATACCGCACAGTCTTGCATTTCCCATGCTTACGGCTTCTTTCATGACAAGGCTGCCTTATTATTTTTCACTTTTATCAGAAGTAACCACGGCGCCGACCTGCTCAAGTCTCGCACGAATTTTCTGGTTTATATCACTTGTTACAGCATCAATCGCAACATCCAGGGCCGCCGCAAAGCCTTCAGCGTCCGCTCCGCCGTGGGATTTTACAACAACCCCATTGAGCCCGACAAAGAGGGCACCATTATAGCGGCGGGGATCAATCCATTCTCTCATACGGCGCAAGCCGGGGCGCACAAGAAGGTAGCCCAGTTTCGTCACCCATGATGTCTGAAAAACAGAACGCAATAACCCGAAAGCAAGCTTTAAGGCACCCTCACCGGTCTTAAGCGCGATATTGCCGGTAAATCCATCCGTCACAACGACGTCCGTCGTGCCAGCGGTAATATCATGCCCTTCGACAAAGCCGTAATAATTGGAGGCCAGGGCACTTTGCTTCAGGCGCTCCGAGGCCTCCCGAAGTCTTTCATCGCCTTTGAGCTCTTCAGCGCCGACATTCAACAGGCCAATAGAGGGCTCACGCAATCCCAATGCTGCCTGAGCGAGAGCCTCCCCCATAATGGCGAACTCAACAAGGTTGCGTGCGTCACAGGCGATATTGGCGCCAAGATCAAGCATGATCACATCCCCCCTGGCAGAGGGCTGTACAGCCGCCATAGCCGGGCGAGAAATACCTGGAAGTGTTTTGACAACGATTTTTGCCAGGGCAAGCATAGCGCCGCTATTGCCTGCCGAAACAACGCCGCGCGCTTCCCCGCTTGCGACAGCATCCATTGCGATACGCAGGGAGGAGTGTCTCATCCGCAAGGCCGCTGTCGGCTTCATGTCCATGGTGATACTGTCAGGAGCGTGCCTGACATCGCAAATTGATGCGGCCTTTTTATAACGTCCCAAAGCTTGTTTCAGGACCGTTTCATCACCGATCAGAAGGATCCGTGCATCCGGATGGCGCACAGCCATGACCTCGAGACCGCCAAGAACGATCTCAGGAGCATGATCTCCCCCCATAGCATCAACAGCAAGAGTATAAGGCTGTGATGAGGAAGGATTTTTGTCACCTGCACCCGCTTGTGACTCAACCGCAGATACCTCATTCATGAGCACAGTCCCCAAAACCCTTTAAACAGCTTCTATCCTGCCTGCCTCAATGCAGACAGGATTGCAGCGCTTCACTTAGGCGCGTACTGCCGTTTTCAGAGCTTTACCTTCGCTCGCAACGACTTCACGTCCGTCATAATGGCCACAATGGCTGCACACATGATGAGGGCGCTTCACTTCACCGCAGTTGGAACATTCAGCATAAGCCTCTGTACGCAATGCCAGGTGGCTGCGACGCATACCACGACGGGACGGCGACGTCTTTCTTTTAGGAACGGCCATGTTTTTCTGCCTCTCTCACTGGGGTTTCTCAACCCGCACCTTTCTGAAACTGCCTTCTCCGACGTCACAAGGCCGGGGTCTGGCAATAAATATCTCGTACGCCATTATAATTAAAGCGACGCTCAAGCCGGCGGCTCTAGCAGAAACATTCCCTTCATGCAAGGGATTACGCAAATTCTGCCTGCCACCACTGGGCTTCTTTTAACCTTTTTTACTGTTTTCTTTCAACCGGCTTAATACAGAAAATGGCTTTTCTCTTTCATCTGGAAGAACATTTTCCTCTTCTGGCACAACTTCGACAAAATCCTCCAGCCCCTCACCCGGTTTTCTGGGATAAGGATCAAGAGCCAGAGCTAGCTGTTCTGAAGCCGCTTCGCCTAAATCGATCGTCCGGCCATCATAGGGGACTTCATCATAATCAGCTGCGAGAAGCGCCTCTATATCAAGCGCTTCATCGGGTATCATCTCATGTCTCGGGACAAAACGAAGAGTAAATACATCTTCAATCTCTTCCTCAATCGGCTCGTTGGTGATGATACAACTCTGCACAACAGACGCCTGTAATTTCCCTTCGGCCGCAACACGCGCTTCTGGCAGCGCATTGAGGATAAAAGAGCAAACCAGGCTTTTTACTTCCACCAGATTAAGCCGTTTTGCCAGAGCCGCTCTTTCAGCGGGTGTCGCTTCAATAAACTCCTCAAGCCCCCTGTTAATTTGCAGGAGTGAACGTCTCCGTGAAAATTCCGGCTCTATAATCTGATTCTTTTTCAGATCCTGCCCGTTCAATGAAGTGTCCTTTGAAGCCATAAATATTCCTGTCTCTTCTACCCGCAAACTATATATCCACTTTTCCATAGCTCATAAGCTATGCTATTGGTTCATCGTAGCGTGAAAAAAGATTGACATAAAGCTATCCGTAAGGCACCCCCTGAAGCTGAATGACCGCTTTTAAATATTGTAGGAAGCGCACCCTCTTATGAACAGCGAAACTCCCTCCATGAACTCCAACAGACATGAACTCAGTTCCTGTTCCGTAAATCGTGCAGGGCGCCGCGCCGCATACAGAAAGCGCCTGCATTCTGCCTTTTTATTGACGGCCTTTTTTATGGCAGGAGGATGCTCCGTCGTCGCCCCCCCAAAGATTCCCCGTGGATCTCTGGTTGAGGAATATGAGTATAAAAAACTCATCCCAGGCACCAGCACGCGCGATGACGTTATCAATATGATCGGCTCACCTACGGCCCGTGGTACATTTGACGACGATTCGTGGTACTATATTACTCTGACAAAGAAGCTTGTACCGTTAGGTTTCCCAGCCACGAAGAAACAGGAAGTTCTTGTCCTGAATTTCAGTCAGGATGGCGTTCTGAAAAATATGCACGTTCTCCATCGCAAGGACGGTATCAAAGTTTCCATGGCTAATGGCGTTACGCCCACACCTGGCACAGATATTTCCGTTATTCAGGAACTGCTGGGCAATGTTGGCAAATACAACCCTATGAACGCCATGGGCAATACATTTGGCGGCGGCATGGGCGGTATGGGAGGACTTGGCCAGGGCACTGGCAATGGTGGTGTTGGCAACTCAATCCAATAGCCGGGCCAATAGCCGGGCTCTTTTCATCCCATCTGGTCAGCTGACTTTTTATGTCTGCGGAGTGGATAATTCAGCCAACACTCTGCGGAACCCCTCTACAGATGAGCCGTCGGTGCGTTTATAGGCAGCGCTGAGATGTTCTTTAATAAGATTGAAAAGTTCCTTTTCAAGCGCCTCCCCCTCCGGGGTGAGCTTTAACGGGCGCTTGCGGCGGTCGTTGCTGTCATAAAACTGCTCGACCAGCTTTCTTTCCTTCAGGTCACCCAAGGCGCGTCCCAGAGATTGTTTTGTAATTCCCAGCATCGATTGCAGGCGCCCAGGCGTCAGATCAGGATGGCTCTTAATCAGGAAAAGAATACGTTGATGAGCTGCCCCAATCCCGAATTGCACCATATGAGCGTCACAATCTGCGCTTAATCTGCGCCATGCCAACAAAAAGACCTCAAAAGAGGTCCTGACTGATTCTTCACGCAAATAAAGCTGATTCTCGGCAGCAGAAGAACGCTCACTTAAAAATCTTATCGTCACAATCAACCCTCAGGATTCGTGCAGGGAACAGAGACATAACCGAAATAGAACCTTTATGCACCATCACACGCCATATAGAGACGCGGAAACTATTGTTTCCCTCTCAGGAATATGGTAGCGGTCTTTTCCAGTAATTATTTTGTCTAATTCAGGTTATAATCCTGTCTATCCAGACACCGACCCGTTTTTAAGGAGATGACGCCACCGTGCAGGTTCTCGTTCGTGACAATAATGTCGACCAGGCTCTTAAAGCTCTCAAGAAAAAAATGCAGCGCGAAGGCGTTTTTCGTGAGATGAAACTCCGCCGCCACTTTGAAAAGCCTTCAGAGCGTCGCGCACGTGAAGCTGCGGAAGCTGTCCGCCGCGCTCGTAAAATGGAGCGCAAACGCGTTGAGCGTGAAGGCTTCTAAGCCTTCTGCACGATGATGCGTTTTTAAAAAGCTGCCTGATTTCGGGCAGCTTTTTTATTGAATGAAACCCTATAAATTAATTTACCGCATATCCTTCGGCAGAAGGCAGTTTTTCCAGATGATAAGAACGCACTATACGATTCTTGAAATATCTGTCTGCGATGTCTTCTCCTGTCCTTTCGGCTGAGCGCTTTTCGGCAACACTCAGAGCCATTCCTGAAGAAACCGTTTTTCGCTCTCCCAGATAAGACCACCGATTATCAGGGCTGATAATGGGAAACCCATCATGATCATGATAGGCCAGAATAGAGGCCAGCGCATAATCCTGAACGAAAAGCGCCTCACAATGCTGCTCTCTGGCACGGGCAATTAGCGATGCTGTCACATTATGCCACCCCCTCGTCTGTCGCTCTATTGGGTCCCAATGCGCTGAAAGAGGCAATGGCGCATACAGCCCTTGAAGAGCGAGAAGAACCATACAGACTGAAGCACTCCCGACAACCCACCAACGCCCTCTGACAATAAGCGCTCCCGCTAAAGCAAACATCGGATACAGGATAGCCGGCCAATTTGCCTGAACGCGCCCCCCAAAAGCGTGCACGACCAGAACGGTCAACCCAGGGACAATAAGCCAGAACAGAAAGGGTTTCTCTCTCCGCGCACGCAAAAATCCCATAAAACAGACCAGGGCGATTAAAGGGCTTGCCAGGCCAATCTGCCCTCCCAGTAATTCACCAAGGAAATTTAACGCACGCTCAGGATGCCAATCTCCGACACGACTCCCCTGCTTTAGTAGCCCGGCCCACTGATGATGACTGTTCCAGATCATAATCGGGCTCATTGTGAGAAAAGCTGCAATACCCCCCGCCCAGGGCGAAAAAGAGCGTAAAAGGGCGGGCGTTTTAAGCAGAAGATAGCACCCAAGACCTGCGACAAGAAAACTGGCTGTATATTTTGAATCAAAGGCCAGCCCAAGAGCCACGCCTGTCAGAAGCCACCACCATAAACGAGTGACGTTGGTTGACGCATTCAGGGCTTTCACCAGCCCCCAGAGACATAGGATTGTGAAAAAAAGCAAAGGCGTGTCGGGTGTCATAACAACCATCCCGAAACCGAACATGATTGTCCCATTCAGCAAAAGAGCTGCATAGGCGGCCCGCCCATCATTCCGACCATAAATCTGGCGCGCCGTTATAAAAAAGACAATTGTTCCCAATGCCGCCGAAACAGGCCCTAAAAATCTTATGCCAAAAGGCGTATTCCCCCATAGGACTGTTCCCAACTTGATCCACAGAGCCACCATGAAAGGATGATCATAATAGCTTAACTGGAGATTTTTGGACCAAAGCCAGTAATAGGCTTCATCCGGGCTCAAAGGTAAGCTGGCTGCCAGAACAAAGCGCAGAACAATCAGCCCACCCAGCAAGACAAACGGAAGGAACGTCGCACCCTTTTTCACAAACATGGTTCAAGAGGAATACCCGGGCGGTCACAACTTGTCCTGATCGTCTGAAAACTCTGCACCCGGGCAACTGAAGGGTGATCAATCAGGTTTCGCGTCAGCTGGTTCTGATGGTCAACGTCGCGGGCAATCAACCTCAGCAGAAAATCCTCGCCCCCCCTTATCATGTGACATTCACGCGCTTCCGGCCAGGTCCCTATTTCATGCTCAAACGATTCGAGCACAGTCCCTTTCTGACTGACCAGCCCCACAAGTGCATAAAAACTGATTGGCCACCCCAGCCGTCCTGCATCGATCCTTGTTGAGTATCCTTCTATGATTCCCAGCTCCTCCAGCCTTCGCACCCGCCTCAGGCAGGGAGGAGCGGAAATATTGACACGCCTTGCCAACTCCACATTGGTAATTCGGCCATCTTGCTGTAGTTCGTAGAGAATATGACGATCAATGTCATCCAATTCTATCTTTTTCATGGGGGCTCTCAAAATTACAAGAGATTGAATCAGATCGTCTCTGATAAGAATAATTGGCGTTTATTATAAGATATGTCGTATCTTGCGCAAGAAAATTACGCATAAATTTAATGACACAAGACCGGTCCTTCATTTAATCTTAATAGCTTTCACATCATCAGCACCGCGCTTGTCACCAGAAAGGGATTTTACACCACCATGCAGAACAGCTTCCGCACAAAAGTACTGATTATCGGAGCAGGCCCAGCCGGCTATACAGCCGCTATTTACGCTGCTCGTGCGGGGCTTGAACCCATATTGGTCACAGGCCTGCAACCTGGTGGGCAATTAACCATTACTGATGAGATTGAAAATTATCCCGGCTTTGCCGCTCCCATTCAGGGGCCATGGCTTATGGAACAAATGCGTGAACAGGCAGAACATGTCGGCACGAAGCTGATTTATGATCTGATTTCCGAAGCGTCCCTCAAAAAAGGTCGTGATTCGGAAGGCTATTTTCACCTGAAAGGTGATAGCGGGGATCTCTACCTCGCCCAGACACTCATTATCGCTACCGGGGCACAGGCCCGTTGGCTGAATATTCCCTCTGAAGAAAAATTTCAGGGCCATGGTGTTTCTGCCTGCGCCACATGTGACGGCTTTTTCTATCGCGGGAAAAACGTGGCTGTTATCGGCGGAGGAAACACGGCCGTTGAAGAAGCACTTTATCTCACTCATCACGCTGATGTTGTTCACCTGATTCATAGACGTGACAACCTGCGCGCAGAGAAAATTTTGCAGAAACGTCTCTTTGATAATCCTAAAATCAAAATCCACTGGAATAGAGAAGTGGCTGAAATTCAAGGAAGCGGCACACCGGAGGTTGTCACCTCTCTGCTTCTGAGAGACACGTTAAATCCTGCTGTGACTGAAACATTACCCGTCGATGGTGTTTTTATCGCTATCGGGCACAAACCCAGCATCGGCCCCTTCCGTGAAGAAGTTGCCTGCGATCATGAGGGGTATATTATAACCACGCCAGGCACGACCCGTACGTCCATTGAGGGGGTTTTTGCCGCTGGCGATATTCAGGATAAGATCTACCGGCAAGCTGTAACCGCAGCAGGAACAGGTTGTATGGCAGCTCTGGAAGCTGAGCGTTTCCTGGCTGATTTTACGTAGGAACCTATTGAAAAGCTTGAATCCGGACGGACACTGGATTACTCATGCATAACCACATAATCGCACACCCGGCGGCGCCGTATCAGATGGCGCGCCTTGATGGGAATTTATGAGCAAATCTGACGAAAGCTGTTGCGGCAAACTTTACGATGCTCCGACAATGGACTGGGACAAGCTCCGTATTTTTCATACGGTCGCAGAAGCAGGCTCTTTTACCCATGCCGGGGATCGCCTCAAACTCAGCCAATCTGCTGTATCACGGCAGATTTCAGCTTTGGAAGATGTTTTGGGGGTTCCTTTATTTCACCGTCATGCTCGTGGCCTTATTCTGACGGAACAAGGCGAATTGCTGCACAGAACGGCAAAAGAGGTTTTCTCCAAGCTCGCTCTGGCTCAGGCATCCCTCTCTGAGGGGCGGGAACACGCAAAAGGCAAGATAAAGGTCACAACCACAACAGGTTTTGGTCTTTCCTGGCTTATGCCACGCCTGAGGCGTTTTATGAGCAAACACCCTGATGTGACCATTACATTATTGCTTGAAGATAATGATCTTGATCTCAGCATGAGAGAAGCTGACGTTGCCATCAGATTGCACCCCCCTACTCAATCAGACCTGATTCAGCGTCATCTCGCCAGCTTCAGCCTGCCAATTTACGCAGGACGGGGTTATCTGGAACTCCACGGAGAGCCCAGGGAGCTGCACGACCTGGCACAGCACAATCTTATTGGTTTTGCAGGACAACATTTACCGCTCCCCCACGTGAACTGGCTTGTTGAACATCTGCTTGAAGATAAAACCATTACCAAACAGAATGTACGCCTCGCTGTCAGCAATATCTCAGCAATTGGCCATGCCATAGCCACTGATATTGGGATTGGAGTGCTTCCTGAATATACCGCTCAGGCCTACCCTGAGCTGGTACGCATTCTTCCTGAAATTCATTGTCCTAAAATGGATGCTTTTTTTGTCTATCCAGAAGAACTGAAAACATCAAAAAGAATCTCCGTTTTCAGAGATTTTCTTCTTGAAGAATTAAATGGACCGGGTGCTGGCACCCTGTCCTTTCCCTAAACATCACTTACGTCATGTGATAGATTCACTCTTTCCCTTAACTTCTTCCCGGCCTTGAAGTAAGGAACTTTTTTCTCAAAAACAGGAACCTTTTCCCCTGTCCTGGGATTACGCCCTTCATGAGCGGAATGTTTCTTTAAGCCAAAAATACCAAAATTGCGCAATTCCACTCTCCGATCATCATTCAGAGAGTCCGAAATATGCTCCATGACCTTAAGAAAAGAGGCCTCAACTTTACGCGGGTCCATCTCTGGCATCAGACTGATCAACTTTGCGATCAATTCTGCCTTTGTCATATTTGAGTTCCCTTTCTGATCATACAGAGTCTCCCAATAAATCAGAGACTGGAAATACATTCCCGGCAGCCTAACCATAAAATAGATTTTAAACAAAACATTTTTATCTATTCAAATATCACTCTTATGGGTTTTCTTTATCTATCAAGAAAAACAGAGATTACATATTATCTCTCTAAAAGTTACAAAAACATGATAGTGAGACTAACTTATTACGAATTCATGACTTTAAAGGACCATAAAGCTCTTATTTTTCCTTTGCCAGAATCCAGGATTATTATTTTTCAACAATTTTTATAAAATAACGAAATGAGCCCATTATGAATTTTAGCGATAGTGCCTTTCAATTCAATATACATATTAAATAAATATGATTTCATATATTTGTTGTTTTTTATTTCTTTACAAATAGAAAATTAAATAAAAACATACATTATAAAATAATTACAAATGTATATTTTAAACTATTTCAGGTAATAAAATTATAACTTTGCATTTCTATAAATTATCCATAATAAACCTCAGCACACAATCATGTTACAAGCTAAGCTCTTGAAAATCTTAAAAGATATATATTAGGCTCAACTATAATTCGTGGGTCATAATTTATGCCTCTTTATTGATTACTTTCATGAAGTTTGTTTAGGGTATGCGTCATATAGTCCCGAACTTTTTTCTCATTCTAGGTCTTGGCGCAGGCCTGATGATGTTCAGTGGGCAAGTATTCGGCCAGAAAAAAGAGGCTCCGTCCCAGACTGTCGTCACGATCTCAAAAGGTAAAAAGCCTTATAAAGACGTCACACTCGCCCAGATGCTCGGGCTGCAACCTATGTCCGTGCATGATAATATGCCGGACGAGGATCTGGGACATTTCTTCGATCATGATCTTTATGGAAAGCTGCGACGCAAACTTATAAATAAAGGCGTTACGATCGATATTTTCTATTGGCCGGAATATATGGCCAATGTGGGGGGTGGTCTCCGTCGGGAAGGCGTTTACGCCCATGATATTGGCGTTTTGGCGACCTTTGACCTGGAGAAATTACTTGGCTTTAAAAACACCTCCATCGTCATTGCCGGAACGGAACGTGCCGGGCGTTATCATTCCGGAGATGTCTTTGCTGATAATGTCTATAACTCTGCCCAGATTTATGGCGCTGGCGGAAACGTTGCGTTCCATCTGATTTATTTTTATCTGCAAAAAACGTGGCTGAATGAGCGTATACGCTGGATCATTGGTCGTTACGCCACAGGTCTTGATTATGATTCGTCCATGTTACTCTGCAGCTTCAATGGCCTTACAGTGTGTAACCAACCACGTACAGCGACCACAATTAATGGTTATTCATCCTGGCCTACCTCAGCCTGGGGTACGAATATTAAAATTCGTCCAACCAGAGATACATACCTCATCCCTGGTGTCTTCACGTCAGAACCCTTACATGGCGGAACCGCCGGAACCAACTGGTATTCGGCTTCTGGTGTGGCTGTCTATGGAGAAGCCGGTTGGGAGCCTGAATTTGGTGCTGATCGCCTTAATGGCCATTATAAAATCGGCGTAATGTGGGATTCCTCCCCCTTGCCCTATAACTGGGCCTCGCGGGAAACAGGCGTACCGGGCACACGTCATGGCCAGACAATGGCGTGGATCATGATTGACCAGATGATTTTACGACATGGTAAAAATTCCACCTCCGGCCTGCTTCTCATTGGAGGATTTACACATCTGACTTCATCAATATCGATGGTGTCCAACCAATGGTACGCAGGTTTTCTTGATTTTGGCTTAATCCCTTCACGCCCACTGGATGGTTTCGGCGTCGTTTTTTCAAAATTTTATTATGGCAAAAAAGTCGAGGCGGCCTATCAGCCTTTTGCACCGAAAACACTTTCACTATCAACGGTTGATAGCCTGGTACAACAGCGCCCTCTCATGTCGACCCATGAATCGGCTCTGGAAGTTATTTACAGAATTCACGTCACACATGGCATTATATTCACACCTGAATTTCAATATTTATGGCGCCCTGGGGGAACGGGGAAAATTAAGAATGCCCCGATCGTCGGTTTTGATATGCGTGTTTTCTTCTGATTACAAACTCAATCATTCAACCAGAAAAGCAGCTGATATAGTCACTATAAAAAAGGCCCGGAGAAAACCCACCGGGCCTTTTTTTATGAGAACGTTCTAAAAACCGAAAAGCAGATCAGACTTCCCGGCGTCTTCCGTTAGCGCGAGGGTTATCTGAAACTGACCCGATATTACGCCCAAGGCCAATCTCTCTTGCCAGGGCAGAGCGACGTGCGGCATAGTTAGGAGCGACCATAGGGTATTCAGGAGGAAGGCACCATTTCTCACGATATTGCTCTGGTGTCATACCATAAGCACTCTGAAGGTGACGCCGAAGCATTTTCAGCTTCTTTCCATCTTCCAAACAGATAATATAGTCTGGAAACACTGATTTACGAACTGGTACCGCAGGCTGTTGATTTGAGGAAGCGTTGCCTTTTTCCACTTCACTACTTTGGTTATATAATGTTTTATAAACATTACCAATTAAACTACAGAGCTCTTCAAGTGACAAAGAAGATTTTGATAATTTTGCAACAACGATATCGGTTGTCAATTTCAGTAGATGGTTATGTTCAGTCTGATCCGTCATTATAGTAACCTTTGTCTCATAATAATCTCGTTTGATCTGAGGGAGGTATGTAAAATAATTATCCTCTAAAGAAAAGCTTAATTAATAGTTACTTCCCCATAAAATGTTGGTAATAATCAGAAATGAATCTCATCAAGCTTGCGACAGAAAGCGACTTCCAAGGCTGGCGGCATCAAATTCGTCCCTTTTTAGAGCAGCGGATCCCGTTCTCAAAATTAAATTTCACTATCGAAACGTCAGATCAACTCTATAAAAGTAATTACAGATCAAAACTTTCAGAAAATACTTCCTTTTTTTCAATTTCACGCCAGATATCCCACTTAATAGTTGCTGTTTTTTCCTCTGGATCTCCTGATAGATTTAAACTTCTTTATAATCTACTTGAACGACTCAGAGACAATGAAGAAATTAATGAAAAAGAAGATCCTCTCTTTTCCAGATTAATTGCCATCAGTCATAATGCTAAAAAAGACGCCCTGTTATTGAGAGAAAAGCTCTGCTCTGTCCCTATCTCCCAAAAAGCAGTGCTCTCTCTGGATATGGAGACCGCTCTCCTGGATAGTCAGGCTTATGCTCTTTTTTCTTTAAGACCGGATAACTGGTTGATCAAAAATCGGGACCGAATTCTTTGCGCCCATGACAACACATTATTTTTCGCTCCCTCACCACCAGACTCTGCAGAGAGTAACGAGGACGAACTATTTGCTTTTGCCCGGACTCACGGCATCCCGCGTCACGAAAGCCCCTTCTGGCGCTCCATAATGCCTTTTCCCGTAAAACCCACGCCTGATTATATAGAAAAAATACCCTCCCTGCCCCTTCTGAAGGCTTATGCAACTGACTGCCAACTCTGCCCGCTTTGCAGGGCGGCTAATCGAACCGTTACGGGAGAAGGCAATTATGACGCCAGCTTGATGTTCGTCGGGGAACAACCAGGTGACCAGGAAGATCTTCAGGGGCGCCCTTTTGTCGGTCCTGCAGGACAGCTTTTTGACCAGGCTCTGGAAGAATGCGGCATAGACCGGAAAAAAAGCTGGGTCACCAATGCTGTTAAACATTTCCGCTTTACGCCATATGGGAATGGAAAGCGCCTTCACCAGAAACCTGATATGGAACATATTAAAGCCTGTGCTCCGTGGCTTAAAAGAGAAAGAGACCTTTTAAAACCAAAAGTTACGGTCATGATGGGCGTTACTGGCGGGACAGCCATTTTAGGACGTCCAATTACTGTTTCTCGGGAAAGATCAAAATTTTTGACTTTGCAGGACGGCTCTATAGGTCTAGTGACAGTCCATCCGTCTTTTTTACTTCGTCAATCTGACGACTCCCGGGCCAGGGAATATGACCATTTTGTTGCTGACCTTAAACTTGCCTATTCAGCCTTATCATAGCGATTCCTTCATGGGTGGAGCTATCTGATGGCTCTTATTAATGCAGCGATCAGGAGACTGGCCTTTCCGGAGCGGCCACAAACGCCCAAACCATTGCCACTGTCCTGGATATATTGTCCAACACCAGCAGGCTTCATTTTTGCCTTTCGCACAACCATCGCTGCCTGTATTGCTTTGGGAATTTCTCTTTGGATGGAGCTGGATAATCCTGCCTGGGCAGGTATGACCGTTTGGGTTGTGGCCCAGCTTAACCGAGGCGAATCTCTCTCCAAGGCACGCTGGCGTATTGTGGGCACATTTACGGGTGCCTTTGCCTCTATCGTTATTACAGGACTGATTCCACAGTCCCCCTGGCTTTATTATCCAACTATAGCCTTATGGATTGGTGTCTGTAGCGGCTTTGCAACCTTTTGCAGTAATTTCCGTTCATATGCCTTTGTTCTGGCAGGATATACCTGCGCGATTATTTGTATGGATGCCTCTCCAGACGGAAACAGACTTTTCATGGCTGCTGTTGCCCGTACAAGCTACATTATCCTGGGTGTAACGTGCGAGACAGTCGTTGCAACGATCTTTTCCACAGATCAGGAACAGCATGCCCATCTTAAAATAAAGCAGAAACTGGAAACGGCTTTAATTCTCGTTTCAGAAACATTGAAACATATTCTGAGCCGGGACCGTACTGCCCTGAATTCGGCACGAAAACAATTTGGCACTGTTTTAAAGCTGAATGATGAAATCGAGTTTGCTGAAGTCGAAATGAGAGCCTATGGCCATGAAGGGGATCATGCCCGCGCCGCTCTTGCGTCTCTTTCAGCTTTATTGGCACGTGGGTTCGGGATGGCCACCCGGTTACAGCTTCTCACAAATACGCATCAGGAATTTGAGGTTATTACCCAGGAGGTTGTCAAATTTCTGGAAAGCTTTTCCAAACGCCTGACACAGGAAGATGAAATCCCTCTTCTTCTCGAAGATCTTCTGCATTTACGAGACACGTGCCGACAATATGCTTCCCCTCTACGTGTCTCCATCGATTCCTCTTATAGCGGCCCGGCCGTATTGACCATGTCTGATTTCGAGCGCCTCTCCCAGGAAGAAGGCGCGGAAATTACGACTCCTGAGCTTGATGAACGCGTCCTCTTTATCTCTATGGGAGAGTTATTGGGGGACCTTGAACAGGCCGTAACGCAGTTCCATGCCAGTATGCACCCTGTGTTCGGCGACCATTTTCGGTTTAACCGGCAAGTTTCCCATGATGTTAAAATTGCCTGCAATAACGGCATAAGAACTGGATTGGCCGTCATTATCGCAGCTCTTATCTATGAAGTGACCGCATGGCCAAATGGCACCACCTTTATCAGCATGGTTTGTGTCATATGCGGCCTTTATGCAACCCAGGAAAACCCGGTCCTGGGTACAACAAGCTTTCTCAAAGGGATGTTCTTTGCATGGGTCGTCGCCTGGTTTCTGGTTTTTGGCCTGATGCCTATGGTCAAAACCTATGAGCCTCTTGCTCTTATCCTCGGGGGAGCCATGTTCATAGGGGGGCTGGCAAAAAGTAATCCCCCTACGGCTAAAGCAGCGGCATCCTATACGCTTCTCATGCCGCTCATGCTTGGTCTGGATAATCAGATCGTTATGGATGAGGTTGCCTATCATAACGTCAATCTGGCCATAATGATGTCTGGCGTTGTCAGTGTTGTTGTTTTCCGAAGTGTTCTGCCTTTTGACCGGGATGCTGAACGCTTCAGAATACGTAAAATGATGCTTAAAGAATTACGATCTCTGACTGATATCAAATTTATTCCACGCGTTGGAACTTGGATCAGCCATAATACAGACCGTTTCTCACGCCTTATTTCTCACTCTGATCCTGCAGGCTCACCATTAACGGAAGCGGCTATTCAGGGAACATTGGCAACATTAACACTTGGATTAAATATTATCCGCCTTCGCGCTTTGATGGACCGCGAATACCTGCCTGAAAGTGCCAGACGCCCTATTCTGCTGGTGTTACATTATATTGAACGTTCAACGAAACGCCATGCACGCGCTGCCCGCGTTGCCCGTGCCGCTGTCAGAAGATTAAGAGAACTGGATACACCGGAACACGACATCATTACGCGTCTCGAGTTAACAAGAGCCCTGACCTATCTTGTCGTCATCGCTCATACACTTAAAACAAACACGAACTTCCTTGATGAGAGCAGACCGTTTGTTGGTGAAGGCCCCCGCCCGATGCCGAAGACACACCGTAAATGGTCATTCTTTTTCAAAAAGAAGTCTTAAATCATCCAGATCAAGGAAATTATCCGCCTGACGTCTTACTTCATCAGCAACAACAGGGGGGTAAGTACGGGCCGTTGAGATGACCGTTACCTCTTTTCCGTTTTTTTGCAGCTGTTCAATCAGCATACGGAAATCGCCATCACCTGATACCAGGACAATATGATCAGCATGACGGCAATATTCGAGCGCATAAATCGTCAGTTCAACATCAACATTACCTTTAATACGCCGGAAAGTTTCTGTTGAATTACGCGAGGATGCCTCTCCAATCATATCTGTATCATCAATGACCTCAGCGTTATCCATCATATCAAAATTAAAATGACCTTTGGTTTCCTTACGGATAACCCGATAGCCATTATATTCGAGAAAAGAGATGAAACCGCCTCTTTTATAATCATTAGGAATATATGAGATAAAACAATAAACCCCTCTCAGATTTGCCACCTCCTGAAAATCATGGAGAAATCTTTCATAATCAAACCTGAAACGCAGTTTTTTGAGGGCGAACTCGAGATTAGCGTGATCTATCAGGATGGTCACACGTCCTTTAGAAAACAACCGAGACAGTTCACTTCGCAAAAACTCACGCTGCTTATCAAACTGTTCTTCTGAAAGTTCATAATCAGGATGCATAACTCAATCCTTATATATTTTTGTGTACCGAATCGAAAACAAACTCTATCGCCTGCCTTTAAAGAAAACTGGAATAAACTATCCTCGTTTTACCTAATTAACTACTTAACACGTCAAATAATTAATTGGCAGAGCATAAAAAATAAGAGAAAGTCTCTAATTACGTTTTCATGGCGGAGAGGGTGGGATTCGAACCCACGGTACGCTTGCACGCACAACGGTTTTCGAGACCGTCCCAATCGACCACTCTGGCACCTCTCCTGATGTAAAAGACAATTACTACAAACAATTACGTTATAAAATTGCCTTTCTCCCGCTTATGACGATTTTTCATCGTGTATGCAAGAGAGAATTCCCGAAACTTGTCATTTCTAAACATTTGTTAACTAAACAACAAAATTACCTTAATAAAACCATATTAATACTAATAGATTCGTAATGAGCCTTGACGTCTGAGCAGGAAATTTCTATACATCATCCTGCCTGTTTTTCTGTTCTTTTAAGGGAGCACGGAAAATCAAGGCCAACGACAAAAAGCGCAGTGGAAGGCTTACCCAATCCATGACGGATCTGGTAGCGGCCTTCGGACTACGGTTATTAGAGAGAATTTTGCATGTTTGCAGTCATCCGCACAGGCGGAAAACAGTATCGCGTCACAAAAGACGCTGTCCTCAAGGTTGAAAAGCTTGATGCACAGCCTGGTAGCACTGTCACATTTTCTGACGTGCTGATGGTCGGTAGCGAAGGTAATCTTCAGGTTGGAGCTCCTACAGTTGCCGGTGCTTCTGTTACAGCAGAAGTCATTGCACAGGATCGTCTGGCCAAGGTGATTATTTTCAAAAAACGTCGTCGCCAGAACAGCCGTCGCAAAAATGGCCACCGCCAGCCTGTGACCGTATTACGTATTACGGCAGTTAACGCCGCCTAAGCGGCTCCTGATTCTCAAGGCACCGTTTAAAGACCATTTTAAGGAGAGACCAGAATGGCACAAAAAAAGGCAGGCGGATCCAGTCGTAACGGACGCGATAGCGCTGGGCGTCGTTTAGGCGTGAAAAAATTTGGTGGTCAGCACGTTCTTGCTGGCAATATCATTGTACGTCAGCGTGGCACAAAAGTTCATGCTGGTGAAAATGTTGGTGTGGGCCGCGACCATACACTTTTTGCCCTGGTTGAAGGCCATGTTAAATTCCAGCGCCGCGCTCAGGGTAAGGTTCATGTCTCTGTTGCTCTTGCAGCAGCTGCTGAATAATCCGAGCTCCAACGCTTAGATACCGTGTTGTCAGGGGGAAATTTCCTGTAAAAGGGAATTTCCCCCTTTCTCATATCTCCCCTCCTCGCTTCAACTGCGATAAGACTTATGAAATTTCTTGATCAAGCTAAAATTTATGTCCGCTCTGGCGATGGAGGCGATGGCGTTATAGCCTTCCGGCGTGAAAAATATATTGAATTTGGCGGTCCGGATGGCGGAGATGGCGGCCGTGGTGGGCATATTTATTTCCGGGCTGTTCCCAGTCTGAATACATTAATTGACTTTCGCTATACACAGCACTTCCGCGCACGAAAAGGCGGAAATGGTGCAGGTTCAAACCGCACAGGTGCTGCTGCGCAGGATATCATTATCGATGTCCCCATCGGCACGCAGATCCTTGATGAAGACCGTGAAACACTTGTGGCCGATCTGGATGAAGAAGGTAAAATGATCCTTCTTTGCCGAGGGGGCGATGGTGGCCATGGTAACAGCCATTATAAAAGCAGCACAAATCGTGCGCCCCGCCGGGCCGATAAAGGCTATCCAGGTGAAGAGCGTTGGATCTGGTTGCGCCTGAAACTTATTGCCGATGTCGGGCTGCTTGGGTTGCCAAATGCCGGGAAATCCACATTCCTCTCTATCGTCTCCCGGGCAAAGCCAAAAATAGCAGACTATCCCTTTACGACCCTTCATCCCCAGCTTGGTGTTGTGCGCCTTAATAATAGTGAAGAGTTTGTCATTGCTGACATTCCTGGTCTTATTGAAGGTGCTAGTGAGGGATTAGGACTTGGGGATCGTTTCCTGGGGCACGTTGAACGTTGCGCTGTACTGTTGCACCTTGTGGATGGCACACAAACAGATCCCGCAGCAAACTGGGCTATGATTCGCCGAGAACTGGAAGCTTACGATCCTGATCTGGCTGTTAAGCCGGAAATTATTGTGCTTAATAAGTGCGACGCGTTAAGCGAAGAAGAGATTGAAGAGAAAAAAGCCGCTCTGACAAAAGCTTCAGGTCAGGAAATACATCTCCTTTCCTCTGTCAGCAGGAAAGGCCTTGATGAGCTGTTGAGGCTGCTTCAGGATCGCGTAAATTTCAACAAAAACAATCCGTAAATAAAAAGCCTCTTTTATCCATTTAAAAGATAAAAGAGGCTTTTAAATATCTTAATCTGTCCAGATAACTGTCAGACTTCTCACACCCTGCGCACCGCGTACCAGCACGCCCTGAATGTCAGCTGTGGCAGAGGGTCCACTCATCAAAACGCCATATCCAGCCGTCTTGAACTCATTGCGTTCCTGATAAGCCGTATGCATATTTGCGGTCAGGGCCGTTCTGGAAAGCAGCACGATCAGATGCTGAGCCAGATGCACATCAGCCAGATGGTCCTTAAGTTCCACCTCACTCAGGAAGATCGATCCCATTTCAGAAATTCCGAAAGGAGAGCGGACGACCATAACATCGACCTTGTCTGCTTCCTGCAACGTTTTTAAATCGGTAATTTTCATCGTGCCCTGAAAATCATCGATTGCAGAACAGATGGAATTTGCCTTGGGAAATTTACGACGAATTGTCGCTTCGAGGGTTTCGCCTTCCTCTGGTGTCCAGACATCACCACCCAGCAGACAGAGAGCCTCTTCAAAACGTTTTACTGAACGATCCATATCACCCAAAGTCACAACATCCGGCAATGGATAATGCTCAGCACGAGGAGCACGCTTCTCTCTCAATTTGGCCAGGATTGTATCTCTGGCAGATAGTTCCTGCGTTGCCATTATGCCTGCCCTCCTGTCTGGGAATTCTTGTTATCTTTCCCGGACTGATTTAAGCGGTTTTTACGATACCAGTGGTTAAATGTCTCTGAAACCGGATGAGGCAGTTCCCTATGTTTCCCCCACTGGTTGAACGCATTATAGAGTACGAAGCGTGGCATCGTTTTCAAGGCAACATTTGTCCCTGAAATAGCCGCTCTGTACATACGGGGGCTTGCAAGAAGCTTTCCGGCCATTTTCATGATTTCCTTTTTCACAAAAGGAATTTCATTTTCTTCAGCCAGCACACGCCGCCATTGGAAAAGCTGTTCGTGAATATTAATCTTCACCGGGCAGACATTGCTGCAACTTCCGTTCAATGTCGAAGCAAAAGGAAGTGTGCTGTATTTCTCCTTATTAAAGGTAGGATCAATAATCGCACCAATCGGCCCTGAATAAACAGCATTATAGGACTGACCACCTGAGCGCCTGTAAACCGGACAGGTATTCATACAGGCACCACAACGGATACATTTAAGCGATGACCAGAAATCCCCCATCGCCAGACGATCGGAACGACCATTATCGACCAGGATAATATGCATCTCGCAGCCTTTTCTAGGCTTACGGAAATGCGTCGTATATTGCGTGATGGGAGAACCAAGCGCACTGCGAGAAAGCAGGCGGATAAACACGCCGAGGTCAGACATACGCGGCAGCAGGCGCTCAATCCCCAAAGTCGCAATATGGAGGCCTGAGACATTCGCGCTTAAATCCGCATTTCCTTCATTTGTGCAGACGACAAAAGTCCCCGTCTCGGCAATCAGGAAATTCCCGCCCGTCATTCCCGCATCAGCGCCAAGAATAATCGGCCTGGCCGCCTGCCTCTGAGCTTCTGCCAGAGAATGCGCATCATGATCATTGGGATCGGTATGGTAATGTTTCGCGAAAAGAGCCGCCACATCTTCCGTCAGTTTCTGGACAGCCGGCAACACAACATGGCTTGGCAGCTGATCATCAAGCTGCTGAATCCGCTCACCCAGGTCAGTTTCGGTAACGGTGACGCCACGCGGTTCAAGATATTCCCGCATTTCACATTCATCAGTGATCATGGACTTGCTTTTGATCAATGATTTCGCTTTATGCGCTTCTAATATCTCACCAACGATGCGGTTATGTTCCTTGCCATCCCGCGCCCAGTGAACATGAATCCCATTCGCCTTGGCGTTACGTTCAAACTGTTCCAGATATTCCGGCAGATTAGCAAGCGTATGCTCTTTGATTTCTGACGCTTTCTGACGTAATTCCTGCCATTCAGGCAGAATATGCATCTGGTGATCGCGTTTTTGACGGATGTCCCACAGACGCTCATCATGAAAATGCAGATGGGCTGTTTCTTTCAGAAATTCAGCGCCCTGTTTGGCATGTTGAACAGGTTTGTTGCTCATGCTCGTGCTCCGTTCAAAATCTCTGCAATATGGATAAATTTGATCGGTACATTATTACGTTCAGCACATCCCTGCTGGTGCATCATGCAGGATGTATCAGCTGACACAATATATTCAGCACCGGCAGAACTATGATCGGTGACCTTATCAAGGCCCATTTTTGCTGAGATAGCCTCTTCGGTTACGGAATAGGTCCCACCAAAACCGCAACATTCGTCCGGGCGCTGTGGCTGGGCAAAGCTGATTCCCTTTACCGCAGAGAGCAGAGCTTTAGGTTTTGAGAAAAAAGGCTCTCCAAGCTCTGACATACTGGCGGTGCGCAAAGCCCGTAACGTGGCACAACTATTATGAATCCCCACTTTATGAGGAAATTCTGCCCATGGGAACTCACGCACCTTGAGCACATCATGGATAAACTCAACAAGCTCATATGTATTCTGACGCACATGCTTCACAGCAGCTGTCTGCTCAAGTGCATCAAAATTATCACGGATATTATGAACGCAGCTTCCTGTCGGAGCAACGATCACATCATAATCAGCAAAATTTTTAACAAATAACTCTTCCGTCTCTTTGGCATCCTTGTTACAGCCTGAATTGACCATGGGCTGCCCACAACAAGTCTGGTCCAGAGGGTATTCAACCGTCTGTCCCAGCTTCTCAAGGAGTTCCAGAGTAGCAATCGCCGTTTTTGGATAAAACGCATCCATATAACAGGGAATAAACAAACCTATTTTCACGTTTAATCACTCCAAAAGAGTATTTTGACGCATTAAAAAACAAAATACTCAACGATTAAAAATTTTTGTATCCGTAACTATTTATCATTTTTATAATAATAAACAGACGGATACAAATAGCAATTATGTTACTTTAACAGAATTTTCTTAACAATATTTATCAAGCTGAAGCGTTAGGGGATCCTCCTAATGCCGCAAGTGGTGCAAGAAGCTTATGATTATCTGTATAATCAACAGATATTGCAATCACAACAGGTCCTTCTGTTTCCATGGCTTCAGAAAGAGACTGTTTCAGCTCCTCAACCGACGTCACATTAACGCCTTTCGCCCCAAAGGACTGGGCATAAAGAGCGAAGTCAATGTCACCAAACGCAACAGCTGCCTCACGTCCATATTTTTTCTCTTCCTGGATTTTAACCATATTATAATGGTGGTCCACCCAGATCAGATGAATAATATTGGACTTCAGACGCACGGCCGTCTCAAGGTCCATTGATGACATCATAAAGCCGCCATCACCGGAGATGGAAATGACTTTCTGCGCGGGGTTCACAAGGCTGGCAGCCATGGCCCAGGGTAACCCTACCCCCATGGTCTGTTGACCGTTTGTCATGAGAATTTGCCGAGCTCTGAAAGCGTGAAGATAACGCGCCAGCCAGATATGGAACGACCCCATATCAAGGCAAAGCGTAATATCCTGCTGAATAAAAGCTTCAAGAGTTTTGACAATCTCGAGAGGATGCAGCATCCCTTTACGGTGACTTTTTGCAACGGCAAAACTATGTTTTAAATCAGTCCGGTAATCTTCAAGAATTTTGGACAGATCCGCTGTAAGCCCGATTTTCCCAACTTTACGCTTCAAATGGGAAAGTGTCTGAGCAATATCGCCAATCAATTCGCATGTTGGCGCATAGGCATTATCGATCTGGGCAGGAACGACATCGATATTGATAAGCGGACGGCTTGCTTTCAGATTCCATAAAATCGGGTCATATTCGATCGGATTATAGCCAATCGCGAGAACCAGATCCGCTTCGTTAAGAAGGTGATCACCATGCTGGTTATGAAACAGCCCGACGCGCCCACCAAATTGTGGTAACAAATCATGAGAAATGGCACCGGCAGCCTGATATGAACCAACAACGGCCAGGCCCGTATGGGATACAAATTGCCTCACTGCTTCAGCAGTCTCTGGTGTGCTGGCGAGCATACCAAGCAGGATAACAGGCTTCTTTGCCTTTTTCAGTTCCTCAGCGGCTTCATTAATATAATCCTCCGGTGCAGGACCACTTTTCGGCGCTGTGCAATTTGTCAACACGCCATAGGGAGCCGGCAGATTCAGCACATCCATCGGCACACTGACAAACGAAGCACCAGGCCGGCCTGATTCGGCTGTACGGAGGGCATTGGTGACAATTTCAGAGGTTGCGGCCGGCGCACCAATCTCTGCACTATATTTTGTGACCGGACGGAGCATACTGACTGTGTCCATGCTCTGATGAGTAAGCTTCACCAGGTCAGCGCGTCCCACGGCCCCGCCGATCGCCAGCATGGGATCCCCCTCGGACGTTGCTGTCGCCAGACCTGTTGTCAGATTGGAGACACCCGGTCCTGACGTTACCAATGCAACACCCGCCTTGCCCGTAATACGCCCGATTCCTGCGGCCATAAAAGCGGCATTCTGTTCATGACGAACAGCAATCGTCTCGATCGAAGAATCTTCCAGTGCTTCAAATAAACGGTCAATTTTAGCACCCGGAATACCAAATACATGCTTGGTTCCGTGGGCTTCAAGATTACGCACAATCAGCTCAGCCGTAATCTGCTCAGTCGGAGCTTTCTGTTTCTGTGTCATGATATCCTTGGGAAATATTTTAAATCTGAAAAAGGGAAATAACGGTTTCCCGAGCGCACTTATCCGCCTTCAGCGACCCTGATTGAATCGCTCAATCCTTCAGGAGAAAGGTCAGCCTCTGCAAACTCTTTCGTGCGGGGAAGCTCTATTTCCAGATCTGAAATACTTGCGACTTCCAGCTTCCCGCGTTTTACCACGTAATCTGTCACGTGGCCGCCATGTTTGGCATCATCGCTCAATATATGAAGGTGATAGCCCGCAACATTGACGCCCTGCATAAAGTGCGGCGTACGGAATCCGAGCATCTGCCCTGATATATTATTCATCGTGAATGTCGGCTGGCGGGCGACGACATCAAGCATATGAGGATATGGCCTGCACTGACAGAAGACAGTACGCGTATCCACAACCTCAAACTCCCCTGTAAAACGGATCGCCCCAAAAAGATTCTGGTTACCGATCAGGCCGTCAACAATAGCCTCGAACTCTTCCTTGTTATGAGGTTTATCGAGTTCAATAATCTTTTCAGGCTCAAAAAATGTCACGCAGGCAAATGGCGTTTTCAAACCACCATGAGCCTCTGAAGCGATTCCTTCGGCCCGAAACTGTTTTACGACGCCGCCTGCAACAATCATCTCTCCGTCCAGGGCGTTAAACGTCCCCAGTCCGAAATCACCATGTTGCAACAAATCATCAAGCGTCGTCTCGCCATCATAAACAGCGTCCAGCAAAGCGGACATTGTTGATGTCTGATAAAGGCAATTGGTCTTGCGAGACAGTGTTGTCTTCTTATCCAACGGTTTGGTCATATACCCTCCCATTCCCGACTATGGGGAGGAAGATATTACGCCTTTAAACGTATTTCAAATATATAGTTTAAACTATATTCATACATTATGTATATGCTATCCAGATCCATATAAAAAATATATGCTTTTAACTCATTCAGAAAATTTTATTACTACAACGCACATCCAGCGAAATTCACGAGATAGATAAATCGGGATAAATGAATATGGATATCAGACATTTCCAATATTTTACCGCTGTTGCTGACGCAGGAAGTATCACTCTTGCGGCGAAAAATCTCTCAATGGAGCAGCCCCCTCTCAGCCAGCAATTGCGCAAAATGGAAGAGACTCTGGGCGTCACGCTGTTTATCCGCCAGACACGGGGTGTCACACTGACGGAATCTGGACAGATGCTTCTGCCCCAGGCACGCCTTATCCTTGAGCTTAAGCAACAATTTATCGAAAACGCTCAGAGTCTTGCTGAAGGCAAAAAAGGGCGCCTGCGGATCGGATTGGCTGGTTCTGTTCCTCTCCTGCCGGCCATTCCTTTTGCTATCCGGCAATTCAGGCATTTATCGCCCGATGTTGTTCTTTCTCTGGAGGAAAGTAATACGCCCGCTTTATGTGCCTCTCTACTTAATTACCAGCTTGATATTGCGGTTGTACGACCTCCCGTCACAGATCCTGACCTGATTGCGGTCATTCCCCTGCTTCAGGAACCCACTCTGGTGGCTCTTCCAACCGGCCACCCTCTTTCAGGCAAGACGAAAATCCGCCTCAATGAAATAGAGGACGACCCGCTTATCATTTTCCCACGGGAATTAGGGCCAGGATTTTATGATTCTATTTTGGCAGCCTACCAACATGCCGGTGCGACCCCTCCTTTAGGACAACAAGCCCCACAGATTGCCGGCACAATCCCTCTTGTTGCAGCCGGACTGGGCGTTTCTGTCGTTCCTGAATCGCTCAGGCAGCTCCATACAGAGGGCATTACTTATCACGAGATTGAAGAGCCTGCCCCCTATTCCAACCTTGCCATTGCCATGCGTAAATCCTCAAACCGACCGCTGATGCACCATTTCAGTGAGTTGCTCCAAAAGGTTTTCCAGGATTCAGCGGCCTGATTTCAGCAATGCATAATGATCTGATAAAAAAAGCTCTATTGGCGAGAATCCTGCCGCCAACAGAGCTTTCAAAAGACAGATTGTTTTAAAAAATTATTTATTTACATCCCCAGGGCACGACGATAAATGTCCAGAAGAGTCTCCTGCTCTTCAACCTCTGCCGGTTCCTGTTTACGCAACCTGATAATCTGTTTAATGACTTTCACATCAAAGCCGGCTGACTTCGCTTCAGCAAAGATATCCCTTATATCACCGCCCAGAGCCTTGCGTTCTTCCTCAAGCCTCTCAACACGTTCGATGATAGAACGTAAGCGATCAGCGGCAATGCCCCCTGTGATTGCAGTTTCTGACTCCATCAGCCTTTGATCCTCTTTCTTTTTACGATTCCGTAGTACCGTGTTGCGGCTTATCGTGTCCCTGTGGTCTGGTCAATAAATCTACCTCTTTCAAGGAAAAAAAACATCTTTTTCTCATTGGTAAGACCCAAAAAATGACCGACAAAACGCTCCTCTCCCACTCTGTAAAGTAAAAGTTTTTTGAACAGCTCTCTTCCGCTCTTTCTGGCGGCCAACCGCCCTCTTCCTCCTCTTGACAGATACTGACCTCAGGCCGTTCTAAATGGGACAGCGACAGATATTCTGAAATGCATTTTTATCATTATAAGCGCGGCCTGCGCTCAAACAGGAAAGGCGATTATTCATTATGACCGGTTCCCAGCAGACTGTTCCTTTTGATTATATCATTTTCGGCGCAACGGGCGACCTCACAATGCGCAAGTTGCTCCCCAGTCTTTATAACCAGCTTCGCCTGGGCCATATTCCCAAAGGTGCCCGCATTATCGGCACAGCTCGTTCCGTTTATACACGCGAAGAATTTCAGGAACTGGCCCATCAGGCGCTTGAACGCTTCGTCCCTGATGCCAATAGAAGCGAAACCATTATCAAACATTTCCTGGACATGCTGGATTATGTTCAGCTGGACGGCACCAAAAGTGATAGTAACTGGTCCGAATTAAGCGAGAAACTTGCCCAGTCACCCTCAGGGCAAGTGAGGGTGTTTTATTATTCCACCGCTCCCCAGCTCTTCGGCTCCATCAGCGAGAATCTTGCCAAACAGGGTATGATCACACCCCAGTCCCGTGTTGTTCTGGAAAAACCCATTGGGACAGACAGCCTTTCTGCCAGAAAAATCAATGACAGTGTCAGTCATTATTTCAAAGAGCACCAGATTTATCGTATTGACCATTATCTTGGCAAAGAAACGGTGCAGAACATCACCGCATTGCGTTTTGCCAATCCATTTCTCAATGCTGTCTGGTCCCACGAATATATCCAGTCAATCCAGATTACCGCCGCTGAAACAGTGGGTGTGGAAGGCCGCGCCGAGTATTACGACAAGTCTGGCGCCCTGCGTGACATGATCCAGAACCATCTGCTTCAGATCCTCAGCCTTTGCGCCATGGAAGAGCCGGAAGCCCTGGATGCTGACGCCGTCAGAGATGCAAAAGTTGCAGTCCTCAAAGCACTACGTCCCATTACAGGGGATGCTGTAAAAACGGAAACTCTCCGCGCCCAGTACACCAAAGGCGGGATCGGCGATCAGCCTGTCTCAGGTTATCTTGATGAACTTGGCAAACCCAGCAATACTGAAACGTACGCAGCCTTGCGTGCCTACGTCGATACCCCGCGTTGGAAGAATGTTCCTTTCTATATCCGCACCCTGAAACGTTCTAAATTCAAAATCAGCGAAGTGGTCGTTACGTTTAAAAAAGCGCATCAAGGGCTTTTCGGGCACCTCCCTCACCCAAACAAGCTCGTTATCCGCATTCAGCCAAATGAAGGGATTGATCTTACCATCAATGCCAAAAACCCCTCCTCACCCGGCTTTACGTTCCAACAGCTTGACCTGAGCAGCGCTTTCGCCACAACGGATGGATCGCTCATTCCTGACTCCTATGAGCGGTTAATGCTTGATGTCGTGCGAGAAAACCCGACGCTCTTTATCCGCCGGGATGAAGTTGAAGCCGCATGGGCATGGGTTGAACCAACACTGAAGGCCTGGGCTGAAAACAAGGTTCCTATGGAACATTACGTTGCCGGAACACGCGGCCCGACGGCTGCAAAGGCATTTATCCACGAAACGGGTGATTTCTGGCACGAAAATATGAAGAATTAATGAGTTATTTTCTTTCTTCTGTTTTCATATTATTTCAGAAGGGAGGCAGACAAACTGCCTCCCTTTTTGCATTCGGATGGATTTTCCTTTGACACAAGAACCCGCTGCCAAACGCCCCGGCCTTGCCTCACTTTATAAAAAACGCTCTATCAAACAACATGTCATAAGACGGCTGATCATCATGATCCCGCTGATCCTGATCATGTTTTTTATGGCTAAAAATGGCACTTTGGATGCGATATATGACCAGTTCACGTTTAAAAAGACCAGCTGGTTCGATAATAGCGCCCTCGTCGAACATCTGCGCACAGTGATACGCCAGAAAAAACTTTCCACCCTCCCGCGCAGATGCCTTGTTTTTGTCATTAACGGGGATATCACCAATAACGAACCGACAATTAATGTCCTGGGACGCCATGGGAATGGCTGCCCTGGCGAAAGCGCTTCAGCGGAAAATCTTTTCAATATCAAGGTAAACCGTCTTGCAGGCTATATTGCGACAGATGCCGGAACACCGGGAACATTCCGCCCGCTTGCCACAAAATAATTCACCTTTTCCGCTCTTGACCTGATAGCGTAAGGCAGGCACTCTCCGCCACGCCAGATGGTCGGGTGATCGCCGGAGTTATAATACTCTGGAGGAAAGTCCGGGCTCCACAGAAAAACGGTGCCGGCTAACAGCCGGCGAGGGTGACCTTAGGGAAAGTGCCACAGAAACGAGACTGCCTGCCGGCTTTTCAGTTTCTGGAAAGTGCAGGTAAAGATGAAACGGTGCGGTAAGAGCGCACCGCGCCTCTGGTAACAGAGGCGGTCATGGTAAACCCCACCGGGAGCAAAACCGAATAGGGACGGCTGACAAACTTTGTCAGAGGATTCTGCCTCGCCGTCCGGGTTGGTTGCGTGAGACAGATTGCAAAATCTGTCCTAGATGAATGATCACCTCCCTTGCTTCACAGCAAGGGGACAGAACCCGGCTTACAGACCATCTGGCATCTATTCTTCCTAACTACTTAATAAATCACGTTTTTCTCACATTATTCCCGGAAATTAAAAAAAAGGCCGCCCTTTTACCTGACATCACAGGTAATTAATCATTTTTTAATAAATAAAGTCCTATTTCCCTAAGCTTTTTCCGTATTTTGAAAATAAGCGCGGAATTCTGCGCATTTTTTTTCATAAAATTTTTGACGCCCATGTTTACCCATGTTATCCCAATACGTGCAGGACGCTCCCATAAGAACATTATTCCTATGAGGAATCCTGAAATTTCAGGTTTCACAATAACGATGGGTCGTTATCAGATCAGGAAAGGGGGCAGTGGGCGCAATGAGCATGTTTTTAGGCACTCATTGTAACCGTTTTGACGCCAAAGGACGCGTCTCCATTCCTGCATCCTTTAGAATCGCCTTAAAAGAACAGGCTCATCCGGGAGACGCTCTGGTCATCCTGCGCCCTTCTCATCTGCACCCCTGCATCGAAGGCTGGACGGCAGATGGCTTTGCCTCGCTCGCTGCCCCTCTGGAGGAATATGATCCTCTCTCAGAAGAGCATGAGGATCTGGCAGCCAGTCTGTATGCCGATGCCTACCCTCTTGATAGCGATAAGGAAGGCCGTATCATTCTGCCCGATATTCTCAAAGCCCATGCTGGTCTCGATAAGGAAGTCACCTTTATGGGGTTGGGGAAAATTTTCCAGATATGGACGCCTGAAGCCGCTCTTGAACGCCGCTTGCAGGCACGCCAGAAAGCCAAGGCATTAAGTGCTTTGAAATCTGCCTCTCACCTGCCCTCCTCCAAGGAGGAACGTCATGACTGAAGGCCATTTCCCTGTCATGTTGCCTGAAGTCCTTCAGGCGCTGAATGTTAAAGAAAATGGCCGCTATCTGGACGGTACATTCGGAGGGGGCGGCTATAGCCGGGCTATTCTGGCAACCCCGGGTGTCACACTCCATGCCATTGATCGTGATCCGGCTGCCATCAAACGGGGACAGTCTCTTCTCAAAGATTTTCCCGGTGAGTTACGTCTCCATCACGGCACGTTCGGCTCCATGGACACGCTCCTTTCGCACGAAGCCCCTTTTGACGGGATTGTGCTTGATCTGGGCGTATCATCTTATCAGCTTGATGAGGCGGAAAGAGGCTTTTCCTTCCGTTTCGATGCCGATCTTGATATGCGCATGAGCGCACATGGCCGCTCGGCTGCTGATTTTGTTAATCAGGAAAGTGAGCAGACACTCGCCGACATCCTCTATCATTACGGAGAGGAAAGAAAAGCACGTTCCATTGCACGTGCTATTGTCAAAGCACGCACAGAGGCGCCCATCACGACCACGTTCGCCCTGGCGAATATTATTCGTAGTTGCGTCCCCCGCGAACGGCCCGGCTTTGATCCCGCGACACGAAGCTTTCAGGCCTTGAGAATTGCGGTCAATGACGAATTGGGTGAAATAGAACGAGCGCTCGAAGTGGCGCCACAAATGCTGGCCCCTGGCGGCGTATTCGTTGTCGTGACGTTCCATTCACTTGAGGACCGGCTGGTAAAACGCTCAATGGCGCGTTTGAGCGGCCGGTTGGAACAGAATTCCCGTTATCTTCCTGCCAGGGCTACAGCCGCACAGGAAGAATTTTCCCTCCTTTACACACGTGCACTTCATCCCCGGGACGAAGAAATCCGTCAAAATCCCCGTTCAAGAAGTGCGCATCTGAGAGCGCTACGCCGTCTTGGTAATGCTGGAGTCTTAGCATGATTAGACCCGTGACTTTTCTTTTTGCCCTTATGGCTGCTCTTTCAGGGCTGTTTCTTTACACAAAGAAACACGATACGCTCCTTCTTGACCAGAAGATCACGCAAATTGTTCATGACACCCGTAAAGTGCAGGAACAAACAGTTATGCTTCGTACTGAATGGGCCCTTCTTAACCAGCCGGACAGGCTGACGGCCCTTTCTGAACGCTTCCTTCCTGAACTGGAAACCGTGGACCCCCACCAGTTTGTTAAATTGGACAAGCTTGCCTCAGTCTTGCCTGCTGTGACACATCAGACTGTACAGCAGCCTATGCTGGTCCAGAATACGCCTCAGCAGATTATCGCTTTGCCTGAGACAGCCCCTCATCCCAATGAAAGTAAGGCTCCCACGCGCACAGTTGAAATTACAAAGCCTGTTCATAATACAGCGCCTGTGATCACAGCCTCCAACACGCATAATAATGTCCGGGCAACCAATATTACAAAAGTGGCTGCCCGTCCTTCTGCGCATAAAATATCCACACTGGATCAGACCATCGCGATGCTGACCCAGCATAACAGAGAGAAAAAAGCGCAGGAACACAATTTCCCTGCTCACAGGACAGCCCGGGCGGACATGAAAAGAAATGAACATAAAGCGGCTGATTTCGAGGATATGGCTTCATCCAACAAAATTGAAGCAGCTTCCTGGTCCGGCTCTCAGGAGAAATCCTCCCGCAGAAATGCTGTGATTAAAACACCCATGAAATCCGCTTCCAGCCTGCAGGCGCCCTTACCCCCTCCTGTTCCTTTGACAGACTGATTTTCCTAGCCCCTTTCCTTTTTATCAAGTGACAGCTTACGCGCGCTTTCGGCTGAAACGACATACATGGCAGAGCCTCCCCTTCCCCCGCATTCTCCTGATCCCTCTTCTGACAGAATGGATAAAGAAGATCGTTCAGAAAACCGCCTGGGAAGACGCCGGAACGAAAAGGAAAAAGGTAAGAAGAAATCTGCTCCTAAAGAGAAAAAACCAAAAATCAAACCAACGCCGGAAGAACGGCGTCAGGGGCGGCTGGTCTATGTCGGGCTTGGATTTCTCATACTTTTTGGAGCGGTGAGCTTTAAGGCTATTTTAGCCACAGTGCTGGCTCCGGTCGCCCCTTTGCCAAACCAGATCGCAACCGCACTGCCTGAAATCCCCAAGCCGGACCCTAAAGCGTTAATGAGTGGTGGTTTTACACTGCCCAATGTCAAGCGGGCCACTATTACTGACCGTAACGGGCAACCTCTGGCCCTGTCTCTACCTATGGTGCAGGTCTATGCCAACCCGCGGGAAATTATTGACCCGGAAGATGTGGTCGCAAAATTAAGTGCGATTTTACCTGATCTTGATAAAGACCTGATTTTAAAACGCCTCCATCAGAACAGGCAGTTTGTTTATCTCTCGCGCGATATTACCCCCACTCAGGAACTCGCGATCAATAATCTCGGAATTCCGGGGCTTTATTTTGAAAATAGCGAGAAACGCCGCTACCCGTTGGGCAATATTGCAGCCCACGTTCTGGGCAGTGTTGATATTGATGACCACGGCATTGCCGGTGTTGAACGTTATTTCGATAAAAGGTTGATGAGCGATCCGGCTCCCCTGAAATTATCAATTGATACACGGGTGCAGGCAGCGATCAGAGAAGAGCTCTTTAATGCCAAAGAGCATTTCAGTGCGATCGGGGCCAGTGCCATTTTAATGGACGTCCGTACAGGCGAAATCCTCGCCATGGTCAGTCTTCCCGATTTTGATGCCAATGATTTTGCCCATGTCCCCGCGGATGCCCGTTTTAATCGGGCTGTCACAGGCATGTATGAGCCAGGTTCCACGTTCAAACTACAAACAGCAGCCATGGCTCTCCAGCTTGGTGTGGCTCATATCTGGGATCGTTTTTCCACAATTCCCATTCATGTCGGGCGCTTCAAGATCTCTGATCTGAAATCAGACCATTTTGCCCCCTGGCTCCCGCTAACCTCTGTCATGGCCTACTCCTCCAATCCGGCTTCAGCGCATATTGCCCTTGACGTAGGCGCCAAAAGGCAAAGAGAGTGGCTCAAACAGATGGGCTTTCTTGACCGTGTTCCTGTTGAGCTCCCAGAAGTCGGGCGCCCTATTGCGCCCTCGCAACGCAACTGGGGGCTGACAACGGTTATGACAGTCGGCTTCGGTCATGGTGTGGCTGAATCCCCTCTCGCCATCGTAAGAGGCACGGCAGCTGCGGGGAATGGAGGTTTTTTGATTACCCCTACCCTTATCGCCCAACCTCATGATGAAAATGCCACCATAACACCAAAAGGCACACGCATCCTCTCGGAAGAAAATGCGGATATATTGCGCCGGATATTGCGCCTTGACGTGACAAAAGGCACAGGACGCAATTCCGAAAGTCCCGGTTATTTTGTCGGAGGCAAAACCGGAACGGCCGAAAAAGTCGGTGCTCACGGGGGCTATCTGAAGCACGTCAATATTACAGCCTTTACCGGGGTGTTTCCCATGAATGACCCCCATTATGCCCTGTACATCATGTTAGACGCTCCCAAACCGACCGCTGAAACGCATGGCTGGACAACAGCGGGCTGGATTGCTGCCCCCACATTTTCAAAAATCGTGACTCGCACAGCCCCTATGCTCGGCCTGTTCCCGCCCCCTCCTGAGCAGATGGAGAAAATTGAACAGGACCTGGCTATCTCGCTGACGCCCCCCGTTCCAAAAGGGGTCAGACCTTTAGGGCCCGGCAATGACCCCGGTGCTCCTCCCCCACGCAAACCAAAATCTTCCCGTTCGAAAGGTCATTAACACTTTTTCCTCACTTATTTCTGTCAGGCTTCATCATGCTTTTATCCTCGCTGCTCCATCATTCCGGTCTCACACTGAACGTCCCGCACGATGTGACGATTTCCTCCATTACGGCTGACAGCCGGTCTGTCCAGCCAGGCAGTCTCTTTGTTGCCCTTAAAGGAAGCCAGCAGGATGGTGCCGCCTATATTTCCATGGCCATTTTTAAAGGGGCCAGTGCTATTGTCCGGCAGAAAGACTCTCATTGTCCTGATATTATTCAGCATCAGGAAGATGGTCGGACGGTCCCAATGCTTGCTGTTGAAAACCCTGCCCATTTTCTCGCACTTGCCGCTATGGTGCTTGCAGGGGGTCCGCCTTCCTTCATTACCGCTGTTACAGGGACAAACGGTAAAAGCAGCACGGTCGATTTTGTCAGACAGATCTGGCAGAAACGAAATATTCCTGCAGCCAGTATCGGCACTCTCGGGCTGATTACCGATGTTTCCCTTCCCCCTCTGCCCCCTCTGACAACGCCTGACCCTGTCAGTCTGGCAAAGGCGCTGGCAGGACTGAAACAGGCTGGAATCGATCACGTTGCTCTGGAGGCTTCCTCTCACGGTCTGGTGCAGTCCCGCCTGGACGGACTGACCATCAAGGCGGCTGGTTTTTCAAATCTGACGCGCGATCACCTGGATTATCATGGCACAATAGAGGCCTATAGAGAGGCCAAGCTCCATCTGTTCAGAACATTACTTATAGAAGGCGGGATTGCCGCCTTTAATGCGGATATGGACCCGGAAACCGTCTCTGCCCTGCACGCCATCGCCAGAGAACGTCATCTTGAAATTCGCGATATTGGCCGGAATGCCCATCTTCTGAGCATCACAAATGTTACACCAACGACAACAGGGCAGATCATCGAGCTCACATTTGCAGGGAAAAACCTTTCCCCTCTGACAATTCCTCTTGCCGGCGCCTTTCAGGTGGAAAATGCCCTTATGGCAGCCGCCCTTTGCTGGAAAGACCATCACGACACTATTGAGACACTCTCCCTGCTTTCAGGGCTTAAAAATGTTCCCGGGCGTTGCGAACTTGTAGCGACCCTGCCCAATAATGCTTCTGCCTATATTGATTATGCCCATACGCCAGATGCGCTGGAACATATTCTCCTCAGCCTCCGTGCCCATACAAAGGGGAAACTCACCCTTGTTTTCGGTGCCGGTGGCAATCGGGATAAAGGCAAGCGCCCTCTTATGGGACAAATCGCTGAACGCCTGGCTGATCGGGTTATTATTACCGATGATAATCCACGCCATGAGGACCCCGCTCTTATCCGCCAGGAAATCAGAAACACCTGCCCCAGGGCGCAGGAAATTCCGTCCCGGTCCGACGCAATTTCAGAGGGCCTCCGCTCACTCGGTGATGGCGATATCCTGATTGTTGCCGGAAAAGGGCATGAAAAGGGACAGATTATCGGAGATGAGATTCATCCTTTTGATGACCGCACCATCACACGCACTCTTGCAAAAGAACTTTGCTCATGAACGGCTCTCTTCCCCTCTGGTCCAGCTCTGAACTCCGCTCCGCCACGGGGGGCACGCTCGTTGCCGAAGTGAGTATCAGGGACATTTCCATTGATACCCGCACCCTTCAGAAAGGGAACCTCTTTATTGCCCTGATCGGGCATAATTCTGACGGTCATCGTTTTATCAGGCAGGCGCTGGACCAGGGGGCCGCAGCTGTCATGGTTCACGACAGGCAGGCCCTGATTGAACAGGATCTGCAAAATGACCCGCGTATTCTGCTGGTCACAGATACCATGAAAGCTCTTGAAGCACTGGGACAGTTTGCCCGGAAACGTTTCAGGGGCAAAGCCATTGCTATCAGTGGCAGTGTCGGCAAAACCACGACAAAAGAAATGGTGCGCCATGCGTTGGCGCCTCATGGCAAGGTTCATGCCTCGGTCGCTTCCTTTAATAACCACTGGGGCGTCCCCCTGACATTGGCACGTTTGCCGCGTGATGCGGATTTCTGCATCAGTGAAATCGGGATGAATCACGTTGGTGAAATCGCCCCACTGGCCGCACAGGTCCAACCTGACTGCGCAATTATCACCACAATAGGCACGGCTCATCTTGGCCTTATGGGAAGCCGGGAAGCCATTGCCCATGAAAAAGCGTCTCTTTTCGCAAGCCTTACACATCCCGGTTCCATCGCTATCATGCCCGATGATACGGGTTACGAAACTCTGGTAAGGAGCTATCTCCCTTCTTCCGCAGATTTATGGCTGGCAGGTTTTTCAGACGCGGCCATGATCCATATTGAAGACCCAATTCTTTCTGAAGCAGGGAGCCACTTCAGACTTCGGATCAACAAGACCGTTCTTTCAGTGCAGCTTTCCCTGCCTGGCCTTCACCATATTCGCAATGCCTCACTTACCCTGGGATGTGTTGCCGCTCTTGGCTATGCTCTGGCGCCATCAGCCCAGGCGCTTCACTCATTCCTTCCAGATAAGGGACGTGGTGCAACCTATTCTCTGGGACAGGACATCACCATCATTGATGAAAGCTATAATGCCTCCCCCGAAAGCATCAGGGCGTCCCTTAAGACTCTTTCACTCAAACCAACCGGCCGCCGCCTTGTGGCTTTGGGAGATATGCTTGAACTGGGAGAATTTTCACAGCGTGAGCATGAGGCCCTGGCACAAGCTGTCATTGACAGCAAGGCTCTTTGTTTCTGCTGCGGTCCCTATATGAAAGCCCTGTTTGACGCTCTGCCCCCAGAACTGCAAGGAGGTTATGGCGAAAATTCTGGCGCATTGATTCCGCTTATGGCTCCATTAGTGCGCCCTGGTGATGTGATTCTCGTAAAGGGAAGTCTGGGCAGCCAGATGAAAAAACTGATAGTGGGTCTTGAAACGACACTCGGCCCTGTCGACAAAACCTGAACTGAGTCCGATTCTATGCTTTATAATCTCATTGCTGCCCACAATCTGCACCATGGTGGTTTTTTCAACCTCTTCCATTACATCACCTTCCGGGCCGGCTGCGCCTGTTTGACGGCTTTAATCTTTACCCTCTGCCTTGGGCGCCCTTTTATTGCCCATCTCAAACGCATCCAGCGTGATGGGCAACCCATCAGAGCTGTTGGACCAGAACGCCATATTCTTGAAAAAGCCGGAACACCGACAATGGGAGGCATGCTGATCCTCTCCGGTCTGACACTTTCGACCCTTTTATGGGCGGACCTTCATAATGGATTTGTCTGGGCAGTTCTTCTGACGACACTGGCCTTTGGTGCCGTTGGTTTTGTTGATGATTACGAAAAACTGGCCCGTCATAACTCAACAGGGTTAAGTAAAAAGACGCGTCTGGGCTGCGAGTTTCTAGCCTCTCTCATTGCCGGGATCTGGCTTCAGTCCCTCACGCCACCCGAAATACGTAATGCGGTCGCCTTCCCATTCGCTAAATCGCTGATTCTCCCCTTGGGCTATGCTTTCCCTCTCTTTGCCATGATTACCATCAGCGGGTTTGGCAATGCCGTTAATCTTACTGATGGGTTGGATGGCCTGGCGACTGTCCCTGTTATTATTGCAGCCCTGGTTTTCGCCCTGATTGCCTATATGGTGGGTAACCACGTTTTCGCGGATTATCTGCAACTCCACTATATCCCCGGCACGGGGGAGCTCAGTGTCTTCTGCGCGGCATTGATCGGGGCCGCTTTAGGATTTTTATGGTTCAACGCCCCCCCCGCAGAAGTCTTTATGGGCGATACAGGCTCCCTCGCTCTGGGAGGAGCGCTGGGAAGCATCTCTGTCGCTGTCAAACATGAACTGGTTCTGTGCATCGTAGGCGGGCTATTTGTTGCAGAGACATTATCGGTCATTATTCAGGTTTTCTGGTTCAAAAGAACAGGCAGACGTGTTTTTCTTATGGCACCTCTTCATCATCATTTTGAGAAAAAGGGCTGGCAAGAACCGAAAATTGTCGTACGCTTCTGGATCATAGCCTTTGTACTGGGACTCTGTGGTTTGGCAACGTTGAAATTAAGATGACGCATCTTCCTCCCCACTCCTTTCCTCCAAAACTGTTTGAAGGAAAACAATTTGCTGTCTGTGGTCTCGGCCGTAATGGGAGCGCGGTTGTTCGCGCACTTCTGGCCATGGGGGCCAAAGTGCAGGCATGGGATGACCGGTCTCCCGTGCTTGAGGAGGCACCCGGGCTGACCCTTGCTCCTATTACTGATTTACGGGGTTTTGAGGCTTTAATCCTTTCTCCCGGGATTCCTCATCTTCTTCCACACCCCCATCCAACGGCCATTCTAGCACGCTCGCAATCTGTCCCCATCCTCTCTGACGCTGAACTGCTCTGGCGCGCCGTGCGGAAAGCCGGGTCCCGCGCGCAATTTATTTCAGTGACCGGAACAAACGGTAAATCCACAACAACAGCCCTGCTCACTCATATCTTTGAAGAAGCCAAGATTCCTGTCGCCGCTGGTGGCAATCTGGGAACAGCAGCGCTGGCTCTCCCTTTACTGGGCGATAACGGCATCTACGTTATTGAAATGTCGTCTTACATGCTGGAGCGCCTGGACCAGTTTCATGCCCATTGCGCTATCTGGTTGAACATGACGCCAGACCACCTTGAGCGCCATGGTTCCATGAACGGCTATATCGAAGCCAAAGCACACGTCTTTGATAATATGAACGAGCAGGATCTCGCCTTATTAGGTGAAAATGCCGCGTGGGTTAAAGCTGTTATTCCCCAGCTTGAGCACCAGAATGTGCCTTTCATGATTCTGTCCGTGGAACGGGCCTATTCCTCTTATGATGCCCCCAGCCTCCCGGGCCTCCATAACGCACAGAATATTGTTGCCTCCTGCACAACCGCCCGGTTTTTCGGCGTTTCTGATGGCATTATTTCTACGGCGATCAGAAGTTTTCCTGGCCTCGATCATCGTCTCCAGACTGTTGCCATCATTGATAATATCCGTTTCGTCAATGACAGCAAGGCAACCAATGCCGAAGCGACGTCCCACGCCCTGAAAGCTTATGACAAAGTCATATGGATTGCCGGAGGCATTGCAAAAGCCGGCGGCATTGAAAGCCTGGTGCCCCTTTTCCCTCATATCGCTCATGCCTGCCTGATCGGGCAGGATGGTGATATGTTTGCCCGGACGCTGGAAGAACACGGTGTTAGTTATACCGCTTGCGGAACTCTGGACGTTGCTGTTTCAGAAGCTTTCAAAACTGCCAAAGCAACCGGGATCGACACCATATTGCTTTCTCCAGCCTGCGCGAGCTTCGATCAGTTCAAGAGCTTTGAAGAACGTGGTGAGCGATTTACTCAATACGTTCACGCACTTGCAGCGACTTTCTGAGGTCACGCCATGTCATCATTAAGCCGCACAGACACATCCTTTTATGCCCGCTGGTGGCGTAATATCGACCATGTGACCCTGACATGTGTCGGAATCTTGATGGCTCTCGGGTATATATTGATGCTGGCGGCAAGCCCAGCGGTGGCCCACCGTATCGGGGCTTCACGCAATATGTTTATTCTCAAGCAGGTTGTGTTTCTGGCGATTGCAGGGCTCGTTCTTTTACTGACGTCCTCATTAACGCCGCGTGCCATTCGCCGCCTGGCGATCATTGGTGGTCTGGTCGCGCTGGGGGCCACGTTCATGACGCTTGTCCATGGAATGGAAATCAAGGGTGCCAGACGCTGGATTTCCCTGCCGGTCATGTCGGTGCAGCCATCGGAATTTCTGAAACCTTTTTTTGCTGTTGTAACGGGCTGGCTGCTCAATCTGCGTAATACGCTCAGATTTCCAAACGGTTTCAGGTTCCCAGGCAGGCTGGCGGCTTTTCTGGTATTTCTGGTCATCGCGGTTTTATTGCAGGCCCAACCTGACATCGGCATGTTATCAGTCATTACAGCTGTTTTTGCGATACAGCTTTTTATTGATGGCCTGCCGATCA
The DNA here is from genome assembly GCF_058511235.1 of Aristophania sp. ESL1100. Lineage (NCBI taxonomy): Bacteria > Pseudomonadati > Pseudomonadota > Alphaproteobacteria > Acetobacterales > Acetobacteraceae > Aristophania > Aristophania sp. ESL1100. Next base: position 663,140 of record NZ_CP196394.1, on the reverse strand, counting down.
TCTTCTTTATCGGTCTTGTCGGGGCCATGCTGGCGGCATTCGGGGTTGCCTTTGTAAAATTTGCCCACGTCCGGTCACGTGTCGAACGCTTTTTGCACCCCGACGTGGGAGACCATTACCAGATTGATACGTCTCTCCGGGCATTCGGCAATGGCGGGCTGTTAGGAAAAGGTCCGGGAGAAGGCCATGTTAAGGACCTCCTGCCGGACGCTCATGCGGATTTTATTTTTGCTGTCGCCGGAGAGGAATATGGCCTGCTTCTCTGCCTGTTTATCATCGCTGTTTATGTCGTTATTGTCTTAAGGACATTATTACGCCTCACCCGTGATAAGAATCCCTATATTGTTCTTTCAACCAGTGGCCTTGTGACAGGCTTTGGCCTTCAGGCCTTCATTAATATGGGCTCGACCCTCCACCTCATCCCCACAAAGGGAATGACGCTGCCACTGATTTCATATGGGGGAAGTTCCGCCATCTCTATTGCGCTGACATTGGGAATGGTCTTAGCCCTGACACGGCACCGGGTTGACCCGGGGCTCTTTGCACCACCATCAGTGGCAACACCCGTCTCTTCGGTCTCATTAAGGCTTGAATCCTCCAGTTCAAAAGGTCGCTAGCATGAAAGCTCCCATCATCATTGCTGCCGGTGGCACAGGCGGCCACTTCTTTCCTGCTGAAGCATTGGCAAGCTGCCTTCTGCAAAGAGGGCATGACCTCGTCCTGATGACTGATGGACGCAACACACACCGCGAGATCGGCGCTTTTGCGTCCTCTCCCCAATATGTGTTGCCTGGTTCCGGTGTGGCGGGCAAATCACTGAAACATAAATTACAGGGCGTCTTTTCCCTCTTAAAAGGAACCATGACGGCCCGTTATCTTATCAAAAAAATAAAACCTGCTGCCATTATCGGTTTTGGTGGTTATCCCTCTGTGCCACCATTGCTGGGAGGGAGCCTATTTTCTACAAAAAAACGCCCTGTTATCGTTATTCATGAAGGCAATGCCATTTTAGGAAAAGCCAACGCGTTGCTGGCCCGCTTTGCAACAGCGATCGCCACATCCTATGCAACGGTTGCCCGTCTGCCTGCCGGGGCGACTGTCAGCTTAACGGGTATGCCTGTTCGCGCTGACATTGAAGCTCTGGCGGCAAAATCCTATCTCCCTCCCGAGTGCGATGGAGACAGTCCTTTGGAGCTTCTTATATGGGGGGGCTCCCTTGGAGCACAGATTTTCAGCCAGATCGTGCCGGAAGCACTGATCACCTTACCTGCTCCCATCAGAAAACGCCTTCATATTACCCAACAACTCAAGGAAGAGCTGATTCCTGACCTGCAAAACCGTTACAAGGAAGCAGGAATTAAAGCTGACCTGCTTCCTTTTATTAAAGATGTCGCCCCTGTGCTGGAAAAAGCACATCTGGTCATCGGGCGTGCAGGTGGTTCCTCTGTCGCTGAGCTTACGATGGCGGGAAAACCGGCCATCATGGTCCCCCTCCCCATTGCCGCCTCTGATGAACAGGGCGCAAATGCCATGGCGCTTGAACAAGCAGGTGCTGGCTGGATGATTCGCCAGAAAGACTTCACAATCGACGCTCTGAGAAGCAAACTTACAGAGCTTTTCAGCGACCCTGCACAGCTTGCCCGAGCGGCTCAGGCTTCTGCCGGGCTCCGTCACCAACATGCCGCAGAAAAACTGGCGGATCTGATTGAAAAACAGATTTCCTGATTTTTTCTTTTCGTCCTTTATTAATTTTTTCCTGGAGATGACCCTATGCGTGCCCTGCCTCTCAATATTGGAACACTTCATTTTGTTGGTATTGGTGGTATCGGCATGTCCGGTATTGCCGAAGTGTTGCATATGCTTGGCTATAAGGTGCAGGGGTCAGATATCAGTGAAAATAGTAACGTCCTGCGCCTGCGCAAAATCGGTATTCCGGTCTATATCGGTCATGACGCCAATAATCTGAATGATGCACAGGTTGTTGTTATTTCCACTGCTGTCAAAAGAGATAATCCTGAGGTCCTGGCGGCCCGGGCTCGCCTGATCCCGGTAGTGCGGCGGGCAGAAATGCTTGCTGAGCTCATGCGCCTGCGTTGGGCGATTGCGATTGGCGGCACACATGGCAAGACGACCACAACCAGCCTTGTCGCCTGCGTTCTGGAGCAGGCCTCGCTTGATCCAACCGTTATTAATGGCGGTATTATTGAGGCTTACGGCACCAATACGCGGATGGGGTCAGGAGACTGGATGGTTGTCGAGGCTGATGAAAGTGATGGTTCCTTCCTCCGCCTGCCTTCTGTTATCGCTGTTGTCACCAACATGGATCCCGAGCATCTCGACCATTGGGGTACAGATGAAGCGATGGAAGCGGGCTATCGGCAATTTGTCTCCAATATTCCTTTTTACGGTTTTGCCGTGCTCTGTGTTGACCACCCCCGCGTGCAACAGATGATTCCCCAGCTTTCTGATCATCGTGTGGTGACCTATGGTTTCAGCCCACAGGCCGATATACGCGCAGAAAATATTATTATGGGCCCACAGGGCGCACGTTTTGACGTTATCATCGCCAATCGTGCCCAGAACAGTACCCGCAAGGCTGGACCTTTCACTCTGCCCATGTTTGGCAACCACAATATTCTCAACGCCCTCGCCGCAATTGCTGTCGCCAGTGAAATGGAAATTTCAGACACGGTCATTGCCGAGGCACTGGCCGGCTTCAGAGGGGTTAAAAGACGCTTTACACGCACCGGCACGTGGAATGGCGTAACGATCATCGATGATTATGGTCATCATCCCGTCGAGATTGCAGCCGTTCTGAAAGCGGCCCGTCAGGCTGGTGCCGGTCAGGTTATTGCCGTTGTGCAGCCCCATCGTTATTCAAGGGTCAAAGACCTGTTTAACGAATTCTGCGGCTGTATGAATGATGCTGATATTGTCATCGTGAGCGATATTTATGCTGCCGGAGAAGATCCCATTGAAGGGATCACGAAAGAAACCCTGGTACAGGGACTGCGCGATCATGGACATCGCAATGTAATCAGCCTTACATCTCCTGATGATCTTCCTTCTCTCATCAAGAAAAATGCTCACCCAGGTGATTATGTTATTTGTCTTGGAGCCGGAAATATTACACAATGGGCTCAACAGCTCCCACAGAAACTTTCTGAAACTCTTTAAAACCTCCAATTGATTACGCAAATTATGCTTCAGAATTTTACGCCTCCTCTGGTTCGCGGTCGCTTGTTGAGACATGCGCCACTGGGTCCGCGCACATGGTTTCGATGTGGAGGCTCTGCTGACTGGTTGTTCATCCCTGAAGATGAAAAGGATCTGGCACATTTCCTCAGCCAGTGCCCACCTTCTCTGCCGCGGACGATTCTTGGAGCGTGCTCCAACGTCATTATCCGCGATGGGGGACTTGAAGGCATTGTTATCAAACTGACTGGCAAATTTGCCGGGATTGAAGAAGATCATGACGGGCTTATTGTCGGCGCAGCAGCACTGGACGTAACAGTCGCAGAAAAAGCCGCGTCTCTGGGACTGGGTGGTCTGGAATTTCTGGTTGGCATCCCTGGCTCTCTAGGCGGTGCTGTGGCCATGAATGCCGGAGCGTATGGAGGTGAAATGATCGATTGCCTGGACTGGGTGGAAGGCCTTGATCCAGCGGGACAGTCTCTCAGACTGAAAGCCGATTCTCTGCATATGAGCTACCGTCACAGCGAATTGCCTGCGGGCTTTATCGTCACACGTCTGCGTTTGAAGGCACACCCAAAAGACCCGACTCTCATCCGGCAGAAACTCTCTGAAATCCGGGCCTCTCGCGAAGCCAGCCAGCCTCTGAGAACACGGACAGGGGGCTCGACTTTCCGTAATCCGGACGGCCATAAAGCCTGGTCGCTGATAGACCAGGCTGGTTGCCGGGGCTTACGCATTGGCGATGCTCAGATGAGTGAAAAACATTGCAATTTTATGCTTAACCTGGGACAGGCAAGCAGTGACGACCTTGAAACACTGGGGGAAACAGTGCGAAAGAAAGTATTCGATCAGAGTGGTGTCCTTTTGCAATGGGAAATTAAACGCCTTGGTCTGACCTCTGCTGAACGCATGACTAAAAATTCTGTTACGGACTGACCTTCATGAATAATACCTTCTATGATGAGAAAGCTGATCGTCCTCTAAAAGTCACCGTTCTGATGGGAGGCACTTCCAGCGAAAGAGACGTCAGTCTTTCAAGTGGGAAATCTGTTGCGCAGGCATTGGCGTCACTCGGTCATGAAGTCCAGTCTCTGGATGTCGGCACGGATCTCCTGCGCACCATTACAGAATTAAAAGCCTATGGGCCTGATGTTGTTTTTAATGCACTGCATGGCCTTGGTGGAGAAGATGGCACCATTCAGGGTGTGCTGCATTGGCTTGGTCTGCCTTATACCCATTCAGATGTTCACAGCTCAGCCATTGCCATGAACAAGGCAACAAGCCGAATTATTTTTGAGGCCCATAATCTGCCTGTTGCTAAAGGACTGGTCATCTCTCCTGAAGAACTGGCAAAGTCAGACCCACTGCCCCGCCCCTATATTATCAAACCCCTTTTGGAAGGATCTTCTGTCGGGGTTACGATTATGCAACCGGGAGATGAAACACGCTGTGACATTGCCCGTTCCTGGCGTTATGGCAAAAACATCCTTGTTGAAGATTATATTCCAGGGCAGGAACTGACTGTTGGCGTCATGCGTGATACGCCTCTTGCTGTCACAGAAATTCTTCCTCTTTCAGGCGAATTTTACGATTTCAGCGCAAAATACCAGGCCGGAGGGTCACGCCATATCGTGCCCGCAGCACTTCCTGCTGACGTGACTGACCATTTATGCTCTCTTGCTGTTAAAGCCCATAAAGCTTTAGGATGCTCAGGCGCCAGCCGCACTGATTTCCGTTATGATCAGGAAACAGGCAGAGTGGCCATTCTTGAAGTCAACACACAACCCGGCATGACACCTACCTCATTACTTCCTGAACAGGCAGCCTATCGCGGGCTTTCTTACGGCAAGCTGTGTGAATGGCTGATTAAAGAGGCGCTTTCTCTCAATGCCTCCTCTGTGTCTGCCCTTCTTATGTCGCCGCAGAAAGGCTGAGCCTTCTTCCATGTACGCAGGCCCACCCCCTCCAGAAAAACCGAGACATCCCATAGAAGGCGATAGACCTTCACGCCTGTCTCTTTTCTGGCAACGCCACAAAATCGGGCTAGGCCGCACATTTTTTCTGATTATCATTCTTGGGATTGCTACTGGCAGTGGCTGGACGCTTTACAACATGCTGTCTGACTCGCAGATGGAGGCAATCAGAAGCAAGCTTGAAGCCCTTGACCCTCTTAAAATAAAAAAAGTCACGATTATTGGTGCCCACCTTACGGACAGAGCCACGATCATGGCTCAACTCAACACAGATACCGGCCATAACCTATTCGGCTTCTCTGTTGAGGACGCCCGGTTAAAACTCAATAAACTGCCCTTTATTGAACGTTCCATTGTAGAAAGACACCTGCCTGATACAATCGTCATCACGGTGGCAGAACGTGTTCCATCAGCCATATGGCAAACCCATGGTCACTTTGTGCTGATTAATGAAGAAGGAAAACCTGTTTCAGAGCAGCAATTCACAACGGCGGATACCGAAATTTTTCGCAAATTACCGCTTGTTGTAGGGAATGGCGCTAATGAAAACGCCGCTCCGCTTATCTGCGCTCTCAAACATTATCCTGAAATCGCCAAACTTACGTCCGCTCTTATCCGTATCGGGGATAGACGCTGGAATATGATGATGAGGAACGGGATCCTGATTTTGCTCCCGGAAAATGCTGAAGAAGCAGCATTGAAGCGTCTTCAGGCCTACCAGCAAACTCTCCATCTTCTTGAACGTCCTCTTTCTGCCATTGATATGAGACTGCCTGACAGGATGGTTATTCACGTATCACAACCTGCTGATCCACAGACACCTCCTCAGCCACAACTGACCACTTCTGTCATGGACAAGAAAGTTCCTGCTTCACCTGCCGTCGATTCTTCGTTAAAGAAAAAAACATTGCCTCCTCCCTCTTCCGGTCTTGCTGAAAAACATCCCTGATGCCCGCCTCGCCTTCACGACAGACCAGTAACGAACTTTTTCTTTCCTCCCCAGAGAGAGAGAACAGGGCTGTACTCCCTATCCTCCCCACAGAGAAACGTCCCGGTTTTGAATGGCGCTCAGGAATCAAGGCAGTTCTGGATATCGGATCAACCAAAACAACCTGCCTTATTGGCCGAGGGCTGCAAAACGGGGCAATACAGGTTCTGGGGTGGGGATGGCGGCGCTCTGAAGGAATACAATCAGGGGCTATTATAGACACCAGACTGGCTGAAGCTGTTATCCGCGCAACAGTGGGCGATGCTGAAAAACAGACGGGCAGGCATATTGATGATTTGATCGTCAATCTCTCAGGAGGGAATCCAACAAGCCTTCATACAGATGTTTCAATGATGATCGGCAATCGGGAAGTGGTGGAAGATGACGTCCGGGATTTACTGGAAGATGCCCGCCTTTCAGTCCACCGAGATGGTCGCGAAATCATCCAGACTCTTCCTTTGGGATTTAATGTTGATGAAACACATGCTGTGCCGAATCCATGTGGGCATTTATGTCAGAATCTGCTGGGTAAATTCCATCTGATTGACGCCAATACCAGCACGTTGCGGACACTCAGCACTGTTTTGAATAAGGCGGAATTACGCCTCTCCGGCCTTGTTTCCAGCCCGTTTGCTGCTGGACTTTCAGTGCTGGACCATGATGAGCGTGACCTGGGTGTGACAGTGGTCGAAATGGGCGCTGGAACAACCTCTCTTGCCACATTCTCTCACGGGAAATTACTTCATACGTTTCAGTTACGTATTGGAGGGCATCACATTACCCGTGATATCGCCTCTGCATTAAATGTTCATACAGACACTGCTGAGTGGCTCAAAACCATGCATGGGGCTGCCCAGTATCTTTCTGAAAATGAGGATTATACGATCCGCCTCCCTTCGGGCACAGACCGCACGGCAGAGCGCATTTCCCGTTCCCAGTTAATTGCCATTATCGCCCCCCGGGTCGAGGAAATTCTGGAAATGACACGTCATGCGCTCGATAATGCCGGACTGGGACCATTGGCTGAAGGCAGAGTGGTTCTGACTGGCGGAGCCTCCCTTCTGACAGATATCGGGCCGGTTGCTGCGCGCATTTTTGGCCGTCAGTTACGGCTGGGTCAGCCTGTCAATATTCAAAACCTGCCTGAAAGCTCAGCCATTTCAGCCGGATTTTCCACAGCATCGGGTCTGTTGGCTTGGGCTTTGGGGGCAGATACACAATTTTCTCTCGTGGAGACCAGTTTACAGGGACGAAACTGGATGAAGCGTCTTGTTAATTTCATCGGCAGGCATGTATAATTCTTCAACGCCCTTTGGCTGAATCACCTGACTGAATCTCTCAGCCGTTCTGTTTTCTATCGTTCGGAGCCGCACATATGACACTGAACCTGACCCCAACGACCCCTAGCACAAGTGTCGTCAGCCCTCCGCGCATTACAGTTGTCGGGGTTGGCGGTGGCGGCGGTAATGCTGTCGATAATATGATCGCTACTGATCTGCAAAGTGTGGAATTTGTTGTCGCCAATACAGACGCACAGCAACTGGCCAACTCTCGCGCTGATGTGCGTCTCCAGCTCGGTCCTAATTTGACACGCGGTCTTGGTGCCGGTGCCAAGCCTGAAATCGGACGCAAATCAGCCGAAGAGGTTGAAGAAGAAATTCGCCAGCATCTGACAGGGGCTGACCTGGTGTTTATTACGGCCGGTATGGGAGGTGGCACAGGAACAGGCGCAGCTCCTGTCATTGCACGCATTGCCCGTGAAAATGGCGCTCTTACCATCGGCGTTGTTTCAAAACCTTTCCAGTTTGAAGGAATAAGACGCTGCCGTTCTGCTGATGCCGGGATCGCAGAGCTGCAAAAATATGTTGATACGCTGATTGTCATTCCCAACCAGAATCTTTTCAGCTGCGCCACACAAACCACGACATTGATGGACGCTTTTAAAATGGCGGATGACGTTCTTTATCAGGGCGTCAGAAGTATTACGGATCTTATGGTTGTGCCTGGCACGATCAATCTGGATTTTGCCGACGTCAAAACCGTCATGGGCGAAATGGGTAAAGCCATGATGGGCACTGGTGTCGCTGACAGTAAAGTTGATGGTCAGGACTGGGCGACAATTGCAGCAGAACGCGCTATCTCCAATCCACTTCTGGAAGAAACATCCATTCGTGGCGCACGCGGCCTCCTGATTAATGTCACAGGCGGCAGGGATCTGGGGCTACACGATTATACCAATGTGATGGAACGCATTCGCGAAGAAGCCCACGAAGATGCCGAAATCATTGGGGGGCTACTTTTCTGTGAAGAAATGAGCGGTACGGTCCAGGTTTCCGTGGTCGCTACGGGAATTGTCTCCCGCGAAGAACAAGAAGCTCTGCAGGCTGCAACTCAGGCAGATACTGCTTCTGATGAGAGCCAGCAGAATGCGGTAGAACAAAAGCCAAAAGAAGTTCCTGCGGCTGCCCCTGCTCCACGCCAGGAATATCATCACGTGCCACATCCGGCACAGACTGTGCCACAGCAACCCATGACCCCTCGGGCACCGGAAGCACCTACGTATGCTGACGATGCAGGCCAACATGAAGGAGGCGGTTTTTTCAGCCGCTTCTTCCGTAATCGCTCAGCTGGCTCTGATCAGAGGGGAGAGCGGTCTACACCTTTCGTTGATCCGCAACAGCAGCGCTCTGCCAGACCAACTGGTTACAATAATCCCCCTCCCCGCCAACAGCAGGGACAGGATGATCAGGCAGATGATTCCAATCTGGATATTCCTGCCTATTTAAGACGCCCGCAAAAGTAAGGGCCTGAAAAACCATCTTTATGGGAAGGGCATCATGAGGCCCTTCCTTGATGATCGGTAAGAGTTTCGGGAAATACGAAATGGGGGGCCTCCCTCCTGGAAGGGACTTTGACGTGTCAGGAAAAAATGAGGAAACCTCTCCCAAGGCTTCAACACCCCACAAAAATGCTTCCCGACCGGCTATTTCTCAAACAACACTTAAAAAAGAAATTTTTTGCCGGGGCATAGGGCTGCATACCGGTAAAGAGATCACGTTAAAACTGCTGCCCCAGCCAGAAGATAGCGGTATCCTCTTCCAGAGAGTTGACCTTTCCCATACTCGTCCTTTCCGATTGTCACCCGAGACTCTTCAAGAGGCTTCTCTTGCAACCGTTATTGCCTCACCCGATGAACCGGACGTACGTATCGCTACAATTGAGCATCTTCTCGCGGCTCTCCACGCTCTGGCCATTGATAATATTCTGATTCAGCTTGACGGTCCTGAAATTCCCATTTTTGACGGAAGTGCCCAGGATTTTGTTTTTCTGCTTGGATGCGCAGGCCAGAAAGAACTCGCCGCACCACGACGATTTATCAAAATTCTTCACCCTGTGACGGTCAAAGGGCAAGATGGTGCCTTTGCTTCTTTCCAGCCTCGTAAAAAACAAAAATTTTCTCTTTCAGTCGCCATAGACTTTAAAGCCCGAATTATAGGGGCCCAGAAAATAGACTTCACGCTGAAACAGGATGACTTTCTGAAAAACGTTGCTTTCAGCCGTACTTTTGTCAATTATAATGATATAAAAGACCTTCAAAAACAAGGACTTGCTCTTGGAGGCTCCTTAGAGAACGCTCTTGTTGTAAATGATGATCATGTCATCAATTCCGGTGGATTAAGAAGTGACGATGAATTCATTCGTCATAAATTACTCGACGCTATTGGCGATTGTTATTGTTTTGGCTATCAAATCATAGGAAAGTTTGAAGGTTTTAAATCTGGCCACGCCCTTAATAATCAGCTTATAAAAGCTCTGGCAAAACAGAAAGAAACGTGGCAGCTCATTTCGCCAAAATGAGCTCTTGAGTCTTGAAAGGTCATTATTTTAAAGAGAAAAGACACTTTTATAATGACCCTGTCCCTCTTCCCCCTGTTACCTTCCATGCTATAAGGCAGTTATGGTTAGCATCATCAAGCATCACGCTGTAAAAACCCCTTCCTCCCGCGCCCTGACTCTTGGTTTAAGTGGTCTGATGGGACTTGCATTGCTCAGCGGCTGTGCCGATGATGCGGATAAACGCGTTCCCAAAACAACGGATGCTGAGACACTCTATAATTACGGCGTAGATTCTCTTCATGGCGGTGATTATAAACTCGCCAGTGCTGAGTTCGAGTCGCTTCAACAGAATTTCCCTTATTCCGGTTACACGGGAAATGCCGAGCTTCTCGAAGGATATGCCTATTATCTTCAGGGCGAATATGAGCTTTCCGTACAGCAGCTTGAACGCTATCTCCAGCTCCATCCAACCAGCCCTGATGCCGCTTATGCCTATTACCTGCGGGGACTGTGCTATTACGAACAGATAGGGATCGTTTCACGTGACCAGCTCGGCACGATTGAAGCCATGGATGCCCTACAGGAAGTGATTACGCGCTTCCCCCAGACATCTTACGCACGTGATGCCCAGCTTAAAATTGATCTTTGCCGTGACCATCTGGCCGGTAAAGAAATGCTTGTCGGCCGTTTCTACGAACGCGAAAAAGATTATCAGGCATCTCTTGGCCGCTATCAGCGTGTTGTACAGGATTTCCAGACAACGAACCACGTGCCGGAAGCACTCGAGCGCATTGTTGAGGTCAGTCTCCGTCTGGGGCTGAAAGATGAAGCACGCCAGAATGCCATAATTCTGGGTTATAACTACCCAGACAGCAAATGGTATCGTATCGCCTATAACAAACTCAAATATAACGGCCTTCTTACCAAAGAAACACGCAAGCCCGGCAGCCGAAACGGTAAATTCAACGAAACCAGAAAAGCCCAGGGTCCCGTCCTGGCATCCGAGACACTTGATGCGACAAAAACAACTCCTGTCGCTCAATTCGACATTCCGAGCCCTGGGCAGAGAGGCGCTTCTACCCCCATTCTCCCACGTGGTGGAACACCTGCACCAGCAATGTCTCCTGTAAATCATGGGGCGCCCCCTCCGGCAATTGCCACAGTGCAGAATGTCCCACAAAAAACGTCCGTTTCCTCATTGCCTAAAAATGCAGCTATGCACCAGAAGCCGAAAAAAGAGGATGAGGGATTCTTTTCATTCCTGAATCCTGTCGGAGATTTCTTCTCCCCTGTTGGCGATTTCTTTGCCAATATGTGGAACGATATCTTCTAAGCCTCTTATACGATATTAAAATAGAACTTTCTGGCCCTGTTGCTTCGTCCTTTCCGGGCGAAGGGGCCCTGTGCTCTAGGGGGGTCACATGCTGACACAACTCTCTATCCGGGATATTGTTCTCATTGAAAAACTCGACCTTCATTTTGAAGAAGGATTGACCGTTTTTACAGGTGAAACCGGTGCCGGAAAGTCAATTCTTCTGGATAGTCTCGGCCTTGCCCTCGGGGAGCGCGCTACTGGTAACATCATCCGCACCGGTGCTGACCAAAGCAGTGTCACAGCCGTTTTTGAGCTTCCTCCTCATCATGACGTGCATGACCTTATCAAAGAACTTGATCTTGCACCCATAGAAGAAGGTGAACCTCTCATTCTCCGCCGCCTTATCACAAAAGACGGACGCTCCCGGGCTTATATGGGAGATCAGCTGATCGGAATTTCCGTTTTACGGAAAATTGCCTCTCTTCTGGTCGAGATTCAGGGGCAGCATGAGCAAATGGGACTGGCCGATCAAAAACTCCATCTTGATTTACTTGATTCTTTTGGAGCCCTGGCAACGCCTGTCGATAAGGTGAGACAGGACTGGAAAGAGTGGCAACAGGCACAATCTCAGTTAACAGAGGCTCGAGACGCCATTGAGCAGGCCGAAAAAGAGGAAAGCTGGTTACGCCAGACCATCGAAGACCTTTCTGCCCTTGCTCCCCAGAATGAAGAAGAAAACCAGCTTGTCGCCCTTCGCACACAATTACAGCAGGAGGAACGCCGACGGGAAGCAGTTACAACGGCTTTATCTGACCTGAATCCACGCGATCGTCGCAGCGCTCACCCTGCCAATGCCCTCCGCTCAGCCAGCCGGACATTGGCACGGCTTCTCCCTTCTTCCTTTGGTGCCCATCAGCAGGAAGACGACGCACAAAGCGAGCCTTCGCCTCATCAGTTACAAGCACAGGAAGCGCTGGCAGCCCTTGAAAAAGCTGAAGAAGCCCTGGCAGATGCTGAAATGTTGCTGACACGGCTGGCAGCCGATACAGATTCTGATAACCGCCTGCTGGAAGAAACTGAAGAGCGGCTCTTTGCCCTGAGGGCAGAAGCACGCAAGCACCATATTACTGTTGCCGAACTTCCTGATTTTCTATCAAACCTGCAGGAAAAACTCTCACAGCTGGAAACTGGAATTGAAACCATTCATCAGCTTGAGCTTACGGCAAAACAGGCTGAAGAAACTTATAAAAACAGCGCAAGAGCCCTGGGGCAAGCCCGTCAGAAAGCAGCCAGAGAGCTCGAAAAAGCGATTATGGCTGAATTAAAACCGCTCAAACTTGAAAGAGCACGTTTTATTGTCGAACTGACCGAACTACCTGCCCAAAACTGGTCTCATCGCGGTATGGAAGAGGCTTCTTTTCTTATCGCCGCCAATCCCGGCCAACCAGCCGGTCCCCTTGGAAAGGTCGCTTCAGGAGGGGAGCTTTCCCGCCTGATGCTGGCGCTTAAAGTTGTTCTTGCTGGGCGCTCAAGCCTGACAACCCTTGTTTTTGACGAAGTTGACTCCGGTGTTGGAGGAGCAACCGCTTCGGCCATAGGTGAAAGGTTGCACCGAGTAGCCAGGGACGTCCAGGTACTGGCCATCACACATAGCCCCCAGGTCGCCGCCTCAGCGAAACATCAATATCGCATTGCCAAAAAAGTTCTTAACCAGAAAACCATCACCACCGCCGAACCTCTCTCCCCTCTGGAGCGGCGTGAGGAACTTGCCCGTATGCTTGCGGGAGATAGTATTACCGAAGCCGCACGTGCGGCAGCGGACAGCCTTCTTGGAAAAACACCTTCATGAATGACACCCCCTCATCCCTTCTTGCGCAATATCAGGACCTTCAGGCAAAAATAGCACGCTGGGATGAAGCTTATCACGGGCATGATGCCCCGGAAGTCTCGGACGCAGAATATGACCATGCCCGACTTGAAATTTCACGCCTGGAACGGCTTCACCCGGAACTGAAAAATCAGAATAATCCCAGCGAGAAAGTCGGCGCGAAACCAAACCCGGCATTTGGCAAGCTCAAACATCGCGTCCCGATGCTTTCCCTGGGGAATGTCTTCAATCCTGAGGAATTTCAGCAATTTGTCAGTCGTGCCGGGAATTTCCTCGGTCTTTCAGAAGAGGATTCCCAGAATCTCAGTTTCGTCGCTGAACCGAAAATCGATGGCCTCTCCATCAATCTCACCTATGAGCACGGCGCGTTGATTTCTGCTTCAACACGGGGCGATGGAAGCGAAGGGGAAGATGTCACAAACAATATCCGAACCCTCAAAACCGTCCCTTTAACACTCGGTCAGAACGCTCCAGACTTCATTGAAATACGCGGTGAAGTTTATATGGAGAAATCCCGCTTTTTTGAGCTGAATGAAGAGCAGGAAAAACGGGGAGAAAAGCCCTTCGCCAATCCGCGCAATGCAGCCGCAGGCTCCCTCCGCCAGCTTGACCCGGCTGTAACAGCCAAACGGCCTTTAGGACTTTTCGCCTATAATATGGGAGGCTCTTCAGCTCCTGTTGCTCACACTCATATGGAGTTTCTCCAACAGCTTCAGGAGTGGGGATTTGAGGTCAATCCCCTCTCACGTTTGCTCGCACATGCACGCGATATCCCTGCCTATGTGGAACAGCTGGCCCGTGAACGCTCTGGCCTGAATTACGATATTGACGGGATCGTTTTTAAAATAAACGATATTGCCCTTCAGCAACGTCTTGGATTTGTCGGGCGTACGCCACGTTGGGCCATTGCATGGAAATTCCCTGCGGAACAGGCCATTACCAGACTTGATGATATTGAAATACAGGTCGGTCGTACAGGAGCCCTGACACCTGTTGCCCATCTTGAACCGGTCAATGTCGGGGGCGTTATCGTCTCCCGGGCAACCTTGCATAATGAAGATGAAATCAACCGCCTTGACGTTCGTGTCGGTGACCTTGTGCGCCTGCAGCGCGCTGGCGATGTCATCCCGCAAATTCTGAGCGTTTTGCCTCCCTCTGAAGGACAGAAAGAATCCCAGCGTGCTCCGAAATTCGTTTTTCCCGATCACTGTCCGGTTTGTGGCGCCTATGCCGAACGCATACAGGGGGAAGCCGTCAGACGCTGCACGGGAGGCCTGACATGCGAGGCCCAGACGGTTGAACGGCTCATCCATTTCGTCTCACGCAACGCCTTTGATATTGAAGGGCTGGGGCAACGCAGCATCAGAGCCTTTTATGAGCTTGGATTTATTAAACAGCCTGGCGATATTTTCCGCCTCTCCCGCCATAAAGAGGCCCTGCTCAAGCTAGAAGGTTGGGGACCACAATCGGTTGATAATCTCTTAAAGGCCATTGATGAAAAACGCACAATCACACTGTCACGTTTTATCTATGCACTTGGCATAAGACGCATCGGCGATCGTAATGCCACTCTTCTTGCCCGGCATTATAGTACATTTGAAAACTGGCTCCGTTCCATGCTGGCGCTCAATGATGAAAAACGTGACGATTATGAGACATTAAGCGCGATCATGGGAATTGGGCCTGCCATCGCTGACGAGCTTGCTGCCTTTTTCCATGAGCCGCACAATAAAACCGTCGTGGATGATCTGGCCACCCAGCTTACTATTGAAGACCATCCATCTCCCACTATGGAAGGCACAGAATCCCACAAGCTGGCTGGTGAGACACTGGTCTTTACCGGATCATTGACACAGATGTCCCGTCCTGAGGCCAAAGCCATTGCAGAACGGCTGGGCGCTCATGTCACAGAAACTGTTTCCAAAAAGACAACGCTTGTCATTCTGGGAGAAAAAGCCGGCTCAAAAGCAAAAAAGGCTCATGAGCTCGGAATCCGTACCATCAATGAAGATGAATGGCGGGAACTGGCCGGGTTATAAAAAGACATCCTCCACTTCCCCGGAACTGTAAGGTCGGGAGAAAGAGAGATCCTCTTTCCCCGCCCTTCCTGATGACCGGCGTCAAATTAATTGGATTTCTCTATTAAAAAGATAGACATAATCATTTTGACATTTTTTACTATATAAAACAGATACTCTTTTGGTAACTTAACAATAAGAACGTGGAGGAATAAAGTTTGAAACGAGTATTGATCTCTCTGGTCGGTGTCGGGATTCTGGCCTATGGCGGTACGGTCGCTTATCTGCAGAATTATGACCGTAAAACAGCTCCCGAGCTGCCTATGAACTCCCCCACACAGAAAGATCCGGTTGCCCTCGCTGCTTTTAACGCGCTGAATGACGCTCGTTGTGACTATTGTCACACAGTCGGGCGTGACCTGCCGTTTTACTTCAGTCTTCCTGTTGCTCATACCATTATGGCAAAAGACCTTTATCAAGGGAGACGTCATTTCCGTCTTGAGCCTGTTCTGGCTGCTTTCGATGAAGGAAAGCCACCTTCTGAAGAGGCGTTATCACGGATCGAAGAAGTTGTTATCCAGAACCGGATGCCTCCTCCACAATATCTTCTGCTGCACTGGCATGCTCACCTTTCCCAGAGTGAACGTCAGGCTATTCTGACGTGGGTGAAGGAAACACGCCGTAAATATTACGCAACGACTGGCGCGACTGCCGCTCTCGCTGCCGAGCCCATTCGCCCTGTTCCTGAAACTGTACCCGTCAATCCTGCAAAAGTGGCTCTTGGCCACAAGCTGTTTTTTGACAAAAAGCTCTCAGGCGACAACACACTCAATTGCGCCAGCTGCCATGGGCTGGATACCGGTGGCGTGGACCGTCTGGTCACAGCGACGGGTATTGGTGGGCAAAAGGGCCCCATCAATGTCCCCAGCGTGTATGATGCCTATTTCAAAATCGCACAATTCTGGAACGGACGTGCCCCTGACCTGGCGGCGCAGGCTGCCGGCCCTGTCATGAATCCGCTTGAAATGGGCTCACATAACTGGTCTGACGTTACGAATAAACTGATGGCAGACAAAGATTATATGCCGATGTTCCAGGCTGCCTTCGGTCCTGATGCACAGATTGATCAACAAAGCATCACACAGGCAATCGCGGAATATGAAAAAACCCTGATTACGCCTGACAGCCCCTTTGACCAATATCTGAAGGGCAAAGACGACGCAATCAGTGCTCAGGCCAAACGTGGTTATGAACGTTTCAAGGCCATCGGCTGTGCCAGCTGCCATAGCGGCATTGCCGTTGGTGGTGGTGCTTTCGAAATTATGGGTCTTGAAGCTGACTATTTCAAAGACCGCGGTGGAAAAGAAACTGACGCCGATAAAGGTGTCTTCGCTCTCGACCAGGAAAAAGACGACCTTAATCGTTTTGTCGTCCCCACCCTGCGTAATATCGAACTGACCCCTCCCTATTTCCACGATGGCAGCGCCAAAACGCTTGAGGATGCTGTGCGGAAAATGGCCCATTATCAGACGACGGACACCCATCCTTCTGATCAGGACGTTGCTGATATTGTCGCCTTCCTTAAAACATTAACCGGCAAATATGACGGTCACGATCTGAGCACCGGAAAGTAAGTTCCACACTAAAACAGGCAGGTATTTATGCAGGGTACCTGCCTGTTTTCCAGGTGATGATCTTAAAATCCGTTCATCACACTATTAAATCCTATTCATTACCAGACTCATTATGAGTCCTATATAGTCAAAGACAGGTTATCCGCCTGTTCTTCCATAGTGCTTGAGGCGGTTTCCCGAAATCCCGCTTTACATAAAGGAAGAATAGAATGAATCCTGTCTATGACTTTAAAGGTCAGGTAGCGCTGGTTACTGGTGCGGCATCAGGTATGGGGCTTGCCACTGCCCGGGCATTTGCCGATGCTGGCGCTGCCGTCGTCATTTCGGATGTTAATGCAGACGGTGTGAAGCTGGTCACTGATGAGCTGAAAGCCAAAGGACATAAGGCCCTCGGTGTTGTTTGTGACGTCACGAATGAAGCTGAAGTCGCTTCCATGATTGAGCGAACAGTCAGAGAGTTTGGGCGCCTTGATATGGCCTTTAATAATGCCGGTATTCAGGTCCCGCCCTGCGATGCTGCGGATGAGCCAGCTTCCAGCTTTGATCATGTTAATGCGGTGAATCTACGCGGCATCTGGGCTTGCATGAAACACGAATTAGCCCAGATGCGTAAACAGGGAAATGGTGCCATTGTTAACTGTTCATCACTCGGTGGCCTTGTCGGCCTTCCCTGCCGCGCGGCTTATCACGCTTCAAAACACGGTGTCATCGGACTGACCAAAAGCGCTGCTATGGAATATGCGCCTCGGGGAATAAGGATCAATGCGATCTGCCCAGGGACAATCGACACGCCAATGGTCTCTGACATGCTGGTAAAGCAAGCCGATGCCATGAAGGAAATTCTCAAGGAACAACCAATCGGGCGTCTGGGACGTAGCGATGAAATTGCTTCAGCAGTCCTATGGTTATGCAGCCCCGGTGCCAGTTTTGTGCTTGGTGTCGCTTTGCCCGTTGATGGTGGTTTTACAGCTCATTGATAGACTAACAGCTGGTTACTTTATTGTCTTCATCACAAGAACATATCAGCAACCCAGGTGCCTTATCCCCATCCAAGGGGGCTTATTAATAAGGGGGGCGTGCCCCCCCCTGGAAAAGATTTTCCCAAAATAAGAAAGACTTTCTTTTTAATAAAAATAATCCATATATCTATAAGTAATTTTTATAATGATAGTGTGTTTATTATTTTATAAAAAACAATCTCAAGAAAAGTTTACAAATAAATCTTTAAAATAACATGATTCACTTAAGAAATACGGTATAATTTCACAAAAGAGCATCATCTATTCAGAATCTATTATTTGTCACTCACATTTATTTGATTTGTGGGTCACATTATTGCACAAGAGAGACAATCAACATCATGACGCAGTCAGTCGATAATCGTACGCCAGCAGAAATGGCAGAGCTTGCGGAAAAACTAGGCATTGCCAAAGTCAGAAAGCATGTAAAGGAAACCTTTTTCTCGGCCGTAACGGCGGGTATTTTCATCTCCATAGGGTTCTTGTTTTTTATTACCGTCACAACCGGCAGTGCCCATATGCCGGCGGGCATGGCAAAACTCGTCGGGGGGCTGTGCTTTTCACTTGGGTTGATATTGGTCGTTTTTTGCGGGGCTGATCTTTTTACCTCCACGATTTTAACATCCGTGCCCACAGCTAGCAAACGCGTCAGCTTTACACGCATGTGCCTTCATTGGCTGATCGTCTATATCGGCAATTTTGTAGGGGCCCTGTTCTTTGCCGCTCTTATCTGGTTTTCTGGCGAATATATGGCCAATAACGGGCAATGGGGTTTAAATGTCCTCAATATTTCCAGCCTTAAATTACAGCATACGTTCATACAGGCCGTATTTCTGGGAACATTGGCAAACCTGATGGTTTGTCTGGCAGTCTGGATGAGCTATAGTGGACATTCACTGATTGATAAAATGCTGATCCTGATGTTGCCGATTGCTGTCTTTGTGGCGAGCGGCTTTGAACATAGCATCGCCAATATGTTCATGATTCCATTAGGAATGGTTATCCACTCTTTTGCCTCTCCCGAATTCTGGAAACTCGTTGGTGTCAATGCCGATCATTACTCACAACTTACATGGGGCCATTTTATCATGGATAATCTGATACCTGTGACCATTGGCAATATAATCGGTGGATTATTGGTGGGATTAACCTATTGGGCCATGCATTTACGCAACAGGCCTCAATAATATCAGTAATCCCAGGGCATTTCTGTCCCTATAGCTCATAGCGAGACCACATTCATCATTCCATGAAAGCAATCTTATTGAAAAACCTGCAAGGGGATGGATTTTTATGAAGAAGACAGGCTAAAATCATGCTGTATGTCTTTTTTATCTGCAAATCTTCATCCTTATTGGCTCTTTGTAGCGGGTATTTTCTTTACAATCGTGCTGATCGGGATTTCTGTTTTGATTTCACTGTCTGAAATCTCTTTCGCAGCGGCGCGTGAATCCCGGATGCGTGGATTTGCAGAAGAGGGAGATAAGCGCGCCAAAGCTTTTCTGGCACTGCGTCGCAATAGCGGCAAGGTTATGACCGCGATACAGATATGCCTCAATGCCATGGGCATATTAGGCGGGATTGTCGGGGATTCGATGCTCGGCGCCCCATTGGGAACAATGCTTGAATCCTGGGGGATCAATCACGTTCTGGCCCATGAGCTCGGATCATTGATTGCGTTTGTCCTTGTGACAGGCCTTTTTGTTCTTTTTGCCGATTTGTTGCCTAAACGGGTTGCCATGAATGCCCCTAATCAGGTGGCACTTAAAATTGCATGGTTTCCTTCTCTCGTCCTGAAGCTCCTTTATCCATTTGTATGGATATTCTCTCATATTTCTGACGCGATTTTGCGTGTTTTGCATATTCCTGCAGCGCCGATGGTTGAGCGT
The DNA here is from genome assembly GCF_058511235.1 of Aristophania sp. ESL1100. Classification (NCBI taxonomy): domain Bacteria; kingdom Pseudomonadati; phylum Pseudomonadota; class Alphaproteobacteria; order Acetobacterales; family Acetobacteraceae; genus Aristophania; species Aristophania sp. ESL1100. The sequence goes on along the minus strand of NZ_CP196394.1, from coordinate 643,384 downwards.
ATGACGCCTGAGGATCTGCGCGCTGTACTGGCTGCCGGAACGGCTTCAGGCGTTCTTCTGGAGCAGGAACATCAGATGATCCAGAATGTCATGGCGTTACAGGACCGTTCCGTAACATCGGCCATGACCCCTCGTGATGAAATTGTTTTTCTGGAAGTCAGTGAAAGTCTTGAAAGCCAGCGCGATAAGGTACGCGTGCGCCCTTATTCGCGGTACCCTCTTTGTGATGGTGGGCTCGATCATGTCATCGGCTCTATCCGTGCAGAGGATGTCCTGGTTGCTGTCGTCGATGAGCCTACTGCCCATAAAGCTGAAAGACCATCGCAAAAGAGCCAGATATTCCAGATGCGACGGGATGTGCTGTCATTACCTGACACATTGAACCTTTGGGAGACATTAGCCCAATTTGATACACATGGTGCCGGTTTTGCCCTGATCATCAATGAATACGGCCTTGTTGTCGGCTTGACGACCTATAAAGATATTATGGGGGCGCTGATGGATGGATTGGCCAATCCTTTTGAAGAACAGGCCATTGTTCCCCGCGACAAGGATTCCTGGCTTATTGATGGGGCCGCTCCGATTGGCGATGTTGTCCGGGAACTGAACATCCCGCTTTTTGAAGATGGCCATAATGTTGATACGATCGGTGGGTTCGTCATGCATCGCCTCAGGCGCATGGCACGCAAAGCAGACCGCGTCAAAGCCTCGGGATTTTGTTTTGAAGTGGTTGATGTTGAAGGATTCCGTATTAATCAGCTTCTTGTAACGCGTATTTCCGCTCTTGAAGCGAGAGAAAAAGATAAGAAATTACCCTGAATGATCATCAAGCCGGGCCCCGAAGACGCTCTTCTCATTATTGATATGCAGAAAGATTTTTTGCCTGGTGGCGCTTTGCCGGTTACAGGAAGTGATCAATTAATCCCTTTGATTAATCGCCAAATTCAAAGGGGTTTTTCGACCGTTATCACTACGCGTGACCGGCACCCGGCTAACCATGTCTCATTTAAGACCGAGGGAGGACCCTGGCCTTCCCATTGTGTTGCCGGGACCAGTGGAGCTGAGCTTGATCCCCGTTTGATTCTTCCTCCCTCAGCAAAAATTTTTGACAAGGGAATGGATGCGTCAATTGAAAGCTATTCTGCTTTTACTGACAGTGCTGGCCGCACAACAGGTCTTACGGCTTATCTCAGAAACCACCATATAAAACGCGTTTATTTATGCGGCGTTGCCCTGGATTATTGCGTAAAAGAAAGCGCGCTGGATAGCGTAAAAGCCGGCTTCGAAACGCACCTGATCGCCTCTCTTACACGCGCTGTGAACGACCCGGCTCCGATCTTGGATGAGCTGAAGAATCATCATATCGTGATTCAGTAAAAGCAAAGACTTAAAAAAATCGGGTTACGACCCCTCCTCTTCACGCTCCACAGGCTTGAAGAGACATAGGGCAAAAATTATTTCTGCCCAAGCCATCCTCCTGTAAAACCGGCCTTGTTCAAGGCAACACGGATAACCGGATTTTTTTTCATAATCTTCCAGACAAACTGGCTGCGATAATTCTCAATCATAAGCAGGATCGGCCCCTGATCTATTCCAATCTGTTGGCCATCGGCCCAAAAGCCATCCTGGGTTTTAAAGGTCGGATTAAAAGCATCGACAAATCCATAGCGCTTATAGATTTTATCACCATAACGCCGCTTCATCTCTTTGAGTGCCGGCAATGCGATTTCGGGGGCTATAGCTACAGAGCCACCTGCTGCCGTTGGGGCAATCGTGCCGTCATCATTTATGTAATCACGCCCAACCCCTCTCGCACTATAGGAAAGGTAATGCCTTTTAATACCGTCCTGCTCCTTGGTGACCTCTCCAGGCCCATCGCTGGCTGTTAACCCCCAGACATCCTGGCTATAATCGTTCCACTTTCCTGGGTTAGATTTGGCATATTCGCGCTGAGCATAAACCGCCTCACGGCTGTTTTTGAAATAATCCGTCTCGTGCTTGCGATTAAAGGAATCCTTAATTCCTCGAAAATCAATCCACGCTTCTGAATATTGGTGGCCAAATAGCGGAGCAAAATTCAGGAAAGTATGCCCCTGAAATTCTCCCCATTGGTTATTATAGGTCGTTGTCCAGTCTTTCCAGACCTTTTGCGGTAAGGGATGCGTCGGGGAAGCCAGTGCCAGAAGATAGATAATCAGCCCCTCATTATATCCCTTCCAATCAACAGGGATAAATTTATCAGGGGGAAACCAGCCCATACTGAGCCATTGGCCATTATGGCGCATCCATTGCCAGTCAACCCGACGGTAGAGACGCTTGGCAAGAGTCCTGATTTGACGCTCCTGAGTGGTTGGGCGATCGTAATAAGACTGGGCAAAAAGAACGCCCCCCATAAGCAAGGCAGTATCGACACTGGAAAGCTCGGACCAATCAGCGACACGAAGCCCTGTTTCAGGATTGAGAAAATGATAAAAGAAACCATGCGAGCCTGCTGAGCCGCTGGATTTATCATTCTGTGGCAATTTTTCAAGAAAACGTAATGTCGTTAATGTACGTTCTACGGCCTGGCTCCGCGTAATATAGCCTCTCTCCACCCCTATTCCATAAGAAGTCAGGCCAAACCCTACACTCGCAATACTGGCAGCCCCACCCGGGACAGGCGTACGATCCGGTATCAAGCCGTTTTTGGGATTGGCGTTATCCCAGAACCAGTCGAAAGTGCGTTTTTCAAGATCATTGAGAAAAAGCTGATCCTCTTTGGAGAGCTTCTGGAACGTAAGGCCCGTATCCGATTTTTGCAAAAGAGGAGATTGTTCAGTCTCTAAGGCCATAGACGAACGTTTTGTAAGTGAGAAGCCGGAAATGATAACCAGCAACAGAAAAAACAGACGCCTCAACTTATTCTTTCTTGAGAGTGCCTCAGAAAGAAAATTCCTAATCAAAACCTATCTCCCCACTTATCTTTACACAATCTCAGGGTAAGCCACGCACGATCGGAGAAAAACGTAACAACCTCAAATAATTCTGCGTGTTATCTATCACGAAGAAATATAGGTCAAGGTTTTTATGGTAATTTTTAGTAAATATAAATAATTTTACAGAAATATTTAATATAGTTTCAGAATTAAATTACGAAAAATTAACACAACTCTATAGTTCCAGTGTGTTATTTCTTAGGATATAGACCAAATCATGGTCACGCTTACCTAAAAGACATTCAACATCCTTATAAGCATCCTGAGCTGCAAGAAACACATCATGAAATTTTGTATTGAGTGACGAATTCATTATATAATTAAGAATATTAGTAAGAATGTTACTGCATATTTTTAAAGAAAAAATATCCACATGATTAAAAGCCAGTTTGAAACTGGCCAATGCTTCTGCTGTTAATTCCATTACATTATCCAGGAAATGTGAGGATTTATCAGAATCCTCCACCATTTCCATTTGGCGAAAATGACAATAAGCATCTAATTTTAAAAGACTTTGCTCAGCATCCATTTTTTTCGCCCTCCAGAAAAAATCATAAATACTTAAAATTACATAAACATCACATAAACCTGGTCATAAAACACATTTCAAAATCACTTAGAGTCAGTAAATCTATTTATATAGTCACTAAAGAGCCATACTATTTGACATATCGAACGCCTGTTCTTTCTGCCAACAGGAACATGAATCATCACATTTCAATATGGGTTTCAAAGACGCTTTATAGGCATTCTCAGCCAGGGCAAAAAGTTCAGAATACTCCAGATAAGACGGAGAATTTTTAATAAGATTTAGAGCATTAACCAGCGTATTGGCACATACGAGCATATAGCAACCATTATCACTTTCTGTCGCCAGTTTATAAGCCGCCAGGGCATGATCAGCCAGGGAACTTACTTTTTGAAGGATAGGACTGTGAGGTCCACCACCAAAGATCATCTCCTGCATTTGGCAGTATGACGACAGCCCTAACAAAGCTTGCTCAACACTCATTACTTAAATCTCCAAGGAATCTTAGCGAGCAGTCTTTCTGGTCCGCCCTCTGAGACTGAGGTATAGCGAAAAGAGATTTTTAACAACTTTATTTTGACACAATTTAATAGAAAATACTTATTAAAGTGGATCATTACATCACAAAAAGCGTGATTTTAGTTAGAATTATAGTATTTATACAATAAACAACTTATATAGATTTCAAATTCCACAATTTAAAAAACGCCCAGCAAGACACATAAATGTTAACATATAGAAATAAAAAACGACTTTTAAACCTTTATTTCGATAAATAGCCGATACATACTTGTAAAAATCGAAGAAAAAATATGTTCTAAAAATGTTATTTTTAAGATTAAATTACGAATACTAGTATTCAGTGAAATTAAAATTTCTTTTACGCACTAACCTCACTCCTTCGTCCAATAAACACATCCACGTGATAAATAGACGTATCGCGAAGTAAACGTCGCCTAATACGAATGAAGTATTTCAAAATTTTTAGGAAATATATTAATGGTGCGCCCTGCTGGATTCGAACCAGCGACCCACAGCTTAGAAGGCTGTTGCTCTATCCAGCTGAGCTAAGGGCGCTCTATTCTTCTCTCAGAAGAGAACATGGTCGGGGCGCCCGGACTCGAACCGGGGGCCTCTTGTACCCAAAACAAGCGCGCTACCAGGCTGCGCCACGCCCCGTGACCATGTGCGGCACACTAGTCCGCCCGGCAAAATTACGCAAGAGGGAAAAAAACAAAATTTGTCTCTTTTTTAATAAGTTACACATCTTTTTCCCCTGCGTTTCAAAAGCGCTTCTTAACGACCGTTTAAGGGGGGCACAAAAAGGGGCGCCGTATCCCAGGGGAAAAGCACCCACGTCTCCTGAGGAACTTCTGTGATGAAATGATCCGTAAAAGGGCGTCCTTCAGGTTTTGCATACAGGCACGCAAAAACCCCTTTAGGGAGCATATCTCGAACGTAACGAGCCGTAACACCGGAATCGACCAGATCATCGACAATCAGAAAGCCATCACCATCTCCGGCCTCTGAAGGAGACTTCAATGTTTTTGGCTCACGCTGTGTCCCCTCTTCGCCCTCATAGCTGGCAACGGAGACTGTCTCAATCACTCTGCACCCAAGCTCACGAGCCAGAATCGCCGCAGGGATAAGCCCCCCACGCGTAATTGCAACAATTCCCTTGAAAGGAGGATATTGCGCCATAAGCCTGGAAGCCAGTGCACGAGCATCTCTATGAAGCTGGTCCCATGTAACCGTGGCATAGTCCACGCTCTGCGGCGTGTTATTTTGTAATGCAGTCATAAGTCATCATCTGCACTTACTGAAACAAAAATTCAACCGATTGAATGTTATCTGGGTAAAAAAACAAAAAACCCGCACTATGGCGGGTTTTGAAACTGGCTCCCGAAGTAGGACTCGAACCTACGACCCAGCGATTAACAGTCGCTTGCTCTACCGACTGAGCTATTCGGGATCAGTGAGGCTTTATCTATCCAAAAACTTTCCGGCAGTAAAGCCCCCTGTAAGCATTTTTTAAAAGTTTTTGAAAAAATTATGTTTCAAGAGCTTTCCGAGCCTCTGTTGCCAAAGCATCAACCTGCTCATTTTCGGGAATCCCGGCATGGCCTTTAACCCATAACCATTCAATCTTATGCTGACGTGCCGCATCAAGCAGGCGTCTCCAGAGATCCATATTAGCCACGGGATCTCCCGAAGCATTGCGCCAGTTACGGCGCACCCAGCCTTCATGCCACCGGGTTATGCCATTTTTGACATATTCACTATCTGTATAAAGCCTGACCTGGCAGGGGCGCTTAAGCGCCTCAAGCGCTTCTGCCGCTGCCGTCAGTTCCATTCGGTTATTCGTGGTTTCCGGATCATTCCCCTGAAGAGTCCGCTCACGTCCACGATAGCGGAGCAGGACACCCCATCCTCCTGGCCCCGGATTCGGCTTGCAGCCACCATCCGTCCAGATTTCTATGACGGACTGATCCGTTTCATCAATTAAAGTCTCAGACACGATTCTGCCCTAAAAAATAATGGAGACGATTCTGATAGGCCCACGGGTCTTTTTTAACGACATTGGCCCCCGCTGGCGTATGAACCCAGTCATATAAGCGTGTCAGAAGAAATCTCATCGCAGCCCCCTGGCAAAGAATCGGCAAAAAGGCTTTTTCTGTTTCGCTCAGAGGTCTGACTGATTCATATCCGCTTATAAGGCTTTCAGCGCGTTCTGGCTGGTACGTTTTTTCATCTACAAAACACCAGGCATTCAGGCATATTGCGAGGTCGTAAGCCAGAAAGTCCGTGCAGGCAAAATAGAAATCAATAATGCCGCTTACCTGCCCCTGCTGAAAAAACACATTATCCGGGAAAAGATCCGCATGAATCTGTCCGCTTGGCAATTGGCCCGATAGAGGCCAGTTTTTCAGAATCTGCTCAAGGTCACACTTCGTCTGCCTGATCAGATTCTCTATCGCCTGATCACCATGGCTGCGGCACTGAGCCAGAAGAGGCTTCCAGCTTGCTGCATTCAGGCTATTAGGGCGTTCAGCTTTATAACCCTCCCCTTTCTGATGCAGCTGCGCCAGAGAGACCCCAAGCTTTTCGCAAGCCTCCGGCGTAATCGCCTTCAACGCTTTTCCCGGCAGGAACGTTACGATAACTGCCGGGCGCCCGGCCAGATTTTGTAATGCTTCCCCTGTTTTATCCCTGACAGGCAAGGGACAGGATAGCCCTTGATGAGCCAGATGGCTCATATATCCGAGGAACCAGGGCAACTCTGCGGGATTCATTCTTTTTTCAAAAAGCGTCAGAATATAGGTTCCCGAACTCATTGTGAGGCGGAAATTACTATTTTCAATGCCTTCTGTGATCCCTTCAAACCCGTAAAGTTCCCCCAGCGCATAACGCTGGAGAAATTCTTTCAGGGTTCCTTCTTCTAGATCCGTATAGACGGCCATAAAACCCTGTTATTCATCAGTGAGCGGATGAGGCAGACGGAAATTGATATTCTCCTCCTTAACGATTCGCTCTTCAGTATGAAGATCATATCGTTTTGAAAGCTCGGCTATCATTTCCTGGACCAGACTTTCCGGTGCTGACGCCCCCGCGCTCATGCCAAGTGTTTTAACGCCTTCAAGCTCATCCCAGTTCATATCAGAGACTTTGGGCACCAGAAGAGCTTTTTTGGCGCCTGAACGCTCTGCCACTTCCCTCAATCTCTGGGAATTGGAAGAATTTGGAGACCCTATGACAATGACAAGATCACACTCTGGAGCAAGCTCTTTTACGGCCATTTGCCGATTCGTCGTTGCGTAGCAGATATCCTCGCGCCGGGGACCCTCTATTTTCGGGAATCGATTGCGCAAAATTTCAACGATTTCGGCAGTATCATCAACAGACAGAGTCGTCTGGGTGATAAAGGCAAGCTTATCAGGATCTGCCGGTTCAACAGTACTCGCCTCATGCGCATCATTAATCAACGTAACCGCACCAACAGGGAGCTGCCCCATGGTTCCGACCACTTCCGGATGGCCCGCATGACCAATCATCAGAATATGACGCTGATTCTCGCTTCCGCCGGCAAAATGGCGCTCTGCCTCACGGTGCACTTTAGACACAAGCGGACACGTCGCATCCAGATAAAGCAGATTACGCCGTTCAGCTTCAGCCGGAACAGATTTTGGCACTCCATGGGCGGAGAAAACGACATGCGCATCCTGCGGCACTTCGTCCAGCTCTTCGACAAAAATAGCCCCTTTGGCTTCAAGTCCCTCAACCACGGTACGGTTGTGAACAATTTCGTGACGCACATAAACAGGCGCGCCGTAGCGGCGTAGTGCTTCTTCCACGACGCGAATCGCACGATCCACCCCAGCACAAAACCCCCGTGGACCTGCCAGTAAAAGGCGCAGTGTGCGCCTCTGTCCATCGGAAAAATTAACGCGGTCTGCCGCAGGATTCTCCGGGTGAGAGGTTGCAGATTGTGTCTCTTCTGACATAGTGTTCCCCTGGCAGTCATCAATCGATATAAAAGAAAAGTCTTTCCGGCTAAGAATATTAACCTTTTATCCCTGTCGGAAGTCTTTTCTCTTCGTTTATATCGGATGTATTGATGATTATCGCAATGCCCGGACTTTTTTCATGCGGAGTTCCCCTTTGATGACCACGCGCCGTTTTCATTATCATCTGGTCGCCGGAAGTTTTTTATCACTCCTGGGTCTGGGTTTTCTGACGGGTTGTTCAAGCTCAACCGATAATGACGTTTTATATGCACCAGCCTGCCCTGTCGTTGATATTCCAAGTGGCGCAGCAGACCTTTATCTCTTTGATGGAAAAGGGATCGATATTGGTCACACGACTTACCACGCCCAGATTCTTGGCGTAAATGGCGATTGCCGGACGGGCCCGCGTGATAAACGCAGACGCCCCTTAACACGCATCAGGGTTGGACTTTCCATTCAGTTCACAGAAGGTGCTGCGGCTGATCAGAAAATGCTTGAGGTCCCCTATTTCATAGCCGTCGTCAAAAACGGCAGGATTATTGATAAAAAAATCTTTACTGAGAAATTTAATCCCCGCTCCAACCTTGGGTCGACACAAACACACTCCACCTTGCGCTTCCTTGATCTTCCCACCGGGTCAGACCCTCAGCAGACTCCATATAAATTGGAAATCGGATTCCAGCTCACACATAATCAGCTAGGCTATAACCGCTCGCACCTCAGACCTGTCACATTTGAGAAAATCAATCATTAGTGTCTTCATGAAAAGCCGATTGGACTGATCGGCTTTTATTAATGCCCTTATTTAAGGGTTTTGCGATGCTCTCTCACCCGAGAAAGGTAATCTGTCATGAGGCGGGGCCGAGTGGACGAATCTATACACCAATAATGGATAATCCCACGGGCTTTTTCCACGTTCATCCCGCCATAAAACTTGATAATTTCCGAGTTGGGATCTCCGCCTATTTCCGTCAGAGCCGTCACCAAATCACAATCGACTGCTCCTATTTTTCTTAACGCATAATTCAAATGCTGTTGCTCCGGAAACGGCGTCTTACGCCCCTGTTCCGTTGTATAAATTCTATGAGAGGTAAAGCACAGGTCCATATAAAATTTGTTACGCGACATTGCGGGAATAAAAATAACGCCACTATTAAACCCACTCTCAACATAATCTACCGGAAAAGGATCCTGACTATAAAAGAGCTCCCCTGCTGTATTCGTACAACGGAAATCAACACCGTTATGCCATTCTTCCCTCTGAGCACTGAACCAGTTTATTAAAGCCCCCTGACACAAGATCGAATTTATTGGCTTACTCACCATAACATCAATATCAATATATAATATTGGCGAATATTGTTCCAAAATACCGGAGCTGAAAATCGTCTGCCTTACCGCCACGAAATCGAGAAAGTCATGTGCTTTCAAATGCATCACTTCAACAGATGCATATAACTTTCTAGGCAGGATCGCTGAAACCGTAGCCGTATCGGCATCTGTAACAATTAATATTTCCCCTCTATAATCGCCAGGGTCTTCCAAACTTGAAAGAGCTACAGATAACTGGCGGAAAGCTTTTTCACCAAAGCACGCTAAAAATATTACAGGCTTAAATAAAACGGCCCTATAAATATTACGTTCGCTTAAAAAAATGAATTCATTAAGCTCCTCCCTATTATTAAGTGCAAAAAAAGCACTTAGTGAGATGAGATGATCTCCTAGGTAAAACTCATGAAAATTGCTCTTATAATCTACGACCTTCACGATGTTTATCAAAGGATCAAGAGCCCATTGATTACTGACAAGGTGAAATAATTTTTTTAGCTCACCCTGCGAAAGAAGCCGAAAATACCCACAATTCTTATGAGTATGATCTGGCCTGTTATGATGATAGGCGGCGAGACCTGCTTCTGAAATACTCATATAGGTCAGATCACTGAACTGAATCTGACATATATCACCTTCTTCCAGAGAAATTGGTCTTACCGCCCCGCCAGGAAATGCTCGTTTAACGTTTTTCGTAGAAACATCAAACCAGGACATGGAAGGCTGTATGACCAGAAAGTTCCAGTAATCACCCTGCTTTGCCAGATAAACAATATCATCGAGCCCTGATAATGATGACAGAGGTACAGCGTATAAATAGCCGTCATGGTCAGCTTTTATAACCTTGAAATCTCTGGTCATTAAGGCACGATATTTCATATTTGATCCTGTTTATAGAATTATCTGGAATTAGGACGCTTTTAAAGAAACCACATATTTTTTACAGTCATCGAGAGACCATGCTGACGAATCAACAAATAAAGACTCAATGTCACGTTTAAAAAATCCTTTCTGCTGCTGAGAAGGGCAGAATAACGAATATTTATAAGCGATATATTCAATAAAATATGCTGAGATTTTCCTGTCTGACGTATTACCTTTTCCTTCAATATATGATTTATAGGCAGAGAAAGCCCTTTGCAGGAAAGTCTTATTCTGCAGGAAAGCCAAAGAGCCTCTGATTTTTCTTTCGGAAAATATTATGGGGTTACCCTGATCATACCCCTCCTGACGCATAAAGATATTGGAATCATGACGTGATTTTTCTGCAGAAATCGTTGGAAGAGGATTCAGAGCGGCTTCGACAAAATATGTATCTAATGGTCCCGTAACAAAAAGCATTTCATCCAATGAAATTATTGGATAATACGCATTTATATCAATTGAAGTCAGAGCATCGATTATAGTCAATGAATAATCTTCATAATCAGAGATATATACCGGAATAATTTTTATATAAGATTGCAATGATACCGGTATAAACGCCAAAATATATTCAGGCTTCAAGCTGGATGCTATAAAAATAGTTCTTTTGAAATTTCCAATATCATGCAACACAGACACAGCCTGTGCAAATCTAGGCAATTGATCTGCTTTTAATATAATATACAGGATAGCAGGGTTGAACTTAACCAGCCTTAAAATACCAGTTTTATCATTGACAATAACATCGTGATTTCCACAATTTATATTTGACTTTATAATATTATTCCATAATAAATTTATATCTAATACATAATCCCCAATATGAATTTCCCATATATTACTATAGGCTAGATTAACAGAAATTGGATCCGAACGACTATCGCAAACCCATTCATTTTTAATGAAGTCTCTCAGGGCTTCGAACTCTTCAAGAGTAATACATCTGAAAGCCCCATTTCGCTTCCTGAGTGCCTCCTCGCTAACACCAATCTCCCCAGATTCATGGACGGTAAGATAATTTTCTTTCGCCCCCGAAATGTCACATATCCTTAAGCGAAGAATTCCCTGATCTTGCCGCCTTTCTTTAAGTTCAAGCCACCCACGGGGAACCGGACGAATAAACGACATCGTCTGAAGATCAAGCCACTGCTCGTCTGGTTGCAGCGTGCAAAAATTACTTCCCTTCCCCTCAGAGCACAAAAAAGCCAGTGACATAGACGATTCATAATGCGTCAGAGGATAGGCATATAAACGCCCCTTATCACAACAAAGCACACGCAGATCATGAGAAAGAACAACCAGTTTCCTCATGGCTTCTGCCCCATTTTTGCCTTCAATAAATGTTCGAGATAGGCCCGCATTATGACTGAGCGTTTTTGTTCCGTAATGGAAAAACACATAATTGCAGCTTCATCACCACCGCGATTCTGGCAGGACGTAAGAACACGACCCGATAAAAAAGCAGAAGAGAAATCCCTGATACGCCTCAGAGCATAATTTACGATCGCCTGACCATCAAAACGTAGAGAAACTTCTGGATAAGACGCCAGGCACACCTCGAACAAGCTTACCGCTCCATCAAGATACAGACGGTGAGCCTGCATATTAGGAACAATCATCAGGCTCCCATTCTCCTGCGGCAAAAGACCGGCTACCAGATTTTTTTCTTCCTCGCTTTCACAGAACTCAGGATGATAAAAGTAATCAAGAGACGAAACCTCACGCAAGAGGGCTGACCTGGCAAGTAAATTACAAATATCACTCCCGAAAAGAACACCTGACGTAGAAAACACTATCGGCGCATAATCTTTGAGAATGTCAGACCCCTTTATAAAAAAAGCCCTGGGAGCATAATCGTGCGTTTTTTTTGTCTCTGACACATTAAAAAAGGTGATAGTTCCCGGATATGATTTTACGTAGGCCTCTTCTTTCAACTGCGAAATATCATTATCGGTCAAAACCAGAACGGGGCCATCATAAGAAGCATTTTTACTCAAACTTACCAGAAGCAAAACCAGTTCCGTCGGAGCATCAGCTCCATAGGCCTCAATAACAATAAGAGGATTATAACGAACAAAGCGCCAGACTTTCCAATCCTCATTCAAAAGAAGTTCACCCGTTTCGCGAGCTAACGGAAGGGCTTGTAGAAACTGGTCAAAATTAACTTTTACAGTGCCTATATAAATCTCGTGAACGCTGCTCCTGTGCAAATCAATCGTAACAATCTGCCCGCCAGGCCCACAGACCCATTTATAATTCATTGCCTCTAAAAGTAACGTGAAATCAGTGGCAGTGATGAATCTGAATAACGCACTGCCGTCATTGAGAGTGGAAGATAAACCTAATTTCCCTTCCCAATCGACTTCAAGATACAGGCCATCCACGCAGATATTATATGAGTTTAAATCTTGCGCAACGAGGCTCATCCCCTTTAAGGGCCTGATATCACTGGTCTTCTGGGTCCGTAAATCATACCATTTCGCATCAGGCCCTTGCGTGCGGAGGAACCACTGCCCTTCCTGCCTGTAGACACATAGAAGTTTATCAATCGGTAAGTTCTTATGAATAAAACATGCCTGCAGACTACCATCTTCCTCTAAATATAGAACCCGACATTCTGCTGTTATAATCATCTGAAGAGACACTTATAAAATCTCCTAAAACGTCTTTACCTCTCTCTATCATTCATTATAGAAAAAATTAAGCCTTATTAATCATATACTTTAATAAAGCGAATTTTTAATAACTATATAAATGAGTTCCAGGGATATTCATTTTTTCCCAATGTGTTAAATGTCTTACGTAACATATAATCTGCGACATTTTTCTCGTTAAATAACGCACTATAACGCTTCCATCCGTTATAAGCACTTTTTTGTCGGATCTGAGGATTTTTTATATAATATGAAAGGCGGTCACAAAGTTCCTCAAAAGAGCTGAAAAAGATCATCTCTTCATCAGAAAAGAAACGATCATATCCAACCCGCCTTTCCATGGCGACAAGCTGGCCATTTCCAATCATATGCGCCAGACGATCCGAACTATATAAATAAAAATCAGAGCGTCTGCTGATATTTAAACCGATCGCTGCTTGTTCCAGTAATGCACCGTAGCGATAGCCGCTCATATAAGGTCTGTTTCTGACCCCGGCATAAGCAAATCGGGTGTTTGCGGGCAGCCCTTGCTCCAGGACGAGACAAAAATCATCCATCTGCCAGAAATGACCGCAAACATCTCTTAGCCGGTCTGGATTTCCACATGAATAAAAGAGATCATATTCAAGCTTGTGGGACTGAAAATTACGCCCCCGTTCAACTGATAAATCCACCGGGTTAGGCAGAAAACCAATGACTTTTGTCTGCCCTAATAATTCAGAAAGCTCACGTTCTGACGTCGAAACAAAGCTGGCATCAACAACTTTATGACGCGCTATAATATCGCGGCGGTTCTGTTCGACAAATAAAGCGTCGATGTTCCACTGAATGACTTTCATAGCTGAATAATCATGACGAATTTCAGCGATAACGCCAGGGGGAATCATATAACCATGCCCCAGAACAAGAACGTCAGGACGGAAAGAAGCAACTGTTTCTCTCAGCGCACGCCACATGGCGCGCTTGCCTAGAGAGCGGCTATTAAAGAGCCCGTAACGGCGCGCTACATCCCTATATGCAAAGTTGAGGACATAGTGCCCATTCCGGATAAAACCGTTGGAAAGCTTACCCCCCACGCTAAATAAACCAGGGGCACGCTCTTTCGAAGTCTCAAAGAAGTCACCGACATGCAGAATTTTCAAAGGCTGTAACGGCATCACTCAAAAAATCATTCTACCAGGGTGACATTACGCTTTTAAAATTATTAATCCCCGCTCCACCATTTTACTGGTTGCTGCTCTTCACTATTTTCATTGGATAAAGCATGTGTCATCGTTTTTATTTTGCGCTTGGACACAGACGTTTCAACAACATTAGGAATCTTACGCCCTTCGCGCAATTTTAACTTTACATTATCTTCTTTAAGAAGCGTCAGCTTTTTCTCTCGTTCATCAAGCTGGAATTGATAATGAGCCAAACGAGTCTCCAGAGAGCGGATTTTTTCTTTTAATCCTTCCAGCTCAGTTTCCGCAGCCAGAGATCTTTGTTGTTCATGTGCCAGACTTCTTTGCAGTTGCTGCACTTCTTCCTGAAGGTCTCCATTCTCAGATCGCTCAATGGTGCCCTTCCCTACCATACCGACTTTACGGTTATGGCGGCCTATATCTTTACGGTGCTCAACAACAACCCCGCCATCGTTAATAAAACGACGTTTTTTGCCTGAAGGGACATTTGTGTGCGCGTTCCCACCAGTATAGAAAGGCCGCGCATTATTCGGATCACTTACCTGTTCAGGTTTGTGAAATGATTTTTTATCTGACTTTGATCCCAATCTTTCCAGGGCTTCTCTAAGAGATTGCTCCGTGACCTGTATCTCTTCTGACATAATGACAGTACTATATTCCGTTTTTAAAAGGTAAACGTTTTTTACAACCTTATTACAGAACACTCTAAAATAAGGAAAAAAGGCGACGCCCTCCGGTACTACGCTTACACATGCTATGATGATATAAACAAAAACCGGCCCGTCTGGGCCTACCTCTTACCTTATCTCACAAGGCTTGTCATTAACATAATGCGTAAAAATATTATTTTAACTGGTCATTAATATTTTCAAAAATTTTATTCTCATTGTTCAGAACGCAGGAGATCATGCGCCTGACTTTGGTAATCTGCATTATTCCTAAGAAATTCTTTTATTAATGGAATAATATCTTTTGAAAATCTCTTCAATTCATCCTCTTTCTGAGAGATATAAACTGAATTTGAAAGTCCGTTACTTATTTCTTTCAAGAATAACTGATCAAAACGTCTTCCATATAATGTTTCTAAACTAGATAGTCTTTTTTGTTTTTGAAATGGTAACGAATTCGTTAATTCAATAAAATGATTTTTTAAAAGCGTCTTAATCGCCTCTTTCTGTTTTTGATAGGCACCCACAAGCCGCGTTCCATAATTGATAATGACGGGCCGATTGCTATGGATTTTTGTCGCTTCCCCAAGGGAGATCATCCAGCTCGACCATTCATTCATCTGGTTAAGCGCCGTCAGATCAAACATCGTAAGGGTTACAGCCTCACTTTTGAGAGCCGGGAGCGGCGGTGGCGGCGGAGGAGATGCCGGCATGGCACAGCTACATAAAAAGAAGCTGAAACAGACCGTAAGTTTCTTTTTCATCCCCTCTTCCCTCACTATAAATCACAGAGATTATCTTAGAGAAAGCTTAATGACATACTACTAAAATTCAAATCTATATCTGTTATACTGAGAGTAATGATATTTATATTACCAAGATAATAGGACATTCTTTATATATTATTTCTTAATATACAGAAAATATATCAAAATAAACCTAAAAATAGTGAAACCGCTGCCTTCACAGCGGTTTCACGTTAACCCTGAAGCAAAATGTCACTTGAGGATGATTATTCTCTTGCCCGCAAACTCTTAACCAGGCTGATCATATAAACAATAATCACCAGTGAGAAAGGGAGCCCACATAGCACGACTGCGGTTTGAATGGCTGTGAAATTCCCTGACAGAAAGAGACCAATTGTTACCACGGTCGTTGCGACACACCAGAAGACACGCAGCCATAATGGTGATTCAACTTCCGGATTATCTGATTTTATAGCCAGGTCGGAAATCATCAGGCTCCCGGAATCAACAGGTGCCAGAAAGAGCACGAAGCTGATAATAATCGCAAACAGAATGGTCACCCTGGGTAAAGGCAGGCATTTCAGAAAGTGATAAATCGCCATCTGAGGGTCAGAAACGATTGTGTTACCGAGATCTTTCATCCCTTGGATAAAAACCATATGGATCGCAGCATTCCCGAAAACAGCCAGCCAGAGCAGTGTAAAACCGAGAGGAATCAGCAACACACCGAAAATAAGTTCTCGGATGGTCCTCCCCTTTGAAATACGCGCAATAAACAGCCCGACAAACGGTGCCCAGGCAATCCACCATGCCCAGTAAAAGATGGTCCAGAGCCCCCGCCATTTGCTTGCATTCTCGAAAATGTAAAGATTAAAGCTCATCTTCACAAAATTGCTCAGATAATCTCCAACATTCTGCACAATGCCATCCATGATATGGAAGGTCGGGCCTGTCAGAAAAACGAAAGCCAGGAGCAGACATAACATTAAAATATTAAGCTTGGATAAGGCCGCAATCCCTTTTTCAATGCCGATTATGGCCACAATTGTCGCCACGATCATCATGATAATGATAAGTGTTATGAGCATTCCCAGATGCCCGGACACCCCAAAATAATCAACCAACCCAGAATGAACGAGCATTGCCCCAATGCCAAGATTGGTGACCATGGCAATGACCGTTGCCAATATGCCAAATCCATCCACCATGTCCCCTGCAATACCGTTGGTGAGTTTCTCACCAAACACAGGGTATAACGCCGTACGTAACGCTAAAGGCCGTTTCTCGACATAGGCATAATAGGCAAGAACCGTGGCCATTAAGGCATAAAGAGCCCAGCCATGAACACCCCAATGCAAAAAGGTGATGACCATCGCATGCTGCGCAACTGCCGCAGTGCCGGAGGTGCCACTCGGTGGGTTCAGAAAATGATCCAGAGGCTCGTAAGCCCCGAAATAAACCAGGGCGATGCCAATTCCGGCTGAAAACAGCATTGTGACCCAGGCCGTATAACTAAATTCCGGCTTTTCACCTTCCTGCCCCAGCACAATATTTCCAAAACGTGAAAAGGCCAGCCAGAATGCGAAGATCACGCAGATCACGACCAGCAGCGTATAGTACCAGCTCAACGTATCGGAAACGAATTGCTGCGCCCAATTTAAAATAGAAGAACTTTCTTTTGGAAAGGACACCGTCAGAGCTGAAAACACAATGATACTGATCGCCGAGCTGAAAAAAACTAGTTTATTCAATCTTGGCGGTTCATGACGTTTAGCCCCGCCATCTGCCGGATGGAGTGACATTTTTTCTCTCCCAGGAATCGATTTCATACCTTTGGCATGAAGCTCATAAACATCGGTCTTCACTCTATACTTTGTTGATTGATTGAACGTATAATCAACAACATGTGATTGGCTATGAAACGGCCAAACGCATTAGTTTACATCTGGTGAATAGGAAAAGGCTGCAGGTTGTCTGTATCTGCAGAAATGAAAGACATAATGAAAAAACCGAGGAAGGACATAGCGCCTGAGCGGCGTGAACAATTAGTGGCAGCTACGTGCGCCGTTATTGATCGGGTCGGCCTTGCTGATGCTTCACTAAACCAGATTGCAGGAGAGATCGGTATCTCAACTGGTTTGGTCTCCTATTATTTTGGTGACAAGAAGGGTCTTCTCTACGCAACAATTCGTAAAATCATGAGCGAGTTGAAAGCAACGCTGGAAGAGCTTCAGAAACAGATCCGTCCCGATGATTCTGCCTCACAGATCAGGGTCATTATTGATAGTAACTTTCACAACAGCCTGAATAACCGCGCAATTATTAAAACATGGCTCAATTTCTGGGTTGCAAGTCTTTATGACGATGAATTGAAAAAACTCCAACGTGTTAACAAGCACGTTTTGTTTTCATCTCTTTATACGCAATTCGCCAAATTGACTGTGAAGGACAAAGCTCGTGACGCCGCGCTTGGCCTTGCATCAATGATTGACGGACTGTGGCTGCATCTGGCGCTGTCAGAAGACTTCGCCTTTGACGATGCCCGCCGTCTCGCTCACCAGTTTCTCGATCATTTTTTGGAACAAACGGCGTCTTCGCAAGCTTCAAAAGGATGAAATAAATGGCTCTCTACCCCCTTCAGAAACTCTATATTGACGGTAAATTTGTCGATGCCACCAGCGGCGAGACATTTACCACCTATAATCCTGCCAATGGTGAGGTTCTGGCTGAGGTCCAGATTGCCTCGGCCGAGGATGTCGATCGGGCGGTAATTGCCGCCCGGAAAGGACAGAAAGTCTGGGCTAGCATGACCGGCGTTGAGCGTTCGCGTATCCTGAATCGGGCGGTGGCACTCCTGCGGAAGCGTAATGACGAAATTGCCCTGATTGAAACGCAGGATACCGGAAAATCCATTTCTGAAACATCGGCTGTGGATATCGTAACCGGGGCCGATGTCATTGAATATTATGCCGGGTTGGCTGCCGCCATAGAAGGTGCGCAATACCCCCTCCGGGAGAGCAGCTTTTTCTATACACGCCGTGAACCATTAGGCGTCGTCGCCGGGATTGGGGCGTGGAACTATCCTATCCAGATTGCCATGTGGAAAGCAGCCCCTGCCCTGGCCGCCGGCAATGCCATGATTTTCAAACCAAGTGAAGTCACACCGCTGACAACCCCCATTCTTGCGCAGATCTTTACTGAAGCCGGGTTGCCTGATGGCGTTTTCAATGTTGTGCAGGGCCCGGGTCGCCTTGTTGGGCAGGCTCTGACAGACCATCCCGATATTGCCAAAATCTCTTTTACCGGTGGTGTTTCATCGGGCAAAAAAGTCATGGCCAATGCTGCAGCCTCTTCACTGAAAGATGTCACAATGGAGCTTGGTGGCAAATCGCCACTGGTCATTTTGCCCGATGCGGACATAAAACGCGCTGTCGATGTTGCCATGATGGCCAATTTCTACAGCTCCGGTCAGGTCTGCACAAATGGCACACGGGTTTTTATTCCCGCCTCCATGAAAGCAAAATTTGAAGAAGGGCTCCTGGAGCGCGTCAAACATATCCATATGGGCGACCCCACTGACCCCAAAACCAATTTCGGCCCCATGGTCAGCTTTGAACATATGGAAAGCGTTCTAAACTATATCGAACTTGGCAAAAAGGAAGGGGCCCGCCTGCTCTGCGGCGGAAACCGTGAAACAAGCGGTGCTTTTGGAAAAGGTGCCTATGTGCAACCAACCATTTTCACTGATTGCCATGACGAACAAACCATCGTTCGTGAAGAAATTTTTGGCCCCGTCATGAGTGTCCTCAGCTACGACACCATCGATGAAGCCATTAACCGTGCCAATAACACGACCTACGGCCTCGCAGCGGGTGTTGTAACGCGGGACATCTCGCTTGCTCACTCTGTCATCCATCGCCTGGAGGCCGGAATCTGCTGGATCAACACCTGGGGTGAGTCACCCGCTCCGATGCCCGTCGGCGGCTATAAACAATCGGGGATCGGCCGTGAAAACGGACTGGCCACGCTTGCTCATTATACCCAGCTGAAATCCATTCAGGTCGAGTTGGGAGAGTTTGCCTCAGTGTTCTGATGACACGAAGAGTGCATGTGTGAATCTGCATCGCGAAAATCTGGAAAACCGATGCATCAGGAGGATATTATGTCCATTAAACAGGAATATGACTATATCATTATCGGTGCCGGTTCTGCCGGCAGCGTCTTGGCTGCGCGTCTGACCGAAGATGCTGGCACGACTGTTCTTCTCTTGGAAGCAGGCGGTCCTGATTATCGGTTCGATTTTCGCACGCAAATGCCAGCAGCTCTCTCCATGCCGCTGCAGGGCAAACGGTATAACTACGCTTATGCCACAGATCCCGAACCACATATGAATAATCGCCGCATGGATTGTGGCCGCGGCAAAGGGCTCGGTGGGTCATCGCTCATCAACGGCATGTGCTATATTCGTGGCAATGCCCTTGATTACGATAACTGGGCCAAAATGGATGGGCTCGAAAACTGGAGCTACCTTGACTGCCTGCCCTATTTCAAAAAAGCCGAAACGCGTGACATTGGCGGAAATGCCTATCATGGCGATGAAGGCCCGCTGCATGTCACAACGCCAAAAAACGGCAATAATGTCCTGTTCCATGCCATGGTTGAAGCGGGCGTTCAGGCGGGTTATGCGCGCACAGAAGATTTAAATGGCTATCAGCAGGAAGGTTTCGGCCCGATGGACCGGACCACAACGGCGTTTGGCCGTCGCTGCTCAACCTCACGTTGTTATCTCGATAATGCCCGTAAACGCGATACACTGACTGTCGAAACACATGCTGTGACCGATCGCATCCTGTTTGATGGCAAGCGTGCTGTCGGTGTGCGCTGGCTCCAGAAGGGCGACGTGAATATTTCTTATGCCCGCAAGGAAGTCATTGTCTGTGGTGGTGCCATCGCCTCTCCGCAGATCCTGCAGCGCTCCGGTGTTGGGCCGTCAGACCTGCTGAAAAGTCTCGATATTCCTGTCGTGGCGGATATCCCTGGCGTGGGTGCCAACCTGCAGGACCATGTTGAAATGTATATGCAGTGGAAATGCACAAAACCTGTGACACTGGCAACCGCAGCACGTTTCTATAACAAACCGAAAATTGGCGCAGAATGGCTCTTCCTCGGTAAGGGTATTGGGGCTTCAAATGAATTTGAAGCAGGTGGATTTATTCGCTCTCACGAAGATTTCGAATGGCCGAACATCCAGTATCACTTCCTGCCCGTCGCTGTGAATTACAATGGGACGGATCCGATCCAGGTGCATAGCTTCCAGGCCCATGTCGGCTCCATGCGCTCATTAAGCCGTGGACGAATTCATCTGAAAACCAAGAACCCGAATGCCCATCCCAGCATCCTGTTCAACTATATGTCAGACCCCGATGACTGGCGTGAATTCCGGGCCGGGATCCGCATCACACGTGAAATCTTTGCACAATCCGCCCTGGATGAATATCGCGGCGCCGAAATTTCTCCAACGGCTGACCTGCAATCTGATAGCGAGCTCGATGAATTTGTCCGCCGCCGTGCTGAAACGGCCTATCACCCTTCCTGCAGCAATGCGATGGGGTATCACGATATGGCAGTGGTTGACCGTGACGGCAAAGTGCATGGTATGGAAGGTCTCCGCGTTGTGGATGCCTCCATCATGCCACGTATTACAACGGGCAATTTGAACGCACCTACCATTATGATCGCGGAAAAACTGGCTGACGTCATCCGTGAGCGTAAACCTTTACCGCGCTCCACGGCCCCTTATTACGTTGCCAATGGTGCCCCGACCCGTAAAGTGTAGAATGTGACCAAAAGCAGGGAGCTCCTCTGCCTGGAAACTCGTGAGAACCCGCCGTTTTAAACCGGCGGGTTTTTATGTATTCTCAAAGCTATAAGCTTTGGTCCCTTCTTTCCTGTGCAGGTGAGCAGACAGCATGAAAAAAGAAACATTCCTGAAAATCTGTTTTATTCTGGGCGCTCTTTTTGCCGCAATCGGTGTTGTCCTTCAGGCTCTGACAGCCCACCTCCCCGCCAAAGTTTTTATGGAACCTCACGGTCGTGACTTCCTTAATAACGCTGCCAATATGCTCCTCTGGCACGGGATCGCCCTATGCAGCCTTCCTCTTTATAAAGGCTTTCTCCATCCTGTGCGCCAGTGTCTGGCATGCGGGCTTATGTGCGTGGGGACCCTTCTCTTTTCCATTTCGGTCAGCCTGCTCAGCTTCGGGGTTATTCATCATGCACCGCTCGCGCCCCTGGGCGGAACCCTGCTAATTCTGTCCTGGCTGGTTGTGGCCAGTGCCGCCTTGGGGAAAAACACATCTTTTAACGAGCAGAAATAAAAGCTGTATCGCCAAAGCCAGACAGAAACACACTATAATAATAGCGCTCAAAAGAAGCTGCTCGCGCCCCAAAGCTGTTTCGACGTGAAACAGACTATAAAGACGCAGCCATAGCTCGGATCCCACCATAAGCTGCACCAGATGCTGAGCCGGGTGCCATATCCTTGCAATAAGAATAAAGATCACCGTTAAGGTGACAAGCGATATTGTCCGCAATAATGTCGCTAAAATTGTGACGTCACGTGGCTCAGGCTTCACAAGCAGCCCGATACAAAGCGCTTCAATCTCTCACACGCTTCTGTCAGTTCTGCATCAGACGCGGCAAAGGAGAGACGCAAATGAGGCCCTCTCCCAAAGGCTGAACCTGGAACCGTTGCCAGATACTGCTCCTCCAGCAAAGCCTCTGCCAGATCGACATCATTTTTGAGCACGCGTCCAGAGGCTGATTTTTTCCCCATTAATGCTGCAAAGCCCGGGAACACATAAAAAGCCCCATCCGGCACAGCGCAACTGATCTCTGGAATAGTACGCAAGAACCCAACAACACGATCACGCCGTTCTTCATAGACGCGCCTCATGGCATGCACGCTTTCCAAAGAACCCGTCAGAACCGCGCGGGCTCCCCCTTGTGCCAGAGTGCAGATTCCTGAAGAAATATTGCCCTGCACTTTAATCATCGCCTTGATTAAAGCTTCCGGTCCACAGGCAAAACCGACACGCCAACCCGTCATGGCATAAGCCTTACTGACTCCATTGACTGTCAGAATACGATCTGCAAGGTCAGGAGCAATTTTTGCCAGAGAAACATGCTGCTTTCCTGAGAAAGTCAGATGTTCATAGATTTCATCACTCATAATCATGACATGAGGCGCTTTACGCAGTACTTCGGCCAGTTCCTCAAGGTCAGATTGTTCTAAAATAGCACCGGTCGGATTATTGGGGAAATTCAGAACGACCCACCGCGTTTTAGGTGTAATCGCCTTTGCCAGCGCTTCCGCCTTGAGACGGAACTTATCCTCTTCACGACAGGGAACCTCAACCGGATGTCCCCCAAACATCTGCACAATCAACGGATAGCTGACCCAATAAGGAGAAGGAACAATGACTTCGTCACCTTCTTCGATAGAGGCCATAAAGGCATCAAAAATGATCTGCTTTCCACCATTGGCAACCATCAGCTGAGATAAGGAAACGTCCAACCCGTTATCACGCTTGAATTTATGCGCAATCGCTTCAAGAAGAGACTTCTGACCCGGGATCGGTGGATAACCTGTGTGTCCTGCTTTCACCTCTGCAATAGCGCCCTCCAATGCCTCCTCAGGGGATGCGAAATCAGGCTGTCCAAGAGCGAGAGAAATAACAGGCTTTCCCTCTGATTTCAAATCCCTGGCCCGCGCTGCCATAGCAATCGTTGCAGGAGATGGCAGAGAGGAAACGCGGGTAGCAGGACGAAACATTACTTTAAACTTTCACAGAAACTTTTTATACGAACGCAGGCTTCTTCCAGCAATTCTGTGCTGGTTGCGTAGGAAATGCGGAAATAACCCGGTGTCAGAAAAGCGGCTCCCTGCACAGCAGCAACGCCTGTTTCTTCCAGCAGGGACGTAACAAAATCCTCACAGCTTGTCAGTGTTTTTCCCTTTTGGGTTTGCTTGCCGATCAGGTTTTTAATCGAGACAAAAACGTAAAAGGCCCCTTCAGGCTTATTACATTCCAGCCCGGCAATGCCTGAGAGTCTGGAGACAACCAGGTCACGCCTCTTTTGATAAACAGCCACCATCTCGCTGATACAATCCTGTGGCCCCGATAAAGCCGCACAGGCAGCAGCCTGAGCAATTGAGCAGGGATTGCTTGTGCTCTGCCCCTGTAATTTTATCAGCTGTTTCGTAAACGCTTCCGGCGCTGCTGAAAAACCAATGCGCCAGCCCGTCATGGCATAAGCCTTGCTGACACCATTCATGGTGACAGTACGCTCTCTCAGTTTCGGCTCAACCTGCACAATGGTTTTGGAAACCCGCCCATCATAAATCAGCTTGGCGTAGATATCATCCGTCAGGATCCAGATATCAGGATAATCAAGCAGGACGTCTGTCAGAGCTTTTAACTGCTCTTCAGAATAGGCGGCTCCGGTCGGATTACAGGGAGAGCATAAAATGAACCATTTGGTCCGCTCAG
This sequence comes from Aristophania sp. ESL1100, assembly GCF_058511235.1. Taxonomy (NCBI): domain Bacteria; kingdom Pseudomonadati; phylum Pseudomonadota; class Alphaproteobacteria; order Acetobacterales; family Acetobacteraceae; genus Aristophania; species Aristophania sp. ESL1100. The sequence continues at coordinate 619,318 of NZ_CP196394.1, read as the reverse complement.
TAATAGCGGCACGCAATTGCTCTGCCGTGAGGCGGAAGCCATTTTCAGGCCGGGTCTGCACAATAACAGGAACACCATCAGCCAGACGGACAATATCAGGATAGGAGACCCATGCTGGTGCGGGAATAACCACTTCATCACCAGCATTGAGGCTGGCGGTCATGGCGTTATAAATAACCTGTTTGCCACCTGTCGAAACGCAGATTTCCTCTTTGCGGTAATCAAGACCGAAATCTTCATTGAGCCTGTCAGCCGCAGCCTGCCTGACAGCTTGCGTACCTGCAACATCGGTATATTTCGTCTCGCCCCGCACAATCGCGTCAATAGCTGCCTGCTTGATGAAATCCGGCGTATCAAAATCAGGCTCCCCTGCGGAGAGACTGATAATATCCTTGCCTTCAGCCTTAAGCTGACGCGCTTTCTGGGTAATAGCGATTGTCTGACTGGGAAGAATCCGGTTCATCCGATCCGCGACAAGTGACATTATAACCTCTGACAATCACATCTTGATAAAGAACCAAAAGTTAACAAACTCAGGCCAGTTCACTCATCATCTTGAGAACAGCCTGCCCCATTTCTTCAGTGCTGACAGCTTCTTCACCCTTTGAGGCGATATCGGCTGTCCGCAAGCCTGATTCAAGCACTTTCGAAACGGCATTTTCAATCAGATCAGCATCATCGCTTCTCTTCAGGGAATAACGCAACAGCATGGAAAGAGAGAGAATTTGTGCCAGAGGGTTGGCAATACCCTTGCCGGCAATATCAGGAGCACTTCCATGAATTGGTTCATAAAGTGCCGCCCTTTTACCATTGCCTGATTCATTGCCCAGCGTTGCAGACGGTAACATCCCCAATGAGCCTGTCAGCATGGAAGCGAGATCAGAAAGGATATCACCAAAGAGATTGCCCGTTACAATCACATCGAACTGACGCGGCGCCCTGACAAGCTGCATGGCACAATTATCAGCCAACATGTGAGACAGTTCCACGTCCTGATATTCACGGCGGTGCAAATCCGTCACCACCTCTTTCCAAAGCAGGCCACTTTCCATGACGTTGCATTTTTCAACTGAGCACACCCGCCCCTGACGCAGGCGCGCCAGGTCAAACGCCACTCTGGCTACACGCTCAATTTCCGGGGTGGTGTAAACTTCTGTATTGATCCCTTTGCGCGTACCATCTGGCAGGGTCTCAATACCCCTTGGTTCACCAAAATAAATGCCACCAACGCTCTCACGCACGATCAGAAGATCCAGCCCACGCACCACTTCCGGCTTTAAGGCCGAAGCAGAAAGGAGCGGGTCAAAAAGCTTGGCAGGACGTAGATTTGCATAAAGCTCCAGATCCTTGCGTAAACGCAGGATGGCCACCTCAGGACGGCGATCAAAGGGCACATCTTTCCACTGAGGATCGCCAACTGAGCCAAATAAAACAGCGTCAGCCGCTTTTGCCTTGGCGATCACCTCATCACGAATAGGCACACCATGAACGGCCAGTGATGCCCCGCCAACCAGGTCTTTATCAAGCTCAACCTCCAGACCACGATGATCCTGCAACCATTGCAGTAATCTGAGAGCCTGAACCATCACTTCCGGGCCAATGCCATCACCTGGTAAAAGCAATAATTTATGTGCCATGATTATGCCTTTTCTTGCTCAGTAGAGGGAATCCATGACCGGGAGGGCCGTTCTTCAAATGAGGTAATATCCTGCGCATACTGCAAGGTCTGGGAAACATCATCCAGCCCTTCAAGCAGGATCTGCCGGCGGAAAGGGTCAATTTCGAACTGAACCTTCTCACCATCGGGGCGAATAATAACCTGATTTTCAAGGTCTATCGTAAAGCGGGCATTGGCACCCGCTTCGGCATCTTTCATCAGACTTTCGCAAATCTCGCGGGGGAGTTTGATCGGCAAAATACCGTTTTTGAAACAGTTATTATGGAAGATATCCGCAAAACTAGGCGCAATAACGCATCTGATCCCAAAATCAAGCAACGCCCAGGGGGCATGTTCACGCGATGACCCGCACCCCAGATTATCGAGTGTGATCAAAATACCCGCCTTGCGATAGGCTGGTTTATTGAGAACAAAATCCGGGTTTTCACTGCCATCTTCATTATAACGCTGTGCTGCGAAAAGATGCTTGCCGAGACCTGTGCGCTGCGTTGTTTTCAGAAAATGCGCCGGAATGATCTGGTCTGTATCGATATTTTCTTTCGGCAGAGGAGCTGCAATCGTCGTCAGGGTTGTAAATTTTTCCATTATACGCCCTCCCTTTGAAGTGTCCGTGGATCACAGAGCGTGCCCGTAACAGCAGCGGCAGCCGCCATGGCTGGCGAGCATAAATGCGTGCGGCCATTAGGGCCCTGCCGGCCTTCAAAATTACGATTGGATGTTGAAGCACAACGCTGATAAGGCTTCAGACGATCGGGGTTCATACCGAGGCACATGGAGCACCCTGCCTCACGCCACTCAAACCCGGCATCAAGGAAAATTTTATCCAGCCCCTCTGCTTCAGCCTGCTTGCGAACGTGCCCTGAACCAGGAACAACCATCGCCCGCACATTTTCTGCGACTTTATGGCCCTTAACAAGATCAGCAGCCACACGCAGATCTTCGATACGGCTATTCGTGCAGGAACCGATAAACACAACATCAACCGGTGTGCCTGCAATAGGCTGACCTGCCTCAAGCCCCATATAACTCAGAGCACGGCGTGTACGCTCTGCTTTTGCAGGGTCTGCAAAATCCTCCGGGGCAGGCACTGTGCCTGTAATCGGCAAAACATCTTCAGGGCTTGTTCCCCATGTCACTGAGGGCTGAATTTCAGCCGCATCAAGCGTAATTTCGGCGTCGAATACAGCATTTTCATCACTGGCCAGCGTCTTCCAGTAAGAAACGGCATCCTCAAACGCTTCACCCTTCGGAGCAAAGGGACGACCTTTTACGTAGTTAAAAGTCGTTTCATCAGGGGCAATCATGCCGGCACGCGCTCCTGCCTCAATGGACATATTGCAGAGCGTCATCCGCCCTGCCATATCCAGCGCCCTGACAGCTGAGCCTGCATATTCGATGACATGCCCCGTCCCGCCAGCAGTCCCTAATCTGCCGATAATTGCCAGCATAATATCTTTGGCCGTCACACCCGGGCCAACTTCGCCTTCAACATTCACGCGCATATTTTTTGCACGTTTCTGCTGAAGGGTCTGCGTTGCCAGAACATGCTCGACTTCTGACGTGCCAATCCCAAAGGCCAGAGAGCCCAGGGCTCCATGTGTTGACGTATGACTGTCACCACAGACAATCGTCATACCAGGAAGGCTGATCCCCTGCTCCGGTCCGACAACATGGACGATCCCCTGATCGTCAGAATTCAGGGCAAAATAAGGGACATGAAATTCTTTGACATTCTTTTCGAGTGTCTCAATCTGAAAACGACTTTTGGGATCTTCTATCGGAAGAGAACGGTCACTTGTCGGCACATTGTGGTCCGCCACGGCCATCGTCGCATCAGGGCGCCGCACCTTGCGGTGGGCGGCCCGCAAGCCATCAAAAGCCTGCGGGCTTGTCACCTCATGGAGAAGGTGACGGTCAATATAGAGAAGGCAGGTCCCGTCTTCGAGCGTTTTGACAACGTGATCGTCCCAGACTTTATCATAAAGAGTCCGGGGGGATGACGAATTCTGCATTCTCACATATCTCCCATATTAAGAAGCGGAGGCTTCTCCGCCTTTATTTGCATCTGCTTTATTAACATCTCTGGGACGTTCTGCAATACGTGCAGACTTACCAGAGCGTCCACGCAGGTAATAAAGCTTCGCACGACGGACTTTACCACGGCGAACAACTTCAATCTCAGCAATAGAAGGAGAGTAAAGTGGGAAAACACGTTCCACACCCTCACCATTGGAGATTTTACGCACTGTGAAGTTGCTGTTGATTCCGCGGTTTGAACGGGCAATCACAACACCTTCATAAGACTGAACACGTTCACGTGTTCCTTCAACAACGCGCACACCAACGCGCACAGTATCGCCAGCTTCAAATTCCGGCACGCCACGAAGGGCAGAAAGACGCTCTATTTCGCGTGCTTCAAACTCTTGCACAATGTTCATTAACCTAACTCCTAACACTCATTCACGATAAGGATTGCCGACTGTAAGCTGCCCATAAATCGGGACGACGCTCACGCGTGACAATCTCTGATTCTTTTCGACGCCACTGGGCAATATCCCCATGATGTCCTGACAATAAAACTGATGGAACCGAGACCCCTTCCCACTCCGCTGGTCGTGTATATTGGGGATATTCCAATAACCCGTCAGAGAAGCTTTCATCCTCGCCACTCAGAGACGACCCCATCACACCTGGCAGCAGACGCACGCAGCCATCCAGAAAGGCCAAGGCCGGTATTTCTCCCCCGGAAAGGACAAAATCGCCAAGGCAAAGCTGCTGAACATTGTATTTTTCCAATACACGTTCATCAACACCCTCAAAACGTCCACAAAGAATCACAACCCCTGCCCCTTCGGCAAAACGAGCCACATCTTTCTGTGTCGCCCGCTTGCCACGCGGCGTTGGATAAATGACAGGACGCTTTGCCCCATCACACTTCGTAACGTCATCAAGGGCATGGGCCAGAACGTCCGGGCGCATGACCATACCAGCACCGCCGCCAAAAGGTGTGTCATCAAGCGCACGATGTTTCCCCAGTCCATAAGGACGGAGATCATGAACCTGACAAGACCACGTCCCCTCCTGCAAGGCGCGCCCTGCAAGAGAAAAACCCAAAGGCCCCGGGAACATCTCGGGAAAAAGAGTTATGATATCAGCTTGCCACGTCACGTGCGCACCTGCACTTCCCCCGCCAGGTCCCCTTCAACCTCAATCTCATCAGGGAAAATCATTACTAATTCCCCTTTTTCAAGATCAATGCTTGGCACACAGGCTTTGGTAAAAGGTACAAGAGCACCGGAATCAAGCTCCAGACTTGTTCCTGCTCCGTATTCATGGACAAATGTTACCCGTCCCAGCTTTTCTCCTTCAGGAGAAATGGCTTTCAGCCCGACCAGATCAATATGATAAAAATCTTCCTCTTCCACGGGCGGAAGAGACGACCTCAACGTATAAAGCCGCTTATTAACGACTTTTTCCGCTGCGGTCCGATCTGACAAAGCGAAACCCTGTTCATCAGTTAAAGCTGCAACACCCTGAGATTTCCATTGCACGCTCCATTTCTGGCCCTGATCGTCAAAGACAGGGTCAAGCCCTTCCAGCAGATCCGGCTCTTCCATCACGGCATGAAGGCGCACAAGGCCCTTCACCCCATGAGGGCGACCTACCGTAGCGATATGGATCTTCTGGTCAGACGGGAAACGCGACAAGGATTTATGCTCCATTCAGGCGCTCAGGGAAAACCTTAAGCGGCTTCCCCGGCAGCAGCGGCCGCTGCTGCTGCACGTTCCTGAGCTTTTTTGCCAGGAGCGGACTTTTTAGGCTGCTCATTATAGGTAAATTTAGGAGCAAGACCGGCATTACCCAGGAAGCGAGCAACGCGATCTGTCGCCTGTGCACCCTGTGACAGCCAGTGCTTGATGCGCTCATCATTGAGCTTCACGCGGTCAGCATGCTCGGAAGGAAGCATAGGGTTATAGGCCCCGACTTTCTCGATAAAACGACCATCGCGCGGGCTGCGGCTGTCAGCAATAACAATGTGATAATAAGGGCGTTTTTTTGCCCCTGCACGGGCCAATCTAATTTTTAGGCTCATAATGACTCCTGACTAACAAAAAACTTCACTAACGGCTCTATCCGGTTCTTATTGGAAAGGAGGACGACCACCTTGCGGCCCCATCCCTTTCATAAGATTGCCCAGTCCGCCAGCGCCCCCCATGCCACGCATCAGGCCTGAAAGACCCATTTTACTGATACGCTTCATCATGGTGGACATCTCATCAAACTGCTTGAGCAACCGGTTAACCTCCGGCACAGTCGTGCCGGAACCTGCTGCTATACGCTTTTTACGCGAGGCTTTGATGATACCTGGCGTTTTGCGTTCCTCTGAGGTCATGGAAGAGATAATGGCTTTATGGCGGTTGAAAATCGACGTATCGATATTCTTCCCCTCAAGCTTCTCTTTCAATTTCCCCATTCCGGGCAACATACCCAGAATTCCTGAAATAGATCCAAGTTTATTGATCTGATTGATCTGCGAGACATAATCATCAAGATCAAACTTGCCGGCGAGCATCTTCTTTGCAACACGCTCGCCTTCTTCCTGATCCAGCTGCTCTGAGGCTTTTTCAACCAGCCCAGCAATATCACCCAGGCCGAGAATACGCCCGGCAACACGCTCGGGATAAAACTCCTCAAGAGCATCCAGCTTTTCACCTGAACCCGTAAACTTGATCGGTGCGCCTGTAACCGCTTTCATGGACAGAGCCGCACCACCGCGGGCATCGCCATCCATTCGGCTCATGACAACACCGGTGATACCGACCTGATCCTTGAAGGCCTGTGCGGTATTCACAGCATCCTGACCGGTCATGGCATCAACAACCAGCAACGTATCTGCCGGGTTCGCGACATCACGCACCTGGCGCACTTCATTCATCAGAGCTTCATCAATCGCCAGACGCCCTGCCGTATCAAGGATGACAACGTCAAATCCCTCACGTTTTGCAGAATCCAGCGCCCGGCGAGCAATGTCAACCGGCTGCTGTCCCGCCACAATCGGGAGCGACACAACACGGCCTTCTGTAAGAGCGGCTGCCTGCTGAGCCAATTGCTGAAGCTGAAGCTGAGCGGCAGGACGCTGCACGTCCAAGCTCGCCAGAAGGACTTTCTTGCGCTCACGCCCTGCAATACGCAAAGCAAGCTTGCCGGCTGTTGTTGTTTTACCAGCACCCTGCAAGCCTACCATAAGCAGAGGCACTGGCGCAGCAGCAGCCAGATTAAGTGGAACAGCGCCTGCACCACCCAAAGCCTCGATCAAGGCATCATTGACGATTTTGGCAACAGCCTGACCCGGGGAGACCCCTTCGAGCACCTGCTCCCCGACGGCTTTCTCTTTAACATTGAAAACAAAGGAACGAACAACAGGCAGAGCAACGTCGGCTTCCAGCATGGCCAGACGAACTTCACGCATGGCCTCAGCGACATCAGCTTCTGAAAGTTTCCCTCCCCGGGAAAGACCTTCAAAAACACGGGACATTCTGCTGGAAAGTTGCTCGAACACGATTAAACCTTTATTCCACAACAAACGCGCCACTGCGCGAACCCTCGCGGAGTGACGTGTCCGAAAACTTTTTTCTTTCTAGAGAGAGAAATCTTTTGGGTCAAGCGTTAATAACCACTTGACGCGGCCTTCTTTTTCGGGTTTATGCAGTTTCACTCCAAGCGAGTTGCGGAGAGGTGGCCGAGTGGTTGAAGGCAGCGGTCTTGAAAACCGCCGTACGTTAATAGCGTACCGTGGGTTCGAATCCCACCCTCTCCGCCAGACAGAAGTCTGGCACATAGATCTTAGCGTTCTAAATTTATATCTCTGAAAAAAATACGGGCATCTCTGCCCCTGCTTTCACTCTTTCATCAATGACGTTACATGCCTTCAAGGCTTCCAGGATTGTATCGTCCATATCCAGATATCTGTAAGTGCCAAGGCGCCCCAGGAATGAAACGTTTTTCGTTTGCCTTGCCAATGAAATATAATCATTGAGCATTTTCGTTTCAGTTGCCAACCTTATGGGACAATAAGGCGTGTCCTTTTCTCTTGCCAGGCGGCTATATTCACGGAAATAAACCGTCTTTTCCAGAGAAGGCAGTTCCCACGGCGTAAAATGCTTATACTCAGCGATACGGGTATAAGGCACGCTCTCGTCACAATAATTAATGACAGCCGTTCCCTGATAATCCCCCTCGCCTTCAAAGCGCTCGAAATCCAGCGTGCGATACCCTAGACGCCCGCAGGAAAAATTGAAGAAACGATCTATCGGCCCTGTATAAAAGACATGATCGAAATCATGATCCCTATTATAGTCTTCAAATGTCGTATTGAGATGCAATTTCAGACGCGAGTCATTGATGATATTCTGAACAACATCACTATAACCATTTTCAGGAATTCCCTGATAAGGATGACTGAAATAATTATCATCATAGTTAAATCTGACCGGCAGTCTCTTTAAAATAGACGCTGGCAGATTAACAGGGTCCATGCCCCATTGTTTGCGCGTATACCCCTTGAAGAAAGCCTCGTAAAGCTCCCGGCCGATCATGGAGAGTGCCTGCTCTTCAAAATTGGCGGAACGGACGATTGACGGATCCGCCTTGGCCCGAATGAAATCCCTCGCCTCTTCGGGGCCCATTACTTTTTGGAAAAACTGGTTAATGGTCAGAAGATTGACAGGAAGAGTATAAACCCTCCCTTGAGAGATTGCCTTAACCCTGTTGATATAAGGCCTGAACTTCCCGAATTGCTGGACATAATCCCACACCTCCTTATGATTGGTGTGAAAAATATGTGGGCCGTAATGATGGATCATGACATTGGTATTTTCGTCACGCGACGTATGACAATTCCCAGCCACGTGAGAGCGTTCATCAATTAGCGCAACATCATGTCCTTTTCGAGAAAGGTGATGACCAAGAACAACGCCACTAAAACCCGCACCGACAATACAGAATTTCATTCTGGTCAATCTCGCTTCTATTTTTTCAAATCACATAATCAGCACTAAAGATAAGTCCTAAAAATTTTCCATTTTATGCCACATAGGACCACACAAAACAGAAGCAGACGCTTTTTCGATATCACGCAAAACCTGCCTGGTGACATTTCTATATTCTTCAAGCAGAGCCTGAGCCTTGTCTGTAAAGGCAAAATTACCCCACGGCTTTGCCGGTCCTATAAAATGACATACAGCCATATCGTCGCGGCTTTTATCCATATCCTCCCTGATAAATTCTGAAAAAGAGGAAGACGGCTCACATTCAAGCTCGATCTGGAAATTCCACCTCAGGGAATAAAGATGCAGTGAATCCTGAAAAACATAATTCAGGATCATTTCCTCATTTGAATGCCAGTGCCGACTGATCAGACTGATACAATCAGAGCGCTCCTGATCAGTAATCAGACGATTATTAAAGACAACCATGCCACCATTGAAATAATGATCAACATTGCGGATACCAGTCTCTAACGTAATTCGCCTGAAATCACAAAAATCGCCATATTTTGTATACTGACGAAAAACGCATCGAACTGCGCCGATTTTTTTATCCTCAGGTAATGCGTCAATAATCTTTAAAATATCATCCCTAAAAAGCATATCAACATCAAGTTTAATTGCTTTATGATAAGATTTAAAATATTGCGGGATCAAAAGCGAATAATATAGCTCTTTAGGCACCCCATTTTTGCAGCTGATATCATCAAAAGCATGAGATACATCAATAAATGTAACCATGCACCCATATGATAGAATAATTTTTTCAGCGGCTGAAATAAAAGAACGGGAAAGATTATTATGGAAGACAAATATTTCTATACGGCTTTTATCAGAAATATGATCGAGCATGGATTTTATTGCAACCAGACCCGGAATATAATAAGTCCGGTCAAAAGCTACAATAACAGGCGTTATATCCATGGCAATTCCTCCGAATATTATAATATTTCCATTTCAAAAAAATCATTAATTTATAATTCTAAAATGAGTGAATCTCTATGAGCCAATTTCTGTCGATATATATATTTGCACTACAGCCCCCTTTCAAGGTTTCAGTCTAGCGGCACAACGAATTACATTGGAGTTATTTAAGCAAAATTGCAGAGATGGATCACTTTCAGTAATATCAGAGACGGATTCCGCATAATTAAGTAGAACATTCCACGCACGATCAAAATAGAATACATTCCATTTTAAAATAAAATTAGCAATATCTGCAAAAGTCATAACGTGTATAAGCTGTATCAACACATAAAATGACAGCCAGTTCATTAAATGACATATATAAAATCCATCAATACTATAAATATTAATTAATTTTAAATAAGGCGAGATCCCCACTCAGCAATATCTTCGCCACTACTGAACCGGTCATCTATCAGGCCGTTAATCATAAAAGTTGGAGAAACGTGAATACCATTCTGCCGGGAAAATCTGGCATGACGTTTTATGGCTTTTGTTACTTCGTCTGATTCAAAGGCTTTCTGTAAAGACACACCGCTATAATCCTCAAGTTTTCTGAGAACCTCACGAGGTGTTACGTCCATATTAGGTCCGGAGGAATGATGAAGAAATTCAAATTCCTCCCGGTGGTCAGCAATTGCCTGAAGAACTTTCCAGGCCTGGTCTCTCCCGTCAGTCAATGTTGCAGCAGCCAGAACGGCGCGACTGACAATAGCGGAGAATAAATGCCACGGCTGAGAATGAATATGAAGCTCCAGCGTGACACGTTCCTCCCCCACTAAAGACAGCAGAGGCATTATTTTGCGAAGAGTACGCACACAAAAAGGACAGGTCGGCTCAATAAAAATGTCGAACTTTACAGCCCCATGTCCCCACATCAAAGGAGAGGCCACAGCAAGATCACTCATGAAAGACTCCTGTCCATCAGTAACACGCTTGTTTCAGGGAGACAGTTTTTGACTCCCTGAAAGCGGATGTCCGAAAATTAGAACGCCGTTAAATTCAGCGTGAAAACTTGCGTCTGCTGCCCTGAGAAGAATGTCTGTCCGTTCTTCTGGAAGCCTGCCCTCTGCCTGCCCCGCGATCTGAACGACGCCCCTGACGGCGACCGCCTCCCAGAACAGGTGGGCGCATGGTTGAAAGACGTGCCTCTTCAGAATGGTAAGGATGATTGGTGATGGCAGGGACACCCTTGCCAATCCGCCGCTCAATATCGTGCAACCACGCTCTCTGCTCTGCCTCACAAAGGGTAATCGCCCACCCTTCACGACCCGCACGAGCCGTACGACCAATCCGGTGAACATAGGATTCAGGAATATTTGGCAGATCATAGTTAAACACGTGAGAGACTTCATCAACGTCAATTCCACGCGCTGCAATATCTGTTGCAACGAGAACCTTTATACTTCCATCACGGAAACCGCTCATGGCACGTTCACGGGCCCCCTGGGATTTATTCCCGTGGATCGCTGCGGCTGAAATCCCATTCTCATTGAGATAGTCAGCGACCTTATTGGCTTCATGTTTCATGAGGGTAAACACGACAGCCCGCTCAACACGGTCATTATCCACCAACATGAGAAGCGCTTCTTTTTTCTTGTCTCCATCCACGAAGAGAACCGCCTGGCGGATGCGATCAACGGTGCTGGATTCAGGTGTGACCTGCACATGCTCCGGATTTCTCAGCAGTGAGTTGGCAAGTTCCTCAATGGAAGAAGGCATCGTCGCAGAAAAGAGAAGCGTCTGACGCTCTTTAGGCAACACATTGATGACTTTGCGGATATCATGAATGAAGCCCATATCGAGCATACGATCGGCTTCATCCAGCACAACAAACTCAGTCCTGGAAAGATCAACAAAACCCTGAGATACAAGATCCAGCAAGCGCCCGGGAGCGGCTACTAGAACATCCACCCCCCTCTTAAGGGCTTCCACCTGGCGGTTCTGCCCGACGCCTCCGAAAATGACAGCATGACGCAACCCGATATGGCGGCCATATTGTGCAAAATTATCCCCGATCTGCGACACAAGCTCTCTTGTCGGCGCTAGAACGAGTGCTCTTACTTCATAAGGCTTTAAGCGTTTTGGTCTGGCAAGGATATGATGCAGAATAGGGAGCGCAAAAGCAGCCGTTTTGCCTGTTCCTGTCTGGGCCAGACCCAATAGATCCCGCCCCTCAAGAAGATGCGGGATGGATTCTGCCTGTATGGGAGTCGGAATTTGATAACCCTGTTCCTTCAAAGCTTTTAAAATGGGCTCAGCAAGACCAAGCGATTCAAAATCCGTCATATTTACTCCCTGGCGCGTTGGCAGACTGAACAGGCAGCAACGCATTAATTAAATGATTTATATAGTACTGATTTAGTTCTGATTGAGTGGAACTTCAAGATAGCCTGATTAATTAATTTTTCAAATAGACCATAAGATTTTTCTAACTACTTTGAAAATAAAGAATTTTTTCAATAAGGAGTGATCTAAAGTCAGGCCTTTCTAAGAAGAAAAAGCGCCTGTTCTCCAAACAGATTAGCCATTGTCAAAGAGTGGCTTAAAAAAGCGGCGCGACCATCTTCCCTCACTGCCCACCATTTCTCGATTTTATAATTTTCTGCCTCACACAGAGCAATAAAATCATAAATAGTACAGGGATGGATGTTGGGCGTCATATACCATGGCGTATTCCAGACAGGCGTCATGGGCATGCGTCCTGTATATAAAAGCTGCCAACGCAACCGCCAATAACCAAAATTTGGAAATGAAACGATGGCATAATGCCCAATTCTCAGGAGCTGCCTTAACACTTCTCTGGGGCGCTCGACGGCCTGCAGAGTGCGTTGCAGAACAACGTAATCAAACGTATTTGCCGGATAATCAGCCAGATCATGGTCAGCATCACCTTGCATGACAGGCAGACCATGAGCGACGGATCTGGTCACCGAGCGCATATCAATCTCGATTCCCTGTGCCTCACATTCTTTTTGATGAAAAAGATAGTCGATCAACCGCCCGTCCCCGCTCCCGACATCAAGAACGCGACTGCGATTGGGAATCATATCCGCTATCAATCTTTGATCAACCCGCATGAACGACACCCCCTAAACAATGGCCATAGGACAGGCCGGCATGATCCGCCGCCCCTTTAAGGAAGCCTTTCATTGTCCGGTCAAAATCAGGCTCGTCCAGCAGGAAAGCATCGTGGCCTCTATCTGTTTCAATCTCCACAAAAGAGACATTCCCACCTGCTCGCGTCAAAGCCCGCACCAATGTGCGTGACTGAGACGTTGGAAACAGCCAGTCAGAACTGAATGAAACGACGCAAAATCTCGTTTGAGAGCGACGAAAAGGCTCTGCCAGATCACCATTATAATCTTCGGCCAGGTCAAAATAATCCATCGCCCGGGAAATTGTCAGATAAGCGTTTGCATCAAAACGCTGCACAAAACTGGATCCCTGATGCCTCAAATAACTTTCGACTTCAAACATACCTTTAAAAAGAAGTGGCATTCCTTCCGGCTGCCGGGGGACGGTCCCTTCCCTGATCCTGCGGCCGAATTTGCGACTTAAAGCCTTTTCAGACAGATAGGTGATATGCGCCATCATACGAGCTACCCCCAACCCGCGAGCAGGAATAACGCCAAAATCCTTATAATGACCATCATGCCAGTCAGGGTCGGCAAAAATCGCCTGCCTGCTGACTTCATTAAAGGCAATATTCTGGGCTGATTGATAGGTTGCTGTCGCGATCGGCATGGCCGCAAAGACGCGGTCAGGATGAAGGGCGGCCCATGAGAGCACCTGCATCCCTCCCATTGAACCACCAATAACCGCAAAAAGACGCTGAATACCGAAAAAATCAATCAGCTTCACCTGGGCTTCCGTAATATCCTGCATGGTAATTGTAGGAAAATCGGGCCCCCAGGGCTCCCCAGTCTCATCACGGATAGAAAGCGGACCGGTCGTCCCCATGCAGCCACCAAGCACATTGCTGCATATAACAAAAAATTTGTCCGTATCGATAGGCAGACCAGGCCCGACCATACGCGTCCACCAGCCGGGCTTGCCTGTTATGGGGTGTTGCTGTGCGACATACTGGTCCCCCGTCAAGGCATGACAGAGAAGGATGGCATTATCACGAGCGGGAGAAAGCGTTCCATATGTCTGATAGGCTATATCAAGCGGAGCAAGCTTCTGCCCACACTGTAGATCAAGCCCTTCTGCAACAGTATAAATCTGATGAGTCAATCTATCTCTCTCTTTACACCTGTATATTCTGCCCACATTGCCTAATCGACACCCTCTTTTTAGAAGATAAAAAACTGGTGGCAAGTGCTTTTGCAAAATAACGGTAGAAATCAGGAGACTTACCGCTTCTCTGACAACTGACTGTTTTTTTGGATATTTCCTGAGTTTAGCGCCCTTCGGACGTTATAAGATTATAAATTTTCCAAGCAGAATGACCCCGACATATCCTTATTCGGCCGCCTGCAAAAACAGACCCTCTCCCTTCTGCATATCCATATCATAATGGGGTAGCCAGCACCCACGGGCCGCCAGAAGGGCGCTCACATACCTCACCACCCTCTCTTTCTTCGTTCCGGAAGATAGCGGAACCTGGAGATTCTGCTCTCTTTCCAAATGAGCCAGAAGGGCGATCTCCTCTTGATTGCATGTCGTTGAGGAAAGCGCATTAATCCCCGTGATATAAATCGTCGCAGCCAGAGCAAGAACGGGCTCGACATCCCGCCCGTAAAAAGCCCTGAGCGAAAACTGCCGCCTGGCAAACAGAACTGACGGCCCGAAAAGATGGCGCACCGTCCATAAAGCCAGTTTTTCATCATAAGTCAGACAGGAACAAGAACGCGACGAGACAAAGCAACGATCAGATACAAGCAGAACACTCATTGGGAGGACTCCTCATAAAGGTGATAAAGTCACCTTAAATGAGAATCAATCTCAATTGCAATAGAAACATAAAATGTGACCTGCTTTTTAGAAAAACCGTGCCCTTCTCTCTATTTTGCTCACAAAACAGGGTAGAAAGGCACGATTATAACATTTCAGCCTTTATCTTTCTGATCCATCACGCACGCGAGAAAACGATTTCCGAAGGGAAACGGGACTTTGGCAGATGCGCATTGGGGTCACGCTGGTCTCTATAGCCCAGCGTAACAATCACACAGGCTGTAAGACCTTTTTCTGCCAGACCAAATTCCTCGTTGAAAATTTCAGCGTCAAACCCTTCGATCGGTGTTGCGTCCACTTTCAGAAACCCAGCCGACAGCAGCAAAGTGCCCAAAGCAATATAAAGCTGTTTCTGGCTCCAGGCTGAAACGCTGCCATATTGCTCATGCAGTTTTACAAAGCCACTTCTGATTTTATGAGTAAGCTCCCGCCCCTCATCATCAGGAAAGCGGCCATCTTTCTGTTCCTGTGCCAATACATCATCCAGATACGCGTCAGGCAGCGACGTACGCGCGCACAAAACGACTGTATGAGAAGAATCCATGATTTTTGTGTGGTTGGTCCTGAAAGCGGTTTCCGTTGATTTACCAACGCGCGCCTTCCCTTTTTCATCATCAGCCACAATGAAATGCCAGGGCTGACAGTTCACAGAGGACGGCGCCAGACGCAGACTTTCCATCAACTCCGCAAATATTTCTGCTGGAATCGTTTTTGTCCTGTCATAAGACTTCGTCGCGTAACGATGCTTTAAAACTTCCGGTAACCTCATTGTGTCTCGCTCTCAAAGGCTGATATTGTGAAAATAAATATTAAAAAACGGGCAGAAATTATACGATTATTTCAAATTAAATACAAGCACACTCTCTTAATCACGAATGTGAGAGGTATGCTTTTAAAAGTAATTTATAGTATGTGGATATATTTATAATCATTTATTTTGCATAATTATCTAAATAAAGTAACCAGAAATATTAATTATCTTCTTAATACTATCTTAATACAGAAGTTATGTAATTCTTATAAATTATTTTAAATATATGTTTATGAAAAAAGACCGATATACTGTCATCAATCAGGCATACATATTGCATATACTATAAGTAAAATTTTCGTCATTTAAAGTAAACTTTCTGATACCATACGGATTCTAAGAATAGATCTCGCATTATGCAGAGTCTTTTTAAGTACTAATTAAATAAAAGATTCATATTTACATGATGCGATTCATGTGGATTCAGTTCTGTGTCTTTATAAAACTTAAATGGAGTCTTTATTTTCTTAAAAAGACAATAAAGAACGCTTAAATGTCCACAATAAAAAATCTTCATCCAAAGAGCTTCACCCGCATTCCACAACACCAGGAACGAAGCAGAACCGCTCCTCGCTGTGAAAGTCTGACATCCGGCAAGAACGTTCTTCAGCCATGTCAGGGCAATTCAATTTTCCATTTTTAATAATCCCCTCAATAGGTGTCTCAGATGAGAAACTTTTCTTGTCGTTTGCGTCACTGGAAAACTGTCAGCATAGCCCTGAGCAGCATTGCCCTTACCTCTGCCCTGACGCCCGTTATTTCTGCCAATGCGGCACCAGACGCTTCCATTCCATTGGCGCCTGTTGCTCCGGTCCCAGTTCTGCCGGCACCTGATAAGGACGCACTTGTAAAAGGAGCTCTCTATCATCGAGATTGGGGTGTCTTTAACGCAGCCGGAGGCGCTGCCTCCGGTTTTGGAAGTGTTAATGGATATGGACAAAATCGCTGGGCGGAAGATTGGAGCGCCCTTGCCAACGCTCCGCAAAGTGTTCGGGACGCTGACTGGTTTAACAGGCTGAAATACGTCAAGCTTAATGACAGTGGCAGTATCTGGATCAGCTTCAGCGGGGAAGAACGCCTCCGTTATATCTTTGAAAATCAGCCATTGATGGGCAATGCAGGCAAAACCAATTCCAGCCGCGTCCTATTGCGCAATCTGTATGGCGCTGACCTTCATATAGGAAAGCATATCAGGGCCTATACAGAGTTTCTTTACGCAGTCGCTGGAGGGTCCAATACATATGGCTATCAGAGTGGCACTCAGCGTGAAAGATTGGACCTGCAACAAGGGATTCTGGAAATCACAGGGCACTTATTAGGCGCAAAAATGGGTGTTATCGGCGGCCGACAGGTTTTCCTGGATGCACCGATCTCCATTCAATCAGCACGTGATCTGGTGAACGTACAGCAGTCATGGGACGGTTTCCGCGGTTATGCTGTATGGAAACGGTTCCGTGTTGACCTGTTTGACTTTATGCAGACAAACAAACTTCCCAAAAGAGTTTTTGCTGATGGAACCAATTATAATAACCGGCTTTATGGCATCTATACCTCAACGGCCCTTCCCTCTTTCAAATTCATGGGCAAGAAAAGTCAGATGTTCGCCGATGTCTTTTTTCTGGGATATCTCTATAACGGCGCTCCCGCTTCCATTCCCACCGCCACGATTGGCGGAACACAAAAAGGCTCCACCCGCAGGGACAATGTCGGTGTGCGCTTATGGGGCAATATCGGTAATTTCAGCCTGAACCTGACCGGCATTTACCAGGGTGGCGAATTCCGCCCCTCACAGGGTAACCGAAAAACCAGACCGGTCCGTGCCTATGCTCTTAATGGCAGCATAACCTACACACGCCCTGACTGGCCCGGGAAACCAGGCTTTGGCGTGCAGGCAGATCTGTTTTCCGGTGGGTCAAGTCGTAGCAAAGATGGCGCTATTGGCACGTTTGGCGCCCCTTTTGTTCCCCTGCCAAATTACAATGATCTTTCACTCTCCGTTACCTCTGCAAATTTGATCAGTATTGGTCCAATTGCCAATTTCACCATCAATCCTTTCCTGCATCTGAAACTGCACGTCCCCTTCATGTGGCGTGAAAGCACTCAGGATGCCGTTTATGGAGGCAATGGTAAAATCTATAGCTGGCGGGATAATTTACATGGCGGTTTTATTGGTGCCATGCCTTACACCCAGCTTTCATGGAATTTTGCGCCGCACTGGGCCTGGACCCATGATATTGAGGGTATCCTTCTCTCCCACGCCATGCGCCGTGTCGGAGCGCAGCAAAGCGTGATGTATATGCAGACTATTGAGTTTAAATTTTAAAACCGGGGCAGCAAAGCGCTGCCCTTCTGAGAGGCCCTCCAGATCATAACAGAGACAGCACTGTAAAGACGGATAAAAATCAGGTGATGAATTTTAAAAGGCATTGATTTTATACATCTTTCTTACATTTTAAAGAGGATGCTTTAGAGGCCGGTTCGTCGCTTTTCAGGAAATACACTTTTTTCATGAAGTGAGCATAACAAAAAGTCCCTTTCATGAGTCATGCACCTTTATAGGAAAATAATTATTTATAATTTATATATGTATACATATTTCTATAGTATGAATAATCTGTCTTTTACATAGGATTTAAAAAAAGAAAAGCCCGCTAATGTGTCATTAGCAAAAAACGTTACTTAAAAATCTTCTTTTATTAATAGAAAAATAATTTATTATTTTAAGTAAAATTTCCGTTATCAATAATAACACTTAAGTTATTTTCATGATGGTTAGAATCAATTCTCAATAATCGACAATAAAAATAAAGCTTATAAAAAAACCGTTACCTCACAGAAAAATAATTTACATAAAATAATCTTTATGGATTCATTTTCTCGTCGTTGAACACTTTTGTGGAGTCTCTATCTGCCTTCAAAAGACAGTAAAGACGGGTAAAGAAGGATCATATGCACAAAATCAATGCTCTTCCCGCTGATGACCCTGGTTGTGGGTGGTTTCGCACAAGCCGCCACAGGCAGCCGGCTCCTTCTGCAACAGGAAATATCAAAACACGCTGGACAATTATCGGGGCAGGACTGACTGGCCTGGCAGCAGCGCGGCAATTGGCCAAGAATTTCCCCTCAGACCAGATTGTTCTTGTCGAAGCACAAGAAGTCGGTTTCGGCACTGCGGGACGTAATGCAGGCTTTGCGATTGATTTACCTCATGATATCGGGGCCAAGGATTATGTTGGTGATCCGAGCACCGCTAAAATGATCCTGAAACTCAACAGAACAGGCCAGACCATTCTCCGCCAGACTGTTGAAGACAATAACATTGAGTGTCAGTTACGCGCCTGCGGTAAATATCAGGCCGCTATTGAAGGCAAAGGCCTTGCTGTTCTTGAGGCCTATAAGCGTGGCCTTGAAAAAATCGGCGAGCCTTCAGAGCTGATCGAAGGAAAAGACCTCCCCGATCACATCGGCACATCGTTCTATCGCCGTGCTCTTTATACGTCCGGCACAATTCTGGTGCAGCCTTCTGCTATGGTAAAAGGGCTGGCTGATACGCTTCCTCCCAATGTAACGCTTTATGAAAACACCCCTATTCTTGGCATTGATTATGGTGGGCAGATAACTCTTTACCATCGTAATGGGCGCATCATTACTGACAAACTTATCCTGGCCAATAATGGCTTTGGGCAGAATTTTGGTATTGAACGTTTAAAACATACCATGATTCCCCTCTTCCTTTATGGCAGCCTGACGCGTCCTCTGACGGAAGAAGAACAGAGCCGTCTTGGTGGTAAACCTTATTGGGGCGTGATTCCGGCAAGTCCTTATGGCAGCACGATCCGCCGCACTGTTGATAATCGCATTCTTGTCCGTAACAGCTTCAGCTTTAACCCCAATGGGCGCCCCAATGCTCATTGCCTGGACCGGTTCATCAAAAATCACCGTCGGTCCTTCCTCCGCCGTTTCCCGATGCTGGCAAATGTGGAGTTTGAGCATAGCTGGAGTGGTTATCTGGCCATGTCGCGCAATCATGAAGGTTATTTCGGGCAGTTTGCCCCGAATGTCTATGGCGCCCTTTGCTGTAACGGCCTCGGCATTACACGCGGAACCGCCACCGGAACCCTTCTGGCAGACTGGCTGGCCGGTGAGCGCAATGACCTGATCGATATGCTGCTTGCTTCTCCCGGCCCCAACAAGCTGCCCCCCGAGCCTTTCCTCTCACTCGGTGTCAATGCAACCCTTGCATGGGACAGTTACCGAGCCGGGCTGGAAAGTTAACTCCTCGAAACAACCGCTCTTTCCTCTCTGCCGCCAGATGATCAGAGGCCTTACCGGCAGAGAGGAAAGACCTTCTTTCTTGGCCGAATAATCGGTCAGTGATGTGTGAGTTTTCTTTATGGAACCTAATAACAAACCGGTTTCTATTGATGATGTGCCCGTTAATGGCTTTCATCAGCGCCTTACCATAGCAGTCGCCTTAGGGTGGCTTATGGTTGGCTATGTCATGAGCATCATTGGTGTAGCAGCCGTTCAAAGTAAGGAAGCTCTGCATCTCAGTGATTCCTGGTCCGGGATCATAGGAGGCGCGGCTCTGATTGGCCTCTTTATAGGGGCTTTTACAGGGGGAATGCTGACAGACCATTTCGGCCGTCGCCGGCTTTATTTCATCTCTCCCATTGCGATCATCATTTGCTCTCTACTCATGTTTGTTGTGCATAATGGCGTCACGCTTTTATGTCTGCGTATCTGTTCAGGCCTGGCATCCGGGATTGAATATACAGCCGCCGGTTCCCTGCTCGTAGAGTTTATCCCGACGAAATATCGTGGCCCACGCGTTTCCATGCTGTCCATTTTATGGTTTTTCGGAGCGGCGCTTGCTTATGTTGTTGGCTACCTCATTTTGGGCACTCACAGCGCACAAGCCTGGCGATTTGTACTGGCAAGCCCTGCTCTTGTCGCCGCAGCGGCTCTATCCTTCCGTATCGGGGCACCGGAATCAGCGCGTTGGCTGTTAAGCAAAAACCGCCCTCAGGATGCTGAGGCCGTTATCAAACGTGTCTACGGAAGTGATTTCTCTCTCCGCAACCTTGAAACTGAGCCTTCAGGCAAAAAAGCGCTCTCACTTTCTGAGGCCATCAAGGCCGGTTACGGCAAAAGAATTTTCTTCGTCATGGCATTCTGGGCCTGCGCGGTCATCCCCATTTTTGCCGTATATGCCTTTGTTCCTGCTTTGTTGGAAAGCCTTAAACTGACAGGCTCCCTGACCATTATCGGTTCAATCAGCATCACAGCAACCTTCGTCGTCGGATGTTGGGGCGCTACGAAACTGATCGACCATATCGGACGCAGAACCATGTTGCTCCAAAGTTTCCTCTGGTCAGGCATTGCTCTTCTGGTTCTGGGCGTTTTTCCCTCTGCCCCTTCATGGTTCATCCTGATTTTCTTCTGCTCTTACGCTGTTATGACAGGTGGGGCGCAGGTGCTGGAATTTGTCTATCCCAATGAACTCTTTCCAACAGAGATCAGAGCTTCTGCTGTGGGGCTGGGGTCAGCGGCGGCTTCCTTAAGTTCAGCCATTGGCACATGGCTTGTTCCGATCGCACTTCATGCCATCGGCATCGGCAATACCATGCTCTTTGCTGCCGGGATTACATTTGTGGGACTGATCATCTCTTACCTGCTCGCTCCCGAAACCCGCTCAATGAGCCTGGAAGAAGCGGCTTCCCTTTCATAACCAGAATAGAAGCCAGCCCTCTTATCAACCTTAATTCAACCTTGTTTTGTCAGGAGATTTTAAAATGAATATTGACGGTATTTTCCCTCCCGCTATCGCCCCTTTGGATAAAAATAATGAAATCAACAAAAAAGCGTATGCTGAGGTCCTTGAATTCCTGATTGATTCAGGCGTCCACGGGATTGTTGTTGCCGGATCAACAGGGGAATATTACGCCCATACCCTCCAGGAAAGGCTTGATCTTGCCGCTTATGCGAAAGAGGTTATCGGCAAGAGAACGAAACTGATTATCGGTGTTGGCTCCATTCGCACTGAAGAATGTGTCACACTCGCTAAAGGCGCCAAAGACATCAAGGCGGATGCCATTTTGATTGGCTCTTCTCCTTATGCTCTTCCCACTCAGGAAGAAAATGCCCATCACGTTCTGACCGTCGATAAAGCTGCGGGACTTCCGATCGTCCTTTATGATTATCCTGGCCGTCAGGGCGTCATGATGGGTAAGGAATTCCTGAGCATCGTTACAAAAAAATCTAAGAACATCATCGGGATCAAGGAAAGTTCCGGTCTGCCTTCACAACTTCATATGCTGGCCTGCGAATTCCCACAAATTCAGCTGGCCTGCGGATGGGATGACCAGGCGCTGGAATTCTTTGCCTGGGGTGCCCGGAGCTGGATCTGTGCGGGTGCAAACTTCATCCCACATGAACATATCGCCCTTTATGAAGCTGCTGTCATAGAGAAAAATTTCGATAAAGCACGCAAGATTATGACGGCCATGATGCCTCTGATGGACTTCCTTGAAATGGGCAAATTCGTGCAGTCCATCAAAGCCGGTTGTAAACTGGTTGGTCTCAACCCTGGTGGCGTTCGTGCCCCATTGCAGCCTCTCACGGATGCCCAGGAAGAGCTTCTTAAAGTCATCGTCAAGAAACTGAAAAAAGACGTCGCCGCCATTACGGGAGAAAAGAAATAATGGCAACCGTTTTAACAGCTTCAGAATATGAAGCTCTTGCTAAAAAAGTCACTTTTCCTGAGCAGGCATTTATTAACGGGGCTTTTCGCCCCGCTAATTCAGGGGACGTTTTCGAGACGATCAATCCTGCCACAGGCGAATTTCTGGGCCATATTTCTGCCTGCGATGCCAGCGATGTGGATGATGCCGTAAAAGCGGCCCAGGACTCATTTAATGATGGCCGGTGGTGGCGCCTGCACCCGACAGAACGTAAAAACATTCTTCTGCGTTTTGCCGCCCTGCTTGAGGAAAATGCACACGAGCTTTCTGTTATGGAAAGTCTCGATAGCGGGAAACCTGTCAGTGAATGTGAACTGACCGATATCCCGGAAGCCATACATACCATCCGCTGGCATGCTGAGTTGATTGACAAGATTTATGACAACACAGCTCCGAGTGGCACTAATGCCGTAGCCATGGTCGTTCGGGAGCCTATTGGCGTTGTTGGCCTTGTCCTCCCCTGGAACTTCCCTCTCCTTATGCTTGCCTGGAAAATAGGCCCCTCTCTTGCAGCTGGCTGTTCCATTATTGTCAAACCCGCACTTGAAACAACCCTGACGGCTCTTAGAGCTGCAGAGTTGGCGCATCAGGCCGGAATTCCTGCTGGGGTTTTTAACGTTGTCCCTGGTGGCGGGAAAGAAGTGGGTGAACCGATTGGACGGCATAAAGATATTTCCATGGTCAGCTTTACAGGCTCTACCGCCACCGGACGGCGCTTTTTGCATTATGCGGCTGAATCCAACCTGAAGCGGATTGTTCTAGAATGTGGTGGCAAAAACCCTGCTGTTGTCATGGACGATATCATTGATATTGAAAGTGTTGCAGAGCAGGTTCTTGCGGGTGCCTTCTGGAATATGGGAGAAAATTGCTCAGCCAGTTCCCGACTGATTGTTCATAGCAGTGTCAAAAATGCGCTTCTTGACCAGATGTGTGCAAAACTTGATGGCTGGAAAATGGGAGATCCCCTTGATCCCCAAAACCGTCTTGGCTCATTGGTCAGCAAAACGCATTTTGAGAAGGTCAAATCTTTCCTTGAAGAGGCCAGAAAAGAACAGCTCACAATCGTAACGGGCGGTAAAACACATAAAGATATTTATGTTGAACCAACCATTATTGATGGTGTCAGACCAGATAGTCTTCTTTTTCAGGAAGAGATTTTTGGCCCTGTGCTGTGCGTCACAACATTCGACACACTGGATGAAGCAATCCAGCTTGCCAATGACACGCATTATGGCCTTGCTGCTTCAGCCTATACAAGCAATTTACGCAACGCCTTGCGCCTCTCACGCGAGATAAGGGCCGGGGTTGTCACCATAAACTGCTTCGGTGAAGGCGACGTCAGCACACCATTCGGCGGATATAACCAGTCAGGCTTTGGAGGACGCGATAAATCCGCCTGGGCACATGACCAATATACCGAGATCAAAACCATCTGGTTGGATGCTACGTCTCAGTAAAAGACTCACAAATAGATCGTGCATTTCAAACAGACTTTCCATGCACGATCTATTTATTCGTAACTGATAATATTTGTTAAGTAAGCTATCATGTATGAGCAAAAGACATAAAAGAAGAACAAAATCATTTTTACATATTTTATACCTTATAGAAGGAAGTCTGTTAATCTTCAGCAATGCACACGCTGAAACAGAGAAAGAAGGGCCGGTTCAAATCGTCTGGCCTGGTTTTATAGCCAAACCAATTCCTCAATTTGACCCCACTTATATGCCACCTTCGGCAGCTGATAAAATGCCAACATCTGACAAGGAGGTCATCCCCTCCGGCCAGCTGAAGATTGGGGGTGCCATACGTGGCCGTTACGACCTCCGCTTTAATGATGTCGATAATAGTGGGAAACGGAAAACATCCAAACATCTCTCCTACGATACATTCATTTTCACCATGAATTATGATTCAAAAATCATATATGGTGCCACGCAATATCGTCTTTATGGCGGGAATTTCATGTATGGGAAAAAATCCGGATATAAAGATTATCCGGGAGAGATCAGTTTCCCCATGTATGCCTATGTCGGTGCCAAATTAGGGAAAGCCGATAAAGTCACGATAGGATTACAGACCGTTCCCTTTGAGGATCAATATTTTGGATCGTCCTTCCTTAATAGTATGGGCTTTGTTTTCGGGCTGGAGGAAACCTA
Source organism: Aristophania sp. ESL1100 (assembly GCF_058511235.1). NCBI lineage: Bacteria > Pseudomonadati > Pseudomonadota > Alphaproteobacteria > Acetobacterales > Acetobacteraceae > Aristophania > Aristophania sp. ESL1100. The sequence continues at coordinate 594,956 of NZ_CP196394.1, read as the reverse complement.
TAATGTCGGGATTGATTATGCGCATACAGGGAAAAATTACAGTGTGGAAGTCGGCTATTTCCCTCAAACAGCACCTAATGCCTTTGGGATAAGCAGAGACAGCGCCCGTTATTCCGTTAATATTGTGAATGCAGACAGTTCGCTTGCAGGTGGCACGCATAATGTAGAACGCAATATGCTGATTGGGCGGTTTCAATATCAGTTAGCCCGTTGGAAAGAAGGAGACCTTTCTGCCTCTACCTCATTCTGGCTATCGCAGATCCATAATCTTGATACACACGGGAACGGTCTACGGCGCGCTTTTGCCTTCAGTCTGAAAGCAAAACATGGGCCCTGGCACTCCAAATTTCTGTATGCGAGGCAAGATATAGGGACGGCAAACCCGAAGGGTTTCAGACAACATACCGTCACGGTTGGGGATTATGATTCTGCGTATAATATAGCGGGGAAAGGCAATTTATTTTTTGTAGAAATTGGTCGGACAATTAATACAGGCAAGTTATTCCCATTTGATATGGACGTATTTGCTGACTATAACGTCTTTTTAAAGGACCAGAGCGGCTACCGTAATTCACAGAGAGCGACGTTAGGGATTTACTGGCACAACCAGTCGAAGCGACTGCGTATCTGGAGTGAGGTAAATTTAAGCAAGAATGATCCGCTGGTTGGGGCGGGGCAGTTTAGTAACGGAGCGGCGGGTGGTGGTGACAATCGCTACAAGAAGTCGTTTTTAATAATCTTTGGGTATTATTTTTAGGTGGGGGGATGAATTGGAAGCGGGGGCAGGATTTGAACCTGCGGCCTTCAGGTTATGAGCCTGACGAGCTACCGGGCTGCTCCACCCCGCAGCGGTGGTGGGTAAAGAGAGTGAGCGAGGGGACCTGGCGGCGACCGACTTTTCCGCACCTTAAGGTGCAGTATCATAGGCGCTAGGGTGTTTTACGGCCGAGTTCGGGATGGGATCGGGTTTAATCCCCCTGCCATAGCCACCAGGTCTTCCCGCTCACTCTGTAAAGAGAGAGTAAGAAGTGTTAGTGCGTATTTTTATGAGAAGTGTTTTTGAGTAGGAGATGACTGTGCATGTGTTTATGTGTGAGAGATATGAGCGATTAGTATCAGTTAGCTAAGAGAGTTACCTCCCTTACACACCTGACCTATCAACGTCCTGGTCTTGAACGGCTCTATGAGACCTAGTTTTGAGGCTGGTTTCCCGCTTAGATGCTTTCAGCGGTTATCCATTCCGAACTTAGCTACCCGGCTGTGCCACTGGCGTGACAACCGGTGCACCAGAGGTTCGTTCATCCCGGTCCTCTCGTACTAGGGACAAATCCTCTCAAGTCTCTTACACCCACGGCAGATAGGGACCGAACTGTCTCACGACGTTCTAAACCCAGCTCACGTACCACTTTAATCGGCGAACAGCCGAACCCTTGGGACCTGCTCCAGCCCCAGGATGTGATGAGCCGACATCGAGGTGCCAAACCTCCCCGTCGATGTGGACTCTTGGGGGAGATCAGCCTGTTATCCCTAGAGTACCTTTTATCCGTTGAGCGATGGCCCGTCCACGTGGAACCACCGGATCACTATGGCCGACTTTCGTCTCTGCTCGAGCTGTCACTCTCGCAGTCAGGCGGGCTTATGCCATTGCACTCGACAGTCGGTTTCCGACCGACCTGAGCCCACCATCGCGCGCCTCCGTTATCCTTTAGGAGGCGACCGCCCCAGTCAAACTGCCTGCCATGCAGGGTCCCGGACCCAGCTAATGGGCCTCGGTTAGACATCAGAAAAAGTCAGGGTGGTATTTCAAGGACGGCTCCACAGGAACTGGCGCCCCTGCTTCGATGCCTCCCACCTATCCTACACAGAATTTTCCTGATGCCACTGCAAAGCTGCAGTAAAGGTTCATAGGGTCTTTCCGTCTGACCGCGGGTACCCCGCATCTTCACGGGGAATTCAATTTCGCTGAGCCGATGCTGGAGACAGCGGGGAAGTCGTTACGCCATTCGTGCAGGTCGGAACTTACCCGACAAGGAATTTCGCTACCTTAGGACCGTTATAGTTACGGCCGCCGTTTACCGGGGCTTCAATTCAATGCTCTCACATCTCCTCTTAACCTTCCGGCACCGGGCAGGCGTCAGGCCCTATACGTCATCTTTCGATTTCGCAGAGCCCTGTGTTTTTACTAAACAGTCGCTACCCCCTGGTCTGTGCCACCCATACATGGTTGCCCACATATGGGTCTCGTTTATCCCGAAGTTACACGAGCAATTTGCCTAGTTCCTTCAGCATCGTTCTCTCAAGCGCCTTGGTATTCTCTACCAGTCCACCTGTGTCGGTTTCGGGTACGGTCTATATGCCAGAGCTATTTCCTGGAATGGTCCAAAAGCATGCTCAATCCGTTAAGAGCATACAACATTTCTCATTCGTCACTTCTGGCAGGCCTGGGAATATTTACC